>NZ_JACCBN010000001.1:1233297-2466595 GCF_013409505.1 Actinomycetospora corticicola | reverse complement strand
GGCTCCGGCCAGCTCGTCGCGTCCGCCGAAACCCCAGGTGACCCCGACGCAGGGCAGGCCGTGCGCCCGGGCGCCCTCGACGTCGTGGTGGCGGTCGCCGACGAGGGCGACCACCGGGCCGTCGTGCGCGGCGAGGGCGAGCCCGACGACGGCGGCCTTGCCCTCGACGCTGCCGTCGAACTCGGCGCCGAACACCCCGGCGGCGAGGTACTTGTCGAGGCCGACGTGGGCGACGACCTCGTGGGCGTAGGCGCGCGGCTTGCTCGTGGTCACGGCGAGGCGGTCGCCGCGCGCCGCGAGGTCGGCGAGCAGGTCGGGCACGCCGTCGTACACGGTGACCTCGCGCAGCAGGCCACCGCCGTAGACCTCGCGGTAGGTGGCCATCATCGCGTCGGCGGTGGCCGCGTCGACGCCGAGGACGTCCCGGAACGCCTCTGGGAACGGCGGGCCGATCAGCGCGCGGAGCTGCTCGTCGTCGGGCTCGGCGAGCCCCACGGACGCCGCGGCACGGCGCACCGACGCGCGGATCCCGGGGCCCGAGTCGACGAGCGTGCCGTCGAGGTCGAAGCAGATCAGGGGCGAGCGCAGCGACGGGGAGTGACCCCGGGGGGAGCTCACGCGGACACCCGGCCCTGCGCGAAGGCCCAGGCGTCGGCGACGATCCCGTCGAGGTCACCCCGCGAGGGCGTCCAGCCGAGACGCTCGTGGGCCCGGGCGGCGGAGGCGACCAGGACGGCGGGGTCGCCGGCGCGGCGGGGGGCGACGGCGGCGGGGATCGGGTGGCCGGTGACCCGACGGCAGGCCTCGATCACCTCGAGCACGGAGAACCCGGTGCCGTTGCCGAGGTTGCAGACGAGGTGCTCGCCGGGCGGGGCGTGCTCCAGGGCGCGCAGGTGGGCGTCGGCGAGGTCGTCCACGTGGATGTAGTCGCGGACGCACGTGCCGTCGGGGGTGGGCCAGTCGTCGCCGTAGATCGCGACCTGCTCCCGCGTGCCCGCCGCCACCTGCAGCACGAGCGGGATGAGGTGGGTCTCGGTCGCGTGCCGCTCGCCGATGCCCGCGTGGGCGCCGGCCACGTTGAAGTAGCGCAGCGACACCGCCCCCAGCTCCCGGCCCGACGCCGCGGCGTAGGAGGTGATCGCGTGGTCGATCGCGAGCTTCGTGGCGCCGTAGGGGTTGGTGGGCCGGGTGGGGGAGTCCTCGGTGATCGGCGTGCTCTCCGGCTCGCCGTAGGTCGCGGCCGTGGAGGAGAACACGAGCCGGGGCACGCGGTGCGCGCGGACCGCGTCGAGCAGGGCGATCGAGGTGACCACGTTGCCGTGCCAGTACTTCGCCGGGTCGACCACGGACTCGCCCACCAGCGAGCGGGCCGCGAAGTGCAGCACGCCGTCGAAGCCGTCGGCGAGCACGTCGGCCGCCGCGACGGCGACGTCGCCCTCGACGAACGCGGCGCCCGCGGGGACGGCGTCGCGGTGGCCGGTGGAGAGGTCGTCGAGGACGGTGACGTCGTGGCCCGCGTCGAGCAGGTGCGCGGTGCACACGCTCCCGACGTACCCGGCGCCTCCGGTGACCATCAGCTTCATGGTCACCGAGTCTGGCCTACCGGGCTGTGCGGCCGGTGAGCGCGGGTGCTGCCTCAGACCGCCCGGACGAGCACCGCGTGCGCGACGAGCGGGTCGACCTCGGACCGCCGGCCCCCGGAGCCCACGTTCACGGCGTCGCCGAAGCGCGGGATGCCGACGACCTCGACGTCGCTGCCGGGCAGGACGCCCGCGGCCTTCAGCCCGGCCATGAGCGGCTCGTTCAGCTGGACGTGCTCGGCGATCCGGCGGATGACGACCTTGCCGCCTCCGGCCCGCGCGAACTCGTCGAGCCGGACCAGCCCGGCCTCGTCGGGCGTGGGGGTGCGCGCGGGCAGCTCCGTGGTGCCCTCGCCGCGCAGCTCCTCGAGCCCGGGGATCGGGTTCCCGTACGGCGAGACGGCGGGCTCGCCGAGCAGCGCGAACACCTTGCGCTCGACGGCCTCGCTCATGACGTGCTCCCAGCGGCACGCCTCGGTGTGGACGTGCTCCCACTCCAGACCGATGACATTGACCAGCAGGAGCTCGGCGAGCCGGTGCTTGCGCATGACCGAGACGGCCTTGCCGCGGCCCTCCGGCGTCAGCTCGAGGTGGCGATCCCCGGCGACGTGCACGAGACCGTCGCGCTCCATCCGGGCCACCGTCTGGCTCACGGTCGGCCCGCTCTGCTCGAGGCGCTCGGCGATGCGCGCGCGCAGCGGCACCACACCCTCCTCCTCGAGCTCGTAGATGGTGCGCAGATACATCTCCGTGGTGTCGATGAGGTCGTTCATCCCCACCCCTTCCGTCCCGATCACGATCCTACCGAGAAGGACACGGCACGATGGACCCGTGCCGAACTCGCAGGGGCCGCTCGTCGCCGCCGCCGACCTCGTCGCCGAACTGGCCGGGGGTCCGGCCGGGGTCGACGGACGTCCCGTCGTGCTCGACGTCCGCTGGCGGCTCACGCCGCCGCCGAAGAAGCGGACCCGCCGCCGCCCCGATCCGGTGGGCGAGCCGGACTTCGACGCCGGGCACGTCCCGGGCGCCGTGTTCGTCGACGTCGACTCCGAGCTGGCCGGCCCGCCCGGCCCCGCGGGCCGGCACCCGCTGCCCGACCCCGACGACCTGCAGACCACCCTGCGCCGCGCCGGGATCGTCCCGTCCAGCTCGGTCGTCGTCTACGACGCGGTGGGTGCGGGCGACGGCATGGCCGCCGCGCGGGCCTGGTGGGTGCTGCGCTGGGCCGGGCTGCGTCCCGGTCGGGTGCGGGTCCTCGACGGCGGGTTCGGCGCCTGGACCGCCGCCGGCGGCGAGTCCTCCACCGTCTCCGGCGGGGCCCGCACCCAGGGCGACGTCGACGTCGCGGGCGGCGCCATGCCCGTGCTCACCGCCGACTCCGCGGCCGCGACGGCGCAGGGCGGCACGCTGCTCGACGCCCGCGCCGCCGAGCGGTACCGCGGCGAGACCGAGCCGATCGACCCGGTGGCCGGGCACATCCCGGGCGCGGTGAACGTGCCGGTCGGTCAGCTCCTCGCCGCCGACGGCCGCTGGAGGCCGGCGGCCGAGCTCGCGGCCCTGCTCGAGCCCGTCGTCGGGACCACCGCCGGGGCGTACTGCGGGTCCGGGGTGAGTGCGGCGATGCTCGTGCTCGCCGCCGAGATCGCCGGGGTGCGTCCGCCGGAGGACCCGGTGGCGCTCTACGTCGGGTCGTGGTCGAACTGGGTGGCGGGCAAGCGGCCGGTGGAGACCGGGACGCCTCACTAGACGGTCGAGCTCCGTCTCCCTCGGTAGGTTGCCCGGCATGCGCGCCACGGTGGTCTGGGACGAGGCCCTCCTCGCCTACAAGCTCTCGAACGACCATCCGCTGCACCCGGTCCGGCTGGACCTGACGATGCGGCTGGCCCGCAGCCTCGGCGTCCTGGAGGGGGTCGAGCCGCTGATCCCCACCCCGGCGCCGGACGAGGAGCTGGAGCGGGTCCACGTGGCGTCCTACCTCGACGCGGTCCGGCAGGCGCCGAGCCACGGGGACGACCCGGTGCACCAGCTCGGCACCGCCGACAACCCGATCTTCGAGGGCATGCACGACGCCTCCGCGCTGGTGGCGGGCGGGTCGATCGCGGCCGCCCGCGAGATCGCCGAGGGCCGGGCCGACCGGGCGGTGAACCTGTCCGGCGGCCTGCACCACGCGATGCGGGACCACGCCTGGGGGTTCTGCGTCTACAACGACTGCGCGATCGCGATCAGCTGGCTGCTCGACCACGGGTACACCCGCATCGCCTACCTCGACACCGACGTCCACCACGGCGACGGGGTGCAGGCGGCGTTCCTCGACGACCCGCGCGTGATGACGATCTCGGTCCACCAGCACCCGGGGACGCTGTGGCCCGGCACCGGCTTCGCCTCCGAGCTGGGGGAGGGCGCGGCCGCGGGCACCGCGATCAACCTGCCGCTGCCGCCCGGCACGCGCGACCAGGCCTGGCTCCGCGCCTTCCACGCCGTGGTCCCCGGCCTGCTGCGGGCCTTCGAGCCCCAGATCCTCGTCACCCAGTGCGGCGCGGACACCCACCACGAGGACCCGCTGGCCGAGCTCTCGCTCACCGTCGACGGGCACCGGGCGATCTACCGGGCCTGCCGCGACCTCGCCGCCGAGTACGCCGGCGGCAAGTGGCTCGCCCTCGGGGGCGGGGGCTACAACCTCTTCCGCGGCGTCCCGCGGTCCTGGACCCACCTGCTCGCGACGGTGCTCGACCGCGACGTCGACCCGGACCGCACCATCCCGGCGGAATGGACGTCACACGCCGCCACGCTGACGAACCGGCCGTTGCCGACCACGATGACGGAGGAGGCCCCGACGGACTGGACGCCGTGGGGCGGCTACACCGAGATCGACGTCGATCGCTTCGTCCTGGAGACCCGCCGTGCGGTGTTCCCGCTGCACGGACTCGAACCGCAGAACGTCCTGGACTGATCCATGAGCTCATCCCCGGTCGAGGAGATCTCGAGCCTCGACGCGGCGACCACGCCGGTCTCGGCCGTCCCCGACGCGCCCTACCCCCGGCAGTGGGAGGCCGACGTGGTGGCCGCCGACGGCGCCACCGCGCACCTGCGGCCCATCACGCCGGACGACGCCGAGGCCGTGGTGGCCTTCCACGCCCGGCTCTCCGAGCGGACCCGCTACTACCGCTACTTCAGCCCGTACCCCACGATCCCGCCGCGCGACCTCAAGCGCTTCGTCGAGGTCGACCACCACGACTCGGTGGCCCTCGTGCTGTGGCTGGGCGAGGAGATCATCGCCATCGGTCGCTACGTGCGCCTCGGGGCCGACGACCCGTCGGCCGAGGTCGCCTTCGTCGTCCGCGACGACCACCAGGGTCGGGGGCTCGGCTCGATCCTGCTCGAGCACCTCGCGGCGGCGGCCGAGGAGGTGGGGATCCGCCGGTTCGTCGCCGAGGTCCTCGCCGAGAACCGGGCGATGGTGCACACCTTCCGCCAGGCCGGGTACGACGTGACCCGCTCGCTGGACGGGTCCACGCTGCACCTCGAGTTCGACGTCGCCGCCACGGACCGCTCCACCGAGGTCCGCCGCTCGCGGGAGCAGGCGGCCGAGGCGCGGTCCGTGTCGAACGTGCTCACCCCGCGGTCGGTGGCCGTGGTCGGCGCCTCCACCGACGAGCGCAAGCTCGGGCACGTCGTCCTGCGCAACCTGCTGCAGGGCGGGTTCACCGGCCCCGTCTACCCGGTCAACCCGGAGGCACGGTCGGTCCGAGGCGTGCGCGCCTACCCGACCGTCACCGACATCCCCGACGACGTCGACCTCGCCGTGCTGGCCGTCCCGCCCGAGGAGGTCGCGGGCGTCGTCGACGGCTGCCTGGCCAAGGGGGTCCGGGCCCTCGTCGTCGTGACGTCGGGCTTCGGCGAGACCGGCGACGCCGGCATCGCCCGGCAGCGCGAGCTCGTCACCGCCGCCCGCTCCCGGGGCATGCGCGTGGTGGGGCCGAGCGCGCTCGGCGTCGTGAACCTCGCGCCCGCCGTGCGGCTCAACGCGTCGCTGGCCCCGACCCTGCCGCCGCCCGGGCGGGTCGGCTTCTTCTGCCAGTCGGGCGCGCTGGGCATCCAGATCCTCGCCGCGGCCGCGCAGCGCCGGCTCGGGCTGTCGACGTTCGTCTCGGCGGGCAACCGCGCCGACCTGTCGGGCAACGACCTCATGCAGTACTGGGACACCGATCCCTCCACCGACGTCGTGCTGCTGTACCTGGAGAGCTTCGGCAACCCGCGGAAGTTCGCCCGGGTCGCGCGCCGCCTGGCCCGCCGCAAGCCGGTCGTGGCGGTGGCGTCGGGGCGGCACGCGACGCCGGGACTCGCGGCCAGCACCTCGCCGCTCGAGGAGGCGTCGGTCGGCGCGGTCTTCGACCAGTCCGGTGTCATCCGCGTCAGCTCGGTGGAGGAGCTGTTCGACGTCGCCCTGCTCGTGGCCAACCAGCCGCTGCCGCAGGGTCCGCGGATCGGGGTGGTCGGGAACTCGAGCGCGCTCGGGGTCCTCGCCGCGGACGTGGCGCTCGCCCACGGGATGCACCTGGCGTTCCCGCCGGTCGACGTGGGCGCGATGGGCGACCCGGCGGAGCTCGCCGACGCGGCCCTACAGGCCCTGGAGGACGACCGGTGCGACGCGCTGGTGATCGTGTTCTCGCCGCCGGTCGCCACCGACGGCGCGGAGCACGCGGACGCCCTCGCCGAGGTGGTCACCAGCGCCGACAAGCCGGTGACGACGACGTTCCTCGCCTCCTCGGGGGTGCCCGAGCACCTCGTCGTGCCCTCCGAGCACGGCGGGGCCGCGGTCCCCGCCCGGGGCAGCGTGCCGTCCTACCCGTCCCCGGAGCGCGCGGTGATCGCGTTGGCCCGCGTGGTCCGCTACACGCAGTGGCTGGAGCGCCCGGTCGGCGACTTCGTCGTCCCGCCGGGCTGCGACCTCACCGCGGCCCGGGCGTTCGTGGCGGACCTCGGGCCGATCGAGAACGCCCTGGTGCTCGACGACGAGCAGACCGCCGAGCTGCTGCGACGCGTCGGCATCCGGGTCGCGCCCTTCCGCCGGGCCACCTCCCGGGAGGAGGCCGTCGAGGCGGCGGCGGCCCTGCGCGAGCACGGCGCCGGCGAGGTCGTGGTCAAGACCGTGGTGCGCACCTGGCGGCACCGCTCCGACCTCGCGGGAGTGCGGACGGGGCTGAGCGACGCCGAGTCCGTGGCCTACGCCTACCAGCAGCTCACCGACCTGTCCGGCTCGCCGGAGGTCGACGTGCAGACCCAGGTACCACCCGGGATGCCCGTGGTGGTGGAGCTGCGCGACGACCCGTCGTTCGGCTCGCTGGTGTCCTTCGGGCTGGCCGGGGTGGTCACCGAGCTGCTGGGGGACCGCGCCTACCGCGCCACGCCGCTCTCGACGATGGACGCCCACACGCTCGTGCGGGCCCCGCGGGCGGCGCCGATGCTCGACGGGTACCGCGGCGCCCGGCCGATGGACCTCGCGGCCCTGGAGGACCTGCTCCTGCGGGTCGGCCAGCTCGCCGACCACGTGCCGGAGCTCCGCTCGCTGGTGCTCGACCCGATCCTCGTGGCCGAGCGCGGGGTGCACCCGACGTCGATGCGGGCGGTCCTGGGCCCGCCCCCGGGCCCCCGCGACGGGGGACCCCGCCGACTCGGCGGGTGACCCGTAGGGGTGAGGCGTCCACCGGGCGGGGAGGCCGTCGGGCACGATCGCGGGCGATGCGTGCGCTGCCGATGATCGTGATGCTCTCCGTCGCCCTGGTCCTCGCGGCCGGGTGCGGGTCCACCCCGACGCCGGAGCCGGCCCCGTCGTCCGCCCCGACCCCGGCCACGGTGCCGACCGGCGCACCGCCCGGGACGTCGACGCCGGCGGTGCCGGTCGACCCGTTGATCGCCCAGCCGCCGCCCGGGGGGACCGCCCTCGACCCCGCCCGCGTCACGACGACGGGTCTCCCGGCCGGGCTGCCGACGCTCGTCTGGACCACCGGGCCGCGCACCCTCGGGGTGTACGGCCGCGCCGGGGGGTGCACGGAGGCGACGGCGGCCGTCGTCGACCAGACGGCGGACGCGGTGACGGTGCGGGTGACGCAGACGTCGACCTCGACCGGTCCGTGCACCCGGGAACTGCGCTACCCGGCGTTCGAGCTGCCGCTGGACGCGGACCTGGGGCAACGCCGGGTCGTAATCACCGGCGAGGTGCGCTGAGCGTGGCGCGTGGCTGACGTCGAGCGTTAGCCGTGTGCCACCGCTGACACCGCCGACGACGAGAGGGCCGAGAAACCGGGACGGCCCCCGGCCGTCCCGGCCTCTCGTCGCGGGTGATCGGGCAGGATCACCGTGTCGGTGGCCGGGGGCGGTGACCGCCGTCCCGGCGTGCAGCGCGTCCGGCGTTCGCGCTGGTCAGAGCATGCCCCTGCCCGGTCGGAGGGGTCAAGCGACCGACCGGAGGGGCCATCCGCAGGTGGACGGAACGATTCCGGAACGCTCCGTCACCCGTACACGCTTGCGACGACGAACTCCCCGGAGGCCGACCCCCGGTTCGGGGGTCGCTCCGGGGAGTCGGTGTCGCGCTGGGTGTCAGCTGGCGGCGTACGCCTTCAACCGTCGCGCGCGGTCGCCCTCGCGCAGCTTCGACATGACCTCGCGTTCGATCTGGCGGACGCGCTCGCGGGAGAGCCCGAAGCGCTTGCCGATCTGGTCGAGCGTGCGCGGCTGCCCGTCGTCCAGGCCGTAGCGCAGCCGGATCACGTTCTGCTCGCGCTCGTCGAGCGTCGCGATGACCCGTCGCATGTCGTCGTGCAGCAGCCCCGAGATGACCGTCGACTCGGCGTCGGTGGCCTCGGCGTCCTCGATGAAGTCTCCGAGCGGGGCCTCCTCCTCGGACCCGACCGGCATGTCCAGGCTCACCGGGTCGCGGCTGTGGTCGAGCAGGTCGGCGACCTTCTCGACGGCGAGTCCCGACTCCTCGGCCAGCTCCTCGTTCGTGGCCTCACGCCCGAGGGTCTGGTGCAGGTCGCGCTTGATGCGGGCCAGCTTGTTGACCTGCTCGACCAGGTGGACGGGCAGGCGGATGGTGCGGGCCTGGTCGGCCATGCCGCGGGTGATGGCCTGACGGATCCACCACGTCGCATAGGTCGAGAACTTGAAGCCCTTGGCGTAGTCGAACTTCTCCACGGCCCGGATGAGGCCGAGGTTGCCCTCCTGGATCAGGTCGAGCAGCGGCATCCCGCGGCCGGTGTAGCGCTTGGCCAGCGAGACGACGAGTCGCAGGTTCGCCTCGAGCAGGTGGGCGCGGGCACGACGCCCGTCGCGCGCCACCATCCGCAGGTCCTTGGCCCGCTCGGGGTCGATCTCGGCGGTGGGGTCCTCGAGAAGGTGCGCCGCGAAGACGCCGGCCTCGATGCGCTTCGCCAGCTCCACCTCGTCGGCGGCCGTCAGCAGCGCGGTCTTTCCGATACCGTTCAGGTACACACGGACGAGGTCGGCGGCCGGGCTCTGGGCATCCAGGTCGCTCTGGATCTCGGCCTCGGTCTGCAGCACGGGGTTCTCGGAGGTGTCGGCGCCGTCGGGGGTCGACTCGGGCAGGACGGCCTCGGCGGTGACGTCACTGCGAGACGTCTGCGGGGCGAGTGTCGCCGTCATGGAATCCTCCCTGCGCGGCGCTGGTCTGGCACGCCGCTACATGTGGTCGAACGCGCGGTGGCGCGCGATCGTTCCCGCGCACCGGCTCGTCCTCCGGATAGCCGCTTGTGACGGTGCTGACGCGTGGTTCCGGTCATCACCCGACAACCGGGGAGCCTCAGACCTCCACCAGCACGGTGAACGGTCCGTCGTTGACCGACGCCACCGCCATGTCGGCGCCGAACCGGCCGGTGGCGACGCTCGCACCCCGGACCCGCAGGGCCGCGACCACGGCGTCGACGACCCGCTCCGCGTCCTCCCCGGGTGCGGCCGCCGACCACGATGGTCGTCGTCCCCGGCGCGTCTCGCCGTAGAGCGTGAACTGACTCACGACGAGCAGTCCCGCTCCGGTGTCCGCGCACGACTGCTCGTCGGGCAGCACCCGGAGTTCGTGCAGCTTGCGCGCCATCGTGGTCACCGGCTCGTCGCCCCGTCCCGGGTCGTCCCGGTGGACGCCGAGCAGGACGAGCAGGCCCGGTCCGTCGAGGGCGCCCACCACCGCACCGTCGACGGTCACCGACGCCTCGTTCACCCGCGCGACGACGGCCCTCACGCGAGGGCGTCCCGCGGCACGAGCAGCCCGTGCAGGAACAGGTCCCGGACGACGGGGAGGGCGGCCGCCGACAGCTCGTCGGCGTCGCGACCGTGCGCGACGGCGAGCAGCCCGAGCAGGTCGGACAGGGGCAGGTGCCCGCGGCACCCCGCGAGCAGGGACTCGCCGAGCTCGTCGAGGTCGTGGCGCCACTGCGGGCCGTCGAGCCGCACGAGCGTCCCGCCGATCCGGCGCCAACCCTCGTCGGAGCCGGTGAAGCCGCGCTCCAGGGCGGTCGTGGGCGGGGCGACGAGCGGCTCGTCGAGCAGGTCGTGCCCGCGCAGCCAGGTCACCCGGTCCAGCCACGCCTCGATCTCGGGACCGAGCGGGTCGCCGAGGGCCTGGCGCATGTCCTCGAACACGGCCGTGCCCTCCTCGCCCGGGGCGGTCCGGCGCAGGGTGACGAAGCCGAACCCGATCCCCACGACGTCGTGCGCGGCGAAGAAGTCCAGCCACTCCGCGGTCCGCGCACGGCCCGCGGGGGAGGCCGGGTCGACGCCGGCGTCGCGCAGCCAGGTGCCGACGTGCAGCGCCGGGTCGGCCACGTCGCGCTGCACCACCCACGCGTCCAGCCCGCCCGGGGTGGCGGCCCGCGTCGCCTCCTCGACCCACTGTCGCGGGCGGGTGGCCCACCCCGTCCGGGGCTCCTCGGCGGCGGCCAGGTCCGCGCCGGTGATCAACCAGGAGGCGAGCAGCTGGCCGACCCCACCCGGCGTCAGGAAGGAGGGGAGGGTGGAGACGAGCAGGGCGGAGGCACCGTCGCCGCCGAGCCCGGAGTCGCGGTAGACGTGCTCGACGGCGGGCGGGCCGGGCACGAACGGCGGGTTGCAGACGACCTGGTCGAACCGGCGGCTGTCGACCGGCTCCCACCAGGGGCCGGTGAGCACCTCGACCTCGACGTCGGAGATCGCGAACGTCGCCCGCGCGAGCGTGTTCGCCCGCGGGGAGACGTCGGTGGCGGTCAGGGTGGCGGCGTGCCCCGAGCAGTGCAGCGTCTGCACCCCGCATCCGGCGCCGACGTCGAGCAGCGACCCCACCGGGCGGCGCACCGTGGCGCGCGCGAGCGACATCGACGCGGCGCCGGCCCCGAGGACGTGCTCGACGTCCTTGCCCGCCCCGTCGTCGAGGTCCGAGAGCACCCACCAGGAGCCGTGCTCGTCGGCGTGCGGGCGCAGGTCCAGCCCGGCCGCGACGCCGTCGGATCCGCGGCGCAGGAGCTCCGCGTCGAGCAGGTCGTCGAGGTCGACCGGCGCGAAGGCCGCGGCCGCCTCCTCGCCCGGCACGGTCTCGGCGAGCAGGAAGAGCCGGACCAGGGTGCGGAAGGACCCGGCGTCGGGAAGGCGGCGCCGCGCGGGCTCGGGCTCCCCGCGGTCGAGCGCCGCGCCGGCCTCGGCGCCGAGCGCCTCCGCCACGCCCTCGACGGTGAAGCCGGCCGTGCGGAACACCGCGGCGAGGCGGCCGGCCACCGCGGGGAGTCGATCGATCACGGCGGACAGTCTGGCCTCCGGATCGGTTCACCGTCCGCGGAGCGACTGTGACGGGTTGCACTCCGGCCCGACGGGGAACACGCCGTCCGGACGAAGGGGACCCGGCGACGTCGATCGTGGCAGGGTTGCCCCCAACCGGGTCGGCGGTGACGCTGCGCACAGGTCCCCGCACGCCCGGAGCCAGTGGAGAAGCAACGAAGCGGAGGCCAGCGGATGTCGGAGCAGGGCTCGAGTCAGGGCAAGACCTACCCGCCGGACCCGGAGCTGTCGAAGACCGCCAACGTCCGTCCGGAGATGAAGGACCAGGACCTCGAGGAGTTCTGGGACTCCCAGGCGAAGGAACGGATCAGCTGGTTCGAGCCGTACGACACGGTGCTCGACTGGCAGCTCCCGTACGCCAAGTGGTTCGTCGGCGGCAAGCTCAACGCCTGCTACAACGCGGTCGACCGGCACGTCGAGAACGGCCAGGGCGACAAGGTCGCCCTGCACGTCGTCCCCGACGACGGGCCCGACTCCGCGGACGCGCACGACATCACGTTCGCGCAGCTGCAGGAGCAGGTGGTCCGTTTCGCGAACGGGCTGAAGAAGCTCGGGGTGGGCAAGGGCGTCCCCGTCGGCATCTACATGCAGATGATCCCCGAGGCCGTCGTGGCGATGCTCGCGTGCGCCCGGCTCGGGGCCCCGCACACCGTCGTCTTCGGCGGGTTCTCCGGCAAGGCCGTGGCCGAGCGCTGCAACGACCTCGAGTGCAAGGTCCTCATCACCCAGGACGAGGCGCTCCGCGGCGGCAAGACGGCCGCGCAGAAGACCAACGCCGACGAGGGCCTCGACGGGGCCGGCAGCACCACGGTCGAGAAGATCGTCGTCGTCAAGCGCACGGGCGGCGACATCCCGATGAACGACCGGGACGTCTACCTCGACGACCTGGTCGACGGCGAGTCCTCCGACGCCGAGAGCTGCCCGTGCGAGCCCATGGAGTCCGAGGACCTGCTGTTCCTCCTCTACACCTCGGGCTCGACCGGCAAGCCCAAGGGCGTCGTGCACACCACCGGCGGCTACCTCACCGGCGTCGCGACCACCCACAACCTCGTCTTCGACGTCAAGGACGACTCGGTCTACTGGTGCGCCGCCGACATCGGCTGGATCACCGGGCACAGCTACATCACCTACGGGCCGCTGGTGAACGGCGTGACCTCGGTGCTCTACGAGGGCGTGCCGGGCTACCCGAACAAGGAGGTGTGGTGGAAGATCGTCGAGAAGTACAATGTCTCGATCCTCTACACCTCGCCCACCGCGATCCGCTCGCACATGAAGTGGGGCGAGCAGCACGCGCAGGCGCACGACCTGTCGTCGATCAAGATCCTGGGCAGCGTCGGTGAGCCGATCAACCCCGAGGTCTGGGAGTGGTACCGCAAGCACGTCGGCGGCGACAAGGCGCCGATCATGGACACCTGGTGGCAGACCGAGACCGGGCACATCCTGATCACCCCGCTGCCCGGCATCACGACGATGAAGCCGGGCTCGGCCCAGCAGCCCTTCCCGGGCGTGCGGCCGGAGATCCGCGACGACGAGGGCAACGTCCTCGGTGTCGAGCAGACCGGCAACCTCGTGCTCACCGCGCCGTGGCCCGGGATGATGCGCGGGCTCTACAAGGACGACCAGCGCTTCCGCGACACGTACTGGTCGAAGTACTCCGACGCCTACTTCGCGGGGGACGGCGCGAAGTACGACGAGGACGGCGACATCATGCTGATGGGCCGCCTCGACGACGTCGTGAACGTGTCGGGCCACCGCCTCTCGACCTTCGAGATCGAGAGCGCGCTGGTGGAGCACGGTGACGTGGCCGAGGCCGCGGTCGCCGCGCGCAAGGACCCCGACACCGGCCAGGCCATCGTCGCCTTCGTGTCGCTCACCGGCGACAAGACGGGCACCGAGGAGCTGGAGCAGGCCCTGCGCGAGCAGGTGGCCCAGTCGATCGGCAAGCTGGCCCGCCCGGCGACGGTGATCTTCGCCAACGACCTGCCCAAGACCCGGTCGGGCAAGATCATGCGACGTCTGCTGAAGAACCTCGCCGAGGGCGAGGAGCTGGGCGACACCTCCACGCTCGTCGACCCGTCCGTGGTCGACGAGATGAAGAAGCAGATCCAGGGATAGGTGCTCCGCACGTGAGCACTAAGTGGGCCCATCGCCCCACTTAGTGCTCACGGGCCGGAGGCACCTCCCCGCGCAGGATCGCCAGCTCGTCGGTGACCCGGCCCATGATCCGGTCGGTCGCCTCCTTCAGGGCGCTGCCGCGCTTCTGCTTCCCGACGAGGTCGGCCAGGTCCACCGGCTCGCCCGCGAGCACCCGGAGCGTGGCGCGCGGGACGAGCGTCCCGACCTTCGCCTGCGGCGGCAGCAGGTGGTTCGATCCCCACTGCCCGACCGGGATCACCGGCGCACCGGTCTCGAGCGCCATCCGCGCGATCCCGGTGTGCGCCTTCTGCGGCCAGCCGTCGGACTCGTCCGGGAAGCCGCCCTCGGGGTAGACCACCACGCACTCGCCCCGGTTCACCGCGTCGACCGCGGCCCGGTAGGCCTCGATGCCCGACGCCTTCCGGTCGACCGGGATGTGCCGGCCGCCGCGCAGCGGCGCCCCCACGACCCGCATCGCCCACAGCTCCTTCATCGCGAGGAAGCGCGGGATGCGGCCCTGCGCCATGCAGTAGGCGACGAGCACGATCGGGTCGACGTGCGAGAGGTGGTTCACCGCGAGCAGCACGCCACCCTGCTTCGGCAGGTGCCGCCCGCCGCGGAAGTCCCACCGGGCGACCGCCATGAGCACCGGCCACAGCACCTCGATCGCGAAGCCGTAGCCGAAGCCCCGGTCGCGCCGCGGCATGGCCAGCCAGATCAGCAGCTTGCGCCAGAGCCGCATCGGCCGGCCCGGCGGTCGCCGGTCGTGGCCCTGCGCGATCCGACGCACCAGCGGGTGCGGGCGGGGCTGGTCGGCGTGCTGCGGCGCGGCCGGGGGGTGCGGGGCCTTCTCGACGGCGGGTGCGGACGCCGGCTCCGGCGGCGCCGCCGCCAGCGGCGAGGGCCCGTCGTGAGGAAGGGGAGGCTGCGGCGCCTGGGAGGACATGCCCCGGATCATGTCCTGTCCTCCGGCGTGCGCGCATGAGTAGTTCTCCCGGTCGGGCGCGGCACGTCACACCGAACCGGTCGGGCGTGCGCCGCGATGATCCTGCCGAGGTCGTCGAGTGCGTTGGAGGACGGATGGCAGGCGCAGCAACCCGGGTGGTCCGCGCGGCGGGCAGGTTCGTGGACGGGACGTTGCCGGTCCGCATCCGCGCGTGGGACGGCAGCGAGGCCGGCGCGACCCGCGAGTCCGGTGCCCCCGTCGTCGTCCTGAAGCACCGCCGCGCGCTGCGCCGCCTGCTGTGGCAGCCGGGCGAGATGGGGCTCGCGCACGCCTACGTCTCCGGCGACCTCGACGTCGAGGGCGACCTGCAGGAGGGCCTCACCGCGATGTGGGGCCTCGTGCGGGACGGCGCGGTGCGGCCGCGGAAGCCCGGCGTCGCGGAGCTCCCCGGGCTGCTCGGCAGCGCCGCCCGGCTCGGGCTGCTCGGCCCGCGCCCGGCGCCGCCGCCCGAGGCGATCCGGCTGCCGCGCTTCGCGAAGCTGCACTCCAGGCTGCGCGACCGGGCGGTCATCCACCACCACTACGACGCCGGCAACGACTTCTACGAGCTCATCCTCGACCGGAACATGGCGTACTCGTCGGGCTACTGGGCCGACCTCGCGGCGCCCGTGACCGAGGCGAACCTCGTGGCCGCGCAGGACGCGAAGCTCGACCTGATCTGCCGCAAGCTCGGGCTGGGGGAGGGCTCGCGCCTGCTCGACGTCGGGTGCGGCTGGGGCTCCCTGCCCATCCACGCCGCCAAGCACTACGGGGCCCACGTGCGCGGCGTGACGATCGCGACCGAGCAGCGCGACCACATCAACCAGCGGATCCGCGCCGAGGGGCTCGCCGACCGGGTGCAGGTCGACCTCGTCGACTACCGCGACGTACCGACCCGCATCGAGGGCTACGGCGAGTTCGACGCGGTGTCGAGCATCGAGATGGGCGAGCACGTCGGCGACGGCAACTACCCGACGTTCGCCTCGATCCTGTTCGGCGCCCTCCGCCCGGCGGGGCGGGCGCTCGTGCAGCAGATGTCCCGTCGACCCGGGGACCACCCCGGCGGCGGACCGTTCATCGAGACCTACGTGACCCCGGACATGGTCATGCGCCCGGTCGGCGACACCCTCACGCTGCTCCAGCAGGCGGGTCTCGAGGTGCGCGACGTGCACGTCATGCGGGAGCACTACGTGCCGACCTGCCGCGCGTGGATCGCCACCCTCGAGGCGAACTGGGACCGCGCGGTGGCACTGGCCGGGGAGCGCGGTGCCCGGATGTGGCGGCTCTACCTCGTCGGGGCGGCGCTCGCGTTCGAGGAGAACCGCATGGGCGTCGACCAGATCCTGCTCTCCCGGCCCACGACGACGGGTCGCTCCGGGATGCCCGCGACGCGCGCCACGTTCGAGCCCTCGGTGGAATCCGCGCCCGCGGGTACCTCGAGGTCATGAGCTTC
Organism: Actinomycetospora corticicola; assembly: GCF_013409505.1. Taxonomy (NCBI): domain Bacteria; kingdom Bacillati; phylum Actinomycetota; class Actinomycetes; order Pseudonocardiales; family Pseudonocardiaceae; genus Actinomycetospora; species Actinomycetospora corticicola. The sequence continues at coordinate 2,450,622 of NZ_JACCBN010000001.1, read as the reverse complement.
GACTGGGCGGCCGCCGGCATCCTGCTGGCGGTCGCCGTCGGCGTCGTCGTCGTGACCTTCGCGGTGACGCTGCTGGTGGCGCGGGCGGTGGGGAAGCACTCGGTCGTCGACGTGACGTGGGGGCTCGGCTTCGCCCTGATCGCGGCGTCGGCCTACGTGACGTCGGGTCTGCTGGGGGTCGGGAACGACACGGTGCGGCTCGTCGCGCTGCTCCTCCCGGTGATCTGGGGCCTGCGGCTCGCGATCTACATCGGCTGGCGCAACCACGGCAAGGGCGAGGACCCGCGCTACACCGAGATGCTCGGCGAGGGACACGCGCCGGGCGCGACGACCTGGACCGTCGTCCGCAAGGTCTACCTGACCCAGGCCGGCGTGCAGCTCGTCGTCGTGCTCCCGGTCCTCGCGGCGATGGTGCGTCCGTCGACCGTGTCGGTGCTGTTGATCGTCGGCGCGCTCGTCTGGCTGGTCGGGTTCTTCTTCGAGTCGGTCGGCGACGCGCAGCTCGCGTGGTTCAAGGCGGACCCCGACAACAAGGGGAAGATCCTCGACTCCGGGCTCTGGCGCTACACGCGGCACCCGAACTACTTCGGCGACTTCTGCGTCTGGTGGGGCATCTTCCTGGTCGCCGTCGGGCACCCGGCCGCCCTCGTGACCGTGGTCGGGCCGGCGCTCATGAGCTACCTGCTCATCAACGTGACCGGCAAGGAGCTCCTCGAGAAGGGGATGTCCGACCGGCCCGGGTACGCCGAGTACGTCGAGCGGACGAGCGGGTTCTTCCCGCTGCCGCCCGGTTCCGCCCCGGCCCGCGCCACCTGAGGAGTCCGCCCGTGACCGCCCTGCCCGATGCCCTCGTCGAGCTGCTGCGCCGCCCCGCGCCGTGCTTCATCGCCACGCTCATGCCCGACGGCTCGCCGCAGATGACCGAGACGTGGGTCGACACCGACGGCAAGCACGTCGTGGTCAACGTCGTCGGCGGCATGCAGAAGGCCCGCAACGTGGCCCGCGACCCGCGCGTGGCGCTGAACGTGGCCGACCCCGACCAGCCGGCCCGCTACTACGGCATCCGCGGCCGCGTGGTGGAGACGACGACCGAGGGCGGCAGGGAGCACATCGAGGAGCTCTCCCAGCGCTACCTCGGCCGGCCCTACCCGAACTTCTCCGGGAACCCCGACGAGACGCGGGTGATCCTGCGGATCGCCGCCGACTCGATCCACGCGCCGTTCGGCTGAGGCTCGTCCCGGAACGAACGAAGGGCCCCTTCGGTCGGCCTACTCGACCGAGGGGGCCCTTCGCTCAGGACGGGTGGGACTCAGTTCTCGCGACGCTTGCGCAGGACCGTCAGCGCGGAGTCGGCGTGCTCGTCGAACTTCATCTCGCCGGTGATCACCTCGAGCACCGTGCGGTCGGTGTCGATGACGAAGGTCTTCCGCTTGATCGGCAGCACCGGCAGCCACGAGCGCTTGGCGTCGAACTTCTTCGCGACCTCGCCCTTCGGGTCCGAGAGCAGCGGGTAGTCGAACGAGTTCGCCTGGGAGAACGTGTGCTGCTTCTCCACCGAGTCCGCGCTGATCCCCACGCGCTGGGCCCCGACCTCGGCGAACTCCGTCGCCAGGTCCCGGAAGTGGCAGCTCTCCTGAGTGCAGCCGCCCGAGCTGGCGAGCGGGTAGAAGAACAGGACCACGGGCCCGTTCGTCAGCAGCTCCGACAGTGTCCGGGTGGCCCCGGTGTCGTCGGCGAGCGAGAAGTCGGGCGCGGTGTCTCCGGCCTTCATCAGTGGGTTCCCCTTCGTGACGGCTGGTGTCCGTGCGCGTTCGTCCGGACCCCCGGTGCGGTTCGTCGGTAGAGCCGGGCCGGCTTCCCGACGGTGCCCGTGCGGACCTCGCCGGTCGGCTCCAGGTGGGCGAGCACGTGCCGGCGGAAGGTGTCCTTCGGCAGCGGCCCGCCCAGCACGGCCTCGTGCAGGCCCTGCAGCTCGGCCAGCGTGAACGCCCGACCGAGCAGGCCCGCGGGGTCCGGCCCGCGGCGGTGCCGGGCCCGGACGTGCTCGGCCGCCGCGGCGACCATCGCGTCGTGGTCGAAGGCGAGCGTCGGGCACCGGTCGACCGCGGCGGTCTCCGTACCGGTGGGCAGCATCTCCGCGTCGACCAGGTCCACGTGGGCCACGGCGAGGACCCGGCCGCGGTCGTCGCGTGCGGGGTCGTCGAACACGCGCAGCTGTTCGGGGGAGCGACCGCTGACGCCGAGGTGCTCGCGCAGGGCCCGCAGGGCGGCGGCGGCGAGGGTCTCGTCGATCCGCACGAACGTCCCGGGCAGCGCGAGCTCGCCCGCCGCGTGTCCCGCGCGGCGGTGCAGGGCGACGTGCAGCGCGCCGTCGACCACGGTCAGCAGGGCGACGTCGACCGCGACCGACGGGTGCGGGTAGTCCGCCAGGCTCCGGCCGGTCTCGTCGCGCCACACGCTGGACAGGTTAGCGCAGACGTGCTCTTATCTCGATTAGCGCAGGAACGAGCTAATGGAGACGCCGATGACGCTGGAGCAGCACGTGGACCGCATCATCGGGACGTTGCAGGGCGGCGCCGTCGGGGACGCGCTCGGCGTCCCCTACGAGTACGGCTCCCGGCGCCTCGACGGCGAGCCCGCGATGCTCGGCGGCGGCCTCGGCGGGTACGCACCCGGCCAGTGGAGCGACGACACCGAGATGGCGTCGGTGATCGCCCGCGTCGCCGCGACCGGGGCGGACCTGCGCAGCGATGAGGCCCTGGACGCGATCGCCGACGGGTTCATCGGGTGGTACCGGCAGGGGCCCGCGGACATCGGCACGCAGACCGCGTCGGTGCTCCGCGGGCAGGAGCCGGGACCGGGCTCGGCGGACCGGCTGCGGCGGCGCGCGCTCGAGCTGCACCGGCGGACCGGGCGCAGCGGCGGCAACGGGTCGTTGATGCGGACGGCCCCCGTCGCCCTCGCCCACCTCGGTGACCCGGTCGCGATCGTCGAGGCCGCGACGGCGGTGAGCGTGCTGACGCACTGGGACCCGGAGGCGGGGGAGGCCTGCGCGATCTGGTGCCTGGCGATCGACGCGGCGATCCACACCGGCGGGCCCGACGTCGCGGCCCGGATCCACCACCTGCGCGACGACTCCGCCCGGCACTGGATCCCCCGTCTCGAGGAGGCGGCCCGGCTCGGCCCCGCGGCCTATGCGTCGCACAACGGCTGGGTGGTCGCCGCGCTGCAGGGGGCGTGGGCGGCCGTGGCGCAGGCCTCGGACACCGAGGACGGTCTGTTCGCGGCGGTCCGCGGCGGCGGGGACACCGACACGGTCGCCGCGATCGCCGGGGCGCTGCTCGGGGCCGCGCACGGCGGGTCGTCGCTGCGGGCGGAGTGGCGCGACCGGGTGCACGGCTGGCCCGGGCTGCGCGCCGCGGACCTGGCCGACCTCGCCACGGCCGCCACCCGCCCGCAACCGTGATCCGACCCTCACCACCGGCACCGACCCGGCGTCAGGAAGGGGCCGAAGATGGGGGAGTGAGCCTTCCTCGCCTCGAAGCCGCGTCCCCGCACGGGGACGGCCGTGCCGGTGCCGTCCTCGTGCTCCACGGTGGGCGGCCCGACGGGCACCAGGGCGCCGGCGGGTTCCTGCTCTCCCACGTGCGGATGGTGCCGTTCGGGCAGGCCGTGGCCCGGGTCGGGGCGCGGCGCGGGGTGGACACCCAGCTGCTGCGCTACCGCGTCCGGGGCTGGAACGCGCCCGACCTCGACCCGGTCGTCGACGCCCGCTGGGCCCTCGACGAGCTGCGCCGCCGTCACGGTGCGGACGTGCGGGTGGTGCTCGTCGGCCACTCCATGGGTGCGCGGGCCGCGCTGCGGGTGGGGGACGACCCGAACGTCGTCGGGATCGCCGCGCTGGCGCCGTGGATCGAGCGGAACGAGCCGTGGGAGCACCTGCGGGGGCAGACGCTGCTCGTCGCGCACGGCGACCGCGAGCGCATGACCGACCCGCGCTCCTCGTTGTGGTTCGCGCGGCAGGTGTCGACGGTCAGCGACCGGGTGGCCCGGTTCGACGTGCACGGCGACGGCCACGCGATGCTGCGTCGGGCGGGGGACTGGCACCGGCTGACCGCACGGTTCGCGCTGGCCGCACTCGGCCTCGAACCGTTCGAGCCCGCCGTCGCGAACGCGATGGCGGCCGGTGCCCCCGAGGGCCTGTCCGTCCCGCTCTCCGCCCCGACCGTCTGAGGAGTCGCCCGTGTCCCGGGAACGCGTCGCCGTGATCGGGGCCGGTGTGTCCGGCCTGACGGCCGCCTACGTCCTGCAGCGCGCGCACGACGTCACGCTCTTCGAGGCCGAGTCGCGCCTCGGTGGGCACGCGCACACCCACGACCTGCCGGACGTCAGCGTCGACTCGGGCTTCATCGTCCACAACCACGCGACCTACCCGAACCTCATCCGCCTGTTCGGTGAGCTCGGCGTGGCCACGCAGGACTCCGAGATGTCGATGAGCGTGCGCGACGACGCGACCGGCCTGGAGTACGCCGGGGCACGCGGTGCGGCCGGTCTCTTCGCGCAGCGGCGCAACCTCGCGAACCCGCGCCACCTCGCGATGCTCGCCGAGGTGCTGCGCTTCCACCGTGCCGCCCGGCGGGTGCTCGACGGACACACCGAGCTCGCCGAGGAGGTCACGTTCGGCGAGTTCCTGCGGACGAACCGCTTCTCCCGGTACTTCGTCGACACGTTCGCGGTGCCGGTGGTCTCGGCGGTCTGGTCGTCCGGTGCGGAGCTGTCGATGCAGTACCCGGCGCGCTACCTGTTCGCGTTCCTCGCGAACCACGGGCTGCTCTCGGTCAGCGGGTCGCACCAGTGGAAGACCGTGGTCGGCGGATCGGCCCGCTACGTCGAGAAGGCCGCGAAGGGACTGTCGGCGGTGGAGGTGTCGACGCCGGTGCGCGCCGTCGCCCGCGTCGGCGAGGGCTTCGAGGTCCGGGACGACGCGGACGTGGCGCACCCGTTCGACCGCGTCGTGATCGCCACCCACGCGCCCACCGCGCTGTCGATGCTCGCCGCCCCGACGTCCGCCGAGCAGGCCGTGCTCGGCGCCTTCGAGTACTCGGCCAACGAGACCTGGCTGCACACCGACACGTCGATCCTGCCGAAGGCCCCGGCCGCGCGGGCGTCGTGGAACCTGCTGCGCGTCCCGGGCGAGGACCGCGTGCTGGTCAGCTACGACATGTCCCGCCTCATGCGGCTCGAGACCCCCGAGACCTACGTCGTGACCCTGAACGCGACCGACCGCGTCGACCCCTCGACGGTCATCGCGCGGATGGACTACGAGCACCCGGCCTACACCCCGGCCTCGGTGGCGGCGCAGAAGCAGCTGCCGGGCCTGAACGACGGCCGGATCGCCTTCGCCGGCGCGTACCACGGCTGGGGGTTCCACGAGGACGGCTGCGCCTCGGGCGTGCGCGCGGCGGCCTCGCTCGGGGTGGCGTGGTGACCTCCCTCTACGAGGTGCTGGTCGACCACCGACGGTCGCAGACGCTCGAGGACGCCTTCACCCACCGCATGTACCTGTGGCTGGTGGACCTGGACGACCTGCCGCGGGGTCGTCTCCTCCGGGCCGCGGGGGTCTCGTTCCGGGGCGCCGACCACCTCGGTGATCCCGCCCGCTCCATCCGCGAGAACCTCGACGCGTTCCTCGCGGCGCAGGGTCGGGAGCGCCCGGCCCGCGTGCTGATGCTCGCCCACCCCCGGACGTTCGGGTACGTCTTCAACCCGATCTCGCTCTACTGGGCCTACTCGTCGACGGGCTCGTTGAGCGCCGTGGTCGCGGAGGTCCACAACACCTACGGCGGGCGGCACCACTACCTGCTCGACGTCGACGACGCCGGCCGGGCGCGCGTGGACAAGGATTTCTACGTCTCCCCGTTCTTCCCCGTCGACGGCGAGTACCGGATGAAGGTGCCCGAGCCGGGGGAGACGCTGTCGGCCACGGTGGTGCTCCGCCGCGAGGGTCCCGACGGCGGGCTCGCGACGGCCTTCGTCGCGACCATGCGCGGGACGAGGCGCGCGGCGACCCGCCGCGTGGTGCTGCGCGCGGTGCTGCGGCACCCGTTCGTCACCCACCGGGTCTCGCTCGCCATCCGTCGCCGGGGGATCGCGCTCTACCTGCGGGGGCTCCCGGTGATCGGGCGGACCCCCGCCGACGTCGACCGCGGTCTCGGGCAGCTCGAGCGGGTCTGACGCCGTCCCGACGACGGGTGCGCATTGCGTCGCGCACACGGTGGGGCGAGGTCCGGCGGCGTGCCGCCCCCGGCGCGAGGTGTACGTGGGGCAGGTCGGCGGGCTGTCGGGGCTGCCTGGTGTCACTCTCGCGGACGAGCCAGCGGGCGCGGCGTTCGCGAGAGTGACGTGGGGCAGGTTCACGGGCTCCTCGGGATGCCTGGTGTGCACCTCGTGGAATCGCGGGATCGCGACACCCTGTGCGCGACGCGCGGGGGCGGAGCGCCCCTCCCGATCGCCCGGGCCACTGACCGGTGTGCGGCACGCGACGCGATTCCGCCCGTGACCTCGTCCGGGCGTCGGGCGCAGACTGCACGCCGTGACCAGTGCCCCGCTCACGATCCGTCCCGCCGTCGCCGAGGACGCCGACGCCCTCCTCGAACTCGTCCACGCCGCATATCGCGGGGAGGGTGGACAGGTCGGCTGGACCACCGAGGCGGAGCTGATCGACGGGCCGCGCACCACCCGGGAGCTGCTGGCGGCCGACCTCGCCGACCCCGGCATCCACGTCCTGGTGGCCGGCGACCACGACGGGTGTTGCGCCGTGACCCACCGGGCCGGCGAGGAGGTCGCGTCGTTCGGGATGTTCGCGGTCCGTCCGGACCAACAGGGCTCGGGGCTGGGCAAGGCACTGCAGGCCGCCGCCGAGGAGTACGCGCGCACGGCGGGCGCGACGACGATGGAGCTCTACGTCATCGACCGGCGCGCCGAGCTGATCGCCTGGTACGAGCGGCGGGGCTACGTGCGCACGGGGGAGACGAAGCCGTTCCCGTACGGCGAGCCCGGCGTCGGGTTCCCGCGCGGCGACGACTTCCGGTTCGCGGTCCTGCGCAAGCCCCTAGGCTGAGCGACGTGGCACCGCAGCTGACCCTCGCCCAGGACCCGGAGGCCGACGAGGTCCTCTCGCAGAACCCGCTCGCGCTGCTCATCGGGATGGTGCTCGACCAGCAGTTCCCGATGGAGCGCGCGTTCGCCGGGCCGGCCCTGCTGACCGAGCGGATCGGCGAGCTCACGGCCGAGAAGATCGCGGAGTACGACCACGACGAACTCGTCGCCGCCTTCACCGGCCCGCCGGCGGTCCACCGCTACCCGAAGTCCATGGCCGAGCGCGTGCAGGCGATCTGCCGCACGATCGTCGAGGACTACAGCGGCGACGTCACCCGGATCTGGACCGAGGCCGCCGACGGCCGCGACGTGTTCAAGCGGCTCAACGCCCTGCCCGGCTGGGGCACGATGAAGGCCCAGATCTTCACCGCCCTGCTCGGCAAGCAGCTCGGCCTCGAGGCCGACGGCTGGCGCGAGGCGGCCGGGAACTACGGCGACGAGGGTTCCCGGCGATCAATCGCCGATGTGGTGGACCAGACCACGCTCGCCGAGGTCCGGGACTTCAAGCAGGCGCAGAAGAAGGCCGCCAAGGCCGCCAAGGCCGAGGCGTGAGTCGCACCGTCCACGTCGTCGGGATCGGGGCGGGCTCGCCCGGCCACCTCACGCTCGACGCCGTCGAGGCCCTGGAGTCGGTCGACGTCGTGCTGCTGCTGCACAAGCGGGGCGCCGCCGACGAGCTCACCGACGCCCGGACCACGATCGCCGAGCGCTTCGCGCCCCAGGCGCGCATCGTCCGTCGTCAGGACGCCCACCGCGAGCGTGGCACCACCGAGGAGGGCCGCTACCTGCAGACCACGCAGGAGTGGCGCGACGCGCGCCTCGCGCTCTACGAGGAGCTGATCTCGACCGAGGTCCCCGACGGCGGGTCCGTCGCCCTGCTCGCCTGGGGCGACCCGGGCATCTACGACGGCACGGTGGACACCGTGGAGCGGATCGTCGAACGCGGGAACGTCGCGATCGAGTGGACCGTGATCCCCGGGATCTCGGCCCCCTCGGCCCTCACCGCCGCGCACCGGGTGACGATGACGCGCACCGGGCGCCCCGCCGTCGTCACCCCCGCGCGGCAGGTCATCGCGGGAACGCCCGCCGAGCGGGCCGACCTCGTCGTCATGCTCGACGGGGCCGACCAGCACGCCGTCGACGCGGTGGAGGACGACGCGACCGTCTACTGGGGCGCCTACCTCGGCACGTCCGACGAGACGCTGATCAGCGGGCGGCTGGGGGACGTCCGCGGCGAGATCCTGTCCACGCGCGCCGAGCTGCGGGAGCGCAAGGGCTGGATCATGGACACCTACCTAGTCCGCCGGGACTGACTTCAGGCCCTTCTCCCAGCGCTCCTCCACGCGTCCGAACCGCCACGCGGCGAGGGCGACGGCCCAGGCGAGGACGAAGAGCCCGACGATCCAGAACCCGACGTCGTCGAGGGGCAGGTTCGCGATCCACGCGAGCGGCCCGGTCTCGATGTCGAGCTGGTCGGTGAGGATGGAGATCAGCTCGATCAGGCCGATCACCAGCGCGACGACCACCGACAACGACGTGATCGTGATGTTGTAGAAGACCTTGCGCACCGGGCGCATGAAGGCCCAGCCGTAGGCGAAGCACATGAAGGCGCCGTCGAGGGCGTCGAACAGGCTCATCCCCGCCGCGAAGAGGATCGGCAGGACGAGCACGGCCCACCAGGGGAGCGTCGCGGCCGCGGCGCCCCCGGCGAGGACCAGCAGGGACACCTCGGTCGCGGTGTCGAAGCCCAGGCCGAACAGCACGCCCACCGGGTACATGTGCCCGGGCCGGCGCACGGCCTTGGTCACCCGCCCGAGGAAGCGGTTCATGAAGCCGCGCTCGTCGAGGTGGCGCTCGAGCTCGGCCTCGTCGTAGTCGCCGTGCCGCATCCGCCGGAAGATCCGCACGATCCCGATCAGCACGACGAGGTTGATCACGCCGATGAGCACGAGGAAGACGCCACTCACCGCGGTGCCGATCAGCCCGCCGATCACCTTGAGCGGCGAGTCGTCGTCGCCGATCTCGGAGGCGACCGCGCGGACGCCGAGGCCGAGCAGCAGGACGAGGACGAACACGATCGTCGAGTGGCCGAGGGAGAACCAGAACCCGACCGTGAGCGGCCGGGGCCGGGTCTCGTCGTCACTCCGATCCGCCAGCAGCTTCCGCGTCGTGTTGTCGATCGCCGCGATGTGATCCGCGTCGAACGCGTGCCGCATGCCGAGCAGGTAGGCGGTCAGGCCGAGGCCCAGGCCGAAGACCCCGGCATCGCCGAGGTCGTAGTCGTTCGGCGCGATGAACACCGCCAGCACGCCCCAGCCGACGACGTGCAGCAGGAGCACGACGGCGGTCATCCCGACGACGGAGCGTTTCTCCGGCCGCGACATCGCGAAGCGACGCGGACGGGTGGGGGCGGTGGCGGTCACGAGCCGGGAGAGTCCCCCGTCCGGGTCACAGGTGCAACCTTCCTGCAGCTGACCATGTCCGGCAACGACACGTCGGGTGCGCGGTGTCCGGAAAATCGGGCCCGCTTCACCCGGTCGGCCCCTGCCCGTCCCGGCAGGCCCGACGAGCGGGCGCGAATGTCGGGAGTGTCGGGAACCGCCACCGCTCCGTGGGCGACTGTCCTCCCGTGTCCGACACCCTCGACGCCGCTCCCGCACCCGCCGCCGACCCGCCCGCCGCCCGGGGAATCCGGGCCGGGCTGCGGCCGCTGCTCGTGCGCCTGCACTTCCACGTCGGGCTGTTCGTGGGGCCGTTCATCCTGGTCGCCGCCGTGACCGGGCTGATCTACACGATCACCCCGCAGCTCGACCAGCTGCTCTACCGCGACGCGCTGACGGTCCCGGCCGCGACGACCGCCGTGGACCTGCGGACCCAGGTGGCGGCGGCCGCGGCGGCGGTGCCGGACGGCACGCTCACCTCGATCCGGCCGGCCGCCACGCCGACGGCCACCACGCGGGTCGGGTTCGACTCCCCGGGTGTGGCCGAGGACGACGCGCGCACCGCGTTCGTCGACCCGCACACCGGTCAGGTCCGCGCGGTGCTCGACACCTTCGGCGAGTGGCTCCCGACCCGGGCCTGGATCGACACGCTGCACCGGAACCTGCATCTCGGCGAGGTCGGCCGGGTGTACTCCGAGCTCGCGGCGAGCTGGCTGTGGGTGCTCGCCGTGTCCGGGCTCGTGCTCTGGGTGGTGCGCCGCCGTCGCCGCTCCCGCCTGCGTCGCACCCTGCTGCCCGAGGCGTCGGCGCGGGGCCGGGCGCGCGTCCGTTCCTGGCACGGCTCGGTGGGGCTGTGGGCGGCGATCGGGATGCTCGGGCTGTCGGCGACGGGCCTGACGTGGTCGCAGTTCGCGGGAACGAACGTGTCGGCCCTGCGCACCGCGCTGGACTGGACGACGCCGTCGGTGTCGGCGGAGCTGCCGGCCGCGTCCGTCCCGGCGCCGACCGGAGAGGCCGCCGAGCGGGTCCTCGCCGCCGCCCGGGCGGCGGGGATGACCGACCCCGTCGCGATCACGCCGCCCGAGGAGGCGGGTCAGGCGTGGACGGTCGCGCAGGTGCAGCGGTCCTGGCCGCTGAAGCAGGACTCGATGGCGGTGGACCCGTCGTCGGGAACGGTGCTCGAGACCATCCGCTACGCGGACTGGCCGGTCGCGGCGAAGCTCGCCGAGATCGGCATCAGCGCGCACATGGGCATCCTCTTCGGCGTCGCGAACCAGCTCCTGCTGATCGCCCTCGCCCTCGGGATCATCGTCGTGGTGGTCTGGGGCTACCGGATGTGGTGGCTCCGCCGCCCCACCCGCTCCGGCGCCACGGCTCCGGGCGGGACGGAGCGGCCCGGCGTGGCGGCGGTCGCCGTCGTCGGCCTCGCGGCGGTGGTGCTCGGGGTGTTCCTCCCCGTGCTCGGGGCGTCGCTGCTGCTCTTCCTGCTCGGGGACGCCCTGTGGCAGGAGTACCGGCGGTCGCGCGCGAGCTAGGCGGCGTCCCGACGCCGGGGGTGGTCGGGCAGGCGCTCGCGGCCGCCGGGAGCGCGCGACGGCGGCCGGTCGGCTGCCGGCCGCGGCGCCGGGGTCGGCTGACGTCCGAGGTAGAGGGTGAGCACGAACCCGACGACGACGAGGCCGTGGGCGAGGATGCGCACGGGCTCGACCCGGCCCGCGAGCAGGTCGACCGTGCTGAGCGTGCCGAGCACGAGGATGAAGGCGCCGAGCACCGGCAGGAGCCCCGCGACGTGCCGGACCCACCACGCGCCGGCGACGAAGGCGACGCCGAGCGCGAGGTTCCAGGCAGCGGACTCGTGTCCCATGTGCGCCATGTCCGCGCCCAGCATGGCGGCGTCGGAGTGCCCGGTGGTGCCGGTGAGCGCCAGCGCCCCGAGGGCCAGCTGTACGACGCCGACGACGGCGAGCCCGACGCGGGCCGCGCGGGGACCGGTGCGGCGTGGTGGTGCGGCGGGCAGCACCAGCGCGACGAGGTCGGGGCCGGGATCGGCGGGTGCGGTGCGCACGGACCGCGTGACGACGGCGGCGCCCTCCCGCCAGGCGCGGCACGCCGGGCAGACCGCGAGATGGGCCTCGATCGCGGCGCGGCCGTCGGCGTCGCTCTCGCCGTCGAGGTCGGCCGAGATCTCCTCGCGGCAGTCCTCGCAGGTCATCCCCGGGTCTCCCGCGCCACACCGCCGGGGTCGGCGGCAAGCGCGTCGACCAGGTCGGCGCGGGCCCGCGCGACCCGGGAGCGGATCGTGCCGATCGGGCAGTCGCACACGGCGGCCGCCTCGGCGTAGCCGAGCCCCACGACCTGGGTGAGGACGAACGCCTCGCGCCGGTCGGGGTCGAGGGCGTCCACCGCCGCGCGCAGCACCACGCCCTCGGCGACGTCGCCGTGCCGCGTCCGCCCGACGGGTTCGTCGGCGTCGTGCAGCTCGGCGGGTCGGGCGGGGCGGCGGGCGGTGTGGCGCAGGTGGTCGGCCGCGACGCGGCGGGCGATGGAGAGCAGCCAGGTCCGGGCCGGCGCCTCGCCCCGGAAGCCGGGCAGCGACCGGAACGCCCGCTCGTAGGTCTCCTGCGCGAGGTCCTGGGCGACGCCCCGGTCGGAGAGGTGGACGAGGAGCCGCCAGACCTGCTGCTGGGTGAGCTCGACGAAGCGTGCGGCGGCGGCCCGGTCGCCGTCCCGGGCGAGCTCGGCGGCCCGGGTCACCGCGGCGTCGTCCACGCTCCGCACGGTAGCCGGGCCCCCTCCCGCCGCACCGTGAGGACCCTCGCAGCAGGGCGCGGGCGGCGGGCCCGCGCCGACGACGGGCTCACATCACCAGCAGCATGACGGCCATCCCGGCGCTCATCAGCAGGTGGCACCCGGCGTCGAGCCGCGGCGCGATCGCCGCGCGCACCGACATGACCGCCGGGCGGGTCGCCACCGCGACCGGACCCGACCCGGCGTCGGGAACACCCCCGGGCACCGGGCCGCACCCCCGCCCGACGACCGGCCGCACCACCCGGAGCAGCCAGGAGGCGGCCGCGGCGAGCGAGACGACGGCGAAGGCCCACGTCAGACCCGTGACCCACCCCGGCGTGACGACCGGGACCATCGTCGCCACGGGGCCGGACCCGCCGTGGTGGTGACCGCCCCCGCCGTCGCCGGACATCGAGGTGCCCATGATCTGGGGCATCGCCGCGACCATCCACACCATCGCGGCGCACATCGCGGCGTGGTAGCCCTCGACGAGGCGCCGGTGGCCCGGCGGGGGCAGCAGGACGCGCCGGACGAACCACGCGGTGAGCACGGTGAACACGAGGATCTGGAGCACCGCACCGGGCGTGGTCGGGCCTCCGGTCACGCCCCACGTCATGGCGAGCATGGCGAGGCTCATCAGCAGGTGGGCGAGCTCGGCGACCCGACTGCCGCCGTGGTCGCCGGTCGCGATCAGTTCGGCGAGCCGGACGAGCGACCACCCTCCGGTGAGGAGGAAGACCACCGACAGCAGCAGGGTGACGACGGGGGAGAACACGACAGGGGAGTCGTCCCGGCGGCCGCCGCGGTTCCCGGGAACTCCGGCGCACCCGTCGACGACCTGACGGTCGTGGACTGCGAGCGATGCCGTGAGGCGATCTCCGCCGGGCTCGACGGCGAGGCGGGCGCACGGGAGTCCGCGCGGGCCGAGGAGCACCGGCAGGGGTGCGCGGCGTGCCGGACCTGGGCCGAGCTGGCCGCGGTCGTCACCCGGCGCGTGCGGACCGGACCCGCGGACCCCGCCCCGGACCTATCCACCGCGATCCTCGGCCCGGAGGCGGCGCTGTCGGGCGCGGCCTGCGGGTGCGCCGCGACCTGCGGGTGCGGCTGTCAGCAGGGCCGGTCCTGCCGCTGCGCGCCGCAGGTGGCGTGACGGCGCGATCGCACGTGTCGGCCGGTCGCAGGGTCGGGTAGCACCCCGGCGCAGGTCCGGGTCTCGCTCCGACTGCGCCTACTGTTTCGGTTCACCGAAACCAGGGTGTTCACACCACGAAAACCCTGGCTACGATGGCCCGACACCACGACCGACGGGAGCCGACGGTGACCGACCGCCTCACGAGGGGGGCCCACTCCGACGCGGAGACGGGTACCTGCCTGATGGAGCAGGTCGCCCTCGCGGCGGGCGAACCGTTCTCCGACCGGCCCCGCTGCACGTCGCCCGCCCTCGCCGCGCTCGCCGCGCAGGTCAACGACCGGGTGTCCGATCGCGCGCGCGACCGGCTCCTCCCGCTCGTCCCGGCCCTCGCCGGCGCCGACAGCCGGGATCCGCGCGCCGCGTGGGAGCTCGTGGCGGTCTGCGCCCGCGCCGCCCTCGCGGTCCGCCCCGACGACGCGCTCTCCCTCCGCCTGCTCGCCCGCGCCGGGCGGGCGCAGCGCCGCTGGAGCCGGGTGCGCCTCGACGGCACCGCCGGCCTCGTCGCCGGCTTGCGCGCCCTCCCGCACCTGACGGCGGCCTTCCACCGCGCCGCGGTCCTCGCGGGCCCGGTCGGCTCGCCGCAGCGGGACGACCGGCTGGTCGCGCTGCTCCACGACGCCGTCGACGTCCGCGAGCGCGAGGCCGTCGCCGCCTAGGGATCCACGCGGCCGGTGGTCAGGTGCTCGACGTGGAAGACGGCCTCGTCGAGCAGTTGGGCGACGTGCTCGTCGTGCAGCCGGTAGCGGATCTGCCGCCCGTCGCGCTCCCCGACCACGAGCCCGAGGTGCCGGAGCACGCGGAGCTGGTGGGACACCGCCGACTGCTCCATGCCCACGTCGGCCACGAGTTCGCCCACCGTCCGCGCCTCCTCGCGCAGCCGGAGCAGCAGGTGGACCCGGCTCGGCGTCGAGAGTGCGTGCATCGTGCGCGCGACCGCGTCCACGGCGTCCTTCGACAGCGTCGGGGTGTTCCCGTCGGTGCCGTGACCCATGGCGGGAGCCTACTCACCTCAGCGGTTGGTCAGGCATGAAAGTATGAACCGGTATTCATTCGTGTGTACCGTGTCCGGACGTGACCGCCCTCGACGACCGCCCTGCCGCACCCCCGGCGCGTGCCCCGCGCCGGTCGCTCCTGCTCCGGCTGCCCGAGGCGCGCTGGGCCGGGCTCGCCCTCGCCGCGTTCGCCGTCGGCGGGCTGCTGGTGCTCGTCGGCGCGCCGGTCCGGGCGTGGGGGCCCGTCCTCGCGGTCTGCTACGCGGCGGGCGGCTGGGAGCCGGCCCTCGAGGGGCTGCGGGCGCTGCGCGAGCGGCGCCTCGACGTCGACCTGCTCATGGTCGTCGCCGCGCTCGGTGCGGCCGCGATCGGGCAGGTCGTCGACGGCGCGCTGCTCATCGTCATCTTCGCGACCTCGGGTGCGCTCGAGGCCTGGGCGACGGCCCGGACCGAGGCGTCGGTCGGCGGGCTGCTCGACCTCGCGCCGGCCCGGGCGACCCGGCTGGTGGACGGCCTCGAGGAGGAGGTGCGCGCCGAGGAGCTGACGGTCGGCGACGTCGTCCTGGTCCGGCCCGGTGACGCCGTCCCCGCCGACGGCGTCGTGCTCGACGGGGCCGCGGAGGTGGATCAGTCGAGCATCACCGGCGAGCCGCTCCCGGTGCCCAGGTCGGTGGGCGCCGAGGTCTACGCGGGCACCGTGGCCGCGGGGGGCGCCCTGACGGTGCGGGTCGCCCGGCCGGCGGGGGAGTCGGTCGTCGCCCGGATCGCCGAGCTCGTCGAGGAGGCGGCGCGCACGAAGGCGCGGACCCAGCTGTTCATCGAGAAGGTCGAGCAGCGCTACTCGATCGGCGTCGTCGTCGCGACCCTCGCGATCTTCACGGTGCCGCTCGTCCTCGGCGCGACCCTCGACGACGCCCTCCTGCGCGCCATGACCTTCATGATCGTCGCCTCGCCGTGTGCGCTGGTGCTCGCGACGATGCCGCCCCTGCTCGCCGCGGTGGCGAACGCCGGACGGCGCGGACTCCTGGTGCGCTCGGCCCAGGTGATGGAACGGCTCGGTGCTGTCGACGCGGTGGTGCTGGACAAGACGGGGACCGTGACGGTCGGGGCGCCCCGGGTCGTCGGTCACCCCGACGACGAGGTGCTCGCCCTCGCCGCCGCCGTGGAGGCGCGCAGCGAGCACCCGCTGGGGCGGGCGGTCGTCGCGGCGGCCCGCGAGCGGGGGCTCGTCGTCGCCGAGGTCGCCGACTTCAGCGCGGAGCCCGGCGTCGGGGTGCGGGGCACCGTGGGCGGCCGCCGGGTCGGGGTGGGCCGCGCGGCGACCCCTCCGCGCGAGGGGAACCCTCACGCCACCCCCCGTCGTGAGGGGAACCCTCGTGCCACAAGAGCGCTCGGATCCTCCCCTCGCGACACGGACCCCGACTCCGCCACCACCCTCGTCGACGTCACCGACCTCGGCACCGGCCGCGTTCTCGGCACCCTCGCGATCGCCGACGGGCTGCGCCCCGACGCCGCGGACGCGGTCGCCGATCTCGCCGCCCGCACGGTCGTCCCCCCGGTCCTCGCCACCGGCGACCGTGCCGACGCGGCCCGGGGCATGGCCGACCGACTGGGAATCGCGGACGTCCGGGCGGACCTGCTCCCCGAGGACAAGGTGCACGTGGTCGAGGGGCTGCGGGCCGACGGGCACACCGTGGCGGTCGTCGGGGACGGGGTGAACGACGCCCCGGCGCTGGCGGGTGCGGACGTCGGCATGGCGATGGGCGGCGCGGAACTGACGATGCGCGCGGCCGACGTGGTCGTGCTCGGCGACGACCTGCGGCGCCTGCCCTGGCTGCTCGACCTCGGTCGCCGGGCCCGCCGGACCGTGATCGCGAACCTCGTCGTCGCGGGCACGATCATCGTGGGGCTCGTGACCTGGGACCTCGTCGGACACCTGCCGCTCGCCCTCGGCGTGGCGGGCCACGAGGGGTCGACGATCCTCGTCGCCCTCAACGGGCTGCGCCTGCTGCGGGGTCCCCGCCGCCCGAGCTGATGTTCCTCACGAAGCGGACGCGACGTGCTTCGTCTGTAGTCCGTGATACAGATCGCCGTCCGATTCCTCCCGATACTGCGTGTCACATCACGTTTGACCGGGAGGGACCCGTTGACCACTTCGGACCACACGTCATCACCGAGCGCACCACCGATGCGCCGCATCGCGCTCGCGAGCATGACGGGCACCGTCATCGAGTTCTACGACTTCTTCATCTACGGCACGGCCGCCGCGCTCGTGTTCAACAAGGTGTTCTTCCCGGAGCTCGGGGCGGCGGCCGGGACCGCGCTGGCGCTGGCGACCTTCGGTGTCGCCTTCGTCGCCCGGCCCTTCGGTTCGGTCCTGTTCGGGCACTTCGGTGACAAGCTCGGCCGCAAGAAGACGCTGGTCACCACCCTGCTGCTGATGGGGCTCTCGACCCTCGCGATCGGCCTGCTGCCCTCGACCGGCGTCATCGGCTGGCTCGCACCGGCGCTGCTCGTCCTCCTCCGCGTCCTGCAGGGCCTCGCCGTCGGCGGGGAGTGGGCGGGCGCCACGCTGCTCACCGCGGAGAACGCGCCGGCCAAGGTGCGCGGCAAGTACGCGCTCTACCCGCAGCTCGGCCCGTCGGTCGCGTTCGCGCTGGCCAGCGCCACCTTCCTCACCACCGCCCTCACGATGTCCAACGAGGCCTTCCTCGCCTGGGGTTGGCGCATCCCGTTCATCGGCAGCGTCCTGCTCGTGGCCCTGGGCCTCTACGTGCGGCTCGCGATCACCGAGACGGCGGCGTTCGCGAAGCGCAACGAGGCCCAGGTCGCGACGCGGCTCCCGGTCACCGAGGTGCTCACGCGCCAGCCGAGGACGGTGCTGCTCGCGGCCGGCTCGACGATGGCCGTGTTCGCCTTCTTCTACATCGGCGTCACGTACCTGACGAGCTACGGCACGCAGCAGCTCGGCCTGCCGCGCCCGACCGTGCTCGCCATGGGCATCATCGGCGGGCTCGTCTTCGCCGCCACCACGATCGCCGGCGCGATCCTCTCCGACCGGGTCGGGCGTCGGAAGATGGTGATCATCGGCAACGCCCTGTCCGTCGTCGGCGGCGTCATCGCCTTCCCGATCATCGACCTGGGCACCGCGGCCTCGTTCGGCCTCGGTCTGTCGATCGTGCTCGGCGTCGTCGGCATCGCCTACGGCCCGATCGGTGCCCAGCTGCCCGAGCTGTTCCCGACCCGCTACCGCTACACCGGCGCCGGCATGTCCTACAACCTCGCCGGCGTCCTCGGCGGCGGCGTGGTCCCGCTCATCGCCACCGCCCTCGTCGCCACCTACGCGACGAGCCTCGCGATCGGCGTCCTCCTCGCGGGTCTCTCGGTCGTCAGCCTGGTCTGCACGCTGCTGCTGCCCGACTCCGTCGACGAGTCCATCAGCGCCGAGGCCGTGGCCCCCGTGGCGGCCTGAACCTGGAAAGAGGCGGTCGCGCGCGACTAATCTCCGTCCCGACCCGGGTCGTCCGGGTCGGGACGGAGGTCGTCGTGGCGCAGTCCCTCGCGCGCGCGGTGCCCCCGGGGACCCCCGAGCTCGCCGTCTCGCCGTTCCTGCTCGCCGAGACCGGCCCCGTCGCGGGTCGGCTCGCCGCCCTCGGCGTGCCCCGGCGCCTGCGCTCCGGGGACCTCGTCATGCGCCAGGGCGAGATCTCCGGCTGCCTCTACATCCTGACGTCGGGTCGGCTCCGGCTCTCGCTGCTGCGTCCCGACGGCGGGGAGCGCGTCCTGGGCTACGCCGAGCCCGGCGCGAGCGTGGGGGAGACCGCCTGCGTCGACCGCGCGGCCCGGGCGGCGACCGCCGTCGCCGTCGTCGACTCCGAGGTCCTCGCCGTGTCCCGCGAGGTCCTGCTCGCCGCCGCCCGCACCGACCCGGAGCTGCTCCTCGAGGTCGCCCGGCGGGTGGCGCACAAGCAGCACGTGCTGCACCTGCACCTCGCCCTCGACGCGCTCCCGGCCCGCGAGCGCATGGTGCTGCTGCTGACCCACCTCGCCGACGCCCACGGCGAGCCCGGGCCGGACGGCCTCGTCCGCCTCCGCCTCCAGCTCGGCGTGGACGACCTCGCGGCGATCGTCGGCCTCACCCGCGTGACCGCCTCCCGCGAACTCTCCCGCCTGGTCGCGGAGGGTGTCCTGCTCAAGCAGCGGCGCTCCTTCGTCGTGCGCGACCGCCCTGCCCTGCGCCGCCTCACGGCCGCCGTCGCGGTCTAGGGCCGCCTCCGCGAGGTGCACGTGGGGCAGGTCCGGAGGCCCGCCCGCCTGCCTGACGTGACTCTCGCGAGGCGGCCGTTTGTCGACCGTCGCCGGCCGGGCTCCCCACCGGACGATCGCGCCCCGACGCCGGTGCCCGCCGTGGTCGGTGAGGTTTCGACGCCACCGGTTCGGGGTTGCCTGCACCTGTCAGCTGCAGCAAGATCGCAACAAGAGACTCGATCACCGAGGAGATGTGCGAGCGATGGCGGAGTACTCCCTGCCCGACCTGCCCTACGACTACGGCGCCCTCGAGCCCCACATCTCGGGCAAGATCATGGAGCTGCACCACGACAAGCACCACAACACCTACGTCACCGGTCTGAACACCGCGATCGACGCCCTCGCGGAGGCCCGCGAGAAGGACACGATCGGCACGACGGCGCTGCTGTGGGAGAAGAACCTCGCCTTCAACTACGGCGGGCACATCAACCACACCGTCTTCTGGCAGAACCTCTCCCCGGACGGCGGGGACAAGCCGACCGGCGACCTCGCCTCGGCGATCGACCGGGACTTCGGCTCCTTCGAGCTGTTCCAGAAGCACTTCACGTCGGTCGCGACGACGATCCAGGGCTCCGGCTGGTCGATCCTCGGGTTCGACACGCTCGCCCGGAAGCTGCGCATCTTCCAGCTCTACGACCAGCAGGCCAACGTGCCGCTGGGGATCATCCCCGTGGTCATGCTCGACATGTGGGAGCACGCCTTCTACCTGGACTACCTCAACGTCAAGCCGGACTACGTGAAGGCCTGGTGGAACGTCGTGAACTGGGCCGACGCCGCCCAGCGCTTCGAGTCCGCGCAGGGCACCCAGCTGGTCTGACCCCCCTGGTCCCGCGGTGATCGTTCCGACCAAGACGACCCACCGCGACGAGCGACGGCCCCCGTGGGATCCCCTGCGGGGGCCGTCGTGCGTCTAGCGCAGAACGCATGCAGAAGCCAGTCCTTGTTCCTGCCACCTATTGGTGATTAGGGTACGGCGTGTGATCGCCGCCCGATTCGTCCCGGTCGTCCTCGCGGCCGCGTTGGCCCTGCTCGTGGGTGCCTGCGCCGCACCGACGACCGGCTCCGGTCCTGCCGACCCCGCGAGCATGGTGCTGGCCGACGGCTACGAGCCCGACGACCTGAACCCGCTCCTCGGCTACGGCGAGGAGGGCGCGTCCAAGCTCTACGACGGGCTGACCGCCCTCGACGCCGACCGGCAGCCGCAGCCGAACCTCGCTGCGGCCGCCCCCGTCGCGGCCGCCGACGGGCTGTCCTGGACGGTGTCGCTCAAGCCCGGCGTCACCTTCCACGACGGCACGGCCCTCGACGCCACCGACGTGGTGGCCACCTACCGGGCCGTGCTCGACCCGACGAAGGCGGCGACGGTCGCCTCCGGCTACCCGATGCTGCGCGACGTCGTGGCCCTCGACCCGGCCACCGTGCGGTTCGACCTGTCGAGCCCGTTCCTGCTCTTCCCGGGCCGGCTGACGCTGCCGATCGTGCCCGCCGAGCAGGTCGCGGCGCCCGGCCCGGCGTCGGACCTCGCGCTCGGCACGAGGCCGGTCGGCACCGGGCCCTACCGGCTCGTCGAGTGGCGCCAGGGCTCGTCGATGGTGCTCGAGGCGAACCCGACCTACCACGGCGGCGCACCCGCCGTCCGGCGGATCACGATCGTCTTCGCGACCGACGACAACACCCGCGCCCAGCGCGTCGCCGCCGGCGAGTTCGACGGCACCGTGCTGCCGCCCGCGCTCGCGAAGGGCATCGCGGGCCAGGCCCAGGGGATGGTGCTGCGCGAGCACGCCAGCGCGGACTACCGGACGATCACGATGCCGTTCGCGAACCCGGTGACGGCCGACCCCGCGATCCGCCAGGCGCTCAACCGCGCCGTGAACCGTCAGGGGATGATCGACGCCCTCCTGGCCGGCCAGGGGACCCCCGCCAGCACGCCGGTCCCGCCGGTGCTGCCGGAGGAGGTCGAGCCCGCGGCCCAGTTCCCGTTCGACCCCGCGGCCGCGAACGCGATGCTCGACGCGGCCGGCTGGGTGCGGGGCGCCGACGGCGTCCGGGCCCGCGGCGCGCTGCCCGCGCGGTTCACCCTGATGTACAACCCCGCCGACACCGTCCGCCGCGACCTCGCGCAGGCCTTCGCCTCCGACGCCCGCGCGATCGGGGTCGACGTCCGGCTCGAGGGTCTGGGCTGGGACGCCATCGAGCCCCGCATGGGCGCCGATGCGGTGGTCCTCGGCGGCGGCAACCCATTCGACACCGCCTTCAAGTCCTGGCAGCTGCTGGCCTCCGCGAACGCCGCGGACGGCTTCAACAACCCGGGCTCGTACCGGAACGCGACCGTCGACCAGGCGCTCGGGGCCGCCCTCGCCGCCCCCGACCGCGCCACCCGGGCCGCGGAGCTGCGCCGCTTCCAGCTCGCCTACGCGGCCGACCCGGGCATGGTGTTCCTGACCTTCCTCGGCCACAGCTACCTCACCCGCGACCGCTTCGACGGCTACCAGCCGGTCGTCGAGCCGCACACCCACGGCACCACGTGGGGCCCCTGGTGGAACGTCGAGCGCTGGACCCCGCGGACGTGACCGCCCCGACGGACACGACGACCCGTCGCGGCCGGGGACGGGAGATCGCCGTCCTCGTCGCGTGGCGCACCGGGGTGGCGGTCCCGGTGGTCGCGGTGGTGGCGACCGGGGTGTTCCTGCTCGCCGCGTGGTCGCCCTTCGACCCGATCTACCAGTACTTCGGGGCGGGCGTCTTCTCCGCGGGCGACGCGGTGATCGCGAACGCCCGGGAGCAGCTCGGGCTGGACGACTCCGTGTGGACCCAGCTCGGTCGCTGGGCGGGCGGGCTGGCGTCCGGCGACCTGGGGCAGAGCCTGTCGTTCCGGCAGCCGGTGTCGACGGTGATCGCGCAGCGGCTGCCGTGGACGCTGCTACTGGTGACGGCGGGTCTCCTCGTCGCCGTGGTGATCTCCCTGGTGGCCGGGGTGACGGCGGCCTGGCGTCAGGGCGGGTGGGTCGACCGCGGGGTGACCGCGGTCGGCCACACCCTGGAGGGCCTGCCGCCGTTCGTGCTCGCGCTGGGGGCGATCGCGGTGTTCGCCGTCGCCTGGCCCGTGCTGCCGGTCGCCGGGCTCACCGACGCCGGGGCCGCGCCGACCGTCGACCAGGTGGCGCGCCACCTCGTCCTGCCGGCCGTGGTCCTGGGCATCTCGCAGACCCCGTGGCTGGTGCTGCACGTGCGCTCGTCGCTGCTCGGGGCCCTCGACGAGGACCACGTCACCGGCGCGCGCGCCCGGGGGCTGCCGGAACGCGTCGTGGTGCTGCGCCACGCCCTGCCCACGGCGCTGCTGCCGTTCGTCACGGTGCTCGGCAACCGGCTCCCGGAGCTGGTCACCGGCGCGGTGCTGGTGGAGACCGTGTTCTCGTGGCCGGGGATCGCGGCGGCCGTGGTGACCGCCGCGCTCTCCGTCGACTTCCCGCTGCTCGCGGCGCTGACGTTGCTGACCACGGTCGCGGTGCTGGTGGGGGCCCTCCTCGCCGACGTCGCCGTGCTCGTCCTGGACCCGAGGGTGAGCGCCGATGGCTGAGCTCGACCTGCGCCGACCCGTCGTCCGGACCGACGGCCCGGACGGACGGGCGCCCTGGCGACCCGCCGGGCGGCGACGCCCCGGCACGCTGCGGGCGCGGGCATCCTGGACCGGCCGGGGCCGCCTGATCGCCGGGCTGGCCGGCCTGGCCGTCCTCGTCCTCGGCGCCGTGCTGATCCCGTGGCTCGGCGGGCTCGACCAGGGCGCGGTGGACTACACGGCGGTCCGACAGCCACCGTCGCCCGCGCACCCGTTCGGCACGGACGCGGTCGGGCGCGACCTGTTCCTGCGCTCCTTCGCCGGGCTCGGCGTCTCGCTCACCGTCGCGGCGTCCTGCGCGGTGATCTCGACGGTCATCGGCACGCTGTACGGGGCGCTCTCGGGGCTCCTCGGCGGCTGGCCCGACCGCGTCCTCATGCGCGCCGTCGACGGCGTGAACGCGGTGCCGCACCTGCTGCTGGGCATCGTCATCGTCGCGCTCTACCGCGGGAGCGTGCTCGCGGTGATCGCGTCGATCGGGCTGACGCACTGGACGACGGTCGCCCGCGTGGTGCGCTCCGAGGTCCTCTCGCTGCGCGGCCGGCCCTTCGTCGACGCGGCGATCAGCGGCGGCGCGTCCCGACGACGGGTCCTCGGTCGCCACCTGCTCCCGGCGGTCGTCCCGCCCGCGGTGCTCTCCAGCGTGCTGATCCTGCCGCACGCGGTGTGGCACGAGACGGCCCTGTCGTTCCTCGGGCTCGGGCTCCCGCCGCACCTGGCGAGCCTCGGCAACATCCTCGCGGAGGGGCGGCAGGCCGTGCTGCTGGGCAGTTGGTGGATCGTCGTGTTCCCGTCCGCGCTGCTCGCCGCGACCACCCTCGCGGTGGCGGGCGTCGCCGCGTGGTGGCGGGACCGGTCGCGGCCCCGTCGACGCTCGGAGCTCGCGCTGTGAACGCTGTGAACGGTGCGAGCGGGACGGCGCTCGTGGTCACCGGGCTCGACGTCCGGTTCCGGCTGCGGGGCGGGCGCGTCGTGCGGGCGGCGACGGACGTCGACGTGACCCTGCGCCGCGGCCGGCTGCTCGCGCTCGTGGGGGAGTCGGGCTGCGGGAAGTCGGTCCTCACCGAGGCGCTCACCGGGCTCCTGCCGGGCAACGCCGAGGTCCGGGGGAGCGCGGTCCTGGAGCCGGGACCCGACGGCCCCGGCGACGGGGGGCGGGCCGAGGGCCTCGACCTGCTCACCGCGTCCGAGGCGGAGCTGCGGGACACGGTGCGGGGTCGCCGCGTGGGGCTCGTGGGCCAGTCCGCGGGCACGTTCCTCACGCCGACCCGCACGGTCGGCGCCCAGCTGCGGGAGGCGGTGCGGTTCCTCGGCGGCACCGCGACGGCGGAGGAGCTGGCCGCGCGGGCGGGGCTGCCGACGTCCGCCCTCGACGACTACCCGCACGAGCTCTCCGGGGGCACCGCGCAGCGGGCCGGCCTCGCGGTGGCCCTGGCCGGCGACCCGGAGGTGCTCCTCGCCGACGAGCCCACCGCGGGGCTCGACCGGCCGCTCGTGGACCGCACCACCGACCTGCTCGTCGACCTCGCCCGGGAGGGACGCGCCGTCCTGCTCATCACCCACGACCTGCGGGCGGTGCAGCGCATCGCCGCGACCGGCCCGGTCGACCTCGCCGTCATGTACGCCAGCCGGATCGTCGAGACGGGGCCGGCGGCCGAGGTGTTCGCGCACCCGTGGCACCCGTACACCGACGGGCTGATCGGGGCCCTGCCCGGCGAGCGCTTCGAGCCGATCCCGGGGCACCCGCCCGAGCTGTCCGACCTGCCGTCGGGATGTCCCTTCCGGCCGCGCTGTCCGCACGCCCCCGTCGCCGCGCCCGCCCCGGCCGGGCACCGCCCGTGCACCGACGACCCGACCCTGGTGTCCCACGGCGGCCGCGCGGTCGCCTGCGCCCCGGGAGGACCGGCATGAGCCTCGTCGGGGAGGGGCTGGTCGGCGGCTGGCGGCGCGGGCACGCGGTGGTCGACCGGCTCGACGTGGGCGTCGAGCCCGGGCGGGTGCTCGGCGTGGCGGGTCCGAGCGGCTGCGGGAAGTCGACGCTCGTGCGGATGCTCGCGCTGCTGCACGACCCGTGGCGCGGTGTCGTCGCGGTGGACGGCACGCCCGTGCCCCGGATGCGCCACCGGGCGCCCGCCGCGCTGCGCCGACGGATCGGGGTCGTGTTCCAGCAGCCGCGGGCCGCGGCCGATCCGCGTCTGACCCTCGAGCAGGTGCTGACCGAGCCGCTGCGCGCCCGGGGCGAGCGCGACGCCGGGGTGCTCGCGGCGCGGGCCGAGGAACTGAGCGACCGGGTCGGGCTCACGCGCGACCTGCGCGGCCGGCGTCCGCACGAGGTCTCCGACGGGCAGCTGCAGCGGGCCTGTCTCGCCCGCGCCCTGGCGACCGGGCCGGACTACCTGCTCTGCGACGAGATGACGGCGATGCTCGACGCGTCGACCACCGCCGCGCTGGTGGGGGTCATCGGCGAGGAGGTCGCCCGTGGGCTCGGCGTGCTCACCGTCACCCACGACGAACCGCTGCTCGCGGCGTGGGCGGACGAGGTGGTGCGGCCCTGGTCCGGCCCGCGATGATTGCCCGCCATGCCATCGGGGACCCGAGGTGGGACAGTGATGGACAGGGAGGTGGTGTGAGTGAAGCGGCGTCAGGACGACGAGCCCGTGCTCATCACCGAGGCCGCCGTCTCGTTCGAGGACGAGTTCGCCGCCCGCAAGAAGCGATACTCGTTGATCATGGCCTTCCGTATCCCGTGCCTCGTGCTGGCCGGGGTCTTCGGGATCGGCTTCAACTGGCCGTGGGTCGCGGTCGCGTTCATCGTGCTGTCGGTGCCCCTCCCGTGGATCGCGGTGCTCATCGCGAACGACCGGCCACCGAAGAAGTCGCAGAAGGTCAGTCGCTACCAGGCCGACCGCCAGGCGCTGCCGAAGGTCAGCGAGGCGCAGATCATCGAGGCCGCCGAGGCGCTCGACAAGCGCTCGCAGACCTTCATGCACCGCACCGACGGTCCCCGCCAGCCCCAGCAGGACGATCCCGATCACGCGCCGCCGCGCACCGGGACCGACGGCTGACGGCCGACGGACCCTGGGTCACAATGGAGCCATGAGCCAGACCGCGGTCCTCCCCGACGTCCGACCGGATGCCACGGATCGGACGAACGACGACGACCCGAAGATGTTCCACTACGTCCGCAAGGACAAGGTGGTCGAGAGCGCCGTCATGGGGAACATGGTCGTGGCGCTGTGCGGGGAGACCTTCCCGGTCACCCGCTCGCCGAAGCCCGGCTCGCCGGTCTGCCCGGCGTGCAAGGAGATCTTCAACAAGCTGCCGCGCGGCGGCGGGGACGACGAGTAGGTCGTCCCCGACGGCCCCCTGGGGGGCCGTGTCCGTCCTGCCCACCAGCTCCCCGGAGGGTTCTTGACCACGCGCGCGCCCGGACGCCCCGGCCCGACGTCGGACACCCCGTCGGCCCCGCCCCTGCGGCAGTGGCAGCGACGGGCCCTCACCCGCTACCTGGCCGACCGCCCGAAGGACTTCCTCGCGGTCGCGACGCCGGGCGCGGGGAAGACGACCTTCGCGCTGCGGGTGGCGGCCGAGCTGCTCGGCGACCGCACCGTCGACACGGTGACGATCGTGTGCCCCACCGAGCACCTCAAGCACCAGTGGGCCGGCGCGGCGACGCGCGCGGGCATCGCCCTGGACCCGGAGTACTCGAACTCGGTGGGGCGGCTCTCGGCGGACTTCCACGGCGTGGCCGTCACCTACGCCCAGGTCGCGGCGCACCCGATGCTGCACATGAACCGCACCGAGTCGCGACGCACCCTGGTGATCTTCGACGAGATCCACCACGCCGGGGACGCGAAGAGCTGGGGCGAGGCCACGCGGGAGGCGTTCGGCGGGGCCACCCGCCGCCTCGCGCTGACCGGGACGCCCTTCCGCTCCGACGACAGCCCGATCCCGTTCATCACCTACGAGCCCGACTCCGCCGGGGCCCTCCGCTCGAAGGCCGACCACTCCTACGGCTACTCCGACGCCCTCGCCGACGGCGTCGTGCGGCCCGTGGTGTTCCTCGCCTACTCCGGGCAGGCGTCGTGGCGCACGAGCGCGGGCGAGGAGATGACCGCCCGGCTCGGGGAGCCGCTCACCGCGGAGCAGACCTCCCGGGCGTGGAAGACGGCGCTCGACCCCAAGGGCGACTGGATGCCCGCCGTCCTGCAGGCCGCGGACACCCGGCTCACCCAGCTGCGCCAGGGCGGGATGCCCGACGCCGGGGGACTGGTCATCGCCACCGACCACACCACCGCGAAGGCCTACGCGAAGATCCTCGGCGCGCTCTCCGGGGAGGAGCCCGTCGTCGTCCTGTCCGACGACCCGAAGGCCTCCGGCCGCATCGCGGGCTTCGCCGCCTCGAACGACCGCTGGCTGGTGGCCGTCCGGATGGTGAGCGAGGGCGTCGACGTGCCGCGGCTCGCCGTCGGGGTCTACGCCACGAGCGCCTCCACGCCGCTGTTCTTCGCCCAGGCCGTCGGCCGCTTCGTGCGCTCGCGCCGGGCGGGGGAGACCGCGTCGGTGTTCCTGCCCAGTGTGCCGACGCTGCTCGGCCTCGCGAGCGAGCTCGAGCTGCAGCGCGACCACGTGCTCGGCGAACCGCACCGGCCGAAGGAGGGTCTCGAGGACGAGCTCCTCGAGCAGGCCAACCGCACGGAGGACGAGCCGGGGGAGCAGGAGAAGAGCTTCGAGGCGCTCTCCGCCGAGGCCGAGCTCGACCAGCTCATCTACGACGGTGCCTCCTTCGGCACGGCGGCCGGGGCGGGCAGCGACGAGGAGCAGGACTACCTGGGCCTGCCGGGCCTGCTCGACCCCGACCAGGTGCGGGCGCTGCTGCGCAAGCGGCAGACCGACCAGCTCGACGAGGAGAGCCGTCGGGCCCGCGAGGCCCCCGCGGAGCCCGCGGCCCCGCCGCCGGCCCGGCTCAAGCCCTCGGCGGCCGAGAAGCTCAAGGAGCTGCGCCGCGAGCTCAACACGCTCGTCGCCGCGCACCACCACCGCACCGGGCAGCCGCACGGGGTCATCCACGGCGACCTGCGCAAGGCCTGCGGCGGCCCGGCGACCCCGGTCGCCACGGCCGAGCAGATCGAGGAGCGCATCACCACGCTGCGGACGTGGCGGTCGCAGCCGAGCCGGTGACGGGTGGGGCGGCGGTGACGACGCGGAGCCGGTGTGTCCGACGTCACACCTGTGGGTGACGGCTGCAGCGCGCACCGATCACGTCGCGATACGTGTCCGTCACGGACGTCACCTCGTCGTCACACACCGTCGTCGCCGCGACGAACGGTCCCCGGTGGGGTCCGAGCGTCGCGGGAGACCGTGCGTGACGACGGGTCCCACCCGTCCGTGCGCGTCACGCCGATCGCGGCGGCGTGTCGCGGGCCGCGGGACGGCCGCCCGCCCGAGGCCGCCGGACCGCACGACCCCTTCACGACGACGACGGGCGGGGACCGTCGTGGTCCCCGCCCGTCGTGGTCTGGAAGCGTCTCGCGGCGATCAGCGTCGCCGCAGGTCAGCGCGCCGTCAGACGGTCTCTCCGGCCTGCACGTCGATGGAGAGCTCCTTCAGCTTCGCCTCGTGCGTACGGGCGTGGTGCCCGCAGAAGAGCAGCTCCCCGCCGGAGGGCAGGACGGCGCGGACCTTGGCCGCTGCACCGCAGCGGTCGCAACGGTCCGAGGCGGTGAGTTCTGGCCGGGTCAGAGTTCCGGGCATCGTCATCTCCCTCCGTTCGGAGACCGGCGTGGGAACCGGCCCCGCAGGCTCCGGCCGAGTGACCGTCGCCCCTCCACTGTGTCAGAACGAGGCGACGACCGCTCGTGTTCACGCGCTGCTTTGTCCTCGGTCACGTACCGCTCATCGACGGATTGCGACCGGTGTTATCGGGGAAGGGCGGGAACCACACGATGGTGAGTCGATCTTCGACGACGAGCGGTCCGCCCGCGCCGCTACTCTTCGTGCTCGGTGGCGCGTCGATGTACGTGGGCGCGGCCCTCGCCGTGGGCCTGTTCGACCGGGTGTCGCCCGCCGGGGTGGCGTGGCTCCGGCTGGCCGGCGCGGCGGTGGTGCTCGCGGTCTGGCGGCTCGCGGCCCGGTGGTTCGCGCGGGGCGACCGCGTGCGCTGGTCCCGACGGCGGGTGGTGCTCGCCGGGGCCTTCGGGCTCGTGACGGCGGGGATGAACATCGTCTTCTACGAGGCGATCGCACGGCTGCCGCTCGGCACCGCGGTGGCGGTCGAGTTCGCGGGCCCGGTGCTCGTCGCGGCCCTCGGGTCCCGGAGCCGCCGCGACTGGTCGGCGCTCGCGCTCGTCGTGCTCGGGGTCGCCCTGATCGCCGACGTACGGCTGGAGGGCTCACCGGCCGGCGTGGTGTTCGCGCTGCTCGCCGCGCTGCTGTGGGCGGGCTACATCGTGCTGGGCGCGCGGGTCTCCAGCGGCTCGGGGTCGACCGGTGAAGGGATCGACGGCCTCGCCATCGGGTTCGTGGTCGCCGCCGTGGTGCTCTCGCCGCTCGCCCTGACCGCCGCCCCGATCGCGGGGGAGCCGGTGCTGCTGGGGACCGCGCTCGCGCTGGGCGTGCTGTCGTCGGTGGTGCCCTACGTGCTCGACCAGGTCGTGCTGCGCCGGGTGGGCCGCGCCCGCTTCGCGCTGCTCCTCGCGCTCCTGCCGCTGACCGCCACCGTCGTCGGGCTGGTGGGGCTCGCGCAGGTCCCGGCACCCCTGGAGGCGGTCGGGATCGCGGCCGTGATCGTCGGGGTGGCGCTGCGCCGGGAGCCGGCGGCCGCTGACTAGCCTCACCTGCGCAGACGTCGACGAGGGGTGGGGCACGTGACCGAGAACGTGACCGGGAATCCGAGCGAGCGCGGCCGGGACCTGGCGGCGGCCCTCGCCGCCGACGGGGTCGCCGGTCTGACGATCGCGTGGGCCGACAACAACGGCATCCCCCGCTCCCGCACGGTCCCGGTGTCGGCCCTGCCCCAGGTGGCGACCAGCGGCGTCGGCGTCACCCACCTCTTCGCCGTGTTCGACACGAACGACGCGATCGCCTTCGGCTCGCCCGGCATGCAGAACGCCTCCGGCGACGTCCGGCTCGTCCCGCAGCTCGACCGTGTCACCCGCCTCGCCGGGCAGCCGGCGTTCGCCTGGGCGCCCGGGAAGCAGGTCGCCGCCGACGGCGGGCCGTGGGCGTTCGACCAGCGCTCCGTGCTCGAGCGGGTCGTGGACCGCCTCGCCGCCGAGGACTACACCGCCCTCGTCGGCTACGAGATGGAGTTCGGGGTCTACGAGCCGGAGACCGACCCGGAGGACTCCGAGCTCCTCCCGGCCCACCACGGCCCCGCCTACAGCCCGCACGCGCTGCTGCCGATCGACGGCTTCGTCGCCTCGGTGATGCGCGACGCCGAGGCCAACGGCCTGCGCCTCGGACAGATCCACGCCGAGTACGGGCCCGCCCAGGTGGAGCTCTCGCTCGCGGCCACCGACCCGCTGACCGCCGCCGATCAGCAGCTGCTCGCCCGTCAGACGATCCTCGCGGCCGCCGAGGCCCACGGTCTGCGCGTCTCCTTCGCCCCGCTGCCCACCCTGAACGGGGCCGGGAACGGTTGGCACGTGCATACCTCGCTGTGGCGTCACGGCGACAACCTGCTCGCGGGCGGCCCGGAGGGTCCGCGCGGCACGGCCGGCGCGGGGTACGTCGCCGGCCTGCTGCGCGACCTCCCCGCCCTCGCCGCGGTCACCGCGCCCTCGCAGGGCTCGCTGGCCCGGCTGCGCCCCGGGTTCTTCGCGGGCGCCTTCTCCGGCTTCTGGGGCGTGGAGAACCGCGAGGCCCCGCTGCGCTACGTGCCGGGATCGGCGCTGCTCGGCGAGGACCACGCCAACGTCGAGCTGAAGACCTCCGACGCCTCGGCCAACCCCTTCCTCGCCCTCGCCGCGATCCTGACGTCGGGGGTGGCCGGGATCGAGGAGAACCTCGTCCCGCCGGCCCCGACCGCCGAGGACCCGGGCACCTGGAAGAAGAAGCAGCGCGCCGCGGCGGGCATCGAGAAGCTCCCGGCCACGCAGGCCGAGCAGGAGGAGGCGCTGCGCGGGAACCCGCGCGTCGCCGGGGTGCTCGGCGAGGAGCTCCTGGAGGCCTTCCTGGCCGTGCGCCGCGCCGACGCGACGTGGGCGGCGCAGAAGGACACCGAGGAGGTCCTCGCCGCCTGGCGCTGGAAGTACTGATTCCCCCCGGGCGGGGGAGCGTCCTCGCACCGACGAGACGGCCGGTGGGCGATCATCGACCGTCGTGGGACACCCCGTACTGCGCGCGACGGCGGGCGCGCTCGTGGCCACCGCCGTCCTGCTCCCGGAGGTCCTCGGGGTCGACCGGACCCCGCCGTGGCCGATCGTCACGGCGTTCCGACGACGGCTCGCGCTCGGCACGGCCGGCGTCGCCGCGGTCGCGGCGTCCCGGCCGGGGGCACGGCGGGACGTCGGGCTCGGGGCCGGGCTCGTCGCCGGGGCCGCACTCGCCGTCTCGACGGTGCGGCACCGGCCGGGCACCGACGGGAGCCGGGACGGCAGCCTCGACGGCAGCCCGGACTCCGAGCCGCTGTGCGTGCTCTCGGCCAACGTGTGGATCGGGCGGGCGGACCCGGAGGCGCTCGCGGCCGTGATCCGCCGGGAGCGGCCCGACGTCGTGGCGCTGCTCGAGGCGGGCGACCGGTTCCGGCACCGCCTCGCGACCCGGATCGACGATCTCGGCTACCGCGGGTGGTCCGCCGCCCCGGGGCGCGCGGAGGTCGAGGCCACCGGGGCGGGCGACCACCCCTGCACCACCGTGCTGGCGGCCCCCGGGCTCGGCGACGTCTCGGTGCGGACGCTCACCCGGGACACGTCGTCGGGCTGGATCGAGCTCACCGACGGCGCCCTCGGGGAGGTCCGCGTCCTGGCCGTGCACCCCACGGTCCTGCTGCCGCGCCGCACCCACGAGTGGCGCCGGGACCTGGCCCGTCTCGCGGCACTCGTCGCCGACGACCCGCGTCCCACGGTGGTCGTCGGCGACCTGAACGCGACGCTGGAGCACCACGCGCTGCAGCCGGTCCTGCGGCACGCCCGCTCGGCCGCCGCCGAGACGGGTCGCGACCGGGTGGGGACGTGGCCGGCGGGTCGGCCCCGCCGGCTCGGCGTCGCGATCGACCACGTCCTCGTGTCCGCCGCCGTGGGCGTCGAGGCGGTCGAGGTCCTCGACGTCCCCGGCAGCGACCACCGCGCGCTGCTCGCGCGGCTCAGACGTCCGAGAGGCGCCGCAGCTCGTCGTCGCTGAGCTGCAACGACACCGCGGGCAGGATCTCGCCCAGCTGCTGCAGCGTCCGGCCCGAGGCGATCGGCGCCCCGACGGTCGGCTGCGCCGCGAGCCAGGCCAGCGACACCGCGGCCACCGGCACGTCGTGCGCCGCGGCGATCTCGTCGAGCACCCCGAGCACCGCCACGCCGTGGTCGTCGAGGTAGGCGCGGGCGCCCTCGGCACGGGCGCCCGCCATCGCGCCCGAGGAGGCCCCCGAGTCGACGGTGTCCTGCCCGGCCCGGTACTTCCCCGTCAGGAAGCCCTTCGCCAGACCGAAGTACGGGTAGCAGACCAGCCCCTCGCGCTCGACCAGCGGCGCCAGGTCCCGCTCGTAGTCCCGCTCGACGAGGTTGTAGTGCGGCTGCACCGCCGAGAACCGGGTGAGGTCGTGCTTGTCGGCGAGCTCGAGGGCGCAGGCCAGGCGGTCGGCGTCGAAGTTGGAGGCGCCGACGGCGCGGACCTTCCCGGCGCGGACCAGCTCGTCGAAGGCCGCGACGTAGTCCTCCTGCGGGGTGTCGGGGTCGTCGCGGTGGGCGTAGTAGAGGTCGATGTGGTCGGTCTGCAGGCGGCGCAGCGAGTCGTCGCAGGCGGCGCGGATGTTCTCCGGCCGCAGGCCCTTGCGCTGCTCCCAGGAGCCGACCTTGGTCGCGATGACCACGTCGTCGCGGCGCCCGGTGCGCGCCAGCCAGTTCCCGATCACGGTCTCGGACTCGCCGCCGGAGTTGCCCTCGGCCCGCGCCATGTAGGAGTCCGCGGTGTCGATCATGCGGCCGCCGGCGTCGACGAAGGCGTCGAGCAGGGCGTGCGAGGTCGGTTCGTCCGCGGTCCAGCCGAAGACGTTCCCACCCAGGCAGAGCCCGTCGTCAGGAAGAGAGGTCATGTCGGGGGTCTACCCGGCCCGCGCGGGGCAGACCCTGCACACGCCGGTGGGATCTTGGAACGCGTCGGGGCCGGTGGCACCGTCGTCGGGATGGAGGACCTGCTCGCCGACGTCGCCGTCCTCGGGGAGACGCCGCACATCCTGGTGGCCTGCGGCTTCGAGGGTGCGCTGGCGCACCTCGGGGAGGACCGGGCGCTGCCGGAGTCGTCCGAGGCGCTCAACGTGCTGCTGGCCCTGCCGGGCACCGTCGTGGCCGTCATCTCGGACCGGCCGGCGGAGGAGATGTCGGAGCTGATGTTCCTGTCCGGCTCCAAGGGTGGCCTGCGGATGATCGGCCGCGACGACGTCGGGCCGCTGCGCGCGGGCGTCGACGCCGCGATCGTCATCGACGTGGACCCGGCCTCGCTGGCGGCGCTCGGCGACGGTGACCTCGCCGTGCTCGTGGACGCCGACGCCGACCGGGACGCCGACCGCGAGGAGGCCGGAGGCGCGCCCCACCGCGTGGTCGACGCCGAGGACGTCGTGGTGGTGCTCGAGGAGCTCGTCGGCGTGCGCTGGCGCCGGCTGCTCGTCACCGGGCACGCGACGTCCGGTGTCCCGCTCAGTGACCCCGCAGCACCGCCAGCACCGCCGCGTGCACGCTCGGCCGGGCGATGAGCAGGTCGGGGGAGTAGGGGTCGTCCTGCCCGTAGGGCACGGGCGAGCCGTCGATGCGGGTGGCGATCAGACCCGCGGCCATCGCGACCGCCATCGGCGCGGCGTTGTCCCACTCGTACTGGCCGCCGGAGTGCAGGTAGACGTCGGCCTCGCCGTCGAGCACCGCGAGCGTCTTCACCCCGGCCGCCGAACGCTTGACCAGTCGGACGTCGAAGGCCCGCTCGACCGCGCGCAGCTCGTGCGGGGGCCGGGAGCGGCTCACGGTGACCGCGAGCTCGTCGCCGACGGGGGAGTCCGGGATGTGCGCCACCGTGTCGGAGTCGACGAGCGCGCCGCGGCCCGGTATCGCGACCGCACCCGCCGCGAGCTGCCCGTCGACGACGAGCGCGACGTGCACCCCCCACTCGTCGGTGCCGCGCCCGAAGCCGGAGGAGCCGTCGAGCGGGTCGACGATCCAGAGGCGCCGGCCCCGCCGGTCGGCCGGGTCCAGCGAACCCTCCTCGGAGAGCACCGCGTCGTCCGGGCGGCGTCGGGCGAGTTCGGTGGTGAGGTACTCGTGCGCCTGCTCGTCGCCGGCGTACTCGCGGTCGCGCCCCGTCGGGGTGGACGCGCGGAGGTCGAGCAGCAGACGCCCGGTGGCGTCGGCGAGCTCCCGGGCGAGCGCGGCGTCCTCCGCGTAGGCGGGGCTGCCGGGCGTCACGGTGTCTGCTGCGCTCACCCCACGATCTTCGCCCACGCCCCGAGGGGCGGCGCGACGGCGGGGTGGGAGTTAGCGCAGGGCCGCGAGGTCGAGCGTGGCACCGAACCCGAGCGGGGCGACCCCGCGGTGCTCGGTGACGACCCGGTAGGCGCCGTCGACGAGCACGAACTCGGTCAGCGTCGGGCCGTCGGGGTCGACGATGCCGTAGTGCGGGATGCCGCCCTCGGCGTACTCCGCGAGCTTGGCGACCCGGTCGGTGCGGCGACTGCCCGGGGACAGGATCTCGACGGCGGCGAGCAGGTCGACGGGGACGAGTCGCCCACCCCGTCGGAAGGCCTCGGCGCGGACCACGGCGACGTCGGGCTTGCGGACCGTCGGGGGAGGGCCGGCGTCGATGAGGACGTCGATGTCCGGCACGAGGACGTGGTCGGGCGCGACCTGGGGAGCGAGGGCGGCACAGAGCCGCCACATGAGGTTCTGGTGCGGCGGGCCCGGGCTCGGGGACACGACCAGCACCCCCTCGACGAGCTCGGCCGTCTTGACCAGTTCCTCGTCGAGCGCCTCCCACTCGTCGAGCGAGAGCAGGTGGTCGGGCCAGGGCTGCGCCGTCGTCACGGACCTCTCACCTCCTCCGACGTCGCCCATGCTCCCACGGTTCCCGCGGGCGTCAGGGCGTCTCCGCGGCGATCAGCACCCGGGCGAGCTCGTCGAGCATCGCGGCCCGGGCGTCGTCGCGCTCCGGCACGGTCTGCGGGTTCTGGTCGAGCAGGAGGCGCGCGAGGCTGGCGAGGCTGATCACCTGGGCGCCGTACTCCTCGGGGCCCCCGAGCTCGCCGAGCAGGGCGCCGACGGCCGGCAGGTCCCCGGCGTCCATGGCGCGGATGACGGCGACGGAGCGCTCGTGCACGTCGGCGGGATCGGGGCCGGGAAGATCGTCGGCGGCGGGGTGCTGGGTCATGCAGACGAGCATCACAGACCGGTCGCGGGCGGGCTCAGCGGACCGCGATGACCGACTTCGTGATCTGGCTGCGCGCCACGAGCCGCTCGCCGACGGTCGCGGTGGCGCTGACGAACCCGAGCCGCCGGGTGCGGCGCTCCAGGATCGCGGTCACCAGCACCTCCTCGTCCCGCTGCCCCGGGCTGAGCAGCTGGGTCGAGATGTGGTGGGTGACGGCGTGCTCGTCGTCGGCGAGCTCGGGCAGCAGCGTGAGGAAGCCCTGCAGCTCGAGGATCGCGCCCAGCGCGCCGGCGTGCAGCGTCCCGCCGGGGTTGATGGCGAGGCCGCGGACCGGGAAGAGCAGTCCCGCGGTGGGCGCCGCCGGGTCGGCCGGCCGAGCCCCGAGGGCCTCCTGCAGCGGGATCGCGAGCGCCGCCGCGGCGCGCTCGGCGGTCGACGCTCCGGTCACCGCAGGCCTTCGCGGTTCAGCACGCTCAGCGCCCAGGCCGAGAGGCTGCCGAGCACCACCGAGACGACCAGCAGCGCCGCGAACCACCACACCCCGGTCAGCACCAGGACGGCGGCCCAGAGGACGCCCAGCGTGACGTTGAACCACAGCAGGAACACGTAGCGGCGGCGTTCGTCGGGGCGGACCCGCTCCTCCATCGGCACGCCTCCCACGCTAGCGCCCCTGGAGCTGCGCAGCGGCGTGCTGGTCGGCCCCGCGGCGCCGGGGCCACGTGCCGAGGCCGACGAACATCCCGACGAGGGCGACGGCGAGGCCGAGCACGGCTCGGCCGGTCAGCGGCTCGGCGAGCAGCGGCACCGCCAGCAGCGCCGTCGTAGCCGGGGAGAGGTTGAGCAGCGCGGAGACGTGGACGGTGGAGCGGCGGCGCAGGAGCACGAACATCACCGCGAACGTGCCGGCCGAGTTCACGACGCCGAGCCACGTCACGGCGAACCAGCCGCCCGCTCCGGTCGGGAGCCACTGCGGCCCGAGGAACGGCATCGCCGCCGCGAGGACCACCATCGAGGTGACCATCTGGACGACCACGCTGGCGGCGACGGGCGTGTCGTCGTTGAAGCGCTTCTGGTAGAGCGTGCCCGCCGTCAGGAAGGCCATCCCGAGCACCGGGAGCAGCACCGGACCGACCGGCCCGCCGCCGGTCAGGTCACCGGAGACGACGATGTAGACCCCGCCTGCACCGATGATCAGGCCGATCACCGGCGCCGCGCCGAGGCGGGTGGAGAGCACGAGCGGCGTGAGCAGCCCGACGAGCAGCGGCGCGAGGCCGACGATGAGGCTGGTCAGGCCCGCGGGCACGCCCCGGGCGAGCCCGGTGAACACCGCCGAGAACACCCCGACCTGCAGCAGCAGCGCGGTGACCACCAGGTGGCCGAGTGCCCGGCCGCGCGGCAGGCCGGGCCGCAGCCACGCGGCGACCGCACCGGTCACGGCGGCGGCGATGACGAACCGCCAGAACAGCACGGTGGGGACGTCGGTGGTGCGCGTGGCGAGCTTCGCCGCGATGAACCCCGAGGCCCACAGCAGCACGAACAGCGCGCTGAGCAGCGGGACGGTCCACCGCGACGACGTCACGGGAGATCAGCCAACGCGAGAACGATCGCCCACGCAACGACGACGGGCCCGGCCACCGCGAGGTGACCGGGCCCGTCGTCGGGAAGGATCTAGTCCAGGTAGTCGCGCAGGACCTGCGAGCGCGACGGGTGGCGCAGCTTCGACATCGTCTTCGACTCGATCTGGCGGATGCGCTCGCGCGTCACGCCGTAGACCTGGCCGATCTCGTCGAGGGTGCGCGGCTGGCCGTCGGTGAGGCCGAAGCGCAGCCGGACCACGCCCGCCTCGCGCTCGGAGAGCGTCGCGAGGACCGACTGCAGCTGGTCCTGCAGCAGGGTGAAGGACACGGCGTCGACGGCCACGACGGCCTCGGAGTCCTCGATGAAGTCACCGAGCTGCGAGTCGCCCTCGTCGCCGATCGTCTGGTCGAGCGAGATCGGCTCCCGGGCGTACTGCTGGATCTCCAGCACCTTGTCCGGGGTGATGTCCATTTCCTTGGCCAGCTCTTCAGGAGTGGGCTCGCGCCCGAGGTCCTGGAGCAGCTCACGCTGTATGCGGCCGAGCTTGTTGATGACCTCCACCATGTGCACCGGGATGCGGATGGTGCGGGCCTGGTCGGCCATGGCGCGGGTGATGGCCTGGCGGATCCACCACGTCGCGTAGGTCGAGAACTTGTAGCCCTTGGTGTAGTCGAACTTCTCGACCGCACGGATCAGACCGAGGTTGCCCTCCTGGATCAGGTCCAGGAACGCCATGCCGCGGCCGGTGTAGCGCTTGGCCAGCGAGACGACGAGGCGGAGGTTCGCCTCGAGCAGGTGGGACTTGGCGCGCTCGCCGTCGCGGACGATCCACCGCAGGTCGCGACGCATCTGCGTCTGCAGCTCCTGCTGGGTCTCGGCGACCTTGCGCAGGCGCTCCGCCGCGTAGAGGCCGGCCTCGATCCGCTTGGCGAGCTCGACCTCCTCCTCGGCGTTGAGCAGCGCCACCTTGCCGATCTGCTTGAGGTAGGCGCGGACCGAGTCGGCGGAGGCGGTGAGCTCGGCGTCCTTGCGCGCCTGGCGCAGCGCCTCGGACTCCTCCTCGTCCCAGACGAAGTCGCCGGACTTCTTGTCCTCCTCGGTGGGCTCCTCGGTCTCGACCTCCTCGACGACGACCTCGGCCCCGAGGGCCTCGACCTCCTCGGTGAGGTCGGCGTCGCCGGGGGCGTCCTCGAGCTCGCCCTCCGGGGTCTCGCCCTCGGCGCCCTCGGTCTTCGCGCCCTTCTTGGCGGGCGCGGCCTTCTTCGCGGGGGCCTTCTTGGCCGGGGCCTTCGTGGCGGCGGCGCCCTTGGGGGCGGCCTTCGTCGCGGCGCGCGCCCGGGTCGCCTTCGGAGCGGCGCCGGTCGTGGCGTCGGCCTCCTCGGTCACCACCCCGAGCGGACCGGAGGGCTGCTCCGCCGTGGCGGTGGTGGCGCGACGGCGGGCGGAATCTGCGGCTGCCACAAACGACCTTTCGGGACGATCGACTGCTGGGGCGACGACGGGCACCGATCGACGGACCCGGGGCGCGAACGATCTCGACACAGGGTGTCCGGGACGGTTTGGGCTCCGGCTCCGGCGGTGAACCGCCGCAAGCTGAGAACCATTGTAACGACGCCGGGTGACCGGCGCCCGTACCTCACAGCTCCCGCGACGTCGTGGCGGGGTGGACCACCCGTCGTCGGGGAGAACTCGCAGGTCAGGGGCTCGTGTCCTCCGCCGCGGCCATCGCCGCGCCGACGATGCCCGCCTGGTTCTGCAGCTGGGCGACCGCGATCTCGGTGCGCGCCTCCAGCAGCGGGAGCCACTTGTCCGGCTTCTTGCTCACCCCGCCGCCGAGCACGAAGAGGTCCGGCCAGATCAGGTCCTCGAGGGTCTGCAGGTAGCGGGAGAAGCGCTTGGCCCACTTCGCCCACGACAGGTCCTCGCGCTCCCGCGCGGACGCCGACGCCCGGGTCTCCGCGTCGTGGCCGTCGACCTGCAGGTGCCCGAACTCGGTGGAGGGGAGCAGCCGGCCGTCGAGGAAGAGCGCCGACCCGATCCCCGTCCCGATGGTCAGCAGGCAGACGACGCCACGCCGGCCGGCCCCGGCGCCGAAGCGCACCTCGGCGAGCCCGGCCGCGTCGGCGTCGTTGAGCACGAACACCGGCCGGCGCCCGAGGCGCTCGGAGAACAGGGTCACCGCGTCCGTGCCGGGCCACGTGGGGTCGATGTTGGCCGCGGTGTGGGCGATCCCGTCCTTGACCACCGAGGGCAGGGTGATGCCCACCGGCCCCTCGTAGGCGCAGGCCTCGACCACCGCCGCCACGGTGTCGGCGACCGCCTCCGGGGTGGCGGGGTGGGGCGTCTCGATCCGGACGCGGTCGGCCACCAGCTCCCCGGTCTCGGTGTCGACCACGTTGCCCTTCACGCCGGTGCCGCCGACGTCGATCCCCAGCCGTCGCATCCCGTTCACACCCCGTCCCCTCGTGCGATTTCGGGCGAGCCTAGCCAGATGTGGTCGGATGGGGACGTGATCGACGGGGACGTCCACGAACTCGCGACCGGCCTGGAGAAGATCGCGGTCGAGGTGGCGCAGGAGACCGCCGCGCTGGCCCTCGCGGTGCGCGACCGGGTCGTCGGCGACCGCTCCGTCGCGGACATGACGACCAAGAGCTCGGCCACCGACGTCGTCACCGCGGGCGACCGCGAGTGCGAGGCCCTCGTGCGGGAACGGCTGGCGGCGCTGCGTCCCGACGACGCCGTGCTCGGCGAGGAGGAGGGCGGGGTGACCGCGCCCCGGCCCGGACAGCTCCGCTGGGTGGTCGACCCGATCGACGGCACCGTGAACTACACCCACGGCCTGCCGTGGTTCTCGGTCTCGCTCGGGGTCGAGGTCGACGGCCGGGCCGTCGCGGGCGCGGTGGTCGAGCCGGTCTCGGGCCGGATCTGGAGCGCCGCGGCGGGACACGGCGCGCGCCTCGACGACCGACCGCTGCGGGCGTCCGCGCTCGACCGCGTGGACATCGCCGTCGTCGGGACGGGACTGGCCTACGACCCGGCCCGCCGGGCCCGGCAGGCCGCCCTCCTCGGGCGGATCGCGTCGTCGATCGGCGACGTCCGCCGGCAGGGATGTGCCTCGCTGGACCTGTGCTCGGTCGCCGCGGGCTGGATCGACGGCTTCTACGAGCACGGCCTCAAGCCGTGGGACTGGTCGGCGGGGGCGCTGATCGCCGAGGAGGCCGGCGCGGTGGTGCGGCGCCCGGCCACCGACGGCCCCGGTCTCGACGACGGGTGGGGCCCGGAGGCGACGTTCGCCGCCGGTCCCGCGCTCGCGGCGGCGCTGGCCGACCTGCTGCGGGGCGCGGGCGCGGCGGAGCTCTGAGCGGTCCCGGATCTCCTCCTGCGATGGACTACTGGGAGCAGTCGACGTCGCGCAGGGTGGACAGCGAGGCCGGGTCGGTCCCGGGGACCGCCTGCCCCGACTCGTTGCCGCGCGCGAGCGCCTTGAGCGCGTCGTTCACGCCCGCCCCCGGGGTGATGTCGCGGAAGTCGCTCCCCAGGGCCAGGTCGACGGTCGCGCCCTGTCGCCCGTCGTCCACCAGCTCCGCGCACGGCACCACGAGGGAGAGGGTGCGGGCGGCGGAGGCGCCGTCCGGCCCGTAGCGGATCTGTCCGACGCAGCTCAGGTCCTGGGCGGGGTAGAGCGGGTCGTTGTCGGGCTGGGCGGCCTCGGGCATGCCGAGTTCACCCAGCTCCACCGCGGCGAGCTGGGCCTGGCCGCGCTGTCCCGCGCCGTTGAGCACCCGCACGGCCACCGCGGAGGGCGCGGCCGCGGCCGTCTGGTCGAGGGCGGTGCGGGCCTCCACCGTGCCGCCGCCGGAGGGCGGGGCGTTGCAGGAGGTGACCGACGTCGCCGTCGAGTTCACGAACACCACGACCCAGGTGAGGATGCTGGCGACGGCCAGCACGATCACCAGGAGCGCCATCGGCAGCAGGTGCCGCCGCCGGTACCCGCCGGCGCGCGGGAGGGAGGACGAGGCGGCCACGCCCGGCAGCGTAGACGCCGCGTCGTCGGGTCGACGTCTCCGCCGCTCCGGTCCGATCGCGCGCGATCGAACGGTCACCCACACCACACGGACGGACCAGCGAACCCGTGGGCATCCGTCGTCCGCGTCGGCTACCCTTCCGCCGCCCGCGGCACGGAAAGACTCTCGACTGCTTCGCCGGTGAGACCCGGGTCACTCAGACGACCGGCACAAACCGTGCTCGTCCCGCGTTGTGCGGGCGCACATCGAACACGGCATGACGAGGGTGGGACACACCATATGGCGACCGACTACGACGCCCCGCGCCGCAACGAGTCCGACGAGATCGGGGAGGACTCGCTCGAGGAGCTGAAGGCCCGGCGGAACGAGGCGCAGTCCGCGGCCGTCGACGTCGACGAGACCGACACGGCCGAGAGCTTCGAGCTCCCGGGAGCGGACCTCTCCGGTGAGGAGCTCACGGTCCGCGTGCTGCCGAAGCAGGCCGACGAGTTCACCTGCGGCAGCTGCTTCCTGGTCCACCACCGGAGCCGGCTGGCCGAGACCCGGGGCAACGCGTTCATCTGCCGCGACTGCGCGGCCTGACACACCGATCCGTCCGCCCGGTCCGGGACTCCCCGGGCCGGGCTCTTCCGTTCCTGCTCCCGTTGCTCGAGCCCCTACTCGCCCCGGATCTCCGCGAGCAGGCGTTCCGGGCGCCGGGTCGACACGACCCAGTAGGGCGTCGGGTCGTCGGGGTCGACGACCTCGAGCCGCACGGCGCTCGCGATCCACGGCCGGTGCAGGACGAAGGCGGCCGGGTCGAGCTGGGGCCCGAGGGCCCGCTGCTTGCTCTCCCCGCGCACCACGTCGGCGCGCCCCACGAAGCGCACGGGCAGGTGGGCCGGCCCGGCCCAGACCTCGCGCTCGCCGTCGGCGCCCTCCGCGACCCCGACCCGGGTCCGCCCGATGCGGGAGAGGATCAGCACCGCGAGCGGCAGCAGGAGCACGTACGGCAGCCAGGACCGCACGCCGGGGAACCCCATGTGCACCTCGGCGGCGAGCAGCCCGGCGACGAGCAGCGACGGCGGCCACGCCCACCAGGGCAGCCGCAGACGTTCCAGGCCGGCCGGGGACGCGCTCGGGGCGGGAGCTCGGGTCACGGCTCCAGGGTAGGACGACGGCGGGGAGGCCTGCCCCGGAGTGCCCGCCGTCCCGGACTATCCTGACCTGCCGTGTCCGAGCTCGACCTCGTCCGTCTCGATCCGGGGCTGCCGCCGCCCGGTCGTGCGCACCCGGACGACGCGGGGCTCGACCTGCGCACCACCACCGACGTCCGGCTCGCCCCGGGGGAGCGGGCCCTGGTGGGGACCGGGGTGGCGATCGCGCTGCCGCCGGGCCACGTCGGCCTCGTCTGCCCCCGCTCCGGGCTCGCGGCGCGCGACGGGATCGGCCTGGTCAACGCCCCCGGGGTGATCGACGCGGGGTACCGCGGGGAGATCCGGGTGTGTCTGGTGAACCACGACCCGCACCGGGCCGTCGAGCTGCACCGGGGCGATCGCGTGGCCCAGCTGCTGGTCCAGCGGGTGGAGCTGCCCGTCGTCCGGGTCGTGGACGAACTCCCGGGGTCCCTGCGCGGGGCGAACGGGTTCGGATCGACCGGGTCGGGTGAAGACCTCGGGTGACCTGGGACCGTTTACATCACGAGTTGGTCACGGGCAGGGTATTGAGTACGGGGCGGACACCGCCGATGGACAGTTCGACGCAGGACCGGGACGGCCGCACACCGCGGTCGCGGACGAGGGAGCTCTGAGGGCAGTGGTCGCGACCGAGCCGGCGCGCGGACGGCACCGCAAGGGCCGCATCGCCCAGGTGCCCGGCCCCGGCGAGCCCGCGGGCCGCCGACACCACCAGCACCACGGTCCGTGGGACGGCGAGAACGCCCCGCGCGACGGGCGACTGCGCCTCGACCTCGGGTCGGTCCAGCTCCCGGTGCCCCCGGACGCGACGCTGATCGCGGAGCCCGACCCGTCGGGCCCGCTGCGTGCGGTCCACGTCATGGTCCCCGAGGGCCGCCTCACGGTGAGTGCCTTCGCCGCACCGCGCACGGGCGGGCTCTGGGCCGAGCTCGTGGAGGAACTCGGCGCCCAGCTGCACAACGAGGGCGCCACCATCCGGCGCGACCGGGGCGAGTGGGGGCGCGAGCTCGTGGCGCGCAACGGCGACGTCGTGGCGCGCGTGGTGGCGGTCGAGGGACCGCGCTGGCTGCTCCGCGGGGTCGGCACCGGCCCGGCCCAGCACGCCCTGACCCTGCACACCATGCTGCGCGACATGGTCCGCGGCACCGTGGTGGTCCGCTCGCCCGATCCGCTGCCCGTGCGCTCGCTGCTGCCCCTCGAGGTGCCGGACGACGTGCCGGAGCCCTTCCGCGAGACGCTCTACCAGACGCTGCCCACCCGGCCGCGCCAGATCGCGGGCCAGGACGGCCCTGTGATCCCCATGATGCTGCCGCAGAAGGCGGATTCCGGGACGTCGCCCGGGCGTTCCTGATCGCGTTATCCTGACGACGGGTCCAAGGCCGGGCCCGGGTGGCACCCGCGGGTGCCTGCAGCGAGGAGCAGCCGGATGGGCAAGAGCCCCGGGTTCATGTCGCGGATGGTCAAGAAGCTCACCTCCGACGTGTCCGATCTGGACGCGGCGGACCTCTCCGCCGAGGTCGAGCGCTCCGGGTGCCAGAAGGCCAGTGAGTGCTCCGGGACGGGCGAGGCGATCACCGTGAAGGGTCGTCTGCGGTCGGTGGAGATCTGCCCGCGGGACTCGGTCGCCACGTTGGAGGCCGAGCTCTTCGACGGGACCGACGGTGTCACGCTGGTGTGGATGGGCCGACGCCGCATCCCCGGCATCGAGCCGGGTCGCACGCTGCGCGCGAGCGGCCGGGTCGCCGTCCGGGACGGTCGCAAGGTCATCTACAACCCGTACTACGAGCTGCAGCGAGCCCCCTGACAGGAGCACCCGCCATCACCC
Source organism: Actinomycetospora corticicola (assembly GCF_013409505.1). NCBI lineage: Bacteria > Bacillati > Actinomycetota > Actinomycetes > Pseudonocardiales > Pseudonocardiaceae > Actinomycetospora > Actinomycetospora corticicola. The sequence goes on along the minus strand of NZ_JACCBN010000001.1, from coordinate 2,406,967 downwards.
CCCGACACTCCGCCGGACGCCCGACCGGCCGACCGGCGAGCCCTCCCGGTCCCGCCGAGCCGCCCACCGTCGCCTTCGCCCCGGTCCGGCCGGACGCCCCGACCGCGCCCGTCGTCGGGCCGGGTGGACCGGTGCCGCCGGCGCCCGAGGCCCCCGAGGCGCCGGAGGAGGCCGCCGAGGAGCGCAGCCCCACCCTGCTCGAGCAGATGGGCGGGGTCGCCGGGGTGATCACCTCGGCGGTGCCCGTGGTGGTGTTCGTGCTGGTCCAGGCCGTGTTCAAGAACCTCGTCGCCTCCATCGTCGCGGCCGTCGCCTCGGCCGTGGCCGTCGCGATCTGGCGGCTGGTCCGCGGGGAGAAGGTCCAACCCGCGCTGTCCGGGCTCTTCGGCGTCGCCGTCTGCGCCGTGATCGCCTGGCGCACGGGGGAGGCCAAGGGCTTCTTCCTGCTCGGGATCTGGACGAGCCTCGTCTACGGCGGGGTGTTCCTGGTGTCGGTACTGGTCCGCCGCCCGCTGGTCGGGGTGCTGTGGCACCTGGTCAACGGCGACGGTCAGGGCTGGCGCCGGTCGCCGTCCCTGCTGCGGGCCTACGACCTCGCGACGCTCGCCTGGGTGGTCGTGTTCGGGGCGCGGTTCGCGGTGCAGCGCTGGCTCTACGACTCGGCCTACGCCGACACCTGGCTCGGCTGGGTGCGCCTCGCGATGGGGGTGCCGCTCGCGCTGCTGGCCGCCGCCGTGACCGTGTGGGCGATCCGCCGGGCCACCGAGGCGGCGAAGGCCGAGGCCGCGACCCAGGACGCCGCCCCCGCCTGACCGCGGGTCAGGCCTGCTCCTGCTCCCGCGCCGACCACACGGCCTCGGCGAGGGCCTTGATCCCCGGGACGTCGGCCACCGGCTCCGTGCGGGTCCACACCTCGGAGCGGGTCAGGGCTCGTGAGCAGTGCACGAAGCAGTCGGTCACCTCGACGACGAGCGCCAGCGGCGGTGGGTCCTCCCACAGCGCGAGCACGGCCGGGTCGTCCACCACCCGGGCCCGACCGGAGACCCGCAGCACGTGGGTGACCCCGGGGACCAGGAACAGCAGGCCCGTGCCGGGCCGCTCCACGACGTTGCGCAGGGTGTCGATGCGTCGGTTCCCGGGACGCTCCGGCAGGACCAGCCGCCGCCCGTCGTCGAGCACGCGGACGAAGCCCGCCGGGTCGCCGCGCGGCGAGACGTCCAGCCCGCCGTCGGCCCGGCCCGAGGCGAGCACCACGAGCGGCGCCGCAGCGACGAACGCGGCGGCGGTGGGGTCGACGTGGTCGCCGACCTTCGTGACGGCGAGCGGGTGCGGGTCGTCCACCACGGCCCGCAGGTCGGCCTCGGAGGTGAAGCCGCACCGGTCGTCGGGAAGGGCGTCGGCGTCGTCGACGGCCTCCGGCACGGGCGTCGGCGGGGTGACCCGGTGCCGGCCGATCGGGACGACGAGCGGGGTGCCGGAGACCGGGTCGGGGACGACCCGCGCCGGGATGCCGAAGACCTGCTCGACGATCGCTTCGGTGACGACCTCGGCGGGCGTGCCCTCCGCGACGACCGCCCCGTCCCGCATCGCGATCAGGTGGTCGGCGTAGCGGGCGGCGAGGTCGAGGTCGTGCAGCACCACGGCCACCGTCGTGGACTCGCCGAGGTTGCGGTCGACGAGCAGGTCGAGGACCTCGACCGCGTGTGCCATGTCCAGGTAGGTCGTCGGCTCGTCGAGCAGCAGCGTCGGGGTGTCCTGGGCGAGCACCATCGCGATCCACACCCGCTGGCGCTGGCCGCCGGACAGCTCGTCGACGGGACGGCCGGCGAGGTCGGCGACCCCCGTGGCCGTCATGGCCCGGGCGACCGCCGCGTCGTCGGCGGCGGAGCGCCCCCGGAACCAGCCCTGGTGGGGCGAGCGGCCGCGTTCGACGAGGTCGGCGACCGTGATGCCCTCGGGGGCGACCGGTGACTGCGGCAGCAGCCCGAGCCGGCGGGCCAGCTCCCGGGCGGGCAGCTCGCGCACGTCGGTCCCGTCGAGCAGGACCCGGCCCGCCGCGGGCGCGATCAGCCGGCCGAGCCCGCGCAGCAGCGTCGACTTGCCGCAGGCGTTGGGGCCGACGATCGCGGTGATCCGACCGGGCGGCAGGCGCACGGACAGCCCGTCGACCACGACGCGGTCGTCGTAGCGCAGGGTGAGGCGCTCCGCGCTCAGGCTCATGTCGCTCCTCGGGTCCGTGACCGGGCCAGCAGCCACAACAGGTAGGGCGCGCCGACGACGCCGGTGACGACGCCGACCGGGAGGGGGACGTCGCCGATCAGGTGGCGGGCGACGAGGTCGGCGGCCAGCAGGAGCAGGGCGCCGACGAGGGCGGCGTGCGGCAGCGACGACCGACCGGGACCCGCGAGGCGGGCGGCCACCGGCCCGGCGACCAGCGCGACGAACGACACCGGCCCCGCGACGGCGACCGCTGCGGCCACCAGGAGTACGCCGACCGCGAGCAGCGCGAGGCGGGCGCGCTCCACCGGCAGGCCCAGCGCCGCTGCCGTCTCGTCGCCCAGTTCGAGCCGGGGCAGGGCCCGGGCGGCCACGAACGCCGCCGGGAGGAGGACCGCGACGGCCACGAGGAGCGGGGTCGTCGCCGCCCACGTGACGTTGTTCAGGCTGCCGGTGAGCCAGAGCAGGGTCTGCTGGGCGGTGGTCAGCGACGCCGTCGTCATGAGCCAGGACACGACCGCGAGCAGGGCGGAGCCGAGGCCCACCCCAATCAGCACGAACCGCACGCCGTGCAGGCCGCTGCCCCCGGCCCGCCCGCGGCGGGCGAGGAGCACGATCGCGGTGGCGGTGCCGGCGGCCCCGAGCACGGCGGCCGCGGACACCCCGGCCCCGGACAGCCCGAACACGGTGAACGCCGTGACCGCGGCCGCGCTCGCGCCCGCCCCGACGCCGATCACGTCCGGGCTGGCGAGGGGGTTGCGGAGCAGCCGCTGGAAGAGCGCGCCCGCGAGGCCGAGGGCGGCGCCCACGGCGAGCCCGGCCAGGGCACGGGGCAGCCGGAGCCGGGTGACCACGAACTCGACGCGGGCCGGTCCGCTCCCGACCAGCGACGGCAGCAGCTCGCCCGGGGCGATCGGGTAGTCGCCGAGCGAGATGGTCGCCAGGAACGCGACCACCACGGCGGCGGCGAGGACCGCCCCGGCCACCCCGACCCGTCGTCGGGACCGGGCCCGGGCCTCCTGCAGGGCCGCGGCCCCGTCGGGTCGAGCTCCGGTGCGCTCCGTCCCCGTCACCGGACGAAGCGCTTCCGTCGCACGAACCAGATGAAGACCGGGGCCCCGATCACGGCGGTCACGATGCCCACCTGCACCTCACGGGGGGACGCGACCACGCGGCCGACGACGTCGGCGACCAGCAGCAGGGTCGGCGCCGCGAGGGCGGCCAGGGGGAGGAGCCTGCGGTGGTCGGGGCCGGCGAGCGCGCGCACGAGGTGCGGGACGGTCAGCCCGACGAAGGCGATGGGTCCGGCCACGGCGGTGGCGGCGCCCGCGAGCACGACGAGGGCGAGCCCGCAGACCGCGCGGTCCCGGCCGACGTGCCGGCCGAAGGACCGGGCGACGTCGTCGCCGAGGGCCAGGGCGTTGAGCGTCGGGCCGCACAGCAGCGCGAGGGCGAGGCCCGCGAGGACGAAGGGTGCGGCCTGTCCGGCGATCCCGAGGTCGCGACCGGCGAGCGAGCCGACCTGCCAGAAGCGGTAGTCCTCGAAGGCGTCCGGGTCGGTGAGCAGGACGGCGGTGGTGACGGAGCCGAGGCCCGCGGTCAGGGCGGCGCCGGCGAGCGCGAGGGTGGCGGGGGAGCTGGCCGACCGCCCGCCGATCCCGGCGACCCCGGCGACGACCACCGCCGCGAGCCCGGCGCCCAGGAAGCCGAACCAGACGTAGGCGGTGAGCGAGCGGATGCCGAGCACCCCGATCGCGAGCACCACGGCCAGTGCGGCGCCGGTGTTGAGCCCGAGGATGCCGGGCTCGGCGATCGGATTGCGGGTGAGCCCCTGCGCGAGGACCCCGGCCGGACCGAGGGCCAGCCCGGCGAGCAGCCCGATCAGGGTGCGGGGGAGGCGGACCTCGGTGACGACCAGGTGGTCGGCGTTCGTCGGGTCGAACGCGGTGAGCGCGTCGAGCACCACCGACGGCGGCAGGGCCCGGGGCCCGACGGCGAGGCTCGCGACGACGGCGACGAGCAGGGCGGCCGCCGTGAGCAGCGTCGTCGCCGTGCCCGCGCCGCGCCGGGTGCGGGGCGGCTCGGGCACGGTGGCGACGGCGGTCACGGCCGGGTCTTCACGGCTCGGTCCTCACGGCTGGGTCCTCACGGCTCGGTTCACGGCTTGGCGACCGCCGCGGCGATCGGCGCGACCATGCGGTCCAGGGCGTAGAGCTGGCCCGGCACCGAGGAGCTGGCGAACGCGTTCGACAGTGCCTGGTCGTCGAGCACGATCCCGCGGCCCGCGGCGACGGACGGCACGGTGCCCCAGAGCGGGTCGCCCGTGATGTCGGCGGCGTTGCCGCTGATCGCCTGCATGATCGTCACGCGGGCGTCGAGCAGGTTCATCCGCTCGCGGCTGACGGGCACCGAGAAGTTCTCCGTCGGGACGGCCTCGACCGCCGGGGAGTTCACGAGCCCGAGCTCCCGCAGGAACTCGACACGGCCGGTCCGGCCGACGTACGCCGCGTACTCGCCGAGCGTGTTCTTGGCGCCGGAGACGACGGTCGCGCCGTTCAGGGCCGGATTCTGCTGCCGGGCCTGCGCGAAGCGGTTCTCCAGCTCGGACTGCAGGCGGGCGGCCTCCTGGGACTTCCCGAGCGCCGCGCCGACCATCCGGAGCTGGTCGCGCCACGGCGTCAGGTAGTTCTCGCCGCCGGCCGGGATCCCGACGACGGGAACCCCGAGCTGGGCGAGCTGGTCGTGCCGCTCCCGGGTGCCCGACGCGCGGGTGTCGAGGATGAGGTCGGGCTGCAGGGCGGCGACCTGCTCGAGGTCGACCTCCAGCGTGCCGAGCTTCTGCGGCGGCGTCGTGTAGCGCTGGGTCACCCACGGGCCGAGGCCGTCGCCGCCGACGGCGAGCCAGTCCGACGCGCCGACAGGCTGGACGCCGAGCGCCAGGGCGGTCTCGGCGTCGCTCCAGCCGAGGGCGACCACCCGCTGCGGTGCCTGCGGGACGGTCACGTCGCCGAAGGCGGTCGGCACGGTGACGGGGAAGGTCCCGTCCCCGGCCGGAGCGCCAGGGGCGCCGGCCGGCTGCTCCCCGCCGGAACAGCCGGCGAGGAGGGCGACGAGCACGGCGACGACGGCGACGAGCGATCTACGCACCACGGACCTTTCGGGCAGGCGACTGAGGCTCGCCTAACCTAACTCCTCCACCTCGAGGTGGACCATCCGGGCGTGGATCACGCGGCGACGGTGCCGGGTGGGTTGCCGTTGCCGGGGATGGGTTGTCGTTGGGGGTCGGTCCAGGGTGGGGGGAGGAACCAGGGGCGGCCGTTGATCATGTGGATGTCCCAGCCGCCGTGGTGGATGAGGTGGTGGTGGTAGCGGCAGAGCAGGACGAGGTTGTCGGGGTCGGTGGGGCCGCCGTCGATCCAGTGCCGGATGTGGTGGGCGTGGCAGCGGCGGGGTCGGCGGGTGCAGCCGGGGTGGGCGCAGCCGCGGTCGCGCAGGGTCAGCAGGCGGCGGAGGGCTTCGGTGACGGCGTAGGTGGCGCGGCCGAGTTCGAGGGGTTCGCTGCGGGTGCCCAGGACGACGGGGAGGATTTGGGCGTCGCAGGCGAGGCGCCGCGCGGTGGCGGGGTCCAGCGCCCGTCCGGTGTCGAATTCGGCGTGGCCGACCTGGTCGCGCAACCAGTCCAGGGGGATGGTGACCGCGATCTGGGCGCGGGCGGGGATGGGTAGCCGCGCGGCTCGGTGGGCGCCGGGTCGGGAGGGTGCGGGCGGCGGGGTCACGGGCGGTGCCGCGCGCGGCTCGCCGCCCATGGGGTGGGGCTCGTCGCCCATGAGGTCGGGCTCGTCGGTGTCGTCGGTGTCGTCGGTGTCGTCGGTGTCGTCGGGGTCGTCGGGGACGAGGTGGAGTCGGCCGTGGCGGCGGTCGAGGTCGGAGTCCTCGCCGTCGGGGTCGCGGAAGTCCGCGGGGCCGGTCGGCCACGGGTCGGTGTCCAGGTCGGTGTCCAGGTCGGTGTCCGGGTCGGTGTCCTCGTCGGTGTCCTCGTCGGATCCTCCGCTCTCGCCGGTCGCCTCGGCCCGGGGTTCGGGGTGGTGGGGGTCGATGAGTCCGGTGGGGGTGTGGGCGGCGGCGCAGAGGTCGAGCAGGGCTTCGGCGCGGCGGGCGCCGAGGGGGCGGGTGTCGTCGGGGCCGGCGGGTCCAGAGAGGGCGTCGAGGGTTTCGAGGAGCAGTTCGACGTCGGCGGCGCTGTGGATGTGGCCGGTGAAGGCGAGGGTGCCGTCGCGGCGGTGGACGAGCAGCCATTCGTCGTCGGGTTCGTCGGGTTCGCCGGGGGCGGCGCCGTCGGGGTCGAGGGTGGCGAGCAGGCGGGCGGCGACGCGTTCGAGGCCGCGCGGGGAGAGCTGTCGGGCGGTCTGCGCGAGGAGGTCCTCGGCGGCGGTGACCTGTTCGGGTTCGATGTCGGCGATCGCGCGGATGCGGTCCATGGTCCGTACCAGGACGCGGAGGTGTTCCTCGCCGATGGCGCCGTCGGCGGCGGCGCGGGCGGACGCTGGGAGCCGTGGGGGGAGGTCCTGGCCGGAGAGCGCGACCATGGGCAGGGTCTGTTCGGCGTGGCGGAGCAGGTGGGCGGCGTGGGCGTGGTCGAGGCGCCAGAGTTCTTCGAGGAAGCGGCCGAGGTCGCGGTGTCCCGTGGCGGTCCAGGCGGCGGTCTCAGCCACTTCGCCGATCGCGGTGAGCAGGGCGTGCTCGGCGAGGCGGGCGGCCGTCATGGCCTGGCGGGCCCGGTCGATCACCGCCTGGTCGGCGGCGCTGATGCTCATGTCGATCAGTCTAGGGTCCGCTGACCTGCGGGAACATCCGCTGTTCGAACGCATGTTCGATCAGCGTTCGCCATCCTCCGTCCTGACGATCGGAGCAACCCGGCCCCACGACCGGGCACACTCTCCCCGTGGATACGCAGCGGTGGACCGAGGCGGTCGAGGCCGACGGGCGCGAGCTGGGCCGGCTCTGTCGGGAGCGGCCCGAGGCGGTCGTCCGCAGCTGCCCGGACTGGACGGGGGCCGAGCTGCTCGCCCACGCGTCCGGGTTCTGCCGCACCCTGGCCGAGTTGTTCGCCGGCGGCCGCGACGCGCGCGAGCCCGCCCTCGACGTCCGGCGCGACGAGGCCCTGACCTCCTGGGACGACGACCTGGCCGCCCTCCTGCAGCTCCTCGCCACGACCGACCCCGCCACGCCCGTCGTGAACTGGAGCGTCCGCCCGGACGACGCCGCCTACTGGTACCGGCGGGCGGCCCACGAGTTCGCGATCCACCGCTGGGACGCCGCGACCACCGCCGAGGATGAGCCCGCCCCGGTCCCCGCCGACCTCGCCCGCGACGGCATCGAGGAGTTCTTCGAGGCGTTCGTCGCGACCGCCGTCACCTACGGACGCATCCCGCCGAAGGACGGGACGATGGTCCTGGAGCTCACCGACCTCGACGAGACGCTGCGGCACGACCTCCCGCGTCCCGGTGCGGAGACCGTCGTCCGCGGGACCGCGTCGGACGTCGTCCTGGCCCTCTGGCACCGGCGCGACCCGCTCTCCCTGCACGTCGGCGGCGATCCCGCCGTCCTCCGGACCTGGCCGCACATCTGAGGAGCCCGCCAGGGTGGACGTCGTGCATCGGCCGGAGCCGACCGGCGAGCGGGTGGTCGGCGCCCCCGCGCTGGTCGGGCGGAAGGGCTAGGCCCCCGGCGTCGGGAGCCCGCCCGCCTCCTGCACGGCGTGCACGCGGGCGGTGTCGGCCGGGGTCCAGCCCGGCGGCGGGACGACGTCCATCCACGCGTCCAGGGACTCCGGCCCGTAGTTGTGGCCGTGCCCGAACGGCACCTCCTGCGCGCGGATCATGTCCATCGTGACCTGCCAGAACGTCACGAGCGGGTACCAGCGCACGCTCGGCAGCACGTCGTCACCGTGCGGTTCGGCGAGCCAGTCCGGCCGTTGGAACAGCAGCCGTGGGGACCACCACACCACCGGGTCGCTCGGGTGCTGCAGGTAGACCGTGCGCGGCGCGGGCCAGGGGGCGGGAGGGCTCGTCGTCAGGACGGGGGTGGCGGAGCCCCCGCCGAACCGCACCCGCTCCCCGTTCCCGACGACGGGTCGGACCTCCCGGGTGCCGGGGTCCCGGCCCGCGACGAGGGAGCGCCACAGCGGCGAGGAGTTCGGCGGGCCGTTCCACAGGGCGCCGTCGCGGACCTGGTCGACCGAGGCGAACGCCGCCTGCGAGCCCAGCGCGCCCAGGGACTCGCCGAACACGACCACCCGCGGCCGCGGCCGGCCGGGCGGGAGCGTGTCGACCGCGGACCGCACGGCGTCGTACATCGTCGTGCCCGCGGCGGCCACCCGGTCGCCGTCGAGCAGCAGCGACAGGGCGCTCGGCATGAGGGAGTACTGGCTGGTGACGACGGCGGTGTCCCCGCCCCAGGCGAGCTCCAGGGCGTCGACGGCCTCGGCGTCGACGAAGCCGGTGCCCGTCGTCGTCAGGACGGCGATCACGGGCCGGTCGAACGCGCCGGTCCGGCGCAGCTCGTCGACGGCGAGCCGGGCCCGTTCACCCGCGTCGGAGGAGCTCCCGAGCCCGACGTACACCCGGATCGGCTCGACGGCGGGTCGCCCGGAGGCGGCCGCGAGCGCCGCCGCAGGAGGGCCGGACGAGACGAACGTGCGCCCGCCGCGCCCCAACGACTCCCAGCTCAGCGCCGAGGCGGGCGACCCGGAGCGCAGCGGGGAGGTGGGCTGCGTGGCGCCGCCGAACACCCCCGCGTCCTGGGCCGCGAAGGCCGGGTCGAGCGCCGCGCGGGCCGGGTTCACACCCGGGATGCCGGCGATCGACACCAGCGCCAGCGCGAGCACCACGACGCCGAGCCCCACCACGACCCGCCGTGGCCACCGGGGCAGCGCCCGGACACCCCGCACGATCGCCACCAGCACCGCGAGCACGGCCACCGCGACCGGTACCGCGAGCAGCCAGGCGGCGACCGTCGGCGGCCGGACCCCGAGCAACGCCGCCTGCGCGACCTGCTCCCGGTAGCCGTACCGCAGCGCCAGCACGACGACGGGCACGAGCAGCATCGCGAGCAGCACCCACCCGACCGCACGGGCCGTGGGGGAGGGGCGGGACCACCGCCGGCGGCCGAGCCGGGCGAGCACGACGCCGAGCAGGTAGCCCGCCGCGAGCATGACGCCGCTGACGAGGCCCTGGAAGAACCCGGTGCGCGGGATCAGCGTCGGCGTGCAGGCGAGCGTCGCGAGCCCGACCCCGAGCGTCAGCCCGAGCGGGTGCAGGGACCAGCGGCGTCGACGATCGGGCTCCGCTGCGCTCCCTCTCACGCGTCGCTCGGGCACGCGGGCAGTCTGGCGTGCCGAACGATCATGCGCTCGCCTCGGCCCCGGCCGGCTACGGCAGCGGCAGGGACGCCACCCAGTACTCGACGACGCGCCCGTCGGCGACCCGCAGCAGGTCGTTGCCGACGAACGTGACCGGGTTGCCGTCCTGCGCGCCGCGACCGCGCCAGCGGCCCGCCAGCAGGTCGCCGTCGACGAGCGGCCCGACCTCGACCACGAAGGTCAGCACGTCGAGCATCCCGTGCGTCTCGTCGATGATCGCGGCGAGCTCGGCCGGGCCGTGGACGTCGCGGTCGGGCCAGTGGCCGACGAAGTCCGGCGCCACGAGCTCCCCGGCCACCTCGACCGACCCGTTCCACAGCTCGTCGATCCAGCGGCGGTACAGCTCCCGCGGGTCCATGGCGCGCACCCTGCCAGCTACCGGGGCCGTTCCGCGAACCCGTCGGCGAACCCGTCCGCGAACCACCGCACCCACCGTCGCTGGCCCGGCGTCTCCACCGCACGCCGGTGGTGGTGCGCCCGGACCCAGGCCACGGCCTCGTCCGGGCCCAGCCCGTCCAGCGTCGCGACGCACGCGAGGACGGTGCCCGTCCGCCCGATCCCGCCGCCGCAGGCGACCTCGACGGCCTCGGTGGCGGCCCGCTCGTACAGCGCCGCGATCGCGGCCCGCGCCTCGTCGGGATGGCGCGGCGTGCGGAAGTCCGGCCAGACGAGCCAGCGCCGCGGCCAGGTCATGCCCGCGTCCCGACGACGGGCCGCGCGGGCCGACCCGAGGTAGAGGCCGAAGGCCGGCGGCTCCGGGGGCGGCACCCGCAGGGACCGCGCCCCGACGCTCCGGCCGCCCGGCAACGTGACCATCGACGATGTGACCTTCCTGCCACCGGACGACAGCAACGACGCTTCGCTGCCACGGCCAGGGCGCCTCAGATCAGCTCCCGCCCACCCGGGTCGCCCGAGGTGAGCACCCGGTGGATCTCGTCCTCGACGCCCTCGCCGGCGACGAACATCATCTCGTCGCCGGGCTCGAGCGGGTCGTCGGACTGCGGGACGATCACGCGGCCGCCCCGCAGGATCGCGACGAGCGCCGCGTCCGCGGGCAGCGGCACGTCCCGCACCGGCCGTCCCGCCAACGCGGTGTTCTCGGCCAGCGTGACCTCGACGAGGTTCGCCTTGCCCTGCCGCAGGGTGAGCAGGCGGACCAGGTCGCCGACCGACACCGCCTCCTCGACCATCGCGGCGAGCATGCGCGGGGTGGACACGGCGACGTCGACGCCCCAGGACTCGGTGAACAGCCACTCGTTGCGCGGGTTGTTCACCCGGGCGACCACGCGGCGCACGGCGAACTCGGTCTTCGCGAGCAGCGAGACGACGAGGTTGACCTTGTCGTCCCCGGTCGCCGCGATCACCACGTCGCAGTTCTGCACCGAGGCGTCCTCGAGCGAGGCGACCTCGCAGGCGTCGGCGTGCACCCACTCGGCCTGCGGCACCGCCTCCGGCGCGACCTCGGCGAGGTCACGTTCGATGAGCATCACCTCGTGGCCGTTCTCGATGAGCTCGGAGGCGATCGACTTCCCCACCGCGCCCGCCCCGGCGATGGTCACGCGCATGGCCACTACCCCCGCTCCGCAGGCGCCGTCTGGGCCGCCTGGGTGACCGAGGCCACCGTGCCGCTGACGGCCGCCGCGTACACCACGTCGTCGGCCTGGATGATGGTGCCGGGCTTCGTCAGCACCCCGGTGCCGAAGCGCACGATGAACGCGACCCGGCTGCCGGTCGCCTCCTCGAGCTCGGTGACCGGGCGCCCCGACCAGTCCTCGTGGAAGGGCAGCTGCATGATCGCGACCGTGCCGGACGGGTCCCGCCACGCGGTGGCCACGCCGTCGGGCAGCAGCATCCGCAGGAAGCGGTCGGTGGTCCAGGGGACGGTGGCCACGGTCGGGATGCCGAGCCGCTCGTAGACCGCGGCGCGCTTGGCGTCGTAGATGCGGGCGACGACGGTCTCGACGCCGAAGGTCTCGCGTGCGACGCGCGCGGAGATGATGTTGGAGTTGTCCCCGGAGGAGACCGCGGCGAACGCCTCCGCGCGGTGGATGCCCGCCGCCGTCAGCACCTCGCGGTCGAAGCCCACGCCGACGATCTCCTGGCCGTGGAAGTCGCTGCCGAGCCGGCGGAAGGCCTGCGGGTCCCGGTCGACGACGGAGACCTCGTGGCCGAGGCGCTCCAGCGACAGGGCCAGCGCGGACCCCACGCGGCCGCAGCCCATGACGACGATGTGCACGCGACCTCCGGTCCCGGTACCCGCTCCTGACGCGCGCACGGTATCCGGTGCACCGCCCGATCCCACCGCGCCACCCGCTCGGCCTACGCTCTGTGGGTGCCCAGGCTCGCTACCGCGGCGAAACGCCTCGTGCTCGGACTGCCGTTCCGCAGCGACGAGCTCTCGGACACGCTGCTGCGCAAACGCATCGCGCTGCCGGTGTTCGCGTCCGACGCCCTCTCCTCCGTGGCCTACGCGCCGCAGGAGGTGCTGATCACCCTCTCGCTGGCCGGGCTCGGGGCCTACGTCTTCTCCCCGTGGATCGGTTTCGCGGTCATCGTCGTCCTGACGACGGTGGTGGTCAGCTACCGCCAGAACGTCCACGCCTACCCCTCGGGCGGCGGCGACTACGAGATCGCGACGACGAACCTCGGGCGGCACGCGGGCCTCACCGTCGCGTCCGCCCTGCTGGTCGACTACACGCTGACCGTCGCGGTCTCGGTGTCCTCGGCCGCGGACAACCTCGGCGCCCTCATCCCGTTCGTCGGCGAGCACAAGGTGCTCTTCAGCGTCCTCGCGATCGTCGTGCTGACGGCGGTCAACCTGCGCGGCCTGCGGGAGTCCGGGGCGGCGTTCGCGATCCCGGTCTACTGCTTCATCGTCTGCCTGGGCGGGATGATCGTCGTCGGCGTCGTCCGGCTGCTGCTGGGCCAGGACATGGTGGCCCCCAGCGCGGGGCTCGACGTCCGCAGCGAGGCCGACCACCAGCTCTCCAGCCTCGCCCTGATGTTCATCGTGCTGCGCTCGTTCACCCAGGGCTGCGCGGCGCTGACCGGCGTCGAGGCGATCTCCAACGGCGTGCCGGCCTTCCGCAAGCCGAAGTCGCGCAACGCGGCGACCACCCTGGCCATGCTGGGGCTCATCGCGGTCGTGATGTTCGCGGGGATGCTCGCCCTCGCGCGCGCCACCGGCGTGAAGATGGCCGAGGACCCGGCCACCCAGCTCGTCGGCGCCCCTCCCGGCTACAAGCAGGAGACGCTGATCGCGCAGCTCGCGGAGACCATCTTCTCCGGGTTCCCGCCCGGCTTCTGGGCGGTCACGATCTTCACCGCCCTGATCCTCGTGCTGGCCGCGAACACGGCGTTCAACGGCTTCCCGGTGCTCGGCTCGATCCTCGCGCAGGACCGCTACCTGCCGCGGCAGCTGCACACCCGTGGCGACCGGCTCGCCTTCTCCAACGGCATCCTGTTCCTCGCGTTCTTCGCGATCGTGCTGGTCGTCGGGTTCTCCGCCGAGGTCACGGCCCTCATCCCGCTCTACACCGTGGGTGTGTTCGTCTCCTTCACGCTCTCCCAGCTCGGCATGGTGCGGCACTGGAACCGGCTGCTGGGCACCGAGACCGACGACGAGGCCCGCTCCGGGCTGCGGCGTTCCCGCCTGGTCTCGGGCTTCGGCGCGGCCATGACCGGGGTCGTGCTCGTCGTCGTGCTCATCACGAAATTCCTGGTCGGCGCGTGGATCGCGATCGTCGCGGGCGGGCTCGCCTTCCTGCTGATGCTCTCCATCCGCCGGCACTACGACCGGGTCGCCGAGGAGATCGCCGCCCCCGACGTCATCGACGCCGTGCTGCCCAGCCGCAACCACGCGATCGTGCTGGTCTCCACGGTGCACCGGCCGACGCTGCGGGCGGTCGCCTACGCCCGGGCCACCCGCCCCGACGTGCTCGAGGCCGTCACGGTCAACGTCGACGACGCCGACACCCGCCGGGTCACCTCGGACTGGGAGCGGCGGCAGCTGCCGGTGCCGCTCAAGGTCCTCGAGTCGCCCTACCGCGAGATCACCCGGCCGATCCTGCAGTACGTCAAGCGCATCCGGACCGACAACCCACGCGACGTGGTCACCGTGTTCATCCCCGAGTACGTCCTCGGGCACTGGTGGGAGCAGCTGCTGCACAACCAGAGTGCGCTGCGCCTCAAGGGACGGCTGCTGTTCCAGAAGGGTGTCATGGTCGTGTCCGTGCCCTGGCAGCTCGAGTCGTCCCGTCGGCTCGCCACCCCGCGTCCGCAGGGCGCGCCGGGCAGCGCCCGCCGCGGGTACGGGGCCCCTCCCACCAACGGCGTCAAGCCGGGCTCGACGTCGGAGCCGGCCACCGGGTCCGAGCGGGCGGACGCCCGATGAGCGCCTCCATCCCGACGACGGGTGCGCCGGAGCGGCCCGACTGGACCGACCGGATGCTCGACCTCGAGGTGGGGGCGGTGGCCCACGGCGGGCACTGCGTGGCCCGTCACGAGGGACGGGTCGTGTTCGTCCGGCACGCGCTGCCCGGGGAGCGGGTGCACGCGGTCGTCACCGAGGACCACGGCGGGTCGTTCTGCCGGGCCGACGCGGTGACGGTGCTCGACGCGGCCCCGGGCCGGGTCACCCCGGCCTGCCCGTGGGCCGGACCCGGCGGGTGCGGCGGCTGCGACTGGCAGCACGCCGACCACGACACCCAGCGCGACCTCAAGGCGGCGGTGGTCGCCGAGCAGCTCTCCCGCCTCGCCGGGATCGAGCGCGACGTGGTCTGCGAGGCCCTGCCCGGCGGCCCGCTCGGCTGGCGGACCCGGATGCGCATGGCGGTGACCGACGACGGCCGCCCCGGCCTGCGGGCGCACCGCAGCCACGAGGTGCTGCCGGTCGGCGACTGCCCGATCGCGGTCCGCGGCGCCCTCGACCCCGTCGTCGCGCGGACGTGGACGCCCACGGCGGAGATCGAGATCGTCGCCGACGCGGCCGGTGAGACGCACGCGACCGAGCTCCTCGAGGGGACGCGGCGGCTCGAGATCGGGTCGGGGACGGCCCACGAGCACGCCGCCGGCCGGGACTGGGCGCTGCCCGCGCCCGCGTTCTGGCAGGTCCACCCCGGCGCCGCGGACGCGGTCGTCTCGGCCGCGGTCGAGGGCGTCGGCGAGCTCGGCGCCGACGACGTCGTCTGGGACCTCTACGGCGGCGCCGGGCTGATCGCCGCGGCGCTCGCCGACCGGGCGGGCGACGTCTCGATCGTCGAGTCCGACCCGGACGCGACCGCCGCGGCGGGGGAGAACCTCGCCGACCTCCCGGCGGCCCGCGTCGTCCGCGGGCGCGTGGAGAAGGTGCTGGACTCCCTGGCTCGCACCACCCCGCCCGACGTCATCGTGGCCGACCCGCCCCGCAAGGGCCTGGGCCGCGAGCTCGCCGGCCGGATCGGGGCCGTCGGCGCCCGCCGGATCGTGCACGTCGCGTGCGACCCGGCCGCCCTGGCCCGCGACGTCGCCGCGCTGGCGGAGGCCGGCTACACCCTCGAGCGCCTGCGGGTGTTCGACGCCTTCCCGATGACCCACCACGTGGAGTGCGTGGCGACCCTCGTACGGAGACGGAGCGCAGCGGAGCTCGACCCGTCGAATCGGACCTGACCCGTGTGCGCCGACGGAGGCAGCCTGGTCTCGCTCGGGCTGGTGCCGGCGGGGCCGGTCAGCTTCCTCGACGGCGTCCCGCTGGTCGACCACCACTGCCACTCGGTGGTGGCCGGCGATCTCGACCGGCCGGCGTTCGAGGCCCTGCTCACCGAGGGGACCGGGCCGGCGCCGGGGCTCTCGGCGTTCGACTCGCGGCTCGGTTTCTCGGTGCGCCGCTGGTGCTCGCCGGTGCTCGGCCTGCCCCCGCACGCCCCGGCGGCCGACTACGTCGCGCGGCGGGCGGAGCTCGGGGCCGAGGCCGTGTCCCGGGCGATGCTGCGCGCCGCCGGCTCCGGGGCCCTGCTCGTCGACCACGGGTTCGACGCGGGCGGCCTGCTCGATCTCGACGCGCTGTCCGCGGTGGCGGGGGCGCCGGTCGGCGAGGTGGTGCGGCTCGAGGCGGTGGCCGAGGAGGTCGCGGACGCCGGGGTGGACGCCGGCGGCTTCGGGACGGCGGTCGCCGACGAGGTCGCGCGCCGCACCGACGCCGCCCGCCGTCCGCTCCCGGTCGCCTGCAAGACCGTGCTGGCCTACCGGGCGGGTCTCGACGTCGACCCGCACCGCCCCGAGCCCGCGGAGGTGGCGGCCGCCGCGTCCGCGTGGCTGCCCCGGCGCGCCCGCGACCGCGAGCCGCTGCGCGACCCGGTGCTGCTGCGCCACGGCCTCTGGGCCGGGCTCGACACCGGCCTGCCGCTGCAGCTGCACAGCGGGTTCGGCGACCCCGACGAGGACCTGCACCGCGCCGACCCCGCCCTGCTCGTGGGCCTCGCCCGCCTCGTCGAACCGCTCGGGGTGCCGCTGATGCTGCTGCACACCTACCCGTACCACCGCCAGGCCGCGTGGATGGCCCAGGTGTTCTCCTGCGTCCACGCCGACGTGAGCCTCGCCGTGCCCTACGTCGGGTCCCGGGCCCCCGAGGTGATCGCCGAGGTGCTGGAGCTGGCACCCTTCGGCAAGGTGCTCTACGCCTCGGACGCCTACGGGCTGCCGGAGCTGCACCTGCTCGCCGCGCTGCGCTTCCGGGCGGCCCTGGGCGGGCTGCTCGAGCACGCGTGCTCGACCGACGAGATCTCTCCCGCCGACGCCGAACGGGTGGCCACCATGATCGCTCGCGACAACGCCCTCCGGGTCTACCCGCGGATGCCCGCGTGACGGTGGAGGTGCCGATCTCCGGGGATCTGCAGGTTCCCGACGCCGGGCCGGTGCGGGCTGCGCGCCCGGTGCCGGTCCCGGCCGCCCTGGTCGAGGCCCTCGAGACGGAGCTCCCGGGCGCGGTCGCGCTGCGCCACGCGCTGCACCGCGAGCCGCGGGTCTCCGGTGACGAGGCCGACTCGCGCGACGCGGTGGCGGCCGCGCTGGGCCACGACCTCGAACCCGTCGCCGGGACCGGCGGCATGCTGCGGCTCGGGGGGACGGGCCCCGCCGTCGCCGTGCGGGGCGAGCTCGACGCCCTGCCCGTCCGGGAGGACACCGGGCTGGAGTTCGCCTCGCGCCGCGACGGCGCCGCGCACGTGTGCGGCCACGACGTGCACACCGCCGCCCTCGTCGCCGTCGTGCGGGCGGTCGAGGCGGCCGGTCCCGATCTGCTCGCCGCCCCGCTGCTCGCGGTGTTCCAGCCGCGGGAGGAGGCGGCGCCGAGCGGGGCCGCCGACGTCGTGGTCGAGCCCGCGTTCCGCGCGCACGCGCCCGCCGCGATGCTCGGCGTGCACGTCCAGCCCGAGCTGCCGCGCGGGGTCGTGTCCGCCCGGCCCGGTCCGGTGAACGCCTCGGCCGACGAGATCGAGATCACGGTCACCGGGCGCGCGGGGCACGGCGGATACCCGCACCGCACCCGGGACCCGGTCCTCGCCGTCGCCGCGGTCGTCGTCGCCCTGCAGCAGATCGTGGCCCGGCGGGTGAACCCGCTCGAGGCGGGCGTGGTGACGATCGGGCAGATCACCGCTGGGTCCGCCCCGAACGTCGTGCCCGGCGCGGCCACCGCGCGCGGCACCGTGCGCGCCCTCGACGCCGACCGGGACGCGATCCTCGCGGCCGTCACGCAGGTCGTGGAGCACACCGCGGCCGCCCACGGCTGCACGGGCGAGGTGGCCGTGGTGCCGAACGAGCCCGCCGTCGTGAACCACGGGCGCCTGACCGCGGCCATCGCCGCGACGCTGGGCGGCCGGCGCGGCGAGGAGCGCGCGGCCCCGACCGGCCTGCGCCTCGACACCGGGTTCCGCTCCTGCGGGGCGGACGACTTCTCGCACTACTCGGCGGCGGACATCCCCTCGACGATGCTGTTCGTGGGCACGGCCGACCCCGACGCCGAGCCCGGCAGCGCCCCCGGCCTGCACCACCCCGGCTTCTCGCCCGACGACGCGATGGTGGGCGAGGTCGCACGCGCCCTGCTCGCGGCCGTCGTGGCGGCGGGCCACACTCTGGCTCCCACCGTGTCCCCTGCTGAAGAGGCCCCGTGACCGAGATCAGGCACTTCTCGACCGCCTTCCTGCGTGACCCGTTGCACGTCGCCGCGCTGTTCCCGAGCTTCCCGCCGCTGTGCCGCCAGGCGATCGCCCCGCTGCCGGCCACCGGCGACCCCGTGGTGCTGGACCTCGGGGCCGGCACCGGCTCGGTCACCGACGAGATCCAGAAGCGGCTGCAGGGCCGTGGCCGGCACATCGCCGTCGAGATGGACGAGGACATGGCGGAGGTGCTGGCGAAGCGCCACCCCGAGGTCGAGGTGATGTGCACCGACGCCCACACCGCGGTGGAGAAGCTGCTGGCCGAGGGGGTGCGCGCGGACCTGTCCGTCTCGGGCCTGCCGTGGCTCGCGACCGCACCGAAGGACCGGTCGATCTTCCCGCTGCTGGCCCGCATGGCGGCGCCCGGTGGGGCCGTGACGCAGCTCGCGCACGCCTGGATCCGGTTCTTCCCGACCGCCAAGCAGGTGCAGCGCAACCTCGAGGCGACCTTCGAGGAGGTCGTGGTCAGCCGCACCGTGTGGTTGAACGCACCGCCGGCCGTGGTCTACGTCGCGCGGCGCCCCCGCACCACCTGAACGGCCCTGCGAGCCGTCGCGGGCTCCGTAGACTGCCTGATGTGAGTCTGCTCCAGCGCGTACGGACCCCGGCCGACCTGCGGTCCCTGGACGCCGGCGAGGTCGACGCTCTCGCGGCGGAGATCCGGGGCTTCCTGATCGACGCGGTGTGCCGGACGGGTGGCCACCTCGGCCCCAACCTCGGGGTCGTCGAGCTCACCCTCGCGCTGCACCGGGTCTTCGACTCCCCGCGGGACGCGCTGCTGTTCGACACCGGACACCAGAGCTACGTCCACAAGATCGTGACCGGCCGCGCCGGGGAGTTCGGCGGCCTCCGCCAGGGCGGGGGCCTCTCGGGCTACCCGAGCCGGGCGGAGTCCGAGCACGACCTGGTGGAGAACTCGCACGCCTCCACCGCGCTCTCCTGGGCCGACGGGCTCGCGAAGGCCGACCAGCTGCTCGGCCGGGACCGCTCCGTCGTCGCCGTGGTCGGCGACGGCGCGCTGACCGGCGGGATGTGCTGGGAGGCGCTCAACAACATCGCCGGGTCGGACCGCCCCGTCGTCGTCGTGGTCAACGACAACGGGCGGTCCTACGCGCCGACCATCGGGGGGCTCTCCGAGCGCCTCTCCACGCTGCGGCTCGCCCCCCGCTACGAGGACGTCCTCGAGCAGGGCCGCAAGGCGCTGCAGAAGATCCCCGTCGTCGGGAACACCCTCTATTCGGCGATGCACGCGGCCAAGGCCGGGGTGAAGGACGCCTTCACCCCGCAGGCACTGTTCTCCGACCTCGGGCTGAAGTACTTCGGGCCCGTCGACGGGCACGACACCGAGGCGCTCGAGACGGCGCTGCGCGCCGCGCGGGCCTTCGGCGGCCCGGTGATCGTGCACGCGGTCACCGGCAAGGGCCGCGGCTTCGCGTCCGCCGAGCAGGACCTCGCCGAGCAGATGCACGCCGTCGGCGTCATCGACCCCGAGACCGGGCTGCCGGTGGGACCCAAGCCCCGCAGCTGGACCGCGGAGTTCACCGACACGATGCTGGAGCTCGGCCGCGAGCGCTCCGACGTCGTCGCCATCACCGCGGCCATGCCCGGCCCGACCGGCCTGGCGGCGTTCGGCGAGGTCTACCCCGAGCGGCTCTTCGACGTCGGGATCGCCGAGCAGCACGCCCTCACCTCGGCCGCGGGGCTCGCGCACGGTGGCCTGCACCCGGTCGTCGCGATCTACTCGACCTTCCTCAACCGTGCGTTCGACCAGCTGCTCATGGACGTCGCCCTGCACCGGGAGCCGGTCACGGTCGTCCTCGACCGGGCCGGGGTCACCGGCGACGACGGCGCCTCGCACAACGGCATGTGGGACCTCTCGGTGATGGGGATCGTGCCGGGCCTGCGGGTGGCCTCCCCACGCGACGCGGTGACCCTCCGCGAGGAGCTGCGCGAGGCTGTCGCCGTCGACGACGGACCCACCGCCCTGCGCTGGTCGAAGGGCGCGGTGCCCGGCGAGGTCCCCGCTCTGCGCCGGCTGGGTCCCGCCTCCGGGCCGGGGGCCGTCGACGTGCTCGCCGAGCCCGGTCGTCTCTCGCGCGCCGCCCCGCGCCCGACCGCGATCGAGCGGCTCGAGCGGGACGACGACGAGCCGCCGCAGGTCCCCGACGTCCTGCTGGTGTGCGTCGGCGCGTTCGGCCAGCTCGGCGTGGAGGCGGCCGACCGGCTCACCGCGCAGGGCATCGGCGTCACCGTCGTGGACCCGCGCTGGCTCCAGCCGGTGCCGCCCGCGCTGCTCGACCTCGCCGCGTCGCACCGCCTCGTCGTCACCGTCGAGGACGGCGGCCGGCACGGCGGCTTCGGGTCGGCCCTCGCCGACGCGCTCTCCGAGGCGGAGGTGGACGTGCCGGTGCGGCGCATCGCGCTCGCGCAGGAGTTCCTCGTCCACGACAGCCGCGCGGCGCTGCTCGCGGCGGCGGGGCTCACCGACCAGGACGTCGCCCGGCGCGTCACCGAGTGGGTCGCGGCGGCCCGCGGGGACGACGGGGCCGTGCTCACCCGCGACGAGAAGTCCGCCTCCTGAGTACCCGGGCCCGGACCGGGCCCGGACCGAGAGCGTCCACCCAGCTGATTCTCAGCGTCCGTTCAGCCACCCGGTGGCAAGGTGGATGACGTGCGCATTCTGATCGTGGAGGACGAGCAGGCCCTGGCCGACGCGCTGGCGCGCGGGCTGCGGCGTGAGGGCATGGCCGTCGACGTCGCCTACGACGGCGACACCGGCTCGGAGAAGGCCTCGGTGACGCGGTACGACGTCGTCGTGCTCGACCGCGACCTGCCGGGGCGGTCCGGGGACGACCTGTGTGCCGAGATCGCCGGCGGGGTGACCCGGGTGATCATGCTGACCGCGAGCGGCACCCTGCGCGACAAGGTCGCCGGGCTCGCCCTCGGAGCCGACGACTACCTGGCGAAGCCCTTCGACTTCCCCGAGCTGGTCGCCCGCATCCGGGCCCTCGGCCGCCGCGCCGTGCCCGCCACGCCGCCGATCCTCGAGGCCGCGGGCGTCGTGCTCGACCCGGCCAAGCGCACCGTCGTGCGCGAGGGCGCGGCCGTCGACCTCACCCGCAAGGAGTTCGGCGTCCTCGAGGTGCTCATGGCCGCCGGCGGGGCGGTCGTGTCCTCCGAGGAACTGCTCGAGCGCGTCTGGGACGAGAACGCCGACCCGTTCACCACGACGGTGCGCGTCACGGTCATGACGCTGCGCAAGAAGCTCGGCGAGCCCGGGATCATCGACACCGTGGTCGGCTCGGGCTACCGCGTCCGCAGCGACGCGCACGCCGGGGTCTAGCCGGCCGGCGCGATCCCCAGCGTCGCGCGGGCCTCGGCGCAGGTCGCCGCCCGGCGTCCGGAGGCGGCGAGCAGCTCCAGCAGCTCGTCGAGCAGCTCGACGTTCGTGGGCTTCCGCGGGCCGGCGTAGTCCTCGAGACCCACCCGCACGTGGCCGCCGCGCTCCAGGGCGAGCGCGGCGAGCCCGCAGCCCACGACGTCGCCGCCGAGCACCGCGACCGACCACGGCAGGCCCGAGCCGTCGAGCAGCTCGACGTAGGCGTCGAGAGCCCGCTCGGTGGGCGGGAGGCCGAACTGCAGGTCGCCGCCGAAGTACAGCTTCACCATCGCCCCCGCCGGCACCCGGCCGTGGCGCTGCAGGGTCAACGTGGTCCGCAGGAAGCCCGGCTCGAAGATCGAGATCGACGGCGCGGCGCCGAGTTCCGCGGTGCGCCGGAACATGTACTCGGTGTCGGCGATGCTGTTCTGGTACGGCTCCGCGGCGGCCGCCGGGGCGCACTCGCCGGACCCGAGCAGCCCGACGTTCACCGAGCCCGGGTCCACCAGCGTCATCCCGCCGAGGCGGCGCCGGGCGAGCTCCTCGACGTGCGCCCACTTCTGTTCCACCGGGATCCCGCGCGCCCCCGCACCCATCGTCGGGTAGAGCAGGGCGTCCGGGTGCTCGGCGACGACCGGGGTCCAGGCCGCCACGTAGGGGTCGGGGGAGTGCACCGCGTCGGCGGTGAACATCGGCTCGTCGTTGTGGTTGTGGACGATCGCGGCACCGCGACCCAGGCACGCCGACATCGCGGCGGCGATCTCCGCCGGGGTACGGGGGACGTGCGGGTTCGTCTCCCGCGTCGTGGTGCCGTTGACGGCGACCTCGACGATCACGGTGTCGGTCATGGGACCCGAGGATGCCGCACCTGCCCGATCGGGCGCAGGGGAACACCTTTCCCGTCCACCATCACCCGATCGACGGAAGGGGTGTCGGAAAGCGTGTCCCGAGGATCCGGAGCCTCGTTCACTGCACGTATTCGGACACTGACTCCACGTGAGTGCCGAACAGCTCCCCACGAAAGGAACCTCATCGTGTCGATGATGCGCAAGGCCGTCCTCGCGTCCGCCCTGATCAGCTCGGGCCTCGTCTCCACCGCCGGCATGGCCATGGCGCACGAGCACGGCGGCGACACGGTGCAGAAGGGCCTCGTCAACTCCTCGGACTTCGCCCCGAACACCCCGGTCAACGTCTGCAACAACGACGTGCCGGTCAACGTCGGTGGCATCCAGGTCCCCGTGCAGGACAACGCCGTGGGCGTCCCCGTCGCCTCGAAGGCGCACGAGGGCAACGGCGCGGCCATCGCCAAGAGCTGCAAGTCCCCGATCCACGCGATCAACTAGTCGCGTCGTCACCCGGGCCCGGGCCGCACCCCCACGAGGGGCGCGACCCGGGCCCATGGCGTGCCGGGGGTGTGTGCCACCGGGCCACCTTCACCTCCCCGGTGCCCGACCGGTCGTAGGCTCTGCGACCGTGCTGCGCCGCGAGGACCGGACCGGGTCGCGCCCCGCGCGGGCCCGCCGTCGACGCGGGCCCGGCCTGCGGGTGCGCCTGACGCTGCTCGCCACCGGGCTGGTGGCGGCGGTGAGCGCCGTGCTGCTCTGGCTCGGCTGGATGCTCGTGGGCGAGGTCGCCGCGAGCCTGCCCACGCTCCCGCCGGGCACCCCGGTGCTGGTCGACGGCGTCTCCGTCCCGGCCGGGGAGATCGCCGCGGCGCTCGGGCACAGCGCGCGATCCGAGGTCCTGCAGGTCGGCTCGGTCGCCTTCGCGTTCGTGGTGCTCGCCGCGGCGCTGGTGTCCTGGGTGCTGACCGGGCACGTGCTGCAGCCGGTGCACGACGTCACCGCGACCGCCCGCCGGCTCTCCGCCGAGTCCCTCGACGCCCGGATCGACCTCGAGGGCCCGCGTGACGAGGTCGCCGAGCTCGCCGACACCTTCGACGAGATGCTCGACCGGCTGCAGGCCGCGTTCGACGCCCAGCGCCGGTTCGTCGCCAACGCCAGCCACGAGCTGCGCACCCCGCTGGCCGTGCTGCGCACCGAGATCGACGTGACGCTGGCCGACCCGGACGCCGACGTCGACGAGCTGCGCCGCATGGCGGGCGTCCTGCGGGACGCCACCAAGCGCGCCGAGGGGCTCGTCGACGGGTTGCTGCTGCTCGCCCGCACCGAGGCCGCCGAGCGCCGGGCCTCCGACGGCGACGAGCCGGTCGACCTCGACCTGGCCGCCCGCGGCGCGCTCGACGCGGTGCGCGCCGAGGTCGAGGCCCGCCGGTTGTCCGTGGAGATCGGTCCGGACGACGGGTCGGTCGGCCCGGGGGCGGTCGTCGTCGGCGACGCGGCGCTGCTGGAGCGGGTCGTGGGCAACCTCGTGGAGAACGCCGTGCGTCACAACGTCGACGGCGGCTGGATCACGGTGCGGACCGGGAGCGCCGAGGACCGGGTCGAGCTGGTCGTCGCCTCGTCCGGCCCGGTGCTCGACCCGGCCCGCGTCCCCGCCCTGTTCGAGCCGTTCCGCCGCGGGGCCGACCGGGTCGGCCCCGGCTCCGGGCTCGGCCTGTCGATCGTGCGCGCCGTCGTCCGCGCGCACGGCGGCACCGTCACCGCGGAGCCCGTCGAGGGCGGCGGGCTCGCGGTGCGGGTGGGTCTGCCCGGTCAGGTCTCCGGGTCGCTGAACACCGGCGTGACCGTCCCGACCTGAGCGGGCGTCCCGCCGTCCCCGGTCCCGGCCGTGTCCGTGGCACCGCCGCTGCTGGTGCTCCGGCGTCGTCGGCGACGCGGCGACCGACGGGGGCCGTCGGCGTCCTCCGCCGTGTCCCCGTCGCCGTTCCCGTTCCCGACGGCGGGGGTGGCCGCCGCGGGCGGGGCGGTCTCGGCGAGCGCGGCGACGAGCCCGGGCAGCGCGAGCTCCCGCTGCCAGGGCCGGGCACCACCCGTCGTCAGGAACGCCTCGACCGACGCCGCGTCGGCCGGGACCGGAGGGGTCCAGCAGAGGCGGCGGACGAGGTCGGGCTGCAGCAGGTTCTCCACCGGGGTGTCCCACTGCTCGCCGAGCGTGGCGAGGTGGGCGCGGGCGGCCGTGAGGCGTGCCGCGGCGTCGGGGTCCTTGTCGGCCCACCGGTTCACCGGCGGGGGACCGTCCCCGGCGGGGGAGGGGTCGGGCAGGTCCTCGGCCGGCAGGCCGCGTCCGGTCCGGACCGCGCGCCACCAGCGGTCGGCCAGCCGTCGCTGCCGGCTGCCGCGGAACACCGGCATCTCGGTCAGCGCGTCCTTGTCGGCGGGCTCGCGCAGCGCGGCGTCGACGATCGCGGCGTCGGGCAGCAGACGACCCGGGGCGACGTCGCGGGACTCGGCGAGCTCGTCGCGGGACTCCCACAACGCGCGGACCACCGCGAGCTGGCGCGGGCGGCGCACCTTGTGCAGCCCGGAGGTGCGGCGCCAGGGTTCCGCGCGCCGCGGCGGCGGACCGGCGAGGCGGACGGCCTCGAACTCCTGGCGGGCCCACTCGGCCTTGCCCTGCCGCTCGAGGTCGGCGGCCAGCAGGTCGCGCATCTCGACGAGGAGCTCGACGTCGAGCGCGGCGTAGACCAGCCAGTCGTCGGGCAGCGGGCGGGTCGACCAGTCCGCGGCGCCGTAGCCCTTGCGCAGGTGGACGCCGAGCAGGCGCTCGGCGAGCGGACCGAGGCCCACCCTCGGGTAGCCCGCGAGGCGGCCGGCCAGTTCGGTGTCGAAGAGGGCGTCGGGACGCATGCCGACCTCGGCGAGGCACGGCAGGTCCTGCGACGCGGCGTGGAGCACCCACTCGACGCCGCGCAGGGCGTCGCCGAGCAGGGAGAGATCGCCGTCGAGGGCGATCGGGTCGACGAGGGCACTGCCCGCACCCTCCCGGCGCAGCTGCACCAGGTAGGCCCGCGCGGAGTACCGGAAGCCCGAGGCCCGCTCGGCGTCGACGGCGACCGGACCGCTGCCCGCGGCCAGGTCGTCGGCGAGCGCCGAGAGGCGGTCCCGATCGGTGATGAGGTCGGGAACGCCGTCGGCGGGGGCGAGGAGCTCGGTGATCTCGTCACCGGTCTCCTCGCCCCCGTCGACGGGCTCCGGGGTCGCTGCGGTGCTCAGCGGATGACGCCGGCCCGCATGGCCAGCGCGACCATCTGGGCGCGGTCGCCCGTGCCGAGCTTGCGGCCGATCCGCGAGAGGTGGCTCTTGACCGTGAGGGCCGAGAGACTCAACGCCTCGCCGATCTCCTTGTTCGAGCGCCCGTCCGCCACGAGCTGCAGCACCTCGACCTCACGGGCCGAGAGCTCCCGTGGGGTGTTGTCGGTGGCCGGCACCCGGGTGCCCGCCGCCAGCAGCGGCGCGACCGAGGGGTCGGCGTAGAGGCCGCCCTCCAGCACGCGTCGGACGCCGTCGGTCACGATGCCCGGCGAGGCGGACTTGAGCAGATACGCCTGCGCCCCGGCCTGGAACGCCGCCCGCACCGCGGACGGGTCGTCCGAGGCGGCCAGCACCACGATCCGGTTCCAGCCCTGTGCCCGCAGCTCCGCGATCAGGTCCAGTCCGGACCCGTCCGGGAGTCCGAGGTCGAGGATCGCGAGATCGCACGGCCCGGAAGCGAGTGCCCTGGTGCGCGCCTCGGAGATCGAGGCGGCCTCGTGGACGGTGCCCGCGCCCATCGAGGTCAGTCGTTGCGCGATCGCCTCGCGCAACAGCGGGTGGTCGTCGACCACCAGCACCGAGAACATCTCTTCCCGCGGATGCGGGACCATGGCCGGTGGCAGCAGGCCACTCGCGACGCCGCGAAGTGCCATACCTGGGCCAACGGTAGCCACGTCAACTACCTCCCTGAAGTCGGTCTTGCCCCCCGACGGACGCACCGGGCTCCTCGGTGTCCGACCGCGCCGCCGAACGGCCGAGGAAGTGCGCCGCGAGAGAACATATCCCCCCTGGCGAGTTAACGAGAGCATTAGGGCCAACTTCGCTCGGTGGAGTTTCGCCCGATACGGCTTCTCGGTCACTCCACGGTGTGAGTGTCGCACTCTCCGTGTGCTACTGGTGACACTCTGTGTGATCGATGTGACTGTCCGTTGCTGAAGGCTCCGACCGGCGCAGCGCCGTTGCGCTCATCGGTCCAATCTCATCCTGGTAACGGACGCAACACGGCGGCAGCGTTCGGAGTCCGGTTCGTGACCCGCCCGCCGTCGGGCGTTCACCCGCCCTCCGCAACGCCCGCGGCGGGCGGGCGACCTGCGGAAAGGCCGGAAACGGCACCAGTGGTACCGGGAAACTGCTGAGAGTTCGCTGAATGGTGAACTGCCGTGGGTCCCGAGTTGAGACGCGAGAACCGTCGTCGTCTCGATCGCACACGGTTCCCGGGCCGCGCCCGGGCGGGCTCAGCCGAGCCGGCGGGCGCCGAGGGTCGCGACGCCGACCGGCGGCAGCCCGGCCGCCGTCGCGAGGACCGTCGTGAAGGCCGTGCCGTGCTCGGTCAGGTCGGCGGCGTCGACCCCGGTGTCGGTGCCGGTGTCGGTCCCGTCGGGGAGTACGGGCGTCCAGGAGGCGCGCAGCTCGAGGTCGCACACCTGGGCGGGCCCGGAGATGTCGCCGAAGCGCACCGACGAGGTCTGGGTGACGGTGCCGCCGACCGCCGTCGCGTGCGCCCCGGACTCCTCGAGCGCGCCCGTGAGCCACGACCACGCCACCTCGGGCAGCATCGGGTCGTTCGCGTGCTCGGGATCGAGCTCGGCGCGCACGAAGGTCACGAGCCGCAGGGTGCCGTCCCAGGCCTCCTGGCCCTCCGGGTCGTGCAGCAGGACGAGGCGTCCGGTGACGAGCACGTCCGGCTCCGGCTCGCCCGCCGGTGCCGCGGAGACCACCTCGGCGCTCCAGGCGGCCGACCAGGGCGCCAGGCGCTGCGGCGGGCGCATCTCGGCCAGCTCGATCTCGGGGCGGGGGCGCAGGGCGGCCAGCGACTCCACGGCCCGGCGGAACGTCTCGGGGGCGGTCGCGGGTGCACTCACCCGCCGGAGCGTAGGTCGCCCGCGCCGTGCGCGGGAGACCGACGCGCCGGGCGGCGCCACGCCGATCGGGCGGCCCGGCGGGGTGCGGTCGCGGGCTGGCAGACTGGGACCACCATGAGCGCGCCGACGCAGCCCGATCCCCACCCCGTCGCTCCGCTCGCCCCGGCGGGTCCGAGCGAACGCAGGCGCGCCCTGCCCGGATCGGCCTTCCTGACGGCGGCGCGGGGCGGGACGCCCGAGCACCTGCCGGTGTGGTTCCAGCGCCAGGCGGGCCGCTCGCTGCCGGAGTACCGGCGCGCCCGGCAGGGCACCGGGATGCTCGAGTCCTGCCTGACGCCCGACCTCGCCTGCGAGATCACGCTGCAGCCCGTCCGCCGCTACGGCGTGGACGCGGCGATCCTCTTCTCCGACATCGTGGTGCCGCTCAAGGTCGCGGGCATCGGGGTCGACATCGTCGCCGGCACCGGTCCGGTGATCGAGTCGCCGGTGCGCACCGCCGCGGACGTCGCGCGGCTGCGCCGGCTCGACCCGGCGCAGGCCGCCCCGGTCGCGGAGGCGGTCCGCCTGCTCATCGGCGAGCTGGGCGAGACGCCGCTGATCGGCTTCGCGGGTGCGCCCTTCACGCTCGCCTCCTACCTCGTCGAGGGCGGCCCGAGCCGCAACCACGAGCGCACCAAGGCGCTGATGCACGCCGAGCCCGCCACGTGGCACGCGCTGCTCGACCACCTCGCCGACCTCACGCTGACCTTCCTGCGTGTGCAGATCGAGGCCGGGGTGGACGCGGTCCAGCTGTTCGACTCGTGGGCCGGCGCGCTGTCCGAGCGCGACTACCGCGCCCTCGTGCTCCCGCACTCGACGAAGGTCCTCGAGGGCCTGGCCGACGCCGGGATCCCGCGCACGCACTTCGGCGTCGGCACCGGGGAGCTGCTCGGCGCGATGGGCGAGGCCGGCGCGGACGTCGTCGGCGTCGACTGGCGCATCCCGCTCGACGTCGCCGCCCGCCGGGCGCCCGGCAAGGTCCTGCAGGGCAACCTCGATCCGGCGGTGCTCTTCGCGGGCCCCGCCGTCGTCGAGTCCGAGGTGCGGCGCATCGTCGCCGAGGGCCACGCCGCCCCGGCCCACGTGTTCAACCTCGGCCACGGGGTGCTGCCGGAGACCGACCCGGACGCGCTGCTGCGCGTCGTCGAGACCGTGCACTCCCTGCCCGTCCGGGCGTGACCGGCCTTCCCGACGGCGGGTCCCCGCCCCGCGTCGTCGTGGTCGGCGGCGGGGTGAGCGGTCTCGCGGCCGCGCACCGGCTCCGCACGACCCTCGGCGACGCCGCGGAGATCGTCGTCCTCGAGTCCACCCGGGTGCTCGGCGGCAAGCTCGCGGCGGTCGAGCTCGGCGGGCTGCGGGTGGACGTCGGGGCGGAGGCGTTCCTCGCCCGCCGTCCGGAGGCCTCCGACCGGCTCGTCGAGCTCGGGCTGGCCGACGACCTCGTCCACCCGTCCGCGGCGTCGTCCGGGATCCGCGCCGGGGGCGCCACGCACGCGATGCCGAAGCGCACCGTGATGGGGGTCCCGGCCGACCCACCCGCCGTCGGGAGCCTGCTGTCCGACGCCGGACGGGCGGCGCTGACGGCCGACGACGAGCTCGGTCCGGTGACGTGGACCGGGGACGACAGCGTCGGCGGCCTGGTCCGGGCCCGGCTCGGGGACGAGGTCGCCGACCGGCTCGTCGACCCGCTGCTCGGCGGCGTGTACTCGGGGCGCGCGGACGCCCTCGGGATCCGCGCGACGGTGCCGGCGCTGGCCGCCGCCCTCGACCGGGACCCGTCGTCGCTCGTGGCCGCCGCGCGGGCCGCGCTCCCGGCCGGCACCACCCTCCCCGGCCCGGTGTTCGGGACGCTCCGCACCTCGCTCGCCGACCTCCCGCCCGCACTGGCCGTCGCGGCGCGGGCCGACGTCCGGCTCGCCCGGACGGTGACGTCCCTGGAGCGGCACGGGACGGGGTGGCGGGTGGTCGCCGCCGGACCGGCCGGGACCGAGGTCCTCGACGCGGACGCCGTGGTGCTCGCGGTGCCCGCCCCGGCCCTGCGGCGCCTGCTGGCCGACGTCGCCCCCGTGGCGGCCTCGGCCGCGGCGGGCATCGAGCTCGCGTCCTCCGCCGTCGTCGCGCTGGCCCTGCCGCCCGACACCGACCTCGGCGCCCGCTCCGGGGTGCTGATCGGCTCGGGGGAGCGGCGGCCGGACGGGACGCCGTGGACGATCAAGGCCGTCACCGTCTCGTCGGTGAAGTGGCCGCACCTCGTGGGGGAGGACGCGGTCGTGGTGCGGGCCTCGATCGGGCGCTTCGGGGAGAACGAGACGCTGCAGCGCGACGACGACGAGCTCGTCACCGCCGCCCGGGCCGACCTCGCCGTACTGTTGGACCTGCATGCGGAGCCCCTCGAGACCGTGGTGGCGCGCTGGGGCGGGGGGCTGCCGCAGTACGGCGTCGGGCACGGCGGGACGGTCGCGCGCCTGGAGTCGGCGCTGCCCGACGGGCTCGCCGTGGCGGGTGCGGCACTGCACGGGGTCGGCGTGCCGGCCTGCCTCGCGACCGGCGATGCCGCGGCCGCCCGGATCGCCGACCACGTCACCTCTCACGTGAGGGGAACCCTCGCGCCGTAGGAGCGCTGGGATCCTCCCCTCACGGCCGCGTGGCACGATGGAGGGCGTGGCCAGGCTGAACTACGACGAGCTGAACTCGACGATCCGCTACGCCATGTGGTCGGTGTTCCGCACCGACCAGGCGAAGCTGGGCGAGGACCGGCGCACCGCCGCCGAGGAGTTCGCCGCCGTGATCGACGAGCAGGAGTCCAAGGACGTCGTCGTGCGCGGGGTGTACGACCTCGCGGGCATGCGCGCCGACGCCGACTGGATGGTCTGGACACACGCGAAGGACGTCGAGGCGCTCCAGGCGACCTACACCGCGCTGCGCCGCACGGCCCTCGGGCGGGCGTCCGAGCCGGTCTGGTCGAACACCGCGCTGCACCGCCCGGCGGAGTTCAACAAGAGCCACGTCCCGGCGTTCATCGCGGGGGAGGAGCCGAAGGGCTACCTCTGCCTCTACCCCTTCGTGCGCTCGTTGGACTGGTACCTGCTGCCCGACCCGGAGCGGCGCCAGATGCTGGCCGACCACGGCAAGGCCGCCCGGGGTTACGCCGACGTCCGCGCCAACACCGTGCCCGCGTTCGCGCTGGGCGACTACGAGTGGATCCTCGCCTTCGAGGCCGACGAGCTCGACCGCATCGTCGACCTGATGCGTGACCTGCGCGCCACCGAGGCCCGCCGCCACGTGCGCGAGGAGACGCCGTTCTTCACCGGCCCGCGGGTCGAGCCCGGCGCCCTGCTCGCGCTGTCGTGACGGGCGTCGTCGCGGGCACCCGCGTCGTCGTCACCGGCGCCAGCCGCGGGATCGGGCGGGCCGAGGCGCTCGCCCTGGCCGCCGAGGGCGCCCGCGTGGTCGTGGGCTACGGCCGCAGCGCGGACGCGGCCGACGCCGTCGTCGCGGAGATCACCGACGCCGGCGGCGAGGCCCACGCCGTGGCGGCCGACATGGCCGACCCGGCGGCGGTCACCGCCCTCATGGACCGGGCCGCCGAACTGCTCGGTGGCATCGACGTGCTGGTGTCGAACGCGGGCATCGAGCACTTCGGGGCGCTCGGCACGATCACGGCCGAGGAGTTCGACCACGTCTTCGCCGTGAACACCCGCGGGCAGCTCCTCGCCGTCCAGGCCGCCGCGGCGCACATGGGCTCGGGCGGGCGCATCGTGTGCACCTCCTCGATCGCCGCCTCCACCCCGGTCCCCGGCCACGCGCTCTACGCCGGGTCGAAGGCCGCGGTCGAGGCGATGGTGAAGGTCCTCGCGCTCGACCTCGTCCCGCGCGGCATCACGATCAACGCGATCGCGCCCGGCGGGACCACGAGCGACATGTCGGCCGAGAACGGCAAGCACTACGACAACGACCTCGCGCCGATCGCGTGGCCGATGGGTCGCTACGGCGAGCCGGAGGACATCACGCCGCTGGTGCGCTTCCTCGCCTCGCCCGAGAGCGGCTGGATGACCGGCCAGACGCTGCGCATCTCCGGCGGACAGTAGGGGAGTTCCCGGGGCGGATCGGGCGCGACAGGATGGCGCCCGTGACCCAGCACGTCGAGACCGGGCCCGCCGAGACCGCGCAGGCCGACCTGTCCGCCCTCGCCATCGACGACGACGAGGCCCGCACCGGGTTCATCGTCGACACCCTCACCGACGCCTTCGCCGACCTCATGACGGCGAGCCCCGCCGCGTTCCGCAGCAAGTTCCGGAAGATGGCGGGCGACCCGTTCGCCTTCTACCGCGGCAGCGCGTGCCTGTTCTACGCCGACGTGGTGCGGCTGGACGACCCGTGGGCCGACGAGCGGACGTCGCGGGTGTGGATCCAGGGCGACCTGCACGCCGAGAACTTCGGCACCTACATGGACGGCGACGGCGCGCTCGTCTTCGCCCTGAACGACTTCGACGAGGCCTACCTCGGGGCCTTCACCTGGGATCTGCGCCGGCTCGTGGCGAGCGTGGCGCTGCTGGGGTGGTCGAAGGCGTTCTCCGACGAGACGGTGTCGGCGCTCGTCACGACGTACGTGCGTGCCTACCTCGCGGCCCTGCGCTCCTTCCACGGCAACGCGGGCGAGCTGGACCACGCCCTACGCCGCTCCGGCACCGACGGTGCGGTCCGGGCGGCCCTGCAGCGATCCCGGGAGTCGAGCCGGGAGGCGCTCCTCGCCCGGATCACCGAGATCGAGGGCGACGACCGCGTCTTCCGGTCCGGCCCGGGCGTCCGGCGGCTCGACGACGCCGAGCGCGCGGAGGTGGTCGAGGCGTTCGGCCGCTACCTGGACACGATCCCGGCCGACAAGCGCCTGCCCGACGTCGCCTACGAGGTCGTCGACGTGGTCGGCCGCAGCGGCTTCGGGATCGGCAGCGCCGGCCTGCCCGCCTACAACGTG
Source organism: Actinomycetospora corticicola (assembly GCF_013409505.1). Taxonomy (NCBI): domain Bacteria; kingdom Bacillati; phylum Actinomycetota; class Actinomycetes; order Pseudonocardiales; family Pseudonocardiaceae; genus Actinomycetospora; species Actinomycetospora corticicola. The sequence goes on along the minus strand of NZ_JACCBN010000001.1, from coordinate 2,374,732 downwards.
CTGATCGAGGGCTTCAACGAGGCGCTCGACAACGACGTCGTCATCAGCATGAAGCAGGCCGTGGTGGCGGCACCGAGTCGCGTGGTCACCGACGAGCGGGTCGCGTCGGCCTTCGTCCACCACGGCCAGCGCACCGCCCTGTCGCAGCGGGCCCTGCAGGCCCACGCGGACCGGCTGCTCGGCTGGACCGAGCTGCGCGGGGTCGGCTACGTCGTCTCCGAGCTCTCCCCGTACGAGGCCGACCTGGACTGGGACGACGTCACCGAGCCCGCCGACGTCGACGCCGTGCTCCGCTACCTCGGGCACGCCACCGCCCGCGCGCACGCGGTGGCCGACCGCGACGCCGAGGACGCCGATCTCGTCGGCTTCCAGGTGGAGGACGCGGTGCTGGAGGTCGTGTCGGGCCGTGAGGACGAGTTCGTCGCCGACCTGGTCGGGTTCGCGCACGCCTACGCGCGGGTGGTGCGCGACGACCACCGTCGGTTCGTCGAGGCGTTCCGGTCCGACCGCATCCCCGGCGTCAGCGGCACCGCCTGACGCCGGGACCCGTCGTCGGGATGAGTGCTCGGGATCAGGCCTTCGGCTCGAGCCGGAGCGAGACCGAGTTCATGCAGTAGCGGTCGTCGGTGGGGGTCCCGTAGCCCTCGCCGTGGAAGACGTGGCCGAGGTGCGAGTGGCAGGTGCCGCACAGCACCTCGACCCGCCGCATCCCCATGGCGTTGTCCTCGCGCAGGATCACGTTGTCGTCCGCGGAGGGGGCGTAGAACGACGGCCACCCGCAGTGGCTCGCGAACTTCGTGTCCGAGCGGAAGAGCTCCGCGTCGCACGCCCGGCAGTGGTAGACGCCCTCGGTGAAGACCTCGTCGTACTCCCCGGTGAAGGGACGTTCGGTGCCCGCCCGGCGCAGCACCTGGTACTCCTCGGGCGAGAGCTGCTCCCGCCACTCGGCGTCGGACTTCTCGACCTTCGGCTTGCCGATCGCACTGCTCATGCGTCCAGGCTAATACGGCTCAGGACAGGTAGGAGGCCATCACGAACTCCAGCACCCCGTAGATCACGTAGCCCGCCCCGAGCAGGACGAGGACCACGAGCAGCCATGCCGCCCACCGCTGCAGGCCGCCGATGCGGTTGGCCGACTCGGCGAAGTCCCGCACGCCGTTCAGCTCGCCCTCGACGGTGAACATCGGCCGCACGCGTTCCATGCGGTCGAGGTGCTCGGCGAAGGCGCGCGCCTCCGGGTCCTCGGGGTCGAGGCCGACGAGGTCGTCGTGGAACCGGCGCGCCGGATCCGGACGAGCAGCCCAGGTCATGGCCTCACGGTAACCTCCGCAGCCGTGGCGCGGTCGGCGGCGGTGGAAATCGAGGTCTCCGGACGCGAGGTCCGTGTGTCCAACCCCGACAAGATCTACTTCCCGGAGCCGGGGATCACGAAGCGCCAGGTGGTGGAGTACTACGTCGGCGTCGCGGAGCCGCTGCTCGGGGTGCTGCGCGACCGGCCGACCCACCTCAAGCGGTTCGTCGACGGCGTGACCGGCGAGTTCTTCTACCAGAAGCGTCTCGCCAAGGGCGCGCCCGACTACGTCGAGACGGTGCAGGTGCGCTTCCCCTCCGGGCGCGGCGCCGACGTCCTGTGCCCGACCGAGCCCGCGGTCCTCGCGTGGGCGGCCAACCTCGGCACGTTCGACTTCCACCCGTGGCCGGTGCGCCGGCCGCAGGTCGACGCGCCCGACGAGCTGCGCATCGACCTCGACCCGCAGCCGGGCACCGACTTCGCCGACGCGGCCGTCGTCGCCGCGACCCTGCGCGAGGTGCTCGCCGACGCCGGGCTCGTCGGCTGGCCGAAGACCTCCGGCGGGCGCGGGATCCACGTGACGGTCCCGATCCGGGCCGAGTGGGACTTCGTCGCGGTCCGCCGGTGCGTCATCGCGATCGGCCGCGAGGTCTGCCGGCGACTGCCCGACGCGGCGACCGTCGACTGGTGGAAGGAGGAGCGCGGCGAGCGCGTCTTCCTGGACTACAACCAGGCCGCCCGGGACCGGACCATCGCGTCCGCCTGGTCGGTGCGCGGGACGCCGCGGGCGACCGTCTCCTTCCCCCTGACCTGGGCCGACCTCCCCGACGTCGAGCCGGACGACTTCACCGTGCTCACCGTGCCGGGTCTCCACGCCGAGCGCGGCGACGCGCACGCGGGGCTGCACGACGACCCGGCCGGCCTCGAGACGGTGCTGGAGTGGGTCGAGCGCGACCAGCGCGACCACGGCCTCGGCGACCAGCCATACCCGCCGGAGTACCCCAAGATGCCCGGCGAGCCGAAGCGGGTGCAGCCGTCGAAGTCCCGCGCGGACACGACCGGCAAGCAGGTCTGACCGGCCGGCTCGGTCGGCTCAGTCGTCCAGCGCGGCCTGCAGCGCGTCCCCGTCGGGCAGGCTCGACCGACCTCCGGGAGCGCCCACGGCGAGACCTGCCGCGACGACCGCGACCTCCAGCGCGTCGGTCAGCTCCTCGCCGGCCGCGAGCAGGAGGGCGAGCGCCCCGAGCAGCGCGCTCTTCGCGCCGGTGGGGTCGACGGCCCGGACCGGGTGTGCCGGGAGCCGCCGCACCCGCCCGTCGGCCGCGAGCAGCACCCCCTCGGCCCCGAGGGTCACGACGACGGGTGCGCCGCTCCAGGAGTGCAGCGTCGCGGCGGCCTCGGCGGGCGCCCGGTCCGGGACCTCCGGCCCCGCGCCGCGGCGCACCAGGTCGGCGAGCTCCCCGGCGTCCGGGGTCAGCACGGCCCCGAGGTCGAGCAGGCCGATGACCGTGGGGATCACGGGGTCCGGGTCGAGCACACACGGGACCTGCCGCTGGGCCGCCGTGCCCACCGCGGCCGCCACGACGGCTGCCGAGACGTCGGTGCCGACCAGCACGGCGCCCAGGCCCCCGATGGCCTCCAGGGTGTGCCGAACGGGGTCCGCGTCGAGGTGGTCCGCCGTGCTCACCGCGGCGACGTCGACCCCCTCGGCGGCGAGGTCACCGACCTGCCGCTCGTCGCCGGCGTGACCCACCAGCCGGACGTCCGCCCCCAGCCGGGCCGCCGCGACGGCCGCGTCGGCGAGGGCACCGGGCACGGCGCCGACCACGGCGACGACGGGGGCACCACCGGGTTCGCTCACGAGCGGTGATCCTGTCCCGGTCGGGCGGCCCCTGTCATGATCGCCGAGCATCTGCCGCGGCCGGTCGACCCGACCCGCCGTCGGGAAGGCCCGGCGGGAACGTGACCTGCGTCGCGTCCGCTGCGCCCTTTCGCCCGGTCAGCGCCCCGTACTGATGCGTAGGGGGCCGACAGGGGCGGCAGACCGGCCTAGGGTGCTCCGGGTGAAGGTGCTCCTGCTCGAGAACATCCACCCGACCGCTGCCGAGGCGTTCCGCCGCGCCGGGCTCGAGGTCGACGCGCGGCCCGGGTCCCTGTCCGGTGCCGAGCTCGTCGACGCGCTCGAGGGGGTGTCCCTGCTCGGGATCCGCTCCAACACCACCGTCACCGCCGAGGTGCTCGACGCCGGCAAGGACCTGCTCGCGGTCGGCTGCTTCTGCATCGGGACCAACCAGGTCGACCTCGCCTCCGCCGCCCAGCGCGGGATCGCGGTGTTCAACGCGCCGTTCTCCAACACCCGCAGCGTCGTCGAGCTCGTCCTCGGCGAGATCATCGCGCTCGCGCGGCGGCTCACCGAGAAGACCCAGCGCATGCACGAGGGCATCTGGGACAAGTCGGCCAAGGGCAGCCACGAGATCCGCCGTCGCACGCTCGGCATCGTCGGCTACGGCAACATCGGCACCCAGCTGTCGAACGTCGCCGAGGCCGTCGGCCTCCGGGTGATCTTCTTCGACACCGCCGACCGTCTCGCGCACGGCAACGCGACCCGGGTGGGCTCGCTGGAGGAGCTGCTCGCCGAGGCGGACGTGGTCAGCCTCCACGTCGACGGCCGGCCCGGGAACGCGGGCCTGTTCGGCGCCGAGCAGTTCGCCGCGATGAAGCCACGGTCGATCTTCATCAACGCCTCGCGCGGCATGGTCGTCGACTACGACGCCCTGCGCGAGTGCATCCTCTCCGGGCACGTCGCGGGCGCGGCGATCGACGTGTTCCCGGTGGAGCCGAAGGCCCAGGGTGACGCGTTCGAGTCGCCGCTGAGGGGCCTCGACAACGTCATCCTCACCCCGCACGTCGGCGGCTCGACCGCCGAGGCGCAGGAGGAGATCGGGCACTTCGTGTCCACCAAGCTCCTGGGCTTCGTGGGTGGCGGGTCGACCGCGCTGTCGGTCAACCTCCCCGAGGTCATGCCGCCGAACCCGCCCGGGGCCTACCGGATGGGCTACCTGCACTCCAGCGAGCCGGGTGTCCTCGCCGGCCTGAACAAGCTGCTCGCGGACAGCGGCGCCAACGTCATCGGGCAGGCACTGTCCACCCGCGGGGAGCAGGGCTACGTCGTCACCGACACCGACAAGCCGCTCGCCGAGCACGTGCTCACCGAGCTGAACCGGGCCCCGCAGACCCTGTGGCTCCGGTTCTGGGAGCCGCAGGTCTGAGTCCTCCGGAGCCGGGTCTCACCGGCTCGCCGCGGCCTCCATCGCCTCCAGCGCGGCGATGAGGGTCGCGGCGTCGTGCGGCCCCTCGAGGCGCTGCGGGGTCCGGCCGGTGACCCCGAGGAAGAACGTCGGGGTGCCGGGCAGCTCGCTGGTCCGTGCGTCGATCTCGTCGTCGGAGACCCGGTTGGCGGTGTCGCCGTCGCGCAGGTCCTCCTCGAGCCGGTCCTGGTCGAGGCCGAGCGCCGTGGCGTGCGCGTAGAGGCTGTCGCGGTCGAGCGCGTCGGCGTGGGCGAAGAAGTGGTCGTGCGCCTCCCAGAACCGGCCCTGCTCGGCGGCCGCCTCGGCGAACTCGGCCGCCTGCTGCGCATCGGGGTGGTACTCGTGCAGCGGGAAGTGCCGGAAGACGTAGCGCAGCCGGTCGCCGAAGTGCTCCCGGACCTGCCGGATGCCGCCGGTCGCCTTCCCGCAGAACGGGCACTCGAAGTCGGCGTACTCGACGATCGTCAGCGGGGCGTCGACCGGTCCGCGGATGTGGTCCCGCTTCGGGTCGACCGGGCGGAGCAGGTCGAGGGACGGACCCTCGGGCTGCGGGGCGGCCTTGAACACCACGGTGCCGAGCACCAGCGCGAGCGCCGAGGCGGCCAGCACGCCGATGCGGGCCTGGTCGGCCAGCGCCGGCTCGTCGGCGAGCGCGAGGTCGACGATGAAGAGCGAGATCGTGAACCCGATCCCGGAGAGCGCCGCCCCGCCCGCGACCTGCGGCATGGTCAGCCCGGGCGGCAGCTTCCGCCTGAGCAGCGCGGTGGCCCCGCTGATCCCGATGAACTTCCCGACGACGAGGCCGAGGACGATGCCCCAGGTCAGCGGCGAGGTCGCGGCGGCGGCCAGGGTCTCGCCGTCGAGCGCGACACCCGCGTTGGCCAGGGCGAACAGCGGCACGATGATGAACGCCGTGTAGGGCTGGAAGAGCTGCATGAGGCGTTCGTTGACGCTCACCGCCCGGTCCAGCCCGAGCCGCGCGGTGCGGGCGTACTCCGGGTTCGGTGACTGCCGGAACCGGCGCGTGAGCTCCGCGGCCCGCTCCACCTCGCGGCGCCGCGGCGGGTAGACCGGCAGCAGCAGGGCGATCAGGACCCCGGCGAGCGTCGCGTGCACGCCCGACTCGTGCAGCGCCACCCACGTCACCAGCGACACCACGAGGTAGCCCCCGCCGCGCCAGACCTGCAGGCGGCGCAGCTGCCACACCGCGGCGAGCCCCACGACCGCGACCAGCAGCGGGATCCAGTGGAGCTCGTCGGTGTAGACCAGCGCGATGATCGCGAGCGCCCCGACGTCGTCGGCGACCGCGAGCGTCAGCAGGAAGATCCGGAGCCGCTCGGCCCGCCCCGGCCCGACGACGGCGAGCGCCCCCAGCAGGAACGCGGTGTCGGTGGAGATGACCACGCCCCACGCGGCGGCCGCCGGTCCCGACGGGTTCAGCAGCAGGAACAGCACCGCCGGCAGGGCCAGCCCGGCGATCGCCGCCGCGAGCGGGACCGCGGCCTGCGACCGGTCGCGCAGCTCCCCGATCGCCAGTTCCCGCTTGACCTCCAGCCCGATGACGAAGAAGAACAGCGCCATCAGGCCGTCGTTGACCCAGTGCTGCAGGTCGAGGTCGATGCCCGTCCCGGCGATCGAGATCGCGATGTGGCCGTGCCAGAAGACGTCGTAGGTCCAGCCCCACGGCGAGTTGGCCCAGATGAGGGCGAGCAGCGTCGCGACCAGCAGGAACACCGCGGCGAGGGTCTCCGACGAGTCGCCCCGCCGGGCTTCGGCGATGCGTTCGAGGACCCCGTGGAAGCGGCTGGGTCCGCGCAGGGTGGTATCGGTCATCGAGCATGAGTCTTCCCGACGGCGGGTCGGTGCGGGAGTGGTGCTCGGCCTCCTGATCGGCTCCTGCGGATCGTGATCATCTCGTGATCTCGGGCTGTCCTCCGAGGTGGGCGTTCTCGGCCGTGACTGTCGGGGGTTCGTCCTAGTGTTCGAATCATGGCGGTCGACGACGACCCACCGTTCTGAGCTGCCTCAGGTGAAGACCGACCAGCACAGGTGGTTGCGGCGCTCCTGGTCGGACAGCACGAGCTCGCGCACGGCCTCGGGCAGCTGGGCCCGCTGCCAGGCGCATTCCTGGCGTCCGGCGTCCTCGCGCTCGTCCGCCGCCACCGACTCGCGCACCGCCTTGATCGCGTAGGCGGCCGCGCCGAGGTCGTGCTCGGCGACGTGGGCGACCGCTCCTGCCTGGCCGGCCGCGTAGGCGGCGAACCGGGCCGCGCCGGACAGGTCGCGTGCGGCACCCATCGCGTGACCCCCGAGCGCCCGGGACTCCATCATCCGGAGCTCACCCCGCACCCAGGCGCGGACCGCCTCGATCGCTTCGCGCGGCCGGGCGTCGTCGGGCCGGACCGCCTCGAAGAGCCCGACCACGTGCTCGGCACACGTCGCCGCCCACAGGGCCAGGAGATGGTGGTCCTCGTCGGTCAGGGTCCCGCCGCGGTGGATCGTCACCAGCCGCGGGTCACGGTCGCTCGAGAAGATCACGAGATTCCTCCGACCTCCCTGTCGAAACCGAGCGGCCCCGTCCGACGCACCGGTGTACCGCGAGCCGCCATGACACCGGAGGACATCATGCACATCGTCGTCACCGCCTTCACCAGCCTCGACGGCGTCGTCCAGGCACCCGGCGGCCCCGACGAGGATCGTGACGGCGGATTTGCCCACGGCGGCTGGTCGATGCGCTACTTCGACCCGGAGGTGATGGGCGCGGCCTGGAACGACGCGCTCGCCTCGGCCGACGCGATGCTGTTCGGTCGGCGGACCTGGGAGGTGTCGGGGCCGGTGTGGTCGGCCCAGGCCGGCGACCCGTTCGCCGACCGCATGAACGCCATCCCGAAGTACGTCGTGAGCCGCTCCCTCACCGACGCGAGCGCGTGGGCGAACTCGACCGTGCTCGCCGACCCGCGTCGCCTGCCCGAGGGGGAGGGGCGGCTGCTGGTGATGGGCAGCCCGTCGGTCGTCCGCGAGCTCGTCGACGCCGACCTCGTCGACGAGTACCGCCTCATGATCGAGCCGGTGCTCCTCGGCGGCGGGAAGTCCATCTTCCCGACGACGGGGAACAGCCGCGGCCTCGAACTGGTCGAGGCCACGACGGCCGCCACCGGCACGCTCGTCTGCACCTACCGGAAGGCGTGACCTACCGGAGGGCGTGACCTACCGCGAGGGCTGGAGTGCCGCGGCGTGGACGGCGTGGTCGTTGAAGGCGAGCAGCCGTGGGGTGGAGCCGGACGTGTCGATCCGACACACCGCCGCGTCCTCGACCCACATCCGCCACGCGACCTCGTCGCCGACCCCGAGCGCCCACGCGATCGCCGCCTTGATGGGGGAGACGTGGCTGACCACCACGACGTCCGCCGCGGCCGCGTCCGCCACGAGGTCGGCGCAGGCGTCCCGCACCCGCTCGCCGACGGCGGCCATCGACTCCCCGCCGGCCGGGACGTGGTGCGGGTCGTCGCGCCACGCCTGCCACCCGGCGGCGTCGAGCTCCGAGGCCGCGCAGCCGTCGAGCCGGCCGTAGTCCATCTCGATCCACCGGTCGTCGAGCTCCACCGGCACCCCGAAGCACGCGGCGGTCTGGCGGGCCCGGACGAGCGGGCTGCACACGAGCCGGGCCGGACGCGGCAGGCCCCGGGCGAGGACCGCGGCCTGCTCGAGCCCCGAGTCGCACAACGGCGGGTCGGCGCGGCCCAGCATCAACCCGTGGCGGTTCGCCTGCGTCTGGCCGTGGCGCACGAGGATGAGCATCGGCGTCACGCTACTGACGCGGGACGTGTCCGATATGTGAGGCGACCGGAGTTCGGCACAGCGGCCGTGTCCCGATCCGCCGGACGGGGCAGCGCGACTCGGCCGAGCAGGAGCACCCCCAGGCCCGGCGCACACGAGACGAGGGCGAGGACGCCATAGGTCACCGCGGCGGTCAGGCCCGCCGCGGCTCCGAGGCCCGCAGCACCGAACGACGCGGCCATCATCGCCTCGCGCGGTCCCCAGCCGCCCACGTTGATCGGCAGCCCCATCGCGAGCAGGGCGAGCGCGAGGAGGGGCAGCAGCACCTCGACCGGTGCGACCGGTCCCGCGGCGACGGCCAGCAGCGCCAGGTGCCCGGCCGTCGCGACGAGCGAGAGGACCACGACGCCGGGTCCGGTCCCGCGGCGGAACAGCCCGGCCCGCAGGTCGGCCCCGAACGCGGCCACCGCCCGCACCACCGGGTCGACCCACCCCCGACCGGACGCCGCCGCCGGCCCGGCCACCTGCCCGGCCCTCGAGGAACCCACCGCCGACCCCGCCATCGGGCCGGTCCGTTGCCCCGGGACCGACACCGGGACCGACCCCGGGACCGACCCCGGCGCCGAGCCGGTCCGCTGCGCCGGGACCACCACGTCCGGGCGCCGCCGCACCCACGGCACCACCGCGAGGGCCACCGCCGCCGCCACGGCGAGCACCCACAGCACCGTCACCGGCTCCACGCGGTCCCGCACCGGCGCCGGCAGGGCGATCAGCAGCACCGCACACGCCGCGACCACCACCACCTGGCCCGCGACCCGCTCGATCACCACCGCCCGCACCCCGCGCGCCACGTCGGCGTTGCGCCGCCCGTGGTCGACGGCCCGGTGCACGTCACCGAGCACCCCGGCGGGCAGCACCGAATTGAGGAACTGGGCGCGGTAGCAGTCGGCCAGCGCCCGCGGGAAGCGCAGCCGCAGCCCCACCCCACGCGCGACCAGGCACCACCGGGCCGCCGCGGCCGCCGTCGTCACCAGCCCGATCCCGAGGGCCGCGAGCACCGCACCGCCCGACACCGCGCGCAGTCCGTCCAGCACCGCGCCCGTCCCGAGGTGCACGACGACCGCGCCCACCAGCAGCGCCCCGACCAGCAGCCTGACCACCTTCACCGCGGCAGCCCCAGGACGTCGGTGTGGCCCACCTCGACCGCGAACGGCGCCGCCAGCCGCCGCGGGAGGTAACCGTCCACGTCGAGCGACGGGTCCTGCACGGCCGCGGCGTCCAGCCAGCCGCGCAGCCACTCCTCGGCGAGCGGCCGACTGCCGTCGCTCCCGCCCGCGAGCCGCCAGGGGGACGGCTCCCGCCGGACCACGTGCCCGGCCCGCGCGAGTGCGTCGGCGGCCAGGTCGGCGGCGTCCGGCCCCGCGAGGCGGTCACGACGCTGATGCGCGTCGAACGCCGCCGCGAGCCGGGCGTCCTCGGGATCGACCGGGTCGAAACGGACCCGCCCGGACACCGACAGCGTGAACAGCACCGCCGCCCCGGCCGCGGCACAGGCGTCGACGAGCGCCTCGAGCCCGTCCGCGGTGAGCAGGTCGAGCAGCGCGGAGCAGACGACCACGTCGGTCCCGGTCAGGTCGATCGACTCCACGTTCCCGACGACGGGGGTGGCCGGGACGGGCAGCGACGCGGCGGCCCGGCGGGCCAGATCGGCGTCGCGGTCGTGGACGAACCACTGCTGCGGCGCGCGCAGCCGTGGGGCGAGCCACCGCCCCATCGAGCCGGTCCCGCACCCGAGGTCTCGCACCACCACCGTGTCGTCCGACCCCACCGTCTCGTCCGACCCCAGCCACCGGTCCAGCTCGACGGCGAGCGACTCCGACCGGGCGGCGTGGTCGGCGGGCTCGCGCAGCGTCAGCCAGTCCGGGGTGCAGACGGGGGAGCCGGGCTCGCTCAGGCGGGCCCTGGCCCGGGTTCCACCGCCGGGCGCAGCCGGTGCACGGTCGTGATCCACGACTGCAGCCTGCCCCGACGCGCGGACGCTGAGAGCGTCCACCCGGACCGGCGCACCGGGTCCACCAGCCAGTCCCGCAGGGTTCCGGCGAGCGCACCAACGTTCTCAGCGGGCACTAAGACGGTCGGTCCCGCCTCGCGGATCCCGCCGACGTCGGCCGCCAGGACCGGGATGCCCCGGGCGAGCGACTCCGTCACCACCATCCCGAACGTCTCGGTCCGCGACGGCACCACCAGCAGATCGGTCGCCGCCCACACCGCGTCGAGGCGACCGCCGACGAGCGGCCCCCGCACCGTGACCTGGTCGGCCAGCCCGTGCGCGACCACCCGCGCCCGCAGCCGGACGACGAACCCCGGGTCGCGGTCGACCGGCCCGACCAGGGAGCACGTCCAGTCCCGGTCCCGCACCGCGGCGAGGGCCTCGACGAGCAGGTCCTGTCCCTTGGTCGGGGTGAGCGCACCGAGACACAGCAGGTGGGGCCGCGCGCCGGTCACCGCCGATCCGGGCGCGGCGCACGCGGGATCGGCGCCCGGCGGTGCCACGACCACCGCCGCGGGGTCCACGCCGAAGGCCCCGAGTCGCGTCGCCGTCCACCGGCTCGTTGCGGCCACGGCGGTGGCGTGGCCGAGGGTCGCGGTCTCGAGCGCGCGCAGCTCGCGGGCCCGGGCGGGGGAGAGTCCGCGCTCGTCGGCCAGCGGCAGGTGCACGAGCGGGACGACGCGCAGGCGGGCCGCGTGCGGTGCGAGCACCTCCGGGAAGCGGCTGCCGACGAGCCCGTCGACCAGCACCGACCCGCCGTCGGGAACCGCCGCGAGAGCCGCACCCAGCGCCGGACCGTCCCCGACCGGCACCCGCAGCGCCCGCCACCCGGACACCTCGAGGACCCGGCGGTCGTAGACGTTGCCGCCGCTGGGGACCGTGTCGACGTCGTCCGGGACGACGACGTGCACCGTCACAGGGCCCGCTCGTAGCCCGCCCGTGCGACGTGCGACTCGTGCAGCTCCACCGCGATCGTCGCGATCGCCTTGGCTCCCTCGCCGAGCTCACCGCCGTGGATCGCGGCGGCGAGGCGGTCGGCGATCACCCGCGCCAGGAACTCCGTCGTCGTGTTCTCGCCGCCGAAGGCCTCGACCTCGTCGAGGTTGCGGTAGCGCAGGTCCTCGAGGGCAGAGCCGAGCGCGGTGGTGGCGAGGCCGATGTCGACGACGATGTTGTCGGCGTCGAGCTCGGGACGGCGGAACGTGGCGTCGACGACGAAGGTCGCGCCGTGCAGCGCCTGCGCCGGGCCGAACACCTCGCCGCGGAAGCTGTGGGCGACCATCACGTGGTCGCGGACCGTCACCGAGAACATCAGGCTCCTCCGTAGTCGACCCGCACCGCGAGCCCGGGTGCCCCGGCGGCGAGCCGCGCCATGGTCTCCGGCAACGTCTCGAAGGGCACGGTGTCGGTGACGATCGCCTCGAACCGGTCGTCGGCGAGCAGCCGCAGCGCGAGCGCCATCCGGTCGGCGTAGGTGCGCCGGGCCCGCCGGGCGCCCGAGACCATCCCGACCTGGCTCGACCGGACGGCCAGCCGCCCCGCGTGGAAGCCCTCGCCGAGCGGCACCGACACCTCACGGTCGCCGTACCAGGACATCTCGATCACCTCGCCCTCGACGCCGAGGAGTTCCAGCGACCGGGCGAGGCCGGCGGACGTGGCGCTCGTGTGGAACACCAGGTCGCAGTCGCCGAGCGCGTCCGCCGGGGCCGCGAACCCGACGCCGAGCGCCGCCGCCACGGACGCCCGCGACGCGTCGACGTCGACCAGCTCCACCCGCACGCCCGGGATCGTCGCCAGCAGCGCCGCGACCGAGCACCCGACCATCCCGGCCCCGACGACGGCGATCCGGTCGCCGACCCGCGGTCCGGCGTCCCACAGCGCGTTCACCGCGGTCTCGACCGTCCCCGTCAGCACCGCCCGCCCCGCGGGTACGTCGTCCGGGACCACCGACACCGCCGACGCCGGCACCACGAACCGCGTCTGGTGCGGGTGCAGGCAGAACACGTCGCGCCCGACGAGCTCCGCCGGGCCCGACTCCACCACGCCCACGGCGAGGTAGCCGTAGGTCACCGGCCCGGGGAAGTCGCCCACCTGGAACGGCGCCCGCATCCGCTCGGCCTGCCCGGCCGGCACCCCGCCCCGGTACACGAGCAGCTCCGTCCCGCGGCTGATGGCCGACCAGCGCGTCCGCACCACCACGTCGTCGGGACCGGGGTCCGGGAGGTCGACGTCGACCACCGCGGACTCGCCGGGACGGAGTACGCGAAAGGTGCGTGCGGAGTACAGAGTTCCTCCACCACGATCGGGTCACGGGATCGGGGAGGATCGTGCTCCATGGCCGGTCGAGACGCGACCCCCGCGCGAGCGCAGCGGGTCCTGCACCCCCCGCTCGCCCTCCAGCTCCCGACGGCGGGTGCGGTCGGGCTGGGGCTGCTCGCGGTCCTGCGCACGACGGCCGGTCTGGGCGGCGTCGGGCTCCTCGGGGGGCTCCTCGTGCTGGTCCTCGGCCTCGCGATGCTGGCGCGCAGTGGGGCCCGCTCGCTCGGCCCGGCGGGCACCGTCACGCTGCTCCGGCTGGTCCTCGTCGCCGGAGTGACTGCCCTCGCGGTGCAGCACCTCGCGGGCCGGCTGATCCCGACCGCCGTCCTCGTCGGGCTCGCCGTCACCGCCCTCGCCCTCGACGCGGTCGACGGGTGGGTCGCGCGCCGCACCGACACCTGCACCGACCTCGGCGCGCGGTTCGACATGGAGACCGACGCGTTCCTGCTGCTCCTGCTCGCGGTGCACGTCGCGGCCGACCTCGGGCCGTGGGTGCTGCTGGTCGGCGGGATGCGCTACCTGTTCGTCGCCGCCGGTTGGGTGTGGCCGTGGCTGCGCGGGGAGCTCCCGACCCGGTACTCGGCCAAGGTCGTCGCGGCCCTGCAGGGCGTCGCGCTCGTGGTCGCGAGCACCCGTCTCCTGCCGGGCTGGGCGGAGACGGTGCTGGTCGGCGGCGCGCTCGCGGCGCTGGTGTGGTCGTTCGGGGTGTCGGTCGAGTACCTGGCGCGCCACCCGCGACCGACCGAACGCGCCAGTCCCGTCGTCGGGAAGGACTTCTCGTGGTGGCGGGGGCTGGCGACCGGGCTGGCCGTGCTGGTGCTGACGGTCGCACTCGTGGCCCCGCGGGACCCGTCGGCGCTGGTGTGGGGCTCCTACCTGCGGCTGCCGATCGAGGGGATCGCCGGGCTCGCGCTGCTGCTGCTCCTGCCCGACCGGTGGCGTCGGCCGCTCGCCCTCGTGGCGGGGGTCGCGATCGGGCTGGGTGCGGTGCTCACCGCGTTCGACGTCGGGTTCGTCTCGGTCCTGGCCCGCCCGTTCGACCCGATCCTCGACAGCCCGCTGATCTCCGACGGCGTCGGCTTCGTCGGCTCGACCTACGGTCCGGCGGCCGAGGTCGCGGCGGTGGTGGGCGCGGTGGTCCTCGCCGTGGTGCTCGTCGGGGGCGTCGGGCTCGCCGCGCGGCGGGTCGCGGGCGCCGCGGCCCGGCACCGGCGGGGGTCGCTGCGCGTGCTGGCGGCGCTCGGCGGGGTGTGGCTCGTCGGCGCGGTCGCGGGGCTCACCGCGGCGCCGGGGGTCCCGGTCGCGGCGGCGACCACGGCGGCCGCGGCGGTCGACCGCGTCGACCGGACCCGGACCGCGCTCGCCGACGCCCAGCGGTTCCGGGCCGAGGCGGGCACCGACGCCTGGGCCGCGACGCCGGGGCCGGACCTGCTCGGCGCGCTGCGCGGCAAGGACGTCGTCGTCGCCGTGGTGGAGAGCTACGGCCGCTCGGCGCTCACCGACCCGGGCCTCGCGGGCACGGTCGACCCCGCCCTGGACGCTGGCCAGGCCCGGCTCGACGGGGCGGGCTACGGCGCCCGCAGCGGCTTCCTGACGTCGAGCGTGGTCGGCTCGGGCAGCTGGCTCGCGCACGCGACCCTGCTGTCGGGGCTGCGGGTGGACAACCAGCAGCGCTACCTCACGCTGACGTCCTCGGACCGGTTCACGCTGTCCGCCGCCTTCGCGCGGGCGGGGTGGGAGACGGTCGCGATGCAGCCGGGCACCACCCGGGCCTGGCCGGAGGGCCGGTTCTACGGCTACCAGCGGGCGTACTCCGTGCACGACCTCGGCTACCGCGGGCCGTCGTTCGGCTGGGCGTCGATGCCCGACCAGGTCGTCCTGGACCGGCTCTCGCGGATGGAGCTCGACCGGGCCGACCGCGGGCCGGTGATGGCCGAGGTCGACCTCGTGTCGAGCCACGCGCCGTGGACGCCGCTGCCGCGGATGGTCGACTGGGACGCGATCGGCGACGGCTCGGTGTTCCGGGGGCAGTCCGTCCCCGGCGCCGTGGGGCGCAACGACGCGCAGGTCCGTGCGGACTACGCGCACTCGGTGGCCTACACGATGGACGCCCTCACCTCGTGGGTGCAGCGCTCGGCCGACCCGAACCTCGTCGTCGTCGTGGTGGGCGACCACCAGCCGGCGCTCACGGTCACCGGGCGCGGTGCCGGGCGGGACGTCCCGCTGTCGGTGCTCAGCCGCGACCCGGCGGTCCTCGAGCGGGTCGGTGCCTGGGGGTTCACGCCCGGCCTGCGTCCGGCGACGGACGCCCCGACGTGGCCGATGGAGGCCTTCCGCGACCGGTTCCTCGGGGCGTTCTCGGGGCCGCCGGCACAGTGAGCAACCCATGTGACCGTGGTCACATCAAAGCTCGATAACGCCTGGCGTTCCCGGAGCGAATCCATCTGCGAGCCCGGCGCCGTCAGACCCCCGACCTGACGGCCCGGGCTCGTTCATTCTCCGGGCGCGGACGCGCGACGGGCATCCGCCCGGCCGTCCCCCGACGGCGGCCGGTGCAGATGCCCGTCGCCGGATCAGAGTAGCCCGTTCGTGGAACCCGACCGGACGGTACTTTCCTGCTCACGTTGCCAACTGTGCACAACCGCCGTATCTGCCCGGTTGGCGCTGCGCGCCTCTCGAACCTGGGCTTTCGGGGCTGCGAGGCTGGTCCGGTGACCGCCGCGGAGCTCCCTGAGGTCGTTTCCGACGACGAGCTCGGTGCCGTCGTCGAGGTGCGCGACGAGCTGACCGCGCGGGCCGAGTCCTACGCCCGCGGCGCCCGGGCGGCGAACACCTGGTCGGCGTACGAGCGGCAGTGGCGCCGCTTCGAGGCCTGGTGCGCGGCGGTGGGGGAGCGGGCGCTGCCGGCGGACCCGTTGACGGTTGCCCGCTTCGTCGCCGACCTCGCCTCGGTCTGGCGCCCGGCCACCCCGGCCGACCCGTCGAGTTCGGTGATCGCCGGGCAGGTGTGCGAGCGGGAGGGCCTGCGACCAGGCACGTTGTCCGGCTACCTGGCAGCGATCTCGGTGGTCCACCAGACCGCGCAGCTCGACAACCCGGTCCAGGCCGAAGCTGTCCGGCGCACCATCACCGGCATCCGCCGTCATCCCGGCGTCGCGCCGACCCGCCGCCGGGCTGCTGCCCGTCGCGAGCCGCTGGTCGAGGTCCTGCGGTTGTTGAAGCCGGAGGAGTTGCTGGCGGACGCCCGGGACCACGCGCTGCTGCTGGTCGGGTGGAAGGCGGCGCTGCGGACCGACGACCTCGCCCGGCTGCACATGTCCGACCTGCACGCCTCCGAGCAGGGCCTCTCGGTGCACCTATCCCGCTCTAAGACCGACCAGCACGGCACCGGCGCCACCATCGGCATCGCCGCACCCTCACCAGAAGTCAGCGCGGGGGAGGGGAGTGGCGAATCGACGCTGCTCGACGCCGGTGCCGCCTGGACCCGTTGGCGCGATCTGCTCGGCTCCCACGGCATCACGGACGGCCCCGCCTGGCGCGGGATCGATCGCTACGGCCGCCGCCCCCGCGCCGGTGGACTGCACCGCAACTCGATCGCCGAGATCATCAAACGGCGCGCCCACGCCGCCGGGCTCGAGGACGCCGACCTGTGGGGCGGACACAGCCTGCGGCGCGGGTTCGCCACCGAAGCCATCGCCGCCGGGGTTCCCGAACGCGACGTCCAACGCCACGGCCGCTGGCGCTCCCGCGCCTCCATGGACCCCTACATCGACGCCGCTCGCACCTTCGACCCCACCAACCCCACCCACTGGCTCGTTTGATGTCGGGAAGCCGCGCGGGCGGGACCTAGGCCGGGTCGGTCACCTTCCCGCGGGTCGTCATCAAGCTGGCCACCGTTGCTACTGCGATTGCGCCGGCGATGACGACGAGCGAGAGCCAGGTCGGGATCTCTGGGATCCACAGGACTGGCTCGCCGCCGTTGATGAACGGCAGTTCGTTGACGTGCAGCGCGTGCAGAACCAGTTTCACGCCGATGAAGGCGAGGATGAACGCTAAACCCTGCGCGAGGTAGATCAGTCGTTCCAGTACTCCGCCGAGCAGGAAGTAGAGCTGCCTTAGTCCCATGAGGGCGAAGGCGTTCGCCGTGAAGACGATATACGCCTCCTCCGTGAGGCCGTAGATGGCCGGGATCGAGTCGACGGCGAAGATCAGGTCGACGACGCCGATGGCGAGAACAGTGATGAACAGCGGCGTCACCCACCGCTTGCCGTGTTCTGTGACGAATAGCCGGTCGCCGCGGAAGTCGTCCGTGACGGGCAGGACTCGCCGGGACCAGCGGGTGAGAGCGTTGTCGCCGGCGTCGTCCTCGTTGTCGTGCTGGAGCTGGCGCCACGCCAGGACCAGGAGGAGCGCGCCGAACAGGTAGAAGATCCACGAGAAGTTCTCGATGAGAGCCGCGCCGACGGCGATGAACCCGCCGCGCATGACGAGTGCGATCACGATGCCGATCAGCAGCACCTTCTGCTGGTAGGCCTTGGGTACCGCGAACGCACTCATCACCAGCAGGAACACGAACAGGTTGTCGACCGAGAGGGCTTTTTCGGTGAGGTATCCCGCGAAGTACTCCGCTCCGAACTCCCATCCGCTGACCGTGCCGATCCCGACGCCGAAGAGCAGCGCGAGGCCGATGTAGAAGGCCGACCAGATGGTCGACTCCCGCATGGTCGGCTCGTGCGGGGTCCGCACGTGCGCGATGAACTCGATGACGAAGAACGCGATCGTCACGCCGATGGTGACGAGCCAGACCCAGAGCGGGACGCCCATGTTGTCCTCCGTGTTGTCGGTGGTCGGCGGTTCGACTCGAGTCGGGATCAGGGGCGCGGCGGTCCGGGACCGGGCATGGCGGAGCAACAGGCGCGCAGGCTCGCTGCTCCGGGGAAGCGGCACGTGCTGATCGGGCGAACGGGCCTGGGTGTTCCCGGGTCGGGTGCTTCGGTGACTCGAGTGCTCAGCCGCTGACAGCGGGTCGGTCGGTGAGGGTGATGGTGACGTTGCGTTCTTGTCCGTCGATCCCTCGAATGCCCAGGGTCGCCGACTCGCCCGGCTGTCGCGTCCGGAGTGCCGCCTGGAAGCTCTCCGGTGTCGTGACGGGGGTGCCGTTCACGCTGCGGATGATGTCGCCGGCGCGGATCCCGGCCCTGGCGGCCGGGCCTCCGGGCACGACCCCGGCGGTGATCACGCCGTTGGTGTCGGGCAGTCCGAGCCGATCGACCATCTGCTGGGTGATGGCCGCCGGCGCGAGCCCGGCGAAGGCATGGGTGGCGCGGCCGGTGCGCTGCAACTGGTCGACGACGTCGAGCACGGTGGCTGCGGGAATGGCGAACCCGATGGATACCGCCCCGGACTGCGGCGGGATGTAGGCCAGGCTGATACCGGTGACCGCGCCGGCCGGGTTGACCAGCGCGCCCCCGCTGTTGCCTGGGCTGATCGCGGCGTCGGTCTGGATGAGATCGACGAGTGACTGGCCGTATGCGGCACTGCCGGGGACCTCTCGGTGCAGCCCCGAGATGACTCCCGCGGTGACGCTGTTCTCGAAGCCCAGGGGACTGCCGATCACGATCGCCAGGCTCCCGACCACCGGCGGCGCCGGCTCGAAGCGAGCGGCCGGTAGACCTCGCCGTTGCGCCTGAACCAGTGCGATGTCGGTGACCGGGTCGGTCGCGCGCACCGTTCCCGCCACGCGCTGCCCGTCGACGAACGCGACCTCGACGTCGGTGCGTCCGCGAACCACGTGCTCGTTCGTCACGATCAGTCCGTCCGCGTCGAACACCACGCCGCTACCGTTGCCGCCGTCGGTCAGGATGGTGACGGCACTCGGGTCGACCTGTGCGGCCACGGTCTGCACGACATCCGACTCAGCCGGCGCCGCGGCTGGTGTGGCGGCCGAAGAGCACGCCGTCGCGGCGAGCACGATGAGCAGGCAGGCCAGCGACCGGGCGGTACGACGTGGTGTCATCCGTTGAGCGCCTCTCGTCATGGTCAGGTCACGAATCTCTGAGCTCAGGACCACGGCGGCGTTTCCCTCGTACCTCGCTCGCCCTGTCCGCGACGACGATGGCAGTACCGTCGACGGGCCGACCTCCTCCGAAACGAGTGAGATGTGCGCGGGCCTGAAGGCCGAGGGAAGGCCGTCTAACTCCTGGGTGCTGATCGCGCCGTGCGACGTCGCCAGGCCCGCTGGGCTGCGACGAGTGTCGCGATCAGTGCCCCGACGAGTCCGGTGATCGCCAGGACGCACCACAGGGGCGCCTGCAGCTGAATCCAGAACAGGTGGATCGAGATTCGGTCGCGGTTCTGCCCGATGAAGAACGCCACGACGACGGCCAGGAGTAGCGGTAACCAGTGTGTCCCCACCAGGGAGAGCACACGGTTCGTTCCGCCGCCGGCGATTCGGCTGCTCTCCCGGGGTTCTGCTTCGATCGACCGGTTCATCGGGGCGGGTCGGCCATTCATGACCGACGACCGTCGGCCGCGGCCGCGGCCGATGACATCGCCCCGTGACGGGACGTTTGCGGGGTCGCGAGCTCGCTCATGTCTCGTTCCTTTCGTGTCTCCGGCATCGGAATCGAGGCGACACGGCACCGGGGGCGTGGCGCAGCGTTCGTCGTGGACGAGCCACCGACCGATGGCCGTTCGCGCTGCGCGGCTCCGTCGTTCCGCCGGGGCCCGGCACCTGTCAGGGCAGGACGAGCGGGAACTGATGATCGACGCTGTCGAGCAGGCTCAGGAGTGTCTTCACGACACCGGGGTCGCCTTCGAATGGCAGCGAGTCGAGTGTGCCGGTGCTGATGACGGTGATCAGCTGCGATTTGGTCAGTGTGATCGTCAGGCCTGGCTCGCTGCTTCCGTAGCCGGCGTCGTCGTGGATGAGCGCGCCGTGGGAGAGCTCGGTGCGGTAGGTGCGTCCGAGGTCGGTGAAGACCCAGTCGATGCAGACCTGGGCCTCCGCTGCGCGGGGACCGTCGATCCGGGCGCCGAGCGAGTTGAACATCTGCTCCACCGTGAGGGCGGCCAGGACCTCGCGCGACGCGAACTCGGGGGCCCGCACGGCGGGCGGGTCGCGCAGCTCCTGGGCGCCTCGTAGATAGATGTTGCGCCACAGCGCGTTCTCAGCGCCGTGGCCGAGCTTCTCCAGGGCGGCGGCGAGCAGCTCGCGGCCCTCGGTGTTGTCCGGGTCGGCGAACACGACGTGGCTGGTGACGGTGGCGGTCCAGCGCAGGTCGCCGTCGGCGAGCGACTTGCGTGCTTTCTCCAGGACCTGTTCCGCGCCGCCCATGAACTCGACGTAGCGGGTCGCCTCCTGCTCCGGCGGATACGACCACAGGTGGGCCGGGTTGCCGTCGTACCAGCCGAGATAGCGCTGGTAGATGCCTTTCACGTTGTGGCTGAACGACCCGTAGTAGCCGCGGACGTTCCAGACCCGCTCGAGCGCCGGGGGAAGGGTGAACTCTTCGGCGATCTCGGTGCCGATCTGCCCCTGATTCATGCGCCGCAGGGTCTGGTCGTGCATGTAGGCGTAGATGTCGCGCTGCTGGCGGAGGTAGGTGGTGATCCGGTCTGTTCCCCACGTGGGCCAGTGGTGGGAGGCGAACACCACGTCGGTGTCGGCGCCGAACAGACGCAGCGCCTCCCCGAGGTATCGCGACCAGGCGCGGGCGTCCCGTACTTCGGCCCCGCGGAGGGTCAGGATCTGGTGGAGGGTGTGAGTGGCGTTCTCCGCCATGCAGAGCGCGCGATGATCGGGGAAGAAGAAGTTCATCTCGGCGGGGGCCTCGGTGCCCGGGGTGACCTGGAAGACGACCCGGACGCCGTCGATGAGGGCTTCCTGGCCGGTGTGGGTGACGTCAATGGTCGGGGCGTGCAGCGAGATCGTGCCGTTGGAGATGCTGATGCCCAGCCCGACGCCGATCTGGCCGGCCGGCTCGGCCGGGAGGCCCGCGGCGTAGATGTAGTTGGCCCGACGACCCATCGCCGGGCCGGCGTAGATGTTCTCCGACACCGCGTGCTCGAGGAAGCCGGCGGGGGCGTAGATCGGGGTGTCGGCGTCGACGAGGCCGGCGGTGCCGCCGTAGTGGTCGACGTGTGAGTGCGTGATGATGAGCGCCTTCACCGGTCGGTCGCCGCGGTGCTTGCGGTACAGCGCCAGGGCCGCTGCTGCGGTCTCGTTGGAGGTGAGGGCGTCGATGACGATGACCCCGGTGTCGGTCTCGACGAGGGAGATGTTGGAGAGGTCGAGGCCACGCACCTGGTAGACGCCCTCGGTCAGCTCGTAGAGACCGTGCTTGGCGGTGAGCTTGCCCTGGCGCCACAGGCTCGGGTTCGCCGTGTCGGGGGCGTCGCCGGTGATGAAGTCGAACTTGGAACAGTCCCAGACCACGTGTCCGTCGGCCGCGGTGACGACGGGGTCGTCCAGCGTCCCGAGGAAGCCCCGGTCCGCGTCGGCGAAGTCGCTGTCGTTGGCGTCGTCGAGCTCGGTCACGTCCGGGTCTCCAGGTTCATGAGGATGGCCGATCCGCGCTCATCGCGCCGACGGCTCGGGTGCCACAAGGTTGTTGCGCTACGGGATCGGCCGGCATCACCTGTCGCGGATGAGGTCAGCTCGTCAGAGCACCGATGGCTTCGCCGATGAGCTTGGTGGCGAGGACCAGACAGAGCACGGACACGATGACGGCGTTGTGGTGGCCCAGCCAGCTCTTGAGCGAGGCCAACAGCACCTGCGACCGCCGCCCCATCGCGTAGTAGATGGCCAGGGGGGTCCCCACCCCGATCGAGGCGATCAGTGCGAAGACGGCGTAGGCGACCGCCTGCTGTGCGGTGGGGATGCCGCTCTGTGCGATCTCCGCGCCCGCGCTCGTCGCGAGCAGGAGGTTCTTCGGGCTGGCCGCCGCCAGGCCGAACACCGCGACCGGCTTCATCGTGTCGACCGTCGCCATCCACCGCGGCAGAGCTGCTTCGTCGCCGTTCCGGGGCCTGCCCCGGAACCGGCGGACCGCGATCAGCAGCAGCCCTGCACCGAGCACGATCTTGGCCCAGCTGACCCAGGCGGCGGGCGAACCGTCGACACTCGCGTCGGCTTCCCCTGCGACGGTGAGGACGATCGTCCCGACCACCGCGAGGCCGGTGAGCCAGCCGATCACGAAGGCCAGCGAGTTGGACCGCGCCTGGCGGGAGGTCAATACCAGGACGACTGCGATCATCGGTACCGGGCTCAACGCCACACCGATGGCCAGCGGGAGGGAACCGCCGATGGCCTGGCCCACGAGATCTCCTCACCTCCACCCGGACCACGCCGAGACGTCAGTCGGTCGGTGCCCGATGTCGGACTGGTCGGCGGCCATGCTCGCGGCACCGCCGGCCTGGTGACCTCATGCGGACCGGATGAGAAGCCGCGTTCAGATCAGTCCCTGCCGGCGCGCTTCGCCGACCGCTCCGCGCCGGTGGGGCACGCCGAGCTTGTGATAGATGCTGCGCATGTGTGTCTTGACCGTGTTCGTGGAGACGAACATGCCTTCGGCGATCTCGCCCGCGGTCCGCATCGAGGGCAGCTCGGCCAGAACTTCTCGCTCCCGCACCGTGAGCAGGGTCGCCGCCGGACTCGGGCCCGGGTGCAGTGCGTCACGAATCTGAGCGGCGAACGCCTCCGCGCGCCCGAAGCGACCGGCGCCGGTCGCGAGGAGATCCCGCACGGGCTGCCCGCCCTCGGCGAAACTCCGCAGGCCGCGGATCGGCATGGCGATCGTCAGCGCCTCCGCCACACACCTCTGAGCTGCCGCGCGGTCGCCGACGACGTCGGCGAGGACCGCCTCGAGCAGCCATGCCGACACCAGTGCAGTGGGAGTGACACACCGGATCCGGCCGTCGAGCACCTCGCGCAACCGTGGTCGGCGCTCCTGCCCGCGCCCGCGCGTCACCGCCAGGCTCGCCTCGAGCAGCCTGACCTCGCCGACGTCCCCGAGCCGTTGCCTGGTGATGTCGACGATCCGCCGAGCATGATCGCGTTCGCCGACCTGCATACACATCCGGAAATGCGCGGGGGCCGCATAGGCGACGAACGCAGGCGCCACGTGGGCGGCGCCCCCTTCGGCCCACAGCTTCCCCGCCTCCGCCGCTACCGCGTGACGGTCGTCGGTGACCAGCAAGCGCGTCGCGAGTTCCAGGGAGGCTGCGGCCCACCGGGTCGTCGGGTCGGCTCCGTGCTCTGTCAGCTCGAGAGCCATGACCGCGTCCGGGCGAGCCTGATCGTCGTCGAGAGACTGGTACGCCGACAGGCCGCGCGCCAGGTACGCCCACGAGCATCCGGCGCTGCGTGACCATCCACGCGAGGTCGCAGAGGAGATCGTGTCCTCGGCGCGCCGGGCGGCCTCGATCAGGTCCCCTCGAGCCGAGGCCAGCGCGGCCAGGTGCGCCAGGCACGGCAGCGCGAGGTGGTCGCGCCCGTCTGCTCTCGCCCGGGCAAGGGCCTCGTTGAGATCGCTCTCGGCCTCGTCGAGCCGGCCCGACCAGGACCGGCTCATTCCGCGCTCGGCGAGCGCGAGCATGTCGAGATCGCGGTCGCCGGAGCGTCCCGCGACGGTGTCCTCGAGGGCGGCCAGCTCCTTGTCGTGGTCACCCGCGAGCCGGGCCCGCCAGAGCACCACGGCGGCGCGGAGGGCATCGTCGGCCGGATCGAGACCGCCGGCTGGGACCTGGGCGAGCCGTCGGTCCGCCTCGTCGGTCTGCCCACGGTCGAGTGCGACGGCGCAGCCGAGCAGAGCGACGGCCGGTTCGACGTGGCCGTCGGGAGGGACGGCGGTCGTGATCCTGCCGAGGTCCGCGGCCCGGCCCGCCAGCAGCGCACCGAGTCCGTGGCGACGTGTGAGAATCACGAGCCGGGTGATGTCGCCGGCTGCCTCGGAGTGCTCGAGGGCACGCGCGGGATCGCCGTGTTCCTCGAACCATGCGGCGGCAGCGCGATGGAGTTCCCGTTTCTCCTTCGGCGAGCGCCGTTCGAGCTCGGCGCGCAGGTAGCTGCCGAACAGCAGGTGATAACGGAACCAACCGTTGTGCCCACCCAGCTCGACGGTGAGCGCGTTGCGGCGGGCGAGCTCGTCGAGGACGGCACCGGCGTCGTCCCTGCCCGTGAGCTGCGTCGCGAGCGACGGGCACACCGCGTCGCAGATCGACGTCTGGAGCAGGAACTCCCGAACGTCCTCGGCCTGGGAGGCGAGGACCTCGCCGACCAGGAAGTCGGCCACCGCTCGATCGTCTCCGGCGAAGTCGACGAGATGGCGGTGCGGGTCCTCCGAGCTCTCCAGGGCGAGGGCGGCCAACCGGACCCCGGCGGCCCAGCCTTCCGTCCGCCCCAGCAGCAGTCGGAGATCGCCCTCGTCGAGTCGGATTCCGTAGTCGGCGAGGAGTTCGACGGCGTGCACCTCGGACAGGGCCAGGTCACGGCCGCGGACCTCGACGAGCCGCCCGTCCAACCGCTGCCGGTGCAGCGCGATCGGCGGATCGCTGCGCCCGACCAGCACGATCCTGACCGGTTCCCGGACCCACCGCAGGAAGAGCTCGAGGCTTCTGACGGCGTCGGGATCGGTCAGGTGCTCGATCTCGTCGAGCACGAGCCACAACGGACACGAGCACTCGGCCAACGATTCGGCGATCTCGGCGACGAAGCTGCCCACCTCCCCCGGGCGCGGCCCGTTGAGTTGAGCGATGGAGCCCGGACGTGGATGCACCCCGGCACGGCCGACCGCGGCGAGGAGCGCGTTCCAGAGGGTGGTCACGTCGTCCGCGGCATCGAGCGTCACCCAGGCGATCCCCTCGCCGGGGGGCCGACGCGCCGCCCACCCGGAGACCAGGGTGGTCTTACCGGCGCCCGCCGCCCCCGTGACCAGCACGACCGGTGAGGGTCCATCCGGGGGGTTGACGACGGGTGAGTGGAGCTTCGCCTCCAGCTCGGGGCGCGCGATGGTGCCCCGCGGTTGCCGGGGAACGCGAATCTTGAGCGCGGTCGCCGAGGAGAGACCATCCGGTGGCCTGCTGACGGTCGACATCACGCTCCCCAAGAACGATCACCTCAAGCCCCCCGGCTCGTGGTCCACGTCTGCGCAAGGAGCCATGCTGCACACCGTTTGGCCTAACGCCAAGTCGCGATGTGACATTGCGTCACATCGTGTGCACGCCGGGGATCATTCGTGAGGGACGAGGTGGGTGAGGGCGCCCGCCCGAGACGATGACGGGGACCGACCCTGGGCCGCCCCACCGGACACGAGGACCCCCACCATGACCGTCGACGGCTCGTCCACATCCGCGCCCGACTCGCCGGCGGTGACGCCCGCGGCCGCACTGCCCCGGGGCCTGATCCTCGTCCTCGGGATCACCGGGCTGCTCATCACGACCCTGGCGTTGCAGCAGTTCGCCTCGATCCTGGCGCCGGTGCTGCTCGCGCTGGTCATGGTCATCGGCGTGCACCCGCTCACCGGGATTCTCCGGCGCCGCGGCGCACCCCAATGGCTCGCCGTCGCGGTCACGCTGCTGACACTCGCCGTCATCATCATCGGACTGGCCGCGATGTTCGCCGTCTCGATCGCACGGCTCGGCACGCTGCTGCCCACCTACCAGGGCCGGTTCGCCACCTTGATCACCAACGCGCAGGCCTGGCTGGCCGGCCTCGGGGTCGGACCCGAGCAGCTGCAGGAGCTGCTCGGACACGTCTCCTTCGGGCAGATCGCGGGGCTGGTCAGCAGCCTGGTGATCGGTGTCGCCGGAACCTTCTCCAACCTGGTGTTCCTCCTCTTCGTCGTGGTGTTCATGGGCCTCGACGCGGCGCACTTCTCCCGTCGGCTCGCCGAGGCGGGTGGCCAGCGGACCGCGGTGGTCACTGCGCTGGGCGGGTTCGTCGCCGGTACCCGCAGCTACCTGCTGGTCTCCACCGTCTTCGGGTTGATCGTCGCTGCGATCGACGGGGTGTTCCTCTGGGCCGTCGGTGTCCCCCTGGCGTTGCTCTGGGGTCTGCTGGCGTTCGTCACCAACTACATCCCCAACGTCGGCTTCGTCATCGGGCTCGCTCCGCCGGCCCTGCTCGCCCTTCTCGAGGGCGGCCCACAACTCATGCTCATCGTGATCGTCGTCTACATCGTGATCAACTTCGTGATCCAATCGGTGATCCAGCCCAAGTACGTCGGCGAAGCCGTCGACCTCTCCCTGACGCTGACGTTCCTCTCGCTGACCTTCTGGTCCTTCGTCATCGGCCCCCTCGGGGCCGTCCTCGCCATCCCGCTGACCCTGCTGGTCAAGGCCCTGCTGCTCGACGTCGACCCGAACACCCGCTGGATCTCCGGGCTGCTCGCGAGCAAGCCGCGTCGGCCCGACCGGCCGGGAGCTGCCGAGAGCGCTGCGCCGGTGGGGAACGACCCCGGCCCGGCACCTGCTCACCATTCCAGCGCGTGAGGCTGCTCGACCCGCGTCGCGCAAGTCGGCGCAACGGTCATCCGAAGCGGACGACGCGCATCCGTCCCAGGCCTGTCACGGTCGGTGTCTCTGGTGGAGAGAATGGAGCGAGCATGCGCTACGAGTTCTCGGTCGCGTCGCGGTTGTCGGACACCGCCGTCGCCGCGTTCCCCGAGCTCGACCGCGTCGAGAGCCCAGCGGCCCGGACGCGTCTGTTCGGAAACGTCCGCGATCCCGCCCACCTCAGGGCCATCGTCGCTCGCTTCGGCGATCTCGGCCTCGAGCTGGTCGACGTCCACCGCCTCCCGGACTGATCCCAGGAGGGCCCGTGCGCTACGAGTTCACGTTCACCGACCAGGTGCCCGACGACGTCGTCGCCGAATTCCCGCACCTCACCCGGACCTCTTCCTCGACGACGCTGTTCGGCCGGGTCGAGGACGCAGCCCAGCTCCACGGCCTGCTCACCCGGTTCCGCCTGCTCGGACTCGACATGACCGACATGCACCGGCTGCCCGACTGAACTCGGGGAGGTCATCCGTTGCGGATGAGGCATGACGACCCGCTCGACTCGACGATATCGAGAACCCGAATCCAAGGAGTGCAGCCATGAGCGAGTCCGGAGCGACCGCCAAGAGCGTCGACATCACTGACCGCGTCGCTTCGATCGGTGCATCGAAGTGGTGGACGATCGCCTACGGCGTGCTGAGCCTGATCGCCGGCCTCGCCGCCCTGTCCTGGCCCGGGGCGACCCTGCTGACCCTGGCCGTGGTGTTCTCCGTGCAGCTGTTCGTGCTCGGAGTCTTCCGCATCGTCGCGGCCTTCGCCGTCCCCGACGCATCGACCGGCACGAAGGTCCTCGCCATCGTCGTCGGCATCCTGTCGGTGATCGTCGGCGTGATCTGCCTGCGCTCGCCCCTGCAGACGATCGTCGTCCTGACCCTGGTCCTCGGCGCCTTCTGGCTGGCGAACGGGATCGTGGAGATCGTCACCGGCATCTCCGGGCGTGGCGAGAAGGGCCGGGGGTGGGCGATCGTCGCCGGCCTCATCGGCGTGATCGGCGGCATCATCGTGCTGTCCGCGCCCGTGACGAGCGCTGTCAGCCTGGCCTGGGTCCTGGGCATCCTTCTCGTCGCCCACGGCATCGTCGCGATCATCAGCGGGTTCACCCGCGAGAAGGCCACCGCTCCCGCGAGCGCCGCGCCCGCGCCGACCGCGCGGCCCACCGCGGCACACACAGCCTGACCTCGCCCGCCGGTCCGGGAGCGATCGGGATGACGTGGCGCGCGCTCCGCGACATCACCGTTCTCGTGGTGCTCTACTACGTCGTCCCGCTCGGCGGGGACCGCGCTGACCCCATGCTGTGGGTCCGGCTCGCCGTCGTCCTGGTCGGGTTCGTCGTACTGGGCCGGGCCATCGCCCGGCGCGTCGCGCGGCACAGCGACGACACCACGAGCGGCCGCGGCGTCGAGGGACTCCTCGTCGCCGTGGTCGCCGGTGTCCTGTTCGCCGCGGCCGCCGACTACCTCGTCGCGACCACCCAGCAGGGCCAGTTCGACGGGCTCGCCACCCGCACCGACGCCCTCTACTTCGCGCTGTCCACCCTGACCACAGTCGGGTTCGGCGACATCCACCCGGTCGGCCAGATGGCCCGGGCCGTCGTCATCGCCCAACTGCTCTTCGACGTCATCGTGATCGCCACCGCCGCCGGCGTCATCGCCCGCCAGGCCCGCCGCCGCGCAGGCACCCGTCAGGTCTCGATCAACGTAGAACGCTCTGGTGCGGAACTACCGCGACCATGAACGCGATGGAGGTCATCAGAGCGGCCGCTCACCGGTCGAACGCGAGACGGAGCGGTAGGCCAGAGATGCAACAGTCAAGAAAATGACCGCTACGCCCGAGACAGCGGCAGCCCCGCCGCTGCTGCCAGGATCGAGCCACGAGTCTCACCGCGGGTGCAGCCGACTTCGAGGATCAGTGCAGCCGACTGCGGGAACTGAATCACCGTCCGCGCCGAGTCCTACGCGCGCGGCGCCCGGGCGGCGAACACCTGGTCGGCCTACGAGCGGCAGTGGCGCCGCTTCGAGACCTGGTGCGCGGCGGTGGGGGAGCGGGCGCTGCCGGCGGGTCCGCTGACCGTGGCCCGGTTCCTCGCCGACCTCGCCTCGGTCTGGCGCCCGGCCACCCCGGCCGACCCGTCGAGTTCGGTGATCGCCGGGCAGGTGTGCGAGCGGAAAGGCCTGCGACCAGGCACGTTGTCCGGCTACCTCGCGGCGATCTCGGTGGTCCACCAGACCGCGCAGCTCGACAACCCCGTCCAGGCCGAAGCGGTCCGGCGCACCATCACCGGCATCCGCCGCCACCCCGGTGTCGCCCCCACCCGCCGCCGCGCCGCCGCCCGCCGAGAGCCGCTGGTCGAACTGCTGCGGCTGCTGAAGCCCGAGGAGGTGCTCGCGGACGCCCGCGACCACGCGCTGCTGCTGGTCGGGTGGAAGGCGGCGCTGCGCACCGACGACCTCGCCCGCCTGCAGATGGCCGACCTGCACCCCTCCGACCAGGGCCTCTCCGTGCACCTGTCCCGCTCCAAGACCGACCAGCACGGCGCGGGCACGACGATCGGCATCGCCGCGCCCTCCCCGGAATTAGTGGTGGGGGAGGGGAGCGACGAATCGACGCTGCTCGACGCCAGTGCCGCCTGGACCCGCTGGCGCGACCTGCTCGGCTCCCACGGCATCCTCGACGGACCCGCGTGGCGCGGCATCGACCGCTACGGCCGCCGCCCCCGCGCCGGTGGACTGCACCGCAACTCGATCGCAGAGATCATCAAGCGCCGCGCCGCCGCGGCCGGGCTCGAGGACGCCGACCTGTGGGGCGGACACAGCCTGCGGCGCGGGTTCGCCACCGAAGCCATCGCCGCCGGCGTCCCCGAACGCGACGTCCAACGCCACGGCCGCTGGCACTCCCGCGCCTCCATGGACCCCTACATCGACGCCGCCCGCACCTTCGACCCCACCAACCCCACCCACTGGCTCACCCTGACTCCTGAACCCAGTGGACGAGGGTCACGCCGGCCGTGGTGGTCCAACATCGGCATCCGTGCTGCTCAGTAGGATGATCGCGGGCCAGTGGCCTTGTGCTGTGGGCGCTCGTCGAGCCCCATCCTGTGACGTAAGCGGGACCGAAAGTGGTCCCGGCTGTCGTGATAAGCCCGGTTACCGCGGCGCCTACAGTGATCCATTCTAGCGAGGATCGACTAACTGTCCGATATGGCCCATACTTATGATGGCTTCGGAATTTCGCGGTAGATCCCGAAGGGGACAAGAGAGAAGCCAGGAAAGGGCGGCGTGTCGGCCATCCCGCTCCCGCCTAGAGCTGCGAGAAAGTCGTTCAAGAATTTGACAAACGCTGGACGATTGATTCCAGTAGTCGTGGTGAGGTTGCTGACTGGGCTGAAGCCTGCCAAGCCGGTCATGTTGGAGAAGTGGCCAAGGGTGCCAACAATTACCCAGTTTTGAGGAGTCGTCCCGTAGCGCGAGAACAAGACTTCCGGCTCAGCATCGAGATAGCGTCTGTCTCGTTGCAGACGGACAGTTGCTGTCCACTTAGCGGCCCCTGTCGCCTCGACCAGCATGTACAGGCCGTCCGGGAACAAGCCGCGAGACGTTCGAACTAAGCCGCGCATCATCTCTGGGGAGAAGCCCCCCAAGAGGGATGCGTCGAAATGCTCGATCTGCGCCTCTAGGGAGCCTTCGGCGGGCTGACTCTTGCCCTTGCTACCGCTTCCAGCTTTGCCTTTTCCTCCGGCAGAGTTGAAGGAGAGATTGTCGGATGCGTCGGGTCCCTGAGGAGAAACCTCGTGTGCGCCCTTAATGGCAACCGAACTGCCCGCCATCACCTTTGCTACATAAGATGCATCGAAAAGCAAACCAGGTGCCCTGAGACGCACGATTGAACCGGGCTGGACGGCTTTAAGAACGGCGCCGTAGTCGGTCGATTTGGTGTCGGCAAGTATATCGGAGATGTCAGTCAACCAGCCTGAGGCTTCGAGGAGGTCCTCAAGTTCCGGGAAGAGAGCGTCGAGTCGAGTTCGCTCCTCTTTTTGTTCAGTCTTGCGCTCGCTGTCATAGGCTGCATAACCCCGCAGACCGGCGCCCAGCTTCCTGCTCCGAGTCGTTGTGCCAGACTCGGAACTCGGAACGGAACCGAGCAACTGCGCGAGAAGCGACTGGGTGCGATCGACATCGGCATATAGATACTCACGGAGGCGGGCACCTTGTACATCGTCGACATCGACGTACACGTCGCTCTCGTTACTTGACGACTCGACGGACACGCTGAGCTATCGGGCGGCCGACACGTCTTGTTACATCGCCCGTGGCGCACAGAGACCAAGCGCCCTTCGCTGCACGCAGAACCTGCCGCCAGCCGCCCGTAGGCGGGCGCAGTGCTTCGCCGCAGCGTCCCCTTCCTGCCATCCGCCCTTGGCGTGCTGCGCCTGCGGCGACGTTCCTGCTCGGGTGCGGCCGAAGTCGCCTCGCGGCGTTCTCGAACTCCATCTTATCGCTGGCTGCCCCCGGCCTCTCAGGCAAACGGGGCGGACACTTCAACTTTCGTGCGGAAGATTAACAGCCGGTCTGACGAACTTCTGTAGGACGCGGGGCGGCTCAGCGCGTGCTGTGGGGCGAACAGTCGCTGCCTCTCGCGAGTCTCGCCGCTTCAGGTTCTCAGCCATTGGGCTATCCGTGACAAATTGCTATCGGGTTCTGGTGCGCTGGAGTAAGTGACGAGCTCAAGATAGCGTTCGCTGCTGATGGCGAGGGCAGGTAAGGGGTGCTCGCGGAGACGAACGACGAGGGCGCCAGTAGCCAGTAAGTCTTTAGTCTTCGCCGTGTCGATTTCGTACTTCTCGCCATGCCAGTAGGCTCCGTCGTACTCGATCACGAGCGATCTACCGCCGGTGAGCGTGACGGTGATGTCGGGGTACCAGACACTACGGGCCGTGAAAGCCGTATTCCGCCATGGCAACCCGGAGGCAGCATCGCCGAACAGTTCCTGGGCGGCCTTGAGGTGAAGAAGCTCGATGGCGGACTTGCCGAAGCCTCGACACGAGGGGCAACCCGTACCGCTAGTTCGAGCCGCCAATGAAGCGGTCCACACGTGCGTGGGATGGTCAGCGCAAACCCACTCTGGCACAAAGGGCAAGGACGCTGCGGGGCGAACTTGCCAAGCGCTGAGGGGGTTGCTCTTTGACCACTGAGCCACCAGTTGGGGGAAGTGGTAGGCGAGTGAGTCGAGGATGGTTCGGCACTCAGGGCATCGTAGTCGTTGGCGCTTTTCCCGGTCGGCTGGGCTGGCTCGCCATTCGTGCCCGCAGCTCGCCTCGCGCCACCACACCTGGCGCCGTGAGTTCGGGGATAGGCGGCGAGGGTCGAGCTTGGGGTTGGCGGTGGGGTGCCACTGTTCAAACAGCTCCGCATTCATTGCGAAGGCTTTGGGGTTCACCTCGACCTCGGACAGCCGTTCCTCGAGGGTAGCGGCTCCATGGCAGCTTGGGCAGCCCGAGAGGAGGAAACTCGAGGGTGAGACACGAGGATGATGGCCCTTGGGGCACGCGAATCGTCTCGACTTCCAGCTGCCCGCTACCGGCACTGTCGACGGGTCGGCCTCGTCGGCCCACGCCTCTAGCAGCTCCGGGATGGCGGAGACAGGCGTATCGCCGAGTCGGTTGAAGAGCTCTTCGCGTTTACGAAGCTCGCGGCTCGCGCAGTGCGGGCACCGTGGTGTCGGCGCCATGTCTTCGATGGCGGCGGCGAACCCAGCGCTGCACGTCGGGCATTTCCAGTAGGTCTTGCTGCGGGCCCTGGCCGTCAGAGTTTTCCATGCCTCGACGCTGTTTCTTGAGTGGTCCCACCACTGCACGCTGTCTAGTCCCGAGTCCTTGAACAGATTACGGTTCTTTGGTCGGTCGGTCTCCTTCTTTGCGGCTGGCTCCCGGCGCGGGTTGACCTGGCACTGGCAGCCCCACCCGATGTCGCCGAGGCGCTGGGCGCTGACGCGGCCGCAGTGCTGGCAGCGGACGTGATGCGGGTCGTCAGTCAAGGACGGCGTCGTCAAAGGGCCGAGGTAGTCGTAACCGTTGGAGTTTGCCTTCTCTCGTGCCTCATTTACTGAGACCGCTTTAGGCTGTACGTAGCCAGCTTGACTCTGGCGAACACCTTCCGCCCACGATCGCCAGAAGCAGGCGCGGCAAGTGGCCTCAGCGGTCTTATTTTTGTCAAGTGTGTATTCAAGGCGATAGTGGGCCTCGCATCCGCAGTCAAGGCAGCGGGTCAGGCGCCACTTCGCAGGACCTGTAAAGGGCGAGAGCGGCTCGAGCCGACCTTTCCGAAGGATCGCTGTGATGTGGTCGTCGCACCACGCAGGCTTCGA
Organism: Actinomycetospora corticicola; assembly: GCF_013409505.1. NCBI lineage: Bacteria > Bacillati > Actinomycetota > Actinomycetes > Pseudonocardiales > Pseudonocardiaceae > Actinomycetospora > Actinomycetospora corticicola. The sequence goes on along the minus strand of NZ_JACCBN010000001.1, from coordinate 2,342,070 downwards.
GCGAGTCTTGAAGGCTGCCGGCCTCTCGCAAGATCGTTCGGCGCACACCTGAGCGCTCAAGACCACCACTGCTACCTGCCTCCCCGTCGGCATCGCCCGAGGCTGAGGTCGCTCAAGGTTGGAGGTGCGTTACCGACGCTGATCAGATCCGTCGGGTACCCGCCTCCCTCTGCGCCCGCCCAGCCGATTCAGACCGCTCCATCGACGAGGCCGAGACTCGACGTGTCCGGAGTTGGCTGGCTCCGAGTGCTCAGCCCCGGTCGTCGAGCGGTGAAAGCCGGGTCTCGGGCGCATCGGCGACTTGCTGTTGGAAGGTGCCCGACCCGGTTGGTGGATTGCGGCCACGGCTGCAGGCGGTGGTGTGCTTGGACACGGCAAGGCGTGCTGAGCGCTGCGTACCACACGACTAGGCCTCGGACCGCTGACATAACGCGCGAAGTCGGCTGAGTCCGTCGATCTGCTGCCTGAGTTGTCCTTCCGCAACGACAACGCGAGTGCTCCGCAGTGGAATAGAAACCTGATGCGCTAACTGACGACATTTCGGAGTCCGAGGGCGAGCGCTGGTGTCCTTCCAGGTTGCGGCGACGTGCCCTACGGAGCGGTGGTGCGGGAAACGCCCCTGCTTGGACTGCCTGTGCGTCGATGTAATAGGAGCAGTACTGGCCCGTCTTGTTGCCTCCGAGCGACGAACAACCGCTGAGAGGCAAGTCTACTCAAGGAAGCTTATTAAGAATCTCGACCAACTTCGGCTCCACGATGTCGGAGAGCCATTTGAGGCCTTCTTCTTTCGCGTACACGTCTCTGTGTGCCTCTACCAGCTTCCGAGCAGTCGTCTGTCCAGGAACGATTTCCCAGTATCGCTTAGTGTCCCGCTCAGCAGCACTTAGGCTGTTGTACCCTTTAGAGTCTAAGATCCTGCGCTGCAGGGCCTCCGTCACTTGCTTGAACTGAGCGGTCTGTGAAGGACTAGGGCCACCTGCGACGCCTAGACGTTTGGCCAGCGATGACAATTCGCGCTGATGGATATCAGTAGGTATTGCAATTGCTAACATATCGTCGGGCGTCTTCCAGCCGAGAGATTCAAACTCGGATTCGAAGAATCTATGCCATCGGCTCTCAATAACATGGTGCGCATCAAGGACAAATTCGATCTCAGCCAGGGCAGCCTTCGCAGGAGCGCCTGAGGCGGCGGCCCGGGTGCTCTCCGCAACATCTCCAAGCGTGACCCGTCTAGCTACGCCGCCTGCCGCCGCCACTGCTTCGTCTGCCCGCCTCAGCGCGGAGGGATCAAAAGACATTAATGCAACAACAGAATCGTTTAAAGGCTTAGTGCGCGCCACAAGCGACTTGTACGAGTCGAGACGGAGCGCGATGTCGGCGTACTCGCGGACTGCCCATCTTGACAAACTTCGGGCACCCTGTAAGACTACATTGTCCGTCATACCCATATTCTCAAATGCGTCGCTAACCAGTTGAAATTGCCTTGCATTGAGATTCCGTGGCGTATGCGCGATACGACGTTCGCCTTCCACCGCGATGCTCCGAGCCGCGGTGAATGCTTCCGCAACGAGAAGTATAAGACCCTCTCGTAGATCGCCTGACTCCAGCAACTTCTGAACGCGCTTTCGTTGCGCTGGTGACAGTTCACTCAAGGGACTCACCCCCATCGGACGGCCCGGCCAGGTTCAGGACCGCTTCTCCCGATGCAGCCACCGCTTTGCCGATTGGCCCGAGATCCTTGATCCGCCCCAATCCGGCTGTCAGCACTGAAGACAGTACCTGCCAAAGAACGAAACCTATGACTGTTCCTACTAGTCGACCGAGTCTAGTGACATCCGCAGCTAAAAGCAGAAGTGCGGTCTTGATTTCTGGCGAGGCAGCCAACTCAGCGCCGGCAACGATCAGGCCCTCGAGGAAGTTTGCGATCTTCTCGAATGCCTCGTCGGCGCGCAAATTCGCCAGGTAGGATACGCCTTCTTTAATCGAATCCCAGGTCCGAACCAGCGGTTCGACTTCTGGGCAATACTCCCGGAGACTGCTCGGCGCTCCTCCATCGGGCTCGAAAACGTAGTCCGCGAGCGCAGTTAGGCTGTAATCGAGCGTACAACTGACTAACGCGCCCGTCGAGGCTAGCGCGTCCCCAGCCGAAGCGAGGAAGGAGACAACGCCCTTGATTTCTGCCCAGAGGTGTTCAGTGACCGCATCCAAAATCGATAGCGCGAACAAGTCGGGGGCATCGCGAATTGCTTTCCACGGTACCTCTCCGAGCGCACCTATATCCTCTGTGCTCCAGGTTGCCGTGAACGTGTCGAAAGCTTTTAGGATGCGGTCGGACCAGTTCAGCGTTGGCGCGGTTGCCACGCAACGAGCTGCGATTGTATCGTCGACGGAGCCTTGCTTGACGGCCCCCGAATCAGCGACCGCAGCTCCAGATTGAGATGAAGGCACGAGTACCCGTGGGTCCGGAGTCAACGCAGAGGGCGTGATCAAGGTGGACGCCGGTGGCTTAAGGACCAATAGGTCGCTCATCATCCTCGCTTTGTCTTGAGTTTAGGCCTGCCGCAGCCACCAACCATTACCTTCGCTGAACTCCTTCGGCTGGATGAAGTCGCCGCATCAATTTTCTTTCCGGCCGGCTCGCTTCGGAAGCTCCTCAGAGGACTGTCGGTAAGCGCGACCTGCGCTCGGGCGCTAGGGACCATTGCAGCGCAAACTCGTGCGGTGCGACTGGGGAGAATGGCAACCGGAAGCTCGCGCGTGCCTTCTAACGAAAACATCTGGCAGTGGCCGCACGAAGAACACGTCAAGCGTCGGATCGCGCTGGGGGAGGGTCGGGAACGAACAGAGCGCGGAAAGCGTCGGCCGCAGCTTGCCCACTCAATCCCTCCACGATAGACCGACCAAGGGCCAGCCGCTTTACCTCCTCGTCCGCGAGATTGTTCGCTAGACGCTTGGCGGCTATGGCAGTCTGCTGGAGGCCGCTGGAGTAGGGATCCAATGCATTTCCGCCACCGAGAACTGCATCAAGCATGATCCCGTCGCTGCGGAGGCTGATCTTCTGCGCCTGTAGAATGACGCCGGACACTTCAATCGAGTTGCCGGTCTCATCGGCGTACGTGTCTTTACCAGCCGGTAGGGCTGGATTCTCATCACCATCTGAAGGACGCGCGGCGGCTTCGAAGACCGGGTAGGGGCCATCGACCACAGTTTCGTTGGCGACTGGCTTGCCGCTTGAGTCGCGTTTCGGACGTGTCAGTGACTTCCAAGCGACGACGTCACGGCGTTGGCCTCGCCAGTCGACGACTGTGTCAAGTTGCGCAAGCACCCTTGCTCGAACATCTGCCTGTCGGTCAGGCTTGACCACCTCAGAGAGCAGACTATCGAGCTCGGGCAGCGTGTATTCCCGATACCGGCTGACGACCTCCCCATTCTGCTTCGTCAAAGGACGCTGGTCCTCTGTAAGGAATGTTGTTAGGAGTCCGATCTTCACGTCTACCAGATGAAGCAGAGAGATGAACTCCTGATTCATTTGACGGAAGACAAAGTTGAGGGTCCGGCTCATGTTCGTGTTCTCTAGAACACGAAGAGTAGTTTGTTCATCCGTACCGGTCGTCGCCTCCTTCGATACGTTTTCTACCCTGGAATCGCGTTTCGACGACACCTCGCTAGTGTTCTTCGCAATAGCGCTGACGACACTCTTCCCCATACTCTCTCGAGCAGCGTTCGTACCGTACGCCACCGAACCACTCACCTTTGCCGAGGCCACGCCCCAATTGCCAGCCGCCTCCACCGAAGCAGCAGCCTTGAACGACTCGTCCTCGGTCGACTTCGTAGTCTGCTCCCTAGCGACAGCGTCCTCTAAGTCTTTTCTTGTCGTGCCGGTGTCTCCCTCGAGGAGACTGCTCGTGGCGCTGCGCTCCTGCGTCGTCGACCGGAAAGACTTGATGGTAATTGTCGTTTTCTCACCGGGAAGGAGGCTAAATGTCTGGATTGTACGTCCGGCTCCATAAGAGCCGAGATAGTTCGACAGGCGCATGTACTCCACTACAACTAATTCATGCACCGCGACAACAGTTTTTTCTAGTACCACGACTTGCACGACCGTCGTCGCAGCGTTGCCGACATGGTCCGTTGCTGTAACCCTAACAGGATAGAGACCAGGGCCTGGCAGTTCAATTGCAACGCTAAAAGTCTGGTCTGTGCTTGTGGCCGACGCTTCAATCACGCCAGGAGCCTGCACCGAGACTGTTACGGGCGCCGTCGCCGAAGAGTCTGGATCAGCGACCTTGCCCGAGAAAGTGACGGAGGCTGTACTTGTATTCGAGTCCAGCTTGATCGTAGTTCCGTCGATCGGCGAAAGCTCGACAAACACCGGAGGGAGGACGTCCACTGGTGCGGTGCTGGCCGGCGCCGGAGAGAGCAGTACTACATATTCGACGGGGGGCGAGTTGAATTCCAAGCCGTCGACTAATGTGCGTGCCTGAACTGTCAGGGTGCCAGCTGGAGCGGACCATGCGGCCTCGTACGAACCCAGGGACAGCATCTTCGCGTTGACCGCATTACCGTTGAACAACACCTCGACCGCGTCAACACTGAGCGCTGTCCCGCGGGTGCTCCTCACGCTCACGCGCACCGTGACGTTCGCGCTATCGCCTGTCGCGGAGATCAGGGTTCCAGATGGAGGACCTACAGACAGAATGGCCCGAACCGGAGGGTCCCCAAAAGTCGTGCGAGGTCCTTCTCCTAGGCGTGGCTTGACAGGCAACATTTACGTGCCTCCGAGGAGGTCGGAGACGAGGATGGGTTCGCCGACCAAAAAGGGATCGTCTCCCACGAACACCAAGCGGATCAAGTTCCGCCCCGCGTACGAGGTGTTGTCTGGAACGTTATAGCTCAAGATGGGCGCGTGTCCGGCGGCGTCCGGATCGAGCTGCACAATAGGAGGCGGGCTCTTCTCTTCATCCACGGTAACTACTTCCCCCGGAGGTGTTGTTGGTGGTGCCTGGGTTACCAGCTATCTGCGAGCATGCTGCGTTTTGTAGTTGCCCGTCCAGAGCTGCGACCCGTTCGGCCTAGCAAGGACAGCGTGTTCGAGCGGAACGGAGCGGGATAGACACACTGAGTGGACGCCGACGGGCAGTGCCAGCGAGGCCTCGGACCGGTTGGACGCCGCAGGTTGGCAGGTCGATCGGGGGTATACGTCGATCACGAATTACAGCCTGCCCAGCCGAATTTAGATGTTTCTGACGATCGCCTAGTCGACGGGTTGCGGAAAAGCCCGTTCGGATGTGGGTCCGGGCTGCGCGTGTCGGTCCAGATGAACACCCGCATCCTGGTCGAGGAGCTGCCGACGAGCAGCACGGCGCTCCCAGCAAGTGCGTGCATTCTAGCAGCGATCGGGGCGGCCAACCCCGGCGAGCGGGCTTTCGGCGACCCTGACGTCGCCGACCCGTGGCGGGATAACGCCCTGCGGCACCCGGCGTTTGATGGCGGACCGCAACTTTTCTTCAGCGCACGCTGCTGAACTGGCAGGATGTCGATCCGAGCTTAGATTGTGACTGCGGATCCCGCTTTTTGGAGTGTCCTGCATACGAGAGTCCGACGAGTGCCGATCCTTTTGTTTACAAACATCCTGCTGACATGACGACTGGTCGTGGATGCCGGCGGCTAGGAATGGACCGGCGGACCGGCCAGGCCAGACCGGAAGCACGGCCGCTGGGAGCGGGGCGAGTGTCCGGCGGCGCTGCGGGTTGCGACGCCGACGATGCGGTCACCGGTACAATCGGCGCCGCCCTCCCGACCTGAATCCGCGGCAAGTGACCAGCACCGCAACGTATACGGCTTTAAAGCTGCTGGTGAACCCGCCGGAATCGCGAATCATGGTCGCCGCGGCCGAACTTCTGCGATCTCGAGGATGGCGCTCACAGCGGCGAGAGCGGCGATCATCGCCACGGCGCGGTTTGACCAGGCGCCGAAGGTCTCTGCTCTATCCGCTGCGGAGCTCTGCACAGCGGCATCGGCGCCCCAGTCCTCTGCGGTGGATGTGAGCGCTTTGCTGATGAGGGGATCGACTCCCTCCTGCTCTGTGAGGGGTCGACCCATCTGAACCGCGATGCGCCCGATGGCGACTGCAGCTCGTTCCTCGGCGCCGGCCGTCAACCGTTCCGCCTCGGACTCAGGGGTTGTTGCCTCGAGGGCGGCGATCTCCCGCGCGACCGCGACGAGCTGGGCCACGACGGCATCCTTCTGCGCATCGGTGTCGAAGCCAGTCCTGGCTTGGCTCGTGGCGATCTCGCCGGCGATCTCGGCTGCCGTCTTCGCCGCGATGGCCTGGTAACGCTGCTCCTCTCCACCGAGGGCGAGCTGCGCGAAGGGGAGCAGGACCCCGGCGGCCCAGAGGACGAGCAGGACGACCATGGTGTTGCGGCGTCGGTGGTCCGCGACACCGGGCTGGGGAATGATCTCAGGCTCGTCCCCGCCGGCCGGTCGGGGCCGAGGCCGCCGCCGGACCGACGCAGCTGCCATGGCCAGGCCGGTCAGCAGCACAGTGACCCCGCTGATCCATCTCGCAGTGGCAGCGTGGCGGTCGCCCGCTGCGAAGGTGCTATCCGGGTCAGGCATAAGGGCTATTTGCTTCGTCGCGTCGCTGATCCGGCGCGCAACGTCGTATTCGCCGCTGGAGAGGAGGTACCGGTTGCCTGCTGAGAGGGTGTCGGGCGGGGCGACGCGGGACCGGGCGAAAACGATCTGGTTTGCGATGACCAGCTCGGAAGCTGCTAGACGGCTGGACGGGGCGATGGCCCGCAGCTCGTTGGCGCGGACTCGGGCGCTCGCGATGCGGAATGCCTCGGGGGCTTCGTCGACATACACGGCACGGGCCTCCTCCTGCACCGCCGACGCGCGCGACGTTTCTTGCCGGATCGCCTCCTGCCAGTCTCCGCTGGCGTCGCTGTACTCGACCGCGGCAAATCCGGCGAGCACCGCTCCGAGGACCACTGCGACCAGCTGGACGACGTGCCGCCGGTCGGCCAGAACGCGCCGTAGCCGTCCGCGCCCTCGGCGCGCTCGAAGACCCCTCCCTGGTCTCACTGCTGGCGGTCCAGGGTGAGGATGACCCCGTCTCCGCTGCGCAGGCTCAGCGTTGTGCCGGAGGTGCGCCAGGTGTAGGTCAGGTCGGTCGGCTGCTGCGGTCGGTCGGTGTAGTCACCCGCTGGATCTCCCGGGTCGCTGCGGGTGGTGGTCAGCGACGACACCTGAAGTACCAAGCGGTTTCCGATGACCTGGGCGCGTCCCTCCTGCTGGCGCCGGTACTCGAAGACCCCTGCTGGACGGGCTTGGCTGAGGATCTCGACGGACCGGAAGCGTCCGTCGGGGAGGAAGCGGTAGGCGAACTCCGCCTGGTCCTCAGTCATGCTCCAGCTCCCGACCAACGCAGCAGGAACAGCCGCCGCCGAGACAGTCGTCGAAGGCGCGGCTGTCGGTGCGGTTGTCACTGCCGCGGTCGTAGAGGAGGGCACCAGAGTGGAGCTGGAAGAGCCGGCTGGTGCCGGTGCCGGTGTTGGCGCTGGGGTGGGGGCGAACGTGCAGCTGGCCGCGATCAGCGCCGCAACACACGGAAGCCCGAGCCACATACCAGACTGGCGCGCGAGTCGTGCCCGCGAGCGTTCGACGCGGTGTCCGCCGCAGCAACATGGTTTCGCAGTCCTCCCGCGCATGAGGCCCTCCCGAACGTGTCCGGTTTTCGAAGATGGGACGGTTGAGGGTGACGGCAAACGTCTGGCGTCGCACGAGAGGATCTGCGATGCGCGGCGCAAACCAGTTCAGGCCGCACGGCTGGGCCGCTTCCCCCGCCGACCCGCCGGCCTGATCTGGCTCCTACTCGCCGATCGAGGAATCCTTGGTTGCTGCGCTCTGTGTGAAGAATGAATTGGGTCAGCTGACAACGTCAATGACTCCGAACTAGTGACGGCTGCTCCGATCGTGTGTCCTCTCAGGGTCGATGCGCGCTCCGGCGTCGCGATCGCCTGGCAATGAGTTCCTTTCAATCGATCGCCGCCAGTGGCGGTTCTTCCACTGAAAGTGATGCCGTAGTGGACTACTGCAGACAGGACTCGGGATCACGCCAGATCTTTGTTGCTGTCTCGCCTCGATGACCCACCGCGCGAGCCGATTCGGCGCAGGACCTCCTGTCGAGGTTCGCGCCGCTTTGAGGACACAGCGCGCTGGGAGGCCGGGGGCGCGCCGACGCGAGGGGGAGTCATGCGGGTGGGTACGTGGATCCTCGAGAACCTGGTCTTGCCGGGGGTAGCGGGCGGGCCGCCGGATGAGGAGGCCTACGAGGCGAAGCTGCACGCCATCGCCGAGACGATCACCGCGTTGGACGTGGATGTGCTCGCGGTGGAGGAGGTCGGCGCGCCGGAGGCACTCGACGAGCTGACCAACGACTCGACGGGTCGTGGTTCGCCGCGACGGCCAACCCGGACCAGCGAGGTATCCGGGTCGGGTTCCTCGCCCGCTACGAGTTCGACGACCTCGTCCAGGTCCGCGACTACGCCCCGAAGATCGCCCCCGTGGTCATCGACGACCAGGAAGGCACGCTGGACAAGCTCTCTCGCCCCGCACTGCAGGCGACGATCACCGTGGACGGCGGGCCGCTGCAGCTCATGGCCTGCCACTTCAAGTCCAAGCTGCTCGAGTTCCCCCATGGCTTCGCCCCCGACAATGAGGACCAACGGGCCCGCTACGGCACCTACGCGCTGGGGCGCCGAGCTGCTGAAGCGGCCACGACCCGGATCACCGCCAACCAGCTCTCGACGTGGTGCACCCGCTCCTCGGGAGATCGAGAATCGAAGAGGTTGGCAGTGGCGACTGAAGGGAGATACTCGGTGACGGACGTAGCTGCGCGGCTATCTCGGTGCGAGATTCACTCAGTTGGCTCTGACGCGAGAACGCCGATATCGCTGTCATAAGGTCGGGTGCAGATATCCGTGGGGATAGGGGGCGCGCACGAGTGGCAGGAATTTCGGAAGCCGACCACATCGGGCAGCGGGTCGCGCTCCAGAGGAGCGTCGACGGAGCGGAGATATCACGTGATCTACAGGGTGGAGGTACACACCGGGGACGTCGAAGGTGCCGGTACAGACGGAGACGTCTGGTTGTGGATCGACGGGAACCGCGGTCGGTCGGGATGGCAGTCACTGGACAACGACCGCGACAATTTCGAACGAAACCAGACAGATGTCTTCGAATTGCAGCTGTCGGACCTCGGCGCTCTGACGGCGGCGTTTGTGTACTTCCGGCCCTCGGGTGCCAAATCTGATTGGTTCCTCAGCTGGGCGAACGTGGGGACCCTGAGCTTAACGCACGAAGACTGGGTTACTACGGAAGGATGGTTCAAGCTCGACCGGCTGGGCACTATCGAACAGCCCTAGGTTCAGAGCTAGAGCGTGTCGCCCGAGTCCATGAGCTGGGCCGGTCCACGATGCTGGCGTGCGTCGTGGGCCGGTGCTCTCGAATGAGGTGTGGGTTCGGGCGGGCTTGCTGCTGCCAGTGCGATACGGCAAGGGCCGGCCGTTTGGTGATCACCGGTCCACCGCCTCAGGTTGGACCTGACGGCAACGCGAGCTGTAGTGACGAACCGTTGTAGGGAGTCAAGCCCGCGACTGGGGTCCACCGCTGATGCAGTAGGAGGCTCACCGCGATGCCGCGATGCCGCGATGCCGCGATATCGGGAGATATCGAGAGACATCGGGATATTGGGAGATATCGCGTTTTCGTACTTCGCGCGTTGTCGGCTTGGCGAGGCCTGCGACCCGCTCAGCTCGCGGGTAGTTGCTGACATCCCGAGGCGGATACGTACCCGTGCCGCGTCGAGCAGCAGCGTTGAACCGGCTGGAGTCCTGTTTTCTTGTGGTCCGGTCGAGGCGGAGTTCATCTCAGATTCCCAGGCGCCGACGGCAGGCGGCTTCCTCGGCTCGTTGCGCGGGGGTCTCGCCCGGTGTGCCGCACTTCTCGACGCCGCACTCGGCGTTGGTGCCGCCACGGTTGACGCAGCTGGCGGTGCTCTCGCCGGGCAGGCGGGTGACCTGACCAAGGGGCTGGTATGGGTAGGACGACGCGGAGGAGGTCTTGGACGCGGCCTTCGCTGTGGTCTTCGGTGCCGTCTTCGTCTTCGAGGAGCTCGCGCGCGGGGTGGTGCTGGGGGTTGAGCTCGCCGGGATGCTGGCGACTGTGGTGCTCCAGGGGCCGATGATCCGGCCGAGGCCGGCGCCGAGCGGGCCGATGGCCTGGTTGAACTCGAGCCCGTATGCGCCGGCGCGGTAGTCGTAGCCGTGGTCGTCGTGGATGGGGTGGGTGCGCAGCGCAGCGAGCAGCTGGGCCCGGACCTCCGCATCGCGCAGGTGGGGTTCGGTGTCGAGACCGTCGTCGGATCCGGCTGCGCCGTAGGCGACGCGGATAGAGCCGAGGTCGCCGCGCTGCAGCGCGGTGTAGACCAAGCGGACCTGGTCGGCGACTGCGGCGTCCAGGGGATTGCCGTTGGCCTCAAGCAACTCCGGCCCACCGTCGACTGGCGCGCCGGCTGCCTGGTCGGCGGGCGTGGCGGCGGAGGTGCTGGTGGCGCCGAGGAGGTAGGCCCCGCCGGCGGTGCCGGCAAGCAGTACCAGCGCGAGCGCGACGAGGGCGGTTCGTAGGGCGGTCCGCGGACGAGGCTGGGGACCCGGTGCGGGCGGTGCGGCCCGATGGGCAGAGGGGAGCAGTAGCGGCGCGGTGACCTCGGCGTCCTCGTCGAGCCACGGGTGGCGCCAGGAGCTGGTGGCTGCGGAGCTCGTGTGGCGCGGCCTGCTGGTCATCGTGCTGGTCATCTGTTCGTCCCCCGACGTCGTGGTGCTGGCGGGGGGTTCGCAGACGTCGGCAGCGCTGTTAGCGCGTAGTCATGTGGCGAGACCGGAGTTCACTCGTTCGTGTCGGCGTGTCCGACGAGGCGGCGCGGGGAGGCCACGGTGACAAAGCCCAACGATTGATGGCCGACGAGTTCGAACAGTGGAACGCCGATGCTCAGATCGTCGGCTTCAACATCGCGGTCTGGCACCAGCTCACCGCCGACGCGCCCGAGGTCCGCCTGCTCGATGCCGGTGGCCCCACGCGGTGGTAGGCGAAGGCGCGGGTGTTCGCAACGCCCCTGTTGATCGACCAGCTCGGCGACCCGTCGCCGACACTCCACACGGCGGAATTACGACGATCTGTACGCGCGCGCCGACCTTGACTCCGGATGGTCGTACAACGGCCTGCATCGATCGCATATTATGTCAGGACTGTACGCTGAGCTGCGACGATGTCGATCCGATAACTTAGATTATGACAGGAACAGGCGAAAACCTCTGACTTCAAAGAATTGCTGACCTTATGGTTCGCTGACCTTCCACGCCCGCTCCTCGTCCCAGCTCTGACCCCGCCCTCGACGGGACCGCCCACCGCGGGGGAGGCTTCCCGGGTGCACGTCCTCGTCGCGCCGGACAAGTTCAAGGGTTCGCTGCCCGCCGTCGGGGTCGCCGAGGCGATCGCCCGGGCGCTCACCGACCACGGGCACACCGTCGAGCTCTGTCCCATCGCCGACGGCGGGGACGGGACGGTGGACGCCGCCGTCGCCGCCGGGTTCGAGCGCCGTGCGCTCACGGCCGCGGGGCCGACCGGGGAGCCGGTCGCCACGTCGTTCGCCCGCTCCGGGGACACCGCGGTCGTCGAGCTCGCCGACGTCTGCGGGCTGGTCCGGCTCCCCGGTGGGGTCCTCGAGCCGTACACGTCCTCCACACGCGGGCTCGGCGAGGTGGTCCGCGCGGCGCTCGACGCAGGGGCCGGGCGGATCGTCCTCGGGCTCGGCGGGAGCGCCTCGACCGACGGCGGCGCGGGACTGGCCCAGGCGCTCGGCGCGGTCCTGCGCGACGCCGACGGCCGGGAGCTGCCGCCCGGGACCGGGGGCGGGGGCCTGCCCGCCGTCGTGACCGCGGAGCGTCCGCCGCGCCTCGGGGCGACGATCGAGGTCGCCTGCGACGTCGACAACCCGCTCCTCGGCGAGCACGGGGCGGCCGCGGTCTACGGCCCGCAGAAGGGCGCCGGTCCCGACGACGTCGAGGCGCTCGACGCCGCCCTCGCGCACTGGGCGGAGGTGGTCGGGCCGGACCTCGCGGAGGTCCCCGGCGCCGGTGCGGCCGGGGGAGCGGGGTTCGGGCTCATGAGCCTGCTCGACGCCCGGTTGCGGCCGGGCTTCGACCTGGTCGCCGACCTGCTCGGCTTCGACGAGCGCCTCGCGCGCGCCGACCTCGTCGTCACCGGTGAGGGTCGGCTGGACGCCCAGACGCTGCGCGGGAAGGGCCCGGCCGGGGTCGCCGCCCGGGCCCGGGCCGCCGGGGTGGAGGTCCTCGCGGTCGCGGGCCGGGTCGACCTCGACGCGGCCGAGCTGGCCGCGGCGGGCATCGTCGGGACCGCGGCCCTGCTCGACCTCGAGCCCGACCTCGACCGCGCGCAGGCGCACGCGGCCGAGCTCGTCACCCGCGCCGTCGATCAGTTGCTGCGCGCGACCCGGTAGATCGCCCCGGCCCCGTCGTCGGAGACGTAGAGCGCACCGTCGGGACCGGGCACCGCCGCGACCGGGCGCCCCCAGCGCGAGCCGTCGGGGGCCTGGAAGCCGCCGACGAGCGTCCGCTGGTCGCCCATGCGGCCGCCCGACCACGGGAAGAACGAGACCTCCGGCGCGCGCGGAGCGGTCCGGTTCCAGGACCCGTGCACGCCGGCGACCGCGCCCTCGCCGAGCCCCGGCAGGTCCGCGAACGCGAGTCCGAGCGGCGCCGAGTGGGCGCCGAAGGTCTGCTCGAGCGGCGGGAGCGTGGAGCAGTCGAGCTTCGAGCCGTCGGCGTTGGTCTCGACGTCGCGGGTGAACGGCAGGTCCGCGTTCCGCATCGGCGAGTCGGCCTGGCCGGGTCGGACGTCGGGCTCCGGGTTGCAGTAGGGCCAGCCCAGGTCGCGACCGGGCGTGAGCGCGGCCAGCTCCTCCGGCGGGTGGTCGTTGACGTACTCGGGCAGCACCTGCCCGAACTGCGGGCCCGGCCACGGGTAGGCGATGTTGTCGCGGTTGTTCACGGCGGTCCACAGCCGGCCGTCGGGCGCGAACGCCAGGCCGGTGCCGTTGCGCACGCCGCGCGCGAAGACCTCCGGGGTGTTCGAGCCGGGTGGGACGCGCAGGATCGCGGCCCGCTGCGGGGTCGCGTCGCGGTCCTGCGGGGAGATGTTCGCGGTCGAGCCGACCGAGACGTACAGCGACCTGTCCGGGCCCACCACCACGGTCTTCAGCGCGTGCGCGTAGGCGCCGCGCAGGTCCGGGCTCTTGGCGTCGGGCAGGTTCGGCACCACGACGCGCTTGTTGGTGGCGGCGCCGTTCGCGTAGTCGTAGGCGGAGATCTGGTCGCTCTCGGCGACGTAGAGCGTCCCGCCGTCGAAGGCCATGCCGTGCGGCTGGGTGAGGCCCGAGAGCAGCGTCGACTGCTGCGGCGCGGCGCCGTTCGCGCCCGGGACGAGGCGGGCCACCTCACCGCTGCCCGGCAACGACACGAGCAGCGACCCGTCCGGCGCCCACGTCTCCAGGCGCGCCTTCGGCACCCGGGCCCACACCGACACCGTCCACCCGGGCGGGGTGAGCACCGAGCGCGGGCTGTCGAACGGGGCGTCGCCCATCCCGGCGGGCACGGTGACGGGGGACTGCACCAGCCCGTCCGGCGTGGCGGCGACGGGGGCCGTCACCGCCACCGGCGAGGGCGGGCTCCCGGGGGAGGACCCACCGTCGGAGGAACAGGCGGACACGAGGAGCAGCAGGGCGGCGGCACCGGCCAGGCCGAGACGGCGGGCGCGCGCGTGACGGGGTGCGGTCATGGCACCCGCCAGCCTGACCGCTGCGCCCCGCGACCACCACTCGGGGCTCAGTCCACCGGTCGGAACTCCGCCCACAGCGCCCCGGGCTCCTCCACCGCACTGGCCCGCAGCGCGTAGCCGTGGCGCGCGGCCACCTCCGCCGCCGCGTCCCGGTCGGCCGCGCGGATGGTGCAGCCCAGTGCGCGGTCGGGAGTGGCCCGCGCGCGCAGCCAGCGGTCCAGCCGGGCGACCTCGTCGAGGCCCCGGCCGGGGGTCCTGCCGGTCTGGATCCCGGTCGTCGTCCCGGTCGTCATCGTGGCTCCTCCTGCGTCGTCTTCCGAGGTGTCACCCGGTCGCCGTGAGGTCGCGGCGTGACGAGTGTTGACCCTCGTCGGCAGCCGTGTCTACAGTCCTCGGCAGTTGATATATCAGTCGGCGAGCGGGAGCGACGATGAGCACGACGACGGTGGGGACGGGGCCCCGCGCGGCCCTCGACGGGTCCCTGGCGGAGGTCGATCCCGAGGTGCACGCCGCGGTCGCCCGGGAGCTCGACCGGCAGCACGGCACGCTCGAGATGATCGCCAGCGAGAACTTCGCGCCGCTCGCGGTGATGGCGGCGCAGGGCTCGGTGCTCACCAACAAGTACGCCGAGGGCTACCCGGGCCGCCGGTACTACGGCGGGTGCGAGCACGTCGACGTCGTCGAGACCCTCGCCATCGAGCGGCTCAAGGACCTCTTCGGCGCCGAGTACGCGAACGTCCAGCCGCACTCCGGTGCGCAGGCCAACGCCGCGGTCATGGCCGCGCTGCTGACGCCGGGCGACACGATCCTCGGGCTGGACCTCGCGCACGGCGGGCACCTCACCCACGGCATGCGCCTGAACTTCTCGGGCCGGCTCTACGACGTCGCCGCCTACCACGTGCGGGCCGACGACCACCGGGTCGACCTGGACGAGGTCGCCCGACTCGCCCGGGAGCACCGCCCCAAGCTGATCATCGCCGGGTGGTCGGCCTACCCCCGGCAGCTCGACTTCGCGGCGTTCCGGCGGATCGCCGACGAGGTCGGTGCGTACCTGATGGTCGACATGGCCCACTTCGCCGGGCTCGTCGCGGCCGGGCTGCACCCCTCGCCGGTGCCGCACGCGCACGTCGTCACCTCGACCACGCACAAGACGCTCGGCGGCCCGCGCGGCGGCGTGATCCTCGCGGCGGACCGCTCCCTGGCCAAGGCGCTCAACTCCGCGGTCTTCCCCGGCCAGCAGGGCGGCCCCCTCGAGCACGTGATCGCCGCCAAGGCCGTCGCCTTCAAGCTCGCGGGCACCCCCGAGTTCCGGGAGCGCTGCGAGCGCACGCTCGCCGGCGCCCGCGTCCTCGCCGAGCGGCTGCTCACCGAGCCCGGCGTCGGGGTGGTCTCCGGCGGCACCGACGTGCACCTCGTCCTGGTCGACCTGCGCGACCACGTGCTCGACGGCAAGCAGGCCGAGGACCGGCTGCACCGCGTCGGGGTCACGGTCAACCGCAACGCCGTCCCGTTCGACCCCCGGCCCCCGATGGTCAGCTCCGGCGTGCGCATCGGCACCGCCGCGCTCGCGACCCGCGGGTTCACCGTCTCCGACTTCCGCGAGGTCGCCGACGTCGTCGCCCGCGCCCTGCGCCCCGACGTCACCGAGATCGAGCTCGACGCCCTGGCCTACCGCGTCGCCGCGCTGGCCGACCGCCACCCCCTCTACCCGGAGCTGCAGTCATGACGAGCACCGTTCCCCCCGGCGCCGCGCTGCCCGAGCACCCGGACTTCCTCTGGCGCACGCCCGAGCCGAAGAAGACCTACGACGTGGTCATCGTCGGCGGCGGCGGGCACGGCCTGGCCACCGCCCACTACCTCGCGCAGAAGCACGGCATCACGAACGTCGCCGTGCTGGAGCGCGGGTGGCTGGCCGGCGGCAACATGGCCCGCAACACCACGCTGATCCGCTCGAACTACCTGTGGGACGAGTCGGCCGCGATCTACGAGCACTCCCTCAAGCTCTGGGAGGGCCTCGAGGACGACCTCGGCTACCCGATCCTGTTCAGCCAGCGCGGCGTGCTCAACCTCGCCCACACCGAGCAGGACGTCCGCGACTCGGTGCGCCGGGTGGAGGCCAACCGCCTCAACGGGATCGACGCCGAGTGGCTCGGCCCCGACGAGGTCGCCAAGATCTGCCCGATCGTCAACGTCTCCGACGACATCCGCTACCCCGTGCAGGGCGCCACCTACCAGCCCCGGGCCGGGATCGCGAAGCACGACTACGTCGCCTGGGGCTTCGCCCGCCGCGCCGACGCCGCCGGCATCGACATCATCCAGAACTGCCAGGTCACCGACTTCGTCGTCGACGGCGACCGGGTCACCGGCGTCCGCACCACCCGCGGCGACATCGGCTGCGGCACCGTGGCGCTCTGCGCCGCCGGGCACACCTCGGTGCTGCTCGACCGGCTCGGCGTGCGGACCCCGCTGCAGTCCCACCCGCTGCAGGCGCTCGTCTCCGAGCTGCTCGAGCCGGTCCACCCGACGATCGTCATGTCCAACGCCGTCCACGTGTACGTCTCGCAGGCCCACAAGGGCGAGCTCGTGATGGGCGCGGGCGTCGACGGCTACAACGGCTACGGCCGGCGCGGGGCCTTCGGGGTCATCGAGCGCCAGATGGCCGCCGCCGTCGAGCTCTTCCCCGTGTTCGCCCGCGCCCACCTGCTGCGCAGCTGGGCCGGCATCGTCGACGTCACCCCCGACGCCAGCCCGATCGTCGGCCACACGCCCTACGAGAACGTGCTGGTCAACGCGGGCTGGGGCACCGGCGGCTTCAAGGCGACCCCGGGCATCGGCTGGGCCTTCGCCGACACCGTCGCGCACGGCCGCCCGCACCCGCTCGTCGCCCCCTTCGCCCTCGAACGGTTCGTCACCGGCGCGCTCGTCGACGAGCACGGCGCCGCCGGCGTCGCGCACTGACCCGTTCCCGCACCGACCCCGTCGCACCCACCCGGAGACCACCGTGCAACTGATCACCTGCCCCTGGTGCGGGCCGCGCGAGGAGAACGAGTTCCGCTACGGCGGCCAGGCCGGCCTCGAGTACCCGGCCGACCCCGCCGCGCTCGACGACGAGCAGTGGGCCCGGTTCGTCTTCTTCCGCGACAACCCCGAGGGCGCGTTCGCGGAGCGCTGGTGCCACGACGCCGGGTGCCGCCGCTGGCTGCGCGCCGTGCGCGACACCCGCACCTACGTCTTCGCCGAGACCCGTCCCTACGGGTCCTTCCCCCGTCGCTCCGCTCGCCCCGAGAGGTCCGCATGAGCCGCGTCGACGGATACGGCCGGGTCGACCGGTCCCGCACCGTGTCGTTCACCTTCGACGGGGTCGGCTACACCGCCCACCCCGGCGACACCCTCGCCTCCGCGCTCCTCGCGCACGACGTCGTCGCCCTGGGCACGAGCGTCAAGCTCGGCCGTCCCCGTGGCGTCGTCGGCGCCTGGACCGAGGACCCGGGCGGCCTCGTCCAGATCGAGGAGCCCTTCCCCGAGCCGATGCTGCTCGCCACGACCGTCGAGGTCACCGAGGGCCTCGTCGCCCGCGGCGTGCCCGGCCAGGGACGCCTCGCGGAGGTCGGCGACACCGCCCGCTACGACCACCGGCACGTCCACTGCGACGTCCTCGTCGTCGGTGCCGGCCCGGCCGGGCTCGTCGCCGCGCGCACCGCGGCCCGGGCGGGGCAGGACGTGGTGCTCGTCGACGACCGGGCGACCCCCGGCGGCACCCTGACCGGCACCGAGACGATCGACGGCCGTCCCGCGGACGAGTTCGTGGCCGACGTCGTCGCCGAGCTGGCGGCCGCCCCCCACGTCACGCACCTGCAGGCCACCACCGCCTTCGGGCACTACGACGACGGGTTCGTGCTCGCCCTCGAGCGCCGCGGCGAGGGTGGCCCCGGGCCCCGGCAGCGGGTGCACCGCATCCGGGCCGGCCGCGTGGTCGTCGCCGCCGGCGCGATCGAGCGGCCGATCGTCGTCGAGGACGGCGACCGACCCGGCGTCATGCTCGCCTCCGCCGCGCGCGACCTGCTGCACCGGTACGGCGTCCTCGCCGGGCGCGAGGTCGTCGTGTTCACCGTCGACGACAGCGCCTACGCCGCCGCGCTCGACCTGCACGCGGCCGGGGCCTCGGTCCGGGTCGTCGACGGACGGCCGCAGGCCCCCGCGGGCTGGGCCCGGCGGTGCGCCGAGGCCGGCGTGCCCGTCGAGGCCGGCACCGACGTCCGCGGCACCGTCGGGGAGCGGCGGGTCGAGGCCGTGCTCGTGGGGGAGGACCGCCGGGCGGTGCCCTGCGACCTGCTCCTGCTCGCCGGCGGGTGGAACCCCACCGCGAACCTGTTCAGCCACGTCGGCGGACCGCTGCGCTGGGACGCCGGGCTCGTCGCCTTCCGGCCCGCCGGGGACCTCCCGCGCACCGCCGTGGTGGGCGCGGCGAACGGCGCCTACGCCCTGGCCGACGTGCTCCGGGAGGCGGGCGGCGACGACGCGCCGACCGCCCGGCCCGAGGAGATCACCCCGCGCGCGCTGCTCTGGCGCACCCCGGGCGACCCGGCCCGCCAGTTCGTCGACATCGCCCGGGACGCGACGGTCGCCGACGTCGCCCGCGCCGTCGGGGCCGGGATGACCTCGGTCGAGCACGTGAAGCGCTACACCACGATCGGCACCGCCCACGACCAGGGCAAGACCTCCGGCGTGCTCGCCTCGGGCATCACCGCGGAGCTCCTCGGCCGCCCGGTGGAGGCGATGGGCACCACGACCTTCCGGCCGCCGTACACGCCGGTGCCGTTCGCGGCCCTCGCGGGCCGGGACCGCGGCGACCTGTTCGACCCGGTGCGCACGACGCCCGTCCACCACCGGCACGTCGAGGCCGGGGCGGTGTTCGAGGACGTGGGGCAGTGGAAGCGGGCGCGGTACTACCCGCACCCGGGGGAGGACATGACCGCGGCGGTACTGCGGGAGTGCGCGGCCGTGCGGGACGCGGTCGGCATGATGGACGGCTCGACGCTCGGCAAGATCGACGTGCGCGGGCCGGACGCCGGGGTGCTGCTCGACCACCTCTACACGAACCTGATGAGCACGCTGAAGGTCGGCCGCGTGCGCTACGGCGTGATGTGCGGCCACGACGGCATGGTGGTCGACGACGGGACGGTGCTCCGCCTCGCCGAGGACCGGTTCCTCGTCACCACCACCACCGGCAACGCCGCCCACGTGCTGGACACGATGGAGGAGTGGCTCCAGACGGAGTGGCCCGACCTGCGCGTGCGGCTGACCTCGGTCACCGAGCAGTGGTCGATCCTCGCGGTCGCCGGCCCGCGGTCCCGCGACGTCGTCGGTCGCGTGTTCGCCGACGTCGACGTCTCGAACGACGCCTTCGGCTTCATGACCTGGCAGGACACCGTCCTCGACGGCGTGCCGGTGCGCCTGGCGCGCATCTCCTTCTCCGGCGAGCTCGCCTTCGAGGTCAGCGTCGCCTCCTGGTACGCCGCGCCGCTGTGGGACCGGCTCCTCGCCGCGGGCGCCGAGTACGGCATCACGCCCTACGGCACTGAGACGATGCACGTCCTCCGCGCCGAGAAGGGCTACCCGATCATCGGGCAGGACACCGACGGCACCGTCACGCCGCACGACCTCGGGATGTCGTGGGCGGTCTCGAGGAAGAAGCCCGACTTCGTCGGGAAGCGCTCCTTCGCCCGCCCGCTCAACGCCGACCCGCAGCGCAAGCACCTCGTCTCGCTGCTCCCCACCGACGCGACGACGACGCTGCCCGAGGGCTCGCAGGTCGTCGCCCTTCCCGACGACGGGCGGCTGCCGCCGCCCCCGGTGCCGATGCTCGGCCACGTCACCTCCAGCTACCGCAGCGCCGCTCTCGGGCGGCCGTTCGCCCTGGCCCTGGTCCGAGGAGGTCGGGAGCGCATCGGCGACGTCGTCGCCGTCCCGATCGGCGACCAGCTCGTGTCCGTGGAGATCGGCGGCCCCGTCCTGGTCGACCCCGAAGGAGCCCGTCGTGATGGCTGAACTGACCAGCGGGGTCGAGCTCCGCTCCGCTCCGTCTCCCACCGTCCTCACCCGACGCCACCCGCTGGAGAGCCGGCGGGCGACGCTCGAGGCCCTCACCGGCGACCCGACGCTCACACTCGAACCGCCGGTCAGCGTCGTCGACCTGCGCGTCGACCCGGAGCCGGGGGCGCTCGCCGCCCTCGGCGCGGCGCTCGGCGGGGTGCTCCCGCACCCGGCCGACGCCTGGACCGCCCTCGCGGACGGGCAGGCCCTGCGCCTCGGCCCGGACGAGTGGCTGCTCACCGACGCCACGGCGACCCCCGAGCGCTGGGAGGACCGCGTGGACGCCCTCGCGGCGCCCTTCGGCGGGATGGCCGTGGACGTCACCGCGCAACGCGTCGGGGTCCGGCTGCAGGGCCGCTCGGCCCGCGAGCTGCTGGCGTCCAGCTGCTCGCTCGACCTCCGCCCGACCCGGTTCGGCCGGGGCCGCTGCGCGCAGACGCTGCTCGGCCAGGCCGCCGTCCTGCTCGTCGCCCACGGCGACGACGACCTGGTCGTGCTCGTCCGCACCTCGTTCGCGGGCTACGTCGTCGACCGTCTCGTCGACGCCGCCCGGTCCCTCGCACCCGCCTCCGCCTGACTGGAGAGAGACGCCATGGCCACCCCCCCCCGCGTCGTCGTCATCGGGGCCGGGATCGTCGGCGCCAACCTGGCCGACGAGCTCACCGCCCGCGGCTGGACCGACGTGACCGTCCTCGACCAGGGGCCGCTGCCGCTCGCCGGGGGGTCCACCTCCCACGCGCCCGGTCTGGTCTTCGCCACCAACGCGTCGCGGACCATGACCCGGTTCGCCACCTACACCAAGGAGAAGTTCTCGGCGCTGGACGTCGACGGCGCCTGGTGCTTCAACCCGGTCGGTGGCCTCGAGGTCGCGACCACCCCGGAGCGGCTCGCCGACCTGCACCGCAAGCAGGGCTGGGCCACCTCCTGGGGGGTCGGGGCGGAGGTCGTCGACGCGCAGCGCTGCCTCGAGCTGCACCCGCTGCTCGACCCCGACCAGGTCCTCGGTGGCCTGCACACCACGGACGACGGCCTGGCCAAGGCCTCCCGCGCGGTCGTCGCCCTCATGCGGCGCGCGCAGGCCCGGGGGGCGGTGTTCCGCGGGTCGACCCGAGTGACCGGCGTGTCCCAGCAGGGCGGTCGGGTGACCGGGGTGCGGACCGACGCGGGCGAGGTGCCCGCCGACGTCGTCGTGTCGTGTGGCGGGTTCTGGGGCCGGGCCCTCGGCGAGCTGGTCGGGATGAAGGTGCCGCTGCTCCCGCTCGCCCACCAGTACGTGTTCACCGGCCAGGTCCCCGCGCTCGTCGGCCGCAACGACGCCGACGTCGAGGCCCGGCTGCCGATCCTGCGTCACCAGGACCAGGACCTCTACTACCGCGAGCACGACGACCGGCTCGGCATCGGTTCCTACGCGCACCGGCCCATGCCGGTCTCGCTGGACGAGCTGCCCGAGGTGCAGGGCGGCGACATGAGCGAGTCCCGCCAGCCCTCGATGCTGCCGTTCACCGAGGAGGACTTCGCCCCCCAGTGGGAGCACAGCCGGACGCTGCTGCCCTCGCTGCGCGACTCGAAGATCGACACCGGGTTCAACGGCATCTTCTCCTTCACCCCCGACGGCGGGCCACTGATCGGCGAGTCGCCCGAGGTGGCCGGCTTCTGGATCGCCGAGGCGGTGTGGGTCACCCACTCCGCCGGGGTCGCGCGGAGCGTCGCGCAGCTGCTCGTCGACGGCCGCAGCGAGATCGACCTGCACGGCTGCTCCGTGCACCGGTTCGAGGAGTTCGAGACCACCGACGAGTTCGTCTCCGAGACCGCCCAGCAGAACTTCGTCGAGATCTACGACATCGTGCACCCGCTGCAGCCCCGGCTCTCGCCGCGCGACGTCCGGGTCAGCCCGTTCCACGCGCGCCAGAAGGAACTGGGCGCGGTGTTCCTGCAGTCCCATGGCTGGGAGCGCCCGCACTGGTACGAGGCGAACGCCCCGCTCGTCGCGGACCTCCCGCCCGAGTGGGCCCCGCCCGCGCGCGACCCGTGGGCGGCGCAGTTCCACTCGCCGATCGCCGCGGTCGAGGCGTGGCGGACCCGCACGGCGGTGGCGATGTACGACATGACGCCGCTGACGCGGGTCGAGGTGAGCGGGCCGGACGCCGTCACGATGCTCGACGGGATCACCACCGGGAAGATGGACAAGTCCGTCGGCTCCGTGACCTACACGCTCGCCCTCGACGCGGCGGGCGGCATCCGCAGCGACCTGACGGTGGCGCGGCTGGGGGAGCAGGAGTTCCAGGTCGGCGCGAACGGCCCGCTCGACGTCGAGTACCTCCAGCGGGTCGCGGCCGCGTACCCCGGCGTGCGGGTCCGCGACGTCACCGGCGGCACGTGCTGCATCGGTGTGTGGGGCCCCCTCGCCCGCGACCTCGTCCAGCCCCTCACCCCGGCCGACCTCTCGCACGAGGGCCTCAGGTACTTCCGATCGGTCCGCGCCGTGATCGCCGGTGTGCCCGTCGTCGCGATGCGGCTGTCCTACGTGGGCGAGCTCGGCTGGGAGATCTACACCGGCGCTGAGTACGGGCAGCGGCTCTGGGACGCCCTCTGGCGGGCCGGGCAGCCGCTCGGCGTCGTCGCGGCCGGGCGGGCCGCCTTCAACAGCCTGCGTCTGGAGAAGGGCTACCGCGCCTGGGGTACCGACATGTCCACCGAGCACGACCCGTACGAGGCCGGGGTCGGGTTCGCGGTGCGCCCGCAGACCAAGGGCGACTTCGTGGGGCGGGACGCCCTCGCGGGGCGTAGCGCGGAGACGGCGGGCCGGCGGCTGACCTGCCTGACCGTCGACGACGGGCGCAGCGTGGTCCTCGGCCACGAGCCGGTGTACGTCGACGGCGAGCCCGCCGGCCACGTGACCTCGGCGGCCTTCGGGCACACCGTGGGCCGCCCGATCGCCTACGCCTGGCTGCCCGCCGGGCTGGAGCCCGGGGACGCGGTGGACATCCGGTACTTCGGGGCGTCCGTGCGGGCGACCGTGGCGGCCGAGCCGCTCGTCGACCCGGAGATGACCCGGATCCGGCGCTGAGCCGGGTCCACCGTCACGAGGAGCCAGCCGTGCGCACCGAGACCATCGAGGGGTACCTCGCGGGGGCGGCGGCGCGCGCCCCCGTACCGGGCACGGGTCCCGGCGCCGCGCTCCACGCGGCGCAGGGTGCGGCCCTGGTCGCCGCGGTGGCGCGGTCGTCGGCCGGCGGGCGGCCCGCCGCGTCCGACGTCGCCACCCGGACCCGGGACCGCTGCGACGAGCTCCGGGAGCTCGCGCTGGACCTCGCGGCCGAGGACGGCCGGGTCGCCGCCGGGGTGGCGGCGGTGCCACGACCCGACGACGGGGGCCACGAGGATGCCGACGACGCGGAGCTCCGGCGCGCGGAGGCGCTCCTCGCCGCCGGTCGGCTCGCGGTGCGGGTGATCGGGGTGACCGAGCAGGTCCTCACGCTCGCCGAGGTGCTGCGGCCGGTCGGCGGTCGCCCGGCGGCCCCGGGCATCGCGGCCGCGGCCGAGGTGCTGCGGGCGGCGGCGGGCACGGCCCGGGTCAACGTCGAGGTCGCCCTCACCGGGATCACCGACCCCGCCGTCCGGGAGGAGCTGCTCGACGCCGTCGAGCACGTCGACGACCTGGTCCTGCGCGCCGCGAAGGTGACGGCCGCGGTGCGGGAGCAGATCGTGCGGTGACCCCTCCCGGTCAGATGACCGCGCGGACCGCCTTCTCGAAGCCCTGGACGTGCTGGCGGGCGCGGCGGGCCGCGGCGTCGCCGTCCCCGTCCGCGATCGTGCGCAGGAGGCCCGCGTGCTCCTCGACGTGGGAGACGAAGTCCGACATCCGGTCGAGGAACAGGCAGAAGATGCGGGTCGCGAGGTTGTCGTAGCGCACCAGCGTGTCCTCGAGGTGCGGGTTGCCCGCCGCCCGGTAGATCGCCCGGTGGACGCGGAGGTCCCAGCGCATGAGCTCGTCGCGGGTGAGGGTCGGCACGTCGAGGGCCTCGGTCGCGTCGGCGAGCGCGCGCAGCTCGTCGCGCACGTCGGCGGTGGAGACGTCGGCGGCCCGGCGGGCGGCGAGCGGCTCCAGCTGCACCCGGATCTCGGAGATGTAGGCCAGGTCGGTGATGTCCACCGCGGTGGCGAACGTGCCGCGGCGGGCGTAGGAGACCACCAGCCGGTCGACCTCGAGGCGCTTGAGGGCCTCCCGCACCGGGGTGCGTCCGACGCCGAGGGCGGCGACCAGGCCGACCTCGTCGATGGGGGACATCGGGGGGATGTCCAACATGATCAGCCGGTCCTGGATGGCCGCATAGGCCTGTTCGGACAGCGACAGCGGACCACGGGCGGTCGGTGCTTCCGGGAGGACGGTCACCTCCCGATCATAGCGGTGGTGCGCGCAGTCTTCACAAGCACGTCGGCAACTCATATATTAGTCGCGTACGAATGGCGCGAGCGGGCGGGAGATCTCGTGAGCATCTCGGTGTTCGACCTGTTCAAGGTCGGTATCGGCCCCTCGTCCTCGCACACGGTCGGCCCGATGCGGGCGGCGTACCTGTTCGCCGCCCGCCTGCGGGGCGCCGGGGCGCTCGGCCGCGTGGCCGGGGTCCGCTGCGAGCTGTTCGGCTCGCTGGGGGCCACCGGACACGGGCACGGGAGCGTCCCCGCCGTCGTGCTGGGTCTGCTGGGGGAGCAGCCGCACCTCGTCGACCCGGCGGCCACCGGTCCCCTCGTCGCCGCGGTGCGCACGGAGGGCTCCCTCCTGCTCGCCGGCAAGCACCCGATCGCCTTCGACGTCGACACCGACGTCGTGCTGCACCGCGCGGCGACGCTGTCCTTCCACAGCAACGGGATGGTCTTCACCGCGCTGGACGCCGACGGGGACGTGGTGGACCGGCGCGAGTACTACTCGGTCGGCGGCGGCTTCGTCCTCGACGAGGACGAGACGGGACGGCCGGTGCTGCGCGAGGCGGAGGTCCCCGTCGCCCACCCCTTCGCCACCGGCGACGAGCTGCTCACCCGGGCACGCGCCGCCGGCCTGCGGATCAGCGACGTGGTCCTCGCCAACGAGGCGTCCTGGCGGCCCGAGGCCGAGACCCGGGCGGGGCTGCTGCACCTGTGGTCGGTGATGCGGGAGTGCGTCGAGCGCGGCGCCTCGACCGAGGGCGTGCTCCCCGGTGGCCTGCGGGTCCGGCGCCGCGCCGCGGCCATGCGCCGCCGGCTCGAGCAGGACGCCGCCGCCGGGCACGACACGCAGCCGGGCGACCACGTGGCCCTCTGGGCGCTCGCGGTCAACGAGGAGAACGCCGCGGGCGGGCGGGTGGTCACCGCCCCGACCAACGGCGCGGCCGGCATCGTGCCCGCGGTCCTGCACCACGCCGCGCAGGTGCTGCCCGGGTTCTCCGACGACCACGTCGTCCGCTTCCTGCTCACCGCCGGCGCCGTCGGGATGCTGTTCAAGCGCAACGCGTCGATCTCGGGCGCCGAGGTCGGCTGCCAGGGCGAGGTCGGCTCGGCCTGCTCGATGGCGGCGGCCGGCCTCGCGGAACTCCTCGGGGGCACGCCGGAGCAGGTGGAGAACGCCGCCGAGATCGGCATCGAGCACAACCTCGGGCTGACCTGCGACCCGGTGGGCGGCCTCGTCCAGATCCCCTGCATCGAACGCAACGCGGTGGCGTCGATGACCGCCGTCACCGCGGCCCGCATCGCCGTGCGCGGCGACGGCGCGCACCACGTCTCGCTGGACCGGGCCATCCGGACCATGCGGGAGACCGGGGCCGACATGTCGGTCAAGTACAAGGAGACGGCTCGCGGGGGTCTCGCCCTCACCGTCGTGGAGTGCTGAGGAGACGATCGTGAGCGACACCCTGACCCTCACCCTGAGCTGCCCGAACCGCAGTGGCATCGTCCACGCGGTGGCGAGCCATCTCGCCGCCCGAGGCTGCGACATCGTCGAGCACCAGCAGTTCGACGACGCGGTGCGCCGCCGGCTGTTCATGCGCACCGAGATCGCCGTGCCGGACGGCACGACGGTCGACGAGGTCGCCGCGGGGTTCGACGCGGTCGCCGCCGCGTTCGACATGGAGCACACGTTCCACCCGGCCCGCCCCGTCCGGGTCCTCGTCATGGTCTCGAAGCTCGGGCACTGCCTGAACGACCTGATCTTCCGGTGGCGCTCCGGCTCGCTGGGCGCGGAGCTGGTCGGCGTCGTGTCCAACCACGAGGACCTGCGCCCCATGGCCGAGGCGGCCGGGCTGCCGTTCGTCCACCTGCCGGTCACACCGGCGACGAAGGCCGACGCCGAGGCCGGGCTCCTCGAGGTCGTCCGGCGGCTGGACGCGGAGCTGGTCGTGCTCGCGCGCTACATGCAGGTCCTCTCCGACCGGACGTGTACCGCCCTGCGGGGCCGCGCCATCAACATCCACCACTCGTTCCTGCCCGGCTTCAAGGGCGCCAAGCCCTACCACCAGGCGTACGACCGCGGGGTGAAGCTCGTCGGGGCGACCGCCCACTACGTCACCGCCGACCTCGACGAGGGCCCCATCATCGAGCAGGAGGTGATCCGGATCGACCACTCCTACGACCCGCACGCCCTGCAGATGGTCGGGCGGGACGCCGAGGCCCTCGCGCTGTCCCGCGCCGTGCGCTGGCACTGCCAGCACCGGGTGCTCCTCGACGGCCACAGCACCGTCGTCCTGCGCTGACCCGTCGTCCGGCGCCGATCCGTCGTCAGGAGGTGTGGCCGAGCTTCGCGGAGAGCTCGGCCGCGGCCTCCCGGAGCTCGCCGACGACGGCGCGGGCCCGGCGGCGGGGCAGCCGGTAGGCCGGGCCGGTCACCGACAGGGACGACCCGACGGAGCCGTCGCCGGAGAACACCGGGACGGCGACCGCGTGCATCCCCACCTCGAGCTCCTCGAAGGAGCGGGCGTGGCCCTCGTCGAACACGCGCGCGAGCTCGATCCGCAGCGCGGGCGCCGACACGATCGTCTCCTCGGTGAACCGCTCCAGGGGGCGACGCAGCACCCGCCGGCGGTCCGCCGGATCCATCCACGCGAGCAGCACCTTGCCCGCCGAGCTCGCGTGCAGCGGGGTCCGGCGGCCCACCCAGTTCTCGCTGACGACGGAGGCCGTCCCGCTCTCCTGCGCGACGGTGATCCCCGCCTCGCCGTCGCTGACCGCGATGTTCACCGTCTCGCCGAGCGACTCCGCGAGGCGCTGGCACACCGGCCGGCCGAGGCGCGAGACGTCGAGCCGCGCCGTCGCCGCGGCCGCGAGCCGGATCAGCCCGAAGCTGAGCGCGTACTTCTTCCGGTCGCCGTGCTGCTCGACCAGGGACCGGCGCTCCAGCGCCGCGACCAGGCGCGACGCCGTGGACTTGTGCACGTCGAGGGCCGCCGCGATCTCGGAGATCCCGCACTCGCCGTGCTCGGCGACGATCTCCAGGACGGTCATCGCGCGGTCGACCGACTGGACCGCGCCGACCCGGGGGGTCGCCCCGGACGCGGCAGCGGTCGGCTCGGACATCCGCGGAGGCTATCTGCCCTGGTCGGCCGACCGGCCGGACCCGTCCGGCCCGTCGGCGCCGTCGAGGGCGCGCGCGAGGTCGCGGAGGAGGAAGGGCAGGCGCCCCGCGCACCGCGGGCAGACGCAGTCGCTGCCGTGGACGGCGAGCTGGTCGGCGACCGCGAAGGCGTCGGCGAGGGGTTCGGGGGCGAGGGGACGGGAGGTGGGGTCCGGGTCGGCGCTCATGGCTCGTCTCGTCGGCAGGGGTGGGGTGGAGGTGGGGGAGCGGCGTCAGCCGACGCGCTCGCGGACCCAGTCGTGGAACTCGCCGATGTGGTGCTCACTGGGCACGAGCACCCCGCCGCGCGCGTAGGAACGCGAGTCCATCGACACCTGGCAGCGCTCGCAGGCCTCGAAGTCCTGCTGGTTGACCCGGTGGAAGAGTTCGACGGAGCGGTCGAGGTCGGCACCCGAGGCGACGACCTCGGGGAGGTAGAGCCAGTCGCAGACCACGAGGGTCCGGTCCGCGGAGAGCGGGAACATCCGGTGCAGGACCACGTGGTCGGGCACCAGGTTGATGAAGACCTGCGGGCGGACCGTGATCGCGTAGTAGCGGCGGTCCTGCTCCGCGGCGACGCCGGGCAGCCGCGCGAGACCCGCCGAGCCGTCGACGGTGAAGCCCGCGACGTCCTCGCCGAACTCCGCGCCGTGCCCGACGAAGTACTGGGCGGCGAGACCGTCCGCGAACTCGGGGAGCACCTCGGTCAGCTCCGGGTGGATCGTGCCGCAGTGGTAGCACTCCATGAAGTTCTCGACGATCTGCTTCCAGTTCGCCGCGACGTCGTAGGAGATGCGCCGGCCGAGCTGCAGGCCGGCGACGTCGTAGCCGACGATGGCCTCGGGGGAGCCGAGCCGGGTGGTGACGTCCGCGATCACGGTGTCGGCGAACGACGGCGGCTCGTCGGCGAGGCAGACCCAGACGTAGCCGAGCCACTCCTGCACCGCGACGCGGTTCAGCCCGTACTCGCGGCGGTCGATGTCGGGCATCGAGGCGATGTTCGGGGCCGAGATGAGCTTGCCGTCGAGGCCGTAGGTCCAGGCGTGGTAAGGGCACTGGAAGGAGCGCCGGACCGAGCCCTTCTCCTCGGTGCAGAGCCGGGCACCGCGGTGCCGGCACACGTTGAGGTAGGCGTGCACGTCGCCGGTCCGGCCGCGGGCGACGATGACGCTCTCGCGGCCGACCTGCACGGTCTCGAAGTCGCCCGCCGTCGGGATGTCGGCCGCGAGGACGGCGCAGAACCAGCCCTCCTCCAGGATCAGTGCCTGCTCGGCCGCGAAGATCGCGGGATCGGTGTAGTACCGCCCCGGCAACGTGGCCCGGAGGCTCTCGGGGAGCTGGGTGTCGGCGATCGACCCGACGTACTCACCAGTGGTCATCGTGCGTGCTCCTCGACGAGGGGTCGGCCCGGGTGGGCGACGGATCCGGAGAATCGGAACCGCGGTGTCCCTGTTGCGTGATACGGAACTACTGTTCTCATCGCGCAACGAGCACGGTCCAGGTCGGGAAGGACCCGTGTCAAGGCCTGCTCGGTCACCGGACGTTCCGTCCGTCCGACGACGGGTCCTTGACGGGGCCGGGGGCCGTATCGCACGGTTCGTGTTGCGCATGAAGGATCACGCGCGCTCAGGACGCAACGTCGGTCCTTCCGGTGCCGCGGCCCCGTGTCGCGCCGCGGTCTCCCTCCCCCGTCGGTGAGGAGTACGCATGAAGACCATCGCGATCGTGGGGGCCTCCGTGGCCGGGGTGCGCGCGGCGCAGGCCCTGCGGCAGGCCGGGTTCGACGGTCGGCTGACCCTGCTGGGCGACGACCCGCACGCCCCCTACGACCGGCCGCCCCTGTCGAAGGCCTACCTGGCCGGGCGGAGCGACGAGGCGGACCTCGCGCTGCTCGACGACGACGACCTCGCCGACCTGTCGCTGGACCTGCGCGCGGGGGTGCGCGCCGTCGCGCTCGACACCGCGGCGGGCCGCGTGCGCTGCGACGACGGCACGGAGCTCGGCGCGGACGGCGTCGTGGTCGCCACCGGGGGGTCCGCCCGGCGGCTGCCCGGCACGGAGGACGTCGGGGGCGTGCACGCGCTGCGCACGCTCGACGACGCCCGCGCGCTGCGGGCGGAGCTCGTGCCGGGCGCGCGGGTGGTCGTGGTCGGGGGCGGGTTCATCGGGGCCGAGGTCGCCTCGACGTGCCGGGCACTCGGCCTGCCGGTCACGGTGCTCGACGGGCTCCCCACGCCGCTGTCGCCGGTCCTGGGGGAGACCCTCGCCCGCCCCTGCGTGGCCCTCCACGCCGAGCACGGCACCACGCTGCACACCGGCGCCGCGGTCGAGGGGCTCGCCACGGCGTCGACGGCCGACGGCGGCCGTCGGGTGACCGGGGTGCGCCTGCGCGACGGGCGGGAGGTCCCGGCCGACGTGGTCGTGGTCGGCGTCGGCATCACCCCGAACACCGGGTGGCTGCAGGGCTCGGGGGTCAAGGTCGACCAGGGGGCGCGCACCGACGACGGCATGGTGACCGACGTGCCCGCCGTCGTGGCCGTGGGCGACGTCGCCCGCTGGTCCCGGGGCCCGGCGTCGCACCGCCACGAGCACTGGACCAGCGCGGGGGAGCAGGCCGCGGTGGCGGCGGAGAACCTGCTGGCGGGCGCCACGGTCCGCACGGTGGCGCCCTCGGGCTACGTCTGGTCGGAGCAGTACGGGCGGATGCTCCAGCTCGCCGGGCACCCCGATCCCGCGGACGAGGTCGAGATCCTGCACGGCGACGTCGACGAGCGGCGCTTCGTCGCCCGCTACCGTCGCGCCGACGGCACGACGACGGGCCTGTTCGCCATGGCCGACCCCCGCACGTTCGGCCGGCTGCGCCGGACCGAGCTGCCGCGTCCCGCGACCCGCTGACGCGCGCCTCGAGGATGCGCCGGGATCAGTCCCGGGGGTGTTCCAGGAAGACCCCGTCGGGCGACCGCTCGGGGAGCGGCAGGTCCGCGCTCGAGGCGAGCGGCCGGGCACCGGCGAGCGGTCGTCCGGCGCTCTCCTCGAGGAAGGCCACGCTGACGATCCCGACGACCCCGGCCGCGACGAGGAACCAGCCGGCCCAGTCCAGGTAGCCGGTCGCGGCCGTGAGCGCCGCGATGGCGGTCGGCGAGGTCCCGGCGAAGACCGACACCGCGATGTTGAAGGTGAGCGCCAGGCCGCCGTAGCGCACCAGCGTCGGGAAGACGGCCGGCAGCGTCGAGGGCGCCACGGCGGCGAAGCAGACGAGGCACGTCCCCATGAGTGCGAGCCCGCCCACCTGGCCGGCCAGCCCCTGGCGCAGCAGCCACACCGACGGCAACCCGGTGACGACGAGGGCGATGCTGCCGGTGAGGAGGATCGGGCGGCGCCCGACGCGGTCGCTGAGCCGCCCGAGGCCGGTGATCACCGCCAGCATGCCCAGCATCACCGCGACCTGCAGACCCGTCGCCACAGCGCTGCCGCTGCCGGCCTCGCCGTACTCCACCAGCGTGCTCGTGAGGTACGTGGGGACATAGCTGGTCATGACGTAGTTCGCCACGTTCCAGGCGACGACGAGGCCGCCGGCGACGAGCACCCCCCGGCGGTAGCGGACGAGCACGATCCGCAGCGCGCGCCGCAACGGCATGCCGGACAGCGCGGGGGAGCGGTCCATGAGCTGGCGGAACGCCGGGGTGTCCTCGAGGCGCAGCCGCAGGTAGATGCCCGTGATCCCGAGCGGGAGCGCCAGCATGAAGGGGAGCCGCCAGCCCCAGGAGAGCAGCGCCTCGTCGGGCAGCAGTGCGATCACCGTGGCGCTCGCGCCCGCGCCCAGCGTGTAGCCGGTCAGCGTCCCGAACTCCAGCCAGCTGCCGAAGAAGCCGCGGCGCCGGTCGGGCGCGTACTCCGCGATGAGGGTCAGCGCCCCGGTGTACTCCCCGCCCGCGGAGAAGCCCTGCAGCATGCGGACGACCAGGACGAGGATCGGGGCGGCGATCCCGAGCGTCCCGTGGCCGGGCACGAGACCGAGCAGCAGGGTGGCCGCCGCCATCAGCACGACGGTGGCCGAGAGGACCTTCGTCCGCCCGATGCGGTCCCCGAGCGGTCCGAAGACCAGTCCGCCGAGGGGGCGCATGACGAACGCCGCCGCGAAGGCCCCGAGGGTGTAGACCGCCGCCCAGGGGCCCGCGTCGGGGAAGAAGACCCGGCTCAGCACCGTCCCCGCGAGGTAGGAGTAGAGGCCGAAGTCGTACCACTCCGCGACGTTCCCGACGGCCGCGGCCGTCGTCGCCCGCCGCAGCACGTACTCGCCCTCGACGGCGGGCAGTGGGCCCCCGGAGCGCCAGAGGTGCGGCCGGTCGACCATGCGCCTCCCCCCGACGGGCACGGGGCGGACCCCGGTTCGCGGCCCGCAGTGTGTCACCCCGGCGGCGCCGGGGTGGCCGACCCACTGACATATCAGTCGAGTACCAGCCGTGTCATCCAATGGCAACAGACGGGCACGGAATCGTCGCGTGTACCTCTTGACGGTGCTTCGCGCCATCGTCACGCTGGTGTTGCGGATAGCAAGACCGGGTGCGCCTTACGCAACAGGAGCGGACATGATCTACGTGGGAGAGCTCGCCGACATCCCCGAGGGCGAGTCGGTCCGGGTGGAGGGGACGGTCGCCATCGCGGTGTTCCACGCCGAGGGCGAGCTGTTCGCCATCGACGACACGTGCACCCACCAGGACGCGTCGCTCTCCGACGGGTTCCTCGAGGGGTGCGCGGTGGAGTGCCCGCTGCACGCCGCCTGCTTCGACCTGCGGACCGGCCGGCCGGACGGACCGCCCGCGAAGAAGCCGGTCCGCACCCACGCGGTGTCGGTCACCGACGACGGGCAGGTCTGGGTGCAGGAGACCGTGCCGGCCGTCGCGGGGTCCGCCGTGGCGGCCCCGATGGAGGCCGTCGCGGTGTAGGGCCGGGCCGCCCCCGGCCTACGATCACCGGGTGACGCGTCAGGCCGTGGTCCACCGCCCCCCGGGCACCGTGCCCCCGGCCCGGTTCCGCCCGCGCTTCCACTACGAGCTCATCACCTGCGGCCTGCGGGGCCACGCCCTGCTCGGCACCGACGCCGCCGCACTCGGGTCGCCCGACCCCGGGTTCGAGGTCGACCAGGTGGTGCGCGAGGGCGACGGGTGCCGCTGGCACCGCTGCCTGCGGTGCGACTCGTGGGTGCCGCTGCCCCCGCCGTCCGCCCCCATCCGCGACCGACTGCCCGCGCGCGACGAGGTGGACCTGCCGCTGCGCGGCCGGGCCCTGCGCGACCGGTTCGTCCTGCGCCTCATCGCCCTCGACCGGCTGCTGCACTTCGTGGGGCTCGGGCTCGCCACGGCCGCGGTGTTCGTCTTCCTCGCCGACCGTGCCGCCCTGCGGACCCCGTTCTTCGCCGTGCTGGAGACGTTGCGGGACTCGCTCGGGTTCGGCGACAGCCTGCGCGACGGGATCCTCGGCGAGGTGACCAGCGCCTTCACCGCGCAGGACCGGACCATCGTCCTGGTCGGGGTGGCCCTGGGGGCCTACGCCCTGCTCGAGGGGGTCGAGGCACTCGGCCTGTGGTGGGGCCGGCGGTGGGCGGAGTACCTCACGCTCGTCGCGACCTCGGTGCTGCTCGTGCCCGAGATCTACGAGCTCTCCGTCCGGGTCACCCCGACGAAGGTGATCGCCCTGGTGGTCAACGTCGCCGTCGTCGTCTACCTGCTCGTGGCGAAACGGCTGTTCGGCCTCCGGGGCGGCGCGGCCGCCGAGGAGGCCGCACGGGCCGCGGACCAGGGCTGGGAGGCCCTCGCCCGCACCACGCCCGCCTAGGGTTCCCGGGCCGCGCGGTAGCGCTCGCCGTCCGGCCACGGCCGGTCCCGCCACCCGGACGCGGCCCATCGTGCGGACCACTCCTGGCACGTGAGGATCGGGACCAGGCCCTCCCACGACTCCGACATCCGCGTCCAGAGGGCCTCCGGACCGTCGGCGATGCTGTAGTTCCCGGACGCCACCGCGACGATCGCGCGGGCGGCCCGCACCGGGTCGACGCCCGGCGCCAGCAGCCCCGCCGCCTCGGCCTCGTGCAGCCGCTCCGCGGTGGCCTCCTCCCACCCGGTGAGCCACGCGGTGCGGTGCTCGCGGAGATCGGGTTCGGAGATGGCCCGGCTGATGCCCCGCACCAGGGGGTCGTACATCCAGCGGGCCACGTAGGCGTCGGTCTCGAGCAGCAGCCGCCACATCGGGTCCAGCTCCCGGGCGCCGATCTCGTCGACGAGGAGCAGCCACGAGGCGCACACCTCGATCAGCAACGCCTCGGCCAGGGCCTGCTTGGACCGGAAGTGGAAGTACAGCGCGCCCTTGGTCAGGCCGGCGACCGCGAGGATGTCGCTCAGCGCGGCCCCGCGGTAGCCCTGGGCGTCGAACACCGTGGCCGCCGCGAGCAGCAGACGACGGCGGGTCCGGCGGGTCCGTTCCCCGACCGCCTCGTCCGCCCAGGCGGAGACGGGGACGGGGAGCTCCGGGACCGTCGGCGCGGACTCGGAGGACGTCACGCGCGTATCGTACGGTCCCGGACGATCACGCCCGGCGCAGGGCGTGGCGCGGCGCGCGCTCCTCGCGGGCCGCCGCGAGCAGGGCGAGGACGGTGCGTGCGCCCGACGGCGGCGCGGTCGGGGTCCCGGTGAAGGTCAGCATCGTCGGCGCCCCCTCCTCCGGTCGCCGGGCCCACCGGTCGACCTCGTCGAAGATCGGGGTGCCGCGGAACGCGTCGACGTCGGAGGACATGGCGGTCGACGGTGCCACCCTCGCGGCGCCGGGCCCAGCGACGTCATCACAACGGGGATCGGCGTCCGTCCGTCGGGGGAAGCCCCGGCGCATGCGAGCAGTCGGAGTGACGGAGTTCGGTGGGCCGGAGGCCCTGCACGTCGTCGAGCTGCCGGACCCGGAGCCGGGCCCGGGTGAGGTGGTCGTGGACGTCGCGGCGGCCGCCGTGAGCCCGACGGACACGTACGTCCGCAACGGGGCGCGGGCGGAGACGCTGCGCCGGGACCCGCCGCCGTACGTGCCGGGCATGGACGTCGCGGGCACGGTGGCCGCGCTGGGTCCCGACACCGCGGACGCGGGCCTCGCCGTCGGCGACCGGGTGATGGGCATCGTCGTGCCGTCCGGCGCGCACGGCGGGTACTCGTCGCGGATCGCGCTGCCCGTCGACTCGGTCGCGCCGGCCCCCGCGGACGCCGACGACGTCGAGGCCGCCACGCTGCCGATGAACGGGCTCACCGCACGGCTCGCCCTCGACCTCCTGGCGCTGCCCGCAGGCGCGACGATCGCCGTCACGGGCGCGGCGGGAGCGTTCGGCGGCTACGTGGTCCAGCTCGCCCGCGCGGAGGGCCTCCGGGTGGTGGCGGACGCGTCGGAGGCCGACGAGGACCTCGTGCGCGGCCTCGGCGCGGACGTCGTGGTCCGGCGGGGCGACGGGGTCGCCGACCGGATCCGGGAGGCGGTCGGCGGCGGGGTCGACGGCATCGCCGACGGGTCGCTGCAGACCGACGACCTGGTGCCCGCGCTGGTCGACGGTGGTCGGATCGCGACCGTCCGGGGCTACGCCGGCCCCGAGGGCGGCAGCGGGCGCGGGATCACCTGGCACCCGGTGTGGGTGCGGGACTACGCCCGCAACCGGACCGCCCTCGACCGGCTGCGCGAGCAGGTGGAGTCCGGCGTGCTGACGCTTCGGGTCGCGGACACCGTGCCCGCCGAGCAGGCGGCGGAGACCCACCGGCGGCTCGAGGCGGGCGGCGTCCGCGGGCGCCTCGTCATCACGTTCTGAGCCGTCAGAAGGTCGGCAGGGTCGCGACGACGAGGAGCGCGGCCACCCCGAGCAGCATCCCGACCGCGGCGAGCGGTCGGCGTACCGGGGCGCGCAGGCCGAACGCCCCGGCAACGACCCCCACGAGCGCGATCGCGAGGCCGAGGAAGCCGTCCCAGGAGAGCGCCATGCTGCCGAAGGCCAGCGGGCGCAGGCCCACGAGCAGGGCCAGGATCCCCAGGACGAGCGAGAACGCCGCGGCGGGGTTGCCCGGGGTGGCGGGGTCCTCGACGTCGTCGACGATGGGGGCCCAGCCGCCGGTGGGGGGCGGGTGGCCGTGGCCGTACCCGGGCGGGCCCTGCCGCGGCATCCCGGGCGGCGG
The DNA here is from genome assembly GCF_013409505.1 of Actinomycetospora corticicola. Classification (NCBI taxonomy): domain Bacteria; kingdom Bacillati; phylum Actinomycetota; class Actinomycetes; order Pseudonocardiales; family Pseudonocardiaceae; genus Actinomycetospora; species Actinomycetospora corticicola. The sequence continues at coordinate 2,306,286 of NZ_JACCBN010000001.1, read as the reverse complement.
CACGAACGGCGGTCCCATCGGCGGCGGTCCCATCGGCCGCGGTCCCATCGGCCGCGCTCCGGACGGCGGCCCGACGTGCGGCGGCCCGGACGGCGCCCCGGCCTGCGGCGGGACGACCGGCGGTCCGGAGGGCGGCCCGGACGGCGACGGTCGTCGGTCCCGCACCGCCCCGGTGTCGTGCTCGCCCGGTCCGGGCAGCTGCGGTGCTTCCTGGCTCATGCCTCGCCCCCGATGGCGCCGGCGGCCCCGCTCCGACGCGGGTCCCTCGACCGGCGCATCGTCGGCGGGGCCGTCGGTGTTAACCGGAGGGACCGATCCGGGTGAACCGACCCTCAGCGGGCCTCGGCGTCGTGCGTGGCATCCACGCACAGCGTCCACAGCGCGGCCCGCTCGGCGGCGGTCTCCTCGCCGAACAGGTAGTGCGTCGGACGGGGCGCGCGGTCGTGCCAGAAGAGCCCGCTGCAGTGGCCGGGCTCGACCGCGGCCTGCAACCACACCGCGGTGTCGGCCCCCTGCTCCGCAGTGCGCAGCAGCGGGCCGGTGAGGCGGTGGAAGCCGGGCAGCGAGTCGGCCACACCGGGGGTGTCGGCCCAGCCGGGGTGCATGCTGTGGACCACCACGCCGGCGGCGGCGAGGTCGTCGGCGAGCAGCTCGGCCAGCACCACCTGCATGCGCTTGGTCCGGGCGTAGGCGGCCCCGCCGGAGTACCGGCCCTCGGTGTACTCCGGGTCGTCGGTGCGCAGCGAGGCGGTGTACATGCCCCCCGACGAGACGAACACGACGCGGGCGGGGGTGCCGGGGCGGTCCGGCGGCGACCCCGCCCGCAGCAGCGGCAGCAGTTCGCGGGTCAGCAGGAACGGCGCGAGGACGTGGGTGGCGAGGCAGAGCTCGTGGCCCTGCGGGGTCTCGACCCGTTCCGCGGGCAGCACCCCGGCGTTGTGCACCAGGCCGTGCAGGGCCAGCAGACGGTCGCGGGCGTCGAGCGCGTAGCGCCGGACGTCGGCGAGGTCGGACAGGTCGCAGCGGGCGACCGTGACCCGGGCCTGCGGGTGCGCCGCGAGGATCTCCTCCCGGGTGGCCTCGCCCCGCTTCCGATCCCGGACGACGAGCTCCACCGCGGCGCCGAGCCCGGCGAGACCGACGGCCGTGGCGGTCCCGAGCCCGGAGCTGGCGCCGGTCACCGCGATCGTGCGGCCGGCGAGGGCGTCCGGGGCGAGCGCGGGCCAGCCCGCGGAGCGGGCGAGGTAACCGAGCTTGGAGTACCCGGGGACGACGAGGCGGTCGAGCGCGGCGTCGACCAGGCGCGGGAGTCGCGGGAACGGCACGGGGCGAGAGCCTACGGGCGCCCCGCCCCCCGTCGCAGGACGTGATCAACACCGGGGTGGATCAGGGCGGACAGACCGTCTCCTCGCGGGGCACGTCCTCCCGCAGGAGGTAGTCGTCCACGATCCCGCTGATGCACGGGGTCGCCGGGTAGGCCCCGTGCCCGGTGCCGAGCCAGGACACGAGGGCGGAGCCCTGCATGCCCGCCGAGACCCGCTGACTCTCCGCCAACGGCACGAGCGGGTCGGCCGAGGTCCCCAGCAGCAGGGTCGGCACGGCCGTGCCGGCGAGCGGGGTCGGCGGGTCGGTCGGCACCGGCCAGGAGGAGCACACCAGCGCCCGCTGCGCGAACCAGCCGCCGAACACGGGGTCGACGCCCCGGGCCCGCGCGGCCGCCTGCGCCACCTGGTCGACGGTCGGCCGCTCCGCCTCGTCGTTGCACGCGGAGACCAGGCCCAGGTCGAACCCGCCGTCGTTCTCGGCCCGATCGGCGAGTGCGAGGACACCCGCGGGGTCGCCGGCGCGGGCGGCGGCCAGCGCCGTGGCGAGGGCGGGCCAGCCGTCGGGGTCGGCGAGGCCCGGCACGAGGACGCTGACCACCGTCCCCGCCGTCACCCGACGTCCCGGGACCGAGCCGGTCGCGCTGGGCGACGCCGGGAGCGGTGCGGTGCGCAGCCGGGCGACGAGGTCCGTCACGGCACCCCGGGGATCGGCCCCGAGCGCGCACCCGGTCGCCACGCAGTTCTGGGCGAACGCGTCGAGGGCCCGGCGGGCGGCGTCGCCCCGCTGGTCGGCGGTGAGGCCGGCGGCGGCGGTCGGGTCGGGCAGCGCGTCGAGGACGAGGCGGCCCTGCTGCTCGGGGTGGTCCTGGGCCCAGCGCGCCAGGGTCGCGGCGCCGCCGCCGAGACCGACGGCGTGCAGCCGGACGGCCCCGAGCGCCCGCCGGACCTGGTCGAGGTCGTCGGCGTCGGTCGCCGTGTCGTACTCGGTGAGGGAGTCCTCGAGCAGCTGGGAACACGTCCGGGCCGCCGTCGCCGCGGCCGCCGCCAGCGGGGCCAGGGCGGCGGGGTCGGCGGCGGCCGGGTCGGCGTCGGCGATCGCGGCCCGGGTGGTGGGCGTGATGCAGTCGACGCCGCCGGCGGCGGCGCCCCGCACGTCGACCCCGTAGAGGGTCCGCCCGTCGAGCAGGTCGGCGGGGGCGCGGGCGGCGAGCCGGACGGCCTGCTCGACCCCGGAGCGCCGACCCGGGTCGCCCAGCACCGCGATCGGCACCGTCGGGGCGTCGGGCGCGGGCCCGAGGGAGACGCGGGTGACGTCGACCTCGGCGGCGCTCGTGACCGACCCGCTCGCGTAGCCGCCGCCCACCGGCACGGTGGCGCACCCCAGCCGCAGGTCCCGTCCGGCGAACACGGCGGCGCCGCCCAGGCGGGCGAGCTGGCCGGCCGTGCAGTCGACGAAGTCGAGCTGGGGTCGGGAGGCGATCAGCGGGGGCAGCAGCGAGGGCGGCGGGGGAGCGGGCGCGGCGCTGCTCGGCGCCGGGGCGGCCGGCTCGTCGCTGTTCACCGTCGCCACGGGCGGCCGCCGGCTGGGACCGACGGCGCACCCGGCGAGCAGCACCGCGAGGAGTGCGACGAGCAGCCAGGCGGACGGCGTCCCCGGACGGGCGCGGCGACGGGGAGGCAGACGGATGGCGGGACCTCTCGGACGGCGGCGGACGACGGCGGACGACGGCGGGCGGGCGGCGGGCAGCCACGACGGCCGGCCGCGCGCCCATGATGCCGGGCGTGCGGTCGACCCGGGGTGAGGGCCCGGCACCGGGGCCGGGCACGACCCGGCGTCCGGACGGTGGGGTCGGCGCCGGGGGTCGGCGCCGGGGGGTCAGCCCGGCGGCAGGATGTCGGCGAGGTCGAAGCTGACCGGACGGTCGAGCTGCTCGTAGGTGCAGGACTCCGGGTCGCGGTCCGGGCGCCAGCGGACGAACTGCGTGGTGTGCCGGAAGCGGTCGCCCTCGAGGTAGTCGTAACGCACCTCGACCACCCGCTCGGGGCGCAGCGGGACGAACGAGAGGTCCTTGCCGGCGTTCCACCGGCTGGTCTCGTTCTTGCGCGGCGTGCGCTCGCCCTGCTCGTGGGCCGCCCAGTTCCACGGGTGCTCGTCGAAGCTGGTCACCAGCGGCTGCAGCTCCGCCATCAGTTCCCGACGCCGGGCCATGGTGAAGGCCCCGACGACGCCGACGCTCGCGAGCGTCCCGTCGGCGGTGTGCAGCCCGAGCAGCAGGGACCCGAGCGCGTCCGGGCCGGACTTGTGCACCCGGTAGCCCGCGACGACGCAGTCCGCGGTGCGCACGTGCTTGATCTTGCTCATCACCCGCTTGTCGGCCTGGTAGGTGAGGTCGGGACGCTTGGCGATGAGTCCGTCCAGCCCCGCCCCCTCGAAGCGCACGAACCAGTCCTGCGCCTCGTCGTGATCGGTGGTCATGGGCGTGACGTGCACCGGGGCGCGGTCGTCGACCACCTCGACGAGCCGGGCGCGGCGTTCGGTGAACGGGCGCCGCGTCAGGTCCTCGTCGCCGACGGCGAGCAGGTCGAAGGCCACGAACGACGCCGGGGTCTGCTCGGAGAGCAGCGTGACCCGCGAGACGGCGGGGTGGATGCGCTGCTGGAGCGCCTCGAAGTCCAGCCCGTGCCCGTCCGGCGTGGCGACGATGATCTCGCCGTCGACCACGCATCGCTCCGGCAGCCGTTCCCGGAGGGCCTCGACCACCTCCGGGAAGTACCGCGTCATCGGCTTGGTGTTGCGGCTGCCGATCTCCACCTCGTCGCCGTCCCGGAAGACGATCGCCCGGAAGCCGTCCCACTTCGGTTCGAAGCACTGGTCGGCCGGGATCGACGTGACGGGCTTGGCCAGCATCGGCAGCACCGGCGGCATCACGGGCAGGTCCACGGCGACAGTCTCCTCCGCCGGTGTCCCGCTACTGCACGCGCGGGCTGTGCGAGGCCGCCGCGTCGAGCTCGAGCCGGACCGCCGTCGGCAGCGCGTCCACCGAGAACGCCTGCCGGGCGCGGGCGAGGACCCGCCCGTCGATGTCGGCCCACACGTCACGGACGTCGGTGCCCTCGACGAGCCAGAGCGACATCCGCAGCGCCGGTCGACGCTCGGTGCCCACCATCCGGACGCGGGCCCGGCTGACGCCGTGGATCGCCTCGGCGTCGTGCCGGACGGCGTCGGCGACGGCGGAGTGGTCCACCGACAGGCGCTCGCCCGGGGTCTCGGAGAGGACGACGTCGGGACGGGGCTCGGGGCGCAGCGACCGGACCGCCCAGACCAGACCGATCACGAGCAGCACGATCCCGGCGGCGATGGCGATCCAGCGGGTCAGGTCGACGTTCTGACCGACCCAGCCGGTGAGCACCGGGTCGAACAGCGGGCGCTGGGCCCGGTTGGACCCGAACACCCCCGCCCCCAGAAGGACCACGAGGACCCCGACGGCGAGCAGGACGAGACCGGAGAGGACGACGAGCGTGCGGTCCCCGGCGGCGGACCGGGCGACGGCGGCCCGGGAGCGGCGGCTCACTTGACCCCCTTGGTGGCGGCGACGGTGACGGAGACCCGGGGGCGGCGGGCGAGCGGGAGACGGCCGAGGGCCTCGTCGACGCGCTCGCGGACCGCGGTCCGGACCTCCTCGGGGGTGTCCAGCGTGCCCGCCCGCACCACGACCTTCTTCGGCGAGGCGACGACCGACGCGGACACGACGTCGGAGTGCGACCGCACCTCGTGGCCGACCGCGCGGGCCAGCGAACGGGGCGAGGTGGTCACGGTGACCTCGGGGACCGGCTCGGTGAGGGTCACGTCGTGGCGGCGCGCCACGAGGCCGACCAGCAGCACCAGCAGGCCGACGACGCCGACCCCGATCGCCACGCCGCGCACGGCGGCCGACGACCAGGTCAGGCCCGCGAGGGCCGCCTGCCAGGTGGGCCAGGGCACGACCAGCGGCGACGACGAGGGGGCGACCCAGGCGACGATCACCTCGAGGGCGGTCAGGACGCCGACGGCGGCCACGAGCAGACCGAGCAGCGGCGAGAGCAGCCGCAGGACGACGCGCATCACTGGACCCGGGAGGTCGGGGCCGGGGGACCGGCCGGGACGGACAGGGCGGATACGGTCACGTCGAGCGAGCGCACGGCGTACCCGGTGAGCGTCTGCACGCGTTCGCGGACGTTGCCGCGGACCGCGTCGACCGTGAGGGCGATCGGGGCCGGGTAGGCCAGCGGGACCTCGAGCCGCACGTCGACCTGGTCGCCGTAGCCCGACACCTTCGCCGACGCCCCGGCCTCGCCGAAGCCCAGCCCGGCGACGCGCCGCTCCGTGCGCACCGTGCCCTCGGTGGAGTCGGCGGCGTGCTCGGCGATGCGCCGCACGACACCGAACGCGATGTCGAGCCGTCCGCGCCCGCCGGCCTCGTCGTCCGCGGCGGGCGCGGTCGACGGCGTGACGACCGGGACGGGCGTGGTGGCGTCCGAGGCCGGGCTGCTCATCGGTCGCGACCGCGGCCGGTGAACTGCGTGATGTCGAGCTCGCCGTCGAGCACGCGGCCCACGACCAGACCGAGGATGCCGAGGACGAGGGCGATGAAGAACCCGACGAGACCGCCGGCGGCGGCGGCGACGCCGAGCAGGAGGCCGACGAACAGGCCGGCCGTGGTGGCACTCATGGTGTGCTCCCGTGTTCGAGGGTGGGACGGGTCAGACGACCCGGCGGGTACGGACCGGGTTCAGGGGCGCGCGGCCCAGCCAGCGGCGGCCGGCCCGCAGGGTGCGGGGGACGACGTGGCCGGACACCGCGACGATCGGGGCGTCGAGCCGGGGGTCGTCCTCCGCGATCGACCAGCGCGACGCTGCGTCGGTCCGGGCGTCGGAGGGGCGGCCGTCGTCCGCGGCCGGGACGACCTCGAACGGCGAGCGTCCGGCGCGGAAGGCCGCCAGACCCCGGCGGAAGACCTCCGGGTCGCCCCCGACGTCGGGATGGTGCCGACGGACGAAGGCCCGGAACTCGGCGGCCGGGGTCGGGGCGGCGTTCACGGTGTCGCGTGGCCGGCGGTGGCTGCGGATCCGACCGGATCGGTGGGGTCGGCGAGGTCGGTGACGACCACGTCCACCCGGCGCGCCCCGGTCTCGGCGGCCACCAGGGCGCGCAGCGCCTCGGCGGTCGGCCGCACCCGCGCCCCGAGGCGGAGCACCACGCTCACCCGGGTCGGCTCGTCGCCGTCGCCGAGTGCGACGCCGAGGAGCCGGCGGCCGGGCAGGTAGGTGGCGATGGCGCCGAAGGTGCCGCCGGAGAGCCGGACGACGTCGGGGTGCGCCAGCAGCGCCCCGGCCACGCGCTCGGAGAGCGTGCCGAGCCCGGGCGCGTCGGCGGACCCGGGGGACACGGCGCGGATCCCCGCGGCGGTGCCCGACGGCGGGCCGGCCGGCGGGACGGCGCCGCTGCCGACGGCCGGGCCCCGCCCGGCGGGGCCGGTCACTCGACCCGCGAGGTCGGGGCGGGCGCGGGCGCGGAGTCGTCCTCGTCGCCGGGCAGGTGGATGTCGTTGACGGCGATGTTGACCTCGATGACCTCGAGACCGGTCATCTGCTCGACGGCGCCGATGACGTTGCGGCGGACCGCGCGGGCGAGCTCGACGATGCCCGCGCCGTACTCGACGACGATGTCGAGGTCGATCGCGGCCTGCTTCTCGCCGACCTCGACCTGCACGCCGGCGGACTGCGACGTGCCGCTGCCACCGGGGATCCGCTCGCGGATGGCACCGAAGGCGCGGGAGACGCCGCCGCCCATGGAGTAGACGCCGGAGACCTCGCGGGCGGCGATCCCGGCGATCTTCTGCACCACGCCGGACGCGATCGTGGTCTTGCCCTGCCCCGAGTCGTCGGCGAGGCGGGCGGGGTTCGCGCCACCGGTCCGCGGCGCGGCCGGCGTGGAGATGGCCGAGTCGGAAGGGGTCGTCATGAGGGCGCTCCTCTGCGCAGGCATCGGGTGGCGGCCGTGCGCCGCCGTGGGCGTCGACCGCTGTGCGCGGCGACTACCCGTCCGACGCCACACGCCGGGTGACCCTCACGCATTGTCACTCGAACGGACCAACGGCGTATCGCAGGAGCAGTCCGTCGTCGTGGGCGAGGGCGGAGGTCAGCCGCATCGGGAGCGGGACCGGCAGGTCGGGACCGGCCAGGATGCGACCCGGTCCGGCGCCCACGAGGCTCGGCGCGAGCGACAGGCAGAGCTCGTCGACCAGCCCGGCCGCCGCGAAGGCACCGAACAGGGTGGGCCCGCCCTCGCACAGCACCCGTCCCAGCCCGCGGGCGGCGAGCGCGTCGAGCACCGCGGCGGGGGAGAGGTCGCCCGCGTCGACGACCTCCGCGGCGTCGCCGTGGCGCCGGCGGGCCGTGTCGGCGGCCGCCGTGGTGGTCACGACGAGCGGGGGCACGGAGGTGTCGGTGAACAGTGCAGCCGCCGGGTCGAGGGCCGGAGAGGCCGTGACCACCGCCACGGGCGGCACCGCGGCCTGCCCCCGCGCCCGCCGCCGCTCCTGTACGGCGGCGGAGGTCCGTGCCCCCCGGTAGTCCTCGGCGCGCACGGTGCCCGACCCGGCGAGGACGACGTCGGCCAGCTCGCGGAGCAGGCCGAACACCGCCCGGTCGCCCGGGGCGTCCAGGCCTGCGGAGCGACCGTCGACGCTGACGGCCCCGTCCGCGCTCGCCGCGAAGTTCACGCGGACGAACGGGCGGTGCGCCGGGTAGGCGTACAGCTCCGCCAGCGCCGAGCGGTCCAGCTCCCCGGCGGGACCGCCGGGCGGCCAGACGTGCCTCACTCCTGCGTGCGCTTCTGCAGGTCGTCGATGGCGCGGGAGGCCTGCGACTTCGTCAGGTCGGCCGGCGGCTCCTCGCCCGCCCGCTGGGCCAGGGTCTCCAGGTAGCTGGCCTGCGGCCCGGTCATCGGCTCGTCGCCGGTGACCCACTCCCCGGTCGGCCGCTCCTGCCGGTTCGAGTCGGCCGAGCCCTGCAGCCGCTCGATCTCGTCGGAGGCCTGCGCCTTCGTCAGGTCGGAGGGCGGCTCCTCGCCCGCCTGCTGGGCCAGGGTCTCCAGGTAGCTGGCCTGCGGGCCGGTCATCGGCTCGTCGCCGGTGACCCAGTTCGCCGGGTCCTTCTCCGCGGCGGACCCCTCGCCCTGCTGCTTCACCTCGTGCGGATCCGGAGCTGTGACGCCCGTGTGACGGGCGGGGTCTTGGCCGGACGGCGTGTCGCCCGGCAGACTGTCCCGCGTGTCGGTCTCGCTCATGATGATGGCTCCCGGGTTCTCGGCCGTCGTACGGCGTGGTCGGCTGGCGACGGGTGATGATCGGACGGGTCGACACAGACCCGCCGGGCGATCGAACACCCGTTCGACACGGTAGCGGCATACCCCGACACCGGGGTCCCGATACCCGACGGACCCCGCAGATCGGGCTGCGGTGTCCACGGTCGGACGACCGGGACCGGCCACCGGCCGCGGTGACCCCGCGCGGCGGGCCGGAGGTCTCCGCCCCTGCACCGTCCTCCGCACGACCACATCCCACCCCGTTCGTGACAGCGTCGTCACGGGCCGGTGGCGGCGGGGAGGCGGGATCGTTGCCGGAACGTGGCGATCAGCACGATTCGAATCGGTGGCCGACGGGTGCGCCCGGCGATCACCACCGTTAACGTCGTGTTGCTTCGGCCACCACACGGCCACGACGTCCGGCGCGGGCCGCACGGACGCGTCCCGGCCGCCGGAGCCGGCCCGATCCCACCGACCTGCGCCCGCTCCCGGGCGGCACCAGCGTGCCGCCCACCGACCCACCCCGGGGACACCCGGCGCCGCCCCGCGGACCCACCGCGGCGCGACGACCACCACACGACGACGGGAGGGCACGAGGCCGTGACCATCACCTCCGGGGCTGCCGCCGAGGGCGCCGCCGCCAGCACGACCCCTGCGACCCCAGCCGCCGGCGCCACCACCACGGCGCCCCGCCAGGGGCTCTACGACCCGGCCCACGAGCACGACGCCTGCGGGGTCTCCTTCGTCGCCGACATCGCCGGTCGCCGCGACCACGGCATCGTCGCCAAGGGGCTGACGGCGCTGATCAACCTCGAGCACCGCGGGGCCCGCGGGGCCGAGCACGCGACCGGGGACGGCGCGGGCATCCTCATCCAGCTCCCGGACGGCCTCTACCGCCCGGTGCTCGCCGAGCAGGGCGTGACGCTGCCGCCCGTCGGCCGGTACGCGGCCGGCGTGGCCTTCCTGCCCGCGGACCCGGACCGGGCCGCCGAGGCGGTGGCCATCGTGGAGCGGCTCGCCGCCGAGGAGGGCGTCGAGGTCCTCGCCTGGCGCGACCTGCCGGTCGACCCGGACGGGGCGGGGATCGGCCCGACCGCGCGCGAGGTCATGCCGACCTTCCGTCAGCTCTTCATCGGGCTCCCGCAGGACGTGGAGACGGTCGTCGACACGCCGAACGCGGGCGACGACGAGGCCGGGATCGAGCTCACCATGGAGCGCCGCGCCTTCGCGCTGCGCAAGCGCACCGAGCACGAGACTGCCGCCACGGGCTGCGAGACGTACTTCCCCTCGCTCTCGAGCCGCACCGTGGTCTACAAGGGCATGCTCGCCGAGGAGCAGCTCGGACCGTTCTACGCCGACCTGACCGACCAGCGGACCACCAGCTCGATCGCGCTGGTGCACAGCCGGTTCTCCACGAACACCTTCCCGGCGTGGGGCCTCGCGCACCCGTACCGCTACCTCGCCCACAACGGCGAGATCAACACGCTGCGCGGCAACCGCAACTGGATGCGGGCGCGGGAGTCGATGCTCTCGACCGGGGCCTTCTCCAAGTACGACATGGACCGGCTGTTCCCCATCGTCACGCCGGGGGCCAGCGACTCGGCCAGCTTCGACGAGGTCCTCGAGCTGCTGCACCTCGGCGGCCGGTCGCTGCCGCACGCCGTGCTGATGATGATCCCGGAGGCGTGGGAGAACCACACCGAGATGGACCCGGCCCGCCGGGCCTTCTACCGCTACCACTCCACCCTCATGGAGGCCTGGGACGGGCCCGCGCTCGCGGCCTTCACCGACGGCTCCGTCATCGGCGCCGTGCTCGACCGCAACGGTCTGCGCCCGGCGCGGTACTGGGTGACCGAGGACGGCCTGGTCGTCCTCGGCTCCGAGGTCGGCGTGCTCGACATCGAGCCCTCCGCCGTCGTCCGGAAGGGCCGGCTCGAGCCGGGCCGCATGTTCCTCGTCGACACCGTCGGACGGCGCATCGTCGACGACGACGAGATCAAGGGCGAGCTCGCGGCCGAGCACCCCTACGGCGAGTGGCTGCACGCCGGGATGATCGAGCTGGCCGACCTGCCGGCCCGCCACCGCGTGCCGTTCGACCACGACGTGCTGGTCCGCCGGCAGCAGACCTTCGGCTACACCGGCGAGGAGCTCACGCTGCTCCTGCGCCCGATGGCCACCGGGGGCGCCGAGGCCACCGGTTCGATGGGCAACGACGCGCCGCTCGCGGCCTTCTCCAGCCGCAGCCGGTCGCTGTTCGACTACTTCACGCAGCTGTTCGCGCAGGTGACCAACCCGCCGCTGGACGCCTACCGCGAGGAGCTCGTCACCTCGCTGCAGGTCCAGCTCGGCTCCGAGACCAACCTGCTCGAGGTCTCGCCCGCGTCCTGCCGGCGCGTGGTCCTGCCCCTGCCGGTCATCGACGACGACGAGCTCGCGCAGCTGGTCGGGATCAACGACGACGGGAACCTGCCCGGCTTCGCCCCGCACGTGGTGTCCGGGCTCTACGAGGCCTCCGGCGGCGGGGACGCGCTGCGCGGCCGGCTCGCCGAGATCCGCGCGGAGGTCTCGTCGGCGATCGCCGAGGGCGCCCGCGTGATCATCCTGTCCGACCGCAACTCCGACGGTCGGTTCGCGCCGATCCCGTCGCTGCTGCTCACCGGGGCCGTGCACCAGCACCTCGTCCGGGAGAAGACCCGGACGCGGGTCGACCTCGTCGTCGAGGCGGGCGACGTCCGCGAGACCCACCACGTCTCGCTGCTGCTCGGGTACGGCGCCTCGGCGGTCAACCCGTACCTGGCCCTGGACTCCGTCGCCGACCTCATCGACCGCGGCGTGATCACCGGCGTCGGCGTGCCCACCGCCACCCGCAACGTGGTGGAGGCGCTGGCCAAGGGCGTCCGCAAGATCATGAGCAAGATGGGCGTCTCGACGGTCGCGTCCTACATCGGCGCCCAGATCTTCGAGGCGATCGGGCTCGGCGACGAGGTCGTGGAGGACTGCTTCGCCGGCACCACCTCCCGCCTGGGCGGCATCGGCTACGACGTCCTCGCCGAGGAGGTCGCACTGCGCCACCGGGTGGCGTGGCCGGCCGACGGCGTGCACGCCGCGCACCGCGAGCTCGTGGTCGGCGGCGAGTACCAGTGGCGCCGCGAGGGCGAGCTGCACGTGTTCAACCCGCACACGGTCTTCAAGCTGCAGCACTCCACGCGCACCCAGAACTACGACACGTTCAAGGAGTACACGCGCGCCGTCGACGAGCAGTCGAGCGCGCTGCTGACCCTGCGCGGCCTGTTCGGGTTCAAGGACGGCGAGCGCACGCCGGTGCCGATCGAGGAGGTCGAGCCGGTCTCCGCGATCGTCAAGCGGTTCAACACCGGGGCCATCTCCTACGGGTCGATCTCGCAGGAGATGCACGAGGTCCTCGCGATCGCGATGAATCGTCTCGGCGGCCGCTCGAACACCGGCGAGGGCGGGGAGGACCCGTCGCGGTTCACCCGCGACCCCAGCGGGGACTCGCGCCGCTCCGCCGTCAAGCAGGTGGCCTCCGGGCGCTTCGGCGTCACGAGCGAGTACCTGGTCAACGCCGACGACATCCAGATCAAGATCGCGCAGGGCGCCAAGCCCGGCGAGGGCGGGCAGCTGCCCGGCCACAAGGTCTACCCCTGGATCGCGAAGACCCGCTTCTCGACGGCGGGCGTGGGCCTGATCAGTCCGCCGCCGCACCACGACATCTACTCGATCGAGGACATCGCCCAGCTCATCCACGACCTCAAGAACGCCAACGACCGCGCCCGGATCCACGTCAAGCTGGTCTCGCAGGTCGGGGTCGGCACCGTCGCGGCGGGCGTGTCCAAGGCCAAGGCCGACGTCGTGCTGATCTCCGGGCACGACGGCGGGACCGGGGCCTCGCCGTTGTCGTCGATCAAGCACGCGGGCGGGCCGTGGGAGCTCGGCCTGGCCGAGACCCAGCAGACGCTGCTGCTCAACGGCCTGCGCGACCGGATCGTGGTGCAGACCGACGGTCAGCTCAAGACCGGCCGTGACGTCATGATCGCGGCGCTGCTGGGCGCCGAGGAGTACGGCTTCGCGACCGCCCCGCTGGTGGTCTCGGGCTGCATCATGATGCGGGTCTGTCACCTCGACACCTGCCCGGTCGGCGTCGCGACGCAGAACCCGAAGCTGCGCGCGAAGTTCGACGGCAAGGCCGACTACGTCGTCGCCTTCATGGAGTTCATCGCCCAGGAGGTGCGCGAGCACCTCGCGGCGCTGGGCTTCCGGTCGCTCGAGGAGGCGATCGGTCACACCGAGGTGCTCGACACCCGGGCGGCCGAGTCGCACTGGAAGGCCGAGGGCCTCGACCTCGCGCCGATCCTGCACCGGCCCGAGCTGCGCGGGTCCTTCGCCGAGCAGACGCTGTACTGCTCGAAGAGCCAGGACCACGGCCTCGACAAGGCGCTCGACCACACCCTGATCCAGCTCGCCGAGGGCGCGCTGGCCGACGGGTCGCCGGTGCGCCTCGAGCTGCCGGTGCGCAACGTCAACCGCACCGTCGGGACGATGCTCGGGACCGAGGTGACGCGGCGCTTCGGCGGCGCGGGCCTGCCCGCCGACACCATCGACGTGACGTTCACCGGGTCCGGCGGTCAGTCGTTCGGGGCGTTCCTGCCGCGCGGGGTGACCCTGCGGCTGGTCGGCGACACGAACGACTTCTGCGGGAAGGGGCTCTCCGGCGGTCGCATCAGCGTGCGGCCGCACCCGGACTCCCGGCTGGTGGCCGAGGACAACATCGTCGCCGGCAACGTCATCGCCTACGGCGCCACCGAGGGCGAGATCTTCCTGCGCGGGAAGGTCGGCGAGCGCTTCTGCGTCCGCAACTCCGGGGCGCACGCCGTGGTCGAGGGCGTGGGCGACCACGGTTGCGAGTACATGACCGGGGGACGTGCGGTCATCCTCGGTCCGATCGGCCGGAACTTCGCCGCCGGCATGTCCGGGGGCGTCGCCTACGTGCTCGACCTGCCCGAGCAGCGGGTGAACCACCAGATGGTGGAGCTGGAGGTGCCGACCGCCTCCGACCTCGAGGAGCTCAAGGTCCTCGTCGAGAAGCACTACGCGGCGACCGACTCCGCCGTCGCGCACGGGCTGCTCACCGACTGGGAGGCCGCGACGATGCGGTTCACCAAGGTGATGCCCGTGGACTTCAAGCGGGTCCTGGAGGCGACCGCCGACGCCGAGCGCGACGGTCGTGACGTCAACGACGCGATCATGGAGGCGGCTCGTGGCTGACCCCCGGGGTTTCATGACGACCGGCCGCGAGCTGCCCCGCCGCCGGCCCGTCGACCTGCGCCTAAAGGACTGGCACGAGGTCTACGAGGAGCTCAACGAGACGACGCTCAAGAAGCAGGCCGGGCGCTGCATGGACTGCGGCATCCCGTTCTGCCACCAGGGGTGCCCGCTCGGGAACATGATCCCGGAGTGGAACGACCTGGTGTGGCGCGACGACTGGTCGGAGGCCATCGAGCGCCTGCACGCCACCAACAACTTCCCGGAGTTCACCGGGACGCTGTGCCCCGCCCCGTGCGAGGCGGCGTGCGTGCTCGGGATCAACTCGGACCCGGTGACCATCAAGCAGGTCGAGATCGAGATCATCGACCGCGCCTGGGAGGAGGGCTGGGTCCGCCCGGAGCTCCCCGAGACCAAGACCGGCTTCTTCGTCGCCGTCATCGGCTCCGGGCCGTCGGGCCTCGCCACCGCCCAGCAGCTCACCCGGGCCGGGCACGACGTGACGGTCTACGAGAAGGCCGACCGCATCGGCGGCCTGCTGCGCTACGGCATCCCCGAGTTCAAAATGGAGAAGCGGCGGCTCGACCGTCGGCTCGGTCAGATGGCCGCCGAGGGCACGCGGTTCGTCGCGGGCGTCGAGGTCGGCGGCGCCGGACCGCACGACATCACGGTGGCCGAGCTGCAGGAGCGGTTCGACGCGATCGTGCTCGCGGTCGGGGCCACGGCGTGGCGCGACCTGCCCATCCCGGGCCGGGAGAACCACGGCGTGCACCAGGCGATGGAGTACCTCCCGCCGTCGAACCGGGTGCAGCAGGGCGACTACTCGCGCTCGGACATCGACGCCGAGGGCAAGCACGTCGTCGTGATCGGCGGCGGGGACACCGGCGCGGACTGCGTCGGCACCGCGCACCGGCAGGGCGCCGCGTCGGTGACCCAGCTCGAGATCATGCCGATCCCGCCGGCCGACCGCCCCGCCAGCAACCCGTGGCCGACCTACCCGGCGGTCTTCCGGGTGTCCTCGGCCCACGAGGAGGGCGGCGAGCGGCTGTTCTCGGTGAACACCGAGGAGTTCCTCGGCGACGAGCACGGCACCCTGCGGGCGCTCAAGCTCGTCGACGTGCAGCGGGTCGAGGGCAAGTTCCAGCCCGTCGAGGGCAGTGAGCGCGAGATCCCGGCCGACCTGGTGTTCCTCGCGATGGGCTTCCTCGGCCCGCAGCGCGAGGGGCTGGTCGAGGCGCTCGGGGTCGAGCTCGACGAGCGCGGCAACGTCGTCCGGAACGCGTCCTACGAGACCTCGGTGCCGAACGTGTTCGTCGCCGGCGACGCCGGGCGCGGGCAGTCGCTCATCGTCTGGGCGATCGCCGAGGGCCGCTCCGCCGCCCGCGGGGTCGACGAGAAGTTGACGGGGCGCACCGTGCTCCCGCGGCCGATCAACCCGGGGGACCGCGCGTTCGCCTGATCGGCGGCGCCACCGGCTGAGCGAACGGCACTCTCGCGCACGTCGATGCTGCGAGAGTGCCGTTCGTGCGTTCCGGGGACTAGGCCGTCCGGCTCACCAGCGGGCCGGTGTTGATGGCCGGCACCGTGACCTGCAGCCGGTGCGAGGTGACCTGCCAGAACCGGCGCTCCGGGTCGACGGTCCGCCACACCTCGGCGGCCTCGTGGACCTCCTCCTGCGCCAGCCCCTCGCGCGGCACGACGGCCACGGGGGCACGGAACCCGAACCGGCGACGGGGCGCGGTGTCGGGGGCGACCCCGACCGCCGACGCCAGGGCCGCCCAGGCGTCCACGGCGCTGCCGTGCACGCTCACCGTGGTCGGGCCGACCCCGTCCCCGAGCAGCACGGTGTAGGCGCTGACCGCGTCGTACGTCACGGATTCCTCCTCCTGCCCCCGAGGTGGGAGCGGCCTGTCCGACCCAACGGCACGGCGCCCCCGCGGGCCAGCCGTCACGCAGGTACCCGCGCCGGGCTGAACCGATTCCGCGATCGGCGGTCCACTCCAGCGGCGGTCACTCGACCGGCCGTACCGCCAGACGACACGGGGTGTGACCCGGGTCAGACGGCCTCGCAGCGCAGCAGCACGATGACCACGTCGCGGGAGTCGAGCAGACCGCCGAGGACGGCCGTCTGCTCCTGGGCCTGGTGCCACGCGGGGTCGTCGGCGTGCTGCTCGGCGAGGAACGCCTCGACCGCGTCGGCCCGGCGGGTCCACTCCGGGGGCGCGTCGGGCAGGGTCGAGGCCTCCACCCGGTCGTGCACCCGGAACCCGGTGGCCGCGAGATCCCGGTGCAGGTCGACGTCGGTGGGGAAGGAGTTCGACTCCAGCTCCGCGGCCCGCTCCCCGCGGGCGACCAGCACGAGCAGGCCGAGCCGCGCGCCCGGCCGCAGCACGCGGCGCAGCTCGGTGAGCACCGCCCGCTTGTCCGGCACGGTGTCGAGGACCCCGAGCGCCCAGGCGGCGTCGACGCAGCCGTCGGCCAGCGGGAGCTCCTCGGTCCACGCCGCGACCGCCGGGTGACCGAACAGGCGCACGGACGCGGTCGCGGCGTGCACCATCGGCTCGGCGAGGACGACCGACCCCCGCCAGCGCCAGGAGAACTCGGTGACCAGCCAGGCGGTCGGGCCGCCGAGGCCGGACCCGGCGTCGAGGAACCGGTCGCCGTCGGCGAGTTCCAGGCCGTCCGCGAGCCACGCCAGGTCCGCGGGCCGCCCCGAGCCCCGGCACGCGGCCGGGATGGCGTGGTCCGCACCGAGTGCGGCCACCGCCTCCTCGGTCCACGCCGCCACCGTGTCGAACTCGACCTCCAGCGCCTCCTGCACCCCACGTCCCCTCATGCGGGGCGGAGGGACTCGCTCTCCGCCCGGTGGGCCGCGCGCACGCGTCGCCCCACCTCGGCCTTCAGATCGGCCGCTGGTACCCAGCCCGCGCTCGATCCGACACCGGAGAGATTCACGCCGACCACCCCGTCCAGGGCGAGCAGCGCGCGCGCCTCGGCGACGGCCTCCTCGATCCCGGCCTCGACCGGGTCGTCGGCGTCGAGCACGCGGGCCACCGCGTCCGGGTCGAGGGCCAGCCCCGGCAGGTCCGCGAGCCCGCGGGCGGTGCGGGCGTCGGTGAACACCGCGACCCCGGCGACGACGGGGAGGCTCACCCCGGCCGCGCGACCCGCCGTCAGGAAGTCGTCGAGCACCGCGGGGGAGGCGACGTGGTTCGTGACGACGAGCCGGGCCCCCGCGGCCTGCTTGGCCGCGAGGCCCGCGGCGCGGGCGGCGGGGTCGGGCGGTGCCGCGGGGGCGGCGGTGACCGTCGCGACGAGCCCGTTCGTGGCGACGAGGTGGGCGAGCCGGGTCGCGTCGAGGTCGAAGACCTGGGTGGCGCCGGCGCCCACGGTGGTCCCGGCGCCGCTGCCGGGGCGGCTGTCCCCGGTCACGCACAGCACGCCGCCGACCCCCAGCGCGGCGAGGCCGACGACCTCCTGCTCGAGCACGACCCGGTTGCGGTCCCGGCAGGTCAGCGTGATCCAGGGCCGGACCCCGAGCTCCAGGAGCGTCGCGGCGATCATCGTGGGCGGGAAGTCGGCGCGGTCGTGCAGGTCGGCGACCAGCACCGCGTCCGCCCCGTCGGCCAGCCGGGTGGCCACCGCCCGCAGCGTCGCGGGGTCGCGCGCGGGGACCGCGAGGTCGGAGAGCACCACCGGCGGGTCCACGACGGCGGGTGCGTCCGGCTCGGGTCCGTCCCACGCCAGGACGGGGTCACCGGAGGTCCACGGGCAGGGGAGGGCCTCGTCGAGCTCGCAGGCCCCGGAGGGCCGGACCCCGCCGCACGGGCCGTACCGCATCCGCTTCGGGCAGCTGATCACCGCGCCGGGGTGCCCCGTCGGACCGCCGGGAACGCACGGCGGCCGGGAGTGGCCGCGGGGATCAGGCGGCGCGGCCGGACGCGTCCAGCAGCCCCGCCGCGCGCAGCCGGGCGGCGACGAACTGGTCGGCCAGCGGGAGGCCGTCGACGATGATGCGGTCGCCGACGACGGTGCCCCGGCCGGCGGCGAGGGCCGCGAGGACGGCGCGGTCGCGGGCGGGGAGGGCGGCGGCAGCGGTGTCGAGGGTGACGGTCACGGTGGGCTCCTCGGTTCGTCGGTGATGAGGAGAAGCCTGGGGCGCGCCGGGGTTGCCCCACGGCGGGGCGGACCCACCGTCCGAGTGGCCTCAACCCCCCAGGAGCAGGACGCCGCCGACCACCAGGGCCGCCACCACGAGGACGACGACGAGCACGAGCAGCACGGTCCGTCCGCGTCCGGACCGCCCGCCCGACCCGGGAGCCGACGATTCCGGGGCCGACGACCCCGGGGCCGACGGCGGGGGAGGGCCGGTCGGACGGCCTCCGGGACCCGGCGGACCGACCGGTGCCCCGGGGCGGGCGGGCCGGCCGGGAGGCGGCCCGGCCGCCCGGAACGGCCCGCTCGGCGGGAACGGGCCGGACCCGGAGAAGGGGCCGGGGAACGGGCCGGTGCCGGGGACCGCGCCGGCCGGGGGGAACGGGCCCGTCGGCGGGAACCGACCGGGTCCTGGACCCGACGCACGGGGACCACCGGGTCCCGGCCGTGGACCACCCCCGCGCGCGGCGGGCCCGCGTGGTCCGGCTCCGCGCGCCCCGGCCGCGGGCGGCACGCGCACCGCGGTGGTCCGGCCGTCCTCGATCGGGGGCCGCAGCGGGGTCAGGCTCGTGCGCCCCTCCCCGCCGTCGTCCCCGCCCGTCTCTCCACCAGCGGCCGACGCCGCGACACCGCGCGCGGCCCCGAGCCGGACCGCGCCGAGCGCGACCACGTGGTCGGGGTGCGGCTCCACCACCACGGGGGCCGCCACGGCCGTCCGCACCGCGCGCACGACGAGCGGGACCCGGGCGGACCCGCCCACGAGCAGCACCGCCCCCAGGTCGTCCGCGCGCACCTCGGCGGCGTCGAGGGCCTGGCGCAGCGCCGCGACCGCGCGTTCGACCACCGGGGCGATCCGGGCCTCGAAGGCCGCCCGCCGCACGGTGACGTCGACGTGCCGGCCCGGGAGCAGCAGTCCGACCACAGCCTCGTGGTCGACCGAGAGCGCCTCCTTGGCGGCGACGCAGTCGGCGCGGAACCGGGTGAGCGCCGGGACCGAGGCCGGGTCCTCCGGGTCCAGCTCGGCCAGCAGGCCGCCCGAGGCCTCGTCGGCCACGGCGGCGACCGCCTCGTCGAGGTCGTCACCCCCGAGCCGTTCGACCGCGACCGGTACCCCGACGAGCGTCCCGCCGTCGACCACGGCGGCCTCGCAGGAGGTCCCGCCGAGGTCGAGGACCGCGTGGGGTGCCCCGTCCGGCAGGCCGCGCACGGCGGCGACCCGGCCCACGGCGGCCTCGGGGTCGCACACCGTGACGACGTCCGCGAGCCCGGCCGCCGCGGCGACGTCGTCGAGGAGTCCGCGGCGGTAGGGCCCCCACGACGCCGGGTGGGTCAGCACCACACGGCGCGGCCGGTCGCCCTGCACCCCGGTCGCCCGGTCGACCGCCCCGCGCAGCAGGGCGGCCAGCAGATCGGTCGGCCCCACGGACTCGTCGCCCAGCAGGACCGGGGTCGGGTCGCCCAGCCGTCGGCGGACCGCCCGCGCGACCCGGTGCGGCTCGGTCGTGGCACGCCGCAGGGCCGACTCCCCGGTCACCAGCGCACCGTCGGTCCGGCGGGCCACCACGGCGGGGGCGAGCACCGTCCGGTCGCCGAGCGCCACCATCTCCGCCCGCCCGGCGTCCCCGGCGGCGGCCGCGACCGTTGTCGTCCCGAGGTCGACGCCCAGGACGTAGGACACGGAGGCCTCCTCGGGCGACGATCTCGACGGATCGTAACCAGCGATGGTGCGGACGGGCGAGCACTTCGGGCACGGTCGCCCCGTGCGCCACGGATCGTCACCGCGACCCCGCGTCAAGGGGGTCAGCCCTACCCGCCGGGAGGGAGCGCCCCCTCCCCGCCGTGGGTCGGGGCGCCGGAGACTCGTGGCCATGACGACGGCGGAGGACCCCACCGGTCGTCGGGAACGGCGGCGGGAGCACTGGCAGCGGCGGCGTCGGCTGGAGCGCCGCCTGCACGACGGGGCCGCGCTGCGCATCTCCTCCCTGGCGCTGCGCCTGGGCGTGCTCGACGCCCCGCGCGAGCAGGTCGAGGCGCTGCAGGCGGAGGTGGCGTCGGCGCTGGACGAGCTGCGGGCGGTCGCCGCCGGGATCTACCCGCCGCTCCTGCACGAGGCGGGGCTCGGTCCGGCGCTGCTCGAGCGGGTCCGGACCACCGGCGCCGACGTCACCGTGGACGTCGACGGCGAGCGGCACGGCCCGGCCGCGGAGGGCGCCGCCTACTTCGCGCTCGTCGAGGTCCTCGCCGCCGTCCCCGCACCGCTGACCGTCACCGCGCGGCGGGACGGCACCACCCTCGTCGTCGTGATCTCCGGGGCCGACCCGGGGCTCGCGGCGGTGGTCGCCGACGAGGCGACGCCCCTGGGCGGCGAGGTGCGGGTCGGACCGGACACGATCGTCGGGAGGTTCCCGTGCGGGTAGCGCTGGCCGAGGACGGGGCCCTGTTCCGGCAGGGGCTGGTGATGCTGCTCGAGGCGGCCGGGCACGAGGTGGTCGCCGTCGAGCCCGGCGGGGACGAGCTGCTGCGCGCCCTGGAGGGCGTCCCGGTGGACGTGGCGGTGCTCGACATCCGGATGCCGCCCGAGCCGGACGGGGGTCTGGTCACGGCCGAGCGGCTCCGGGCGAGCCACCCGGGGACGGGGCTGCTGTTCCTGTCGCACTACGCGGAGTCGCACTACCTGGTGCGCATCCTCGAGATCGGCACCGAGGGGATCGGCTACCGGCTCAAGGAGAAGGTCGGCAGCGTCGACGTCCTGTCCGACACCCTGACCCGGATCGCCGAGGGCGAGATCGTCATCGAGCCGGTGCTGGCACGGCGGCTGGTGGAGAAGCCCCGGAACGACCGGGCGGACGTGGTGGCCACGCTGTCCGAGCGGGAACGCGACGTGCTCCGCCTCATGGCCGAGGGGCGCGCCAACGCGGCGATCGCCGGTCAGCTCTTCGTCAGCGGCAAGGCCGTGGAGAAGCACATCGCGAGCATCTTCGACAAGTTCGGCCTGCACGCGGACGCCACGGACAGCAACCGCCGTGTCCTCGCCGTCCTCACCTATCTGCGCTCGCAGCGCGGCGAGGCGTAGACGACCCCCCGGCGCGGTGCCTACGCTCCGTGCCCACGCGTGGCGGACGGGGACCTCATGACGACGGGTGGACTGCGGGCGCTGTCCGTCGCCGGTGTCGTCGCCATCTGCCTGCTCCTCGCCGTCGTCGCCGGCGAGCTCGCCCTCGGCGCCGCCGGTCCGGTCCTCGCCCCGTTCGCCGGGGTCGGCCTCGCGGCCGCCGTGCTCGCGGTGACCGGCCTCGCCGCCCCGGGTGACGGCGGCCGGTCGTCCGGTGTCGGACGGTCGGCGGTGCTGGCCGCCGCGACCGGCGACGCGGCCTCCCTGCCCGCCCTCGCGACGGTGCTGCGCGAGGGCACCCGGGCCGCGTCCGCCGACGTCTGGCTCGCGGGCGGCGACGGACTGGTCGGCCGCACGGGGGAGCGGGTGGCCGACCTCGCGCAGCTGCTCGCCCGCCCCGACGTCGACCACGCGCACCCGGTCCTCGACCGACCTCCCGGCTCGTCCGGTGCCGGGCTGCGGGCCGTGCTCACCGTCGGCAAGCCCGGACGTCCGGTCACCGCGGCCGACCGCGCCCTGGTCGCGGACGTCGCCGACGCCACCGGGCTGCTCGTGCGCGGCCTCGCACGCGGGGCGGAACTACGCGACCGCGTGGAGCGGGTCGCCGAGCTGGCCCGCCAGACCGGGGAGTCCCGACGCCGGCTCGGACGGGCGCGGGAGGCCGAGCGCCGTCGCCTCGCCGGCGAGCTCGCGGACGCGACCGGCGACCGGCTCGTCGCCCTGCGTCGGGCCGTCGACGACGCCGGCGAGGTCCTCGACGACGGGCTCGCCCCGGACGCCGCCGACGACGACCGCACCGAGGCCGCGGAGCTGGCCCGCCACCATCTCGACGTCGCCCGCGAGCGGCTCGAGGACCTCCTGGACCGCTTCCGCGTCATCGCCCGCGGCGTGCACCCCGCCGTGCTGCGCGACCAGGGGCTGCGAGCCGCACTGGAGGAGGTCGTCGCCGACCTGCCCCGCCCGGTGCACCTCGCCGGGCGCCTGCCCGACCGGCTGCCCTGGGAGGTGGAGTCGGGGCTCTACTACGCCGCACTGGCGGTGCTCTCGGCCGTCCCGGGGGACGACCCGCTCGAGGTGACCCTCGGCCGCGCCGGCGACCGCGCCACGGTGGAGGTCACCCGGGCATCCGGTGCGGAAGGTGCCGACGGGGCCGACGTGGCCGACGGGGCCGAGGGCACCGTGGACCCGGGCGCCCTGGCGGACGAGGCCGACCGGCTCGCCGCGCTCGGCGGGGCCCTCGACGTCGACGCCTCGGGCCTGCGGATCCGGCTCCCGGTCGAGCTCTTCCCGGACGCCCGGTGACCGGCGGCGTGGCGCTGCCGCCCGCCGTCGCGCCCGGTTCCGGGGTGACGCGCCGGACCGCGACACGGGTCGGGTACCGGGTCGTGCTCGGCGTCGTCACCGCGATGACGCTGGTGTGGCTGGCGGTGGGCGCCGTCGTCGCGGTGGTGGGACCGGCCGGGCCCGCCGCGCTCGACGAGCCCTCCGGGCAGGCCGTCGTCGACTACCTCGCGAGCGGGGTCTCGCTCCTCGTCGCCGTGGTCCTGCTGCGCTCCGGGGGCGACGCGTGGCCGACGCGGCTGCTCGCGCTGGCCATGGTCGGGTCGGCGGGAGCGTTCAACCTGCAGGCCCACGCGGCCACCGCCGCCGTCCGGGCCGCGACGGGCCTCGAGATCGGCGAGCTGCACCAGATCCTGCTGCACGGCATCGCGGGCGCGGCCTACGCCGGGGCCCTGCTCACCGTCGTCGACCCGCCCGGCGGGCGCCGCTCGCGGGCGCTGGTGCCGGTGGTCGCCGCGGTCCTGTTCCTCGCGGGCCTCGGCACCGCGCTGCTGCCGCACACCGTGAGCTGCGTGGTGTTCTTCGGGTTCGGGGTGCCGCTGCTGGGCCTCGCCGCGGTCGGACCGGCCGTGCGCCGCGGGCCCGACCGGGAGGCCCGCGCCCGGGCGCGGCTGCTGACGAGCGTGCTCGTGGCCGCCCTCGGCGCGGCGCTGGTGCTCGGGCTGCTGACCCTGGTCCTCGCGCTGCTCGGCCGCCCCGGTCTCACCCTCGACGACCCGACCGCCCGGCACGGCGGCCCCGGCGTCGGCCTCCCGCTGGCGCTGCTGTTCTGGTTCTCCCGGCTCACCGCCGCGGTGCTCGCCCTGGCCGTGCTCGCCGCCCGGCGCGCCCGCTCGGCCGAGCGTCTCCTGCACCGCGGCCTCGCCGCGCTGCTCGCCGTGGTCGGGCTCGGCGGGCTCGCGGTCCTGCTCGCCACCCTCGTGTCCGCCCTGTCCGGCCGGGCCACCGGCGGATCGGTGACCGGCTGGGTCGTCGCGACCCTCGCCGTCGCCGTGCTCTGGCTCCCGGTCTCCGCGGCGGCCGACCGCCTCGCCGAACGCCTGCTCCACGGCAACCGCGCCACCCCCGCCGACGTCCTCGCCCGGGTCGCGTCCGCCGCGCGGGACGACGGTGGTCTCGACGACGTGCCGGAGGCCGTCGGACGGGCCCTCGGTGCCCGCGCCGTCCGCCTCACCGTGCACCGGGACGGCCTGCGGGACCGCGTCGTCGCCTGGCGCGACCCGGGCGCGGGGGAGGAGGAGGTCGCGTTCGCGATCCACCACGCGGACCGGGAGATCGGGTCGCTCGCCGTGGACGCCGAGGCCCTCGCCGGCGCCGGGGACCGGACCCGGCT
Organism: Actinomycetospora corticicola; assembly: GCF_013409505.1. Taxonomy (NCBI): domain Bacteria; kingdom Bacillati; phylum Actinomycetota; class Actinomycetes; order Pseudonocardiales; family Pseudonocardiaceae; genus Actinomycetospora; species Actinomycetospora corticicola. The sequence goes on along the minus strand of NZ_JACCBN010000001.1, from coordinate 2,282,395 downwards.
GGTCGCCGAGGTGGCGGCCGGCCTGGAGGGGGCCCTCGTCGCGCACCGGACCGAGGTCGAGCTCGAACGCCAGCTGCGGGCCGGGGTCGCCCAGGCCGAGCAGATCGCGGCCGCCCGGCGGCGCCTGGTCGCCGAGACCGACGCCGAGCGGCGCGGCCTCGAGCGGGACCTGCACGACGGCGCCCAGCACCACCTCGTCTCGCTCCGGCTCACCCTCGGCCTGGTCGAGCACCTGGTGGGCGCCGGTCGCCTCGCGGACGCCCGCGAGCGCCTGGATGTCCTGCGCGAGCAGCTCGACACCGCGGGCACGGTGCTGGCCGGGGCCGCCGCCGGGATGTCCGCGGCCACCCTGGCCCGGCTCGGCCTCGTCGGCGCCCTCGAGGCCGACCTCGCCGGCGACCCGTCCGTCACGCTCCACGCCGTCGGCGTCCACCGGCACGACGAGGCGGTGGAGGCCGCCGCCTACTTCGTGTGCCTCGAGGCGGTGAACAACGCCCGCAAGCACGCCGGGGGCGCCGCGGTCCGGGTGCGGCTGGAGGAGCGGGGCGGCGTCCTGGTCCTGCGGGTCGCCGACGACGGACCCGGCTTCACCGTCGAGCGCGACGGCCCGGGCCGCGGCCTGCGCAACCTCGACGCCCGCCTCGCCCGGGTCGGGGGACGCGTCACGCTCACCTCCGCGCCGGGCGAGGGGACCGTCGTCCGGGCCGAGATCCCGGTCGGGACCACCCCGTCGGAGCCCGGGCCCCCGTCGACCGACGCCGCGACCGGGCTCGTCCCCGCCCTCGTCGCCGGTCCCGGTCCCGACGGCGGGTCGGACGCCACCCGCGAGCGGATCGCGGTCCGCGCGCGGGCCCTCGTCGAGGAGGCCACCCGGCAGGTGGGTCCGGTCCGGACCCCGGCGGCCCCGCAGGTCCCGCAGGCCCCCGACCCGCGCCTGCCTGCCGTCGTCCCGACGCTCGGGACCGGACCACGCCGCCCGGTCGGCCCGGTGGGCCCGCCCCTGCCCGACCCCGGGTCGCCGTTGTTCGCGCAGACCCAGTCCGTGCTGCGCCGGACCCTGGAGGAGGTCCCGGTCGGCGATCCCGCGGCGGAGCGGGTCGCCGCCCTGGCCGTCGCGCTCGGCGACCCCTGGCGGTACGGGGTCGCCGGCCCGACGCCCCGGGACGGCGCCGCCGTCGCGGCCGCGCTCGCCGGGGTGGTCGAGCGGCCCGCCGCCGTCGTCGACCTGGCGGGCCGCGCCGCGCTCGGCCCGCTCGCCCCCGACGAGGTCGTCGACGCGCTGGTGCTGCTGGCCGAGGACGACACCGGGACCCGCGTCCCGGACTGGCTCGCCGCCGTGCCCACCGTCGGGGCCCGGGTGGTGCCCGCGGTCTCGGTGTCGGCGGAGGACCCGCTCACCGGCGTCGTCCGGGTCGCGCTGCCCGGTCCCGGTGCCCTCGGCGGGACGAACCTCGGCCGGCTGGCGACGGTGCTGGTGGCCCGCTGCCGTCCCGTGGCGGCCCGTCGTCGGGCCCTCGCGGCGCTGGACGCGGCGGACGGCCTCGTGGCGGCGGCGCCCGGGCGGCCCTGGACGCGCCGGCTCGCCGTGGAGCTCGAACGGGTCCGGGCGGCGGGCGCCCGCGAGCTCGCGGAGCAGGCGCTCGCCGACGACCTCGACGCCGGTCGGGTCGCCCTCCCACCCGGCCGCCGGGACGCCGCGGCCCGGCTGCTGCGCGGCGGCGACCCCGCGACCCGGCTCGGCGTCGACCGCGCGGCCGACCGGTTCGAGCTCGCCCGGCTCGCCCGCAAGCAGCGCACCGCCTGGGCCCGGCTGGCCGGCCACCCGGGCACCGCGCGGGACGTCCGGGACGCCGCCACCGTGCTGGCCGCCGCGTGCGAGGCGCTGCTCGGCACGGTGACGGCCGTCGAGGACGGTCCCGACCCGTCGTCGTGACGGTCAGTTCCGCCGACGCGCCGGGTCGAGCTCGTCGTGCCAGACCGCGGTGCGCGGTCGGTAGGCCGACGCGCACACGACGTGCTGCTCGTCGAGCATCCGCTCGAAGGCCGGGACGGTCTCCGCGACCTCGCGCGGGCCGCAGTGCGTGGAGAGCTCCACCAGCTCCCGGCCACTGGGGAACCGGAAGTGCTCGAGGTCGGCGCGCCGCAGGCCCCACCGGGCCGCGGCCACCTTGACGCGGCTGACGACGAGCGGGCCGTGCACCCGCAGGTCGCGCAGCCGGCGGTCGTCCACGGGGCCGGCCCCGCCGCGGCAGGCCCAGGCGCGCTGGGCGGCGGAGAGCAGGTCCACGCCCGCCACCGCGCCCTCGATCGCCCGCGCCGCCGCCTCCGGATCCACCTCGGCGCGGACCTCGACGTCGAGCCACAGCCCGCCGGGCACGACGTCGAGCTCGACCCGACCGCCGCGGGGGGTGCCCCGGTGCGCCGTGGAGCCCCCGCGCCGGGCCGAGACCGCGAGGTCGTAGCGACCGCGGGTCCGTCGGCGCAGCCGGACCTCGACGCCGACCCGCAGGAGGTCGAGCGCGGGGGTGTCGACGAGGTAGCTGCGCCGGGTGCTCCAGGTCGGCGCGGCCCGACCGGTCAGGGCCTCGGCCGCCGGGCCGGCGGGGCAGGCGAGCAGCGCCTTCAGCTCGACGCTGTCGGCCAGGCCGTCCGTGCCGATGAGTTCCGACAGGGCTTCCGGCATCCCGAACCTGGGCACGTCGTTCGGCCTCCCACCGGACCGTGACGGCGGTCCTCGTCGACCCGTCGACCGCGACTCTAGGGCCTCGCCCGCCCGGCGACGAGGGGCTCGCCGTGATCGAGATCTTCGGGTCGAGCACGATCCACTTGCCGTCGTCCGGCTCGGTATCTATGGTCGGAAGTGGCTCAGCACACACCGCTCGGCGACTGACCACGTGCAGTCGTCGACATCCACGGCGTGTCCTGCCGCCCACAGGCCGACGACGTCGGCCGAGCGGTCGATCGACCGCGTGGCGGCATCGTGTGCGCACTTCCCGGGACCCTGCGCAGGCACACGGTCGGCGGGCCCTCCCGGCCCGCCCCGTTCGACGCCGCCCGACATCTCCGCCGCGCCGTTCCGGCGCGGGGAGGACCAGTGCAGTCGTGACGAGGAGGGGACGGCCGATGACGGCCACGGCAGACGATCGGGCCCAGGAGCTCCATGCAGCGGGACTGGACGGACAGAACCGCACGACGCTGGGGCGCATGCTCGGTACCGGCAACGTCGGCTACGCCGAGGAGGGCGAGGACGGCGTCATGCGCGCCACCGTCCGCATCCCCGAGGACCAGCTGATCTTCGACCCCAGCATCATCGTGTTCCCGCACGGCGGGGACATCGAGCTGACGCTGATCAACGACGACAAGAACACCCACTGCGCGCTCCTGCCGCACAACGGTGACCCGAAGATCATCTGGCTCGTCAACCACTCGAAGGGGACGGCGCGGCTGAACCTCGACGGTCCCGGGGCCTACTGGTACGGCTCCACCACCGGCAACGACGAGGGCCGCGGCCTGACCGCCGCCCTGGTCATGGGTGGCGAGGTGCCGGACTCGGCCAAGCTCGACCGCCCGGCCCAGCCCCGTCCCTGACCCGCGAGAGGAGCACACCATGACCGACTACGTCGACGCCGGCGAGGCCGTCGCCCACCGCACACTGTCCAACGTCAAGGGCGAGGCGCCCGCGACACGCAACGTCGACTACGAGCGCATCCAGGGTGCCCGGTCGGAGCCGGAGAACTGGCTCACCTACTACGGCACCTACGACGGACAGCGCTACTCGACGCTGAACCAGATCACCAAGGACAACGTCCGCCGACTCACCCCGGCCTGGGTCTTCCAGGCGGGCTCGACCGGCATGCACTCCGGTGCCTCGACCTACTCGTTCGAGGCCACCCCGCTCGTGGTCGACGGGGTCATGTACGTCTCCGGCCCCGACGGCAAGGTCTGGGCCATCGACCCGAAGACCGGCGACGAGCTCTGGCGGTACAAGCACGCCTCGCCGTTCGACACCTCGCTGTGCTGCGGCAACGTCAACCGCGGCGTCGCCGTGGGCCACGGCAAGGTGTACATGTACACCCTCAACGCCCACCTCATCGCGCTCGACGCGACCACCGGCGAGAAGGTCTGGGACACCACCAACGGTGACGTCCGGGCCGGCGAGAGCGGCTCGGCCGCCCCGCTGATCGTCAAGGACATGGTCGTCGTGGGCAGCGCCGGCGGCGAGTTCGGTGTCCGCGGGCACCTCGACGCCTTCGACGCCCAGACCGGCGAGCGCCGCTGGCGCTGCTACACGGTGCCGAAGCCCGGCGAGCCCGGCTCGGAGACCTGGCCGGACGACGGCGAGGCCTGGCAGCGCGGTGGCGCGAACTGCTGGATCACCCCGACCTACGACCCGGACCTCGAGCTCCTGTACCAGGGGACGGGCAACCCGGCGCCGGACTTCGACGGCGGGGTGCGCCCGGGCGACAACCTCTACACCGATTCGACCGTCGCGATCGACGTGAACACCGGCGAGATCCGCTGGCACTACCAGTTCACGCCCCACGACCTGTGGGACTACGACTCGACGATGGAGAACGTCCTCTTCGACGCTCCGGACGGGCGCAAGCTGCTCGCCCACGCGGACAAGAACGGCTACTTCTTCGTCCTCGACCGCAGCAACGGCGAGCTCGTGCGGGTCTTCCCGTTCGTCGACCGCATCACCTGGGGCGAGATCAGCGCCGACGGCAAGGTGACGCCGAAGATCTACCCCGACGAGGAGGGCGTCCCCGTCCACTTCTGGCCCGGCCCGGCCGGCGGCAAGGAGTGGACCCACATGTCGTACAACCCGGAGACCGGGTTGATCTACATCCCGGTCCAGGAGGTCGGGGCGACGGCGACCCGCCGTCGCCGCGAGTTCAAGGAGTCGATCCCCTACTGGGGGGCCGGCGTGGCCGTCGACCTCGACGACCACTACGGCTTCGTCAGCGCGGTCGACCCGCTGACCGGCGAGGAGAAGTGGCGCTGGAACCACGAGTACCCGATGTGCGCGTCGAACGTGACGACCGCGGGCGGGCTCGTCTTCCAGGGCACGCCGAGCGGCGAGTTCGTCGCCCTCGACGCGTCCACCGGCGAGAAGCTGTGGCAGTTCCAGTGCGGTAGCGGACACCACTCGAGCCCGATCACCTTCGAGGTCGACGGGCGGCAGTACGTGGCCGTGCCGACCGGCTGGGGCGGCTGGGTCGAGGGCTTCCTGCCCGGCCTGCTCGGCGCCTCCGCGGGTGACGCGCTGTTCTGTTTCGCACTGCCCGAGGACTGAGTCCGAGGGACGATTGATGGACCGAATTCGAGGAAGGGAGGTCTGACATGACGTGGGAGACCCCGGAGTTCACCGAAATCGGTGTCGCCCCTGAGGTGACGATGTACGTCGCCCAGATGGACGACTGATCGAGTAATGCCCGCCAGGGGCGTCGGAGGAATCCGACGCCCCTGGTCGGCGTATACAGCGAGAAACGGGGAAACCGATGAGTGCGCCGCCCGTGGCCAGCAAGTGGATCTGCGAGATGTGCGGACTCATCTATGATCCGGAGGAGGGTGACCCCGACAGCGGCATCCCGCCCGGGACGCCCTTCGAGGACATTCCCGACGACTGGATGTGCCCGATCTGCGGCGCCGAGAAGGCGGATTTCCGCGAGGTGCAACCGGGAGAGGATCTCGATCTATGATCACCGGGTACGGACACTTCGTCCAACTCGCCGAGTCGCTGCAGTGGGACGAGCAGGCCATCGACCTGACCGGCGACGTCGAGGCGTGGTCGAAGCTCGAGAGCGAGGAGCGCGACCGTGTGCTCGGCCTGATCGCCGGGTTCTGCGTCGGCGAGATGGCGGTCGCCACGCACCTCGGCTCCTTCGAGGACCGGGCCACCACCGACGACTCCATGGCCGGCTGCTTCCGCGCCCAGGCACGCGACGAGGCCCGGCACGCCCGCTTCTTCGACCGCGTCGCCGGCGAGGTCGTCGGCATCCCCGGGGAGAACCTCGCCGAGCGGCTCGACGTCCTGCGCGAGCGGGTGAGCCCGGAGCTGCTCGAACTGTTCGAGGAGCGGCTGCCCACCCTCGCCGAGGACCTCGCGGCCGGCGAGAAGGACCTGACCGCGGCGGTCAGCCTCTACCACATGATCCTCGAGGGTGTGGTCCTCACGGCCGGGCAGCACGCGCTGCTGGCCGCCCTCGACCGCTGCTCGGTGGGCATGCCCGGGGTACACAAGGGCATGGAGCTGGTGCTGCGCGACGAGCGCTGGCACATCGGCTTCGGCTCGCGCGTCATCCAGAGCGCCGACGTCGTCTCCGACGAGATGGAGGAGCTGCTCCAGCAGGGCATGAAGGCCGCGAACGCCTGGGGCGAGCTCATCGACCGTCAGGACATCGAGAAGGTGGAGCAGCTGCACAAGCGCCGCCTCAAGTCCGTCGGGATCAAGTTCTGGTGAAGGTCCGCGTCCTCGGGTCGTCCGCCGGCGGCGGGCTCCCGCAGTGGAACTGCTCCTGCGCCGGCTGCACGGCCGCCCGCACGGGCACCGTCGAGCCGCGCACCCAGTCCTCGATCGCCGTCGTCGACGACGGACCCGCCGGTGCTCGTGCCTTTCTCGTCAACGCCTCGCCCGACGTCCGCCAGCAGCTCACCGCGGCCCCCGACCTGCACCCGGGGGCGACCCGGCGCAACCCGGTCGAGGCGATCCTGCTGACCGACGCGGAGATCGACCACACGCTCGGCCTGCTCATCCTGCGCGAGGGTGCCGGGGTGACGGTGCACGCGACGGCCGCCTCCGAGGCGGTCCTGCGGGAGGGCACGGGCTTCCTGACGACGCTGGAGGCCTATTGCCCGGTCACGGTGGTGGAGGTGGGGATCGGGGTCGAGCACGCGCTCACCGACGACCTCAGCTACACCGCGTTCGACCTGCCCACGGGCAAGACGCCCCGCTTCCCGACGTCGGGTCCCGAGGAGGGTCGCGTCGTCGGCTACCGGTTCCACGACCGGCGCACGGGCGGCGTCGTCGTGTACGCCCCCGGCGTGGCCGACCTGGCGCCGCTGCGGGCGGCCTGCGCGGGCGCCGACGTACTGCTCGTGGACGGGACCTGCTTCCACGACGACGAGCTCGTCCGGCTCGGGCTCGGCCGCAAGACCGCGGCGGACATGGGGCACGTCGCGCTGGAGTGGTCGCTCGACGCGTTCGCCGACCTCGGCGTGCCGCGCGTGGTGCTGGTGCACGTCAACAACTCGAACCCGATCCTCCTGCCCGACGCGGCCGAGCGCCCCGTCGTCGGGAAGGCCGGGGTGGAGATCGGGACCGACGGGACGGAGATCTCGGCATGACCGCAGTGGTGGAGACGACGTTGACCGAGCGCCTGCGCTCGCAGGCCTCCCGGTACCACGCGGCGCACCCGTTCCACGTGCGCATGAACGACGGCGAGCTCTCCCCGGCGCAGATCCGCGGGTGGGTGGCGAACCGCTTCGCCTACCAGGAGGCCATCCCGATCAAGGACGCGGCGATCCTGTCGAACTGCCCGGACGTGACGGTGCGGCGGCGCTGGATCCGGCGGATCACCGACCACGACGGCGTCGGCGACGACCCGGGCGGGATCGAGGCCTGGCTCCGGCTGGGGGAGGCGTGCGGGGTGCCGCGCGAGGAGATGACCTCGCACGTGCACCTGCGGCCCGGGGTGCGGTTCGCGGTGGACGCGTACATCACCTTCGCGCGGACGAAGCCGTGGCCGGTCGCGGTGGCGTCCTCGTTGACCGAGCTGTTCGCCCCCGACCTCATGGCGACCCGCCTCGCCGCGTTCGAGAAGTACTACACGTGGATCGACCCGGCGGGCCTGCAGTACTTCCGCAACCGGCTGCACCAGGCCCCGCGCGACTCCGAGCACGCCCTGGAGGTGGTGCTCGAGCACTGCCGCACCCCGGAGCTCGAGCAGGCGGCGTACGACGCGCTCGCGTTCAAGAACGACGTGCTCTGGTCGATGATGGACGCGATCGACGCGGCGTACCCGGCGTGACGGACACACAGCGCAGCGGAGCTGGACCATCGACCGGGGTCCCCTTCGCGACGACGGGCGTGCCCCGGTTGGGGCGCGGGGTGAAGTTCCGGTACGACCGCGCGCGGGAACGGCACGTGCTGCTGCTGCCGGAGACCGTGGTCGTCCTCAACGCCACCGGGACCGCGATCCTCGAGCTGTGCGACGGGGTCCGGACGGTGGCCGACATCGTCGAGGCGCTGCGCGAGCAGTACGGGGACGTCCCCGAGGGGCAGGTCGTGGCCTACCTCGCGAAGCTCGCGGAGCGCCGACACCTGGAGATCATCGATGGCTGATGTGGCCGGAGACGCAGCGGAGCGGAGCTCGACCATGGTGGAAGGTCCCCTCGGGCTGCTCGCGGAGCTGACCTACCGCTGCCCGCTGGCGTGTGCGTACTGCTCGAACCCGGTGGAACTCTCGGCGTACCGCGAGGAGCTGACCACCGAGGAGTGGCAGCGGGTGATCACCGAGGCCGCCGACCTGGGCGCGCTGCAGTGCCACCTCTCCGGCGGTGAACCGCTGCTGCGCCGGGACCTCGCGGACCTCGTCCGGACCGCCTCGGAGCAGGGGCTCTACACCAACCTCGTCACGAGCGCGCTCGGCTTCTCGGCGGCCCGGGCCGCCGAGCTGCACGACGCCGGGCTCGACCACGTGCAGGTGTCGCTGCAGGCCGACGAGCCGGCGCTGTCCGACCGGATCGCGGGCTCGCCGTCGTTCGCCCGCAAGATCGAGGCCGCGCGACGGGTGCGGGAGCTGGGCTGGCCGCTGACGCTCAACGTCGTCCTGCACCGACAGAACATCGACCGCGTGGCCGAGGTGCTCGCCGCGGCGGAGGACCTGGAGGCCGACCGGATCGAGCTGGCCAACACCCAGTACTACGGCTGGGCGGCGGTGAACCGGGCGTCGCTGCTGCCCTCACGCGAGCAGCTGGCGGCGGCCGAGGTGGTGGTCCGCGAGGCGAAGGAACGGCTGCGCGGGCGCATGGAGATCATCTACGTGATCCCGGACTACTACGCGACGTACCCGAAGCCCTGCATGGGCGGCTGGGGCGCACGTCAGCTCGTCGTCGTCCCGAACGGCAACTCCCTGCCGTGCCTCGCGGCGCACGACCTGCCGCTGCCGGCGGCGAACGTGCGCGAGCACGCGCTGTCCTGGATCTGGCGGGACTCGCCGATGTTCTCGGCCTACCGCGGCACCGACTGGATGCAGGACCCCTGCCGGTCCTGCGACCGCCGGGAGATCGACCTCGGCGGCTGCCGCTGCCAGGCGTTCGCGCTCACCGGCGACGCCACCCGCACCGACCCGGTCTGCCACCTCGCGCCCGACCACGGGATCGTCGAGGCGGCCGTGGCGGAGGCCAACGAGGAGTCCCGGCCGGTCGAGCTGCCGCTGGTGGCGCGCCCGCACGCGTAGGTGCTTCGCAGGTGAGCAGAAAGTGGGGCTATAGCCCCACTTTCTGCTCACCCGGCGAAGCCACCTAGTCGTCCATCGGCACGCCGCCGAAGGCCACGAGGCTCACCACGAAGTAGGCGACGTACAGGGCGAGCAGCACCACGCCGTGCCAGCGGCGCAGCCGCCCGGTGGCGAGGAAGCCCGCCGCGATCGCCGTCATGACGATGAGGACCGGCAGGTGCCAGGCCACCACGTCCTCGTCGACCGCGATCGCGCCGCCCGTGAGCAGGATGACGCCGAGCTTGCCGGTCACGGAGAACACGACGCTGCCGATGACGTTGGCGACCGCGATCTCCGGGGCGCCCCGGCGCTGCGGCTCGGCGGTGAGGAAGATGTCCTCGAGCGAGAGGGCCAGCGTCGCGATGGTGACACCGAAGACGGTGCCCTCGATCCCGAGGGTCTCGATGACCCCCTCCGTGGCCTGGCCCGCGGCGACGGCCCCGATGACGAGGCCCACGAGCGCGAGCACGGCGAGCCCGAGGCCGACCCCGGGGGAGTGCGCCCGCGCCTTGAGGAAGCCCTGGTCGACCCGGAGGTCGGGCGGGAGCGTGAAGCCGTGGCCCGCGGAGCCGCTGCCCGACGGGGGCGGGGTGTCGTCCCGGTCGCCGAGAGCGACCGCGCCACCGCTCCCGCCCACGCCGGCGCCGACCTTCTCGAGCTGCTCGTAGACCTCGGCGTTGCGGAACACCGGTTTGCGCGCGGCGTACTCCCGCCAGGCGACGAAGCCGACGAACGCCACGAACGCCGCCAGCAGCACGATCCCCGACGTCACCGTGAAGAAGCCGGTGAGGGCGAACGCGAGCATGACGACCGGTGCGAGCACGAACAGCGCGAGGTAACTGCGCGGGACCTCGACCTCGCACGGGGCGACGATGGCGGAGATCGCGAGCACGACGCCCGTCATCGCCACCGTCGTCCCGATCACCGTGCCGAGGGCGACGTTGCTCAGATCCTCCAGGTTCAGCACGATCCCGAACGCGAGGTCGTCGAATTCGATCCCCGTGAAGATCACGGCGATGAGGAACAGCGAGATCGTCCAGCGACTCGCCACCCCGACGAGATAGCCGATCAACTTCTCCGCACTGAACACCAGCACCGCGATGCCGATCACGAACAACAAGATCGATTCCATACCGGTGCTCCCCGCCGAGATGATCGCCACGATGTCCAGGCCACGATGTGATCGCGGTCGATCGTGATCGGAGTCACGGCGGAAAGCAACGGGTCGAAGGTCGGGGATCCGATCGGCCCCGAATTCGGTCGTGCGCTATCCGGTATTGCGCATCCCGGCCGAGATGCCGTTGACCGTGAGCAGCAGCGCGCGCTGCAGATCGGGATCGGGCTCGTCGACCGTGCGCCGCTCGGCCAGGGCGTGCACCTGGAGGTGGTGCAGCGGCTCGAGGTAGCTCTCGCGCACCTCGAGGGTCTGGCGCAGCAGCGGGTTGTTCGCGAGCAGGGCGTCACCGGCGGACAGGGCGAGCACCTCGCGGAGCGTGAGAGCGTGCTCGGTCTTGATGATCTCGAAGACGTCGGTGAGCTCGGGGTCGACGAGCTCCGAGACGTAGAAGCCGGCGATGCGCATGTCGGTCTTCGCGAGGGTCATCTCGACGTTGGAGAGCAGGTTCGCGAAGAACGCCCAGTCCTTCATCTCCTCGATGACGTCGCCGTACCCGGCCTCGCGGGCGGCCTTGAGACCGGAGCCGAGCCCGAACCACCCGGGCACGATCATCCGCGTCTGGGTCCAGCCGAACACCCACGGGATGGCGCGGAGGTCGTCGAGCGAGGCGTCCCCGCCCGCCCCGGGGCGCTTGCCGGGGCGGGACCCGACGTTGAGCATCGAGAGCTCGTCCACCGGGGTCGCCTGGGTGAAGAAGTTCGGCAGCCCCTCGTGCTCGATGAGCTTCCCGTACGCCTCCTGCGCGGCGTCCGAGATGACGTCCATCGCCTCGTCCCAGCGCTCGAGCTGGTCGGCGGGCACCCGGCTGGTCTGGTGCAGCAGCGTCGCCTCGAGCACCGACGAGAGCATGATCTCGAGGTTGTCCTCGGCGAGGCCGGGCAACGAGTACTTGTCCGAGATGACCTCGCCCTGCTCGGTCACCTTCATCACCGCGTCGACCACGCCGTGCGGCTGCGCGGCGATCGCCTCGCCGGCGGGGCCACCACCGCGTCCGACCGAGCCGCCCCGGCCGTGGAACAGGCGCAGCCGCACGCCGTGCTTGGCCGCGACGTCGCGCAGCTGGCGCTGCGCGGTGTGGATGGACCACTGGCTCGTCGTGATCCCCGCGCCCTTGTTGGAGTCCGAGTAGCCGAGCATCATCTCCTGGACGTCACCGCGCGCGGCGACGATCGCGCGGTAGGACGGGTCGGAGAGCATCCCGTCGAGCAGGTCGCCGGAGATCTTCAGCTCGGTCGCGGTCTCGAACAGCGGGACGATGTCGATCGACGAGCGCGCCCCGTCGACGGTCAGCTCGATCAGGCCGGCCTCGCGGGCGAGCACGGCCACCGCGAGCACGTCGTCGACGTTCTGGGCCATCGACATGATGTAGGTGTGCAGGGCCTCCTCGCCGTAGGTCTCCTGCACCTCGCGGATGGTGTCGAAGACCTCCAGGGTCTCCCGGAAGCTCTCGTCGCCGATGGCCTGCCAGTTCCGCCGCGGCGTGAGCGCCCGGCGTCCGGCGAGCTCGCGGGAGAGGACCTCGATCCGGCCGTCGTGGTCGAGCTCGGCGTAGGGGGTCTCCAGCTCGCCGAGCCGGTCGAACAGGGCCGCGAGCGCGGTGTGGTGGAACTTGGTGTGCTCGCGGACGTCCATCGAGGCGAGGTGCAGGCCGACCGCGTTCGCCGTGCGCATGACGTCGCGCAGCATCCCGTCGGCGATCCGATCGCCCTGGTGGGACCGCAGGGACCGGTCCATCACCTCCAGGTCGTGCAGGTACTCCGCGGAGCCCAGGTAGTCCCGTCCCGGCACGTGGGGCGAGCCGTCGGCGTAGCGGGCGCGGGTGTTCTCCAGCCGGGCGTGCACGTAGGAGCACTTGAGCCGGTAGGGCTCCTCGGCGTTGAGCCGCACGAACCGGTCGTAGACCTCGGGCAGGTGGCGCCGGTCCTTGGCGAGGCTGCGGCGCAGGTCCTCGCTGACCCCCACCAGCCGGGTCGAGACCGACAGCTCCTGCACCAGCTCCTCGATCAGCCCGATCTGGATCCGGACGCCGCGGTCGGCGTAGACCGTCATGACGTCGGTGGTGAGCTCGGCGGTGACGTTCGGGTTGCCGTCGCGGTCGCCGCCCACCCAGCAGCCGAGCACGAGCGGGCGGGCGCCCTCGGGCAGGTGCAGCCCGACGCGGTCGAGCTCCTCGTCGAGCACGGTGAGCACCTGGGGGACCGCGTGACGGCCGAGCTGCTCCAGGTAGTAGGCGACCGACCGGGCCTCGTCGAGCACCGTCGGGCGCTCCGGGCGGATCTCGTCGGTCTGCCACATGAGGTCGACGAGACGCTCGAGCTTCGTCTCCGCCACCTCCTCCGAGAGCCCGTCGCCGAGGATGCCGGCGATCGCCCGCAGCTTGCCGAGCACCGACTGGCGCTGCGCCTCGGTCGGGTGCGCGGTGAAGGTGGGCTTGAGCTCCAGCCGCGAGAGCGCGGTCGCGACCTCCTCCGGGTCCGCCTCGGTGACCAGCCGCTCGGCGAGCAGGTGGATCGGGCCCTCCCCGCCCTCGTGCACCGCCCGGCGCTCCGAGGCCCGGTGGGTCTGCTCGGCGACATTCGCGAGGTGGAAGTAGGTGGCGAAGGCGCGGGCCAGTACGGCCGCCGTACCGGGGTCGAGCGAGCCGAGCAGGTCACGGATCTCGGTGTCCCCGCGCTCGGGCACCTCCCGGACGAGGTGGCGCACCTTCTCGACGAGGTCGAGCATGTCGTCGCCGTTCTGGCGCGCGAGCGTCTTCCCCAGCAGCGTCGAGAGCCGCCGGATGTCGGTCCGGAGCGCGGAGTGCTCCGACTCGGAGGAGACGCTGGTCTCGGTCGACACGGAGTCGGAACGGCGGCCGGTGCTCATACGGCGTGTCTCCTCGTGGGTGGGGTCGTCGGACGCCCACGTCGACGGGGGACGTCGGGCATCGTTCCCCGGATGTCGGTTCGCGTACACCTCCCCGGGGGAATCTCGGTCCCCGTGAGCACCACTGCCGGCAACACGAAGGCCTACGCCGACTCCAGCGGCTCGTTCAAGCGCCGCGGTCCCCGGTTCACCGACCGGATCGTGGCGAACCCGTCGGGCGAGGGGGAGTGGCCCGCCGAGCCGGGGCGCTACCGCCTGGTCGTCTCGCTGGCGTGCCCGTGGGCGCACCGCTCGGTCATCGTGCGCCGCCTCATGGGCCTCGAGGACGCGATCTCGCTCGCGATCACCGACCCGCTGCAGGACGACCGGTCCTGGCGGTTCTCCCTCGACGAGGGCGGCGTCGACCCCGTGCTCGGCTACACCCACCTCGAGCAGGCCTACCTCGCGCGCGACCCGGAGGACGGCACCGAGAACGGCGTCTCGGTGCCGGCGATCGTCGACGTGGCCTCCGGGGCGCTCGTCACGAACGACTATCCCCAGATCACCGTCGACCTCGGCCAGGAGTGGCGGGCCCACCAGCGCGCCGGCGCCCCCGACCTCTACCCGGAGCACCTGCGCGCGGAGATCGACGAGGTCAACGAGGGCGTCTTCCACGACGTGAACAACGGGGTCTACAAGGCGGGTTTCGCCACGAAGCAGACGCGTTACGAGGAGGCCTACGCGGCGCTGTTCGCCCGCCTCGACGCGCTGGAGGAGCGGCTCGAGAGCCGGCGGTACCTCGTGGGCGACCACATCACCGAGGCCGACGTCCGCCTGTTCACCACGCTCGCCCGGTTCGACGCGGTCTACCAGGGCCACTTCAAGTGCAACCGGCAGAAGCTCGCCGAGTTCGGCGCGCTGTGGGCCTACGCCCGCGACCTCTACCAGACCCCCGGGTTCGGCGACACGGTCGACCTCGACCACATCAAGCGGCACTACTACCAGGTCCAGACGACGATCAACCCGACACAGATCGTCCCGCTCGGACCGCTGACGGCCTGGGACACCCCGCACCACCGCGAGGAGCTCGGCGGCTCCCCGTTCGGTCCGGAGGGCACCGCGCCGGCGCCGCTGGAGCACCCGCTGCGGCCGCTGGGCCCGATCGACATGTGAGGCCAGTGGGTAGCCCGACGGCGTGAGTGCACCGAAGAACGTCGCCGAGCACGTCCTGGACCGTCTCGCCGCCTGGGGTGTGCACCGCTTCTACGGCTACCCCGGCGACGGGATCGGCGGGATCTTCACCGCGATCCCGAAGCGCGACGACGCCGAGTTCGTCCAGGTCCGCCACGAGGAGACCGCCGCGTTCGCCGCCTGCGCGGACGTCAAGTACCGCGGGTCGCCCATCGGCTGCTGCGCGGTCACGAGCGGTCCGGGAGCGATCCACGCGCTCAACGGGCTCTACGACGCCAAGCTCGACCACCAGCCCGTCGTCGCCCTGCTCGGGCACACCGCGCAGACCGCGCAGGCCGGCGGCTACTACCAGGAGGTCGACCTCTCCACGCTGTTCTCCGACGTCGGGGGCTACGTGGCCGAGGTGAAGGACCCCTCGCAGGTGCGACACATCGTCGACCGGGCCTGCCGCACGGCCCTGGCCGACCGCACCGTCGCGGTGATCATCCTGCCCAGCGACGTGCTGGAGGAGGACGCGGTCCCGGAGCCGCCGGACGCGCACGGCTACTACCAGACCTCCGCCGTCCCCTCGTCCGATCCGGGCGCTCCCGCCGACTCCGCCCTGCGCGCCGCCGCCGAGGTGCTCAACGCGGGCGAGAAGGTCGCGATCCTCGCCGGCGCCGGCGCGCTCGGGGCCTCCCAGGTGCTCACCGAGGTGGCGAACCGCCTGCAGGCCGGGCTCTCGACGGCGTTGCTCGGCAAAGGGGTGGTCGACGAGCGCTCGCCCTGGAACACCGGGGCGATCGGGCTGCTCGGGACGACGGCGTCGTGGCACCTCATGCGGGAGTGCGACACGCTGCTGATCGTCGGCTCCACGATGCCCTACACCGAGTACTACCCGGCGCCCGGCCAGGCCCGCGCGGTGCAGATCGACGTCGACGGGTCCCGCTGCGGCATCCGCTACGACACCGACGTCAACCTCACCGGCGACGCCGACGCGACCCTGACGGCGCTGCTGCCGATGCTGCGGGAGAAGGAGAGCTCGGACTGGCGGGCGCACGTGGAGCGCTGGACCGCGTCCTGGGACTCGTACTCCGAGCAGCGCGCCCACGCGCACACCTCGGCACTGAACCCCGAGCTCGTCGTCCGGGAACTCTCCGACCGCCTCCCCGAGGACGCGCAGATCGCCGTCGACTGCGGCACGGCGACGTCCTGGTACGCCCGCGACCTGACGCTGCGGCCCACCCAGCGGGGGTCGCTGTCGGGCACCCTGCTCTCCATGGGTGGGGCGCTGCCCTACGCGATCGCCGCGAAGACCGCGCACCCCGACCGGCCGGTGGTCGCCCTCGTCGGCGACGGCGCGATGCAGATGAACGGCGTCAACGAGCTGATCACCGTCCAGCGCTACTGGCGGACGTGGGCCGACCCGCGCTTCGTCGTGCTGGTGCTCTCCAACGACGACCTCTCGTTCGTGTCCTGGGAGACCCGCGGGATGCTCGGCGAGGCGCCGGACCCGCAGTCGCAGTCGCTGCCCGACGTGCCGTACGCGGACTGGGCGAAGCTCCTCGGGCTCGACGGCGTGACCCTCACCGAGCGGGACGCGATCGGGTCGGTCTGGGACCGCGCGTTCGCCGCCGACCGGCCCTTCGTGGTCGACGCGAAGGTCGACAAGGACATCCCGCTGGTGCCGCCGCACGTCACGCTGCAGCAGGCGTTCAACACCGCCCGCTCGCAGGTGACCGGTGACCCCGACGCGCTGTCGATCATCGCCAACGGCGTGCGCGAGACCGTCGGCGCGAAGGCCCGCTCGCTGCTGGGCCTCGCGCCGAAGGACTGAGCCGCACCGCCTACGGTGGGGCGCATGGCAGTCACCGTGGAGAACACCGACGACCTGACCCGTGCCCCGGGTGCGTCGGTCACCCCCGACACCCTCCCGAACGACCTGGACATCACCGACCTCGTCGTCGGGGGCGGCGCCGAGGCGACGCACCGCGACACCGTGCAGGTGCAGTACGAGGGCAAGCTGGTGTCGAACTCCACCGAGTTCGACTCCTCGTGGCGCCGCGGCGGCACGCCCGTCGAGTTCCCCCTCGGCCAGGTCATCGACGGGTTCAAGCTGGGCATCTCGGGCATGCGCGAGGGCGGCCGCCGCATCCTCGTCGTGCCCCCGCACCAGGGCTACGGACCGCAGGGCGCGGGCGGGGTCATCCCGCCGAACGCCCACCTCGTGTTCGTCGTGGACCTCGTCAAGGTCAACTGATCCTCTAGGGTGCGCAGCGGTACCGAGCGGTACCACTGCGCACCCCAGGAGGTCGACCGTGCCGGAGAAGGCGCCAGACGTCGTCGTCAGCGAGACCATCGCGGCCCCGCCGGAGAAGGTGTGGGAGCTGGTCGGCGACCCGGCCCGCATGGGTGAGATCTCACCCGAGTGCTACTCGGTCCGCTGGCTCGGCCGCGCGACCGGCCCGAAGCCGGGCGCGCGCTTCATCGGCTGGAACCGCAAGGGCCTCCTGCGCTGGCCCACCACGAGCACCGTCGCCGAGTACGTACCCGCCTCGCTCATCAGCTGGGACGTCGACGTCGCGGGGCAGTCGGTCGCCCGCTGGAGCTTCACCCTCGAGCCCGAGGGCGCCGGCACGCGCATCACCCAGCGCTGGGTCGACAAGCGCACCGCGATCGCCTCGCTCGTCGGGAAGGCCCGTACGAACGACAGCCCCGCGCGCAACCGCGAGGGCATGGCGCAGACGCTCGCCACGGTGAAGGCGCGCGTCGAGGGCCGGGCGGCCTGAGGCCCGTCGTTCGCCCGTCCGGGTGATGCAGGTGGCGGTCCGTGCACCCGTCGTCAGGATCGAGGGGTGCTTCCCGACGACGGGTCCTCCCGGACCGACGTGCTGGGGCTCGACGGCCCGGCGGCGGACCTGGTGTCGACCCTCGCCGTCTGGGGCGGTGCGGCGTCGGTCGACCACCTCGCCGCCGTGTCCGGCCTCCCGGCCGGCGCGATGCTGCGCGCCGTGCGCGAGGCGACCGACGCGGGCCTGCTCCTCTGGCGCGACGACGAACGGCTGGAGTTCGTCCGCGTCGAGGACCGGGACGTCGCCTACGACGCGATCCCCCGGCCCCTGCGCCGCCTCCTGCACTCCGCCCACGTGGCCGCGCTGGACAGCGCCGACGCGCTCTCCCGGGCCGGCACACTGGCCGGGGCGGGCCGGGTCGACGACGCGGTCCGGGTCGCCCGCGGGGAGCTCGCGGCCGCCGAGGACCCGGCGGTCCGCGCCCGGATCCGCTCCTTCCTGATCTTCACCCTGATCAGCGCGGCGCGGGTGGAGGACGCCCGGGCCGAGATCGACGCCGTCCTCGCCCTCCCGCTGCCCCGGGAGCAGCACGACCGCCTCGTCCACCTCCGCACCTGGGTGGACCTGCTGGCCGGGGACGGGCCGGTGCCGGCGGCGGAGCCCGTCGAGGGCCACCCCACCGCCCTGCTCAACGCGGCGATGGCGTCCTTCCTGCGCGGCCGCACCGCCCGGGCGACCGAGCAGGCCGTCGCGTCGGTCGCGGCGCGCGCGGGGGAGTCGTGGGCGGACGCGGCGTCGGCGACGGTGTGGCCCGCCTGGTGCCGGCTGCTCGCCGAGGGGCCGGCGGCGGCGGAACGCGACGCCCGCGAGGTCCGGGACCGTGCCGCGCGGGCCGGGCACCTCTGGCTCGGGCCGTACCACGACTTCGTGGCGGCGCGGGTGCACGTGATCGCCGGGCGGTGGTCGGACGCGTCGGCCGAGATGGACTCGGGGCTGGCCGCCGCGGCCGGCACCGGCACCGGGTGGACCTCGCTCGCGGTGGGCGGGCGGGCCCGGATGGACCTCGACCGCGGTGACGTCGACGCGGCCGCCGTCGTGCTCGAGCGGGCCGCCGGCCGACCCGAGCAGTTCGGCCTCCCCGCCGTCGCGATGACGACCGCCCTCCTCGACGAGGCCCGGGGCGCGCCGGACGCCGCCCTGCGCCGTGCGGACGACGCCTGGCGCACGGCGTTGCGGGGCGGTCGGACGGTCGCCCTCGCGATGTTCGGCGTCGACGTCGCCCGCCTCGCCCTGCGTGCGGGGCGGCGGGACGTGCTCGACGACCTCGCCGCCGCGCTGCGTGCCGATCCGCCCGACGGGGTGCTGGTCCGGCCGGTGGTCGACCTGATGTCCGGGCTCGCGGCGGACGACCTGCCGGCGGTCCTCGCCGCGGCCGACGCCCTCGACGCGGCCGGCGACGTGGCGGGCGGCCTCGCGGCCCGGGAGGAGGTGGCCTGCCTGGCGGCCCGGCTCGGTGACGCGGACGCCGCCCGCGCCGCCGCCGCCCGGGTGCGGGAGACGGCGGACGGGCTGGGCGCGGACGGGGTCTCGCGGCGGCTGGCGGGGCGGCTCCGGTCCGCCGGGGTCCGGCTGGGGGCCGCCGGTCGGCGCGGACGGCCGCCGGAGGGTTGGGCGGCGCTGACGCCGACGGAGCGACGCGTCGCCGAGTTGATCGCGGACGGCGTGGCCGGGCCCGACATGGCGGCGCGGCTCGCGATCTCGCCGCGCACCGTGCAGACCCACGTGTCCAACGCGTTGCGCAAGCTCGGCCTGCGGACCCGGGTCGAGCTCGCGACGACGGCGGCCCGACAGCGGGACGGGGGAGTGGCTCCGTCTACGTCATGAGACGGATGTTCCGACGGCGGATCCCGGTCACGCTACGTGCTGAGCACACCGTCGAAAGGGCCGGTCATGTCGTTCTTCCTGTTCATGTGGACCATTCTGCTGGTGGGGCTGGTACTCCACGTGGTCCTCGACCGGTCGCCCGCGCGGCGGACGGGTGCCCGCGTCCTCGAACTGACCGCCCTCTGGTTCGTGGTCGTCGGCCTCGGCGTCAACGGCGTGCTGGCCGGCCTGGTGCACCTGGGACCTGGTGCACCCGCCGCGGCGGAGAGCATCGGCTGGGCGCCCTCGCCCTTCCAGTGGGAGAACGGCGGCTCGGACCTCGCGGTGGGGATCGCCGGCGTCGTCGTCGCGTGGCGCCGCTTCCGGGGCGGCTGGATGAGCGCGGTCATCGCGATCGCCTTCGTGCAGCTCTGGCTCGACGGCATCCAGCACGTCACCCAGTGGCTGATGCACGGCAACACCGCACCCGACAACGTCGGCGCGATCCCCACCTGCTTCCTGGTCCCGCTGATCGCCGCGGTCACGACCTGGGCCGCGCGCCGCGCCACGGCCCGCCGCACCGCCCCCGGCGCCCACGAGAGCGCCACCCCCGTCCGCGTGTCGGCCTGAGCCGCACCGCACCCGCCGTCCCACCCGCCGTCAGGAGCCCGAGATGCCCGCGTCCTCCCTGGTGATCATCCTCGCGATGGTCGGATACGCCGTCTACAAGCAGTCCCAGCGCCACGAGGTCGTCGGTTCCTCGCGGTTCAGGCTCGCGATCATCTACGGGGTCGTGGGGATCGCGATCGGTGGCTACCACGTCCCGCCGAACGGGCTGGCGTGGCTCTTCCTCGGCCTGTCCGTCGCGCTGTCGGTGGTGGTGGGGCTCGCCCGTGGGCGCTACACGCGAATCTGGGCGGAGGGGGGCAGCGTCTACGCGCAGGGCACGGCCCTGACCATCGGGCTGTTCCTGGGCATGGTGGTCGTGAAGTTCGCGCTCGGCACGGTCGCCTACTTCGCCGGGATCAGCGACTCGGGCGGGATCGGCGAGGTGCTGCTCATGATCGCCGTGATGGTCGCCTTCCAGGCGGAGCTCGTGTGGCGCCGGGCGCAGCCGCTCGGTGCGCGGGAGTCCTCGAAGGACGTCGTCGGGGTCGCCCGTTAGCGTGGGGTCGTGCGAGTGGCGACCTGGAACGTGAACTCCGCGAAGGCCCGCGAGCCGCGCCTGCTGGGGTGGCTCGACGACCGCGCGCCCGACGTCGTGTGCCTGCAGGAGACCAAGCTCTCCGACGAGGCGTTCGACGAGACCTTCGGGGCCGCGCTGGCCGAGCGGGGGTACGAGGTCGCCCACCACGGCGAGGGCCGCTGGAACGGCGTGGCGCTGCTCTCGCGGGTGGGCCTCGAGGACGTGGTGAACGGACTCCCGGGGGCGCCCGGCTACCCGCACCAGGAGGCGCGGGCCGTCACCGCGACGTGTGGCGGGATGCGGGTGACCAGCGTGTACGTGCCGAACGGCCGCACGGTGGACGACCCGCACTACGCCTACAAGCTCGAGTGGCTCGGCGTGCTGCGCGACATGGTCGAGGCTGGCGACCCGGCCTCGACCGTCGTCGCGGGGGACTTCAACATCGCGCCGGCCGACCTCGACGTCTACTCCGTCGAGGTGTTCGCCGAGTCGACGCACGTGACGCCGCCCGAGCGCGAGGCGCTGGCCGCGATCGAGAAGACCGGCCTGCACGACGTGGTCCGCGACCGCTGGGTCGACGTCCCCGCCTTCACCTACTGGGACTACCGCGGTGGCGCTTTCCACCAGGACCGCGGGATGCGCATCGACCTCGTCCTCGCCGGCGCCCCGATCGCCGAGCGCCGGCAGGCCGCCTGGGTCGACCGCCTGGCCCGCAAGGGCACCGGCCCGTCCGACCACGCCCCGGTGATCGTCGACCTCGACGAGGCCCCCGACGGCGACATCGGCCCCGTCGTCCCGCCGCCGTCGCTCGGCGCCAAGAAGGGCGCCCCGCGGCGGAAGAAGGCCTGAGGGGCGCCGACGGGTCGTGGCCTGGCCGGCGGCCGGGCCGGACTGCTATCTCGGATCCGAGTCGCGGTGACTCGGATGGTCGGACGTACTTCGTCGTTCCGGCCCGGCGACGGCGGTCACTGCGCGATGCTCGACGTCGTGACCGAGGACCAGGCCGAGCACCGGGCAGCGGTCGAGGCCGCCACGGAGGAGCTCACGGCGCTCGTCGTCGACCTCCTCCTCCCGGTCGTCCACCGCTTCCGGATCGAGACGGCACGACGACTGGGGCTCGGGCTGCCCGAACTGCTGTGCCTCGACCTCCTGCGCCATCTCGGTCCCCTGTCGAGCGGGGCCGTCGGCGAGCGGGTGGGCCTCACGCGCAGCACGGTGTCGAAGATGCTCCGGCGGCTCGAGGCGGACGGTCACGTCCGGCGGGTGATCGGCGCGGATCACCGTCAGGGCGTCGAGGTGTCGCTCGTGCCGCACGAGGAGCGGGACCGGATCGTCGCGGCGTTCCGGATCGCCGTCCGGGATCACGTGCGGTCGATGGTGCGGACCTACGCGCTGCACCGCCCCGACCGCCAGGCCCGCGCGGCCGGGCAGTTCCTCCACCTCGTCCACGGGCTGCACCTCGTCGCCACTCGTGAGGGGGACCGGGCCTGGTGGCGGAGGGCGATGGTGCGTCGGCGAGAGGCGCGTCTCGCCGCCGGGATCCGCTGACCGGTCAGACCGCGTCGAACGGCCCCACGTGGGTCACGTGCACGACCGCCGAGCCGACCTCGTCGGAGGCGTCGAGGTCGACGGTCGCGGTGATGCCCCAGTCGTGGTCGCCCTCCGGGTCGTCGAAGACCTGGCGGACCTCCCACGTGCGGCCCCGGTCGACGACGCGGAAGAGCGCGGGCCCGCGGGCGTCCGGCCCGGCGCCGAGCGTGGGGTACTCGGCGAAGTACTCCTCCATCGCGCGGGCCCACACCTCGAAGGACGGGCCGTCGTCCTCGAGGTCGGCGAGGTCGGCCGGCCAGCGGCGTTCGAAGAGCTCGACGCGGCGGAACATCTGGTTGCGCACCAGCACCCGGAAGGCCCGCTCGTTGCGGGTGACCGGCGGCGGCCCCTGGTCGACGGGCGCGGCCGCGGAGCCGGCGGCGTCCAGCTCGGTCGGGTTCGAGAGCGTCTCCCACTCGTCGAGCAGCGACGAGTCGGTCTGGCGGACCAGCTCGCCGAGCCAGGCGATGAGGTCGTCGAGGTCGTCCGTGCCCGCCGTCTCCGGGATCGTCTGACGCAGCGCCCGGTAGGCGTCGGTGAGGTAGCGCAGCACGAGGCCCTCGGAGCGGGCGATCTTGTAGTGCGAGACGAACTCGACGAAGGTCATCGCGCGCTCGTAGAGGTCCCGGACGACGGCCTTGGGGGAGAGCTCCGCGTCGCCGACCCAGGGGTGGCCCTTGCGGTAGGTCTCGAACGCCGGCTCCAGCAGCTCGACCAGCGGCTTCGGCCACGTGATCTCCTCGAGGCGCTCCATCCGCTCCTCGTACTCGAGCCCCTCGGCCTTCATCGCGCCCACGGCCTCGCCGCGTGCGGCGTTCTCCTGGGCGCGCAGCACCTGCTTCGGGTCGTCGAGCGTCGACTCGACGACGGAGACGAGGTCGAGGGAGTACGTCGGGGACTCGTCGTCGAGCAGCTCGAAGGCGGCGAGCGCGAACGGCGAGAGCGGCTGGTTGAGTGCGAAGTCGACCTGCAGGTCGTCGACGAGCGCGACCGTCCGCCCGCTCGCGTCGGGGGTCTTCAGCACCTCGATCACGTCGGCCTCGATGAGGCCGCGGAAGAGCTGGATCGCCCGCAGGATCAGCTTCCGCTGCGTCGCCCGGTCGGCGTGGTTGTCCTCGAGCAGGTGCCGCATCGCCGGGAAGTACGGGCCGGGGCGCTGCGCGACCTGCAGCAGCATCGCCGTCGTCACGCGCATCTGGCTCGTGAGCTGCTCGGGCTGCGCCTCGACCAGCTTCTCCATCGTGCGCTCGGACCACGACACGAAGCCGTCGGGGGCCTTCACGCGCACGACGCGGCGCTGCTTCTTGACGTCGTCGCCCGCCTTCGCGAGCCGCTTCGCGTTCTCCACCTCGTGCTCGGGGGCCTGCACGACGACGAAGCCCGCGGTGTCGTAGCCCGCGCGCCCGGCACGGCCAGCGACCTGGTGGAACTCCCGGGCCCGCAGGTGGCGCACCCGTTGGCCGTCGAACTTGGTCAGCGCCGTGAACAGCACGGTGCGGATGGGGATGTTGATCCCGACGCCGAGCGTGTCCGTGCCGCAGATCAGCTTCAGCAGCCCGGCCTGGGCGAGGGTCTCCACGAGGCGCCGGTACTTCGGCAGCATCCCGGCGTGGTGCACCCCGATGCCGTGGCGCACGAGCCGGGACAGGGTCTTCCCGAAGCCCGCGGTGAACCGGAAGGAACCGATGAGCTCGGCGATCTGCTCCTTCTCGGCCTTCGTCGAGACGTTGAGGCTCATCAGCGCCTGCGCCTGCTCGACCGCCGCGGCCTGCGTGGTGTGCACGATGTAGACCGGGGCCTGCTTCCCGGTGATCAGCTCCGAGATCGTCTCGTGCAGCGGGGTGGTCGACCAGCGGAAGCTCAGCGGCACCGGGCGCTCGGTGTTCGCGACGACGGCGGTCTCGCGTCCGGTGCGCCGCGTGAGGTCCTCCTGGAAGAAGGACACGTCGCCGAGGGTGGCGCTCATCAGCAGGAACTGGCACTGCGGCAGCTCGATCAGCGGGACCTGCCACGCCCACCCGCGGTCGGGGTCGGCGTAGAAGTGGAACTCGTCCATGACGACCTGGCCGATGTCGGCGGTCGTCCCCTCCCGCAGCGCCCAGTTCGCGAGCACCTCGGCGGTGCAGCAGATGACCGGCGCCTCGGGGTTCACCGCGGCGTCGCCGGTGAGCATCCCGACGTTGGCGTACCCGAGCTGCGCGCCGAGGGAGAAGAACTTCTCGCTCACCAGCGCCTTGATCGGCGCGGTGTAGACGGTGCGCTCGCCGCGGGACATCGCGGCCACGTGCGCGCCGAGCGCGATGAGCGACTTCCCGGAGCCGGTCGGCGTCGAGACGATCACGTTCGCGCCGGTGACCAGCTCGATCAGGGCCTCGGCCTGCGCCGGGTACAGCTCCAGCCCGCGCTCGGCCGCCCAGGCGGAGAAGCCCTCGAACAGGTCGTCGGGGTCGGCGCCGGGGGTCGGGAGCAGGGACGGAGCAGTCATCACGGTCCATTGTCCCCGTCGGTCGCCGTGACGGTTAGCGTGGGCAGGCGTGGACGTCGAGCTGACGAGACTGCCCGGGATCGGGACCAAGCAGGAGTTCGTCACGGGCGACGGACGACGGGTCGGCGTGCTGACCCACCGGGACGGTCACCGGGAGCTGCTGCTGGCCGGCCGGGAGGACCCGGACAGCTGCGTGGCCACCCTCCCGATGACCGAGGCCGAGTGCAACGCGCTCGGCACGCTGCTGGGCGCGCCCAACCTCGTCGCGAAGCTGCAGGACCAGCAGCGTGAGGTCGAGGGCGTCAACACCGCGCAGTTCCCGATCGCCGAGCGCTCGCCGTACGTGGGCCGGGCGCTGGGGGACACCGCGATGCGCACGCGGACGGGCACGTCCATCGTCGCCGTGGTCCGCGACCACGTCGTCTCCCCGTCGCCCCGCCCGGACTTCGTGTTCGCGGCCGGGGACCTGGTGGTGATCGTCGGCACCGGGGAGGGCCTGAAGCAGGCGGCGGAGATCCTCGAGGCCGGCTGAGTGGAGACCGCGCTCGCCCTCGAGGAACTCGGGGCCCTGTTCTTCGGCCTCGGCGTCCTCGGCCGGCTCGCGGGTCGGATCGGGATCTCGCCGATCCCGCTCTACCTGCTCGGCGGGCTCGCCTTCGGCCAGGGCGGACTGCTGCCGCTCGCGGGCATCGGGGGGTTCACCGAACTCGCGAGCGAGGTCGGCGTCGTCCTGCTGCTGCTCCTGCTCGGCCTCGAGTACTCGGCCTCCGACCTCGTCGGCGGGCTCAAGCGGTCGTGGCTGGCCGGGATCGTCGACATGGTCCTCAACGCGACGCCGGGCGCGGTCGCCGCCCTGCTGCTGGGCTGGGGCCCCGTGGGCGCCCTGGCGATGGCCGGCGTCACGTGGGTGTCGTCCTCCGGGATCATCGCGAAGGTCCTCTCCGACCTCGGCCGCCTCGGCAACCGGGAGACCCCCGCGGTGCTGTCGGTGCTCGTCATGGAGGACCTCGCGATGGCGCTCTACCTGCCCATCACGACGGCGGTGCTCGCGTCGCTCGGGTTCCTCGCAGGGCTGCGGACGGTGGGGATCGCGCTGGTCCTGCTCGTGGTGGTCCTCGTGGTGGCCCTCCGGTTCGGCGGCGCGGTGTCGGCCGTGGTCGACTCGCCGACCTCCGAGGTCTTCCTGCTGCGGGTGATCGGCGTGGCGCTGCTCGTCGCCGGCGTCGCCTCGCAGCTGCAGGTCTCCGCGGGCGTGGGCGCGTTCCTGCTCGGCATCGCGATCAGCGAGGACACCGCGGAGAACGCCACGCGGGTCCTGAGCCCGCTGCGCGACCTGTTCGCCGCCGTGTTCTTCGTCGTGTTCGGCCTCAACACCGACCCGCGGGAGATCCCCGCCGTCATCCCGGTGGCGCTCGCGCTCGCCGTCGTGACGACGCTGACGAAGATCGGGGCCGGGTGGTTCGCCGCGCACCAGTCGGGCGTGGGGTCGCTCGGGCGCTGGCGCGCGGGGGTGGCGCTGGTGGCGCGCGGCGAGTTCTCCATCGTCATCGCCGGGCTCGCGCTCACCTCGGCGTCGATCGACCCGGGCTTCGCGCCGCTCGCGACGACCTACGTGCTCCTCATGGCCGTCCTCGGCCCGGTCCTCGCCCGGGTGGTCGTGCCGGTCCACGGTGCGCTGTCCGGACGACGACGGGCGGCCGCCTGACGGAGTGGGTACACGCGGCCCATGACCTTGACGACGTCCACCCCGAAGGCGCCCTGGCTGCCCCGCGTGCTCGGTGCCGCGACCGCCGCCTACTCCGTCGCGATCATCGCGAAGCCCGAGCTGTTCGCCCGCCCCACCAAGCTCGCGAAGGACGGTGAGTCGCTCTCGCGCGGCACCGCGATCGGCATCCGCGCGCTCGGCGGGCGGGACCTCGCCTCCGGCCTCGCGATGGCGTTCGCCCCCGAGGGACAGTCGCTGAAGACGGCGACGGCCGTGCGCGTCGGCTCGGACGTGGTCGACCTGGTGCTGCTCGGCACGAGCCTGCCCGACCGCGAGGCGCGCACGAAGGCGATCGCGGTGGCGGGTGCCTGGGGCGCCCTGTGCGCGCTCGGCTGGTACCTGGCCTGAGCCGGGCGCCTACGCGGACTCGGCGTCCACGGTCTGCGGCACGGGCTCGACGCGCAGGTGGTAGACACCCGCACCGTCGGTGAGCGGATGGAGGTCGTAGTGGTGCACGACCTTCGGACCGTCGTGGAGGTGGGTGTGGGTCACCGTGGGCAACGGGGCGCCGTGGCGTGCCTCGCGGACCTCGACGCGACCGTCGAGCGGGCCGCCGAGGTAGAGCAGGACGGCGTCCGTGTCGTCGTCGTCGGACATGGTCTGCCTCCTCGGCACCGCTCGGTTCCGCAACAGGGTAGGTGGGCGCGCGGTCCGGCGCTGCGTCCGTCCGGGGCAATGTATGACGGCGGGTGACGAGGTCGTGACCGAGCGCGAACTCGATGACCAGGTGACGAGTTGGACCACCCCCGGGACGGCCCCGCTGGTCCCCGAGGTGACCCTGCTCCTCGCCGACGACATCCACCGGACCTGGTCGGAGACCGACGAGGCCGCACCCCCGTTCTGGGCCTTCGCGTGGGCGGGCGGGCAGGCGCTGTCGCGCTTCGTGCTCGACCGGCCCGAGCTCGTCGTCGGGAAGAAGGTCCTGGATCTGGCGAGCGGGTCGGGCATCGTCGGGCTCGCCGCGTTGCGGGCGGGGGCGGCCTCCGTGGTCGCCTCCGACCACGACGCCCGCGCCCGCGTGGCGACGGCGCGCAACGCGGCGCTGAACGGCCTCACCGTCGACGTCGTCGGCGACCTGATGACGGGGGAGGGGCCGGAGCTCGACGTCGACGTGATCCTCGCGGGCGACGTCTTCTACGAGCAGCCGATGGCCCGGCTGATGCTGGAGTTCCTCGACGAGGCGACCGGGGTCGGGATCGAGGTCTACGTCGGCGATCCGGGGCGCGAGTACCTGCCCCGGCGGCGGGTGGAGGCGCTCGCGAACTACGACGTGCCGGATACGACGGACCTCGAGGGCCGGTCGGTCACCCCGACCACGGTGCACCGGCTGCGTTGAGGGGTAAGCACCGTCACGTGGCTGACCTCTTCTCCCCGTTCACGCTCAAGGGCGTGACGCTGCGCAACCGCATCGGGATGTCGCCGATGACGATGCACGCCTGCGAGGACCGCAGCGGACGCATGAACGACTACCACGTCATGTACCTGGGGGCCCGGGCCGCGGGGGGCTTCGGGCTGATCTTCCCGGAGCAGGTCGCGATCGTCCCCGAGGGCCGCACGACGGTGGACTGCGCGGGTATCTGGGACGACGATCAGATCGAGGGGCACGCCCGGGTCACGGGGATCATCCGGCGGCAGGGCGGGGTCGCCGGCATCCAGCTCGGGCACACCGGCCGCAAGGGCAGCGAGGTGGCCAAGCACGACGAGATCGACGGCCTGCGCGGCGGGTCCCAGCTGCCGCCGGACCACGACCGCGGCTGGCAGGTCAGCGGCCCGTCCGCCGTCTCCTACGACGACGGGACGCACGACCACCCGGTCCACGCGCTCACCGTCTCCGAGATCCGCGGCCTGCACCGGTCGTACGCGGACGCGGCGCGACGGGCCGCCGACGCCGGGTACGAGTGGCTGCACATGCACTTCGCCCACGGATACCTCGCGGGCGAGTTCTTCTCCCCGCTGGCCAACCGGCGCGACGACGAGTACGGCGGGTCGCTGGAGAACCGGGCGCGGTTCCTGCTCGAGGCGCTGGACGCCGTGCGGGAGGTGTGGCCCGAGCGGCTGCCGTTGACGATGCGGCTCGGCTCGGACGACTTCCATCCCGAGGGCGTGCAGTTCGACGAGTCGGTGCGGGCCGTGGCGTGGATGGCCGAGCACGGGCTCGACATGGCCGACATGAGCATGGGCTTCAACACCGCGAAGCCGCCGATCCGGCCGCCCTTCGACCGGCCGGGGTTCATGGCGGAGCGGGCCGCGCGGGTGCGCGAGGAGGTCGGCATCCCGACGATGGCCAGCTGGAACCTGGGCCGTCCACAGGTCGCGGACGCCGCCGTCCGCGAGGGGCGGGTGGACCTCGTGCTGCTCGGCAACCCGGCGTTGGCCAACCCGCACTGGCCGGTCTGGGCGGCGCGCGAGCTCGGGCACGAGCGGCCCTTCTCGCTGCTGCCCGACGACTGGCGCTGGTGGTTGGAGAACTTCCGCGGTCCGGCCGAGAGCATCGGGCTGCCGCCCGTCGCGTCGTAGGTCGGCGTCGTAGGTCAGCGTCGTCGGTCGGCGTCGTAGGTCAGCGTCGTCGGTCGGCGTCGTCGGTCAGCGGAGGTCGAGGCCCTCCACGTCGTCGGTCACGACGGCAGGGCGGGCGTCCGGTCCGGCGGTCGTGATCCGGAGGTCGCGGACGCTGAGGCCGCGCGCGTGCCGCACCCAGAGGCCGTGGGCGGGGAGCACGCCGAACATCGTGTGTTCCGGGTAGGCCGTCGCGAGCTCCGGGATGCCGGAGCGGCGCGCGTCGGAGGGCGTGCCGCCACCCGGCGTCCGGATGTCGAGGCGTTCGAGCGTGACGCCCTCGACCGGGAAGCCGGGGAGGCCCGCGATGCTCATGACGTCGCCCGCAGGCGGCCCCGCGGAGCGGCTGACGACGGCGCGGACGTCGCGGACGTGCACGTCGCGCAGGGCTCCCACGGGACGCGGTCGGACGACGTCGGTGCGCCCGTAGTCGAAGCCGCGGTGGCCACGGCGGATGCTCAGCGGCGCGGCGACGTCGTGCATGACGAGGTCGGAGGCGACGACGTCCTCGAGGTCGCCGCCGTCGACCGTCTGCAGCTTCAGCCCGCCCAGGCGGCAGTCGCGGAACACGCACCGCTCGAGCCGGATCGCGCGGAACCCGCCGAGGGACTGGGTGCCGAGCTTCAGTCCGGCGCAGCGCGAGCTGAGGGTGCAGCCGGTGACGAGGACGTCCTCGCACGGCTGGGGATAGGAGCTCTTGAGGACGACGGCGTCGTCCAGGGTGTCCACGCGGCACCCGCGGACCACCGCGCCGGCGCAGCTGTCGAGGACGATCCCGTCCTGGTGCACGTGCTGCGAGGAGGTGACCGTGAGGTTCTCGACGTGCACGCCGGTGGTCTGGGCGAGGTGGACGGTCCACATGCCGGCCTCGCGCAACGTGACGTTCCGCAGGACGACCGACCGGCAGCCCCGGAGGAAGATCATCCGAGGACGTGGACCGGTGGCGACCTCGGGATCGGGCGTCGGGACCTTCGGGAAGGCGTGGCCGTTGCCCTCGATCGTGCCGGTGCCCTCGATGGTGACCTGCTCGGCGCCCTGCGCGTGGAGCAGGGCCCAGACCTGTCGTCCGCCGATGTCGAGGTCGCGGACGCCGAGGTCGTGCGCCGGGTAGTCGGCGATGTCCGGGCTACCGAGCAGCACGGCGCCGGGGGAGAGGTGCAGCGTGACGTGCGACCGGAGCTCGATCGTCCCGGAGAGGAACCTCCCGGCGGGGAGGACGACGGTGCCGCCGCTTCTCCCCGCCGTGTCGACTGCGGCCTGGATCGCCGCGGTGTCGCGGGTGGTCCCGTCGCCCCGGGCGCCGAAGGCGCGGACGTCGACCGTGTTCGTCCCGACGACGGGTCGGGGCGCGTCCGCCGCGGTCAGGGCGGTGAGCCCGACGCCGAGCCCGAGTCCGGGCAGGAGCGACGCGAGGAACCGACGGCGTCCGAGGAGCCGGTCCGCCGTGCCGGAGGTGTTGATGGGCCCAGTGTCACCGGCCGGGCGTGAACCCCGCGCGCGGTGCGGCTCGATGGCGCCCAGCCGACGGCCGAGGCGTCGAGGAGGTGGTGGCCGTCGAGCGCGGCGTCCGCGACCTCGCCGAGGGAGGTGCCGGCTGTTTGGCAGGCGGCCGATCCCGGGGGTGAGCACTCCCTCGGGGTCAGGACGAGGGTGCACCGGGGGCCGTCGTCGCTCAGGTTCACCTTCCGATCGTTCCTAGGCCCTCGAGTGGCGTGTCTGGTGCAGGGCGTCGTCGAAGTTGCTCCGTTCGCCGGTTGATCTAATCGAACTGGTGTTCGATATTGGGTGCATGGCGATCGACGCGGCGTGGGACCCCAGCGTGGGGCCTGAGCCTGAATCGCCGTGGGAACCCGAGGACCTCGACGAGCCCACCTGGCGCCCGCTCTCCGACGTCGAGTTCGAGGCGCTCTTCCCGTGGGCGCCTGAACCCGAGCCACCGTTCTTCGAGCCCGAGGACCCGCAGGACCACGCGCCGTGGGTTGGTGTGCCCACGGCCGACGGTCCGGGTGTGGATCGGTCCTGTGCGCAGGAGCCCTGTGCCGACGAGTCCCGAGCTGACGAGCCGGGCTGGGCGGTGCCCGGGGTCACCGACACAGGCTCTGCTGCCGACCGCGAGGGCGGGTTGTCGGCGTCGTCGCAGGCCGTGTTGGACGAGGTCGATGCCGCCACCACCGCGCACCGGCTGGCCGGGGCCCGGTTGTATCGGGCGGTGACGGCGCTGCGGGCCAGTGACGTGCTGGCTGAGACCCGGTATCAGCGGCTGTCGCGGTTGTTGGAGGACCACGTCCGGCTCGACCCCAAGACCGTCGCGATACTCGACCGGCACGCCGGAGCCCTGCACCCGCACGTCACCCCGACCGGGGCGACCACCCCCGCCCAGTTGCCCGCCACCGCCGCGGCGGTGGATGACGGGGTGATCGACGGGCACCACGTCGAGATCGTCGCCAAGACCATGGACCGGCTCCGGAAGGTCGACGACCTCGACGAGACGGTGCTCGCGGTGGCCGAGGAGCAGCTCGCGGGGTTGGCCGCGACGCATTCGCCGCGGGCGTTGGCGTCGGCGGCGAAGACGGTCGCCGACCGCCTCGACCCCGATGGTGCCCGCCCGAAGGACGACGACCCGGCCGGCAACGAGCTGCACCTGACCACCCGCCGCAACGGCTCCCTGCACGCCAAGCTGGTGCTGCGCGAGGCGGCCGCAGCGGCGTTGTTCGCCGACGCCATCCGGTCTGCGACACCTGCTCCGGCGTCGGCGGTGACCGCCGACCCCGAGACCGGGTTGCCGCCGGTCTCCGATGATCCAGACGGCGGTCGTCGGGTGGGGGTCGATCCGCGGGTCGAGGCCCGGGACTCCAAACCCAACCGGCAGGCCTCCGGGCTGTTGGACCTGATCTCCGCGAGCCACCGGGCCGGGCTCGACCACTCCGAGGACGAGCAGCACCCCGGCAGCCCCACCGCCTCCATGCCGCTCCCGGACCTCGACGACCACGGCGACACCACCGCCTGGCCCACCGAACCCACACCCGACGCCGACACCGGTGACAAGTCCTCCGACGCCGACGCGGCTACCCGCCGTGCGACCGAGGACGGGCACGCGGCCGGCGGCTCCGACGCCACCGCCACCCGCGGCGAGGACGACCGCGGTGACGGCCCGGGGTCCGAGGACGACGAACGCCATCACGATGGTCCGGCGAACCCGCGGCCGCCCGACGCCAGCGACCGGAACGAAGACACCGATCCCGACAAGGGCAACGACACCGACGACGGCGCCGAGCGCAACGCGGCGACCGTGCCGCCGGGCGAGGACGCCGACACCGACACCGACGAGCCACCGCTGCGCAGCGACGGGCCACCCGACGACGAGCCCGAGGACGAGTCACCGCTGCCCAGCGACGGATCACCCGACGATGAGCCCGAGGACGAACCGCCGCCGCACAAGCCGTGGAGCCCACCGGACTTCGATGCGATGTCGCTACCGGGACGGGAGCGGGTCACCCTGACCGTCACCCTGGACTACAAGACCCTGCGCCAACAGCTCACCGACGCCCACCAGACGCTCGCGCTGCTCGGGGACTCCACCTGGATCCGCCCCGAGACCGCCCGCCGCCTGGCCTGCGACGCCGAGATCATCCCCGTCGTGCTCGGCTCGAAGGGCGAAGTCCTCGACATCGGCCGCAAATCCCGCGCCGTCCCCGCCGGGATCGCCCGCGCCGTGATCCACCGCGACCGCCACTGCGCCTTCCCCGGCTGCCGCCGCAGAACCCGCACCACCCAGCTCCACCACATCACCCACTGGGCCCACGGCGGCGACACCGCCCTGGACAACCTCGTCTGCCTCTGCCGGTATCACCACGACCTCGTCCACCACGCCGGATGGGACGTCGCGATGATCGACCACCAGCCCTGGTTCACCCCACCGGCCTGGCTCGACCCCACCCGAACACCGAGACACAACCGGCCCTGGCAGATCACCCCGGACGCCGGAACGCGGTGCTGAGCTCGAACGCGACCGACCGGACGACGGTTCCACCGGGTTCCCGGGCGATACGTCGTCGGAGGCAGGCGAAGAGTCCCTCGCGCTGGGCCGTCGGCAGGCTCCGGTGGTTCGAGAACGTGGCGAGCAGGTCCAGGTAGCGAGCCGCGTCGTAGCTCAGGTCGACACCGAACCTCCGAGTTTCCGCGGCGTCGAATTCCTCGGCGTCCTCGAGCCCGTAGGCGCTCGCGGGAGGCAGGTCACCGAGCGCAGGGATTCGGAGGTCGGGAGGGGTCGCCGGGTCCCATCGGGCGTAGCACTGCTGGACCTCGGTGAAGAACGCAGCGGAAGAGCCCGCGACGTGGATGGTCTGGACGAGAGCGAGCAGACCGCCGTGGCGGAGGAGGCGCGCGACGCGGGCGAACCGCGTGGCGGGGTCGAGCCAGTGGAACGCCGTGGCGCAGACGACGAGGTCGAAGTCGGCCTCCTCGAGCTCCCATCGCTCGACGTCGGCGGTCACCACCTCCACCTGAGGGAAGCGCGCCAGGTTCCGACGCGCGACCTCCGCCAGCGCTGCACCGAGCTCGACCGCGAGGACGCGGTGACCGCGCTGCGCGAGGGACACGGTGGCCTGACCGGTGCCGCAGCCGATCTCGAGGGTCCGGGGCCGGTCCGCGGGGAGCCGACGGTCGATCGCGTCGAACAGGTCCTCTGGATAGGTGGGCCGGGCGCGGTCGTAGAGCAGTGCGTCCTCGTCGAAGGTCGTGCGGCGGACCGAGCGGTCGTCCTCCACGGCAGCGAGGAGCTCACACCGGGACACACGGACGCAACAGCATCGAGCGACCGGCGAAACGGTTGCGCGCAATTGTCGACGGTGAGTCCCTCCGTCGATCCCGAAAGGCTCACCGTGGCCGACCTCTTCAGCCCGTTCACCCTCAAGGGCGTGACGCTGCGCAACCGCATCGGGATGTCCCCGATGACGCAGCACGCCTGCGAGGACCGCAGCGGGAAGATGAACGACTATCACGTGATGTACCTCGGAGCCCGGGCTGCCGGGGGCTTCGGGCTGATCTTCCCGGAGCAGGTCGCGATCGTGCCGGAGGGGCGCACGACCGTCGACTGCGCGGGCATCTGGGACGACGACCAGGTCGAGGGCCACGCCCGGGTCACCGCGATCATCAAGCGGCAGAGCGGGGTCGCGGGGATCCAGCTGGGCCACACCGGCCGCAAGGGCAGCGAGGTCGCGGCGCACGACCGGATCGGCGAGTACGGGCCGGGCGCCCAGTTCCCGCCGGACCACGACCGGGGCTGGCAGTGCGTCGGCCCGTCGAACGTCCCCTACGGCGGCGACCATCCCTTCGACGTGCACGCGCTGTCCCGCGACGAGATCCAGAGTCTCCACCGCTCCTACGCCGACGCCGCCCGCCGCGCGGCCGACGCCGGCTACGAGTGGCTCGAGATGCACTTCGCCCACGGCTACCTCGGCGCCGAGTTCTTCTCGCCGCTGGCCAACCGGCGCGACGACGAGTACGGCGGCTCGCTGGAGAACCGGGCACGGTTCCTGCTCGAGGCCCTCGACGCCGTCCGCGAGGTGTGGCCCGAGCGGCTCCCGCTGACGATGCGGCTCGGCTCGGACGACTTCCACTCGCAGGGGGTGCAGTTCGAGGAGTCCCTGCAGGCCGTCGCATGGATGGCCGAGCACGGGCTGGACGCCGCGGACATGAGCCTCGGGTTCAACACCGACGACATGGAACGCAAGCCCCCGATGAACGACCCGGGCTTCATGCTCGAGCGCTCGGCGCAGGTCAGGCGCGAGGTCGGCATCCCGACCGTCTGCTCCTGGAACCTCGGCGTGCCGCAGAACGCGAACCGGGCGATCGAGGCCGGCCTGACCGACGTCGTCCTGCTCGGGCGCCCGGCGCTGTCCAACCCGCACTGGCCGCTGTGGGCGGCGCGCGAGCTCGGGCACGAGGCGCCGTTCTCGATGCTCCCCGACGACTGGCGGCACTGGCTGGAGAACTTCCGCGGCCACGCCGCCTCGATCGGGCTGCCGCCGGCGGGTGCCTGGGCCCCGACCCCGGAGGACGAGATCGCGATGCTGCGTTCGGCCTGAGCCGAGAACCGTGACCCCCGAACCGTGACCCCCGAACCGTGACCCGCGGAACCGTCGCCGGTGGAATGCCGGCGGCGGGGCCCGGGTTGCCCGGCGCATGAGGATCGGCATCATCGGAGCGGGCCTGATCGCAGGCACGTTGACGCGGCGGCTCAC
Organism: Actinomycetospora corticicola; assembly: GCF_013409505.1. Lineage (NCBI taxonomy): Bacteria > Bacillati > Actinomycetota > Actinomycetes > Pseudonocardiales > Pseudonocardiaceae > Actinomycetospora > Actinomycetospora corticicola. The sequence continues at coordinate 2,247,225 of NZ_JACCBN010000001.1, read as the reverse complement.
CGCCCTGGGCCACGAGGTGCGGGTGGCGAACTCCCGCGACCCCGAGACGCTCGCGGACCTGGCCGCCGAGACCGGCGCGACCGCGGTCTGGGCGAAGGACGCCGCGCAGGACGCGGACCTCGTCGTCGTGAGCATCCCGCAGAAGGCCACCCCCGACCTGCCCGAGGGCGTGGTCGCGGGCCGGAAGCCCGACGCCCCCGTCGTCGAGACCAACAACTACTACCCGCAGCGCGACGGCAGGATCGACGCGATCGAGGACGGCACCCCGGAGAGCGTGTGGGTCTCCGAGCAGCTCGGCACGCCGGTGTTCAAGGCCTTCAACGGCATCTACTGGAAGCACCTGCTCGAGAACGGGAAGCCGCGCGGCGAGGCCGGCCGGATCGCGCTCCCGGTCGCGGGGGCCGACGGGCCCGGCAAGGACACCGTGCTCGCCCTCGTCGAGGAGCTCGGGTTCGACGCGGTCGACGCCGGACCGCTCGAGGAGTCGTGGCGCCAGCAGCCCGGCACGCCGGTCTACGGCGCGGACCTCGACGCCGAGGGCGTCCGGAAGGCGCTCGCGGAGGCCCCGGCGGAGCGTCCGGCGGACTTCCGGGCTTCCTGACGACGGGCCCTCCCGCCATCGTGACGTACTCCATCCGGTCGAGTCCGTGACGATGTCCGCGCGGCGTGCGTCCTACACGTGAGTGCGGCGGTCGGATGTCCTCCGGCCGCCGCCCGTGACGGCCGCCGACCCCCGGGAGGATCACGATGACGACGACGGGACGCACGACCGACGAGCACGGCACCCGCGAGCAGGAGAGCCGGCGCACCGTCTCGGACCTGCTCGCGACGCCCGGCGCGGTCCGCGGCGTGGTGGCGGTCCTGGTGCTGCTGGCGATCTACGTCATCGGGGCGCTGTCCCACCTGCACGTCCTCGGGCTGTAGCGCTCGACCCACCGGCCCGTGGGGCATGATCGCCCCCATGCGCGCAGTGCAGGTGAGCAAGCTCGAAGGGCCGGAGGCGCTCGAGGTCGTCGAGATCGACGAGCCGGTCGCCGGCCCCGACCAGGTCCTGATCGACGTCGAGGCGGCGGGTGTGGTGTTCCCCGACCTGCTGCAGACCCGGGGCGAGTACCAGATGCGGCCCGAGCTGCCGTTCGTCCTCGGGTCCGAGGTGGCGGGCACCGTACGCACCGCGCCCGAGGGCTCCGGGTTCGCGCCCGGGGACCGGGTCGCCGCGCTGTGCGTGGTCGGCGCGTTCGCCGAGACCGTCGTCGCCCCGGTCGACCAGACGTTCCCGCTGCCCGACGGCGTCTCGTTCGACGTCGGCGCCGGGCTGCCGATGAACTACCTGACCGCCGAGTTCGTCGTCGCCACCCGCGGCCGGCTGGCCGACGGCGACACCGTGCTGGTGCACGGCGCGGCCGGCGGCGTCGGAATCGCCTGCATCCAGTTCGCGAAGGCCCGCGGCGCGACGGTGATCGCGGTGGTCTCGACCGACGGCAAGGCCGAGGTCGCGCGGGCGGCCGGCGCCGATCACGCCGTGCTGGTCACCGACGCCGAGGGCACCGGCTTCAAGGACGCGGTGCTGGCGCTCACCGACAAGCGGGGCGTCGACGTCATCGTCGACCCCGTCGGCGGGGACCGGTTCACCGACTCGCTGCGGTCGCTCGCGCGCGGGGGACGGCTCGTCGTCGTGGGCTTCACCGGCGGCGAGATCCCGACCGTGAAGGTCAACCGGCTGCTCCTGCGCAACACCGAGGTCGTCGGCGCGGGCTGGGGCGAGTGGGCCTGGAACAACCCCGGCTACATGCGCCGGCAGTGGGACGACCTCACCGCCGACATCGCCGCGGGACGGCTCGCCCCGCCGATCAGCGGCGTCTACCCGCTCGCGGAGGCGGCCGCGGCGGTCGGTGAACTCGCGGAGCGCCGCGTGACGGGCAAGGTCGTGATCCACACCCGCGAGTAGTCCCGCTACGGTCGCCCCGACATCGACGTCGGGGAGGTCCGATCATGCTCGCCCACAGCCGGTCCGGGAGCGGGGAACCGTTGTTCCTGGTCCACGGGATCACACACCGCCGCCAGGGCTGGGACCCGGTGCTCCCGCTCCTGGAGCGCGAGCACGAGGTGATCGCGATCGACCTCCCCGGCCACGGGGAGTCCGCCGACGTCGATCCCGGGTTCGACGGGTCGGCCCGGCCGCTGGTCGAGGCGGTCGAGGGCCTGGCCGACGATCTGGGGATCGACCGCCCGCACATCGCCGGCAACTCGCTGGGCGGCCTGATCGCCCTCGAGATGGCGGCGCGGGGCAGCGTGCGGTCGGCGACCGCACTCTCGCCCGCCGGGTTCTGGTCGCCGGTCGGGCGGGCCTGGGCGAAGGCGCTCCTGGGTGGCGCGTCGAAGGTGCTGCAGAGCTGGTCGCGCGAGCGGCTCGACTCGGTGCTCTCGACCCCCGCGGGGCGGTACGCCCTGCTCAGCGCGCTGGTCGCCCACCCCGGGCGGGACCACTACGCCGGGATGGGGGACGACCTGCAGGGTCTCGCCCGTCCGCGCGAGGGGTTCGCGACGATGCTCGCCGCGCTCGACACCTGGACCGCGCCGCGCCGGGCGGACGTGCCGACGATGGTCGGCTGGGGGTCCCGGGACTTCCTGCTCCCGCGCGCCCAGGTCCGCCGCCTGCGCCGGGTGCTGCCCGACGCCCGCGTCGTGGTGCTGCCGGGGTGCGGGCACGTCCCGATGGCGGACGACCCGGAGCTCACCGCGGAGCTGATCCTCGGCACCGCGCGACTCTCCCGGGTCTGACCCATGCACGGGTGCTGATCCGTGGCAGGCTGCGGGCCGTGGCCCACGAGAACGAGTGGTACTACTGCCTGAAGCACAACACGGTCGAGCCCTACGAGGGCTGCCGCGCGGCCGACCGGCTCGGTCCCTACCCCGACCGGGACACCGCGTCGCGGGCGTTGGAGATCGCCCGGGAGCGGACCGAGGAGGAGGACCGCAAGGACCGGGACAACTGGTGACGGGGGACGGGTGGCGCACGAGTACCGGCTGACGGTGTCCTGGTCGGACGACCCGGGCACCGTCGACTACCGGTCCTACACGCGGAACCACACCGTCACGGCGGCGGGGAAGCCGACGCTCGACGGCTCGGCCGACCGCGCCTTCCGCGGCGACGCCTCCCGCTGGAATCCCGAGGACCTGCTGGTGGCGGCGCTGTCCGAGTGCCACCTGCTCAGCTTCCTGCACGTCGCCGCCGAGGCCGGCGTCGTCGTCACCGCCTACACCGACCGTGCGGTGGGGCGGATGACGCGCGACGACGACGGCGGGTGGTCCTTCGAACAGGTCGTCCTCCACCCGGAGGTCACGACGACGGGTCCGCCGGCCGACCTGGACACGCTCCACCACGCTGCGCACGAGGCCTGCTTCATCGCGCGCAGCGTGGCGTTCCCGGTGACCATCGAGGCCGGCCCGCCGGGCGGGGCTCAGTACCCGGAGGACCCGCCAGCGTCGCCGTAGGACGAGCCGCCGCCGGCCGGGGCGGCGGGAGCGGCCGGGGCGGAGTACCCGCCGCCGCTACCCCCGGTTCCGGTGCTGCTGCCGCCCGCCGCGGGGGCGGCGGCATTGGCGGCGACCGGCTTGCCGTCCGGCCCCACCGCACGCCACGTCCCGCCGACGCCGTTGCCCGCGGTCTCGCCGGGCGCGGCGTCCTTCGCGAAGCGGTAGAGCGGCCAGCCGTTGAGCGTGAGCTGCTTGGTGCCGTCGGGACGGTCGACGGTGCCGACGCGGCTGGCGTCGATGCCCTTGAGCCAGGGGTCGGCGTCCGAGGCCAGGACCGGCGGCCACTGCTCGGCGCAGGTCCCGGTGCAGGTGCTCGCGGCCGGCTTGTTCGAGTCCTTCGTGAACGAGTACAGCGTGTACCCGTCGCTCGTGGCCACGGTGCCGAGCGGGGTCTGCCGCGTGGCGAGGTTCGCCCCGGTCAGCGAGGTCGGGGCCACCTGACCCGCGCCCGCCGTCGTCGCGACCGCCTGGTCCGAGGAGGTGCCCCAGTGCGCGATCGCGACGTACCCGGCCGCACCGGCCGCGACCGCGCCGGCCGCGACGAGGGCGAGCAGGGCCGTCCGCCCCCGTCCGCCCCGCGCGCCGCGGCGGTGACCACCGGTGGGCAGCGGGCCGCTGGGGTGCTCGTCGCGCCGGCGGGGCTCGACGTCGTCGGCCAGCCGCCGACGGACGGTCGGCTCGGCGGCACCGCGGGGCCCGACGTCGTGGGGGAACGACTGCGGCCCGGACATCGGGCGCTCGGGCAGCCCGCGCGGCCCGGTGGTCGGGTACCCGGAGACCGGCTGCGGCCCGGAGTACGGCTGGGCGGCGTGCGCCCCGGTGCCGTAGGGGCTCACCGGCTGCGGGCCGGAGGCCGGTCCGGCGATCGGCCCGGAGTACGGGGCGGCGGGGTACCCACCGGTGCGCGGGGCGTCGTAGCCGTCGTACCGACGTGCGTCCCGGGGGACGGGGATGCCGAACTCCGGTCGCGGGTCCTGCTGGACATCGGGGCGCATGGCGGAGGTACCTCTCGGTCTGGGGAGCGGTGCCGCCGCGGGAGTCGGGGGCTTCCCGCGGCGGCGCAGCCAGAACGCTAGGGAGCCCGTCGTCGGGAATCGGGCTTTGCTGAGAGCGAGCGACCGCACACGCCGTGCAGGGGGGCGTCTGCTGCGGCGAACGGCGGCAGGTTCTTCCGGACGGCGGGTCGGGCTGCTCCGTCTGCCGACGTCACGGTTCAGCAACGGTGTCGCCGCGCCGCTCGTCGCGCCGGGGCGCCGAAGACCGGCACCGACCCGGCGTCGGGACGGGGGAGGACCCCGGACACGACAAAGGCCCTGGTCACATAGGTGACCAGGGCCTGTTGTGGGCGATACTGGGATTGAACCAGTGACCCCTACCGTGTCAAGGTAGTGCTCTCCCACTGAGCTAATCGCCCGAGGCGGAGGCGGGAATCGAACCCGCGTACAGGGCTTTGCAGGCCCTTGCCTAAACCACTCGGCCACTCCGCCGGGATCCTCGGAGGCCTGCCTCCCCGAGCGGACGACGGGATTCGAACCCGCGACCCTCACCTTGGCAAGGTGATGCGCTACCAGCTGCGCTACGTCCGCCTGTCATCGGTAAGAAGTTCCGGAGAAGTTCTCCCTGCCGATGATGAGAACTCTACTGCATCGCGCGCGGCCCCCGATGAGGGGGGTGGTGATCAGCTCGGGTCGGTGGAGAGCAGCAGGCCCAGGGCGTGCTCGAGGTCCAGCCAGTCGTCCTCGGAGCCCGGCTCGATCACCTCGTGGGTGCGCTGGAGGAACTCCGAGACCTCCCGGGTGAGCGCCCGGAAGGTCGCGTGCCCGGAGGGGGAGGAGAGCTCGATCTCGACCGACTCGCCCTCGGAGGGGCGGATGCGGACGTCGCCGTCACCGGCGGCGTCGATCAGTCCCTCGGTGAGGAGGTCGCGGGAGAAGACCCACTCGACCCAGCCGGCGCGACCGGTCCGGAAGGCGGCCTGCACCGCATAGGGGTCGCGGGTGTCGTACCGGAGTTCGACCTGGACCGGCACGGGCGGATTCGGGGGACCGATGAGGTCGAACACCGCCGTGGACCGGATCGTCACGTGGTCGTTGTGCATTCGAAGGCTGCCTTTCGCGCACGCTGCTGTCGAAGAGGGGAACGACCGGCGGCCGAGCCTGTGACGCCGGTTCACCCGGCTCACGCACCGAAGCCATCTTAGGAGTACCCGGTCGAGCCCTTACCCGGTCCGCCTCCGTAACGACCGACCCTCCCTGCCGGAGCGCCCTCCGCTACCCGACAGCACTAACCTGTGCCGCATCCGACCCGGACACGAGAGCACGAGGAGGAGGTGAGCCCGTGGCGGAGGCCTCCCGGAGCCGATCCGAGGCGACTGCGGAGCGTGACGACGTGTCCGACGAGGCCGTGGCGGACACCACACTGCTGCGGGCCGTGGCCGAACGGGCCCCTCGTGCGCTCGACGCGTTCTACGACCGCTTCTCCCGGCGGGCCTACGCCCTCGCCCGGCGCATCTGCGTGGACGAGTCCCTGGCCGAGGACGTCGTGCAGGAGGTCTTCCTCCACGTCTGGCGTCATCCCGAGCGCTTCGACGCCGCGCGCGGGAGCGTCGCGACCTGGCTCATGACGATGGTCCACCACCGGGCGGTCGACGCCGTCCGGCGCGAGGCGACCCGTCGCAAGTACACCGTCCCCCCGGTGGAGGACGGTGACGACCGGGGCGGTCAGGACGGCCTGCCCGCCGGGCCGGGCGCCGACGAGGCCGCGCTGGAGCGGGTCGTCGCCGGCCAGGTCCGGGAGGCGCTGGGTCGGCTGCCCGCCGAGCAGCGGGAGGCCCTCGCGCTCGCCTACTTCGGCGGTTTCACGCAGCGGGAGGTCGCGAGCATCGCGGACGTCCCGTTGGGCACGGTGAAATCGCGCATGTTCACCGCGATTCGGTCGCTGCGGGGGATGCTGGACGGACAGGTCGAGCGGGAGGAGGGGCCGGCATGAGAGGCACACCCGACGGTCACCCCGAGCTCGCCGTCGCCTGGGCCCTGCACGCCCTCGACCCGCAGGACGACGCGGAGTTCGCCGAGCACCTCGCCGCGTGCGAGGCGTGCCGACGGATCGTGGCGGAGACCGAGGGGGTCGGGGCGCTGCTGGGCGCCGCGTCCGAGCCGGCGGAGCCGCCGCCGTCGCTGCGCGCCCGGATCCTCGAGGCGGCGGAGGCCGAAGCCGCCCCTGATGACAGCGGAGCGTCGCTGTCGTCCCGTGGCACCGACGCCCCGTCGTCGAACGTCGTCCCGCTGCGCCGTCGCCGACGGATCGTGGCCGGACTCGCGGTGGCGGCCGCGGCCGCGCTCGTCGTCGTGATCGGCGGTCTGGTGAACGCCAACCGCGATCTCGCGCAGGAACGGGACGCGGCGGCCGCGCAGGCCGACCGGGGCCGGCAGGTCGTGGAGCTCGTCGACGCGGCGGCGCGGCCGGGGACGCCGCACGCGGTGCTGGCGTCGACCGGCGGTGGCTTCGTGGGGCTGGTCGTGGACCGGGGCGCGGGCCCGGAGTTCCTCGCGACCGGGCTGCCGCCGAACGACGGCGCGCACACCTACGTCCTGTGGGGCCTCGCGGGCGGGCGACCGGTCGGGCTGCAGGCGTTCGACATGTCCGGTTCGGGGCCCGTGACGGCTTCCGTACCCTCGATGTCGGCGGATCGTCGTTTCGCCGGGTTCGCGGTCTCCTACGAGCCCGGGCGGACGGTGCCCGCCACGCCGACGCAGGTCGTCGCGAGCGGTCAGCTGGCGGGCTGACCCTCCGCGGGCCTGCACCGACGACGAGGCCAGGCAAGGCGATGACCCAGGACCAGGGCACCACCTCCGCACGACCGACCGAGACCGCACCGTCCGGGCCGACCGAGCCGCCGTCGAGAAGGCGCCTGCACGGCCTGCGGGTCCGCGTGCGGGCCTTCCGCATGACGGTGCGTGCCCGCCCGCACTGGAACCGCGCCTGGCGCTGCGGCATCGGCTTCATCGGCGCCGTGGTGCTGATCGTGGGCATCATCGCGATCCCGTACCCCGGCCCCGGATGGCTGATCGTGTTCACGGGGCTCGGGATCCTGTCCACCGAGTTCGAGTGGGCCGGCCGCGTCCTGCGCTTCGCCCGCCGCTACTACGACCGGTGGGTGGCGTGGGTGAAGCGGCAGAACACGGCGGTGCAGCTGCTGTTGGCGCTGGCCACGGGCGTGGTCGTGCTGGCGACGCTCTGGCTGCTCGACGCCCTGTGGATCGTCGCCCGGATCGTCGGGCTCGGACACTGGACCTGGCTGCACAGCCCGATCATGGCGTGAGTTAGGCTGATCCCTGCTGCGGGCGATTAGCTCAGGGGGAGAGCGCTTCGTTCACACCGAAGAGGTCACTGGTTCGATCCCAGTATCGCCCACTCGCAGGCAGGCCCGGTTCCCGCGCAGGGAGCCGGGCCTTCGTCGTTCCGTGGGGTCGTTCCGGGGGGTCATCCCGACGATGGGGCGCGACTGCCACTGGACGACAGCAACGACGCTTCGCTGCCACGAGGGTGCGGCTGGTCCGGACCAGTTGAATTGTGGACGACCCGCTGGTGTTCGATCGGTTGAGAGTTCTAGTATCCCTCTCGTGCACGAAGCGACGGTGTGGGGCGAGCGCGCTCGCCTGGCGGCGTGGTCGACCCTGGTCAACATCGACGACCTGGGGCTGGACGACGACGGGCGGGTCCGCGTCGTGGAGCTCGCGCGGTCGCTGACCGAACTGCCGGACCAGCGCAAGGCGCGGCTCCTGCGCGAGGCGCTCTCGCGGTCGACCGGGCTCACCGTGCGCACGGTCGTGTCCTGGCTCGACGAGGCCGCCGTCGCCTGATCGTTCGGGCGGGCCGCCCTGCCGACCGTCGGGGTCTCCCTCTACCGTCACTCCCGGGTCGGGTGAGGGCGGGGAGGACGAGGCATGGGTGCACGTCGAGCTGTGGTCGCTGCGTTGGCGGTGATCGGTCTGTTCCTCGGTGGGACGGCCGCGTGGGCGGACGAGGCCCCGCTGCGCTACGTCAATCTCGGCGACAGCTACAGCTCGGGCGCGGGCATCCAGCCCGCCGTGGCCACGGCGCCGCCCCAGTGCAGCCAGTCGCAGCTCAACTGGGCGCACGACATCGCCCGGGTGAAGCGCTACCAGCTCGTCGACGTCTCGTGCAGCGGCGCCGACACCAGCGACTTCCGCGCGTCGCAGTCGCCCGGGGTCGCACCGCAGTTGAACGCGCTGACCGCCGACACGAAGCTGGTCACGCTGACGATCGGCGGGAACGACAACAGCGTGTTCACATCGTCGATCCAGAAGTGCGCGACCGCCGCCGCCACCACGGCCGGCCAGGGCAATCCCTGCCAGCGCGCGTACGGCGACTCGTTCGTCGACACGATCAACTCGAGCAACTACCCGAACATCGTCAAGGCGCTGAAGGACGTGCGGGCGAAGGCGCCGAACGCGCGGGTCGCGATCTCGGGCTACCTCACGATCCTGCCCGCGACGCAGGGCTGCTACCCGATCATGCCGATCGCCGCGGGCGACGTGCCGTACCTCAACGGCATCCAGGCCGCCCTCAACAACGCCGTGAAGCGTGCCGCGCAGCAGACCGGCGCGACGTACCTCGACGTCACCGCGATCTCCCAGGGGCACGACGCCTGTCAGTCGCCCTTCAAGCGGTGGGTCGAGCCGATCGTCCCGATCAACGCCGCGCCGGTGCACCCGAACTTCGTCGGCGAGGGCGTGATGGCGAAGAACGCCCTCGACGTGCTCGGGCTCGGGATCGGGATCGGGCTCTAGTCGGACTCAGGGTCGCTGTGCCGGGAGCTCCGTCAGGGCGCGGAGCTCCTCGGCCAGGCGGTCGCGGTGCTCGTCGACGATTCCCGACGACGGGTCGGCGTCGTCCGACCACGCGAGGGCGTCGGTGAGCACGCGCAGGGCCGCGTTCACCGCGGCCGCGCGCACGAGGATCGTCAGGTCGTGCGCGGGCAGGCCGAAGCGCTGCCCGAGCACGGACGCGAAGACCGGCTCGGCCCGCTCGTGGAGCACCAGCCAGACGGCGCGCACTCCCGGTTCGTCGCGCGACATCCGCACGACGGCGAGCACCGCCTCGAGGTCCTCGGGCGACACCACGTAGGCCGCGCGCAGGTGGTCGCCGAGCTCGTCCGACGGCCGCCACGAGCGCAGGACCTCGACGAACGCATCCAGCGACACCGACAGCAGCGGCTCGACGCAGGCCTCCTTCGACCGGAAGAGCCGCCACAGCGTGCGCTCGGAGACCCCGGCGGCGCGGGCGACCTGCTCGCCGGTGGTCTCGCCGACGCCGTGCTCGCGGAACAGCGCCACGGCGTGCCGCGAGATCTCCAGCCTGCGTCGGCGGCGCTGCTCGTCGGTGACCGGCGGCCGTCCCCGACGGCCGACCGGCCCGTCGTCCCGGGCTGTGGTCATCCGCACACCTTACCCACCTTTTAATGGCACTGACTGCCACAAAGACGTACGGTCGGTGATGTCGCCGTCACATCGAGGAGCCGTCATGACTGCCACCACCGACCGGGCCGCGGACCTGCACCTGCCCTTCGAGCGTCCGAACATCCTCGAGATCGCCCCGCTGTACGACGTCCTGCGCCGTGAGGCCCCGGTCGCCGCCGTGACGACGCCGGCCGGTGACCCGGCGTGGCTGGTCACGCGCTTCGAGGAGGTCCGTGACCTCCTCGGCGACAAGCGCTTCGGCCGCTCGCATCCTGACCCCGAGCACGCCGCGCGGATCACCCACGCCGCGATCGCCGACGGACCGAGCGGCAACTACGAGACCGAGGAGGCCGACCACACCCGCATGCGGCGCCTCCTCACGCCCGCGTTCTCCGCGAAGCGCATGCGGCAGATGGGCGAGGACGTGCAGGGCCTCGTGGACGGCTACGTCGACACCCTGGTCGGCGCCCGGGAGGCCGACGGGGTGGCGGACCTCCACGAGACGCTCGCGGTCCCGCTGCCGGTCGCGGTGATCTGCCGGCTCCTGGGCGTGCCGACCGACGACTCGGAGTACTTCCGCGACCTCTCCGACCGCATGGCGACCTTCGACCCGGCCGCCGACGCCCACGGGGCGCGCGAGGACTTCGGCCGGTACATGGCGGCGCTCGCGGAGCAGAAGCGCTCGCAGCCCGCCGAGGACGTCATCTCCGACCTCGTCCACGCCCAGGAGGAGGACGACGCCTACGACTACGAGGAGATGATCCGGCTCTCGGTCGGCCTGCTGTTCGCCGGGCACGAGACCACGGTCAACCGGATCGGCCTGGGCGTGCTCCTCCTGCTCACCCAGCGGGAGCGGTGGGACTACCTCGTCGAGGACCCCGAGGGCCGCACCGACCGTGTGGTCGAGGAGATCATGCGCCTCGGGGCACCTGGCGACCTCGGGCTCGTGCGCTACGCCCACCAGGACGTCGAGATCGCCGGCGTGACGATCCACGAGGGCGACGCGGTGGTCATCTCCATCAACGCGGCCAACCGGGACCCGCAGGCGTTCGCCGACGCCGAGGAGTTCGAGCCGGAGCGCGAGGAGCGCGCCCACGTCGGGTTCGGCCACGGCGGGCACTTCTGCATCGGTGCGAGCCTCGCCCGCACCGAGCTGCGCACCGTGTTCCGCACGCTCGCGACGCGCCTGCCCGGTCTCCGTCTCGCCGTCGACCTCGACGACATCGACGTGCGCACCCAGCACCTCACCGGCGGCGTGAAGGCCCTGCCCGTCACGTGGTGAACACTCGGCGACCCGGGGCCGCGCCTCCGCCCCGGGTCACCGTCACCCGGCCGCGCTCACCGCGCCGCCGCCATCTCGTCGGCCATCGCCGCACTGTCGTGGTCCGGACCGCATCCCTCCAGCACGAACGCGACGCTGCGCGTGTTCCGCGTGCGCAGCGGGAGGATCTCGCGGTAGGCGGGGGAGTCGTACCAGGCCCGCGCCGAGGAGACGTCGGGAAAACCGATGAGCACCAGCACGCCGTCGAAGGGACCCTCGAGCACCTCCGGCGTCGCGCCGTGGACGAGGAACCGGCCGCCGTACGGGTCGAGCGTCGCCTGGATGCGACGCAGGTAGTCGAGGATCTCGTCGTTCGCGTCGATGTCGTGGAGCAGGCCCACCGCGTATGCGTTCATGACGACGAGCCTGGTCGCGCCCCGGCACGGGCGCGATGACCTCCCGGGTCATGAACTTGCCCACCGGACGCCGCTCGCGCACCGTGGAGGCGTGACCAAGGCGGTGCAGGACCTCATGATCGCGGTCGAGCGGGTCCACGACGCGCTGCACACCGCGATCCGGGCCGGCGCCGCCGTCGCGCACCTGCTCGCCGAGGACGCGACGTTCGACGTCCTGCCGTCCGGGGTCGGCGCCACCGGGGCGGACGAGATCGAGCGGTTCGTCGCCGAGCAGGTCGTCGTCCCCGGGGACCTCACGGTGCGCCGGACCTCGCGCACCGGCGACCGCTTCCGAGTGGTGGACGAGGAGGTCTTCGCCTTCACCCACGACCGTGAGCTGAGCTGGCTGCTCCCCGGGCCGCCGACCGGGAAGCCGACCGAGCTCGTCGTCGTGACCCTGACCGCGGTGAAGCGGGGGCAGGTGACCCGGACGCGGATGATCGTGGCGTGACGACCCGGTCGATCCTGCTGTTCCTGCTCGCCGCCGTCGCCGAGATCGGCGGGGCGTGGGCGGTCTGGCAGGGCGTGCGGGAGGGCCGCGGCTGGGTGTGGATCGCGATCGGGATCGTGTCGCTCGCGGCCTACGGGTTCGTCGCCACGTTGCAGCCCGACGCCGAGTTCGGCCGGGTGCTCGCCGCGTACGGCGGGGTGTTCGTGGCCGGGTCGCTGGCGTGGGGGATGGTGCTCGACGGGTACCGGCCCGACCGGTTCGACGTGCTCGGCGCGCTGCTGTGCCTGGCCGGCGTCGCGGTCATCATGTACGCCCCGCGCGGCGCCTGAGGACGCCCGCGTACGGTCACCCCATGCTCGCGGAGCTCCTCGGCCGGTTGTCCGGTGCGATCACGTGGCCCCCGCCGGACACCGACCGGAACCGCTTCCTGTTCCGGCTCACGTTCCCGCTCTCGACGCTGGCGGCCGTCTACGTGCTGACCTTCGCCCTCGTGAGCAACGGCTGGCTGCCCTACCTCGTGGCGGTGATCCTCATGATGGTCGCCGGGGTCAGCGGCATCGGTCTGCTGTTGATGCGGGCACACCGTCAGGAGGTCGCGCAGGCCGAGGCGGCCGAGCTCGCCCGGTCCGCCGGCTCCGGCAGCGCCTCCCCGGCGCCGCGCGGCCGGTAGCGCCGCCCCGACCGCGATCCACCGGGACGCCCGGGTCACCACGACGAGGCGGCGCCCCGGTCGACCCTTCCCGCCTGCGTGCCGGGCGCCGCCGTGCCGACCCCGTGGGTGGAAGGCCGCCGCGCGGATGTGTCCCACCGAGCCGATGCTCCGCCGTCGATGTGCCTGCACCGTGGCGTACCGACGGCGACGGCGGCGAGGCGGAGGCCCGGGTGACGAGGACAGGGACCAGGATCGTGCGGCTGCTCGCCGCGACGTGCGGCGCCGGGGTGTGTCTCCTGACCGGGTGCGCCCCCGCCACCGGCATCCGCACCGACGCCGACGTCGGTACCGACACCCGACCGGCGATGACGCTGACCGTGTCCGCGGAGACCGACGAGCCGACGACCGTCTGGTTCGACACCCGGCAGCGGAACCCCTCCGGACTGCAGGGGGAGGGGGTCGACGCCACACCGGTCGAGCTGTCCCCGCAGCGCCCGGCGGTCGTGCTGCCCGTCCCCTACGAGCACGGCAACTGGCTGTGGGCGCGGGTGGCGGGCCCGCCCGGTCGTCCCGCGGCCACCGTCGTGCGCTGCGAGCTCCGCTCCGCGGCCGGTGCCGTCGTCGACGTCGACGCGTCCGACCCGCTCGGCCCACCGCCCGGCGAGGCCGCCTGCGCGGGCGCCGCGTGACGGTGCGGCCGCGGCCGGACCGGCGCGGTCAGCCCTCGGCCACCTTCTCCCAGCGGCTGCAGAGCCGGTCCAGCTCACCGAGCAGGCCGGCGAGCTCGCCGTCGGAGTCGGCCGCGCCGTCGGGCACGCCCATGAGGTCCGCGTTGAGGCGGGCGACCTTGGCGGTGACGTCGTCCAGGAGCGCGGAGCCCTGGTCGGTCATCGACAGCAGCTTGCGCCGACCGTCGGACGGTGCGGTGTCCCGGCGGATCAGGGCCCGGTCCTCGAGCCGCTTGCACACGTCGGCCATGGTCGAGCGGTCGAGCGCCACACTGGCGGCCAGCGACCCCTGGTCGACCTCCGGGTACTCGCGGACCGCCGTGAGCACCGCGAACTGTGGTCCGGTGAGCGTCGTGTCCACGTGCCGCAACCACGCGGCGGCGTACGCCTGGTAGAGGCGGCGTGCGAGGAAGCCCGGTGCTCCCCGCAGCCGGTCGGGCGTCGTGGGCCGCCCCCGGCCCCTCCCCGCCCCGTCGGTCTCGCCGCTCCCGGCCTTCCGGTCGTCGTCCCCAGTCATCTCGTCCCCGTTCCCCCAGGGCGCCGAACGGCGGTACGGGCGGTCACGAGGAGTCGTCCTCGGTGGTGAAGACCGACCGCGCACTCCGTCCGACGCGTACAGCACGTCACCCGTCCGGTATGGACGGTGACGCGGCCCCCCTTCACGTCGCGTGACGCGACACGATTGAGCACCGTACGACCTCACACCCCCGGGGGGCGAGAGGACACGGCGCGAACCGTCAGGACGGCCGGGGAACGAGGGGGGTCGGGACCTCGGCCGGGAAGAGCCGCCGGACGTCGTCGAGGGTCACCAGCCGGAGGCCGATCACCTGGTCGACGACGGCCACCCGCCACCCGCGGGTCTTGTCGTTCAGGCGCACCCCGCGCAACCAGCGCTGGGCGTGCCGGAAGGCCTCGCTCTGCGTCTTCGGGCTCGGGACGGGCCGGCCCGAGGTGCGGTGCCAGCCCGCGATCTGGTCGGCGTCACCGTGAACGTCGCGCGCGGTCCCGTCCGGGCTCAGGGCGGCGGCGATGAGGGTCGGCCCGCACGCGGCGACCAGCACCGACCACCACGTCTCGTCGGTGGGCAGCTCGGCGTTCACGGTCCGGCCGCCGGTGAGGTCGTCGCGGTCGGCCGCCGCGGCGGTGGGGGCGAACGCGAGCAGTGCCAGCGTCACCTCGCGTCCGTCGGCCAGCCAGAGGCCGAGCGAGGCCCGCGAGTCGCGGACGAGCAGACCGTTGCCGGCACGGATCCGGTCCTGACCGGCGACGCCGGGTACCACGAGGGTCAGCTGCCCGCCGTGGCGCTGCCGGTTGATCACGAGGTAGGCGTCGTCCCGGATCTCGATCTCCGCGGCGACCCGGGAGACCTGGTCGTCGTCGACGTGGACGTGCCGGTCGCCGGCGGCGTTGCGCCCGATGGTGGCCGTGTCGCCCCACGGCACGGAGAGCCGCCGCTCGGTGCGGACGTCGAGCAGCGCCAACCCGCCCAGGGGGAGACGCCCGACGCCCGGCAGCCGCACGGCGTCAGTATCCCCGGGCGAGGACCTGGGTGGTCGGGGCCGGGTCGGTCCCCTCCGCGGTGAGCAGGCGGAGCCGGGGACCGTCGGAGCCGAGCGTGATCTCGGACCCGGGCGGCAGCGGGGTCGGGCCCTCGATGCGCCGCCCGTCGACGCGGGTGCCGTTGGTGGACCCGAGGTCGGTCGCGATCCAGCGGCCCGTGCGATCGGGCGCGAGGCGCAGGTGGCGCCAGGACACCCCGGGGTGCTCGACGACGAGGCCCGCGGAGGGGTCGCGGCCCAGTTCGGTCGCGCCCGTCAGCTCGGTGTCGGTCAGCCGCGCGCCCGCCGCGTCCTCCACGACGAGCACCGCCGCGGTGCGCCGCACGACGAGCGTGCGCAGCGCCGCGGGGACCGCCCCGACCCGGGTGGCGAGCGCCGCGAGGGCGCCGCCCCCGCGTGCCGGCCGTGGCCCGTCGCCGACGACGGACGTCAGCGGCTCGCCACGTCCACCGGACCGGGGCGCCGGGAGAACCGGGAATCCGGGGGCGCGCCTCCCGCCCCCGGACCCCGGTGGGACGGGACCGCTGCCCCGGCCGTCCCCGACACGACCCGTCCCGATCCGGGCCGATCCCCCTCCCGCTCCCCGCGCCGGGGCGAGAGGGGTCGCCGTCGCCGCACACGCGGCGGCGACGGGCGTCCGTTGCGGCTCCGAGAAGGCCGCGGTGACGACGGCGCGCCCGAGGGGCACGTCGTCGGAGACCAGGAGGTGCACCCAGGTGCGCTCGGCCAGGCGGCGCACCCCGCGCTCGCGGCCGTGCTCGACGTAGCCCTCGGCGAGCTCGCGGGCGAGCGCCTCGAGCGGGCGCCGTCCGGCGATCTCGGCGCCGTCGACGGGGTTCCACTCCACCCAGAGGTGCGGTGCGGCCACCTGCTGCCCGCGCGGGGTCCACACCAGGGCGTCGTCGCCGTCGAGGCGCTCCGCGGTGACCCGCAGCAGGCCGTCGCCGTGCACCCACGGCCGGGCCAGCAGCGTGCGCAGGACACGGCGGACCGGGGCGCCCCCGGACGGGGCCGCCGCCAGGTCGACGGTCGCGGTGGTGGACGGGGGAGTGGCGAGCGGCTCCGGACGCGGACGCGCCCAGGCCGCGACCACGACGACGAGCCCCGCGGCGAGCGCCACCAGGACGACGATCAGCACCGCGACCAGCAGCGAGCCGGTGGTCCACCACAGGAGCAGCACGCCCGCGAGGACGCCGCCGGTGACGAGCTTCGTCCTGGTCATCGGTCCGCCCCGATGGCGGTGACCCGCTCCAGCCCCGGCACCTGGCCCGCGACCTGCGCGGGGGTGGGGAGGTGGTCGGCGGCCGTCGTCAGGACCCCGCTGCCCTCGGCGGCCCGCGAGGCCCACGCCGGGCCGACCGCCATCGCGGCCGCGCCGGCCAGGACGCAGACCACCAGCGCCAGCCCGCCGTGCGCCACCACCCCGACGATGCGGTCGACGAGCACCGGCCGCGCGTAGCGGCCCCCGGCGCGTGCGGCGAGGGTGTCGGCGAGCCGACGCCCGAGGCCCAGGCCGATCAGCCCGGCCACCAGCACGCAGGCGATCAGCAACGGGGTGGACGCGGCGTCCCACCACCCGGCGATCGCGGCACCCGCGATCACCCCGAGGACGGCCCCGGCCAGGGAGAGCACCAGGGACGTCCCGCCCCGCCGCCAGCCGCGCCAGGCGGCGAGGGCGACGACGGCGAGCACCACCAGATCCACGAGCGTCACGGGTTCTCCTCACGAGTCGGTCGAGATCGAGTCAACCGAGGGGGAGCAGGCCGTGGGAGCCCGTCGTCGGGAACTAATTACCGGGCTCGGAGCCGGGTGACCGGGCGCACAGACGCGACTGTGAGCCGGATCGTGCCGTGTTTTCGGTACCGCGGGTAGCGGTAACCTCAGGTGTCCGGTACTTCTGGTACCTAGCAATTCACCAGGCAGAGGAGACACCGTGACGGCCGCACTCTCGAGCCGCGCCCGGCGCTGGCGGGACCTCGCGACCCGCCTGACCACGCCGCTGCTCCCCGACGACTACCTGACCCTGATCAACCCGCTGTGGTCCGCCCGAGAGCTGCGGGGCCGTATCGTCAGCGTCACCCCCGAGGCCGAGGACGCGGCGACGATCGTCGTCGAGCCCGGCTGGGGCTGGGACTTCCCGCACGCCGCCGGCCAGTACATCGGCATCGGGGTCGCGATCGACGGCCGCTTCGTGTGGCGCTCGTACTCGCTGACCACGCCGCCCGCCCGCGACGGCAAGCGGCTCGTGATCACCGTCCGCGCGATGCCGGACGGGTTCGCCTCGCAGCACCTCGTGAACGGCGTCGAGCCCGGGACCGTCGTGCGCCTGGCCCCGCCGGCCGGCGAGTTCGTCCTGCCCGACCCGCTGCCGGAGAAGGTCCTCTTCCTGACGGCGGGCTCCGGGATCACCCCGGTCATGGCGATGCTGCGGTCGCTGGACCGGCGTCCGGACGCGGGCGAGGACGTGGTGCTCGTGCACTCCGCCCCCGACGCCGACCGGGCCCTGTTCGCCGACGAGCTCGACCTGCTGGCCCGCCGCCACCCGTCGTGGCGGATCGTGCAGCGCCACACCCGCACCGAGGGGCACCTCGCGCTCCCCGCGGGGCTCGACGACGTCGTCCCGGACTGGCGCGAGCGCCAGACCTGGGCCTGCGGCCCCGCCGAGATGCTCGACGACGCCGAGAAGTCCTTCGCCGACGCGGGCCGCACCGACGCGCTGCACCTCGAGCGGTTCGCGGCCTCGTTCTCCGGCTCCGCCGAGGGCGGGACCATCACGTTCGCCCGCAGCGGTCGCACCGTCGAGACCGACGGCGCCACGACCGTCCTCCAGGCCGGCGAGCAGGCCGGCATCCCGATGCCCTTCGGCTGCCGCATGGGCATCTGCCACACCTGCGTCGCGCCCCTGAGCAGCGGCGCGGTCCGCGACCTGCGCGACGGCACCGAGTCGCGCGTCGCCGACACCGACCAGTCCACCCGCACCGTCCAGACCTGCGTCACCGCCGCTTCCGGTGACTGCACTGTCGACCTGTAAGAGAGGAGCCACCACCATGGCCATCTCCGACATCAAGGAATTCGCCCACCTCACCGAGGCCGACGTCGAGGCCCTCGGCGAGGAGTTCGACCAGATCCGCCGCGACGTCGAGGCGACGCGCGGTGCGGCCGACGAGGAGTACATCCGGTCGATCATCAAGACCCAGCGCCGCATCGAGATCGCGGGCCGTGCGGCTCTGTTCGGTAGCGTCGTGCCCCCGCTCTGGATGGCGGGCGCCGCCCTGCTGGGCGTGGCCAAGATTCTCGAGAACATGGAGATCGGCCACAACGTCATGCACGGCCAGTGGGACTGGATGAACGACCCCGAGATCCACTCGGCCACCTGGGAGTGGGACAACGTCTGCCCCGCCGAGCAGTGGAAGCACTCGCACAACTACCTGCACCACACGTACACGAACGTCCTCGGCAAGGACAAGGACGTCGGCTACGAGATCCTGCGGGTCACCTCGGACCAGAAGTGGAACCCGGTCAACCTCGGGCAGCCGGTCTTCAACACGCTGCTGATGCTGCTGTTCCAGCACGGCGTGGCGATCCACGACCTCGACATCGAGGGCCTGCTGCGCCGGGACATCCAGGACCCGGAGGAGTTCAAGGCCAAGCTCGAGCAGGTCGGGCGCAAGATGCGCAAGCAGATGGGCAAGGACTACATCCTCTTCCCGCTGCTGACCGGGCCGTTCTTCATCACGACCCTCACCGCGAACCTGACGGCGAACCTCATCCGCAACGTGTGGTCCTACGCCATCATCTTCTGCGGGCACTTCCCCGACGGCGCCGAGGTGTTCACCGAGGACCAGCTCGAGAACGAGACGCAGGGCGAGTGGTACCTTCGCCAGCTGCTGGGCTCGGCGAACTTCACCGGCAACCGGCTCATGCACGTCATGTCCGGCTCGCTCGGCTACCAGATCGAGCACCACCTGTTCCCCGACCTGCCGTCGAACCGGTACCCGGAGATCGCGGAGCGGGTCAAGGAGATCTGCGCGAAGTACGACCTCCCGTACAACATCGGGCCGTTCCCGAAGCAGTTCTGGAAGTCGATCCGCACCATCTGGCGGCTCGCGCTGCCGAACAAGAAGTTCGCGGCCGAGCAGGAGGCCCACGAGTCGGAGGGGCTGCGCCGCGAGAACGCGACCAGCACGCCGGCCGCCGAGGCCGACGCGCGCCGCGCGGCGCAGGAGCCCGTCGCAGCCTGAGGTCCTCGCGGTGATCGAACGGCACCCTCGCGCCTCTCGGGGCGGCGGGGGTGCCGTTCGTGCGTTCCGGGTCGGGAGCGGCCGGCGTCCCGATCCACCTCGCGCCAGGACCTAGGAATTTTCCCCAGGGTGCCGCTGCGGCCTGATCGTTAACGTCCCGTCCGATTCGTGCCGTCGAGGTCGTGGTGACAGGAGCGTTCGTGGGTTTCGTGATGGATCGTCGGTCGATGGTGGCAGCGGGATCGGCGGGTGTGCTCGCCACGGCGCTGCTGGTGGGAGGAGCGGTCGTCGCCACCGCGGCGCCTGCGCAGAGCACCGCCCCGACGGTGACCGTCTCCGGGGCCGCCCAGTTCCGCTCGGCCGGGCAGACCTACAACCTCAGCCTCGACGTCCGCGGCACCGCCGCCGGCGGGACCGGTCGTTGCGCCGTCAGCGGCCCCGGGCTCGCCGCGTCGTGCACCGGCATCTCCTCGGTCACCCGGGGCGCGGGCACGGCGTCCGACAGCGCCACGGTCGTCGGCACGGTCCGCACGTCGCGCGGGCAGAACGTCGCCTTCCGCGCCGTCGTCGCCGACCGCGCCAACCCGAACGGTGCCGGCCGGGACACCGTCAGCGCGACCGTCGACGGCCGGACCGTCCAGGGCACCGTCTCCAACGGCAACCTCGTCGTCGCCGGGAGCACCCCGACGACGCCCCCGACGACGACCACCCCGACGACGACCACCACGACCCCGCCCGTCAACCAGGCGCCGAGGGCGCAGGGCGACAGCTACAGCACCCCGAACGACACGGCGCTGACCGTCGCCGCTCCCGGCGTGCTGGCCAACGACAACGACCCCGACGGCGACCCGCTCACGGCGAGCGTGTCCGCGCCGCCGACGCGCGGGACGCTCGTGTTCAACGTTGACGGGTCGTTCACGTACACGCCGCAGCAGGGCTACGCCGGCGCGGACAGCTTCACCTACACCGCGAGCGACGGCCGGAGCGCCAGCGCCCCTGCCTCCGTGTCGATCACGGTGCAGCCCCCCGCGCCGAAGGCGAACCCCGACGTCGCAACGGTGTCCGACGACCGTCCCCTCGCGACGGGCAACGTCCTGAGCAACGACACCCCCAACACCGCGGACAACCCCCTCACGGTGAAGAACCCCACGGAGGTCGAAGGGACGTACGGCACCACCACGATCAACCGCGACGGCAGCTACACCTACGTGCTCAAGGACGCCTCGTCGCGTCCGGACCCTGACGCCCCGCAGCTGGACCAGGTCTCCTACACCGCCGTGGACTCCCTGGGGCGGGAGAGCCGCTCGTTCCTGACGATCACCGTGGAGTGAGCGCGAACTGACGGGACCGCGCCGAGGGCCGACCTGCTCGGCTCAGGATCGTCCGAGCACGTCCCTCACCACCGCGGCATGCTCGCGCAGCGTCTCGGCCGGGTCCTGGCCCGGCTGGCGCCCGAAGCCGCAGTACATCGCGACCCCGAAGTCGTCGAGGAACCGCGACGCGGTGGCGTGCCGGCGGCGCAGCCCGAGCTCGCCGTCGAGCGGCAGGACGATGCCCAGGAAGACCCGCGTCTCCGGCACCCGCAGGTCGGCGAGCGGCGCGAAGAACGACGCGTCCTCGCTGCGCAGGTAGCGGGGCCCGGCGAGGTGCAGCCAGTCCAGCGGCCGCCCGGCGTGCGTGGCGGCGTGATTCGCCATCCGCACGAGCAGGCCCATGTCCCGGGCCTCGAACATCGGCCACTCCGGGAACGTGCCGTAACAGAGGTGCAGCCCGAGCAGGACGTCGGCGGGCACGTGCGCCGCGAGCCGCGACCACGGCCCGGCGAAGCGGTCCCACGCGCCGTCCGGCCCGCCCTCGGTCCAGCCGAGGACCTGCTCGTTGTCGAGCACCTCGTACGCCGCGTCGAACTGCAGGGCCAGGTCGTCCGCCGGGACCGTGGCGAGCACCTCGTCGATCGACCGCCGCGTCAGATCCTCCAGGGCCGGCCCGACGACCGCCCAGTCGCGGGCGTAGTGGTCCTTGAAGGCCGCCGTGAACACGCTCGACGGGAACGGGAAGTTGACCTGGAACCGCCGGCCGGCCGGGATCACGCCCTCGTCGCGCAGACGGCGGAACACGGCGTACGACTCGAGCATCACCGGCACGCGGGGCCACGCGTCGAAGCGGATAGCGTCGACGCCGTCGCGCACGGTCAGCCGCGCGGTGTCGTAGGCGTGCCGCGCCCGGCCGGTGGGGGAGCCGGTGGGGGCGAGCACCTCGAGATCGGGGTGCGGTTCGAGCAGCTGTGTCCGGTCGAAGCCCACCCACGCCCCGAGCGGACCCGCCTCGCCGTCGGGAAGGGCGGGGACGAGGTGCCCGACGAAACCGGCGCCGGCCCGGAACGCCTCCTCCGCGGACGGCGTGGGCAGACTGCCCACCAACAACAGGTCACTCGTCACGCGTCCGGCCACGCCGATTTCCTCCCCCTCGTGTGCGCCACCAGCCTGCCACCGGTCGGCCGTCCGGCAGACTGAGCTCCCGTGACGTCGTGGGAGCGCATCCGGGAGGCCGGCGGGGGCTTCGTCGTCACCGTCTGGGTCGGCCTCGGCGCGATCGTCGTGCTCTTCGTGGTCTCGGCCGTGCTCCAGCGCGACGCCGACACGAGCGAGGTCTGCGTGTCCACGGCGGCGGTGCGGGTGCCCGACACCGGCTGCACCGGGCACCGTCCGGGCGACACGTGGGTCTACTACCGCGCCGGGTCGTTCGTGCCCGCGGTCGGTGGCTCGACGGCCGGGGCGTCCTCCGCCGCGCCGGCGGGCATCGCCGTTCCCGGGACGCCGGAGGCGGGCGGGCTGGCCACACCGGGCTCCTGACGCGTGCCCGCCTCCCGGGTGGCCCGCTTCCCGGGTGGCAGGAAAGCGTCGTTGCTGGCGTCCAGTGACAGGTTCGCCGCGTCGTCTCAGGTGAGGGCCTCCACGACGGCCGTGATTGTCGGGGGTCGCTGCTAGCTTGCGAACATGAGTTCGAACCAGGGGGTGGACGCGGTCAGCGCCGAGCTGACCGCGATCCACGCCCGCCTGGTCGAGCTCGCCTCGCTGCCCACCGAGCCCGCTCTTGGCGATCAGGGCGCCGGGTGCGTGGATCGGATCGCGGTCCTCGAACAGCTGCGCTCCACCGTCGCCGCCGCCCAGCACACCGCGATGGTCACCTTCGGGCGCGCCCAGGTCGAAGCACAGATCGATCACATCAACGACGGCTCGCTGGACCCGGAGAAACTCGGCCGCGGGATCGCCGACCAGATCGCCCTCGCCGCGCACGTCCCCCCGCACGTCGCCGACCGACGCCTGTCCGTCGCGCGGGCGCTGGCGACCGACCTGCCCTGCACCCGGGCCGCGTTGGTGGCCGGGCGGATCAGCGAGTACCTCGCCGAGCAGATCGTGTCGCTGACCGACCACCTCGACCCGGAACTCCGCGCTCTCGTGGACAAGCAGTGCGCCGAGGCCGGGCTCGAGGAGGTGAGCCGCAAGCAAGCGGTAGCGGCGATCAAGAAGGTGGCCTACGAAGCCGACCCGGCCGGGTTCGTCGCCCGAGCGCGCACAGCGCGGAAGGATCGGCGGGTCACGCTGCGGCCGGCGCCGGACACCATGAGCGTGCTCTCCGGGTTGCTGCCGGTCGAGCAGGGCGTCGCGTGCCTGGCCGCCCTGCGGAAACACGCCGACTCGTTGATCGCCACCGGTGACACCGACGGCCGCAGCCGGGATCAGATCGTCGCCGACGCCTTGGTGGAGCGATTGACGGGACAGGCCCGCGCGGAGGATGTGAACGTCGAGGTCGGGATCGTCCTGCCCCTCGACACGCTCACCGACTTCCAGGACGCGGGCACCGGGGAACTCATCGGACACGGGCCGCTCCCCGCCGGCATCGTCCGGGACATCCTCGGCTCGTCGAAGGGGCGGCGGTGGTGGCGGCGACTGTTCACCCACCCCGCCCACGGCACCCTGATCGGCGGGGAGTCCCAACGGCGCCTGTTCGACGGGTTCCTCACCAAGCTGATCACCTGGCGCGACCACGGCTGGTGCCGTGAGGCGTTCTGCACCGCCCCGATCCGCCACATCGACCACATCACGGGCTCCAAAGCCGGCGGGCCGACCAGTTTCGGGAACGGCCGCGGCGGCTGCGTGCGCCACAACCAGGACAAGGAACTGCCCGGCTGGCGCCACCGGGTCGTCCACGACGGGCTCGGCGACCACCCGCACACCGTCGAGACCACCACCCCGACCGGCCACACCTACACCAGCCGGGCCGGACCATGATCGTCTGCGTACGGTCGCGGGTCGTGGAGGAGTGGACCTCGGCGCAGCGTCCGGGGACGGGTCCCGTGACGAGCGCAGCTGTGCTCGCCGGCGCCCTGGTCGCCGGAGCCTGGGCGCGCCGGGACTACCGGGCGTGGCGCGCCCTCGGACAGGGTGGGCTGCCCCCGACGCCGTGGGGATGGGTGTGCGTGACCGCCCTGCGCGGGGTCGCCCTCCTGCCGGCGCCGTCCCGGAGCCAGGAGGGACCACCCTCGGAGGAGGTCGAGAACCTCCCGCGGCGCGCGGCGCCCCGACCGACCGTGGCGCCGCACCCGGTGCCGCACCGGGTGGTCGACCAGCAGGCGCCGGACGAGCTCGTCGTCGGTCTGCAGCGGCACCTCGAGGACCTGGCCCGCCGGCCGCCCCTGCAGATGGCGACGAGCCGGTGGGAACGGCATCACGCTGCGCTCTGGTGGGGCAGCACCGACGAGATCGCCCACGTCCATCCCGTCGACGGCAGCTGTCACGTCGTCCTCCCACCCGCTGATCTCGACACGGTGCAGGAGCGGGGCTGGGGCGTGGTGCACCCGCTCGCCGGCCGGGGCGGACTCCCGCGCAGCTACACGCTGCTCTTCCCGCCGCGCGACGTCACCGAGGCGGGCCACGTCGCGGCCGTCCTGCGGGCCGCGGCCGAGGCGTTCCCGGGACCACGCTCGTGATCGCCGGCGTTCACGCCCGGTGCGCCCGCAGCGCTCCCACCCGCCGACCGCGACGCGTCGCGGCGTTCTCGACGGCAGGGGCGGGCCCGCCCGCGAGGGCGGCGCGCGTGGCCGCGAGCTCATCGGGGTCACCGAAGGCCTCCAGAGCGGCGTCGAACGCGGCGTCGGCGGGGGCGTACCAGGGGTGGGCCCGTCCGAGGGCGTCCCGGAGCGGGTGCGGCGGGAAGACCGAGGCGACCGCGAGCTCGCCGTCGGGGATCGGGTCCGTCGCGGCGTGGGTCCGCCGGTGGGCGAGCAGGTCGGGCAGCAGGTGGGTGTGCGGCCCGAGCGGGCTCTCCCCGTCGGGCGGCGGGATCGGCGTGCACACCTCGACCCGGGCGATCACCGTCCGGAACACCCGCGTGGCCCCGGAGGCGACGATCGCCCCGACGAGCCCGCCGTCGAGCACGGAGGTCTCCGCGCAGCGGTCGACCAGGGCGCGGTCGTCCGTGCGGATGCAGGCCTCGAGGTGCGGGACGCCGAGGCCGAGGTCGATCAGGGTGCCGGGGGCGACGAGCGGGTCGGGGTCCGCGCCGAGCACGGTCACGGCCGTGCGGCCCGGCCCCGCCGCGTGGTCGACGGGCAGGCAGAGCGCGACGGCCTGCGTCCAGTCGTCCACCCCGACCGGGCGGCGCCACGCGCGCGGGGTCAGGCAGCCGTGCTGCAGGTCGAGCCGCAGGGCGCCCTCGTCGCACACGGCGGTGTGGAGTCCGGGGGCGTGCTCGACGGTGACGGTGACACCCGGCGGGTGCAGGAACTCCGCGGTCGCGCCGAAGGTCCCGACGGCGAACCCGGCCAGCGGGTCGTCCACCCAACCGGTGACGAACTCGTCCAGGAGGCGCAGCACCCGGCCAGTGTGACCGAGACCCTGCCGCAATACTTCATCGGATGATGAGATGATGCCCGACCGTGAGAGCCCTGGCCCCGGTCGTCGTCGTGCTCGCCCTCCTGCTCACCGGGTGCGGGGGAGGAGCCTCGACCGGCGACGGAGCCGTGTCGGTCGCCCTGCAGTTCCCGCCGCGGGCGGGCTACGCCTTCGACGCCGACGACGGCGGGTTGTTGACGAAGCTCGGCGTCGCCGAGCCGCTGGTCGCGCTCGACCGGCAGGGCGGTCCGGTGCCCGGCCTCGCGACGGACTGGACCCAGGACGGCACCTCGTGGCGCTTCGCCCTGCGCGAGGGCGTGCGGTTCCACGACGGGGTACCGCTCGACGCGAACGCCGTCGTCACGGCCCTGACCTACGTCCTCGGTCGCCCCGCCCCGCCGCGTGCGATCACCGACATCGGCCTCCGGGTGGCGGCCGAGGGTCCGATGACGGTCCGCGCCACCACCACGGCGCCCGACCCGGTGCTGCCGCTGCGCCTGAGCTCGGGCACCACCTCGATTCTCTCGCCCGCCGCCTACGCCACGGGACAGCAGCCGTCGCCGGTGGGCACGGCCACCGGGCCGCTGCGGATGACGGAGGTCCGGGGCACCGAGGGTGCGACCCTCGAGCGCTACGACGGCTACTGGGGCCAGCCGGCGACGGCGGCCCGGGTCGACGTCCGGTACGTGACCGACCCGCAGACCCGCGAGCTCGCCCTGCGCTCCGGCGACGTCGGCTTCGCGGAGGGCCTGCCCGAGACCTCACGGACGGGGCTGCGGGCCGACCCGGCGGTGACCTTCACCGAGTTCCCCTCGGCCCGCACGATCCTGCTCCAGCTCAACCAGTCCGCCCCGCCGTTCGCCGACGTCCGGGTGCGGAAGGCCGTCACGGCCGCGCTCGACCGCACCGTCCTCGCCGACCAGGTGCTCGGCGGATCCGCGCTGCCCGCCTCGGACCTGTTCGGCCCGGCCGTGCCCTACGGCTCGATCCAGGCCCCGCCCGCCGCCGACGTCGCCGGGGCGCAGGCGCTCCTCGCGCAGGCCGGCCACGGGCCGGCGAACCCGCTGCGGGTCCGGCTGTGGACCTTCCCCAACCGCCCGGAGCTCCCGGTCCTCGCGCAGGCGATCGCCGGCCAGCTGCAGGCGGCCGGGATCACCACCGAGATCACCGTCGGGCAGTACGACGCCCAGGAGCCCGAGGTGCTCGCCGGCCGCTACGACATGTTCCTGAACTCGCGCAGCTACCTCTCCGACTTCCCGGACGCCGCGGGCACGCTGGCCTCGGACTACACCTGCGGGGGGTCGTACGCGATCGACCGGTACTGCTCGCCGGCGTTCGACGCGCTGGTGGCGCAGCTGGGCGCCCTGTCCGACCCCATAGCCCGGGCGGAGCTCTCCCGGCAGGCCGCGGGGATGCTGGTCGCCGACGCGGTCGGGGTGCCGATCGTGCACCCGCGCAACACCGCCGCCGAGAAGGGCGTCACCGGCTTCGTGCCCGACCCGCTCGACCTCCGGCCGGTGCTCCCGGTGCTCGCGCCGGCCGGGTGACCGGACTCCTCGTCCGGCGTCTCCTGCTGATCCCGCCGGTCCTGCTCGTCGTCTCGGCGGTCGTGTTCTGCCTGCCGCGGCTGCTGGGCGGGAACGTCACCCGGTCGGTGATCCGGTCGCGCAGCCTCGCCTCGGCGCCCGACCCGGCGGCCGAGGCGCGGCTCGCGGCGGAACTCGGGCTCGACCGGCCGCTGCGCGACCAGTACCTCGCGTGGCTCGGGGGCGCGCTGCGCGGCGACCTCGGGCGGTCCTTCACGACGAGGGCCGCGGTCGCCCCGCAGGTCCTCGGCGCGGCCGGGGTGTCGGCCGTGCTCGCGCTGCTGGCCCTCGTCGTCGCCGTGCTGGTCGCGCTCCCCGCCGGCGTGCTCGCGGCGGACCGACCGGGGCGGACGGCCGACCGGGCCGTCGACCGCGTCGGGGCGGCGGCCCTCGCGGTGCCGGAGTTCGTGGTCGGCCCGGCCCTCGTGCTCCTGCTCGCGGTGTGGGCGGGCTGGCTGCCGGCCCTCGGATGGGGCACCGCGGACCGGGCGGTCCTGCCGGTGCTCACGCTGGCGCTCTTCCCGGGGGCGCTCGCGGCCCGGCTCGTGCGCGCCGAGACCCGGGTCGCCCTCGCGCACCCCTCGACCACCACCGCCGTCGCCAAGGGCCTGTCCCGACGACGGGTGCTCGCGGTCCACGTGCTCCCGCGCTCGCTCACCGCCGTGCTCGCGGAGGCCGGCCCGTTCCTCGCCGGCACGCTGGGCGGCGCGGTGGTGGTCGAGGTCGTGTTCGACGTCCCGGGGCTCGGACGGACGCTGGCCGAGGCCATCGGCTCCCGGGACCTCCCGACGGTCCAGGCGGGGCTCGTCGTCGTGGTCGCGGCGGCGATGCTGCTGACCCTGGCGACCGAGGTCGCGTCGCGGGCCCTGGACCCGAGACTCCGGTGAGGCCCGCCGTCGCGGTGCGGTGCGCTCTGGTGGGTGCCCTGCTGGTCGTCGCCGTGATCGACCTGCCCATCGACGTGACGGACTTCGCGAACCGTCTCGACCCGCCGTCGGGAAGGCACCTCCTCGGGACCGACCAGCTCGGCCGCGACGTCCTCGTGCGTGTGCTGGGCGGCATCCGGTGGACCGTCGGGCTCGGGCTCGTGGCCGTGCTGGTGAGCCTGGTCCTGGGGGCCGCGCTGGGGCTGGCGACGGGGTGGCTGGACGGGACGCGGGCGCGGATCGTCGCGACGCTCGTGCAGTCCGTGGTCGACCTCGTCGTCGCGCTCCCGGCCCTGCTCGTCGGCCTGCTGGTGGCGGCGGTGCTGGGCCCGGGGCTCGCACCCGCCATCCTGGCGATCGTGGTGATGGGATGGGCGCCGTTCGCGCGGCTGGCGCACCGCCTCACCGTCGCGGCCCGGGCCGAGGAGTGGGTGCTCGCCGCCCGCTCGCTCGGCGCCGGGCCGACCTGGATCCTGCGGGTCCACGTGCTGCCCGCGATCGCGGCGCCGCTCCGCGAGGCGTTCACCGCCCGGTTCGTCGGCGCGATGCTGACCCTGGCGGGCCTGTCGTTCCTGGGCCTCGGTGTGCAGCCGCCGACGCCGGAGTGGGGCGCGATGCTCGCGGAGGGACGGACGTACGCCTTCGTCGCGCCGTGGCTGGTCCTGGCGCCGGCCACCGCGGTGGTGCTGGTCAGCGCGCTGGTCGGCCCCGTCCGGCGGCCCCACCGGTGACGCCGCGCCCGGCCGTCGGCGCCCGCTTCGACGACCTGCGGGCCGGGCGGGCCCTGGCCTTCGCCGCGCCGGACGACCTGCTCGTCGCGACCCGGCCGGACGAGGTGGTCCCGGTCCTGGAGGCCCTCGACGCGGCCGTCGCGCGCGGGGCCTGGGCCTACGGTCACGTCGCCTACGAGGCCGCCGGCGGACTCGATGCCCACCTCGTCACCCGCGAACCGGACCCCGACGGCCCGCCCCTGGTCCGGTTCGGGCTCACCACGACGGCGCCGTGGGAGGTGCCGGTGGTGGCCCCGGCCGGCGCCGCGCCCGGGCGGTGGACCGTGCGCGAGGACGCCGCGTCGCACGCCCGCCGGGTCGCCCTGGTGCACGAGCACATCGCGGCGGGCCGGACCTACCAGACCAACCTCACCACCCGGGTCGACGGCGAGCTCGACCTCGTGGGCGACCCCGACCTCACGGGGCTCTACGCGGACCTGGCCCACGCCCAACGCGGGGCGCACCACGCGCTGCTCGACCTCGGGCGCTTCGTGGTGGTCAGCGCGAGCCCGGAGCTGTTCGTCCGGCGCGAGGGCGATCGTCTGACGCTGCGGCCGATGAAGGGCACGGCCGCGCGCGGGCGCACCACCGCCGAGGACGACGTCGTCGTCGCGCGGTTGCGCGGCGACCCGAAGGAACGCGCCGAGAACGTCATGATCGTCGACCTCCTGCGCAACGACGTGGCGCGCGTGGCGGTCGACGGCACCGTCCGGGCCGGGGCCCTGTGCGTCGCCGAGCGCTACGAGACCGTGTGGCAGCTGACGAGCGAGGTCACCGCCACGGCCCGACCCGGCGTCGGGGTGACGGCGCTGCTGCGGGCGCTCTTCCCGTGCGGATCGGTCACGGGGGCGCCGAAGGGGTCGACGATGCGCCTGATCGCCGAGCTCGAGGACTCCGCGCGCGGCGTCTACTGCGGCGCCGTCGGCTGGGTCGCGCCGCCCGGCCACGGCACCGGCCTGCCGGACGTGCAGTTCAGCGTGCCGATCCGGACGGTCGTGGCCGACCGCACCACGGGACGCGCGGTCTACGGCACCGGCGGCGGGGTCACGTGGGACTCCGACGCGGCCGCCGAGTACGCCGAACTGCGCGCGAAGGCCGCGGTCCTCACCCGCCGCGG
Organism: Actinomycetospora corticicola; assembly: GCF_013409505.1. NCBI lineage: Bacteria > Bacillati > Actinomycetota > Actinomycetes > Pseudonocardiales > Pseudonocardiaceae > Actinomycetospora > Actinomycetospora corticicola. Next base: position 2,217,566 of record NZ_JACCBN010000001.1, on the reverse strand, counting down.
ATCCCGCGCCGGCCTCCTCGAGACCTTCGCGGTCCGCGACGGCGTCGCCGTGCACCTCGACCGGCACCTCGCCCGGCTCGCCGATTCCGCGGCGTACCTCGGGCTCGACGCCACCGCCGTGCGGCCGGTCCTCGACGCGGAGCTCGCCGGCGTGGTGGACGCCCGCGTGCGGGTGGTGCTGCACCGGGACGGCCGGGTCGAGGTGCAGTGCGCCGCCCTGCCGGTCGACGACGGCCGCCCGGTCCGCCTCGCCCCGCCGTTGCTCTCCGACCCCGTCGACGCCCGGGCGTCCTGGCCGCACCACAAGCTCACCGACCGCGACCCGTACGAGCGCCGGCTCGCCGCGGCCCGGCGCGCGTGCCCGGAGGCCGACGACGTCGTCCTCGTCAACACCGACGGTGAGGTGACCGAGACGACGATCGCGTCGCTGGCGGTGCGCCTCGGGGGCCGGTGGTACACGCCCCCGCTCGGCGGCGGCGCGCTGCCCGGCGTGGGACGGGCCGACCTCGTGGACCGGGGCGAGCTCGTCGAACGGGTCCTGTACCCCGCCGACCTGGAGCGCGCCGACGGGATCGCGGTGGTGAGCTCGCTGCGGGGTGTGCGCCCCGCGCGGGTGAGCACCCACCGCGATCCCGTCGCGCGGCGAGTGGATGTGGGGCACGGCGGGCCGACGTGAGGACACCGACCGGGGGCGGCGAACACGACGGTGCGGACCCGGGTCGGGGAGGACGGGAACACGGGCGATCCCGCCGGACGACTACCGGCCGGGTCGCCCGCCGGCCCCGCGTGGTTCCCGCGCGTCGTCGCGCAGGGCCCGCAGCACCGCGAGGGCGCGGTCGCGGTGGTCGACCGGCACGAGCAGGTGGTCGTGGTGGAACCCGGCGAGCACGTTGCACGGGATCCCGGCGTCGCCGAGCGTGCGGGAGAACGCCGCGGTCAGCCCGACCGCCTCGAGCGCGGAGTGCACCGTCAGCGTCAGCCACGCCGCGTCGAACGTGGCGGACACGTCGAACTCCTCGGCGTCCGTGCTCCGCAGGACCAGCGTGACGCCCTCGTCCTCGACGACCACGGCGTGGGCCCGCGCGGTCGCCGGGTGCCCGGCGGGCACCGTGGCGTAGACGAACGTTCCGTCCCGGACGACGACGTCGAGCGTCGCCAGCATCTGCGCGAGGTCCGTGGAGCCGGTCACCGGTCCAGCCTGACAGCGCCGGCGCCGGGGTAGTCGGATCCCGTGCTGCACACGACGACGACCCCCGCGCAGCGACGGCGGGCGTTCCGCGCGGGCCTGGCGTCGGACACCCTGCAACGCCTGCCCGGTGCCCCGAACCCGCTGGCGGCCCGCCTGATCGCGGAGGCGGGGTTCGAGGGGGCCTACCTCTCGGGTGCGGTGGTCGCGGCCGACCTCGCCCTGCCCGACGTCGGGCTGACCACCCTCACCGAGGTCGCGGGCCGGGCGGGGCAGGTCGCCCGCGTCACCGACCTCCCGCTGCTGGTCGACGCCGACACCGGGTTCGGCGAGCCGCTCTCGGCGGCCCGCACCGTGCAGGTCCTCGAGGACGCGGGCGCCGCGGGGTGCCACCTCGAGGACCAGGAGAACCCGAAGCGCTGCGGGCACCTCGCCGGCAAGCGCATCCGCCCGCCGGAGGCGATGGAGCGGACGATCGCCGCCGCGGTGGGCGCCCGCCGTGACCCCGACTTCGTGCTCTGCGCCCGCACCGACGCGGCCGCCGTCGAGGGTCTGGACGCCGCGATCGAGCGGGCGCGCCGGTACGTCGACGCGGGCGCCGACATGATCTTCGCCGAGGCCATGGCCGGCGCCGCGGAGTTCGAACGGTTCCGCGCGGCGATCGAGGTCCCCCTGCTGGCCAACATGACCGAGTTCGGCCGCAGCGAGCTGCTCACCGTCGCGCAGCTCACCGACGTCGGCGTCGACGCCGTGATCTACCCGGTCACCCTGCTTCGCCTGGCGATGGGCGCGATCGCCGACGGTCTCGCGGCGCTCGCCGCCGAGGGGACCCAGGCCGGGCTCGTGGACCGGATGCAGACCCGCGACGAGCTCTACCGGGTCCTCGACTACGACGCCTACGCCGAGTTCGACAGCTCCGTCGCGGACTTCCGCCCGAACACCGGGTAGACCGGCAGCTCGATCGCGGTCACCGGCGGCTCGGGGACCACGGAGCAGCGCGCGTTCGCGCTCGACCTGCTCACCCGGTGGCGCGAGGCGATGGAGCGCGGCGCCCCGATCGGGTGAAGGTCGAGGGCCGTGCCGCTTTCGCGTACCCTTGTTACGTTCATGTTTCCGACACGGCCGGAGTGGTCAGCAGTGAACGTGCAGGGTCAGCGTTGGCAGTCGAGCACCTTCTCGAGCGGCGGCCCCAGCAAGGTGGAGTGGCGCTTCGACGGCGGACAGGTCCAGCTGCGCCACGGCGGACACTCCGAGCAGGGCACGCTCACGCTCAGCCGCGCCGAGTGGCAGGCGTTCCTCGCCGCCGCCAAGGCCGGCCAGGCCGGGTCGATCGCGTACTGAGCCCGCTCACGCCGGCACGGCGGGCTCCGGCTCGCCGGTCGGCGCCGGGTCGCGGCGCGGCCGCACCAGCGAGATCAGGCCCCCGACGACGAGCGTGACCACCACCCCGAGGACGACGAACCAGGGGAAGGCCAGCGCCTTGCCGTCGATCGAGACGCCGAGCGCGACGACCAGGGTCACCACGAGCGTGGTGACGAAGGCGGTGAAGGCCGCCACCCCGTCCGCGCGCCGGACCAGCAGGCCCAGCAGGAAGGCGCCGAGCAGCGCGCCGTAGGCGTACGACGCGATCGCGAGCCCGAGGACCACCACCGGGTCCTTCGACGAGGTGAACAGCGACGCGAACGCCACCATGATCACCGCCCAGGCCCCGGTCATCCACCGGGCGACCCGGAGCATCGTCCCCTCCGCCGGGCGCCAGCCCAGCCACGCGCGGCCCAGGTCGGCCAGCGTCGAGGTCGACAGCGAGTTCAGCGCCGAGGACAGCGAGCCCATCGTGGCCGCGAGGATGCCCGCCACCAGCAGCCCGGACAGTCCCATCGGGAGCTCGTTCAGAATGAAGGCCGGGAAGATCTCGTCGGTGCTCGACAGCCCCAACGAGGTGACCGACGCCCCGCCGTTGCGGGCCCAGAGCAGCGCGCCCACCAGCGAGAACAGCGCGAACTGGACCATGATCGCGAGGGCGGAGCCGATCATCGCCTTCCGCCCGTCGGACAGCGACCGGCACGACAGCACGCGCTGCACGATCAGCTGGTCGGAGCCGTGCGAGCCCATGGTGAGCACCGCCCCGCCGATGACGGCGGTGAGGAACGCGTACGGGTTGTTGAGGATCGGTCCGTCGAACTGGAAGACCGTGAACTTCCCGGCGTCCCAGGCCGCCGCCCAGCCCGCGCCGTCCACCTGGGTGGCGAGCACGACCACGCAGACGATCGCGCCCGCGACGTAGAGGCCCATCTGCAGGAAGTCGGTCCAGACGACGGCCTTCATCCCGCCGACGTAGGTGTAGGCCACGGTCACCGCCGTGATCACGAGGACGATGACGAAGTAGTTCACGTCGAGCCCGAACTCGGTGAGCAGCAGCTTGATGGGGATGGCCCCCGCGAACAGGCGCACGCCCTCGGCGAGCAACCGCGTGACGAGGAACGTCAGCGACGCGAGCCCCTGGGTGTGCCGGCCGAACCGCAGGCCCAGGTACTGGTAGGCCGAGACGAAGTCGCCGCGGAAGTACAGCGGCATGAGGACGAACGCCACGAGGGTGCGGCCGATCAGGTAGCCGACCGCGAGCTCGACGTAGGAGAACGAGCCGCCGTAGGCCACCCCGGGCACGCTGATGACGGTGAGGGTGGAGGTCTCGGTCGCGACGATCGAGAACATCACGGCCCACCACGGCAGGGACCGCTCGCCGGTGAAGTAGTCCGTGGCCGAGCGCTGCCGCCCGGAGAGCTTCAGTCCGATCACCGCGATCGCCACGAGGTAGGCGACGATGACGGCCAGGTTGACGATGTCGTGCATCCCGGCTCCTATCCGTGTCTCGTGGTCCCGGACCTCACGGCGCGACCTCCACGCCGTCGAGGAGCACGCGGGTGACGGCGAGGGCGTCGTCGAGGACGGTCACGTCGGCGACACCCCCCGGCCGGAGCGCGCCGAGGTCGGGGTGGGGGCGGTGGGCGGCGCCGACGAGCCGGGCCGGGGTTGCGGTGGCCGCGACGAGGGCGTCGGCGAGGTCGATCCCGGCCCCGACCGCGACGCGCACACAGCCCGCGAGGGTGGCGGCGCTGCCGGCGAGCGTCCCGTCGGGGTTGCGCACGGCGCCGTCGGCGAGGGTGAGCTCGACGTCGCCGAGCCGGAAGGTGCCGTCGGCCCGGTCGAGCCCGGCGGCGGCCGTCGCGTCGGTGATGAGCGCCCAGCGGCCCGGGGCGGCCGCGGCGATCACGCGGAGCACGTCGGGGTCGAGGTGGTGGCCGTCGGCGATGACCGTGACGACGACGCCGGGGTGGGCGAGGGCCGCGGCGGCGAGACCGGGGGAGCGGTGGTCGAACCCCGACATCGCGTTGAACAGGTGGGTGGCGCCGGCGATCCCGGCGTCGAACCCGGCGTGCGCGTCGGCGGCGGTGGCGTCGCTGTGCCCGGCCATGACCGTCACCCCCGCGCGCAGGGCGGTCCCGAGCACGGCGCCCGCCCCGTCGAGCTCCGGCGCGAGCGTGGTGAGGGCGACCGCACCCGCCGTCAGGAAGGCCTGGAACGACGCCGGGTCGGGGGGGCGGAGGAACTCGGGCGGGTGGGTCCCGCGCCGCGCCGGGGCGAGGAACGGCCCCTCGACGTGCGCGCCGAGCAGGCGCGCGCCGTGCGGGGCCGGGCGGGCGGCGTCGAGGACGCGCAGGGCGTGGGTGGTGGTGTCGGGGGCGGCGGTGATGACGGTCGGCGCCACCGCCGTGACGCCGTCGCGCGCCAGCGCGGCCCGGAACGCGTGCACCTCGTCGACGTCGCCGACCGCGGTGAGGTCGACCCCCGCGTAGCCGTTGCACTGCACGTCCACGAGGCCCGGCACGGCGACCGCCCCACCGCGCGCAGGGGGCAGGCCGACCGCGTCGACCCGCCCGTCGACCACCGACACGTCGCCGCGGTGCAGCACCCCACCGACCAGAGCGGCCGACACGCCGAGCCTCATCGGATCTCCAGGCGGTGGACGGCCGCGACCGGCTCCGGCAGGCGCAGCGGCCGGTGCCCGGGACTGATCCGGCCGAGGACGCGGGGGGTGGTCGAGCCGGTGGCGCCGGGCAGGACCCCGGGGACGCCGTGCCAGGTCAGGGCGCCGAGGAGGGCGGTCAGCACGGCCTCCTTGGCGCCGGCGGGCAGGCCGCGGTCGTCGGCGGGCACGAGCGGGACCGGGTCGAGCTCGGCGGCGAGCGCCGCGCGCAGGGTCGGGTTGGTCATGCCGCCGCCGGAGCCCACCACCTCGACCGCACCGTGCGCGCGGCACGCGTCCGCGACCGTGCGGGCGGTCAGCGCGACGAGGGTGGCGGCGAGGTCGGCGTCCGCGATCCCGGGGGCGGCGTGGGCGACGGCGGCGTCGAGCGCGGGGGCGGTGAACCGTTCGCGGCCGGTGGTCTTGGGCGGGGGTGCGGCGTAGTAGGGCTCGGCGAGGAGGTGGCGCAGCAACCCGTCGTCCACGACCCCGCTCGCTGCCAGCGCCCCGTCGACGTCGTAGGCGGTGCCGGTGGCCCGCTGCGCCACGACGTCGAGCCAGCAGTTGGCCGGGCCGGTGTCGAAGGCGGTGACGTGAGGGGAGGATGCGAGCGCTCTCGTGGTGCGAGGGTTCCCCTCACGCGGGGTGGAGGGGTCGATCGGCGCGACCACGGTCACGTTGGCGATCCCGCCGAGGTTCAGCGCGATCCGGGTGTCCGGGCCGCCCTGACGGGTCGAGCTCCGCTGCGCTGCGTCTCCCGCGAGCCACAGTGCGTCGAGGGTGCTCGCGAGGGGCGCGCCGTGCCCGCCCGCGGCGATGTCGGTGGAGCGGAGGTCGCTGACCACCGGCAGTCCCGTCGCCTCGGCGATCCACGCGGGCTGCCCGAGCTGCAGCCCGCCGGTCGCGCGGCCGCCGGAGATGCCGTGGAACACGGTCTGTCCGAGCCACGCGACGAGGTCCGCGTCGTGTCCGGTCGCCGCGTCGGCGGCGACCCGGCCGATCGCGTGGTCCAGCGCTGCGATCTCGCCGACCGTCGTCCTGGCCGGTGGCAGCACCGCGAGCAGGCGCTCCTGCAGGCCGTCCGGCCACGGCACGGCCTCGTGCCGGCGGACGGCGAGCGTCGTCGTCGGCCCGACCTCGATCTCGCACACCGCGACGTCCAGCCCGTCCGCCGAGGTCCCCGACAGCATCCCCACGACGATCACCGGCCGACCACCGCCGGATCGACCGCCGCCCGCACCGACCCCGCCGTTGCCAACCGCTCGCGCGCCCCGGGGGAGTCCAGGCCCGCGAGCAGGGCCACGACCGCGGCGGCGACGTCGTCCCCCGCCGCCGTGAGGGCCGCCCGTGCCGTGTCGTCGTCCACCCCGGCGGCGTCCCGCACGATGCGCTCGGCGCGGCGGCGGAGCTTCGCGTTGGTCACGCGCACCCCGACCATCCACGGCCCGTAGGTCGCGCCCGCCCGCACCATCGCGGCGGTGGTCAGCGTGTTCAGGGCGATCTTCTGTGCCGTCCCCGCGGCCAGGCGCGTCGAGCCGGCGAGCACCTCGGGGCCGGTCACCAGCTCGACCGCCACGTCCGCGAGCGCGGCCACCGGGCTCCCGGTCGCGTTCACGACGGCGACGGTGGTCGCCCCGCGCGCCCGGGCGGCGGCCAGCGCACCGAGCACGTAGGGGGTGCGCCCGGAGGCCGCGACGCCCACGACGACGTCGTCCGGGCCGACCTCCGCGTCCTCGACGTCGACGCGCCCCGCCCCGTCGTCGTCCTCGGCGCCCTCGACCGCCGCGTCGGCCGCGTCGCGCCCGCCGGCCAGCAGCGCGATCGCCCGCGAGGGGTCGAGCCCGAACGTCGGCGGCAGCTCCGCGGCGTCCTGCATCGCCAGCCGCCCGGACGTACCCGCCCCGGTGTAGACGAGGCGTCCGCCCCGCCGGAACGCCGCGCCCAGCAGCTCCGCGGCCCGGGCGAGCGGGTCGGTCATCGCGGCGACCGCTCCCGGAGCTGCCGCCTGCCCGTCGACGAGCTGGGCGACGAGGTCCGGGGTCGGCAGGGCGTCGAGCTCCTCGGACCCGGGGCGGACGCCCTCGGTGGGGAGGCGGTCCGTGTCGGCCGCGGGCCCGGTCGCCGGTGCCCTGTCCCGACGACGGGTCACGCTCGCCTCGTGCGCGGTGCCGGTGTCCGCCGCGAGGGTGGTCAGCCCGTCGAGAGCGTCGCCGCGTGGGTCGCGCAGGGGCAGGCCGGCGGCCCGGAGGCGGTCGGCCAGGGACGGGGCCAGCCCGCCGACCAGGGCCACGCCTTCCGGTGGCAGGACATCCCCACCGTGAGCCGCCCGGGCGGTCGCCACCAGCTCCGCCACCGCCTCCTCGACGATCCGTCCGGCCACCGCGTCACCCGCGTCGGCCGCTGCGATCACCGCCGGCGCGAACGTCGCGAACGCGGCGGGGGAGGCGGGACGTCCGGCGAGCACCTCGCGGGCCGGTCCGGTGAGCGCGGTCGCGGGCCCGGCCCCGTCGAGCGCCCGCAGCGCCGCCCGCAGCCCCTGCTGCCCGATCGCGGCGCCACTGCCCGCGTCCCCGAGCAGCAGCCCGTGGCCGTCCGCCCGGCGCACCGTCCCCGCCGGGTCCACCCCCAGCGCGACCGCACCCGTCCCGACCGCCAGCACCACGCCCGGGTCGTGGCCGCCGAACGCGCCGACGTGCCAGGCGACGACGTCGGAGGTCACGGCGACCGAGTCGGGGGCCGGTCCGTCCCACCCCGTCGTCAGGAGCCCGGCGAGCTCGGCCGCCGCGGCGGGCAGCGTCAGCGCGCCGGGGACGCCCACGGCGAGGGTCCACGCCGCGCGGGGGACCGGAGCGACGGCGCGGCGCAGCACCGCGGCGACCGCAGGGGCGCCCTCGCCGAGCCCCGCCCCCGTCGTCAGGACGGACCGGGCACCGTCGACGGCGACCCGGGCGCCCGAGCGGCCGAGATCGACCGCCACCACCGTCACGGGACCACCGCGCCGGAGAGCACCGCGGCGCCCGCGGTCGCGTCGCCGGGCGGGATGATGTCCATCTCGATGAGGTAGCGGTCGCCGCGGGCGTAGGACTCGACGCGCTCGACGATCTCCCCGCGGTGGTCGCGCGAGGTCCGCACGAAATGCAGCGCGGGGGAGCCGGCCGGCACCCCGAGCAGCTCGGCGTCCCGCGTCGCGAGCACCACGGGCGCGACCGACTGCGTGCCCGAGCGGATCCGGCGGTCGAAGCGCTCGGCGAGGAGCTCGTAGTAGGAGGAGGGGCCGTCGAGGTCGTCGCCGGTCAGCCCCGGCACGCGGGACGACGGGACGTGGAGGGTCTCGAGGGTCATGGGCTCGCCGTCGGCGAGGCGCACCCGGCACACCCGCAGGACGGGCTCGCCGCCGGGCATCTCGAGGCGGGCGGCGAGGTCGGTGTCGGCGACGACGGTGTCCGACCACAGCAGTCGGGAGGACGGCTCCAGCCCGCGGCGCCGCATGTCGTCGCCGAACGAGGTGGCCATGAGCGGCTGCGCGACCGCGGGTCGGCGCACGAAGGTGCCCGCGCCGTGGCGGCGCTCGACGATCCGGCGGGCCATGAGTTCCTCGAGGGCCTTGCGGACGGTCGCCCGGGACACCCCGAACCGGGTGGACAGGTCCCGCTCGCCTGGCAGCATGGCTCCGGGGCCGAGTTCGGCGCACAGTGCGGCGACCTTGGCGCCCACCTCCGTCGATCGTGTCACCGCCACGGAGGAGGTATAGACCTCTGTTCCGTGTGAAGCAAGAGGTCCGGACCAATCGTCGAACGGCACAATCGGGACCGTGGAGATCGTCCGGCTCGCGGTGTCGAGGGAGCACGCCTACCTCGGGCGCCCGTCCGACGGCCCGGCCCGGGTGGACACCGCGACGCCGGCGTCGATCGAGCTGCGGGCCGGGTTCGGGGTCGTCGGCGACCGCTACTCCGGTCGGCCCGCCCACCGCGACGCCGCGCTGACGATCGTGGCCGCGGAGGCGATCGAGTCCGTCGCGGCCGAGCTGGGCGTCCCGCCGTTCGACCCGGTGCTGCTCCGCCGGACCGTGGTCACGCGCGGCCTCGACGTGGAGCGGCTGCGCGGCACCGACGTGTGCCTGGACTCCGGCGACGGCCCGGTCCTGCTCGGCGGCCGCCGCCCCGCCGCCCCCTGCGGCTGGATGGACGCCGTGCTCGCCCCGGGCGCGCACGCCCTGCTGCGCGGCCGGGCCGGCGTGCGCTTCGCGGTCCTCGGCTCGGGCACGCTGCGGGTCGGCCCGTTGACGGTCTCCTTCCCGACGACAGGTGGGGGCCTCTTCGACGAGGAGGTCCTGCTCGACCCCGCGCGGGCCGCCGTCGGGAGCCGGAAGCGCTGAGCCGGGCGTCGGTCCCGGCCTCGACCGTGTCCGTCGGACGATGAGGAGCGCGTCGGATCGAGATGGCGTTCCTGCGTCCTGCGGGTTCCCGTCACGACCCATGGACGCCACCTCGACGAGACCCCGTTCGCCGTCCCGATCGCCCCGATCCCTGCTACGGTCCCGACCGGTTGCACAATGCAACCCCTCATCGAAGGGGCTCCCGTGTCGGACACGACCTGCCACATGTCGGTCTCGGTGGACGGCTTCGCCGCCGGGCCGGACCAGAGCCGCGACGACCCGCTGGGGAAGGGCGGGATCGAGGTACATCGGTGGCACATCGGCGACCCGCGGGCGACGGAGGAGGACCGGACCGCCACCGGCTGGCTGATGCGCCCGCGCGGGGCCTACGTGATGGGCCGGAACATGTTCGGGCCCGTGCGGGGGGAGTGGGACGAGGACTGGCGCGGCTGGTGGGGCGACGAGCCGCCGTACCACGCGCCGGTGTTCGTGCTGACCCATCACGCCCACGAGCCCATCGAGATGGCCGGGGGGACGACGTTCCACTTCGTCACCGAGGGGTTCGACGCCGCCTACGCGCAGGCCCGGGAGGTGGCCGGCGACCGGGGCGTCGACATCGCGGGCGGCGCGTCCACCGTGCGGCAGGCCCTGCGCGCGGGGGTGATCGACGAGTTCACCCTCGACATCGCGCCCGTCCTGCTCGGGTCGGGGGAGCGGCTCTTCGACGACGTGACGGAGTTCCCCTTCGCACCCGTCGAGGTCCTGCACTCGCCGCTGAGCACGCACATCCGCTACCGCCGGACCTGAGTCACCCCAGCCACGGCTTCGCCGCGCGTGCCCACGTCCCGTCGGTGAGCGCGCCGGTGAGCCACCGGTTCACCGTGTCGACGAAGGCCGGGTCGCCCGGCGGGATCAGGTAGGCCTTCTGCGAGCGGTCGAACGGGGAGTCCGGGTGCTCCGCGCACAGCACGTCCGGACGGGCCGCGGCCTGCCACCGGGCCTCGATGGCGTCGGTGATCATCAGGTCGGTGCGGCCGTCGGCGACGGTGTCGTGGATCGTGTTGTTGTCCGGGTAGGGCACGATCGTCGCGGCCGTCAGGCGCGCCCGCACGAAGCGCTCGTTGGTCCCGCCCGGGTTGACCACCACCCGCACGCCCGGCCGGTCGATCTGCGCGAGCGTCGAGAACCGGCCGAGGTCGGCGCACCGGACGATCGGCGTCTTCCCGTCCTGCAGGTACGGCACGGTGAAGGTCGCCCGCGCCGCCCGGTCGGCCGTGACCGAGACACCGCCGACGGCGAGGTCGCACCGCCCGGCGGTCACGTCGTCGAGCAGGGTCGACCAGGTCGTCGGCACCATGGTCATCCGCGCGCCGAGCCGGGTCGCCAGGTCACGGGCCATGTCGACGTCGATGCCCGACCACGTGCCGGACGCGTCCCGGTAGGTCAACGGGCGGTAGTCGCCCGTCGAGCAGACGCGCAGCTCGTGGGTCGCCACGATCCGGTCGGTGGGAGTGCCGTTGGGAGTGCCGGCGGGGGCGCCGGTGGGGGAGCCGCCCGACGAGCACGCCGTCAGGACACCCAGCAGGGCCAGGAGGACCAGCACCGTCCGCCGCATGCGGGGACCCTAACCCGCTGCCGCGAGGACCATCCCGATCGCGACGACGCCACCGGCGGTCCACGCGACGACGCGGTACCAGTTCGTGCGGACCAGCCGCGCGAGCACCTCGTCGTCGTACCCGGCCGACAGCCGCTGGTGGCAGGGGACCGACACGAGCACCGTGACCGCCACGGTCGCGGCGCCGCACACCCCGGCCAGGGCGGCCGCCCAGAACGGCACGCCGTCGGGCCGCCACACGAGCAGCACCGCACAGGTGACGCCCTGCACCGCCCACGGCGCGGAGACCGTCCACGACATCAGGCGCGTGTGCCGGTCGTGCCAGTCCGTCCACGCGGACCGGTCGATGCCGGCGAAGCCGGGGTAGACCAGCACCTGGACCACCCACACGAGCCCGACGCAGAACCAGACGGCGGCGGCGTGGGCGACGAGGAGCGGCACGCCACTGCTGTACCCGGTGCTCAGCCCTCCGAGAGCCGTCGGCCGAGTCCACGTCGACGGTAGGTCCGGGTGCGCAGCAGCAGGACCGCGGCGGCCGCCGCCACGATCCCGACGAGGTTGACCGCCAGCTGCGCGAGCGAGGACAGGCAGCGCGGCCAGTCCGAGAGGGTCGCGGCGACCGCTGCGTAGCCCGCGGCGGGCACGGTGGTCACCGAGATGAACACGCCCACCAGGGCGGCCGACTTCGCCGAGGTCATCGCGAGCATCCCCGCTGCGCCGGCGAGCAGCGCGACGATGAGCGAGAACGGTCCGACCTGGTAGATGAAGTCGACCTGGTCGGCGCTCTCCAGCGGGCTGAGGCTGACGAGACCGGCGGCCTCGGCGAGCACGGCGGCCCCGGCGGTGACGACGAGCGCGAGCGGGAAGCCGAGGCCGAGAGCACGCAGCGCCCGTCCCGTCAGGTCTGTCCGCCGTCCGACGAGACCGACGGCGAGCGCCGCGAGCGGGCCGAACTCCGGGCCGACCACCATGGCGCCGACCACGGTGACCGGGGAGTTGGTCACGACGCCGATCGCGGCGAGCAGGCAGGCGATCGTCAGCAGCGCGAGGAAGCTCGCCGACGCCTGGGACTCCTCCCCGGTGCGGCCGACCAGCTCGTCCCACACGACGGCGTCCGAGCCGAGGCCCGGGACCGCCTCCTCGGCGCGGTCGGCCGCGTCGGAGAGGACGGTCTCGAGCGGCTCGACGGTGATCCCGCCGTCCCGGTCGATCCCGCGGTCGCACAGCGCGGCCAGGACGTCGTCGACCGCCTCCCGGGCGACGTCGGCGCCGAGGAGGTCGCCGGCCGGCGCGATCGAGGCACCGCGGGCGAGGGTGAGGTGCGCGGTCCCGGTCGTGCCGCGCAGGTACGCGAGGACCTCGTCGGTCCGGTCCGCGGGACACACCACCCTCACGTGCAGCACCGGGCGAGACTGCCACGCGAGTACGACGCCGCGGGCTCAGGCACCGAGCCGCGACGAGAGGTCAGCGGCCGCCTCCACGGTCGCGGCCACCACCTCGGGCAGCGCCGGTCGGACCCGGGCGACCGGGCCGGAGACGTTGATCGCCGCGATCACGCCGCCGTGCACGTCGCGCACCGGGGCCGAGGCGCCCGCGAGGCGGCGGTCGAGCTCGCCGTCGACCACCGCGTGGCCGTCGCCGAGCGTCCGGCGCGCGATCGCGGGGTCCAGCCCGGCCGCGGTCAACCGCCGTACGAGGCCCGCCTCGTCCCGGAACGCGAGCAGGACCCGTCCGGCCGAGCTCACCTCCACCGGCACGTCGGACACGTCGAAGGCGACCCGCGGGGGCGTTCCGTCGCCGGCGACGGTCAGCACCGTCGCCACGGCGTCGCCGTGCAGCCGGCAGAGGTGGGCGCCGACCCCGACGCGCGCGGCGAGCACCGTCAGCACCCGCCCCGCCGTCCGGACCACCCGGGCCTCGGTGGTCCGGGCGGCGAACGCGTAGAGCCGCCAGCCCAGCGCGTAGCGGCGGGTGCGGGGATCTCGCTCGACGAGGCCCTCGTCGGCCAGCGCGGCCAGGGCCCGGGACACCTGGCTCTCGGTGCGGCCGGTGAGCACCGCCAGTCGCGTCACGCCGAGGCCGCCGGCCTGCGCCTCGGGCGCGGCGAGCGCGTCGAGCAGGTCGACGTCGCGCCGGAGCCCCTCCACCCGGCCAGGCTACTTGCGCTGACCGCAAGAACCGCTTGCCCCGACGTCGGGACGACGGGTCCACTCCCGGGCGGAGGTGGCGGACGTGAAGATCACCGACATCCGCATCACGGACCATGCGATCGAGCTGGACCCGCCGATGCACGCGGCGTGGGACCCGGACCCGCGGCACGGGTTCACCGCGACCGTGGTGCGCGTCGAGACCGACGAGGGCATCACCGGCGTGGGCTCCGGCGACACGATGGCGGGCTTCGACGCGCACCGGCACCACTTCCTGGGCACCGACCCGCTCGGCATGGCCGTCCAGGTGCGCCGCATCGAGTCCGTCGCCTTCCACGGCGGCCGCTTCTGGCCGCTCGAGGCCGCCCTGTGGGACGTGGTCGGGCAGGCCGCCGGGCTGTCGGTCTCGGTGCTGTTCGGGGGCGTGGCCGACCGGCTGCCGGTCTACGCGTCGTGGTGCTCGGTGCAGTCCGCGGAGCGGCGGGCCCGCGACGCCGCGGAGCTGGAGGCCGAGGGGTTCCGGGCCGTGAAGGTCCGGGTCGACCCGCGGGACCCGGAGCCGGGGATCGCCTCGGTGGCCGCCGTCCGGGCCGCCACGTCGCTCGACGTCCTCGTCGACCTCAACCAGGCCTGGCGCATGGCCGGGGACGTGCGGCCCGCCGTCGAGCTGGTGGAGATCCGTCGCCTCGTGCGCCGCCTCGCCGAGTTCGAGCCGGGCTGGATCGAGGAGCCGCTGCCCTACGACGACGTCGACGGGCACCGCCTGCTGCGCGCGGAGAACCCGGGGCTGCGGATCGCGTCGGGGGAGATGTGCGACAACCGCCCCCAGCTCGACGCGCTCGTCGACGCGCTCGACGTGGTGCAGACCGACGTCGTGCTCTCCCTCGGGATGTCCCGCACGCGGGCCCTCGCGGAGTCGCTCGCCGCCCGCCACCGCCGCTTCACCCCGCACACGTGGTCGAACGGTCTCGGCCTGCTCGCGAACCTGCACGTCGCGGCCGGGGTCGGGGCCGGCCCCTACCTGGAGTTCCCGTACGACCCCGCCGGCGGCTGGACCCCGGAGCGGCGGGACTTCCTGCTGGCCGAGCCACTCCGGCCGGCCGCCGACGGCACCCTCGCGGTCCCGCAGGCCCCGGGCCTGGGCGCCGTGCTCCACCCCTCGCTGTCCGACTCCCGCTGACCCCGCATCCCACGACGGAGCCCCCGATGACCACCGTGCCGGCCGGTGCCTGCGCCTGCCCCGCCACCACGCCGTTCCTGCACGAGCCCGGACCGGCCGTGGACTCCGGGCCCGGGGCCCTCGCGCGGCTCGGCGACCACGTCCTCGACGTGCACCGCGCCACGCGCTCCGGGGGCGTCGTGGTGGTCACCGACGCCGGGCTGCGGGCCACCGGGATCGTCGACGAGGTGCTCGCGGTGCTCGCCGCCGCGGGCCAGCCGACGGTCGTCGTCGACGACGTCCCCGGCAACCCCACCGTGCCCGCCGTCGAGGCGGGGGCCCGCGTCGTCGCCGAGGCGTTCCCGGGCAGCCGCCCGGTGGTGGTCGCGGTCGGCGGGGGCTCGGCGCTCGACGCCGCCAAGGGCGTCGCCCGCCTCGCCGCCGACCCGACCGGCCCGGGCCTGGCGCTGATCGCCATCCCGACGACGGCGGGCACCGGCGCCGAGACCAACGGCTTCGGCGTCCTGGAGGACCCGGTCCGCCGCTGCAAGGTCTACTGCGGGGACGGCACCACCACCCCGCGGGTCGCACTGCTCGACCCGCTGCTCACGCACGGTCTACCACCCGCCGCGACGGCCGCGACCGGCGTCGACGCCCTCGTCCACGCCCTCGAGTCCCTCGTCAGCCGGGGGCGCAGCGCGGTGTCGGAGGCGTTCGCCGCCGAGGCGCTGCGCCGGGTGTGGCGGTGGCTCCCGGTCGCCCACGCCGACGGCTCCGACGCGACCGCCCGCGCCGAGATGCTCCTCGGGGCGCACCTGGCCGGACAGGCGCTGACCCGGTCCGGGCTGGGTCTCGTGCACGGGCTCGGTCACGCCCTGACCGCGCACCACGGGGTCGTCCACGGGCGTGCCCTGGCGATGGTGCTGCCGGAGGTCGTGGCGTGGTCGCTCGACGACGCGGGCGCCGACGCCCCGGCGTGGGCGCGCGCGGCGGAGCTGCTCGGCCTGCGCCACCCCGGCGAGCTGCCGGTCGCCCTCGCTCGGTGGACCGACGCCGTCGGGGTCCCGCCCGGCATCGACCGCGCCGCGCTCGGCCTCGGCCCGGACGCCGTCGACGCCCTCGCGACCACCGCATCGGCCGATCCGGTGTGCCGCAACGCACCCCGTGCCGCCGACCGGGCGGCCCTGTCGGGCCTGCTCACACGCTCTGCACGCTGACCCGGTCGGCTTTGTGGAGATGCAACAGAACCCGTGAGCCGGTCATGGTTTCGGCTGTAGCGACGCAGGCGACGGCGTCCTTACCGTCGGGAGCATGATCGCTGGAGTACTCGCCCGGGCCACGCGTGCGTTGACCACGCCGCTGCTGCCCGACGACTACCTGGCCGTCCTCAACCCGCTGTGGTCGGTGCGCGCGCCGCGGGCCCGGATCGTCGCGACCCGGCCCGTCGGTCCGTCCACCACCGAGCTCACCCTCCGCACCGGCTCCGGCTGGCAGGGGCACCGCCCCGGCCAGCACGTCGGCCTCGGGGTGGAGCTGGGTGGCCGCCGGCACTGGCGGACCTACTCGATCACCTCGGCGCCCACCGCCGAACACCTCACCGTGAGCGTCACCGCGGTCCCCGACGGCTCCGTGTCGACCCACCTGGCGCGCGTGGCCCGTCCCGGCGACCTCGTGGGGCTCGGCCCCGCCGCGGGTGACTTCACCGCCCGCGGCCCGCTGCTGCTGATCTCCGGCGGCAGCGGCATCACGCCGATGCTCGGCCTGCTGCGCGGCGGCGTCACCAGCGACGCCGTGCTCGTGCACTCCGGGCGCGGCGGTCACGTGCACGCCGACGACCTGGCCGGGCTCCCCGCCAGCGTGCACCGGCACGACAGCACGACCGGTCGGCTGCGGCCCGCCGACCTGGACGCGCTCGTGCCCGACTGGCGCACGCGGACGCTGCTCGTCTGCGGCCCCGCCGGGATGCTCGACACCTTCATCGCCGCGGCGGCCGAGGCCGGTGTGCCCTGCGTCGTCGAGCGCTTCCGCCCGCCGGAGCCGGTCGCGGCCGCCGAGGGTGCGACCGGTGGCACCGTCACCTTCACGACGTCGGGTGTGGTCGCCACCGCCGACGCCGTCACCCCCCTGCTGCGCGCCGGCGAGGACGCCGGCGCCCTGCTGCCCAGCGGCTGCCGCATGGGCATCTGCCACACCTGCGTCGGACGCCTGTCCGCCGGCGCCGTCCGCAACCTGCACACCGGTGAGCTCGAGACCGCGGACTCCGGCGACGTCATCGTCCGGACCTGCGTCTCGGCCGCCGCCGGCGACTGCGCCGTCGACCTGTAGCCCTCCGCTCCCCAGCACCGAGGAGACCCCATGACCGCGCTCGACCACCGCCCGCTCACCGACCCGGAGATCATCCCGGAGCACGTGACCCGGATCAACGAGGCCAAGACCCCCAGCGGTCCCGGCCGTCCCGGGGCGTCGACCGCGCACATCACGGCGTCCACGGCGCACCTGTCCGTCGAGGACATCGAGCGCATCGGCGCCGAGCTCGAGGCCATCCGCGACGAGGTCATGTCCTCGCTCGGGGAGGCCGACGCCCGCTACATCCGCCGCGTGATCCGCACCCAGCGCGGGCTCGAGATCGCCGGTCGCATCCTGCTGCTCGGCGCGCTCTTCCCGCCGGCCTTCGTGGCCGGGACCGCCTCGCTCGGGGTCGCGAAGATCCTCGAGAACATGGAGATCGGGCACAACGTCCTGCACGGGCAGTGGGACTGGATGCGTGACCCGGAGATCCACTCCACCACCTGGGAGTGGGACCACGTCTCCACCGCCTCGTCGTGGCAGCAGACCCACAACTACCTGCACCACACGTACACCAACGTCCACAACAAGGACCGGGACATCGGATACAACGTGCTGCGGGTCGACCCCGACCAGCCGTGGCACCCGACGTACCTGTTCCAGACGATCACCAACCTCGGGCTCGCGCTCATCTTCGAGTACGGCATCGCGGCCTTCGACCTCGAGATCGACCAGGTCCAGCGCGGCGAGAAGACCTGGGCCGAGAAGATGCCCGAGATCAGGACGATGCTGCGCAAGGCCGGCAAGCAGGCGCTGAAGGACTACGTGGTGTTCCCGGCGCTGTCCGGGCCCTCGTTCGTCCCGGCGCTCGTCGGCGGCCTGCTGGCCAACACCATCCGCAACGTCTGGTCCCACGCCGTGATCTTCTGCGGCCACTTCCCCGTCGAGGTGGAGACCTTCGACGAGGAGCGGCTGGAGAACGAGTCGCAGGCCGAGTGGTACGTCCGGCAGATGCTCGGATCGGCCAACATCGAGGGCTCGGCGCTCCTGCACATCATGACCGGGAACCTGTCCCACCAGATCGAGCACCACCTCTTCCCGGACATGCCGTCGAACCACTACGCCGCGATCGCGCCCAAGGTGCGCGACCTGTGCCGGCGCTACGGGCTGCCCTACCACGCGGGCCCGATGTGGAAGCAGTACGGCGGCGTGCTGTGGAAGATCGCGCGCCTGTCGTTCCCCGGAGGCCACGAGACGATCGCCAAGCGTCAGCGCCGGTCGCTGCCGGTGGGCCGGAAGGCGGCGGCCACGCTGCGCCGCCTGCGGGAGCGAGCAGTGCCACAGGCCGCCTGAGTCCGCTCGACACCGGACTCGCACCGGCTGTTGCCTATGATCCGTCCGTGACGGACGAACGTCGGTGGCAGGAGGATCGGGAGCGGTTCGTGGACAGCAACTCCGACGATGCGCTGGGGCCCCTGGCCGAGCAGTTCGTGAGCCTCGGCCGGTCCCTGGTCGGGTCCACCGACGGCGGGGTCGGCGCCGTGCTCGAGCGCATCGTGACCGCCGCGCAGGAGATCACCGGCGCCGACGTGGTCTCGGTGACCCTGCGCGAGGGCGACGGCTTCACCACGCCCGTCGAGACCGATCCCGTGGCGAGCAAGGCCGACGCGGTGCAGTACGACACCGGCGAGGGCCCGTGCGTCGAGGCCACGACGGAGGACGGGCTCGGCTACTTCGCCTGTGCCGACCTCGGCCGGGAGTCCCGGTGGCCGCGCTTCGGCCCGGCGGCGGCCGAGCTCGGCCTGCACGCGGTGTTCGCCACCGGGCTGTTCCCCCGGGACGACAACCCGCGGCTCGGCGCCCTGAACTACTACTCCCGGCGCGTCGGCGGACTCGACCACGTCGACCGGGACCAGGCGCTGATCTTCGCCGTGCACGCGGCCATCGTGCTGCGGGACGCCCGGGCCCTCGAGGCAGCCGAACTGCGTGCCGCGCAACTGCAGGACGCCGTGCGGTCCCGCGACGTGATCGGGCAGGCCAAGGGCATCCTCATGGAGCGCCGCGGGCTGTCGGCCGACGAGGCCTTCGACACGCTGCGCCGCACCTCGCAGGAGCTGAACATCAAGCTGCGGGACCTCGCGGCGACGCTGGCGTCGCGCCGCGCGGATCTCTGACGGTTTACGGCGGCCGCCGGATCGGGCACTCTCGACCACCCGTGGAGACCTAGCGGGACGTCACGTCACACGTCTCCCGGAGGTTCCCGTGGCCGCCCCCACTCCGTCCGAACTCCCCGTCGGCCTGGACGAGCGCCGTCGGCACGCCCGCTCCACCGCCGCCCGGCGCGCCGTCGCCGGGGTGGGCACCAGTTGGTTCGACGACGGGTGCGTGGCGCTCGCGGTCGTCGGGGTCGCCGGCCCGGCCCAGGTCCGGGCGCTGCGGGAGCTGCGTCCGCAGCTCGCCCGCGAGGCATGGGCGGAGCTCGTCATCGACCTGTCCCACCTCGACGGCGAGTGCGGCCCGGCGCTGGTGCGGGTGCTCGGTCAGCTCCGCGTGCAGCGGCTGACCGCCGGCGCCCGCGTCGAGGTCCACGGGGCCCCGGCGGAGGCCGTCGCGGAACTCGGCGACCGGCGCGCCACCGAGTTCACGGTGCGGGAGGAACGCGTCCCCACGGCGTGAGTCAGCCCTCGACGGCCGGTTCGGCGGCGGTGAAGGCCCCGCCGAACCGCAGGGCCAGCGCGACCTCGAGGCGCGCGACCGGGTCGTCGAGCGCGCCCGCGAACGACTCCTTGATCCGCGCGAGCCGGTAGCGGACCGTCTGCGGGTGCACGTGCAGCGTGCCCGCCGCCTCGGCGACGTCGCCGTGCGCGTCGAGCCAGGCCCGCAGGGTCTCCACCGCCCGGTCCCGGGCCGACGCCGTCATCCGGCGCAGGGGCTCGAGGCGCTGGGCGACGAGGTCGGTGGTCACCGAGACGTCGGCGTGCAGCAGCAGGGCGAGCAGGTGGTCGTCCGAGCGCACGAGCCGCGAGGGCGGGCGGTTGCCGCGGGAGGGCCCGTCGTCAGGAAGGATCTCGCCCGCGGCGACCAGCGGCCAGGCCGAGCGGGCCCGGGTGACGGAGCGGCCGATCTGGTCGGTGCCGACCGTGGGACCGACGACCGCGTCCACCCCCGCCGTGGCGTCGGCGAGGTCGTCCGCGCGGCCCGGGCCGTCGGGATCGGGGAGGACGACCACGCCGAGGCCGT
The DNA here is from genome assembly GCF_013409505.1 of Actinomycetospora corticicola. NCBI lineage: Bacteria > Bacillati > Actinomycetota > Actinomycetes > Pseudonocardiales > Pseudonocardiaceae > Actinomycetospora > Actinomycetospora corticicola. The sequence continues at coordinate 2,197,534 of NZ_JACCBN010000001.1, read as the reverse complement.
CGACGCGGGAGCCGAGGGCGTCCGGGGGCATCCGGCGGCACACCGCCTGCAGCGACTCCTCGTCGCAGATCAGGACGGCGAGGGTGCGCGGCAGGAGCCACTCGGCGTCCCGCGCGAGTCGCTCCAGCTCGGCTCCGTCGGGCGGGGGCGTGTGCAGCAGCGCGGCGACCAGGGCGTGCCGGCGGGCCTGGCGGGACCCGGCCGTGAGGCTCTGCTCGTGGGCGTACCCGGCGACCGAGGCCGCGGCGAGCTGCTCGGTGTAGGCGAACAGGGCCTCGGCGAGCCGGAAGATGTCGTCCGGGGTGAGCCCGTAGGCGTCGCTGCCCGCCGAGATCCGCCGCCACAGCACGCGGGTGCCGACCCGGTAGGCGGTCTGCAGCGCGTCCATCGTCCGGCCGTGGCGGTGCTCCACGCGGCCGAGCTCGAAGTACACGCGGGTGTCCGGCAGGTCGGCGTCGGTGCCGAGGAGCTGGAGGAACTGCTCGAGGGCGACCGAGACCCCGCGGCGGATGTTCTGGCCGAACACGCCGTTCATCGACAGCGCGTACTCGGCGATCTGGGCACGGACCTGCTCGATGATGTCGTCGCCCGTGTCGAGCACGACCGCCCGCATCCGGTCGGCGGCCTCCGGCGGCACCTCGGCCCACGGATGGCGCCGCGCCGGGTCGTGCGCGCACCCGTCGACGGCGCGCAGCGGCGGACGCGCCGCGTCCGCGGCGCACTCCTCCACATCCGCTCCGTCGTTCACGACGCCATTGTGACCCAGACGGGGCCGGGCATGGGGTCCGTCGTCGGGAGCGCGGGCGGGGATCCGGGACACAGCACCTGCACAGGGCCGCGACCGGGGTTCTGGGACAGGATCGGGGTGGGTACGGGGCACGGCGAGGGGGTGACGCGTGGCGGACGGTGTGACGGTCGGCCGGGCGCCCCGGCGCCCCCGTGCGGGTCGCCTCGCGCTGGTCGGCGGCAGTGCCGCGGCCCTCGTCACGACGGCGGGCTTCCGGCCGCTCACGCGACGCTGGCCGGCGGCGATCGGGGCGACGCTGCTGGCCGCCTTCGCCACCGAGCTGCCGCGTCCGACCGCCGCGCTCACGGGGGGCGTCGCCCTCGTCGCGGCCCGCCGGGGTGCGGGCCGAACGGTCGTCGGCCGGGTCGGCCTCGCCCTCGCGACGGGGTCGGTCGCCGCCCTGCTCACGCTCGACCGCCGGGCCCGGGCCACCGACGGGGTGCTGCGAGGCGCCCTGGTCGGGGCGTTCGGCAGCTCCGGGCCCGAGCCGGAGCCGGCCACGTGGCTGTCCCCGCGGGCGGTCACGGCCCCCCGGCGGTTCCGCGCGGCCGGGGCGCGCGACGTCGCCTACGGGCCGCACGGCACGGCCAACCTGCTCGACGTCTGGCGCCACCCCGATCTCCCCGACGACGCCGGAGCCCCGGTGCTGGTGGAGATCCACGGCGGGGCGTGGTCGTCGGGACGCAAGGAGGGCGAGGGCAACCCGCTGATGGCCTACCTGGTCTCGCGGGGCTGGGTGTGCGTGACGCTGAACTACCGCCTCGGCCCGCGGCACCGCTGGCCCGCCATGATCGACGACGTGCGGGCGGCGCTCGGCTGGGTGCACACCCACATCGCCGAGCACGGGGGCGACCCGGGCTTCGTCGCCGTGAGCGGGGGGTCCGCCGGCGCACATCTCGCCGCCCTGGCCGCCCTCACCGGTCGCGACGACGACCACTCCCGGGTCGACGCCGCCGTCACCCTCTACGGGATCTACGACCTCACCACCGACGACGGCAGCGGCACCCTCGACGAGCTCCTGGCCGAGACGATGATGTCCGGCACGCCCGCCGACTGGGCGGGGGCCTCGCCGACCCACCGCGTGACCGCGGACGCCCCGCCGTTCTTCGTCCTGCACGGCACCGGCGACGCCATCGTGGTCCCCGACCAGAGCCGGGGCCTCGTCCGGGCCCTGCGCGCGGTCTCCCGCGCCCCCGTCGCCTACGCCGAGCTGCCCTACGCCCAGCACGCCTTCGACACCCTCCCCACCCCGCGCACGATGCTCGTGGTCCGGGCCGTCGAGGCCTTCCTGGTCGGCGTCCTCGGGCGTCGGCCCGCCCGGCCGGGGGCGACGGCGATCGTCGCGGGTCGCGGCCCGGGCGGCGCTCCCGACGCGGCCGACGGCGGTCGATAGGCTGGACGCACCGCGGGGGAGGCCGTCCGCCGCACGTGATCGCAGGAGTCCCCGTGTCCTCGCCAGCCTCGCCAGCGTCCACCCAGCACGTCCGGGTCGCCGCCGGGACGACGGCGGGCCAGGCCGTCCGGGAAGCGGGCCTCCCGGGCAGCGGGCCGCAGGCCGTCGTCGTCGTGAAGGCGCCCGACGGCACCCTGAAGGACCTGGCCTGGACCCCCGAGGAGGACGTCAACGTCACCCCGGTCGCGGCCGACACCGAGGACGGCCGCGCGGTCATCCGGCACAGCGCCGCGCACGTGCTCGCGCAGGCCGTACAGCAGAAGTTCCCGGACGCCAAGCTCGGCATCGGCCCGCCCGTGACCGACGGCTTCTACTACGACTTCGCGGTGGACACCCCGTTCACCCCCGAGGACCTCGCCGACCTCGAGAAGTCGATGAAGAAGATCATCAAGGCGAAGCAGCGGTTCGCCCGCCGCGAGTACGGGTCGCTGGACGAGGCGCGCGCGGAACTCAAGGACGAGCCCTTCAAGCTCGAGCTGGTCGACCTCAAGGGCAACTCCGACGCGGAGGCCGACGGCGAGATCATGGAGGTCGGCGCGGGGGAGCTCACCGCGTACGACAACATCCACGCCCACACCGGCGAGCGCGTCTGGGGCGACCTCTGCCGCGGCCCGCACGTGCCGACCACCGGCTACATCCCGGCCTTCACGGTCACCCGCAGCGCGGCCGCGTACTGGCGGGGCGACCAGCGCAACGCCCAGCTGCAGCGCATCTACGGCACCGCGTGGGAGTCGCAGGAGGCGCAGGACGCCTACCTGGAGCGCCTCGCCGAGGCCGAGCGGCGCGACCACCGGCGTCTCGGCTCCGAGCTCGACCTGTTCAGCTTCCCCGACGAGATCGGCTCCGGCCTCGCGGTCTTCCACCCCAAGGGCGGGGTGATCCGCAAGGAGCTGGAGGACTACTCGCGGAAGCGGCACGCCGAGGCGGGCTACGAGTTCGTCAACACCCCGCACGCCACCAAGGGCTCGCTCTTCGAGCTCTCCGGGCACCTCGACTGGTACTCCGAGGGCATGTACCCGCCCATGCAGCTCGACGAGGAGCGGGGTCCCGACGGCGAGCTCAAGCGCGCCGCCGTCGACTACTACCTCAAGCCGATGAACTGCCCGATGCACAACCTGATCTTCCGGTCGCGCGGGCGGTCCTACCGGGAGCTGCCGCTGCGGCTCTTCGAGTTCGGCACCGTCTACCGCTACGAGAAGTCCGGCGTCGTGCACGGGCTGACCCGCGCGCGGGGGTTCACCCAGGACGACGCGCACATCTACTGCACCCGCGAGCAGATGGCGGGCGAGATCGCCTCGCTGCTCGAGTTCGTGCTGGGCCTGCTGCGCGACTACGGCCTCGACGACTTCTACCTGGAGCTCTCCACCCGGAACCCGGAGAAGTCGATCGGGTCCGACGAGTCGTGGGAGGAGGCCACCGAGGCCCTGCGGCAGGCCGCGTCGAGCTTCGGCCTCGACCTCGTGGACGACCCGGGGGGCGCCGCCTTCTACGCGCCGAAGATCAGCGTGCAGGCCAAGGACGCAATCGGCCGGTACTGGCAGATGTCGACCATCCAGGTCGACCTCATGCTGCCCGACCGCTTCGAGCTCGAGTACACCTCGAGCGACGGCTCGCGGCAGCGGCCGGTGATGATCCACCGGGCGCTCTTCGGCTCCATCGAGCGCTTCTTCGGGGTGCTCACCGAGCACTACGCGGGCGCCTTCCCGGCCTGGCTCGCGCCGGTGCAGGCCGTCGCGATCCCGGTGTCGAACGACCAGGCCGACTACGTCGACGGCATCGTCGGGAAGCTCAAGCGCCTCGGCCTGCGGGTCGAGGCGGACCACTCCGACGACCGGATGCAGAAGAAGATCCGCACCCACACCCTGCAGAAGGTGCCGTTCCTGCTGCTGGCCGGCGGGAAGGACGCGGACGCCGACGCGGTGTCCTTCCGGTTCCGCGACGGGAGCCAGGTCAACGGGGTGCCGGTGGACCGGGCGGTCGAGGCGATCGCGGACTGGGTGGCCCGCCGGGAGAACGCCTCGCCCGACGAGACCTCGTTCGGTCCGTCGGTGTCCGGTGCCTGAGGCGGCGAGCACGATGGAACCGTGGTGACGGACGGGGTGACGCCGGGTCTGCCGGCCCAGCCGGGGCGGCCCGACTCGGGGGTGCCGACCGAGCACCCGCAGGGCGCCGACGAGCTGGTCGGCGCGGGGACGCCCGACGGCTTCCGTCGGCTCTGGGCGCCGCACCGCATGGCCTACATCGCGGGGGAGCAGGGCACCGGTGAGGTCGACGGCGGGTGCCCGCTGTGCGCGATCCCCGGGAAGTCGGACGCCGACGGTCTCGTCGTCGCCCGCGGTGCGGCGGTCTACGCGGTGCTCAACCTGCACCCGTACAACCCGGGGCACCTCATGGTCGTGCCCTACCGGCACGTCGCGAGGCTCGACGAGCTCACCGACGACGAGTCCACCGAGCTGATGCTCCTCACCCAGCAGGCCGTCCGGGCGTTGCGGACCATGTCCTCCCCGCACGGGTTCAACGTCGGGATCAACCTCGGGCACGTCGCCGGCGGCTCCCTGGCGGACCACCTGCACCAGCACGTCGTGCCGCGGTGGGGCGGCGACGCCAACTTCATCACCGTCATCGGCCAGACCAAGGTGATCCCGGCGCTGCTCGCCGAGACCCGCGAACGGCTGGCGGAGGTCTGGATCTCATGATCAACGACTGGGGTCGCACGGCGATCAACCGCAGCCTCGAGCCGGCCGGGCGCTGGCTCGTCCGCCGGGGCATCCACCCGGACGCCATGACGGTCTTCGGGACGGCGGGTGCCACCGGCTTCGCGATCTGGCTCATCCCGACGGGGCACCTGTTCGCGGCCTCGATGATCGTCTGGGGCTTCGCGATGCTCGACGTCCTCGACGGCGCCATGGCGCGCGCCCGGGGCGTGACGAGCCCCTTCGGCGGGGTCCTCGACTCGTTGTGCGACCGGATCGTCGACGGTGCCGTCTTCGCGGGCATCGCCTGGTGGGCCGCGAAGAACGATCGCTGGATCATCGTGGCGCTCGCCCTGATCTGCCTGGTCTCCGGCCAGCTCATCTCCTACATCAAGGCGCGCGCGGAGGCGGCCGGCCTGCGGGGCGGTGGTGGCGTCGTCGAGCGGGCGGAGCGGCTGATCCTCGGCCTCACCGGCATCGGGCTGACCGGGCTCGGCGTCTGGTGGGCCGTCGACGTCGCGCTCTGGCTGCTCACCGTCGGCTCGCTGGTGACGGTCGGGCAGCGCATCCACACCGTGTGGGCGAGCGCCCGCGAGCAGTACGGCGCCGCCACCGGACGCACCGACCGGACCGCCGCCCTCGAGCCGGGCGAGCCGAGCCGGGACGCCGGGTGACCTGGTCCGAGCGCGCCGCCGACCTCGGCTACGCAGCGGGCTGGCAGGTCGTCCGTGGCCTGCCCGAGCCCGTGGCGCGCGGGCTCTTCGACCTCGGCGCCGACGTCGCGGCCCACCGGGGCGGACGAGGGGTCGAGCGCCTGCGGGCGAACTACTCGCGGGTCCGCCCCGACCTCGACGACCACGCCCTCGACGAGCTCACGCGGGCCGGGGTCCGGTCCTACGCCCGCTACTGGCGCGAGGCCTTCCGGCTGCCCGCGATGAACCCGAAGGCGCTGGCGGACGAGGTCGACGACGCGGTGGTCGGGCGCGAGCACCTCGACGCGGCCCTCGCGGCCGGGCGTGGCGCGATCGTGCCGCTCACGCACTCCGGCAACTGGGACGTCGTCGGCACCTGGGCGGTCCAGCGCTACGGCGGGTTCGCGACCGTGGCCGAGCGCCTCCGTCCCGAGTCGCTCTTCCAGCGCTTCGTGGCCTACCGCGAGTCCCTCGGCTTCGAGATCCTGCCGATGACGGGCGGGGAGGCCCCGGTCCGCGGCCTGCTGCGGGCCCTGCGCGCCGGCCGGATCGTGTGCCTCGTCGCCGACCGGGACCTGTCCCACCACGGCGTGGGCGTCGACTTCTTCGGCCACCGCGCCGCGATGCCCCCGGGGCCCGCCTCGCTCGCCGCGGCCACGGGCGCCCCGCTGCTCCCGCTCGGCTGCTGGTTCACCGACCGCGGCTGGGCCTTCCGGATCAACCCGCCGATCACGGTCCCCTCGCGCGCCGAGGTGCCGGCCGCGACCCAGGCGGTGGCCGACGTGTTCGCCCGGGAGATCGCCGAACACCCTCAGGACTGGCACATGCTCCAGCGCATCTGGCCCGACCTCAGCTAGGCGCGAGCCGGGCGCGCAGGCCGGCGAGACCCGTCGTCAGGAACGCGACGTCGTCCCCGCCGAGGTGGCGCCGCAGCTCGTCGGCGACCACGGCCTCGCCGCGCTCGTGCGTCCGCCGGCCGTCCGGTGTGGGGACGAGGACCGAGGAGCGTCGGTCGTCGGGGTGCGGTTCCCGGACGACGAGACCGCCGGCGACGAGGCGGTCGGTGAGCTTGCTGGCCGCGCCGACCGTCACGTGCAGGGCCGTCGCCACGTCCTGCACGCGGCAGGACGGGACGCGCACCGTGGCCCGCAGGGCCTCGATCCGCCCGAGGGGCAGGCCCAGGTCGCTCCGGACCCGCCGGTCGACCGCCTCCCACAGGACGATCTGCACGCGGACGAGGTCGTCGAACACGTCGACGATCGAGGTGCCTTCCATGGAAGTATTTTCCACGGAAGCGTGTTGATCGTCGACATGAGCCTGCCCGAGACCATGCGTGCCGTCGTACTCGACGCCCCCGGCCCATCCGAAGCGCTCCGCGTGCGCGACCTGCCGGTGCCCACGCCGTCCCCCGGCGAGGTGCTGATCCGGGTGACCGCGTCGGGCATCAACCGCTCCGAGCTGCACACCCGCCTCGGGCTGGCCGAGGGGGTGACGTTCCCGCGGGTGCTCGGGATCGAGACGACGGGAGTCGTGGCGGCCTGTCCGGGCGGTGAGTTCGAGGTGGGCGCCCGCGTGGTGGCGATGATGGGCGGGATGGGCCGGGAGTTCGACGGCGGGTACGCCGAGTACACGTGCGTGCCCGCGCGGCAGGTCATCGGCATCCGCACCGATCTCGCCCCGGAGCTGGTCGGGGCGCTGCCCGAGATGCTGCAGACCGCGTACGGCTCGTTGTCCGTCGGGCTCGACGCCCGCCCCGGGCAGACCCTGCTGATCCGCGGGGGCACGTCGTCGGTGGGGCTCGCGGCGGCCGTGCTGGCGAAGCGGATCGGGATGACGGTGCTGTCGACGACCCGCGACCTCGGACGCTCGGATCTGCTGGCGGCGGCCGGGGTGGACCACCCGGTGCTCGACGACGGGGCGGTGGCGACGCGGGTGCGCGAGCTCGTGCCGGACGGCGTCGACGCCGCCCTGGAGCTGGTGGGGACCCCGACCCTGCGCGACACGCTGCAGGCGGTGCGGGTCCACGGCGTCGCCTGCGTGTCGGGGATGCTGTCGAACGTCTGGACGATCCCCGACTTCTACCCGATCGCCTACATCCCCCGCGGCGTGCGGATGACCGGGTACGGCGGCGACGCCGCGGATCTCCCGGCGGAGGTCCTGCAGGGCTTCCTCGACGACCTCGCTGCCGGCCGCGCCTCGATCCCGACCGGCCGGGTGTTCCGGCTCGACGAGATCGCCGAGGCGCACCGGCTGATGGAGTCCGGGCACGCGGGCGGCAAGCTCGTCGTCGTGCCCTGATCTAGAGGTCCACCGTCACGTCCACCCGGGTGTCGTCGAAGGCGATCAGTCCGGCCACCGCCGTCAGGGCGACGGTGGGCGCCCCGTAGGACCACGCCACGTCGTCCTGGTCCTCCGTGCTCCACCAGCCGGTGGTGACGCCCTTGTACGGGCACCGGGTGACGGTGTCCGAGGGGTGGAGCCGCGACCACACCACGGCGGGCGGGTCGAGGTACCAGCGCGGCGGCAGGCCGGTCTCGAACACCGCGACCGGGGACGTGGACCGGGCCAGCACCTCCTGCGAGCCCCGCCTCCGCACCGTCACCGTGCGCTCGGCCCGCAGGGCGTCCACGCGGACGTACGGGCTGCGGGGGTGGCCGTGCACGCGCTCGGACTCCTCGAACCAGGCCACGTCGTCGTGCAGCGGCACGACGACGTGGTCGGGGAGGTCCGCGGCGGGCGGGGTGGGCCGGGACCGCTCGAGCAGCCGGGCCGCGAGGTGGTCCCGCGGCACGGCGTACTGCGGGTAGTACGGGTGTTCCCACACGTACGACGCCGCCGTGGTGTCCAGGGCCCACCCCGCGTCGTCGAGGGCACGGAGCCGTCGCGGACAGGGGGCGACGTGGCCGGCGGCGACGGGCGGTCCGGGGAAGTGGCCGGGCGCGATGCCCTCCGCGGCCGGGCGTGGTCTGCTCACGTCCCCAGGGTCGTCCTCACCGCGGTCCGAGGACGCAGAACAGGTTGTCCTCGGGGTCGGCGAGCACCACCCACGGATGGTCGGGCGCAGGGTCCACGACCCGCGCGCCGAGCCCGACGAGCCGCTCGATCTCCTCGTCCCGGGTGCCGGCCGTGGCCGACAGGTCGAGGTGCAGCCGGTTCCGCCCGGGCTGCACGTCCCCGACCTGCTGGAAGAGCAGCTCGGGGCCGGCGGGCAGCGGGACGGCGACGTAGGTCGTGCCGTGGGCGTCGGGGGAGTGCTCGCCGACCTCGACGCCGAGGGCGTCCGCCCAGAACCGGGCGAGGGCCGCCGGATCCGTGGCGTCCACCGCGACGGCGAGCAGGCGCGAGCGGCTCACGACCGCAGCGCCGTCGTCGTGCCGGCCCGGGCCACCAGGACATTGCGGACGTCCTCCCACTGGTCCGGGCGTCCGACCCACCGGACCCGGCCCGACACCTCCCGCAGCACGCGGAGCAGCGCGAGCCGGTCGGCCGCCCGCCCCGGGGCGTCCAGCACGGGGTGGGTGGTGAGGGCCGCGCGCCAACGGGTGGGATCGAGGACGACGACGTGGTCCGCGGCCGGCAACAGGGCGGACAGCTCGGCCCGGTCCGCCACCCGGGTCTCGGCAAGACCGTTCAGGGCCGCCGCAGCCCGGGTGGCGGCCCGGCGGCCGCGGTCGTCGGGTCGGGCGGATACGACCAGCACGGTCGGAACTGCAGACATCGGTCGTCCTCCGGTAACGGTTAAAGTGTCGTTGATGCGCTTACCGTAGGAGAGGACGGGTAAGGGGTGCAAGTACTTCTAGACGATTACACGTGGTCGGCGGGCGTGGCGATGGACCTCGTGAACACCTCGCCGACGGTCTGGCGCGGGGTCGAGAAGCTCGACGCCCTCGACGCCCTGACCGCCTTCCTGGGCGAGCACGGCCTCGGCGGGTGGGCGGTGGGGCCCGACGACCTCCCGCCCGTCCGTGCCCTGCGGGAGCGGCTCCGTCCGCTGATCGAGGAGCCCGACCCGGAGCGGCGGGTCCTCGTCGCCGGGGAGCTGACCGCCGCCGTCGGCGGCGTGACGCTGGCCGACGGCTGGGCGGCCACGGTCCCCGACGGCACCCCGGTGACCGCGATGCTCGGGGCCGTCGCGGGTCTGGGCATCCTCGCCGTGCAGCTGCACCTCGGGCCCGACCGCTTCCGTCCCTGCTCGTCGGACACCTGCTCGGGCGTCTTCATCGACACCAGTCGGCCCGGGCGCCGCCGGTACTGCATGCCGGGTCTGTGCGGCAACCGCGCGAACGTGGCCGCGCACCGCGCCCGCCGTCGTGCCGCGGGACAGGGCTGACGGGGCGGACAGGGCTGACCGCTACGGCCGATTGTGGACAACTCAACAGCGCAAGCGATTGCGGGTACCGGAGGTACCGGGCAACCGTGGTAGGACCGGAGGCATGCCGGAATCGCGTGTCACGCGCGTCGCGGCCGAGGTGGAGCGGCTGTGCCGCGTCCTCGGCCCGGGCGCGCTGCTCCCCGGGGAGCGTGAACTCGCCGAGACCTGCGCGGTGTCGCGCTCGACGGTGCGCCTCGCGCTCGCGGACCTGACCAGCCGTCGCGTCGTGGAGCGGCGCCACGGTGCGGGGACCTACGCCCGGCGGACCGCGCCCGCCCACCCGCTCGACGCGGTGTCCTTCCACGACGACATGGCGCGGCGGGGGCTGCGCCCCGCCACGCGGGTGCTGTGGGGCGACGAACTCCCCGCCGACGACGACCTGGCGGCGGGCCTGGAGATCCGGACCAAGGACCCCGTCGTCCGGATCGCCCGCCTGCGGCTGGCCGACGACGAGCCGATGGCGCGCGAGGTGCTGCACGTGCCCGGCGCCGTCGCGCCGGGGCTGTGTGCGTCCGACCTGGACGGCGGAGCGTCGTGGTACGAGCTGCTGGAGATCCGGTACGGCCGCCGCATCGCCGACGGCTGCCAGACCGCGGAACCGGTGCTGGTCCTGGGCGAGGACGCCGTGCTGCTCGACGTGCCGCCCGGCAGCCCGGCGTGGCGCTTCGTGCGGACCTCGCGGGACGAGGGCGGCCAGGTGGTCGAGCGGGTGGACGCCCTGGTGCGGGCCGACCGCTATCTCGTCGAACTGCCCATCACCCGTCCGCGCGGTCGGGGGCGCTGAGCACCGCCGCCCGGCCCGGCTCCGGCCGTAGGGTTCCCGACCGTGACGGTCACCAGCGCACCGCCCGGCCCCCGGCACCGCGTCGGCGGTCTGCTCGCCGGTCTCGCGCTGCTCCTGCTGGGCGCCGTCGGCCTCCTCCTGGTGCTGGTGGCCCTCGGGGCCCTGGTGCCCAGACTCGGACCGCTGTCGGGGAACGCCACGATCACGGTGCAGACCTACGGGCCGCCGCTCGTGGTCGTCGGGGTCGTCGCGACGCTCGTCGCCCTGGTCGTCCGACTCCGGCTGCGGCGGGCGGGCACGGTCGTCGTCGGGCTCGGACTGGTGGGCACCGTCGCGCTCGGCGTCGTCGTGGGGCTCGTCGTGTCCGCCGCGGGGGCCGCCGGGGGCGCGATCGACCTCGTGCGGGCCATCGACCCGCACGGCGACGTCTCCCTGCCCGACGGCTACCCGCAGTACGGGACCGGCCCGGGCGGGGAGCCCCTGCGCGCGGCGGTGTACCGGCCCGCCGGCGCCGCCGGGCCGGCACCGATCCTGGTCTACGTGCACGGCGGCGGCTGGACCGCCGGGTCGGAGCTCGACAACTCCTCGGACATGCGGTGGTTCGCCCAGCGCGGTCGGCTCGTGATCAGCGTGGGCTACACCCTGGCGACCCCGCAGCGCCCGACGTGGGACCTCGCAGCGGCGCAGGTCGCGTGCGCGCTGACCCAGCTGCCGGCGCTCGCTCCCGGGCTCGGCGGCGACCCGACCCGGATCGTGCTCTCCGGCGACTCCGCGGGCGGGCAGCTGGCGGTGTCGGTCGCCAACCACGCGGCCTCGCGCACCCAGCCGTCCGCGTGCGGGGGACGCGTGCCCGTCCCGCAGGGGGTCCTCGTGCAGTACCCGGCGGTCGACCCCGTCGGCGCCTGGGCGGACGGCCGCTTCCCCGGGCACCCGGACGAACCCGGGCGGCCGCTCCTCGAGACCTACACCGGGGGCACCCCGAGCCAGGTGCCGGACCGCTACACCGCCATCGCCGGAATCCCCGCGATCACCCCGGCCGCGCCTCCGACCCTCGCCCTCGTGCCGTCGGACGACGAGCTGGTGCCCCCGGCCGGACCCGAGGCGTTCGTCGCCGCCGCCCGGGCGGCCGGGGTCGACGCCACCACGGTGACGGTGCCGTTCGCGAACCACGCCTACGACGTGGGCGGCATCAGCTCCCTGGGCAACCAGTTCCGCCGCAGCGTCAGCGACCGCTGGCTCACCGACCGGGGCTGGTGAGCCGCGCCGCTCAGTGCAGGGCCCAGGCATCGGGTTGCGTCCCGTCGAGGTCGACCACGCCGTAGGTGCGGGCGAGCTCGCCCGCCGTGACGGACGTCTGGTTCCACCGGGCCCGCTCGGGGTCGGCCGCGAGGGCCGCGATCGCCCGCCCCACGAACCGCGGCGTCTCCGACTGCGCGAAGCCCTGCGGGGCCGTCGACCCGACGGCCTGCCGCCACGTCGCCTCCGTGACCCCGAAGGCCTCCAGCATGAGCTCCGAGCGCATCCAGCCCGGCGTGACCGCGAGCGCCGTGGCCCCGCGCGGGGCGAGCTCGCGGCCCTGTGACCAGGCGAGCCGGTTCACCGCGACCTTCGCGAGGTCGTAGAACACCGAGATCCGGTAGTGGTCCGCGTTGAAGGCCGTGGTGCCGTCGGTGACCTCCACGACCAGCCCGCCCGGCCGCGCCAGCACCAGCGGCAGCAGGTGGTGCGAGGTGATCAGGTGGGTGTCGATCGCGAGCCGGAGGATGCGCAGCCCGACCGCCAGGTCGTGCTCCCACAGCGGCGTGTCCCACTCCGCCGGCGCGCCCTTGAGGTCCTCGGCGCCCCAGATGTCGTTGACCAGCACGTCGACCCGGCCGAACTCCGTCCGCAGCCACGCGGCGAGCTCCGCCACCTGCGCGGGATCGAGGTGGTCGACCTGGCGGGCCACGCCGCGCCCGCCGAGTGCGGTGACCAGCTCGGCCGTCTCCTCGATCGTCTCCGGGCGCCCCGCGTAGTCCGACACCACGCCCGCGCGCCCGGCCCGGCTGGACCGCCCCGTGCACACCACCGTCGCCCCCGCCTCGCCGAACGCGGCCGCGATGCCGCGCCCGGCCCCGCGCGTCGCTCCGGCGACCACCACCACGGACCCCGTCGCATCGGTCATGTCGGACACCGTGCCCGAAGGGTCCGACAGTGACGGCCGGATCGTGGGGTTGACCGGCCGGAACGTGCGGGTGTTCAGTGATCAGCGGTCGCCCGCGAGGAGAGGAGGTGAGCGATGAGTCCCGGTCACAGTCCCGGCGCCGGTTCCCGGCCCCGCTCGCTCCGTCCCTCCTCGCCCGCCTCCCGCCCGGCCTGATCCGGGCGCGACGCGTGGGCGTGCCCGCACGCGTCCCGGAACGAGGCTCGCCATGAGCATCACGATCTCGATCACCATCCCCGCGCCCACGGTCCTGACCCGCCGTCCGGACCTCACCTGGCGCTCCGTCCGCCCGTTCGTCCCCGTCCTGCTCGCGGGCGCCGAGCAGCTCGTGCCCGGGCTCGGCCTCGTCGTCGCGATCGCCGGCCTCGTCGGGGTGCAGGCCGCCGTCGAGGTGCCCACGGTGGAGGAGCCGGCCGACGAGGCCGCCGGGCCCGACGTCGACGACACCGAGGAACCCCGGCTCCGCCTCGTCGCCTGAGCCCGCCGGACCCGAGGTCCACGTGGGGCAGGTCCCGGGGCCCGCGGACCTGCGTGGTGTGCACCTCGAGCCCGGGCCCGCGGCGATGCCCGCACCGAGGTTCACATGGGGCAGGTTCCGGGGCCTTCGGGCCTGCGTGGTGTGACCCTCGGGCTCAGCGCTCGGGGGACACGCCGGTCAGGTCGACCACCGCGAGCGTCCCGGCGTCGCGCACGGCCTTCGCGTCGTGGTCGCCGGCGAGTTCCGCGAGCGGGCGGTAGGTCAGGCGCAGCGGGTCGATGCCGAGCGCGGCGGCGTCGTCGGGGTCGAGGCGCTCCACGAGCGTCTTCGACACCAGCGTCTGCCCGCCCGACGCGACGTGCTCCACCCGGGCGCACTCGTTGACCTCGTCGCCGAGCGCGGTCACCTCCAGCCGCCCGCCGGTGACGATCTGGCCGATGTAGAGGTCGGCGCCCCAGTGCACGCCGACGTTGACGCGGCAGTCGTCCGGGTCCAGCCCCACCCCGTCGGCCGCGAGCGCCTCGATGATCGTGCACACCTCCCCGGGCAGGGTCAGCGCCACGGCGAGGGCGGACCGTGCCGCCGCCGACTCCGACCCGACGCCGCCACCCGACGAGCACGCCGCGAGGAAGAACGCCGACGCCCCGTCGCCCGCGTGCTTGCCGACGATGCCGCCGTGCCGGGCCACCAGGTCGTCGAACACCGTGGTGAAGCGCCGGACGAGGTCGAAGTAGACCGGGGTGGGCAGGCGCCGGGCGAGCGGGCCGGAGGAGTCGATGTCGGCGAACAGCACCGCGGTGGGTCGGCGGCCGGGCTCGGTCAGGTCGGCCATCCGCGTGAACATGGCCTCGTCGCCCTCGCTGACCAGGGCGAGCACGCGGGCGGGGAGCAGCGGCGCGAAGACGAGGGCGGTGCCGGCGGGCCGCCCGTCGGGCGCGCGCAGGCCGAGTCCGAGCATCCCGACGGGCCGGTTCCGGCCTGCGAGGTTCAGCTCGACGGGGGACACCCACAACGGGGGCAGGTCGTGGTCGGGCTGCAGGCGCCGGGCGAGGTCGGCCCGCAGTTCCTCCCGCGTCGTCCCCGAGAGCATGTCCGACCAGATGGGGAGCTCGAGCCCCTCGTCCAGCGACATGCCCAGACCCACCTCCGTGGAGTCGTCGGCGCCCGCGAGCTGCAGCAGCTGTTCGGAGACCCACTGCAGGCGACCGGCGTCGTCGTGCACCTGCGACGCGGTGCGGCTGTCGACGAGGGCGTCGATCACCGCCTGCCGCAGGGCCGCCAGATCTGCCTCGGAATCGGACACCGGACGGACGCTAGCGATGGTCCGGACGCCTCGCCGTCGGGGCCGGTGAGCTCACCGTTCGACCGGAGAGTGACACAAGCCACAAGCACGGGCTACGTTCATCGGATGAACGCGGTGCGACCCGGCTCCCCGGCGGGCCTGCGGGAGGCGAACCGTCGTCGGGTGCTCGACGCCGTGCTCGCGGAGGGGGAGCCGACCCAGTCCGGGATCGCCGCCTCGACGGGCCTCGCCCCGGCCACCGTGTCGAACATCGTGCGCGACCTCTGCCGCGAGGGCCGCCTCACCGCCTCCACCACGGTGCGCGGCGGCCGCCGGGTCCGGGCCGTGCGGCTCGCCCCCGTGCCCGGGGTGGTCGCCGGCATCGACTTCGGGCACCGCCACGTGCGGGTGGGCATCCAGCGCGCGGCCGTCACCGTGCTGCCGGAGGGCGAGGACGACGGCGAGGGGGAGGGGCCGGGGCGCCTGCTCGCCGAGCGGTCCTCCGACCTCGCCGAGGGCCACGACGCGGGCGTCGGCCTCGACGTGGCCGCGGCCCTGCTCGACGAGGCCCTGGCCGCCGCGGGCGTGCCGCGGCCCGAGCTGCTCGCCGTCGGGATCGGCCTCCCGGCGCCGGTGGACGCGCGGACCGGGGCGGTGGGGGAGCCGGGGATCCTGCCCGGCTGGGTCGGCATCCGGCCCGCGGCCGTCGCGGGCGAGCGCTTCGGCGCACCGGTGGTGGTGGACAACGACGCCCTGCTCGGCACCCTCGCGGAGCGGGCGTGGGGTGCGTTGCGCGAGGTGGACGACGGGGTCTACCTCAAGCTCTCCGACGGGGTCGGGGCCGGACTGGTGCTGGGCGGGCGGCCCTACCGCGGCCGGACGGGCACGGCGGGGGAGCTGGGCCACGTCGTGGTCGACGACTCCGGCGGGCCGCCCGGCGGTGCGGTCTGCCGCTGCGGCAACCGGGGGTGCCTCGAGACGTGGGCCTCCACGGCCACCGTGGTCGGCCTGCTCGAACCGTTGCTCGGCGCGCCGCTGACGGTCGAGGAGGTCGTCGCCCGGGCCCGCGGCGGGCACGCCCCCTCGCGGCGGGTGCTGGCCGACACCGGCGAGCACGTGGGGCGCGCCCTCGGTGGCCTGTGCAGCGTCCTCACCCCCGCGCGGATCGTCGTCGGGGGCGAGCTGGCCCAGGCCGAGGACCTGCTCCTCGACCCGCTGCGTGCCGCGCTCGAGCGGTGGGCGCTCCCGGGCGCGGTCGACGGCGTCGAGGTGACCACCGCCCGGCTCGGTCGCCACGCCCACGTCCTCGGGGCCGTCGCGCTGGCCCTCGAGCACGTCCTCGCCGCGCACGGCTGACCCGTCCTCCGAACCCCGGGCGCGGCCCGCAGGACACAGCCGGTCATGCGTGCCAAGATCGGCGCCACGCGTTCATCGGTTGACCGCGTGGGGGTCCGGAACTAGCCTGTGAAGCGCGTCACAAGTCGACCGCCGACCGCTGTCGAGCGGGTCGTGGCGCACGTCGACGTGGAGGTCGCAGTCACATGAGCGCGCGTGCGTCCCAGCTGCCCGGGCCGGCCGAGGCGCTCGCCGACCGGGGCGACGGCCGTACGCCGGCGGTCTTCCTGGACTACGACGGCGTGCTCAGCCCGATCGTCGACAACCCCTCCGACGCCGTGATGACCGACGAGATGCGCCGGATCGTCTCCGAACTCGCGCGGCGCGCGAGCGTCTGCGTCGTCTCCGGTCGCGACCGGGCGGTGGTGATGGAGCTGATGGGCCTCGACGACCTCGTCGTCGCCGGCAGCCACGGCTTCGACATCCACCACCCGACGACGGGTCGGATCACCCACGACGCCTCCACCGGGTTCGAGGGACTCGTCGAGGAGGTGACGCGCGAGGTCACCGAACGCGCCGAGGGGATCGGGGGCACGCTCGTGGAGCCGAAGCACGCCTCGGTCGCCCTCCACTACCGCGGGGTCGATCCGTCCGAGCACGACCGGGTCCAGCGCCTGGTCGACGACGTGCTCGCCGCCCACCCCGACCAGCTGCGGGTGACCCCCGGCAAGTTCGTCCACGAGATCCAGCCGAAGATCGACTGGAACAAGGGACGCGCCGTCGAGCACCTGCTCGACGTCCTGGAGCTGCGGGGCGAGAAGTACCTGCCCGTCTACCTCGGCGACGACGTCACCGACGAGGACGCCTTCACCGCACCGAGCATCGCCGACGGCGGACTCGGGGTGCTCGTGATCGACCCGGCCGACGCCGAGGGCCGCGAGACCGCCGCGGCGGCGGTGCTCCCGGACGTCGACGCGGTCGGCGCCTTCCTCGACGGACTCGCCCGCTGATCCCCCGAACCGCCCAGAAGCGCCGCCCCCCAGCAGGAGGAGACCGACGGTGAGCACCGACGAGCACCGCACCGCCGAGGACACCGGTCCCGGGCACGACGCGGAGGGCTGGACCCTCACCTGGCGGGGCCTCGATCCCGAGGAGGAGGGCCTGCGCGAGGCGTTGTCCTCCACCGGCAACGGCTACTTCTGCACGCGCGGTGCTGCGGAGTGGGAGGAGACCGACCCGCCGCGGCACTACGCGGGCACCTACGCGCACGGCGCCTACAACCGTGAGACCACGATCCTCGGCGGCCGGCCGGTGCTCAACGAGGACCTGGTCAACCTGCCGAACTGGCTCACCCTGATGCTGCGCATCGAGGGCGAGGAGGCCATCACCCTCGACAACGTCGAGGTGCTGGACTACGAGCACTCCTACGACATCCGCACGGCGCTGGTCACCCGCACGCTGCGCTTCCGCGACCGCAAGGGCCGGGAGACGAGCCTGCGCAGCCGCCGCTTCATGTCCATGGCGCACAGCCACCAGGCGGCGCTCGAGTGGGTCCTGACGCCGGAGAACTGGTCCGGGCAGATCGGGATCGTCACCGCGATCGACGGCCGCGTCGACAACAACATGGTCGCGCGCTACCGCGACCTCGAGGGCCGCCACCTCGACCCGGTCAGCCCGCGGACCTTCGGTCCGGAGATCATCGCGCTCAAGGTCCGCACCCGGCAGTCGAACCTCTACATCTCCGAGGCGGCGCGCACCCGGGTCGCGCGCAGCCGCGGGCGCTCGTGGCAGGCCGTCGAGCCGAAGCGCACGTTGCACCAGATGAACGACTACATCCAGCAGGTGCTCGACCTCGAGGCCCACGAGGGCGAGTCGATCAAGGTCGAGAAGCTGGTGTCGTTCTTCACCAGCCACGACAACGCGATCACCGAGACGCTCACCGCCGCGGGCCGCCACGTCGAGCGCTACCCCGACTTCGCGGAGGCCTTCGCCGAGCACGAGTCCGCCTGGACCGAGCTCTGGGACGTCTGCGCGATCGACCTGCCGTCGGAACCCCGCGTGCAGCTGCTGCTGCGGTTCCACACCGCGCACGTGCTCCAGGTCTGCTCGCGGCACACGGCCCGCCACGACGCCGGGGTGCCGGCCCGTGGGCTCAACGGCGAGGCCTACCGCGGGCACGTGTTCTGGGACGAGCTCTACGTCTACCCGTTCCTCAACTTCCGCCTGCCGGAGATCACGCGCGGGCTGCTGATGTACCGCTACCGGCGGCTCGCCGAGGCGCGCGCGGCGGCCGCCGAGGCCGGCTACTCGGGCGCGATGTTCCCGTGGCAGTCCGGCTCGGACGGGACCGAGGAGACGCAGGTCGTCCACCTCAACCCGCTCTCGGGCCAGTGGGACCCCGACCACTCGCACAACCAGCGCCACGTGAACGCGGCGATCTTCTACAACGTCTGGCAGTACTACCAGGCCACCGACGACCTGGAGTTCCTGCGCGACTACGGCGCCGAGCTCATGCTCGAGATCGCGCGCTTCTGGGCCTCGATCGCGCACAAGAACCCGCAGACCGGGCGCTACGAGATCCACGGCGTCATGGGCCCGGACGAGTTCCACGAGGGCTACCCGGGCGCCGGGACCGGCGGTCTGCGCAACAACGCCTACACCAACGTCATGGTGGCGTGGATCTGCTCGACCGCCCCGAAGGTGCTCGACCTGCTCACCGCCAGCCGCCGCCGCGCCCTGCGCAGCCGCCTCGGCATCACCGACGCCGAGATCGCGCGCTGGGAGGAGATGACGCGGCTGATGTACGTGCCCACCCACGACGTCGGGGACGGGCACCGCGTGGTCAGCCAGTTCGAGGGCTACGAGGGCCTCGAGGAGCTGGACTGGGAGGGCTACCGCGCGAAGCACACCAACATCCAGCGGATGGACCGCATCCTCAAGGCCGAGGGCGACGACCCCGACCGGTACAAGGTCGCCAAGCAGGCCGACACGGTGATGCTGTTCTTCCTCTTCTCCGACGTCGAGCTGCGCGAGGTGCTCGACCGCCTCGGCTACGGCGAGATCGCCGACGACCCGGACTTCGCGCGCCGCCTCATCGACTACTACGACCACCGGACCTCGCACGGCTCGACGCTGTCGCTGGTCGCGCACGCGGCGGTGCTGGCCGGCATCGACCCGTCGTCGTCGTGGGACCGCTTCCTCGTGGCGCTCGAGTCCGACGTCGGCGACGTGCAGGGCGGCACCACCAAGGAGGGCATCCACATGGGTGTCATGTCGGGCACGCTCGACCTCCTGCAGCGCGCCTACGTTGGCTGCGACGTGCGCGACGGCGTCCTGCACTTCGCGCCGCGGGTGACCAGCCGCCTGGACGGGCTGCGCTACTCGATGGTCTTCCAGGGCACCTCGCTGCAGGTCTCGGTGACCGGCGGCGAGCTCGTGGTCGAGATCGCCACGGAGGGCTTCTCGCACCCGATCAAGGTCGACCTCGGCGGCGAGGTCCGTGAGATGAAGGCCGGCGACCGCGCCACGGTCCGCCTCGTCGACGACCCGTCGCAGATTCCCGGTACCACCGAGCTCGAGCACGTCTGAGGAGATCGATCGTGAGTGCATTCAAGGGCGGCATCTTCGACGTCGACGGCGTCCTCGTCGACTCGCCCCACGAGCAGGCGTGGCGGGAGTCCCTGCAGGAGCTCATGGAGGGCCCCTGGTCCGACATCCGCGACCAGACCTCCTGGAGCCCGGAGGCCTTCACCTCCGAGGTCTACCACCAGCGGATGTCCGGGAAGCCGCGCAAGGCCGGGGCGACGGCCGCGCTGGAGTACTTCGGCGTGCCCGACGTCGAGCGCCGGGTCACCGAGTACGGCGACCACAAGCAGGAGATGATCATCCGGCTGATCAAGGACGGGAAGTTCTCCGCCTACGACGACGCCGTGCGCTTCGTCATCGCGGTGAAGAACGCCGGCATCCCGATCGCCGCGGCCTCGTCGTCGAAGAACGCGAAGCTCTTCCTGGAGCGCATCGACCTCGCGAACTACGGCGGCTCGGGCAACCTGCACGAGGCGTTCGACGTGGACGTCTCCGGTCGCGACTTCGCCCAGGGCAAGCCCCACCCGGAGATCTTCCTGACGGCGGCGAAGGAGCTCGGCGTGGAGCCGGGCGACGCGTTCGTCTGCGAGGACGCCACCAACGGCATCCAGGCGGCGAAGGCCGGCGAGTTCGCCGCGATCGGCGTCGCGCGCGCGGACGACACCGACGCCCTCGCCGGCGAGGGCGCCGACCTCGTGGTGACCGACATGGGGACCATCGACGTCGACAGGCTGGCGTCCCACGAGCTGGCGACGAAGTAGGGGCACCGTGACCGGAGACGCAGCGCAGCGGAGCTCGACCCCGCCGGTGAGCCCCGAGGACGTTCCCGACGACGGGTTGACCGTCGGCGTCGACGTCGGTGGCACCAAGATCGCCGCCGGCGTGGTCGACGGCGACGGCAAGCTGCTCGCGCACACCCGCCGCGAGACGCCCGCCCAGTCGACCGAGGGCGTGCTGTCCGGCATCGCCGACGCGGTCCGGGAGCTCGCCGGCGCCCACGAGGTGCACGCGGTCGGGATCGGCGCGGCGGGGTTCGTCGACGCGAACCGCTCGACGGTGATGTTCGCGCCCAACCTCGCGTGGCGCGACGAGGACCTGCGCACGAAGCTCTCCGACCGGCTCGGCCTGCCCGTCGTCGTCGAGAACGACGCGAACGTGGTGGCCTGGTCGGAGTCACGGTTCGGCGCCGGGCGGGACCACGACGACGTCGTCGCCATCACGATCGGCACCGGGGTCGGCGGCGGGATCGTGATCGGCGGTCGGCTGCTGCGCGGCGGCTTCGGCGTGGCCGCCGAGATCGGCCACATCACGATGGTCCCCTACGGCCGCCGGTGCGGCTGCGGGCTCCAGGGCTGCTGGGAGCAGTACGGCTCCGGGCGGGCCCTGGTCACCGAGGCCCGCGAGATCGCCCGGCACTCCCCGGCGTTCGCCGCGGGCCTGCTCGATCGCGCCGGTGGGGACCCGGACGCGATCACCGGGGAGATGGTCACCGAGCTCGCCCAGCGCGGCGACGTCGGTGCCCTGCACTGCTTCGACGAGATCGGACGCTGGATCGGGCTGGGCTGTGCCCAGCTCGCGGCGGTGCTCGACCCGTCGGTGTTCGTCATCGGTGGCGGGGTGTCGGAGGCGGGGGAGGTGCTGCGGTCCCGGGTCGAGGCGACCTTCCGCGGCAACCTCACCGGTCGCGGGCACCGTCCGGTGGCGGAGGTCCGCCTGGCCGAACTCGGCTGGGAGGCGGGCATGGTCGGCGCGGCCGACCTCGCACGGACACATCCGGACACCGCTGTCACGAGAGGGACGTCATGACCACTGATCAGCCGGTCGGGCCGGGGGGCCCGTCGGTCTCCTCCGGAACCGGGGCACCGCCGAAGACGTCGGCGAAGGCCATCCTGGTCTCCATCGTCGCTGCCGTCGGCGGCTTCCTGTTCGGCTTCGACTCCAGCGTCATCAACGGCGCGGTCGACGCGCTGAACAACCAGTTCGACCTCACCAACAGCCCGCTGCTCTCCGGCTTCGCCGTGGCCTGCGCCCTGCTGGGCTCCGCGGTGGGCGCGTGGTTCGCCGGACCGGTCGCCGACCGGTACGGCCGGGTGCGCGTCATGCTCATCGCGGCCGCGCTGTTCGCGATCAGCTCGATCGGCTCCGGTCTCGCGTTCGCGGTCTGGGACCTCATCATCTGGCGCATCCTCGCCGGCGTGGGCATCGGCATCGCCTCGGTCATCGCCCCGGCCTACATCGCCGAGATCGCCCCGGCGCACATCCGCGGCCGCCTCGGCTCGCTGCAGCAGATGGCGATCGTGCTCGGCATCTTCGTCGCCCTGCTCTCCGACGCCCTGCTCGCCGGGGTCGCCGGCGGTGCCGCGAACGAGTTCTGGCTCGGGCTCGAGGCGTGGCGCTGGATGTTCATCGTCGGGATCATCCCGTCGGCCATCTACGCGATCCTCGCGCTGCGCATCCCGGAGTCCCCGCGCTACCTCGTCGCGAAGGGGCAGCTGGAGAAGGCGGGGGAGGTCCTCCACTCCGTGGAGGGCTCCCGGTCGATGGAGTCGGTCCAGCGCAAGATCGGCGAGATCGCCGAGTCCCTGCGCCGAGACGTGAAGCCGTCGCTGCGCGACCTCTCCGGCGAGCGCTTCGGCCTCAAGCCGATCGTCTGGGTCGGCATCCTGCTGTCGGTGTTCCAGCAGTTCGTCGGCATCAACGTGATCTTCTACTACTCGACGACGCTGTGGCAGGCGGTCGGGTTCTCCGAGTCCCAGTCCTTCCTGGCCTCGGTGATCAACGGCCTGATCAACGTCATCTCGACGGTGGTCGCGATCCTCATCGTCGACAAGGTCGGTCGTCGGCCGATGCTGCTCGCGGGCTCGCTCGGCATGACGATCACGCTGCTCGTCATGGCGGTGTCGTTCTCCCAGTCGATGCCGGCGGTCAGCGAGAGCGGCGAGGCGACCGTGGCGCTGCCCGGGGCCTGGGGACCGATCGCGCTCGTGGCGGCGAACCTCTTCGTCGTCTCGTTCGCCATCACGTGGGGCCCCGTCGTCTGGGTGCTGCTCGGCGAGATGTTCCCGAACTACCTGCGTGCCGCCGCCCTCTCGGTCGCGGCCGCCGCGCAGTGGATCGCGAACTTCCTCATCACGGTGACGTTCCAGTCGCTGGCGGACGTGGGCCTCACGCTGGCCTACGGCCTCTACACGGCCTTCGCCCTGATCTCCTTCGTCTTCGTCTACCGGGCCGTGGCCGAGACGAAGGGCAAGGAGCTCGAGGAGATGGTCGCCTGACGATCCCGGCGCAGTGAGCGCAGGGTCGAGCCGCCGGAGGCCTGCTTGAACAGGTACTCGGCGCGCTCGTAGGACAGCCGCCGACGCCCGGTGTGCGGACAGAGGTCCCGCGCACCGGGCGTCCGCGTGGGTCCGGGGCGTCGGTCGGTGAGGAAGAGCGGGCCGGCCGTCCGGTCCCCGACGAGCGCCGCCAACAGAGCCGTCGTCGTCGGCGAGCACCGCAGGCGCCCGACGTCGGGGACGTCGAGGGCCAGCGCGTCGGTGACGGTCGCCCCGGTCTCCGCGAGGAGGGTCCACAGGGCCCGCTCGCGTACCGGACCGTCCGGCACCGCGGCGGGCGCGCCGGACGGGGGCCGGGCCGGGAGGGACCGGACCACGAGGTCCCTCGCGAGCTCGGCGCGGTCGAGGTGGGCGACGAACGACCGCACCGTCGCGCGGTGCCGGTTCCACGTCGCCGCCGAGGCGTCGCCCCACTGCGCAGTCACCACGGCGGCGACCGTGCCCGCGTCGAGCGTGGCGAGCGGTCGGAGGTCGCCGAGGGCGCCGACGAGCCGGTGCAGGGTCTGGGCGTACGAGCGTCGGGAGGCGGCCGCGAGGTCGTCCCGGGCGAGGAAGCGCTCGACGGCGGGTCCGAGGGTGGGCCCGGAGACGGCGGCGGCCGCGAGGGCGTCGGCCCGGCGCAGGAGGACCGCCCGCTCGGCGCCGTTCGTGGTCGCGGCGGCGGCGCGCCGCCACTCCACGCGGGCCTCGGCGTCCCGGCCGAGCCGGGCGAGCAGGTCGGCCCGGACCGCGGCCAGCAGGTGGTAGTCCCGCAGCGCGCCGTCCGCGGCGATCTCGTCCACGGCGGCGAGGCCGGCCGCCGGACCCTGCACGCGCCCGAGGGCCACCGCGCGGTTGAGCCGGACGACCGGGGTCGGCAGCACCACCACGAGCAGGTCGTAGAGGGCTGCGACCTGCGCCCAGTCGGTGCCGTCCGGCCGGGCGTGGCCCGCGGCGATCGCAGCCTGCAGGACGTAGGGCCCTGGCGGACCGTGCTGCACCTCGCGGGCGCGGAGCACGGCGGTGAGCCCGCGCCGGATCGCGTCGGCGTCCCAGCGGGAGCGGTCCTGCTCGTCGAGGGGTACGGGGGCGCCGGCCGCGTCGGTGCGGGCCGCGGATCGGGAGGCCTGCAGCTCCATGAGCGCGACCAGGCCGTGGACCTCCGGGTCGCCCGGCGCGTGCTCGACGAGCAGCCGACCGAGGCGCACGGCCTCGTCGACGAGGGCAGGTCGCAGCAGGTCGTCCCCGGCGGTGGCGGTGTAGCCCTCGTTGAACACGAGGTAGACGACCTCGAGGACGGCGTCGAGCCGGTCTCCGACGGTCTCCGGCCCGAGGCCGAGCCCGGCCAGCGTCCGCCGCGCCCGGGCGATCCGCGCGACCACCTGCGGCTCGTGGAGCAGGAACGCCCGGGCGATCTCCGCGGTCGACAGGCCCGCGACGAGTCGCAGGGTCAGCGCCGTCCGTTCCTCGCGGGCGAGGGCCGGATGGCAGGTGAGCAGGACGAGGCGCAGGACGTCGTCGGGCGTCGTCGCGCCGGACGGGGGCGCCGGCGCCTCCGGCGCCCATCCGTCGTCGGGAAGGCCCTCCAGCCGCCCCGTACGGCGCAGGTGGTCGAGGGCGCGCCGCCGGGCGACCGTGGTCAACCAGGCCGCGGGCGTGTCGGGGACCCCGGCCGCCGGCCACTGCTCGAGGGCCGCGACGAGGGCGTCCTGGGCGAGCTCCTCGGCGAGGCCGACGTCGCCGACCAGGCGGACGAGACCGCCGACGATCGTCGCGGACTCGGCCCGCCAGACGGCGGCGGCGACCTCTCCGGGCTCCATCAGGGGGTGAAGACCTGGTGGATCGTCGACTGCCCGTCGCCGACGATCGCCCGGAACCGCCGGGCGAACTCCAGCGCCTCGTCCCAGGAGTCGGCGTCGATGATCGCGAAGCCGAGCACCGCTTCCTTGGCCTCGGCGAACGGTCCGTCGGTCACGGTGCTCTCGTCGCCGACGGTCTCGAGGCGGCGGGCGTCGGGGGTGAGGCCACCGGTCAGCACGAGCGACCCGGCCGTCGTCATCTCCTCGATGAAGGCGCCCATCTCGGCGAAGAGGGCCTCGTCGGGAGTGCGGCTGTTCTCGCCCGTGGTCATGAGGAATCGCATGGTGTCTCCCTGGTCGGTCGGTGCGTCATCACGACGACGGGCGAGGCGATGTGACAGGGAAGAGTCCCATTCCCTGTCACATCGGTCCAGGCGACGTCCCGGTGTCACCACCGCTCACCAGGAGGACGCCATGACCGCCACGCTGACCCGCGACGTCGCCACCACCCCCACCACGACGACGCGCCGGCTGCTCCTCGCCGGGGCGGTGTCCGCGCCGCTGTGGGGCGCCGTCGCCCTCGGCCAGGCCGCCCTGCGGTCGGACTTCGACTTCACCGTCCAGCCGCTCTCGATGCTCTCGACCGGGTCGCTCGGGTGGCTGCAGATCACGAACTTCCTCGTCGGCGGTGGACTGACCGTGGCCGGGGCGCTCGGGCTGGGCCGGTCGCTCGGCTCGCGGGCCGTCGCCCGCTGGTGGGGACTGAGCGGCGCCGGGTTCGTCGCGGCGGGCGCCCTCGTGCTCGACCCGGCCGGGACCACGGCGATGAGCTGGCACGGGGCGGGCCACCTGGTGGCCGGGACGGTCGCGTTCCTGGCGCTGGCCGTGACCTGCCTGCTGCTCGCCGGCCGCTTCCGTCGCGAGGGCCACGCCGTGGCGGCGGTGGTGTCGGTGCTGGCGGCGGTCAGCGTGGTGGTCGGGAACGCGTGGGCGATGACCGGCGGCACCTACGGCTCGATGACGCTGGGGTTCGGGGTGCTCGCCGCGATGCTGTGGGTGTCCGCAGTGTGCGCTTCGCGTCGATGAGTGAGGTCCCCCTGCCCGACCGGTCGGGCCGCTCGGACGTTCGAGCGGTTCGCCGCCCCACGACTGGACATCAGCGCAGGCGAGAAGCATGATGGTGGACACCTGGTCAGTTCGACGGTCGGCGATCCCGGACGTCGGGCGGAGTCGGGCCACCGCGATCCGGTGCCCACCCCCGTGACCCACGGCCCTCGCCGGGGCCGGCCCGCCACCGCGGTGTCGGCCCCGGCCCCGGTCGCTACTCCTCGACCGACCCGGTGCGTCGGCGGGTGTCGAGGATGATCATGGTCTCGCTGTGCTGGAAGTCGGCCACCGACCAGACGTCGGCGAGCAGCACCTCGCGCAGGTGGTTCTGGTCGCGCACCAGCAGGGTGAGCACGAGGTCCCAGCGGCCGGTCACCAGCTGGATCGACCGGACCTCGGAGATGCCGGAGAGCAGGTCGATCGTGGTCTCCACCGGCTTGCCCTGCCGCAGTTCGATCGCCACCAGCACCTCGAGGCCGTAGCCGAGGGCGGCGGGGTCGACGTCCAGGGTCCAGCCCCGGATCACGCCGCGTTCCTGCAGGCGTTCGAGGCGCTCGCCCACCGCGCCCGGGGACATGCCGATCGCGCGGGACAGGCTGCGGGCCGAGGCGCGCGGATCGGCGCCCAGCAGGCGCAGCAGTTGTCGGTCGACGTCGTCCACCGAGGCCATGGGGCACGGTACCGCCACCGTGGACTGCCAGACTGTCCCGCAATGCGCGTCGGCATCGTGTGTCCCTACTCGCTGGACGTGGCGGGCGGCGTCCAGGCGCACGTGCTGGACCTGGCCCGGGCGCTGGGCCGACTGGGGCACCACGTCGACGTGCTCGCGCCGGCGAGCGAGTCGACCCCGGTCCCGGAGTTCGTCACGCGGGCCGGGCGGGCGGTGGCGATCCCCTACAACGGGTCGGTCGCGCGGCTGACGTTCGGCCCGGTGTCGATGCACCGGGTCCGGCGCTGGCTCGCCGCGGGCGACTTCGACGTGCTGCACCTGCACGAACCCACCGCGCCCAGCCTGTCCATGTTGGCGCTCGCGGTGGCCGAGGGACCCGTCGTCGCGACCTTCCACACCTCCACCCCGCGCTCGCGCACCATGCTCGCCTTCCAGCCCGTGCTCCGGCCGCTGCTGGAGCGGGTGACCGCGCGGATCGCGGTGTCGCCGCTGGCCCGGCAGGTCTACGTGGAGCACCTCGGCGGGGACGCCGTGGAGATCCCGAACGGCGTGGACGTGGCGGCGATCGCGGCGGCGGCCGCCGCTCCGGTGCCCCGACCCGAGGGCACCACCACCGTCGGCTTCGTCGGCCGGTTCGACGAACCGCGCAAGGGCATGGGCCTCCTGCTCGAGGCCCTGGCCCCGCTCGACGCCCGGCTGCTCGTGGTGGGTCGGGGGGACGTCGCCGACCTCCGGCGCCGGTTGCCCGCGGCCCTGACCGACCGGGTCGACGTCCTCGGCGCGGTCGACGACCGGACGAAGGCCCGGGCCCTCGGCGCGATGGACGTGCTCGCGACTCCCAACACCGGCGGGGAGAGCTTCGGCATCGTCGTGGCCGAGGGACTCGCCGCGGGCACGCCGGTTGCGGCCAGCGACATCGAGGCGTTCCGACGGGTGCTCACCGACCCCGACACCGGCGCGCCCGCGGGGCTGCTCCTCCCGCCCGACGACCCCGCGGCGTGGACCGCCGCCCTCGCCGACCTCCTGGCCGACCCGACCCGGCGTCGGGACCTCGCCGTGGCCGGGCGGGCGCGCGTGCGGGCCTTCGACTGGACCGCGGTCGCGGCCGCGGTGCTGCGCGTCTACGAGGTGGCGGTCGCCGCCGACCCACGTCGCGTGGCGGCGCCGGCCGTCGTCCCGGCGCCCGCCCTGCGCGGCGGCCGCGTGACCCCGCGCCGGTAACCTCCCGCGGGTGAACGTGTTCGGGCCGGGCGGGTGGGTCCTCGTCGTCGTCATCGCGGTCGTGGTGGTGCTGCTGGTGGTGACGGCGCTGGTCGCCGTCGGGCGCGCCCGACGGCTCGATCGGCTGCACGTGCGGGTCGATGCAGCGCGTCTCGGGCTGGTCGCCGCGCTCGACCGACGGGCGGCCGTGGTCCGCGCGGTGGCCGCGACGGCCCCGCCGTCGGCGCTCTCGCCCACCGACCGACGCGCCCTGCGCGCCGCCGCCCGCGCGGCCGAGGCGGCGGGGGAGGAGCGGGGGCGCGAGGCGGCGGAGAACGACCTCGTGGCGCGTCGCGGTCCGCTGGAGACCGCGACGCTGCCGCCGGACCTCTCCGCGGAGCTCGCCGACGCCGACGCGCGGGTGGTGGTGGCCCGCCGCATCCACAACGACGCGGTGCGGGACACGCGGGCGCTGCGCGGGCGGCGGATGGTGCGCGCCCTGCGCCTGGCCGGGACCGCCCCCTACCCGGAGTACTTCGACATCGCGGAGCCGGCGGCCGACCCGGGTCCGGCCGCGGGTGCGTCCGCGGACGGGAACGACCCCGCGGTGGCGCGCGACGCCGCCCGCGTGGTGGTGCTCGACCCCGACGAGCGGGTGCTGCTCTTCGAGGGTGTCGACCCGGCGCGGCCGACGGAGACGTTCTGGTTCACGCCGGGCGGTGGTGTCGAGCCGGACGAGGACGCCGCCGCGGCGGCCGTGCGGGAGCTGCGCGAGGAGACGGGCCTGACGGGCGGGCTGACGGGCCCGGTGTGGGTCCGCGACGTGGTGTTCAGCCACGACGGGGTCGCCTACGCCGCGCGGGAGCTGTTCTTCCTCCTGCGGGTGGACCCGGTCCCGGAGATCGACGTCTCGGGCTTCACCGAGCTCGAGCGGCGCACGGTGCGCCGCCACCGCTGGTGGACCCGCACCGAGCTCGCGGCCACCGTCGACGTCGTCTACCCGCGCCAGCTCGCGGAGCTCCTCGGCGACCCGGGATCCGTCGCCCCGGCCGATCCGCCGGTCCCCATCCAGTAGGGCGTGATCGGCGACGCCCTGACGATGTCGGAGGTGGCGTTTAGCATCGGGGGCGAACCCACCGTCGTCGTTGGAGGCCCTCCCGTGACCCGCCCGACCCAGACCACGCCCCAGACCGGCTCCGACGGGGTGAAGCGCGGCCTGGCCGACATGCTCAAGGGCGGCGTCATCATGGACGTCGTCGACGCCGAGCAGGCGAAGATCGCCGAGGACGCCGGCGCGGTCGCCGTGATGGCCCTGGAGCGCGTGCCGGCCGACATCCGCGCCGACGGCGGCGTGGCCCGCATGTCCGACCCGGAGATGATCACCGGGATCGTCGAGTCCGTCTCCATCCCGGTGATGGCGAAGGCGCGCATCGGTCACTTCGTCGAAGCCCGCGTCCTGCAGTCGCTCGGCGTGGACTACGTCGACGAGTCCGAGGTGCTCACCCCGGCCGACGAGGCGCACCACATCGACAAGTGGGCCTTCACCGTCCCCTTCGTCTGCGGCGCGACGAACCTGGGCGAGGCGCTGCGGCGCATCGGCGAGGGTGCGGCGATGATCCGCTCGAAGGGCGAGGCCGGCACGGGCAACGTCGTCGAGGCCACGCGGCACATGCGCGCGATCCGCGACGACATCCGCCGTCTCTCCCGCATGGACGCCCAGGAGCTGTACACCGCGGCGAAGGAGCTGCAGGCCCCGCTGCCGCTGGTGCAGGAGATCGCCGAGTCGGGTCGGCTGCCCGTCGTGCTGTTCACCGCGGGCGGCATCGCCACCCCGGCCGACGCGGCGATGATGATGCAGCTCGGCGCCGAGGGCGTCTTCGTCGGTTCCGGCATCTTCAAGTCGGGCGACCCGGCCCGGCGGGCCGAGGCCATCGTCAAGGCCACGACCTTCCACGACGACCCGGACGTGATCGCCAAGGTCTCGGCCGGTCTCGGCGAGGCCATGGTCGGGCGCAACGTCTCCGACCTGCCCGCCTCCGAGCGGCTCGCCTCCCGCGGCTGGTAGGCGGCCGCACGGGGTCCACACACGCGGATGGGAGGATCGCGGGCGATGACCGCGGAGACGAACCAGGCCGCCCGGCGCCGCGTCGTGGCGATGCAACCGGTCGACGCGCCCACCGAGGTGCTGCCGGCGGTGGATGCCACCCGCTCGGCGCCGCGTCCGGGTCCCTTCCCGACGCCGGGTCCTGCCGCACCTCCCGGTCCTGCCGGGCCTCCCGGTCCGGCCGTACGTCAGGGTCCTCCCGCGGGTCCCGATCCTGCTGCGGGTCCCGGTCCTGCCGCTGGTCCCGGTGGTCCGGCGGCGCGTCCCTCGCCGGCCGGACCTTCCCGGCCGGCGGCCCCGGAGGCCGTGCCGGAGCCCGAGGCGGCGGACGAGCCCGAGCGGCGCACCGCGATGGGCATGCCCGCCCTGGTGCTCGGGCTCCTGGCGGCCGGTACGGCCTGGAGCGGGTGGGCCGGTGTGGTCCTCGGGCTGTTCGCCGTGGCGGCGGGCTACCTCGGAGCCCGACGGGCGTGGCGGGGTCTCGCCACGGACGGTGCCTACTCGTTGGGCGGGCTGGTGCTCGGTGCCGTCGGTCTCGTGTGGGGCGCGGTCGTGGTGTCGCAGACCCTCTTCGGCAGTGGCGCCTTCGGCGACGGGCTGACGCTCGACCAGTGCCTCGACCAGGCGACGTCCTCGTTCGAGATGCACATGTGCAAGTCGCAGCACATCACCGAGTTCAACCAGCGGTTCCCGAACGCCGCGGAGTAGGTGCGCTCGGGGCCGGTCCGGCCGCGTGGGACCATCTCGCGCATGACGACCTCCGGCTCCGCCGACGTCTCCAGCGAGCGCCGGGGCATCGCCGGCTGGGGCACCCCGGCGCTGGTCCTCGGAGTCATCTCCGTGGGCAGCGCGTGGGTGCTCGGCTGGGTCGGGGTGGTCGCCGGGCTCGCGGCCGTGATCGTGGGATTCATCGGAGCGCGCCGGGCGTTCCACGACCCGGAGCGGACCGGCGGGGCGGCTCTCGGCGGGCTGGCCCTCGGGCTGGTCGGGTTGATCTGGGGGCTCGCCGTCGTCCTGCCCGCCCTGCTCGGGACCGGCACGTTCGGCGAGGGGCTCACCCTCGACGAGTGCATGTCGCAGGCGAACGGGCAGCAGGAACAGCGCATGTGTGCGACGCAGCACCTGGACGAGTACCGCGCCCGATTCCCGGGCCGGGCGAACATGTAGTCGACGGAGCCCGCGGGCATCGAGGAGGAACGGACCGATGACGGTGACGACCGGAGGCGGCGTCGCGCCACCCGTCGGGGTCCTCGCGCTGCAGGGCAACGTCGCCGAGCACCTCGACGCACTGCGCGCCTGCGGTGCCGACCCGCGGACGGTGCGCCGTCCGGCCGAGCTGGACGAGGTCGCGGGCCTCGTGCTCCCGGGCGGCGAGTCCACGACGCTGTCCAAGCTCCTCGTGGCGTTCGACCTGCTCGAGCCGCTGCGTGCCCGGCTCGCCGCCGGCATGCCCGCGTTCGGCTCGTGCGCCGGGATGATCCTGCTGGCGCGTGAGGCGATCGACGCGCGGCCCGACCAGCACCAGCTCGGGGCGCTCGACATCGTGGTGCGACGCAACGCCTTCGGGCGGCAGGTGCAGTCCTTCGAGTCCGACCTGGCCGTCACCGGAATCCGCGGGGGACCGGTCCGTGCGGTCTTCATCCGGGCGCCGTGGGTGGAGTCGACCGGCCGGGGCGTCGAGGTCCTGGCACGCGTCCCGGGCAGCGTGGCCGGCCCGGCGTCGGGAAAGGTCGTCGCGGTCCGCCAGGGACCGGTCATGGCGACGGCGTTCCACCCGGAGCAGACCGGCGACGCGCGGCTGCACGACCTCTTCCTGCACCGCGTGCGCGAGTACACGGCCTGAGTTCCGGCCTGCCACCCAGCTACTCTGGGCCGATGGACTGGCGTGAGCTCGACTCCGCGACCTGCTCGATCGCGCGGACCATGACCGTTCTCGGTGAGCCGTGGACGGTGCTCGTCCTGCGCGACGTGCTGAACGGCGTCCGCCGTTTCGACGAGCTCGTCGACCACCTCGGGATCGCCCGCAACGTGCTCACCCGCCGGCTGGGCACCCTCGTCGAGGCGGGCCTCGTCGAGACCCGGGAGTACCGCGAGCCCGGCCGGCGCGCGCGCCGCGAGTACCGACCGACCCCGACGGGACGTGACCTCCGGCCGGTCCTGCTGGCCTTGATGGCGTTCGGCGACCGACACTCGGCGGGGGAGGCCGGCCCGCCCGCGATCGCGGTGCACGAGTGCGGCGCACCGGTCGCAGTGCAGGAGGTCTGTTCGGACGGGCACGTCCTGACCCCGACCGACCGGATTCGGATGGAGCCCGGCCCGGGGGCGCGGCGCCGGTCGGCCTGAGCTCCGCCCGGGTCGCGTTCCACGGTGCCACGACGGACGGCGTCGACGGCCGCGAGTGCGGCGGAATGCGTCACCAGTGGTGCACTCCGCCGCAGTCCCGCAAGCGTGGCGCGGGCCCGGCGGGCACGACCGGGCCGCCCTGCTCGTCGGACGATCAGGCGAGGATGAGACAGCTCGAGGTGGCTTCGCCGAGGAGCCGTCCCGTGGTGTCGGTGATCGAGGCCCGGGCGAGCGCGACCCGGCGGCCGGCCGACACCACGACCCCCTCGCAGCGCACCGGCCCGGTACCGGTGGACATGGGCCGCAGGAACCGCACGCTGAGGTCGAGGCTCGTGTAGCCGACCCCGGCGGGCAGCGTCGACTGGACCGCACACCCGCAGGCGGAGTCGAGCAACGTCGCGTAGACGCCACCGTGCACGGAGCCGATCGGGTTGTAGTGGAACTCGGCCGGGGTCAGCGTGAACACGACGCGGCCCGCTTCCACCGACTCCACCCCCGCTCCGATGGTGGCCATGATCGGCGGGGGAGGCAGTTCGCCGGACACGAGGGCCTGCAGGAACTCCAACCCGGTCCGACCCTCGACCTGCTTGGCGAGCGCCCGGGGGTCGTCCCACGAGTAGGTGCGTTCGCGGACGACGGGCGTGGTGTCGGTGCTCACCGGACCTCCTGAGTTGCTGCGAGAGACTCAGAAGCTACCGCATCAACGCGGCCGTGCCGGTGCGCACGCACACATCGCCACCCCGAGCCGCGGCAGCCGTTCCAGCGCCCCGGCGGCGGTCTCGAGACGGGCCGCGGCCATCGTGACCGACCACCCCAACGCCGCGGCGATGATCCGCGGGTCCGGCTCCGGCCAGCGCTCCGTGGTGTCCGCGCGGGAGCGGGCGGTCTCGAGCATCCAGCAGGCGCGGCGCCACTCGTCGTGGGTCAGCCGGGCCTGCCAGGCCACCAGCCCGGCCTCGCACTCCTGCCCGACACTCTCCCGGGGATCGGAGAACGACACGGGATGCAACGGGGTGTCGAACACCCCGTCGCCGACCGCGAACCCCGCCTCCACCGCCAAGATTCGAACACTAGGACGAACCCCCGACAGTCACGGCCGAGAACGCCCACCTCGGAGGACAGCCCGAGATCACGAGATGATCACGATCCGCAGGAGCCGATCACCGGCGCCCGTCGTCGGAAAGGAGTCCCCGCCGGTAGACTCGACGTTCGAGGTAGGAGCGCGACGGGCCCGCAACGGGCCCTCGCCGCCCGTGCCGACGCCGGCACCTTCCCCCGTGGACCGCGGTGGCCCGGCGCCGCACGGCCACGCGCGGACGACGAAGGGCGGGAGAACCATGAGCGGCCACTCCAAGTGGGCGACGACGAAGCACAAGAAAGCCGCCATCGACGCCAAGCGCGGCAAGATGTTCGCCAAGCTGATCAAGAACATCGAGGTCGCGGCGCGGACCGGCGGCGGCGACCCGGGCGCGAACCCGACGCTGTACGACGCCATCCAGAAGGCGAAGAAGACGTCGGTCCCGAACGACAACATCGACCGTGCGGTCAAGCGCGGGTCGGGCGCCGAGGCCGGGGGCGCCGACTACCAGGCGATCACCTACGAGGGCTACGCCCCGGGCGGCGTCGCGGTGCTCATCGAGTGCCTGACCGACAACAAGAACCGGGCGGCGGGTGAGGTCCGGATCGCGATGAGCCGCAACGGCGGTGCGATGGCCGACCCGGGTTCGGTCGCCTACCTGTTCAACCGCAAGGGCGTCATCATCGTCGCCAAGGAGCAGGGCGGGACCGAGCTGGCCGAGGACGACCTCCTGCTCGCGGTCCTCGAGGCCGGCGCCGAGGAGGTCAACGACCTCGGCGACAACTTCGAGATCCTCAGCGAGGCGACCGACCTCGTGGCGGTCCGGAAGGCGCTCCAGGACGCCGGGATCGACTACGAGTCGGCGGAGGCCTCCTTCGTCCCGTCGATGAACGTCGAGGTCGACGCCGACGGTGCCCGCAAGGTGCTGCGCATCATCGACGCGCTCGAGGACTCCGACGACGTCCAGAACGTCTACTCCAACTTCGACGCGTCCGACGAGGTCATGGCCGAGGTGGGATGACCTCCCTTCCCGACGTCGGGTCGGTGCCGGTCCTCGTGGAGCGGCTGCGGCCCGAGCACGCCGGTGAGGCCCTGACGGTGCAGTACGCGGCGTTCCTGTCCGAGGGGCGCCTGTACGGCACGTTCGAGATCCCGCCACTGGTCGAGACGGTCGACGAACTCGCGGCCGACGTGGTGCGCCCGGACACCCGGGCGTGGGGCGCGTGGATCGGGCCACGTCTGGCCGGCAGCGTCCGGTTGCACGGCGTGGACGGCCCGGGGCCGGTCGGGTTCGCGCGGTGCTCGGTGGCGCCCGACCTGCAGGGCCGGGGGATCGGCACCGCGCTGATCGTCGCCGCCCACGCGAGTCTCGACCAGGGGGTCGAGTCGGTGCTCGTCACCGGCGACCGCAGCGCCGGGAACCTCGCGCTCTACGCGCGGCACGGGTACGTCGAGACCGGGCGGGAGTTCGACGCCGCCGGCGTGGCGGTCGTGCGGATGCGTCGCCTCGCCCCGTGAGACCGACCGTCACCCGGACGGGTCCCCGCCCGTTGCCCTTCCTGTGACGAGCTCCCGACGCCGGGTGCGGCTGCCCTGGTACTGCGTGCACGAGTCTGGGGGAGCGGCGGCCTCGACCATGGTGGCGGCCGCGCTGGTCGCGATCGCCGCCCTGCTGGCGTTCCTGGGACTGGTCTTCGCGGGCGCGTGGGCGGTGGGGCTCATCGCCCTCGGCGTGGCACTCGTGGCCGGGGTCAACACCTGGGCCGCCGGGCGGACCTTGCGCTGGTTCGACCGCGGTCGGCCGGAGGCCGGCGAGCCCGACGTGGCGGGGTCTCCCGCACCGATGGCGGCGCCCGGTCGTGCCGCCCCGTCGGCGGGCCCGAAGCCGATGCCGCCGCGGCCGACGACAGGTGGGCGCCCGTCCGCCGCGCAGGTTCCGCGCACCGCCGTGCCGCAACCTCCGATGCCGGGCCCTCCGAGGCCCGCGCGCCCACCCGTCCCGGCAGCTGCCAAGCCCGTCGGGGTCGATGCGAAGCCCGTCCCGGCCGCGGCCACGCGCGTCCCGGCCGCACATGCGCCCGTCCCGGCCGCAACGAGATCCGCTACGCCCGTCGCGACGCCCGCTCCGGCCCGCCGGCTCTCGCCGGGGCCCCGGTCGGTCGGCCCCGCGGCAGCGCCGACCGTGCCCGCCCGTCCTTCGCCGCCCGTCGTCCCGACGCGGAACCCGGCGGAACCCACGCTGCACGCTGCTCCCTCCGAGGCACCCCCGGTCGACGCCCGAACCGACCGGACGTCGGGGGACGTCGACGAGCGCCCCACCGTGCGGGAGGCGGCGCGGGCCGCCCGGGTCCGGACGCGGACCGGCGGGTCGGGTCGCGGCCGGCGGGTGGCCGGGTCGCGTCCGGACTGACTCCCGGGGAGCGGAGGGTGCCCCGAAGGACGATCAGCCGCTCTCGGCCTCCGGCGCCGGCGGGATCACCTGGCGTCCGCCCAGTTCCGGGACGTGCTTGTAGAGCGTGGAGCGGCTGACCCCGAGGAGCCGGGCGATCGACGCCACGGAGTTCTCCGGGCGCGCCAGCATCGAGCGCGCCTGCGAGACCTGGTCGGGCGACAGGGCGGGGGGGCGACCCAGCCGCTGGCCCCGCGCCCGGGCCGCGGCCAGGCCGTCCCGGGTGCCCTCCACCAACAGTTCCCGGAGGAACTCGGCGAGGGCGGCGAACACGTGGAAGACCAGTCGGCCGCCGGGGGTGGTGGTGTCGAGCCCCTCGTGCAGCGACCGGAAGCCGACCCCCCGGACCCGGAGCTCGCCGACGAGGCCGACCAGCTGGGGCAACGAGCGGGTCAGCCGGTCGAGCCGCACCACGACGAGGACGTCACCGGGGCCGAGAGCGGCGAGACACGCGTCGAACTCGGGGCGGGCGGCGCCGCCCTTGCCGGAGGAGGAGTCGATGAACAGGCTCGTACAGCCGGCGGCGAGCAGTGCGGCGCGCTGGTCCTCGGGATCACCCGCGTCGCTGGGCATGGCGGTCGACCCACGTCCGTACCCGACGACCGTGCCGGAGGTCGCCTCCGGCTCGGACGCGAGAAGGTCGCGATGAGCAGGTTCCACGGCTCGAAATGGTACGGACGACGGTCCCGGACCGCTCATTCCGGGCCGTCGCCGGATTGGCAACGGGTTTGTCGTCGGAACGTTCCCGGGAAAGCACGACACGTCCGGGGGCGGATCTCCGCCGAACGGCCCTAATCCTCTCACTGGATGGGGTTTCGGAGGCCTGCTCGCCATTCTGTTGAGCGGTGAACGTTCCCCCGCGCTTTTTCGCCCGATCGGGCGCACGATTTCCGGCAAGTTTCACGGCGCGCGTCGGCGCGCTGGACCGCTCGTGCGGGACGCTGCATCGCCGCAGGTGGCAGGCTCACACTCGGCATCGGTACGACGGGGCCCGGCCGGGCGGCCCGTGGCGGCGGGCGCCCGGCCGGGGTCTCGGGCGCCGTCGAGGTGATCCGGCGCCCGATGCGGGAACGGAACGTGGCCCGTTCCGTGACGGCATCGCGGCGCATTCCCACGAATGTGGTGGACGGGGAGCGCGTGGCACGCGGTGCGTTCCCGTCCCGCACGCGACGGGAAAGGACGACGGGCGAAACCGTCAGCGGCCGGGCCGGAGGTCTTTCTGCATGATCAGCGTGTCCACCCATTGCCCCTGCTTGTACCCGACGGCCGGCATACGTCCGACGACCTCGAAACCGAGCCGTCGGTGCAGGACGATCGACGCGGTGTCGTGGCGTGCGTCGGGCAGGGTGGCGATCACGGCCACCACCTGGCGGACGTCGGTGTGGGCGAGGCCGTCGACGAGCGTCGTCAGCAGGCGCCCGCCCAGCCCCTGCCCGGTGGCCTCCGGGGCGATGTAGACCGAGTCCTCGACCGTGTAGCGGTAGGCCGCGTGCGGCCGGAACTGCGCGCACGCGGCGAACCCGGCGACGGGCAGGCCCGCCGCCGGGGCCCCCGGGCGTCCGGCGGGCAGGTCCGCGACCACGAACGGCAGCTTCTGCTCCCGGGCGGCGGCGATCCGCTCGCGCCAGGTGGCCGCCGACGGCGGGTCCTCGACGAACGTCGCGATGGAGGCGAGCACGTAGCCGCCGAAGACGTCCGCGATGCGCTCGGCGTCGGCGTCCTCGGCCGGGCGCACGACGATGTCCGGCAGGGTGTGCGAGGCGGCTCCGGTCATGGCCCGCATCCTCCACTCCGCGCCCGGGTCGGCGCCACGACCGAGGGGCGGCGGGTCACTCGACCCGGACGAGCTGGTACTCCCACTCCTCGGCCTCGTTGCGGGTGGTCCGCTCGTACACGGCGTGCCCCTGGCCGCCGACCATGCGCGACATCGTCTCCTGGAACCCGCGCTCCTTGGTCGGGAGCGGGATCCGCTGGACGAGCGGCGGCTCGTCCGGCCCGTCGTCGGGCAGCGAGACCGCGCCGACGCCCTGCAGCGGGCCGTTGAGGTAACGGACGGAGACTTCCCTCATGCACTCCTCCTGATGATCGCTCGTGCGCACCCTACGGCCGCGCTCCGTTCACGTCACCCGCACCGACCACGACCCGATCGGAGCAACGCGGCCCGAACGGGTATCACCTAACGTATCGAGGATGCGCACGGCCGTCCTGCTGCTCCTCGGGTTCGGGTCACTCGCCGCCGGGATCGCGGCGTTCGCCCTCGGCCACCCGGTGTTCGGGGCCGTCCTCGTGGTCGTCGCCCTCGCGCTCAAGGCCGCCGGCGTCCTGCTCGGCGACGGCGCGGCCCCTGCGCCCGGCCGCGGTCCGCAGACCCTCGGCGGGCAGCGGGTCGAGCGGCCGCGCCCCGGCATCCCCGTGGGCCGGACGAACCTGCGGCGCGGCGTGGTGTCGCCGCTGCGGCCGCCGCGTCCCGTTCCGCCGACCTCGCGCCACGAGCGCGCGTCGTGACGGACGTGCCAGGCTGACCGGTGTGACCGCCTGGGAGTACGCCACCCTCGAGATCTCCGCCGTACAACTGGCGAAGGGCGACCTGGACCCGACGTCGTCGGGCCACGACACCGCCGAGTGGCAGGCCTACGCGATCGGCCCGAAGGACGAGCTGATCTTCGAGGAGTACCGGCCCTACAGCGTGCCGTGGGCGCGGCTGTTCGCCGAGCACCTCAACCGGCTCGGCCGTGACGGCTGGGAGCTCGTGCAGTTCGGCGGGCCGCACCACGCGCTCTACCCGACCGGCTACGTGCACTCCTCGGGGACGTACACGACGGTGGTCGAGAGCCGCTTCGTCCTGCGTCGCCAGAGCTGAGACTTCCCGACGGCGGGTCGGGGCGACCCGCCGTCGGGAAGGGGACTCACCCGCGTGTCGCGCTACCGGAGGCGGCGAGCTCGCGCGCCTCCTCCGGCGTCGAGACCGCGGGGTTGGAGCCGAGCAACGGCTTGCCGGCCGGGTCCTTCAGCTTGACCAGCACGACCAGGCCGACGATACCGGCGAAGATCAGGTACACCGCGGGCCAGTAGCCCCAGCCCGTCCCGAGGACGAGGGCCGTCATGATCAGCGACGTCGTCCCGGCGAAGGCCGACACGAAGATGTTGAACGAGATCGACAGCCCGCCGTAGCGGACCTCGGTCGGGAACAGCGCCGGGAGCGTCGACGGACAGGTCGACGAGAACAGGATGAGGATCACGGCCATCACCCCGAGACCCAGGGCGACGAGCGGGACCGAGCCGAGGGTGAGGACGTAGATCATCGGGAAGGCGAGGACGACGAGCGCGACCGCGCCGACGAGCAGCAACGGCTTGCGCCCGACGCGGTCGGAGAGCAGGCCCAGTGCCGGGATGATGAAGACGGCGACCCAGAGGATCACGATCTGGATGATCTGCGATGTCGTCGTGTCGATCGCCTGTCCGCCGGTCGCGGTGACGTTGTCCTCGAGGAACGTCGGCATGTAGCTCGTGAGCATGTAGTTCGTGATGTTCCAGGCCACGACCAGGCCGCCGGCCGTCAGCATGGCCGGCCAGTACTTCGTGAAGAGCATCTTGATCCCGGCGCCTGCCTGCTGGCCCTCGCGCTCCTCGGACTCGGAGAGCAGCGTCTGGAACGCCGGGGTCTCCTCGAGCTTGACGCGCAGGTAGACCCCGACGATGCCGAGCGGCAGCGCGATGAAGAACGGGATGCGCCACGCCCACGTGGACGCGAACTCCGGCGTCGAGACCAGGGGGATGATGGTCGCGACCGTGGCTCCGAGGGCGTAACCGATGAACGTGCCGCACTCGAGGAAGCTGCCGAAGAATCCGCGTCGCCGATCGGGCGAGTACTCGGCGATGAAGGTCATCGCGCCCGCGTACTCACCACCGGTGGAGAAGCCCTGCACCACGCGGCAGAGCACCAGCAGGATCGGGGCCCAGATCCCGATCGCGGAGTACGGCGGGATGAAGCCGAGCAGGAACGTCCCGACCGCCATCATGATGACGGTGATGGAGAGGACCTTGGTGCGGCCGATCCGGTCGCCGAGGGGGCCGAAGAACAGCCCGCCCAGCGGTCTGACCAGGAACGACACGGCGAAGCCCGCGAACACGCCGACCTGGGCCAGGGGCCCGGGCGGGAAGAAGTTCGCCTCGATCGTCGTCGCCAGGTAGGCGTAGACCCCGAAGTCGAACCACTCGGTGATGTTGCCGACCGCCGCCGCGCCGACGGCCCGCTTCATCGTCGCGTCGTCGGTGACCGTGATGTTGGCCGGTGTACCGCCGGCCCCTGCCTCCGCCGTATCCGTCACGACATGTCCTCCCCGCCTCGCGAACGCTCGTCGCGCCACTGGTTCGAACCATTAACCATGCGCCGGTGCGCGGAAACCCGCTCGGCGGTTATTGGGTAATTGTCCGAATTGCCTGCTTTCGTTCGGAAACTGCTTCGCGCAGGGTGACACGGCACACGGAGATCCACCCGGCGGACGATGGAACACACCCCGAGATCGACGCGTCATACAGGGTGGATGCAGACAGCATCCGACGCTCGCAAGCGCCGACCTCTCCGGCCGGGTCAGCAGGACCCGATCACCGGACGCGGCGCGTGCATGTGGTGAGGAGGAGCCACCCATGGCTGCTGTTCTCGTGTCGATGGTCGTCGTTGCCGGTGCAGGATTCGGAGTGGCCTCGAGCCTCGCCGCGTACGCGCACCGCAACTGGCGGCGCACCCCGGCGACCGAGCTCGTCGAGGCCTGACACCTCGCATCACGACAGGATTCGAAGGAGCACGCCGATAGGGGGTCCCCGGACGGGGGCCCTCCGTCGTCGTGTTCAGACCGGCCAGGTCTCCAGCCGCCAGGCCGCGTCCCAGAACATCCACTCGTAGCGCGAGGTCGTCCGGTAGTGCGCGAGCACCCGCTCCCGCTCCACGGGGGCGAGGTCGGCGGCCACCCGGTCCATGACGCCCACGGCGGCGTCGACGACGGCCTGGAACTCGTCCCCGCCGTACATCGCGATCCACCGCGCGTAGAGCGGGTCGGGCGAGGACCCGGCGAGCAGGGCTTCGCCGACCCGCGCATAGATCCAGTAGCACGGCAGCACGGCGCCCAGTCCCTCCGCGAACGACCCGCCGTGCACCGTCGCGAGCAGGTAGCTCGTGTAGGCGAGGGTGGTCGGGCCCGGGGTCCCGGAGCGGTCGATCCGCAGCGACGCCGACAGTTCGGCGTGCATCTCCTGCTCCGCCGCGATCGCCCCGGCCGCGTGCTGGGCGAACAGCGTCGTGTCGTCCTCGGTGGGCGCCCGCGCCGCCAGCACCGCGAGTGCCCGGGCGTAGCCGCGCAGGTAGTGGCTGTCCTGGGTGACGAAGTGGCCGAACGCCTCGTGCGGCAGCGTCCCGTCGGTCAGGCCGGTGAGGAACGGGTGGGCCCGCACGGCGTCGTAGACGTCGGCGGCGGAGTCCCAGAGCTCGTCGCTGAAGGTCACGGTGCCCGACACTGTCATGATCGCCGTCGTGTCGTCGCGCGCGGTGGGTCTGCTCCTGGGTGTCGCCGCGGACGCCGTGTTCGGCGACCCCCGGCGAGGACATCCGGTCGCGGTGTTCGGGTCGGCCGCGGGACGGCTGGAACGGGCGTGGTGGTCGGACTCCCGGCCCCGGGGTGTCGCGTACTGCGCGGTGCTCGTGGGCGGGGTCGCCGTCGGCGGAGCCGCGGCCGAGCGGGCGGTGGCGCGCTCGTGGGTCGGGCGGGTGCTGCTGACGGCCGTGGCCACGTGGGTGGTGGTCGGGGGTCGGTCGCTCGCGGGGGAGGGGTCGGCGCTCGCCGCGGAGCTGACGGCGGACGACCTCGGCGCGGCGCGTCGGCGGCTGCCCGCGCTGTGCGGCCGCGACCCGTCGGCGCTCGACGCGGACGGCCTGGCCCGGGCCGCGCTCGAGTCGGTCGCGGAGAACACCTCGGACGCCGTCGTCGCGCCGCTGGTCTGGGGCGCGGTCGCGGGGGTGCCCGGGTTGCTCGGCTACCGGGCGGCGAACACGCTGGACGCGATGGTCGGCCACCTCTCCGAGCGCCACCGCCGCTTCGGCTGGGCGAGCGCCCGGCTCGACGACGTGCTCAACGGGGTCCCGGCCCGCCTCGCCGCGGTCCTGACGGCGGGTGCGGCGCCGGTCGTCGGCGGACGCCCGTCGCGGGCGGTCGCCGCCTGGCGGGCCGACGCCGCGCGCCACCCCAGCCCCAACGCGGGCCCGGTCGAGGCGGCGTTCGCCGGGGCGCTGGGCCGGCAGCTCGGCGGGCGGACCGTCTACCCCTACGGCGTGCAGGAGCGCCCGACCCTGGGCTCCGGACCGCCGCCCCGGGTGGCCGACCTCGCCCGGGCCGTCCGGCTGTCCCGGGTCGTCACGGTGGCATCGGCGGTCGTGGCGGCCGGGGTGGCGGCCGGGGTGGGCCGCCGTCAGCGGCCGTAGCGGTCGGCCAGGACCTCGGCGGTGGTGCGCGGGGCGGGCTCGGGAGCCGGCCCCGCCCCGTCGTCGCGAACGTTCTCCTGGTCCTGGCGCGTGCGGTACTCGAGCCGGACGAAGTAGAACCAGCCGCCGACCGCCATGACCCCGAAGATCAGCCACTGCCAGGCGTAGGAGTACGAGGAGTTCGGGTCCGGTGGCGGGAGCGGGACCGCGGTGAGGCTGCCCGGCTGGTCGGGGAGCAGCTGCAGGTAGCCCGGGGCGAGGGGCACGCCCAGCGCGGGACCGATCTGCGCGGCGTCGATCGCGTAGAACTGCCGGTACCCGGCCTGGTCGATCGGGGCGCGGTCGGTGGGCGACTCGTCCGGGCGCTGGTAGGCGACGAGTGTGGCCGGCCCGCCCGGAGGCGGCGGGATCGGCGGTAGGACGGTGCCCGCGGGGCGGACGTAGCCGCGGTCGACGAGCAGGGTCTCGCCGTCCGTCGTCCGGAACGGGGTCAGCACCTCGCTCGCGGCGCTCCCGTCGACCGAGCGCAGCCGGGCCAGGACCTCCCCGCCCTGGTAGGAGCCGGTGACGATCACCTGGCGCCACGCGGCGGCCGCGTCCGGCTCCGCGCCGCGAGGCACGAGCTCGCCGCGGGGCACCGGGGCCGTCGACACGGCGCGGACGAGGGCGGCGTTCTCGCCGTCGCGCTCGGTGCTGCGGTGGAACTGCCAGGGCGCGAGCAGGTAGTAGCAGCCGAAGGCGAACCCGGCGACCGCCAACGTCAGGGCGATCCAGCCGGGGCGGAGCAGGAAGCGCACCCCCTCAGTATGCCGCCGCCGTGTCAGGTCACCGCTCGGAGCGCGGCCTCGCCGTACCCGCCGCCGAACAGCGCCGCGTGCACGAGCAGCGGGAAGAGCTGGTGGAGCCCGACGCGGTCGCGCCAGCCGTCGGCGAGCGGGGCGGCCTCGTCGTACGCGGCGAGCACCGTGTCGAGGTGGGGGTGCCCGAAGAGGGCGAACATCGCGAGGTCGGTCTCCCGGTGTCCGCCGTGCGCGGCGGGGTCGATCAGCCACGCCCGGTCCGACCACAGCACGTTCCCGCTCCACAGGTCGCCGTGCAGCCGGGCCGGCGGCTCCTCCGGTCCGGGCTGCAGCGCCGCACCCTCGATGCGGGACGCCGCCGACGCCGACAGCGCGCCCTGATCCACCGCCCGCCGCAGGTAGGGCTGCACGCGATCGGCGAGGTACCAGTCGAGCCAGTGGCCGTCGTGCGGGTCGTTCCGCATCGGCGCCTCCCCGATCCAGGCGTCGGCCGGCCCACCGGGCGGCGGCGCGCCGAACGCCGGTGCCCCGGCCGCGTGCAGGGCCGCCAGCGACCGCCCGAAGTCCTCCGCGGCGGCCCGCGACGCGGACCGGGTGGGCACGAGCGTCGTCACCAGCGTCGCGTCGTCGGCGTCGAGCACCTCCGGCACCGGCACGACGCCGGGCTCGGCCAGCCACCGCAGCCCGGCCGCCTCCGCCGCGACGCGGGTCGACGGTCGAGCTCCGCTGCGCGGCGTCTCCGGCCGCTTGACGACGACCTCCCGCCCGTCGTCGAGCGTGCAGACCTCGACCGAGCCGAGGGGGCGCGTGGCCACGACCTCTCGCCCGAGCACCGTCACGCCCGCTCCCGCGCCCACGCCACCACCCCCGGCGCCGCCGCCTCGATCATCGCGAGCACCTCGTCGAAGCCCTCGTCGCCGCCGTAGTACGGGTCGGGGACCTCCGCGCCGTCGGGGGCGGCCGGGTCGAACGAGCGCAGCAGCCGCACGGCCTCCGGATCGGCCCCGGCGCGGCGCAGGTCCCGGGCGTGGTCGGCGGTGGCGGCGAGCAGGAGGTCCGCGCGGGCGACGTCGTCGGACACCTGACGGGCCACGTGGTCGTTCGGGTAGCCGTGGGCGGCCAGCGTCGAGGCCGCCCGCCGGTCCATCGGCTCGCCGACGTGCCAGGGGCCGATCCCGACGCTCGACACCTCGACCTGCCCGTCCAGGCCGGCGTCGGCGAGGGCGGACCGCAGCACCTGCTCGGCCATCGGGGAGCGGCAGATGTTGCCGGTGCAGACGGTGACGAGTCGGATCACGGCGCCAGTGTCCCCGACCCCTCAGGCCTCGTCGTGCACGGTGACGGCGTACCCGTCCGGGTCGGCGAAGGTGAACTGGCGCCCGAAGGGCCCGTCGGTCGGGTCCGCCAGGACCGGGACGCCCGCGGCGGCGAGCCGGTCGTGCAGATCCTGCGCGTCGTCGGCGTGCAGCCACAGCGCGACCCCGTACCCGGGGCGGGGGGCCGCCGTGTCCAGGTCCACGCCGGGCAGCGGCTCGCGCACGGCGAGGGCGATCGGGCTGGTGGCGAACACGACCGCGCCGGGCGGGGCGACGGGCGCTCGGGTGAGGCCGAGGGTGTCCGCGTAGAAGGCGGCCGCGCGCCCGAGGTCGCGGACCTGCAGGGCGATGAAGCTGGGACCGGTGACGCTCATGTCGACTCCTTGATGTCAGTCACGTTGACATGAGGAGTGTGTGTCAGGATGTTGACATGCGTCAAGTCGGCGATCTGGGGATGTCGGTGGGGTACGTGCTCAAGCAGGCGGCCGCCGCCCTGCGCGGCGCGATGGACGACGCCCTGCGCCCGCTCGACCT
The DNA here is from genome assembly GCF_013409505.1 of Actinomycetospora corticicola. Lineage (NCBI taxonomy): Bacteria > Bacillati > Actinomycetota > Actinomycetes > Pseudonocardiales > Pseudonocardiaceae > Actinomycetospora > Actinomycetospora corticicola. The sequence goes on along the minus strand of NZ_JACCBN010000001.1, from coordinate 2,152,684 downwards.
CACGGTCTCCCAGTACTCGTGCCTCGAGGTGCTGGGCCAACGGCCCGGGCTCTCGAACTCCGAGCTGGCCCGGGCGACGTTCGTGACCCGCCAGGCGATGAACCAGGTGCTCCGCGGCCTGCAGGACCGGGGGCTGCTGACCCGCCCGGCCGAGGCCGCGCACGGCCGGTCCCGCCCCACCGAGCTCACCCCGGCGGGGCGCGAGGCGCTGGCGGACGCGAGCCGGGCGGTGGCCGCGGTGGAGCACCGGATGCTCGCCGCGTTCGACGACGACGGCCGGCACCGGCTGCTCGCCGACCTCCTGACGTGCCGCGACGCCGTCGCCTGATCCCGATCACCCCGGGCGGTCGCCGCGTGGACCACAATGGCGCCCGCCATGCCACCTCTGCTCGCCGACGTCGTCGCCGCCCTCGAGACCGCCTATCCGCCCGCCCTCGCCCAGGACTGGGACGCGGTCGGACTGGTGTGCGGTGACCCCGCCGAGCCGGTCACCCGCGTCCACCTCGCGGTCGATCCGACCGCCGCGGTCGTCGAGGAGGCCATCGCAGCCGGCGCGGACCTGCTGGTCACCCACCATCCGCTGCTCCTGCGCGGCGTCCACGGCGTCCCGGCCGACGAGCCCAAGGGCGCGGTGGTCCACCGGCTGATCCGGGCGGGTGTCGCGCTGTTCGCCGCCCACACCAACGCCGACGCCGCCGAGCCCGGCGTGTCCGACGCGCTGGCGGACGCGCTCGGCGTCGTGGTCGAGGCACCCCTCGATCCGTCGTCGGGCATCGGCCGGATCGGCCGCCTGCCCGGGCCGGAGTCCTTCGAGGCCTTCGTGGCGCGGGTCGGGGCCTCGCTCCCGACGACGGCGTGGGGCGTCCGGGGCGCCGGGGACCCGGCCCGGACGATCGAGCGCGTCGCCGTCTCCGGCGGCGCGGGCGACTCGATGCTGCATCTCGCGCGAGCCGCCGGGGTCGACGCCTACGTCACCGCGGACCTGCGCCACCACCCCGCCGACGAGCACCTGCAGCGGTCGGGGGCGCCCGCGCTCGTGGACGTCGCGCACTGGGCCTCCGAGCACCCGTGGTGCGAGCAGGCGGCCGACGTGCTGCGGCGGGCGCTGCCCGACCTCACGGTGGCGGTCTCGACACTGCGCACCGACCCCTGGACCCTCGGCGGACACGCCGCCACCCCGCCGTCTGAGAAGGAGGGCCCGTGAAGGCCGATCCCAGCGCCCAGCGCCGTCTGCTCGATCTGGCCGCCGTCGACGCCGAGCTCTCCCGCGCCGACCACCGGCGCCGGACGCTGCCCGAGCAGGCCGCGGTCGAGGAGGCCGAGCGCACCCTGCGCGCGGCGCAGGACGCCGTGGTGGTCGCGCAGACCACGCTGTCCGACCTCGACCGGGACGTCGCGAAGCTCGACCGCGAGGTCGAGCAGGTGCGCACCCGGGAGGTCCGCGACCAGCAGCTGCTGGCGAACGGGTCGGTGTCGGCCAAGCAGGCGAACGACCTGCAGCACGAGCTCGCGTCCCTCGAGCGTCGTCGCGCGGTGCTCGAGGAGGAACAGCTCGAGGTGATGGAGCGTCAGGAGGCGGCGGGGGTCGACCTCAAGCACGAGACCGAGGCGCACGCCGTGGCGCAGACCGCCCTGGCCGACGCCGTCGAGCGCCGCGACGGCGTGCTCGGCGACATCGGCACGGTCGAGGTCCGCCGCGGCGAGGAGCGGACGAACCTCCTGAAGGAACTGCCCGAGGACCTCGTCGCGCTCTACGACAAGCTCCGTTCCCGCGGCGCCGCGGGCGCGGGGGAGCTCATCGGCAACCGCTGTGGCGCCTGCCGCCTCGAGATGGACCGCAACGAACTGCGGGAGATCCAGGCCGCGGCCCCCGACGAGGTCGTCCGCTGCGAGAACTGCGGTGCGATCGTCGTGCGGACCGGGAAGTGAGTACCGGGAACGCGGCCGCGACCTGGACCGGACGCGGGGCCGCCGTCCCGACGCGGATCGTGCTGCTCCGCCACGGCCAGTCCCCGCTGTCGGTGGAGCGCCGCTACTCCGGGCGCGGCAACCCGGAACTGACCGAGCTCGGGCGGGCCCAGGCCGACGCGGCCGCGACCGCCGTGGCGGCGCGCTACCCGGAGGCGGCCGCGGTGATCAGCTCGCCGCTGGCCCGGGCCTTCTCGACGGCGGGTGCGGTCGGGACCGCGCTCGGCCTGCCGGTGGAGGTCGACGACGGGTTCATCGAGACCGACTTCGGTGCGTGGGAGGGCCTGACGTTCCGCGAGGCCGCCGAGCAGGACCCCGACGTGCACGCGACCTGGCTCGGCGACCCGACGACGGCGCCGCCGCAGGGGGAGTCGTTCGCCGACGTCGAGACGCGGGTGTCGGGCGCCCTGCAGGGCGTGCTCGACCGCCACGCCGGGTCGACGGTGGTGCTGGTCAGCCACGTGACGCCGATCAAGACGGTGCTCAAGCTCGCCCTCGACGCGGGCCCGTCGCTGCTGTTCCGGATGCACCTGGACCTGGCGTGCCTGTCGGTCGTCGACTTCTGGTCCGACGGCGGGGCGAGCGTGCGGCTGGTCAACGAGACGTCCTACCTGCCGTGAGCGAGTACCTGCCGTGACCGACCCCGCGATCCCGCCCGGGGTCGACGTCGAGCGGGCCAACGTCGCCCGCATGTACGACTACTGGCTCGGTGGCGCCCACAACTTCGCGATCGACCGGGCCCACGCCGACCGGATCGAGGCCTCCAACCGCACCGCACGCCACGCGGCGCGCTCGAACCGGTCCTACCTGCACCACGTCGTCCGGTGGTGCGTGGCGCAGGGGGTCGACCAGTTCCTGGATCTGGGGTCCGGGGTGCCGACGGTCGGCAACGTCCACGAGATCGCCCCGGCGGCGCGGGTGGCGTACGTCGACCACGAGGCCGTGGCGGTGGCGCACTCGCACGCGATCCTCGCCGACGTCGACCGGGCCACGATCACGCAGGCCGACCTCGCCGACGCCGACGCCGTGCTCGGCGCCCCGGGGGTGGCCGAGCTCCTGGACTTCGCCCGGCCGGTCGCCGTGCTGGCGATCGCGGTCCTGCACTACGTGCCCGGTGACCTCGTGGCGCTGCTCGCGCCGTACCGCGAGCGGCTGGTGCCCGGCGGGGTGCTGGCGATCAGCCACGTCAGTGACGAGCAGGACGACGCCGACCTCGCCGACCGGGTGCGCGCCGCGGCCGAGGTGTTCGCGGGCAGCGCGAACCCGGTGACGCTGCGCTCGCGGGCGGAACTCGCGGCGCCCTTCGACGGGTTGGAGATCACCGAGCCCGGGATGGTCGACGTCGTCGACTGGCCGGCCGCGCGACCCGGCGTCGAGAAGGTGGGGATGTACGCGGTGTGCGCTGCGCGCAGGTGAGCAGAAAGTGGGGTCATAGGCCCACGAAGTGCTCACCTGCCCAGAGGGCACACACCCCGAGCACCAGCCCTGCCGGCGTCGTGACGAGGCCCGCGACGGTGAAGCGCCCGAGCGACGGCTCCACACCCTCCGCGAGCATCACGCGCCGCCAGAGCAGGGTGGCGAGCGACCCGACGTAGGTGAGGTTGGGTCCCACGCCGACCCCGATGAGCATCGCCAGCACGACGACGGGGGCCGGCGTCGGTCCCAGCGCGGCGAGCAGCAGCAGGGTCGCGGGCAGGTTGTTCACCACGTTCGCCAGCACCGCCGCGATGCCGGCGATCGCGAGCAGGCCCCCGAGACCGGTGCCGAGCCCGCCGACCAGCCCGCCGAGCAGCCCCGACAGACCCTGCTGCCCGACCGCCGCCACCACGATCCCGAGGGCCAGCACGAACAGGCAGAACAGCGGCGAGGCGGCGCCGACGAGCCGCGCCGCGCTGGTGCGTCCGGCCAGAAGCGAGCGGGCCCCGAGCACGATCACCCCGCCGACCGCGACCCACACCGGCTCCACGCCGAGCGGGGACGCCACGCCGAAGCCGACGAGGGTCAGGGCGAGCACGACGAGGGCGAAGGTCGGGACCCCGACCGTCTCACTCCCCCTATCGGCGTGCTCAGCTGCATTGTCGGGAGCTAGGGCCTCCTCCGTCCGCAGATCGCGGCGGAAGACCCAACGAAGGCCGACGTACTCGACGAGCAGGACGGCGAGCCAGGGGAGCGCCATCAGGGCGGCGAAGCGCAGGAAGGAGAGGTCGGTGGCACCGACGGCGAGCAGGTTGGTCAGGTTCGAGACCGGCAGCAACAGGGACGCGGAGTTCGCGAGGTGCGCGCAGGCGTAGGCCGCGGGGGCCGCCGCGACCCGCAGGCGCTTCGCGGCCCGCACGACGACGGGCGTGAGCAGCACGACGGTGGCGTCCAGGGACAGGACGGCCGTGGTGAGCGCCGCGATGACGAACACCCGCCCGAACAGGCCCTCCCGGCGCAGCAGCGAGCCGGCCCAGGTGAAGACGCCCTCGGCGTCGGCGAGGTGGGAGAGGACCAGGACGGCGGCGAGGAAGCCGACGGTCGGGCCGAGCCGTGCGACCTCGGCGAGGGCGTCGTCGGCGCTCAGCAGACCGATCCCGACGACGAGCGCCGCCGCCGGGATCGCCGCGGTCGCCTCCGGCAGACCGCGTGGCCGGGCGACCGCGACGACGAGGACCGCGACCAGGAGACCGATCGCGAGTGCGGTCATCCCTTCAGGAAGAGGTAGATCGCGACCGCGACGCCGAGCACCACGACCGACCACCGCAGCACCGCGTCCGGCATCCGCTTCGCGACGAGGATGCCGAGATAGCCGCCGACGAGGGTGCTCGGCGCGAGCAGGAGCACCGCGAACCAGTTCACCGGCGCGAACAGCGCGAAGATCACGACCGTCGCCGACGCCGTGACCAGCGACAGCAGCACCTTGAGGGCGTTGAGGCGCTGCAGGGTGTCGTTCACGAGCAGCGAGAGCACCGCGATGAGGATGACCCCGAGCGCGCCGCCGAAGTAGCCGCCGTAGACACAGGCGAGGAAGACGACCGGGAGCAGGACCGGGTAGCGCTGGTCGGGGACCTCGTGCTCCGCGGTGCCCTGCCGGTCCCGACGACGACGGGCCGCGGCCGCGCTGGCCCGCTTGAGCTGCGGTTGGAAGCCGAGCGTGAGGCTCGCGAGCAGGACGAGCACCGGGACGATCGCGTCGAACACCGACGCCGGCAGGACGAGGAGCAGGGTGCAGCCGAGCGCCGAGCCGAGGACGGCGACGACCGAGGTGAGGGTGGCGCGGCGTCGCTGCCCGGCGAGGTCGTCCCGCGCGCTGATCGTCGAGCCCGCGTAGCCCGGCCACTGGGCGACCGAGTTGGTCACGTTGGCCTGCAGCGGCGGCAGCCCGACCGCCAGGAGGATCGGGAACACGATCAGCGACCCGCCGCCCGCCACGGCGTTCACGGCGCCGGCGATCAGGCCGAGCACGACGAGCAGCACGATCTGCAGCACGGACGGGTCGGTCACGGGCGGGGACGGTAGCGGGCGGGCGTGCCCGGGGCGCAGCGAGCGGTTGCGCACGTCCGGTTCGGGCGGTTGTGGGGTGGCCCGGGCGTCAGCGGTGGCACACGGCTGACGCCCGACGCGTGCAGGGCGCCACGGTCACGGGCCCGCGGTGGGCGTCGGTAGACTCGGGCGCGGCGGACGAGCCGGCCGGGCGGCCGCGTCGGGGACCCACGAGGTCCCCGTCGAGGAAAGTCCGGACTCCACAGGGCAGGGTGGTTGCCAACAGCAACCCGGGGTGACCCGCGGGACAGTGCCACAGAGAACAGACCGCCGTCGGCGCGAGTCGGCGGTGAGGGTGAAACGGTGGTGTAAGAGACCACCAGCGTCCTGGGTGACCAGGACGGCTCGGTAAACCCCACCCGGAGCAAGGTCAAGAAGACGGACTCCGGTCCGTCGCGCAGGTCGTCCGAGGGCTGCCCGCCCGAGACCTGCGGGTAGACCGCTGGAGCCCGTCGGCGACGACGGGCCGAGATGGATGGTCGCCGCCCCCGGACCCGTGAGGGGCCGAGGGCACAGGATCCGGCTTACAGGCCGACTCGTCCGCCGCCCCCCGATTCGCGAGTTGTCGAGAACGCGTGGTCGGCTCCGTCTCCGGTGCAGGAACGACGAGCACCCGGAGGGAACCCATGACCCACGTACGACGCTTCGACCACGTCGGCCTCACCGTCAGCGACCTCGCCGCGGCCACCGCCTTCTTCGTCTCCCTCGGTCTGGAGGTCGAGGGGACCGGGACGGTGGCGGGCGAGTTCGTCGAGACCGTGTGCGCCCTCCCCGGAGCGCACTGCGACATCGCCATGCTCCGCCTTCCCGACGGCGGGTGCCGGCTCGAGCTCTCGAGCTTCCGCACGCCCGACCCCGTGCCGGGGTCGCCGACGGCGATGGCGAACGAGACCGGGCTGCGCAACGTGTCGTTCGAGGTCGCCGACCTCGACGCGGCCCTCGGCAGGCTCGCGGCCGACGGGTACGGGCTCGTCGGGGGCGTCGGCGAGTACGAGGGCAGCGTGCGGATGGCCTACGTGCGCGGCCCCGACGGGATCGTCGTGTCGCTGTTCGAGCAGCTGGTCAGTCCTACAACATGACGGTACGGTCCTGAAATGCGACCGCTGCGCTACTCGATCAACGTCTCGCTCGACGGCTGCGTGGGTCACGACGCGTTCCGCCCCAGCGCCGAGCTGCACGACCACGCCGCGGAGACGATCTCCCGGGCCGACGCGCTGATCTTCGGGCGCGTGACCTACGAGCTGATGGAGTTCTGGCGCGACCCGTCGGTCGCCGACGAGCCCTTCGCGCAGGTGATCAACGGGGCGCCGAAGTACGTCGTGTCCGGCACCCTCGAGGACGTCGGGCCGAACGCGGAGCTGGTGCGCCCCGCCGAGCTCGAGGCGACCGTGCGGCGGCTCAAGGCGGAGCCCGGCGAGGGGCTGTACTGCGGCGGAGTGGCGCTCCCGCTCGCGCTCACGGAGCTCCGCCTGATCGACGAGTACGAGTTCGTGGTGCACCCGACGCTGGCGGGCCGCGGCCCGACGCTGTTCGCCGGGCTCGGGGAGCAGCTCGACCTGGAGCTGATCCGTCGTCAGGAGTTCGACGGCGGCGTGGTCGCCTCGACGTACGTGCCCCGGGTCTGACCGTCACACTTCCCGGCCGAGCCGGGTCGTCGTCAGGAAAGCACCGAGACGAAGGAGGACCCCATGGCGAACCAGGGCATCCGCACCGTGCTGCACCCGGTCAGCGACCTGGAGAAGGCGAAGCCGCTCTACACCGCGCTCCTGGGTGTCGAGCCGACCGCCGACTCGCCGTACTACGTCGGCTACGACGTCGCCGGCCAGCACATCGGGCTCGTCCCGAACAGCGGCATGGCCGGCCCCGTCGCCTACTGGCACGTCGACGACATCGAGGCGACGCTGGCGGCGCTCACGGCCGCCGGCGGCGAGGTCACACAGCCCCCGCGGAACGTCGGGGGCACCCGGCTCACCGCCACCGCCACCGATCCGGACGGCAACGTGCTGGGACTGCTGCAGGACTAGCCGAAGCGGAACGGCATCTCCTCGAGCCGCGTCTGCACGGTGCGGCCGGACTCCCAGGCGTTGGCGCCGGGCTCGACGTCGGGAGTGGGGATGCCCGCACGCTTCTGCTCCCGCTCCGACGCCGACACCCCGAGGCGGCGGTCCCGCGCCCGGACCGCCTCCTCGTCGGCCTGGCCCTCGGCGGTGAACGCCATCATCAGCTGGGGGATGCCGTACGGGAAGTCGTCGCGGTCGTACTGCCAGGTGTGGAAGGTCTTGCCGTAGGTCGTCACGAGGTCGGAGAAGTAGGCGCGCTCCGCGATCTCGGGAATGCCCGGCGCGACGAGGACCCCGGACTTCACCTCGTGGTGGTGGCTGTGCCACAGGCGCTTCTCGTCCTCGGGCAGGGCCCGGAACCGCTCCGCGCTGACGATGTACTCGATGCCGATCAGCCGGGCGTCGGCGGCGTTGCGGTCGAAGATCACGCACTGGTGCAGGTCGTGCTGCAGGTGGATGCAGAAGTGGCTCGCCTCGACCTGGCGGCCCATGTCGTCGGCGTACATGTGGAAGCCGTTGAGGTAGGTGCTCATCGCGTCGACCGGATACTTCTGCTGCAGCACGCCCGACGCCGCGTCGAGCCCCCGGTGCTTCCACGGGTGCCCCGATCCGACCGCGGCGCTGCCCGCCACCTTGCGCCCCAGTGCCACGCCCGCCGCAGCGGCCGCTCCGAGCCCGAACCACCCTGCGCGCGACATCACCGCTGGTGCCCGACGCTCGCACCCCACGAAACGGACGGGGCGGTCGCCGCAACGGGCCCCGGGCACCCGGCCCACGCCGCTCCGGCACCCGTCGTCCTACCGCCGGGTACCGGTGCGGACCGCGTCGCGGAGTGGTCCCGTCGTCCTCATGGCTGTTGACGACACGGCGAAGAACCGCACCCAGCAGGTCAAGGGCAAGGCCAAGGAGCAGGTCGGCAAGGCGACCGGGAACAAGAAGCTCGAGCGCAGCGGTCAGGCCGACATGGCGAAGGGCGAGGTCAAGGAACGCGCCTCCAAGATCAAGGACGCGTTCTCGTAGGGGGTCCGCTCCGCGCCCGTGAGCACTTCTCCGTGCCAGGACACGAACAAGTACTCACGGGACCGGAGGTCACCTCTCGATCAGCCGCATCTGCGACTCGGAGTGGTGGCCCCCGACGGCGGGGGTGGCCGCGTCGAGCCGGGCGAGCTGCTCGTCGGTCAGCGTCACGGCGTCCGCGGCGACGTTCTCCTCCAGGCGCGACACCCGCTTCGTCCCGGGGATCGGCGCGATGTCGGAGCCCTTCGACAGCACCCACGCGAGGGCGGCCTGGGCCGGGGTGCACCCGGCGTCGTCGGCCACGGCGCGGACCTCCTCGGCCGCGGCGAGGTTGGCGCGGAAGTTCTCCTCGGCGAAGCGCGGGTTGGTGCGGCGCATGTCGTCGTCGTCGAAGTCGGCGACCGAGCGGATGGTGCCGGTGAGGAAGCCGCGGCCGAGCGGCGAGTAGGGGACCAGGCCGATCCCGAGCTCGCGCAGCACCGGGAGGACCTCGTCCTGCTCGCGCGTCCACAGCGAGTACTCCGACTGCAGCGCGCTGATCGGGTGCGTCGCGTGGGCCCGGCGGATCGTGTCGATCCAGGCCTCGGACAGCCCGAGGTGGCGCACCTTGCCCGCCGTCACGAGCTCGGCCGCCGCCCCGATCGTCTCCTCGATCGGGGTCTGCGGGTCCACCCGGTGCTGGTAGAGCAGGTCGATGTGGTCCACCCCGAGGCGGCGCAGCGACCCCTCGACAGCCTGTCGGACGCTCTCGGGGGAGGAGTCGGCGCCGTCGCGGCCGGTGTGCGAGATCAGCCCGTACTTCGTCGCGAGGACCGCCTGGTCCCGGTGGCCGGCCAGGGCCCGCCCCACCAGTTCCTCGTTCACGTAGGGCCCGTAGACCTCCGCCGTGTCGATGAGCGTCACGCCGAGGTCCAGTGCCCGGTGGATCGTGCGGATCGCCTCGTCGTCGTCCTGTCCGGCCCCCGAGTAGCCGTGCGACATCCCCATCGCGCCCAGGCCGATCCGGCCCACCTCGAGGTCACCCAGTCTCGCCGTCTGCATGACGACGGGATGCCCGTCGTCGTCCCCGTCGAAGACCTCCAGGACAGTGTTGACAGAATCTCTAGCCCGACCTATAAATATTGGTGTCAGTCAGCTGGAGATGGCAGTGCGGCTCAGAAAGGGGATGACCGATCGTGCTGCTGAACTACGACCCCGTGGACGCCTTCCGTTCCCTCGACCGGCTCACCGGATGGCGTGGCCAGCCGGGCACCGGCATGCCGATGGACCTCTACCGCGCCGGTGATCACGTGGTGGCCACGTTCGACGTCCCGGGCGTCGACCCCGGGTCGATCGACATCACGGTGGAGGGGCAGACCGTCACGGTGAAGGCCGAGCGCACGGCGCCGGCCGACTCCGGCGAGTGGTTGGTCGCCGAACGTCCGCGCGGACGCTACAGCCGCCAGTTGAGCCTGGGACGTGACCTCGACGCCGACCGGCTCCACGCCTCCTACGTCGACGGGGTCCTCTCGTTGACGATCCCGGTGGCCGAGCGCGCGAAGCCCCGCCAGATCAGCGTCGAGCACGCGGGCGCCCCCCGCTCCATCGACGCCGATCACGGCGCAGAATCCGACGCGGCGGCCACGTCCTGATCCCCCGAATCCGTGCCACGACCAGGGAGGTGGTGCCCTCGTCCCGTACACCGATGACCATCACCGAACCTCCATGACCATGTCCGGGACCGGGCGGGGCGGGTGCACGTCGACCCGCCCCGTCCGGCGTGTCCGCGTCCGGGCGCGAGCGTCGGCGGCGGGGGAGGATCACCCCGTGGCGCTCGACCGGCTCGACGACCCCGACCACCCCACCTACGGGATGGGGCAGGCCGCGGAACTGCTCGGGGTGCCGCCCGCGTTCCTCCGGAGCCTCGACACCGCCGGACTGATCAGCCCCGCCCGCTCCGACGGCGGGCACCGGCGGTACTCCCGCAACCAGCTCGACCGGATCGCCGCCCTGCGCGCCCTCGCCGACGACGGGCACACGCTGGCCAGCGCCTCCGAGATCCTCGACCTGCGCGCCTCGCTCGACGCCGCCCGGGGCGAGCGCGACGAGGCACGGGAGGAGCGGGACACCGCCCGCCGGGAGCGCGACACCGCCCGCGAGGAGCGGGACGAGGCGCGTCGCGACCCGTCCTGAGCAGACCTCGATCTGAGGTCGAGAGTTTCTCGGCGCGTCGCGCGGCAGCACGACGCGCCAGCCCTATCGTGTGGCCTCTGTTACCCGTGTGACGGATGGGGCGATGGTGGCGGTTCTGACCCGGCGACGGCGCGTGATCCTGCGCCAGATCGTGCGTCCCCCGTACATCTACCGGTGGGCGGGGCTCCTCACGATCGTCGGCCTGTTCGCCGGGGTCACCGCGCTGGTGCTCGTCGACCGCGCCCCGGCCACGAACCTCGCCGCCGGACCCGTCGTCGAGCTGCCGGTGGCGACCGCCCCCGCCGTCCTGCCGCTGTCGCCGGAACGCCCGACGATCAGCCCCACCCTGCTCACGACGACGGGTGGCGCGGGGAAGGCGGTCGCCCTCACCTTCGACGACGGGCCCGACCCGGCGTCCACGCCGCGCATCCTCGACCTGCTCGCCGAGCACGGGATGCGCGCCACCTTCTGCATGGTGGGGCGGCAGGCGCAGGCCCACCCCGACCTCGTCCGCCGCGTGGTGGCCGAGGGCCACCGCCTCTGCAACCACACGATCACCCACGACCCGGGCATCGGCGTGCGCAGCCCCGACGTCATGAACCGGCAGCTGCGGGCGAGCCGCGACCTGCTCCGGGACGTCTCGAGCGGCGCGGACGTCGACTACTTCCGGGCCCCGGAGGGCCGCTGGTCGCCGGCGCTGATCCGGATGTCGGCGACCGACGGCATGCGGGCCCTCGGCTGGGACGTCGACCCGCTGGACTGGACGCTGCCGGGGACGGCCGCGATCGTGCAGCGCGTCGAGCAGCGGGTGAAGCCGGGCTCGGTGGTCCTCCTGCACGACGGCGGGGGACCGCGGGCGCAGACGGTCGCCGCCGTGGAGCAGCTGCTCCCGTGGCTGACCGCCCGCGGCTACTCGGCGGTGCTGCCGAGGTAAGGGTTCCCTCACCTCGCGATCGTGCCTAGGGTTCGCCGGAGCAGGTCCGCTCACCCCCGGAGGCCGCCGGATGTCCGAGACCGCGATCCCGTTCCACCAGACCGTGCGCCGCTCGACGCTGGCGGTCCACGAGCGCGCGAACCACTCGCCGTTCATGGGGGCGCTGTTCGACGGGCTCCTGCGGGTGGCCGACTACGCCCGGCTCGTCGAGCAGTACTGGTTCGTCTACCAGGCCCTCGAGGCGGCGTCCGACCGGTTCGCCGACGACCCGGTGGCGGGCCCCTTCGTCACCGAGGAGCTGCGGCGGGTCCCGCGGCTCGCCGAGGACATCCGCTTCTACGGGCTGGACGAGCTCACCGCCCTGCCCGCCACCGAGCGCTACGTCGACGCGATCGAGGCCACCGACGGCTGGGCAGAAGGCTTCGTCGCCCACCACTACACGCGGTACCTCGGCGACATCGCCGGCGGGCAGGCGATCCGCGGCCTCCTGCCCCGGGTCTACGGCGTCACCGGCGGCGGCACCGCGTTCTACGACTTCTCCGGGCTCGGCTCGACCCCGCGCTTCCGCGACCGCTACCGCGCGCTGCTCGACGCCGCCCCGTGGGACGAGGTCGAGCGGGCGCGGGTGGTCGCGGAGGTGGAGCACGCCTTCGAGCTGAACATCGCGATGCTCACCGAGCTCTGGTCGACGACGGAGCAGCCGGCCGCCTGAGCAGGGCGACGATCTCCTCGGGCGCCGTCTCGGCCATGAAGTGGCCGGCGTCGAGCGTGCGGTGGGTGAGGTCGGGCGCCCACGGCTTCCAGAGGGCGGCGGCGTCGAAGCCGAGTGCCGCGCCCCAGTCCTGCTGGACCACCGTCACCGGCATGGCCAGCTGCTCACCGGCCGCACGGGAGGCGCGGTCGAGCTCGAGGTCGACGGTCGCCGACGCCCGGTAGTCGGCGACGATCGAGGGCACCGCCCCGCGGGAGGCGCGCAGGTACTCGGCCCGGACGTCGTCGGGGAAGCTGCCGCCCCAGGCATCGAGGAAGAAGCCGAAGAACGCGTCGGGGGCGCCGGCGATCATCGCCTCCGGGAGCCCGGGCGGCTGGGCCATGAGGTAGAGGTGGAACGCGACGGCGGCGTCGACGCCGTGCAGGACGTCCCACATCTCGGGCACCGGCAGGACGTCCAGAATGGTGAGGTGGCTGATCGCGTCGGGGTGGTCGAGGCCCGCGCGGATCGCGACGAGGGCCCCGCGGTCGTGCCCGGCGAGCGCGAACCGCTCCACCCCGAGGTGCCGCGCGACGGCGACGACGTCGGCCGCCATCGTGCGTTTGGCGTAGGTCCCCCCGGTGTCGACCGGCTTGTCGGAGGCCCCGTAGCCGCGGAGGTCGGGGCGGATCACGCGGTGGTCGGCCGCGAGGTCGGCGGCGACGTGCCGCCACATCAGGTGGGTCTGGGGGAAGCCGTGCAGCAGCACGACGGCGGGCGCGTCGGCGGGTCCGTCGACCGCGACGTGCAGCTCGACGCCGTCGACGCCCGGGACGCGGTGGGTCGTGGAGGTCATGACGACGAGCCTGGGCCGGGGCGATGAGCAACCGATCAGTACGCGTGCTCGGACCGGTCGACGCCGTCGACGGGGCCGTCCCGGTCACGCTGCCCGGCCCGAGGCACCGGGCAGTTCTCGCCCGCCTCGCCGTCGCCCGCGGCCGGACCGTGCCGCTCGCGACGGTGATCGACGACCTCTGGCCCGACGGCGACCTGCCGTCGCGCCCGGCCGGCTCGGTACGGACCTTCGTCGCCGCCCTGCGCGCGGCCCTGGAGCCGGACCGGCCGCCGCGGACGCCCCCGACCTCGATCGTCACCCGCGGGCCCGGCTATGCGCTGGAGCTGCCGGTGGACGCGGAGCGCTTCGAGGACCTGGCCCGTTCCGACCCCGCGGCCGCCCTCGCGCTGTGGCGCGGACCGGCCTACGCCGACCTGACCGGGGCGCCGTGGGCCGAGGGGGAGCGGGCCCGCCTGACCGCACTGCGCCTGGACACGGTCGAACGCCTCGCGCAGGTCCGGCTCGACGAGGGCCGGCCGGCGGAGGCCGTCGCCGACCTCGACGCGCACACCACCGAGCACCCGTGGCGGGAGGAGGGGTGGCGGCTCCTGGCCCTCGCGCTCTACCGCACCCGACGGGAGGGCGACGCGCTCGCCGTGCTGCGCCGGGCGCGCACCCGGCTCGCCGACGAGCTGGGCCTCGACCCGGGTGCCGCCCTCGCCGCGCTGGAGACCGACGTCCTGCAGCGGTCCCCGCGCCTGGAGCGCACGGACGCCGACCTGTGGTCCGCGGTGTCCGGACTCGGCACCCGGGCGACCCTCGAGTCCACGACCCCGCTGCTGCGGACCCTCGCCGTCCACGGCGGCGGGCCGGTCACCGCCCTGCGCCGGCACGCGGACGCGGTGGCCGAGGCACAGCGCCTGGGCGACCCGTCCCTGACCGCCCGGCTGCTCGGGGGCTACGACGTCCCGAGCGTGTGGACCCGCTCCGACGACCCGGCGTCGTCCGCGGTGCTGGTGCGTGCCGCCGAGTGGTGCCTCGCGGTCGGGTCGCCGGGCCCCGCGTCGCGCGCCCGCCTCCTCGCGACGATCGCCCTCGAGACCCGCGGGCTGCCGGGGGATCGCGGCCCCGCGGCGGCGGTCGCCGCGGAGGGGCTCGCGCGCGACCTCGGCGACCCGACGGTCCTGCGCCACGCCCTGGCCGGGAGGGTCGTGCAGGCCTTCCACCGCCCCGGCAGTGCGCCGGAGCGGGTGGCGCTCGGCACCGAGATCGTCGACCTCGCGGTCCGCGGCGAGGATCCCACGTCGGAGATCCTCGGCCACCTGGTGCTGCTGCAGGCCCGGTCGGGGCTGGGGGACCTCGACGCCGCGGCGGGTCACGCCGAGGTCCTCGCCCGGCTCGGGGAGCGCCACGAGAGCCCCGGGGTCGCGGTGCTGCTCGAGGGGTTCGCCGCGATGCGGGCCGGCCGCGAGGAGGACCACCGCGCGACCGCCGGCCGACTCGCGGAGGCGGGCATGCCCGGCGTCGGGAACGGCCTCCCGGCGCTGGCCCTCGCCGGGCTGCGGCTGCAGCGGGGCGACCCGCCGGGCGACCTTCCCGACGCCGGGCCCTACGCACCCTGGGTGCGCGCGTGGGCGTGCAGGCAATGCGTCACTGCGTGCGCCGAGGGCCAGGAAATCCGGCACCGTCGAGCCGACCTGCCCGACCCACCGCCCGGCCACGTCGCGGACGCGCTGTGGGTGCTGGCCGGCCACGCAGGACTGGCTGTGGGGGACCGGGACCTGGTGCGGCGGGCGGTCGAGGCGCTCACCCCGGCGATCGGGGAGGTGGCCGGCGCGAACTCGGGGCTGCTGACGTTCGGCCCGGTCGCCGACCACCTCGCCGTCCTGATGCGGAGCTGACCGCAGGGAGGGCGCTCAGGAGCGCGCACACCCGGTGATCCCGCCGTCGACGGCGATCTCGGCGCCGTGGAGGTAGCCGGCGGCGTCGGAGAGCAGCCAGGTGACGGCGCCGGCGACCTCGTCGGGCGTCCCCGGGCGCCCGGCGGGTGTGCGGGCGGTCATCGCGACGACCACCTCGTCCTCGGCGGCGTTGATCGGGGTGCGGGTGGCGCCGGGGGAGACGGTGTTGACCCGCACGCCGCGCGGCCCGAACTCGGCCGCCCAGCTGCGGGCCAGCTGGATCTCGGCGGCCTTCGTGGCCGAGTAGAGGCCGACGAACGGGTGCCCGACGTGGGCCATCCACGAGCCGACGACCACGATGGCGCCCTCGCCCCGCTCGGCCATCGCCGGCGCGAGGGCGGCGGTGAGCACGTGCGGGGCCCGGACGTTGACCGCGAGCGTCGCCTCGAGGTCGGCGTCGGAGAGCGACGGGGTGTCGACCGGCGGGCAGAGCGCCGCGTTGTGCACGAGCACGTCGACGTGGCCGTCGAGGGCGTCGGTCGCGGCGGCCGCGAAGGTGCGCAGGTCGTCGGGGGAGCCCGTGAGGTCGGAGGGCAGGAAGGTCGTGCCGAGCTCGGCGGCGAGGGCGTCGCCGCGGGTCGTGTCACGACCGGTGACGAGGACGCGCAGGCCGGCCGCGGTGAGGGCGCGGGCGGTGGCGGCGCCGATGCCGCTGGTGGAGCCGGTGACGAGGGCGTGGCGGGTCATGGCGACGAGACCACACCCGTCGTCGGGACGCAGCCAGGGCATCCGATGACCACGTTCGGCGTGCGGCGCCTCCGTAGGGTCGACCCCGTGCCCTCCGAGCTCGGTGCCTTCCTGCGGTCCCGGCGCGACCGGCTGACCCCCGCGCAGGCCGGCGTCACCCCCTTCCCCGGCCCGCGGCGTGTGCCGGGGCTGCGCAAGGAGGAGCTCGCCGTGCTGGTCGGGCTCAGCGCCGACCACTACAGCCGCGTCGAGCAGGGGCGCCAACGGACGCTTCCCGACGACGTGGTCGACGCGCTCGCCCGGGCGCTGCGGCTCGACGAGGTGGAGCACGCGCACCTGCGCGACCTGGCCGCCCCGGCCCGTCGTCGGGGCGGCGGGTGGGAGGCGCCGCAGCGCCCCGATCCCGGCCTGCTGCGGCTGATGACCGCGCTCGCGCACGTCCCGACCCTGCTGCTGGGACGGCGGGGCGAGGTCCTCGCCACCGGCCCCCTGCTGACACCGGTGCTGGGCGTGGACCTGCGACCCGGCGACTCGTTCGTCCGGTGGCTCTTCCTCGACCCCGACGCGCGGGCGCGGATCGTGAACTGGGCGGACTTCGCGAGCGCAGCGGTGGGCTCGCTGCGCTACGAGGTCGGCCGACACCCCCGCGACCGGCGACTGCAGGCCCTCGTGGACGAGCTGCGCGCCGCCGACCCCGACGTGGCGCGCTGGTGGGACGACCGCGGGGTCGCCGACCGCACGTCGGTCGTGAAGCTCGTCGACCACCCGACGGCGGGTCGGCTCGAGTTCGGGATCGAGGCGGTGTCGGTGCCGCACGATCCGGAGCAGCGGCTCGTGGTCTACACGGTGGAGCCGGACTCGCCGACGGAGCGGGCGTTGTGGCTGCGCCTCGTGAGCACTAGAGAGCGCTATAGCCCCACTTAGTGCTCACCTGGGCGTAGCCCACCTGGAGCGCCTCGCCGAGCAGACCGAGGTCGGTCGACGTGCGCGAGACGGCGGGTGCGTCGGCCGGAGGCCGGATCTGCAGGACGTGGTCGCCGAGACCGTCGAGCACGGCCTCGGTGCGGGCGGCCTCCGCGACCCGGTCGCGCCAGGGACCGAGGACGCCCGGCGCGTGGCGGCGCAGCCAGCACCGGACGACGGCGTCGACCACGCTCGGCGGCTCGACCGGGACGTGCGCGGCGGCGTGGGTGCGCAGGACGACCAGGTGCGTGATCCCGGCCGCCAGCGCGGTGTGCACCGCGACCGGCTCGGCGAGCCCGCCGTCGACGAAGCGCCGCCCCTGCAGGGGCACGGGCGGCCCGGCCAGGACCGGCAGCGTGGAGCTCGCGCGGAGCGCCCGGGGGACGTCGTCCGGCGTCGTGAGCAGCGGACGCAGGTCGGTGGAGGCGCCGGTGATCGCGTCGGTGGCCATCGGGTGGAACGGGCCGGCGAGCACCCGGTCGAACGGCATCGGGAACTCGTGGACGTAGACCTGCTCGACGAGGTGCGCGAGGTCGACGACCGGCCCGCCGCGCAGCATCCGGCGCGGGCTGATCGTCGAGCGCATCACCGACCGGTCGACCCACGGCGCCATCGCCTCGCGCGCCAGGCCCGCGGTGAACCACGCGGCGTTCAGCGACCCCGCCGACACCCCGTAGACCGCGTCGAAGCACCCGCCGAACCCCTGGTCCTCCAGCGCCGCGGCCATGCCCGCCGAGTACGTCGCGCGGCTCCCGCCGCCCTCGACGACCAGCGCGATCCTCGCCCCGTCGTCGGGAAGTCCTTCCCGACGATGCCCGGGTCGAGCTCCGCTCCGCTGCGTCTCCCGCTCATCGGGTCGAGGTCCGCTCCGCTGCGTCTCCCGACGACGGGTCAGCACGGTCAGTGCGTCGGCCATCGGCCCTCCACGGTGGTGGCGTCGTCGTCGCCGTGCACGGTGGCGGCCAGCCCGTAGTCCCGCACGGCGGCGGCGAGGTCCGGCCCCTGGTGCGTGGCGCACTCCACGAGCAGCGCGCCGCCCGGCGCGAGCCAGCCCGGCGCGAGAGCGGCGATGCGACGGGCGAGGGCGAGCCCGTCGGGGCCGCCGTCGAGCGTGCCGAGCGGCTCGTGCTCCCGGGCCTCGGGGGGCATGCGCGCGATCTCGGCGGTCGGGACGTACGGCGGCGAGGCGAGCAGGACGTCGACGCGACCGCGCAGCGACGGTGGGAGGGGCGCGTCGAGGTCGCCCTCGTACACGGCGCCCGGGACGTTGCGCCGGGCGCACGCGACGGCCGCCGGGTCGGCATCGACGGCGTGCAGCTCGATCGACGGTGTGGCGCTGCTGTCACTGGACGCAGGCGGTGACGCCTTGCTGTCGCCGGAGCTGACGGCACCCGCCACCGCCGCGCCGAGCGCGCCCGTCCCGCAGCACAGGTCGACGACGACGGCGCCCGGGAAGGCCCGCGCGACGGCGAGGTCGACCAGCAGCTCGCTGCGGTGGCGCGGGACGAACACCCCCGGAGCGACGACGAACCGCCGGCCACGGAACGCCGCCCAGCCCAGGACGTGCTCGAGCGGCTCGCCGGCGACGCGGCGGGCGACCTGCGACTCGTCCGCGTCGCGCAGGAGCTCCGCCTCCTCCTCGGCGAACACGCAGCCCGCGGCGCGCAGACGGGCGACGAGATCCACGGCCCCACCGTAGGGCGGGTGGTGGAGCGGCCCGCGTCGTGATGGCATCTCCGGTGTGGCTCAGTACGGGGACTACCAGCTGGAGATCTACGGCGCGGGCCTCAAGGGGGTGCTGCCGCGCTGGCCGGTCGACTTCGCCGGGCTGGAGTCCGCGGCCGCGGCGGCCCTGCCGGACTGGATCCTGAACTACGTCGCCGGCGGGTCGGGCGACGAGCGGACCCAGCGCGGGAACGCCGAGGCGTTCGGCTGGTGGGGGATCGTGCCGCGGATGATGCGGGGCGCCTACGAGCGCGACCTCTCGACCTCGTTCTGCGGGGTCGACCTCCCCACCCCGCTGTTCTGCGCCCCCGTCGGGGTGATCGGCATCTGCTCGCAGGACTTCCACGGCGACCTCGCCGTCGCCCGGGCCTGCGCCCGCACCGGCGTGCCGATGGTGATGTCGACGCTGACCAACGATCCGCTGGAGGACGTCGCCGAGGCGCTGGGGGACACCCCGGGCTTCTTCCAGCTCTACACGCCGAAGGACCGCGACGTCGCGGTGTCGCTGATCCAGCGGGCGGAGAAGGCGGGCTTCCGCGGCCTCGTCGTCACCCTCGACACGTGGGTCACCGGCTGGCGTCCGCGGGACCTCAACACCGCGAACTTCCCGCAGCTGCGGGGGCACGTCCTGGCCAACTACTTCTCCGACCCGGCGTTCCGCGCGTTGCTCACCGACGCCCCGGAGGAGGATCCGCGCGCAGCGATCTCGCTCTGGTCCCGGATGTTCGGGTACAGCGTCGGCTGGGACGACCTGACGTGGATGCGCGAGGCGACCGACCTGCCGATCCTGCTCAAGGGGATCAGCCACCCCGAGGATGCACGACGTGCGGTCGAGCTCGGCGTCGACGGCCTCTACTGCTCCAACCACGGCGGACGCCAGGCCAACGGCGGGCTGCCGGCGCTGGAGACCCTGCCCGACGTCGTCGCGGCGGCCGGGGACGTCCCGGTGCTGTTCGACTCCGGGGTGCGCAGCGGGGCCGACGTCGCGAAGGCACTGGCGCTGGGGGCGCGGGCGGTCGGGCTCGGGCGGCCCTACGCCTACGCGCTGGCGCTCGGCGGCGAGGAGGGGGTGGTGCACCACCTGCGGTCGGTGCTCGCCGAGACCGACCTCGTGATGGCGGTCGACGGCTACCCGACCCTCGCCGATCTGCGCGGGCCAGGCTCGATCCGGCGGCTGCCGCAGGGGGTGGCGTAGCCGCCAGGTGAGCACTAAGTGGGCCTATAGCCCCACTTAGTGCTCACCTGAGCGAAGCTCACACGGCGTGCTTCTCCACCACGGCGCCGAGACGCGGCAGCGCCTCGATGACGTTCTCCTGGGCCTTGCCCCGGAGCTTGGAGTAGACCGAGGTGATGGCGGCGCGGTTCGACTTCTCCGCGCGCCGGTCGGTGACGCCGAGCAGGGCCTCCGACACGGGCTGCGGGTGCGCGGCGAGGTAGGCGCCGAAGTCGCCGGTCGGCGAGGCGTTGTAGGCGGTCCAGTGCGGCTCGAGCGCCTCGACGAACTCGTCGAGGAGCGTGTCGATGACGCCCCAGATGATGCCCGGCTTGATCTTCTTGACGGCGGCGTACCCGGTCTTGATCACGCCGCCGGACAGGCCGCTCTTGTCCTTGACCTCGTCGTCGACGAGCGCCTCGAGGTCGGTGACCACGAAGCCGCGCTTGTCGGAGTCGAGCAGTGCTGCCTTGAGGGTGACGGCCACGAGAGGGTGTCCTTCCACGGGGGAGCAGGGCCGCGGTGACGGTACGACACCCGTTCGAGGGCCCTTCGAACACCCCGGTGCGCGAATCACATCCGTGTGGTTCTAGTCGTCGTGGTCAGCCATGAAGTCGAGGAAGACCGGCCAGGTGTGGGTCTTCGCCCGCCGTCCGGTCAGCACCCCGAGGTGTCCGCCGGGCTCGATCTCGAAGCGCAGGTCGGGGGACTTCGTCAGGAGCTCGACGCCCTTGCGCACGCTGTCCACGGGCGCGATCCCGTCGTCGGCACCCGCGATGAGCAGGATCGGGTCCTCCACGTCGGCGAGCCGCACCCGTCGTCCGCCGACGTGCACGGCGTCCCGGGCGATCTCGTTGCCGCGGATGACGTGGTGGAAGACCTGCCCGAAGGCCCGCCCGGGGTAGGCGACCATGTTGTGCATCAGCACGTCGACCGCCTCCATCTGCTCGAGGAGGTCGCGGTCGTCGAGGTGCGTCAGCACGGTGATCGGCTTGGTGACGTACCGGTCCGCGCTCACCAGCTGGAACGCCGCGCGCACCGCGGGCGCCGGGAAGCCGCCGAGCACGCGGTACGCCGTGGTGAAGATGGCACCGCCGGTGTACTCGGCGATCGACCGGAACGGCGCCACGATCGGGACCTTGTCCACGTCGACCGGCGCCGCGAAGGCCGTTCCCGACGCCACGGGGAGGTCGTGCGCGGCCAGGGTGAGCAGCACGAACAGGCCGCCGAGGCTCCACCCCGCGAGGTGCAGGTCGCCCGCGTCGTCGGCGTCGGCGTGCGCCGCCTCGATCGCGGCGGGCAGCACGTCGTCGACCCAGGTCTCCAGGCCCCGGCGGCGCCCCCGCCAGAAGGCGGCGTCGTAGGTGACGATGTAGACCGTCCGGCCGTGCTCGAGCAGGAACTCCACGAGGCTGTTCCCGCGGCGCAGGTCGAACGCGAGGTCCGGCGCCCCCAGCGGGGGGATCAGCAGCACGGGATTCCCGACGACGGGCGCTCCCGGGACCGCCGCGTAGCGGTGGAGGGACCAGCCGCGGCCGCCCGTGAGGGTGGTGCGCGGCCGCCGGGTGGTGTCGGCGAGGTGGCCCTCCCACAGCCGGTCCCACACGTTGCCGACCGCCGACGAGAGCCGCCCGAAGGCCGTGCCCGCCTCCCGCAGCGCGGCGTCAAGCACCGTCGGGGTGTGGTCGTGGTCGCCGGCCGGGGCGGGCGTGCGCGCGTCGGACACGGCGGGATCGTAGGGCCGATCGGGCGAGGGCGAGTGATCGGAGTCGCACGACGGTGGCGAACGGTGACGCGACGAGCGGTCGCCCGGCCACGGTCGGGCGACATCGGTGCAGGTTGACGCTGTGTCGATCGTGAAGTGCGTGGAGTGACCACTGGCCCACACGGACGCATGACATGCCGCCTGATCGTCCGAGGGACGACTACGTGGTCCGTCCGTTTGACTTGTCGACGCGGCATCCGGACGAGCACAGGGGTCCGGTCGCCGCGGCCTGCCGTGCAGCGCGGTGGGGTGTCGGCGGGAGCGGAGGACGGGGACGGTGGACCCGAGCACGGTGTCGGTGCAGGGGGTGCCCGCGCTGTTCGGCGGCGTCGGGTCCGGCGTGGTCGCGACGAGCGTCAGCGCGCCGGCGGACGCCACGCCCGAGGCCGCGGAGGCGCGGCGTCGGCGGCTCGCCGTGGTCGGGGTGTCGCTCATGGGCGCCGCCGCGGTCAGCACCGCCGTGTTCCAGACCGTCACCGGCACCTCCACCTCGATCGCGATGACGAGCGGGCTGAGCGCGTTCCTCGGGGCGACCTCCACGCCGACCCCGCAGGGTCCCCTCGTCCCCCTGCCCGCGCCCGCGATCTCCGACCTCGGCCTGCCCTCCTCGGCCCCGACCCCGGCGCAGGCGTCCGAGGTGGCCCTGCGTGCCGCCCAGGGCCCGCTCGCCGGACCGGGTGAGCTCCCCGACGCGTCGCGGTCGGCGGCACCCGCGACCGGTGGCGGTGGGGCGCCGACGTCCGCGGCGGACGGCCGCTCGGCCGCTCGGCCGGACGGCCCGTCGGGTGGCGGGTCGGGCGGCCACGGGGCGGGTGGCTGGTCGGGTGGTCACGGGTCGGGGTGGATGTCCCCGGGGTCCTCGACGCCCCGCCCGTCGGAGCCCTCGAGCACGACCCCCAGCACGCCGCCGAAGAGCGACACCCCCACCACCCCGCCGTCGGGCGGCACGACGACCACCCCGCCGACGTCCGACCCGTCGAGCACGCCGCCCAAGAGCGACCCGCCGAAGGCCGAGACGCCGAAGTCCGACCCGCCGAAGGCCGAGACGCCGAAGTCCGACCCGCCGAAGGTCGAGACGCCGAAGGTCGAGACGCCTCCGGTCGAGAAGCCGTCCTCCTAGCCGGGTGGGGCGTTCTCGCCGTGATCACCGGGTGTCGGGTGCCGTCCGGCGGGGTCCCGCGGCAGGATCCCGGCGTTCGTGGCGACGCGCCCGAGCCGCGAGAAGACACGCCCCACGCTCTCGGATCTCGGCCGGGTGACGGCGCGGACGGTCCCGAGGATCTCTCCCGAAGCGTCCGTGACGCCCGTTTCGCCGGGTCCGGGGCCACGGGATCTGCGAGGATGCCGCCTCACGCCGGGCCCGAGGCGGGCCACGCACCATCCGGGACGGGGACATGAGCGAGTCGAACCGCGAGCCGCAGGACGCCGACCCGTTCGCCCGCCCGCAGGGTGAACAGAGCGGCACCGGTTATCCACCGCCCACCGCCTACCCGGGCTCCGGCACCGTGGGTCCGGACTCGCCGCAGGACACGGCGGGCCCGCACGGCGGGTACGGCCAGGGCCAGGGGTCGACCGGTGAGCAGAGCGGCTACGGCCAGCAGGGATACGGCCAGCAGGGCTACGGCTCGACCGGCGAACAGAGCGGCTACGGCCAGCAGGGATACGGCCAGTCCGGCGAGCAGACCGCCTACGGACAGACCGGCTACGGCCAGCAGGGGTACGGACAGCAGGGGTACGGCCAGGGCTACGGGCAGACCGGCTACGGCCAGCCCGCCTACGGCCAGACCGGCAACGTGGCGCCGGCCCAGCCGGGCTACGGCTACCCGGCCCCGACCAACGGGCTCGCGATCGCCTCGCTCGTGCTCTCGCTGCTCGGCCTCGTCGTCGGGATCACCGCGATCGGCGGCGTGATCTGCGGCCACATCGCCCGCGGCCAGATCCGGCAGCGGGGCGAGGGCGGCGACGGCCTGGCCCTCGCGGGGCTGATCATCGGCTACATCCTGATCGGCCTGTTCGTGCTCTTCATCGTCTTCTTCATCATCATCGGTGTGGTCGCCGCCGGGTCGTCGGGCAGCTTCTGACCCCGGACACACCACCGCCCCCGGTCCCGAACAGGGACCGGGGGCGGTGGCGTGCGGGTCAGCGTCGCGGGCGGCGCAGGTTCTGGCGCTGCTCGGCACGCAGCTGGTGGACGACCACCGGCAGCACGACGAGCGCCACGAACGGCAGGCCCACCGTCGGCAGCGCGAACAGGCCGACGAGGCCGAGGACCATGACCACGAGTGCGGTCACGGGCGAGGTGGCCACGGCGCGCAGCCGGGTGAGGTCGAGCCGGGTCGTCCGCGACCGCTCGGCGGTGCCGACGTCGGCGATGCGGGGGAGGGTCGGGGTGTTCTGGGGCCAGGGCAGAGCCATCGGGAGCGCTAGGTCCTTCACAGATCGTTGGCGGGCGGGAACGAGGGCGAATCGGCACAAGACGACAGGTGCACCGGGCCCGTCCGTCGTCCGACCGGGCCCGGCATGCCCACAGACGTGATACCCACCCCCGCGTTGCTCGCAGGTCAGGTCTCGATTCAGCAACGACCCGTCCGGAGCCCTAGGGTGCCGTCGTGACCGCCGCGGATCCCGACGTCGCCGCCCTGCTCGCCCGCTGGTCCGAGCGCGGGGAACCCGCGATGTTCGCGGGGACCGACACCGACGAGGGCATCGCCGCGGCCCGCGAGCGCTTCGCCGCGCTCATGCGGGAGACGGTCCGCCCGGCGAGCGCCGCCCCGGAGGTCCACGTCGACGTGCCGGTCCCCGTGCGGGTGCACCGCCCCGCGGAGCGCACGACCGCGACGCTGGTGGTGTTCGCCCACGGCGGCGGCTGGGTGCTCGGCGGCGGCGAGGTCTACGACCCGGTCGCGCAGCGCCTCGCCGACGACACCGGGGCCGTCGTCGTCGCGATCGACTACCGCCTCGCCCCCGAGCACCGGTTCCCCAAGCCGCTGCACGACGTCCTCGAGGGCCTCGCCTGGGCCATCGACCACGCGGCCGACTGGGACGCCGACCCGGCCCGCGTCGCGCTGGCCGGCGACTCGGCGGGCGCCAACCTCGTCGCCGGGGCGGCGCTCGCGCGCCGGGACCGGCACGAACCCGTCGTCGGGACCCTGCTCGTCTACCCGCCGCCGGACTTCGAGGGCCGCTACGCGTCGGTGCGCGAGAACGGCGAGGGTCTCTTCCTGACGGCGCGCGACGTCGTCGCGTGCTCGAAGCTCTACCTGGGGTCCGCGAACCCGAAGGGCGACATCCGGCTGTCGCCGCTGCGGGCCGACCTGGCCGGGCTGGGGCCGACGATCGTCGCGACGGCAGGGCTGGACCCGCTGCGCGACGCCGGGGCGGCGTTCGCCGGGGCGCTCACGGCGGCAGGGGTCGACGCGCGCCTGCGCGAGCACCCCGCGCTCGTTCACGGGTTCCTGGGCTTCACCGGGGTGGTCCCCGCGGCCGACGAGGCCGTCGCGGCCCTGCACCGGGAGTTCGCCGCGCTGCTCGCAGCGTGATAGGAAGCGCAAAACAGTCCGGTCTGACCGTATGTGGAGAAGGAGCATCCGTGACCGAACCCATCGACCCGACGACCCTCACCGTCGGGGTCCTCGGCGGCACCGGCGCGCAGGGCAAGGGCCTCGCGCTGCGGTGGGCGAAGGCCGGGATCCGCGTGATCATCGGCTCGCGGGCGGCCGAGCGGGCCGAGGCGTCCGCGGCCGAGTACCGCCGGCTCACCGGCACCGAGCACATCACCGGCGCCGACAACGCCACCTGCGCCGGCGAGGCCGACGTGGTGCTGGCCGCGGTGCCGTGGGAGTCGCACGCCGACACCCTGACGGGGCTCGTCGAGCTGCTCCGGGGCAAGATCCTCATCGACTGCGTCAACCCGCTCGGGTTCGACAAGAAGGGTCCGTACCCGCTCCCGGTCGAGGAGGGCAGCGTCGCCCAGCAGGCCGAGCAGCTGCTCCCCGAGACCCGGGTGACGGCAGCGTTCCACAACGTCTCCGCGGTGCTGCTCTCCGACCTCGACCAGGCCGAGGTCGACTGCGACGTCCTCGTGCTGGGCGACGACCGCGAGGCCACCGACGTGGTGCGCGCGCTCGCCGACGCGATCCCCGGCGTGCGCGGGGTGTTCGCCGGTCGGCTGCGCAACGCCTACCAGGTCGAGTGCCTCACGGCCAACCTCATCGCGATCAACCGCCGGTACAAGGTGCACGCCGGCGTGAAGATCGTCTGGCCCGAGGAGCACTGACTCACTTCAAGGGGTCATGGCCCCAGTTCATCAGCGAGTAGCGCCACTTCGAGGTCTCGACGTCCTCCTTCGACGGCTTCTGCTTCAGGTGCCGGGCCACGTACCCCTTGACCTTCTTCATGGCGGCGAGGTCGTCGTCGTCGAGGTCGTCGACCTTCTTGCGCTGGATCTCGACGATCCGGCGCCCCATGGCGTGACCGGTGGACTCCTCGTCGCCCGAGGAGTTCCCCACCGACTGCGACTCGTCGGTGTCGAGCCAGTCGTCGAGCTCCTTCGGCGTCATGTTGACGGCGTCGTCGAACTCGCGGCGGATGGTGTCGGTGTCGTCGGCCATGCGGGGGCGTACCCGCCGCACGGCCGACGCCCAACCGATCACCGGAAGGAGTGCTCCTCCGCAGGATAGACGCCCTCGCGCACCTCGCGGGAGAACTGCTCGGCCGCCCCGCCCAGGGCGCCGGCGAGGTCGGCGTAGCGCTTGACGAAGCGCGGCACGCGCCCGGTGTTCAGGCCCGCCATGTCCGGCCACACGAGCACCTGCGCGTCGCAGTCCGGGCCCGCCCCGATCCCGACGGTGGGGATGCGCAGCTCGCCGGTGACCTTCTTCGCGACGTCGGCGGGCACCATCTCGAGCACCGTCGCGAACGCCCCGGCCTCCTGCACGGCGAGCGCGTCGGAGAGCAGCTTGTCGGCGCCCGCCCCGCGGCCCTGCACCCGGAACCCGCCGAGGGCGTGCTCGCTCTGCGGGGTGAACCCGAGGTGCGCCATGACCGGGATGCCGGCGTCGACCAGCGCGCGGATCTGGGGCGCGTAGTGGGCCCCGCCCTCGAGCTTGACCGCCGCCGCGCCGCCCTCCTTCATGAAGCGCACCGCGGTCTCGAGCGCCTGGCCGGGGGAGACCTGGTAGGAGCCGAAGGGCAGGTCGGCGACGATCAGCGACCGCGAGGCGCCGCGCACCACGGCCTTGCACAGCATGAGCAGCTCGTCGACCGACACGGGGACGGTCGAGTCGTAGCCGAGCACGTTGTTCGCGGCCGAGTCGCCGACCAGCAGGACGGGGATGCCCGCGGCGTCGAACACCTTCGCCGTCGGGAAGTCGTAGGCGGTCAGCATCGGCCAGCGCTCGCCGGCGTCCTTCCACTGCTGCAGGTGGTGGATGCGGACGCGCTTGGGGAGCTCTGCGGGTGACGTCATCGTCGTGTCCTCCTGCCTCGAGGCCCGCCGCTGCGGGTCCCCGGGCGCGTGAGAGGGAACAGTGCGCTGGGAAGCCTGCACCCAGCGGCCGTGCGCTGCGGCGATCCTGTCGTCAGGAACACAGCGGAGGACCCCGACGGGGACCTCATCGGCCGGTTGCGAGGATGGCCGCGTGCGTCCGGGGAGCAGGTCCATCCGTCCGAGGCGTTCCCGACGGCGGGTGTGGCGGCTGGGAGCGCTGCTCGCGGTCGTGCTCGCCGCCGCGGCGTGCGCCGACGCGGTGCCGGGCACTGCGACCCCCACCGGGTCCTCCGCGACCTCGTCGGCCGCCGCGGCCCCCGACGCCGTGCCGGCCGGTCTCGAGCGGTTCTACTCCCAGCAGCTGACGTGGGGCTCCTGCCTGCCGTTCGCCACCACCGACGACGACCGCCTCTACTACCAGCAGCCCGGGTTCGAGTGCGCACGCCTCGAGGTGCCGGTGGACTACGCGAACCCGACCGGGCGGACCGCGCAGATCGCGGTGTCCCGGGTGCGGGCCACCGATCAGGCACGGCGCATCGGCTCGCTGCTGGTCAACCCCGGCGGCCCCGGCGCGTCCGGCGTGAGCCTGTCCTCGCAGCTCGCCCTGCTGACCCGCGGGGACGAGGTGTCCCGCCGGTTCGACCTCGTCGGGTTCGACCCGCGCGGGATCGGCGCGAGCACCCCGACGATCCGCTGCCTCACCGGGCCGGAGCAGGACGCCCAGCGCGCCACCGACATCACCGACCCGTCACCGGCCGGCGTGGCGCGGGCGGACGACCTGGCGCGCCAGACCGCCGACGGCTGTGCACAGAAGAGCGGGGTGGACCTGCTGGCGAACGTCGGTACCCGCGACGTCGTGAAGGACATGGACGTCCTGCGGGCCGTGCTGGGCGACCGCAAGCTCACCTACCTCGGCTTCTCCTACGGCACGCGCCTCGGCTACACCTACGCCGAGCAGTTCCCGCAGAACGTGCGGGCCCTGGTGCTCGACGGCGCGCTCGACCCGAACCTCGACCCGACGGTGGAGGTCATCAACCAGGGCCGCGGCTTCCAGGGCGCGTTCGAGGCGTTCGCGAAGGACTGCGCCTCGAAGCCCGGCTGTGCGCTCGGCTCCGACCCGACGCAGGCGACGGCCCGTTTCCAGGAGATGACCCGGCCGCTGATCGCGGCGCCGATCCGGCTGCCCGACGGCCGGGTGCTCTCCTACAACGACGCCCAGCAGGGCACCATCCAGTCCCTCTACGCCACCTCGCTGTGGCCGGACCTGCGGCAGGGGCTCACCGAGCTCGCGCAGGGCCGGGGGCAGACGCTCATGGGCCTCGCCGACCAGTACTACGACCGGGCGCCCGACGGCACCTACTCCCCGCAGCAGGACGCGTTCACCGCGATCCGCTGCGTCGACGACCCGCGGGTGACCGACCCGGCCGTCGCCCTCGACCGCGCGGAGCGCTACAACGCCGCCGCGCCGTTCCTCGACTCCGGGCGCGGCCCGAGTTCCGCGCTGGACTCGTGCGCCTACTGGCCGCCGCAGGCCCCGGTGACCGGGGGACCGCACACCCCGCAGGTGCCCGGCCTCGCGCCGCCGCTCGTGGTCTCCACCACCGGCGACCCGGCCACGCCGTACCAGGCCGGCGTCGACCTCGCGAAGGCGCTGAACGGCTCGCTGCTGACCAAGGTCGGCGACCAGCACACCGCGACGTTCCAGAACTTCCCGTGCGTCGACGCGATCGTCACCCGCTACCTCGTCGACGGCACGCCGGCGCCGCCGAACGCCCGGTGTGGCGAGACCGGGTGACGACCGTCCCCACGGGGCACCCCTGTGACGTCCCTGTAACACCGTCTCCTTAGGGTCGCGAGCATGGATCGGCAACAGGAGTTCGTCCTGCGCACGCTGGACGAGCGCGAC
Organism: Actinomycetospora corticicola; assembly: GCF_013409505.1. NCBI lineage: Bacteria > Bacillati > Actinomycetota > Actinomycetes > Pseudonocardiales > Pseudonocardiaceae > Actinomycetospora > Actinomycetospora corticicola. The sequence goes on along the minus strand of NZ_JACCBN010000001.1, from coordinate 2,123,777 downwards.
ATCCGCTTCGTGCGGCTGTGGTTCACCGACGTCCTCGGGTACCTCAAGTCCGTCGCGATCGCTCCTGCCGAGCTGGAGGGCGCCTTCGCGGAAGGCATCGGGTTCGACGGCTCGTCGATCGAGGGCTTCAGCCGCGTCTACGAGTCGGACATGGTCGCCAAGCCCGACCCGTCGACCTTCCAGGTGCTGCCCTGGGAGGACGCCGAGGGCAACCACTACTCGGCGCGGATGCTGTGCGACATCACGATGCCCGACGGCTCGCCGTCCTGGGCCGACCCGCGCCACGTCCTGCGCCGCGCGCTCTCGCGCGCCGCCGAGGCCGGGTTCACCTGCTACGTGCACCCCGAGATCGAGTTCTACCTGCTCCGCGACCTCCCCGACGACGGGACGCCGCCGGTCCCCGCCGACACCGGCGGGTACTTCGACCAGGCCAGCCACGACATCGCGCCGCACTTCCGGCGCCGCTCCATCGACTCGCTCGAGGCGATGGGCATCTCGGTGGAGTTCTCCCACCACGAGGGCGGGCCGGGGCAGCAGGAGATCGACCTGCGCTACGCCGACGCGCTGACGATGGCGGACAACATCATGACCTTCCGCTACCTCGTGAAGGAGGTGGCGATCACCCAGGGCGTGCGGGCCTCCTTCATGCCGAAGCCGTTCACGCAGCACCCGGGCTCGGCGATGCACACGCACGTCAGCCTGTTCGAGGGCGACCAGAACGCCTTCCACGACGCGGCGGAGCCCTACGAGCTGTCGAAGACCGGCAAGGCGTTCGTCGCCGGGGTCCTGCGCCACGCGCGGGAGATGTCGGCGGTGACCAACCAGTTCGTGAACTCCTACAAGCGCCTCGTCGTGGGCGGCGAGGCCCCCACCGCGGTGTGCTGGGGCCACGCGAACCGCTCCGCGCTGGTGCGGGTGCCGATGTACTCGCCGGGCAAGTCGTCGTCGCGCCGGGTCGAGGTGCGCTCCCTGGACTCCGCCGCCAACCCCTACCTCGCCTACGCCGTCATCCTCGGCGCCGGGCTCAAGGGGATCGCGGAGGGCTACGAGCTGCCGCCCGCGGCGGAGGACAACGTCTGGTCGCTCACCGAGGGCGAGCGCCGGGCGATGGGCTACCAGACGCTCCCGCAGAACCTCGACGGCGCGCTGCAGGCCTTCGAGCAGTCCGACCTCATGGCGGAGATCCTCGGCGAGCACGTCTACGACTTCTTCCTGCGCAACAAGCGCGCCGAGTGGGACGCCTACCGCCGCAACGTCACGCCCTACGAGCTGGCGACCTACCTGCCGTCGCTGTAGCCACCCGTCGTCGGGACGTCAGCGGTGGCACACGGCTGACGCCCGACGTCAGCGGCGCGCCACGACGGCGGCTCCGGCGCGACTAGGCTCGCCCGTGTGACGACCCCTCCCGTCGCGCGCGACCGCCGTCCTGCTCGCGCGCCGGCCCGTCTCGGCTTCACCGAGCCCGACGCCGGGCCGCGCCTGGCCGACCTGGGCTGGTGGGACGGCGACGACGCGGTCCCGGCCGCCGCCCTCGTCGTGTGGGCCCTGGCGCGGGCCGCCGACCCGGACCTGGCACTGTCGACGGTCGAGCGGATGCGGGAGTCGCTGGGCGAGGGGTGGGCGGAGCTCGAGGGGGCGCTGCGTGTCGACCAGGGGCTGCGCGGCCGGCTCTTCGGGGTGCTCGGCGGCTCGACGGCGCTGGGCGACCACCTGGTGTCGCAGCCCGAGCGGTGGCGGCTGCTGCGCACCGTCCTCGCGCCCGGCCGGGTGCACGACACCTCCCGGATGCCGAGCGCGGAGGACCGGTGCCGCACGCACCTGGACGCGGTCGGCGCGGACCCGGAGCAGGACGCCCCGGTCGCGAGCGTCACCGGCCCGGCCGCGGTGGAGCTGCTGCGCCTGGCCTGGCGCGACGACGTGCTGCTGCTCGCGGCGGCGGACCTGCAGTCGGTGTGCGAGCCGGAGCTCCCGTTCTGGCCGGTCGACGCGATCTCGGGGCAGCTCGCCGACGTCGCGACGGCGGGCCTGGAGGCCGCGCTCGCCGTGGCCCGCGCGGAGGTCGGGGCAGAGCGGGTGGCGGGCGTACGCCTCGGCGTGATCGGGATGGGCAAGTGCGGCGGGCGCGAGCTGAACTACGTCTCCGACATCGACGTCATCTTCCTGCACGACGGCCCCGCGGACATGGCCACGCGGCTGGCCTCGACGATGATGCGGGTGGCCACCGAGGCGTTCCTCGAGGTCGACGCGAATCTGCGCCCGGAGGGTCGGCAGGGCCAGCTGACCCGGACCCTGGACGGGCACGTCGCCTATTACCAGCGGTGGGCCCGGACCTGGGAGTTCCAGGCGCTGCTCAAGGCCCGGCCGGTGGCGGGGGACCGCGAGCTGGGGCGGGAGTACTGCGAGGCGCTCGCGCCGATGGTGTGGAGCGCCGCCGAGCGGGACGACTTCGTGCCCGACGTGCGGGCGATGCGCAAGCGGGTGGAGGAGCACATCCGCCACGACGTGGCCGACCGCGAGCTCAAGCTGGGCCGCGGGGGGCTGCGCGACGTGGAGTTCGCCGTCCAGCTGCTGCAGCTCGTGCACGGGCGCGGCGACGAGTCGCTGCGCGGCCCGAACACGCTGGAGACGCTCGCGGCGCTCGGCGAGGGCGGCTACATCGGCCGTGACGACGCCGCGAACCTCGCCGCCTCCTACCGCTTCCTGCGGCTGCTCGAGCACCGCGTCCAGTTGCAGCGCCTGCGCCGCACCCACCTCTTCCCCTCCGACGACGACACCGCGGGCCTGCGGTGGCTCGCCCGCGCGGCGAAGCTGCGCGCCGACGGCCGCCGCGACGCGGTCGGGGTGCTGCAGGCCGAGCAGTCCCGCACCACGGTGCGGGTGCGGCGGCTGCACGAGAAGCTCTTCTACCGCCCGCTGCTGGACTCCGTGGCCCGCGTGGCCGGCTCGGACCTGGTCCTCACCGAGGAGTCCGCGACCCGCCGCCTCGCGGCCCTCGGGTGGAGCTCGCCGTCGGGAGCCCTCAAGCACGTCGCGGCGCTGACCGCGGGGACCAGTCGCGCGGCCCGCATCCAGCGCGCGCTCCTGCCGGTGCTGCTCGACCAGCTCGGCCACACCGCCGACCCCGACCACGGGCTGCTGGCCTACCGCAAGGTCTCCGAGGCGCTCGCGTCCACGCCGTGGTTCCTCGCCCTGCTGCGCGACGAGGGCGTCGCGGCGGACCGGCTGATGTACGTGCTCGGCACCTCCCGCTGGGTGGCCGAGATGATGCCGCGCTCCCCGGAGGTGCTGCGCCTGCTCGGGGGCGACGGCCCGACGGCGGACCTGGTCGCCCGGGAGCCCGACGAGGTCGCGCAGTCGCTGCGGGCGGCCGTCGCCCGGCACACCGATCCCCGCTCGGCCGGCAACGTGGCCCGCTCGCTGCGGCGGGTGGAGCTGCTGCGCGTGGCGTGCGCGGACCTGCTCGGGCTGACCGACGTGGCGAGCGTCTGCCGGGCGCTGACCAGCGTGTGGGCGGCCGTCCTGCAGGCCGCGCTCGAGGCCGCGATCCGCGAGCGGGCCGGCGACAGCCCGGCCCCCGCGACGATCGCGATCATCGGGATGGGTCGGCTCGGCGGGAGCGAGCTGGGCTACGGCTCGGACGCGGACGTCGTCGCGGTCTGCGAGCCCGCCGCGGGCGCGACCGACCAGGAGGCGACCACCTACGCCCGCAGCGTGGTCGAGTCGGCGATCGCCGCACTCGGGGCGCCCAGCCCCGACCCGGCCCTCGAGGTGGACACCAAGCTCCGCCCGGAGGGGCGCAGCGGCCCGCTGGTGCGGACCCTGTCGTCGTACGCGGACTACCTGCGCCGCTGGGCCCAGACCTGGGAGTGCCAGGCCCTGCTGCGGGCCAGGCCCGTCGCGGGCGACGAGGACCTCGGGCGCCGGTTCACCGAGATGATCGCGCCCTACCGGTACCCCGAGGGCGGGCTCCCCGACGAGCAGGCGACCGAGATCCGGCGGATGAAGGCCCGGATCGACGCCGAGCGGCTGCCGCGTGGGGCCGACCGTGCCCTGCACACCAAGCTCGGTACCGGCGGGCTCGCCGACGTCGAGTGGACGGTGCAGCTGCTCCAGCTCCAGCACGCCGCGGCGGTGCCGTCCCTGCGGACGCCCTCGACGCTCGACGCGCTCGTGGCCCTGCAGGAGGCGGACCTGCTCACCGAGGCCGACGCCGCCGCGCTCACGGCCGGGTGGACGACCGCGACCCGCGCCCGGGGGATCGCCACGCTCGTGCGCGGGAAGCCGACCGACCAGCTGCCCCGCTCGGGCCGCGAGCTCGCCGGGATCGCGTCGGCCCTGGGCTTCGCCGAGGACGACCCGGGGGCGTGCATCGACGAGTACCGCCGCATCACCCGGCACGCCCGCGCCGCGGTCGACCGGGTGTTCTCGGCGGTCTGATGGACGGTCATGGACCCGCGCTCGACGCGGCCCGGCGGTTCGCCGACCGTTGGCTCGCGTCGCTGCCCGACCGCCCGGTGGGGGTCCCGGCCGACCCCGCGGCGATCCGGGCGCGACTCGGGGACCTTCCCGACGACGGGCTCGACGCGGCGGCGGTGCTGGGCCACCTGACCGCGGCGCTCGAGCCGGGCCTCGTCGCGAGCGGCGGGCCCCGCTACTTCGGGTTCGTCACCGGCGGGTCGCTCCCGGTGGCCCTCGCCGCGGACTGGGTGGTCTCGGCCACCGACCAGGACGCGGCCGTGGCCGTGATGTCGCCCGGCGCTGCCGTCGTGGAGGAGGTGGCCGGACGGTGGGCCCTCGAACTGCTCGGCCTGCCGTCGGAGGCCGCCGTCGGGTTCGCGACCGGCGCGCAGACGGCGAACATCGCCTGCCTCGCCGCCGCCCGGCACGCGCTGCTCGCCGCCACGGGCTGGGACGTCGAGGCCGATGGTCTCGCGGGCGCGCCGACCGTGACGGTGCTCGTCGGGGCCGCGGCCCACGCGACGGTCGTGCAGGCGCTGCGGCTGCTCGGGTTCGGGGCCCGGCACGCCGTGCGGGTGGCGGCGGACGCGCAGGGCCGGATGCAGCCGGACGCCCTGCGCTCGACGATGGCCGGAGCGCCGGGGCCGGTGCTCGTGTGCGCGCAGGCCGGACAGGTGAACACCGGGGCGTGCGATCCGCTGGACGCGGTCGCGGCCGTGGTGGCGGAGCACGCGAACGCCTGGCTGCACGTCGACGGCGCGTTCGGGCTCTGGGCGGCGGCGTCGCCGCGTCGGCGGCACCTGGTCGCCGGGGCGGAGCGCGCCGACTCGTGGGCGGTCGACGCGCACAAGTGGTTGAACGTGCCCTACGACTCGGCGCTGGCGATCGTCCGCGACGGGGCGGCGCTCGCCACCGCGCTGTCGGTGTCCGCGCCGTACCTGCCGCTCGGAGAGGCCGACCCGTCGACCCACACGCTGGAGAACTCTCGCCGGCCGCGGGGCATCCCGGTGTACGCCGCGCTGCGGGCCCTGGGGCGCACCGGGGCCGCCGATCTCGTCGACCGGTGCTGCGACCTCGCGCTCCTCGCTGCTGACCGGTTCGCCGCCGGGGGCGTGGAAGTGGTCAACGACGTCGTCCTGAACCAGGTCCTCCTGCGGGTGCCCGGGGTGGACGTCGCCGACCTCGCCCGGGCGGTGGCGGAGGACGGCACCTGTTGGGTGGGCAGGACGCTGTGGGACGGCGCGCCCGCGCTGCGGTTCTCGGTGTCCAACTGGTCGACCACCCCGGAGGACGTGGACCGTTCGGTCGATCGCATCCTGGCGCTGCGGGACGCGCTCGCGGGCTAGCCGGAGTCCCCGCTCGCGAGGGTCACGTCAGCCGGGTCCGGGACCTGCCTCGTGGGGCCCTCGTGGAACCCCGGCGGCTCGCACCATGGCAGCGACCCCCGACAGGGTCGGGGGCCGAGGGAGCGACGGGCACACGGGGCAGGTCCGGTGGCCTCGGGACCTGCCCCGTGTGCCCTTCGGTGACGCGGATCAGTGGTCCTCGGGCGTCCGCTCGACGGCGGGGGCCTCCGGGCGCGGGGCGGGCACGGCACCCCACGGCGGGGTGGCGAAGGGAGCGGTCGGACCCGGCGTCGGGAGGGGGCCGCTGGGGTGCCCGGCGGGGAAGCCCGCCGTCGGGAACGGGCCGATCGGTCCCGTCGTCGGGAAGGCCGCGGCGGTCCGGCGGCGCGAACGACGGACGAGGAGCACCGCGGTGAGGGCCCCGCCGCCGATCAGCAGGACCACCGCGATCCCACCGGCGACGAGCAGCAGCGTGCGGGTGCGGTGCTCGCTCGCGTCGCCGTCGGTGGCGTAGGCCTGCTGCGCCGCCGTGAGCTGCTTCGCGGCCTGCGTGTGGTCCGGACGCAAGCGCGTGACGTCGAGGAACGCGGCGACCGCGTCGGCGTTCTCCCCGGCGGCGAGGGCGTCGAGACCGGCGCGGTAGCGGACGTCGACCGGACCGGGATCGGTCCGGACCCCGTTCCGCTCGAGCATCGCACGGAGGGTGGAGGTCGGGGCGAGGAAGTTGAACGCCCCGGAGTCGCCGATCCCCATGCTGTTGAGCCCGACGAGCCGTCCCTGTGCGTCGACGGCCGGACCGCCGCTCATCCCCGGCGCCATGTCCGCGCTGACCTCGACGAACGGCACGCCGTCGCGGGTCTGGACCGAGCTGACGGTGCCGTCCTTCCAGCTCGGGGTGCGGCTGGGGTCCATGAGGCGGTCCCGGTCGGCGGGGTAGCCCACTGCGGTGACCGGCGCGCCGGGCGTCGGGTCCCCGGCCGGGGCGAGGGGCGCGGCGGAGAGGTTCTCGCCGTCGACGTCGAGCAGGGCGACGTCGCCGCGCTCGTTCGGCAGCGAGTCGACGATCCGCGCGTCGAGGCGGCGCTCGGGGCCGGAGGCGTCGGCGCGGACGACGGTGACGTCGCGCTCGACGGGGCTGCCGGAGGTCGGGCCGCCGATGTCGTAGCGGGCGAGGATGAACGCCTCGTACTGCGCGGGCGTGCCGGTCGCGTCCGGAGTGGCCGCGACCTCGCGGGCGAGCTGCCCGCGCAGCGAGTCGGTGAGGTCGGCGGCGTCGACGCAGTGCCCGGCGGTGGCGACGTGACCGTCGCCGGAGACGAGCACTCCCGAGCAGGTGCCGGTGAGGTTGACGGTGCCGATCTCCCGGCCGGTGCCCCTCTCGCGGACCCAGCCGGTGGCGCGGGTCTCGACGTAGGTGACGGCCGGGAGGACCTGGGCGACGAGCCGCTCGCGGGGGAGGGCGGGCTCGGTCGCGGCGGCGGGGCCGGCCGTCACGAGGAGAGAGCTCCCGACGACGACGCCGGTGAGCAGGGTGGTCAACGCTCGCTTCATGGCGGTGCTCGCTTCGTTCCGGGGGCCCGTCGAGGGCCCTGACCAGCGGTGACGCCGAAACTACGAAGCGGGGCGGGGCGGGGAATGCGTAGAAGCCCCTGGATGGCCCAGGGGTTTCCGCTCGTGTCCGACCCACGCGGACGGGCCGCCCGGCAGCAGCCGGACGGCCCGTCGTCGTGCGGGGTGGATCAGCGGTGCCTCAGCTCAGCCCCACCCCGCAGCCGCCGCAGAAGCGGGCCCCGGCGCCGCGGGCGGCGCCGCAGTTCGGGCAGTGGCCCGGACCGGTCGGGGCCACAGCGGCGGGCGCCACCGGGGCCTCGGTCGCCGGCGCCGGCCAGGCCGACGGCGGGGTCGCGACGGCGACGGCGGGGGCCTCCGGGGCGACGGCGGGGGCCTCGTGCCGCGGGGCGGTCGAGGCGACCGCGATCGGGGTTGCGGTGGGCGCGGGGAACCCGACCGGGGGCGAGGCCGGCGCGGCCGGCATCGCGACGTACTGCATGTCCGGGACGTGCTGAGCGGTCTGGCCCGGCTGACCGGCCTGGCCGAACGGGGCGGCGCCGAAGCCGGCGGGAGCCTGCTGCGGGACCCCGACGCCGGGCTGCTGCTGGGACAGCGGGGCTGCGGCCGGGTCGTGCTGCAGCGGGACCTGGTAGCCGGACGGCAGCCCGAAGCCGGGCTGGGCGACGTTCACCTGCGGGACGCTCGCCGCGGCGCGGCGCCGACGGCTGACGACCACGCCCACGACGCATCCGCCGACGACCAGCACGAGCAGCGAGCCGCCCCCGATCAGGCCCCAGCCGAGCAGGCCGAGGCCGGTGTCACCGAACTGGTCGTGCGCCTGCACGGCCCTGTTCTTGTAGTCCACGGCGGCCTTGTTGCCCGGGGCGAGCGCGAGGACGGCGTCGAACTGCTCGATCGCGTCCGAGTAGTAGCCCTGGTAGTAGAGCTCCATGCCGGTGCGGTAGGCGGCGTCGACGGGGCTCGGCGCGGTCGGGACGCCGTTGCGGGCCATCAGCTCGGCGAGGCGCGACGACGGGGCGATGAAGTTGAAGGAGTTGCCGCCGTCGCCGGTGGCCTGGCTGTTGATGCCGATCGCCTGACCCTGCTGGTTCACCGTCGGGCCGCCGCTCATGCCGTGGCCCATCTCGGTGGTCACCTCGGTGTAGGCGATGCCGTCCTGGGTCTGCTGCGAGCTGACCGCGCCCTCCTTCCAGGTGGGCGTCATGCTCGGGTCCATCGCGTCGTCCCGGGCGCCGGGGTAGCCCATCGACATGACCGGCATGCCGGTCGGGGCCGGACCGCCCGGAGCCACCTCGATGCTCAGCATGTTGTGGCCGTCGACCTTGAGCAGCGCCGTGTCGCCCTTGTTGTAGGCCTGGTAGTCCACGACCTTGGCGTCCATCGGCTTGTCGCCGGGGGCGGCGGTGGCGGGCAGCACCTGCACGGTGATGGCCGGGGCGGCGTTCCCGGTGCCGTCGACGAACACGAAGTCCTGCAGGTAGCTGTACATGGCGTTGGCGTCGTAGCCCGCCGCGCCGTACTCGTTCGCGACCGTGAGGCGGGCCTGCATGGCCATCATGGCCGGGTCGACGCAGTGGCCGGCGGTGGCGATCCAGCCGTCGGAGCCGACGGTGAAGCCGGTGCAGCCGACCGAGAACGCGTCGACGCGGGCGTACTCGCCGGTGTTCGGGTTGACCAGGACGCCCGCGGCCGAGGTGATCTGGAGGCGGTCGACGGCGGGGAGCACCTCGCCGCTGACCTTCTCCGCGATCGGCGCCTGCGTCGGGTCGGGGCCACCTCCACCGTCCTGGGCCAGGGCTGGGGGAGCGGTGGCGAGCAGCGCGGCGCCGGCGACGGCGACGGTGGCGAGGGCGGACTTCCAGGAGGGAAGACGGTTGCGCATGGCGAACTCCTCACACTGAGTGACTTCTCGGTGTCCGGTGAGCGGGTGCTTCACCTGTGTGGACCGCCATAGAGTCACACAGCGTGCGTAGGAGAGCAAGCAAATCCCGGGGTTCTCGCGGATTTATGTCGAAAATTGACGCTTCTCGCCCGTCGTGCTCACGCTCCGTAGATCATGACAACGGGTGATGTGGGCCGGCCGGCTGGCGCGGAGGCGGGCCCACCGTCATCATCGAACACGTGTTCGAGGAGCGCGGGCCGGCGCAGCGGCGCAACGACCGCTCGGGCGCCCTGCAGCGCACAGAGGTGCGCCGGGTGTGGGTGGACCTCGCCGTGGCCTACCCGCGGCCGGCCGGTCGTCCGTCCCGGGCGGTCCCCGACGGGGTCGACCTGCAGAGCCGCGTCCCGGGCGAGCTCCTCGGCTGGCGCCGCACGACGACGGGGGAGTGGGTGGGCTGGGTGTGCGTGCCCATCAGCCAGGGCGAGGAGATCCGCTACGTCTACCAGTACGTCGCGGCCGCGGCCCTCTCGCCGCGGGAGGACGTGCGCGACCGGCGGTAGGACCCGCCGTCGGGAAGGCGTGGGGGAAGGCCTGGAGAACGCAGAACGGCCCGGCCCCCGCGAGGGGACCGGGCCGTTCCGACGACCTGCTGGATCAGCAGTTGTAGTACAGCTCGAACTCGTACGGGTGCGGGCGCAGCCGTAGGCCCGTCACGTCGTCGCGCTTGAGCTCGATCCACTTCTCGATCAGGTCGGACGTGAAGACGCCGCCCTCGAGCAGGTAGTCGTGGTCGGCCTCGAGGTTGTTCACGGCGGCGTCGAGGCTGGCCGGCACCTGCGCGATGTTGGCGGCCTCCTCCGGCGGGAGCTCGTAGAGGTCCTTGTCGACCGGCGTCGGCGGCTCGATCTTGTTCCGGATGCCGTCGAGGCCGGCCATCATCATGGCCGCGAAGGACAGGTACGGGTTGCCCGACGAGTCCGGGCAGCGGAACTCGAGGCGCTTGGCCTTCGGGTTGTTGCCGGTGATCGGGATGCGCACGCAGGCCGAGCGGTTGCGGTTCGAGTAGACCAGGTTGATCGGGGCCTCGAAGCCGGGCACCAGGCGGTGGTACGAGTTCGCGGTGGCGTTGGTGAACGCCACGAGCGAGGGCGCGTGGTGCAGGATGCCGCCGATGTAGTGGCGGGCGAGGTCGGAGAGCCCGGCGTAGCCGTTCTCGTCGTAGAACAGCGGCTCGCCGCCCTTGAACAGCGACTGGTGGCAGTGCATGCCCGAGCCGTTGTCGCCGGCGATCGGCTTCGGCATGAAGGTGACGGTCTTGCCCGCCTGCCACGCCGTGTTCTTGACGATGTACTTGAACAGCTGCAGGTCGTCCGCCGCGTGCAGCAGCGTGTTGAACTTGTAGTTGATCTCGGCCTGGCCGCCGGTGCCGACCTCGTGGTGCAGCTTCTCGAGCTCGAAGCCCGAGTTGATGAGGTTGGTGCCGATCGCGGCGCGCAGGTCGGAGGTCTGGTCGGTCGGCTCGACCGGGAAGTAGCCGCCCTTGGCCGGGATCTTGTAGCCCTTGTTGCCACCCGGCTCGTCGCGCCCGGTGTTCCACGCGCCCTCGACCGAGTCGACGGCGTAGAACTGGGTGCGCATCGAGGACTCGTAGCGGACCTCGTCGAAGATGTAGAACTCGGCCTCGGGGCCGAAGAAGCACGTGTCGGCGACGTCGACCGTCGACAGGAAGTTCTCCGCCTTGCGGGCCACGTTGCGCGGGTCGCGGCTGTAGGCCTCGAGCGTCAGCGGGTCGTGGACGAAGAAGTTGACGTTCAGGGTCTTCTGGGCCCGGAACGGGTCGATGCGCGCGGTCGCCACGTCGGGCAGCAGCGTCATGTCCGACTCGTTGATGGTCTGGAATCCGGTGACCGACGAGCCGTCGAAGGCGAGACCGTCCTCGAAGACGGCGTCACTGAACTCCGAGGCGGGCACGGTGAAGTGCTGCATCTGGCCAGGGAGGTCGCAGAACCGGACGTCGACGTACTGCACCCCCTCGTCGGAGATGTACTTGAAGACCTCGTCCTTGTTGCTGAACACCCTCGCTGGCTCCTTCTCTGGCACTGTCATTCACGGCCGAGCCACCGCGCCCGGCCGGGCTCGACTCACCGTTTCAGGTGACCCGGACGCTAGGCGGCGTAGGTTTCTCGCTCGTCGCACCGTTGTTTCACAGCAGTTAACGGGCGCATGTCACAGTCTCGCCCGCTTCCCGGGGGTCGTCCGGCCACGTTGCCGTCACGCGCCCCGACGGTGCGGCACCGTAGCCTGTCAGAGTGTCGTGGTTTCGTGAATGGCTCACCGACGACGGGCCTGACCGGGCGTCGAGTGGTGGTCCGGAAGGTCGGGACCGCCCGGTCCGTGCGTCGACGCCGACACGGGGCGCGTCGACCACTGGGCCGAACGGGCGTTCACCGTCGGTGCGCGGCGCCACCCGTCCGGCGGAGCCCGACGAGGGATACCCGGGCCGGGATCTCGGCCTGCCGGAGTCGGGGCCGGGATCGGTCGCGAGTGCCCCGGCGCGGCTCGGCCAGTTCCTGCTCGACCTGGTGATCGGCGGCCTCGTGGCGGCGGCCTTCACCTTCCCGGCGCCGCCGGCGCTCAGCCTCGTGGTGTGGGCGGTGCTGGTCACCGTCCCGGTCGCCCTGATCGGGCAGACGCCGGCGATGGTGCTGACTGGGATGCGGGTGGTGCGGGTCGACGGGGTGGACCGGGTCGGCCTGTGGGCGCTGGCCCGCACCGCGTCGCTGTTCTTCATCGTGCCCGCGGCGATCATGGACCGGCAGGGCCGCGGCCTGCACGACCGGGTCAGCCGCACGATGGTGATCCGCACGCGCTGACCCCCGGCCGCGAGGGTGACGTCAGGCAGGTTCCGGCCGCCGGGCGCCTGCCTGATGTGCACCTCGCCGCGGCGGGGCGGCCCGAGCCGACCCCACCCGGCGTCGGGAAGGGGTCAGCGCCGGCGGACCGTGCGCTGCATCCCCTTCATCTGAGCGCCCTTGGGCACCGGGCCCTTCGGCATCGCGGGGCCGCCGCGGCCGGCGATGGCCGCGAGCCGCTTCTCGAGGGTGTCCATCTGCGCGCGGTCGATGTTGCGGGGGAGCTTCGCCATGTGGCGCTGCAGCTTCGAGAGCTCCACCTCGCCGTCGGCGTTGCCGACCGCGACCTCGTAGATCGGCACCTGCCCGGCGACGCGCGAGACCTTCTTCTTCTCCTGCGCGAGCAGACCCCTGGTGCGGTGCGAGGCGCCCTCGGCCACGAGGATCACGCCGGGGCGGCCGATGACCCGGTGCACGACGTCGAGCTGCGTGGTGCCGGCGACGGCCTGCGTGACCCGCCACGGCCCGCGCATGTTGTCCAGCGCCCACCCGGCGGCGCCGGGCTGCCCGTCGGCCTTGGCGTAGACGTTGTTCTGCACGCGGCGCCCGAACACGATCATCGCGACCGCGAGACCGAGGATGACGCCGATCGGCACCAGGTACCAGGACTGCCCGAGGAGCAGCCCGATGACCAGGAAGATCAGGGCCGTCACCACGACCGCGCCGATCATCAGCGGCAGGAGGAGCTTGTCCTCCTTGCGCTGCATCTGGAAGGCCTGCCAGATCTGCGACCACCGCTGCTTGCGGGCAGCGCGCGCAGCCTGCTTGGCGGCCTTCTTCTCTTCCTTGGTCGCCTTACCGGCAGTGCCCTTGGCCATGCTCCCCATTCTGCCGGACGGGTGCCTAGGCGCGGCGGGCGAGGACCGAACCGACCTCCTGGCGGGCCTCGCCCTCGGCGGCGAGTTCCTCCATGCCCTCGGGCAGGGCCTCGCCGCGGTGCAGCTTGGCCTGCGCGTAGAGCCGACCGGCCCGGTACGACGAGCGCACCAGCGGCCCTGCCATCACGCCGGCGATACCCATCTCGAGGGCGGCGTCGCGGTGTTCGACGAACTCCTCGGGCTTCACCCAGCGCTCCACCGGGTGGTGGCGCAGCGAGGGGCGGAGGTACTGGGTGAGGGTGAGCAGGTCGCACCCGGCGTCGTGCAGGTCCTGCATCGCCTCGGTGACCTCCTCGGGGGTCTCGCCCATGCCGAGGATGAGGTTGGACTTCGTGACGAGGCCGGCGGCGCGCGCCTTGCGGATCACGTCGAGCGACCGCTCGTAGCGGAAGGCCGGACGGATGCGGCGGAAGATGCGCGGGACGGTCTCGAGGTTGTGCGCGAGGACCTCGGGGGCCGAGTCGAAGACGGGGCCGAGCTGGTCGTCCCGGTCGTCGAAGTCGGGGATCAGCAGCTCGACACCGGTGCCCGGGTTCAGTGCGTGGACCTGGCGGACGGTCTCGGCGTAGAGCCAGGACCCGCCGTCGTCGAGGTCGTCGCGGGCGACGCCGGTGATCGTCGAGTAGCGCAGCCCCATCTGGCGCACCGACTCGGCGACCTTGCGGGGCTCGTCGCGGTCCAGCGGCGAGGGCTTCCCGGTGTCGATCTGGCAGAAGTCGCACCGCCGGGTGCACTGCTCGCCGCCGATGAGGAAGGTCGCCTCGCGGTCCTCCCAGCACTCGTAGATGTTGGGGCAGCCCGCCTCCTCGCACACCGTGGCGAGGCCGGCGGAGCGCACCATGCCCTTGAGCTCGGAGAAGTTCGGGCCGGTCTGCACGCGCGTACGGATCCACTCGGGCTTGCGCTCGATGGGCGTCTGCGAGTTCCGGACCTCGAGGCGGAGCAGCTTGCGTCCGGCCGGGGCTCCTGCGTCAGCGCTGGCGGTCACGGGTACCAGACTACGCCCGCTCCCCCGTTAGGCTGATCATCGTCATGGACCTCCGGATCTTCACCGAACCGCAGCAGGGCGCGACCTACGACGACCTCCTCCGGGTCGCGCGATGCGCCGAGGAGTGCCGGTACGACGCCTTCTTCCGGTCGGACCACTTCCTCGCCATGGGCGACTCGACGGGCCTGCCCGGGCCCACCGACGCGTGGATCACGCTCGGGGCGCTGGCCCGGGAGACGTCGACCATCCGCCTCGGCACGATGATGACCTCGATCACCTTCCGGCTCCCGGGCCCGCTCGGCGTCGCGGTCGCCCAGGTCGACCAGATGTCCGGCGGCCGGATCGAGCTCGGCCTCGGCACCGGGTGGTACGAGGCGGAGCACCACGCCTACGGCATCCCCTTCCCGACGACGGGGACGCGCTTCGACATGCTCGCCGAGCAGCTCGAGGTCCTCACCGGGGCGTGGAACACGCCCGTCGGCCAGGGCTACACCTTCCACGGCGAGCACTACCGGTTCACCGAGAGCCCCGGGCTGCCGAAGCCGGTGCAGGAGCCGCACCCGCCGATCATCGTGGGCGGCTCGGGGCCCCGGCGGACGCCCGCGCTGGCCGCCCGGTACGCCGACGAGGTCAACGTGCCGTTCGCGTCCGTGGACCAGGTGGCGGCGCAGTACGCGCGGGTGCGCGAGGCGTGCGCGGCGATCGGGCGGGACCCGGCGACCCTGCGGTACTCCACGGCGCAGGTGTTGTGCGTCGGCGGGACCGAGGCCGAGGTGGCCCGACGGGCCGCCGCGATCGGCCGGGAGCCCGACGAGCTGCGGGCCCACGGCATCGCCGGGACCGCGGAGGAGCTCACCGCACGCCTCGACGAGTTCGCCGCCGTCGGGGTCGAGCGGGTCTATCTGCAGGTGCTGGACCTCTCCGACCTCGAGCACCTGCGGTTCGTGGCGGGGACGTGCGGGCTGTGAGGGGCGCGGCGGCTCCGGCCCCTCAGACGTCTCAGCGCCCGAACTCCTGCACCCAGTAGTCGCTCGCCTCGCCCACCCCGAGCGTGCGGAACGAGCAGTCGAGGATGTTCCGCCGGTGTCCGGGGGAGTTCATCCAGTCCGTCATGACCTCGTGCGCGCTCGTCTGGCCCTGCGCGATGTTCTCGCCGCCCGGGTCGTCGTACCCGGCGGCGCGCACGCGCTCGGAGAAGTCCGAGCCGTCCGGGCCGGTGTGGGAGAACGTGCCGGTGCGGGCCATCAGTACGGCGTAGTCCGCCGCCGCCCGGTCCAGGGCGGCGTTGCCGGCGACGGCGCCACAGCCCGCCTCGGCCCGCGCGGCGTTGACCAGCGCCAGCACCCGTCCGGCGGGTCCCTTCCCGACGGCGGGTGCGGCGGCTCGCGTCGTGCTGCGCCGGGTCGTCGTGCTCGTGGTGGTGGTCGTGCGCGACGACGTGGTGGTCGTCGTGGGCACCGGCGCCGCCGCGGGGAGGGGCGGCAGGGCGAGGGGGACCGGCGTGGGGAGGGCGGGGAGCGCGGGCAGGGCGGCGGCCGCACTCGCGTCCTGCACCGCCTCGTCGGAGGGCCGCAGCGCCAGCACGGCGGCGACCAGGCCGAGGACGACCGCCGCGGCACCGACGCCGAGTACCAGTCGACGGCGGGGAGCGTGCTCGACGCGATGGATGCCCACGTCACGAACGGTGACAGCCCGTCCAGATCACGGGTAGGTCACGGCCAGATGGGGCGGCGAGCGGCGCGTCGGAGCGGCGCGGTCGACGAACGGTGCGACCGGACGGCGCAGTGATTTGCGCCGCCCGGCCGCATGCCCCGACGTCGTGACTCAGTAGCCGAAGTCCTGCACCCAGTAGTTCCGGGTGCCGGCGAGGCCGAGGCCGATCCGGGTGAAGGTGCAGTTGAGGATGTTCGCCCGGTGGCCCGGCGAGTTCATCCAGGCGGTCATGACGGCCTGCGCGTCCGCCTGGCCGTAGGCGATGTTCTCCCCGCCCGGCCGCGCGTAGCCCGCCGCCTTCATGCGGTCGACGAAGCTCGAGCCGTTCGCCCCGGTGTGGGAGAAGGTGCCGGTCGAGGCCATCCAGTCCGCGTGGCCCTGGGCGGCCTTCTCGGCGTAGCTGTTCCGGATCAGCGCCTTGCACCCGGCCTGCTGGCGGTACTGGTTGGTGAGCGCGAACACCTGGTTGAGCTGGGTGGCCTGGGTCGGGGTCACGGCGGCGGACGCGGCCGGCGCCATGAGGGTCAGGCCGGCCAGGACCAGGGCCGCGACGAGTCCGGCGCCCGCGTGCCCTCGGCGGCCGGCCCGGCGGATGTCGTCGTGGGGGGTCATGCCAGCCACCGTCCGTCGCACGTCGGTCACGCACAGCGTTTCCCGACGCAAACCGCGACGAGCGGTCACCGAGCGCAGTCGAGCGGTCGAGAGGTTACAACATCTGGACGGCGACGTTACCCACCATCAGCGTATCCGTGACCTCCGGACGGGCGATCGTGTGCTCACGAACGGCGAGATCGCCGGCGAACGCGGCGAGCATGGCGTCCCGGACGGCGGGTCGGACCTCGTCCACCCCGACCCGGCGGCCGAGCTCGGCGGACAGGCTCGTGACGCCCGCGTCGGTGATCCCGCACGGGACGATCGCGCCGAAGGCGGTGAGGTCGGGGTCGGCGTTGAGCGAGAAGCCGTGCAGCGTCACCCCGCGTGCCACGCGGACACCGATGGCGGCGATCTTGCGCTCGGGTCGGCCGTCGCCCGCGGCCAGCCACACCCCGGAGCGGCCGTCGACCCGGCCGGTCTCCAGACCCAGGCCCGCACACACGTGGATCAGGGCCTCCTCGAGGCGGCGCACGTGGTCGACCACGTCGAAGGGCTGGCCGAGCTTGAGGATGGGGTAGCCGACGAGCTGCCCCGGGCCGTGCCAGGTGATGCGGCCGCCCCGGTCGACGTCGACGACCGGGGTGCCGTCGGCGGGCCGGTCCTCGGGCTGCGTGCGCTTCCCGGCGGTGTAGACGCTCGGGTGCTCGAGCAGCATGAGCACGTCGGGGCCCGTGTCGTCCGCCCGGGCGGCGTGGTGGGCGCGCTGCTGGTCCCACGCGGCGGTGTACTCGACGGTGCCGAGCTCCAGCACCTCGACCGGATCGCTGCTCGCACGGTGGGAACCCATGCGGTCGAACCTACTCCCGCTGGTTCGGCAGGAACGCGTCGTTGCTGTCGTGGTGCGACAGCAACGACGCTTTCCTGCCCTCAGGGCAGGGTCAGCCCAACGACGCCAGCGCCGCCTGGGCGGTGCGGCGCCCCGAGACGAGCGCGCCCTGCACCGACGGGGTGTCCCGGTGGTCGCCCGCCACGAACAGTCCGTCGCCCAGGTCGACGGGGCGCCGGAGGCCGGGCGGGGTCGGCGGGAGGGTGGCGGGCAGGGCGTGCGGGATCTCCCGGGTCGCGAGGTGTTCCCAGTGCGACGTCCCCGTGCTCCAGATGCGCTCCAGCTCGGCGCGCAGTCGGGGCTCGGGCAACGCCTCGCCGCCGAGGACCGTGGAGACGACGAGGTGCCGGTGGTCGGGGGAGTAGGACGGCACGGCCGCGGTGAGCACCATGGTGTTGACGATCGGGCCGCCGGTGCCGTCGAGGTGGAGCAGCCCCTGACGCGTCGGCGGCCGGTCCGTCACGTGGTAGTGGCTGGTCAGCGCGAACGGCCGCGGTGCCTCGACGCGGACCCCGAGCAGTCCCGCCGCGTCGGTGCCCTCGGTCGCGACGATCACCGCACCGGCCCGCACCGTCCCGTCGTCGGTGGTGACGCGGCCCGGGACGACCTCGCGCACGGGTGTGTCCAGCCGGACGGTGCCGGCCGGCAGCCGGGCCGCGAGGTGGGTCGTCATGGCGCCGATCCCGCGGCCCGGCAGCGTGAGGTCGCCGAGGGCGAAGGTGCGCCAGAACAACGACACCACCCGCGACGAGGTCTGCAGGTCGCCGTCGCCGAGCACCCCGGCGAGGAACGGGCGCAGGAAGCGGTCCACGTCGCGGCCGGACAGCCCGAACCGGGCCAGGTCCTCGCGGGCGGATCGTTCGGGTGCCGCGGCCTGACGCTGCGGGGGCACGAGCACCGAGCGGGCGGTGAAGCCCGCGATCCCGAGCTTCGCGCGCAGCGAGATCAACCGGGTCAGCGCCGACCGGGGGAGCCACGTGGGGCGCCGCGCGACCCGGTGCAGCACCCCGTCGTCGGTGCGGACCGCGGCGCCCGGCACGAAGGGGTGCAGGTCGAGCGCGTCGAGGTCCACCGCCGCGCGCAGCGCCGGGTAGGAGGTGTTGAGGATCTGGAAGCCGCGGTCGACCAGGAAGCCGTCCAGGACGTCCGTGCGGACCCGGCCGCCGACCCCGTCGGACGCCTCGCACACCAGGACCGACCGCCCGGAGCGGGCCACCGTCCGTGCCGCATTCAGGCCGGCGAGGCCCGCCCCGACGACGAGGACGTCGACCTCGTCCGGCAGCCCACCCCCACCCCGCTCCGGCTCCGCTGCGCTGCGCGTCGCCCCGCTCACTCCAGCACCGCGGCGAGCGCGGCCTGCACCGTCTGGTGCTGGAAGGTGTAGCCCTCACGCTCGAGCACGCCGGGCAGGACGCGCTGGCTGACCAGCACGCCCTCGTCGGCGAACTCGCCGAGCACCGCGCGCATCGCGAACCCCGGCACCATCCAGGGCGCCGGCCGGTGGACCGTCGCGGCCATGACCTTCGTGAACTCGGCGTTGGTCACCGGGGCGGGCCCGGTCGCGTTGAGGGGGCCGACCACGGTGTCGTGCTCGAGGGCGTGGGTGATCGCCCCGACCTCGTCGTCGAGCGAGATCCACGGCCAGTACTGCTCGCCGGACCCGAGCCTGCCGCCCAGCCCGAACGTGAAGATCGGCTTGATCCGGCCCATCAGGCCGCCGGAGTGCGAGAGCACCAGCCCGGTGCGGATCAGCACCACCCGCGCGCCCGCCTCCGCGGCCGGGGCCGTCGCGTTCTCCCAGTCCCGGACGAGATCGGCGAGGAACCCGCGGCCCCGCGCCCCGGTCTCGTCCACCGCGACCTGACCGGTGTCGCCGTAGAACCCGACCGCGGACCCGCTGATGAACGTGGGGATCCCGTGGGCGGCCACGGCCCGCGCGAGGACGTCGGTGGGGATGGTGCGGCTGTCGCGCAGTTCCTGCTTGTAGGCGCCCGACCAGCGCTTGTCGCCGATCCCGGCGCCGGACAGGTTGATCACCGCGTCGGCGCCCTCGAGGGCGCCGTCGTCGATCCGTCCCGACGGCGGGTCCCACCCGCGCTCGTCGGGGGCCTGCGGGGTGCGCCGCACGAGGCGGACCACCTCGTGCCCGGCACTGCGCAGGTGGGGGACCAGGGCGGTGCCGATGAGGCCGGACGACCCGGAGATGACGACGCGCATACCCGTGATCGTCGCGGAGTCGGGGGTGCGGCGCGACCTGGACACGCTGTCCGGTTCGTCCGACCCCCGTCCCGTGCGGGGAATCCTCGTGCCATGAGAGCGCTCGGGAACTCCCCGCACACATCACGAAGGGCCCCGTCGCGTGACGGGGCCCTCCGGTCAGCAGCGGGCAGGACTAGACGAGCCCGAGGTCCGCCTCGAACGCGCCGGCCTCGAGCCGGGCCTTCACCGACCCGAGGAACCGGGCGGCGTCGGCGCCGTCGACGATGCGGTGGTCGTAGGACAGGCAGAGGTAGACCGTCGACCGGATCGCGATCGACTCACCGCCCTCGCCGTCGGTGACCACCACGGGCTTCTTGACGACGGCCCCGGTGCCGAGGATGCCGACCTGCGGCTGGTTGATGATCGGGGTGTCGATCAGCGCGCCGCGCGAGCCGGTGTTGGTGATCGTGAACGTGCCGCCCGACAGCTCGTCCGGGGAGATCTTGTTGTCCCGGGTCCGCTGCGCCACGTCGGAGATCTTGCGGGCCAGCCCGCCGAGGTTGAGGTCCCCGGCGTCGTGGATGACCGGCACGATCAGCCCGGCGGGGGAGTCCACCGCGATCCCGAGGTGCTCGGAACCGTGGTAGGTGACCTCGCCCTTCTCCGTGTCGATCATGGCGTTGACCACCGGGTGGGCCTTGAGGGCCTCGACGGTGGCGATCGCCATGAACGGGAGGAAGGACAGCTTCACGCCCTCGCGGCGCTCGAAGTCGGCCTTCGCCCGGTCGCGCAGGCGCGCGATGCGGGTGACGTCGGCCTCGACGACCGTGGTGAGCTGCGCGGAGGTCTGCAGCGACTCCACCATGCGCTTCGCGATGGTCGCGCGGCGCCGGGAGAGCTTCTGCGTGGTGCCGCGCAGACCGGAGTCGTCCGGCGTCGGGATGTTCGAGCTGCGGCTCGCCGCCGGCTTCTGCACCTCGCCGCCGTGCACCGCACCCTGCGACCCGTCCGACGGGGCCGCGGTCGGCTCGTTCGCCGACGGCGCCGCGGACGCCTGCTGGGCCGCCTTCTGCTGCTGGTCGGCCTCGTCGGCGGCCGCGACCACGTCCTGCTTGCGGATGCGCCCGCCGACCCCGGTGCCGGACACCGACGCCAGGTCGACCCCGCGCTCCTGGGCGAGCTTGCGCACCAGCGGCGTGACGTAGGGGGAGCCCGCCGTCTCGCCCCCGCCCGTGCCGTTCGAGGGCGCCCCGCCGGACTGCAGCGAGCCCGCGTTCGCCGGGCCGCTCGGCCCGGCGGGCTGCTCGGTCTCGTGCGAGACGTAGTCGTCCGCGCCGGACGCCGCGACCGCGCCGTCCGAGCTCTCCGCGGTGTGCTCGCCGTCCGAGGCCGCCGGCTGCGACTCGGGCTCGGGCTGCCCCTGCTCCTGCCGCGGCTCCGGCTCCGCCTGCGTGTCGGAGGAGGCCTGCGTGTCGGACGAGGACTGCGCGTCCGGTCCGGACTGCGCCTCGGGCTGGGCCGACCCGCCGTCCGCCGAGCCGTCGCCGACGACGGCGAGCGCGCCGCCGACCTCGACGGTGTCGTCCTCGTTCGCCTTGATCTCGAGCAGCGTGCCCGCGACCGGCGAGGGGATCTCGGTGTCGACCTTGTCGGTGGACACCTCGAGCAGCGGCTCGTCGACCTCGACCGCATCGCCGACCTGCTTGAGCCAGCGGGTGATGGTGCCCTCGGTGACGCTCTCGCCCAGGGCGGGCATCTCGATCGTCGTGCCGGAGCCACCGCCGGACCCGCCGGACGAGCCACCGGAGCTGCTGCCGCCCGACGACGCCGGGGCCGGCTCGGGCTCCGACGGCGCGGGCTCCGGCTCCGGCTCCGACTGCTGGGCCTCGGGCTCCGGCTCGGGCTCCGGTGCCGCCTCGGCCTGCCCGCCCCCGGACCCGCCGGAGCTGCCGCCGTCGTCGTCACCGTCGCCGATGACCGCGAGGTCGCCGCCGATCTCGACGGTGTCGTCCTCGGCCGCGACGATCCGCTGGAGGACCCCCGCCTGCGGCGAGGGGATCTCGGTGTCGACCTTGTCCGTCGACACCTCCAGCAGCGGCTCGTCGACCTCGACGTGGTCGCCCTCCTGCTTCAGCCACCGGGTGATGGTGCCCTCGGTGACGCTCTCCCCGAGAGCAGGCATCTGGACGGTGTAGGCCATCGTGCTCGGTACTCCCTCGTCGAACCGGTGTGGGCGATCAGCCGTGCGCGTGCAGGGGCTTGCCGGCGAGCGCCAGGTGCGCCTCGCCGAACGCCTCGTTCTGCGTGGGGTGGGCGTGGACGAGGTTCGCGACCTCGACCGGCAGAGCCTCCCAGTTGTAGACGAGCTGCGCCTCTCCGACGAGCTCGCCGATCCGGGCGCCGATCATGTGCACGCCGACCACCGGGGCGTCGTCACCCGTGCCGCCCTTGACCAGCTTGATGGCGCCGGCGGTGCGGAGGATCTGCGACTTGCCGTTGCCCGCGAGGTCGTAGGTCGTGGTGACCACCTCGCCGTAGGCCTCCTTGGCCTGGGCCTCGGTGAGACCGACCGACGCGATCTCGGGCTCGCAGTAGGTGACCCGCGGGATGCCCGTCTCGTCGATGACCGGCGGGTTGAGCCCCGCGATCTCCTCGGCGACGAAGATGCCCTGCTGGAAGCCGCGGTGGGCGAGCTGCAGGCCCGGCACGATGTCGCCGACGGCGTAGACGCTGCCCACGCCGGTGCGGAGCCGCTCGTCGGTGCGCACGAACCCGCGGTCGAGGGTGACGCCCTGGTCCTCGTACCCGAGGTCCGCGGTGTTCGGGCCGCGCCCGACGGCGACGAGCAGGAGGTCGGCCTCGATCTGCTCGCCGTTCTCCAGGCTGATCGTCACCGCGTCCGCGGTCTGCTCGACGCCGGTGAACTTGGTGCCGATCTTGAAGGCGATCTTGCGCTTGCGGAACTGGCGCTCGAGCTGCTTGGAGAGGAACTCGTCCTCGTTCGGCACCAGGTGGGGCAGCGCCTCGACGATCGTCACCTCGGAGCCGAACGACTTCCAGACGCTCGCGAACTCGCAGCCGATGACGCCGCCGCCGAGCACGACCACGCGGTCGGGCACGTAGTCGAGGTTGATCGCCTCGGTGGAGGTGATCACGCGGCCGCCGAGCTCGAGGCCGGGCAGCGTCTTCGAGTAGGAGCCGGACGCCAGCACGACGTTCCGGCCGGTGTAGCGCTGGCCGTCGACCTCGACGGTGTCCTGGCCGACGAGCCGGCCGTGCCCCTCGATCATGGTGACCTTGCGGGACTTGATCAGCCCCTGCAGGCCCTTGTAGAGCTTCGCGACGACGCCGTCCTTGTAGGAGTTGACGCCGCTCATGTCGATGCCCGACAGCGAGCTCTTCACACCGATCTGCTCGCCCTCGCGGGCGTTGTCGGCGACCTCGGCGGCGTGCAGCAGCGCCTTGGTGGGGATGCAGCCCCGGTGCAGGCAGGTGCCGCCGAGCTTGTCCTGCTCGACGAGGGCCACGGAGAGCCCCAGCTGCGCCGCGCGGAGCGCGCAGGCGTAACCGCCCGAGCCCCCGCCCAGGATGAGGACGTCGTAGGTGTCGCTCTCGCTCAACTCACTTCTCCCGCGTCGGCGTGTGACGTGCGGCGTTCCCCACGTCGGGTGTGGCCCGCAGGGGAACCGCCGGCTCCGTCCGTCGAGAACCCGTGTCGGAGCCGGTCGCTGTCCTCCATCCTTCCACCGCAGGCAAACGGGCCGTCGAGGTGATCGATCACGTCAGCCGTGCGCGGCGACGTCGGCCAGCACGGCCGCGAGCGTCCGCACCGGCATGCCCGTGCCGCCCCGCGGGGTGTAGCCGTGCGCGCCCCCGGTGTTGAAGGCCGGGCCGGCGACGTCGACGTGCGCCCACGGCACGTCGTCGGCGACGAACTCGCGCAGGAACAGCCCGGCCGCGAGCATGCCGCCGAAGCGGTGGTTGGTGACGTTGGCGATGTCGGCGACCCGCGAGTCGAGGTCGCCCCGCAGCTCCTCGGGCATGGGCATGGCCCACGCGCCCTCGCCGACCGATGCGGCGGCCGCGGTGACGCGGTCGCGGAAGGCGTCCTGCCCCATGATCCCGGCGGTGCGGGCGCCCAGCGCGACGAGCTGCGCGCCGGTCAGCGTCGAGGTCTCGACCAGGTAGTCGGGGGAGTCCTCGCACGCCCGCACGATGGCGTCGGCCAGGATCAGCCGACCCTCGGCGTCGGTGTTGAGGACCTCCACGGTCTTCCCGCCGTACATCGTCAGCACGTCGCCCGGGCGGTACGCCGTGCCGGAGGGCATGTTCTCGGCCATCGGCACCGTCGCCGTGACGTTCACCGCGAGGCCCAGCTCGGCGGCCAGGCAGGTCGCGGCGATCACGCAGGCGGCCCCGGACATGTCCGAGGTCATGTGGTCCATGTTCGCGGCGGGCTTGATCGAGATGCCGCCGGTGTCGAACGTGATGCCCTTCCCGACGAGGGCCACGGTGCGGGTGGCGTCGGGGTGGGTGTGGGTCAGGCGCACCATCCGCGGCGGCCGCGACGAGCCGCCGCCGACCCCGAGGACGCCGCCGAAGCCGCCCGCGGCGAGCGCCTCGTCGTCGAGGACCTCCACGCCCAGCCCGACGGCCTCGGCGAGCTCGGTGGCACGCCGGGCGAACTCCGCCGGGTAGAGGTCGTTCGGCGGGGTGTTGATCAGGTCACGGGCCGCGCACACCGCCCGCGCGGTCATCGCGGCGTCGGCGAGGGTGGCCCGCTCGCGCTCGGGGGCGCCGCCGCTGCCCTGCGAGGAACCCAGGAAGTAGACCGACCGCGCCGGGCCGTCCGCGGCGGTGCGGTACTCGGTGAAGGAGTAGGCGCCCAGCACCGTGCCCGCCACCGCCGCGGCGAGGTCGATCCCGGAGAGCGTGGTCCCGACCGTCGTCGCGGTCGTCGGCAGGGCCCGCGTGGCGGCGCCGGACGCCCGGCGCACCTGCTCGGCGACGTCCGGACCGCCCTGCAGCCCCGTGGGCGCGGACTCCGGCCCCAGACCCACCGCGAGCAGCACCGGCGCGGTGACCGCACCGCGCGTCGGGACCTTGACGACCTCCTCGGCCTTGCCGGTGGCCCCCGTCAGGGCCAGCAGCGAGGCGAGCTCGCCGGAGAAGGCGGCGTCGACGTCCTGCGCGCCGACCAGCACCGGCGCGACCGGCTCGTCGGAGTCCCCGGTGGAGTCCCCGCCGCCCGGGGCGGCCCCGGGGCGCAGACCGACGACGAGGACGTCGACGACCGCGTGGGCGGCCTGCGCGTCGCTGAGTTCGAGGTCGGGCAGGGTAGTCACGATCGGTGCGCCTCCGGGTGCTGCTGGTCGGTGTGACCGCATGCTAGGACGAGCCCCCGACGGTGCGCCGTGCCGTACGGTCCCGGACCCGTGACCGAACAGCGACTGGACCTGCGACAGAGCCCCCTGCACGCCCGCCACGAGGCCCTCGGTGCCACGTTCGCGCCGTTCGGCGGGTGGGAGATGCCCGTCCAGTACTCCGGCACGGTCGCCGAGCACACCGCGACCCGCGAGGCCGTCGGCCTCTTCGACGTCAGCCACCTGGGCAAGGTGCGGATCAGCGGCCCGGGCGCGGCGGCCTTCGTCAACCGCTGCCTGACCAACGACCTCGGCCGCATCGTCCCCGGCAAGGCGCAGTACACGCTGTGCTGCGCCGAGGACGGCGGCGTGGTCGACGACCTGATCCTCTACCTCGTCGGCGACGACGAGGTGTTCGCGGTGCCGAACGCGGCGAACTCCGCGGGGGTCGGGCGGCAGCTCGCGGCGGTCGCCCCCGAGGGCGTCACGGTGACCGACGAGCACGACGCGCACGTCGTGCTCGCGGTGCAGGGCCCGTCGTCGCGCGCGGTCCTCGCCGAGGTCGGCGTGCTCCCCGACACCGGCGACGTCGACCTGGACTACATGGCCTTCGTCGACAGCACCTGGGAGGACCGGGAGGTCCGCGTCTGCCGGACGGGCTACACCGGCGAGCACGGCTACGAGCTCATCGCCCCGAGCGAGGTCGCGGAGACGCTGTGGGACGCGCTCGCGGCGGTCGTCGCCGAGCAGGGCGGCCTGCCCGCCGGGCTCGGGGCCCGCGACACGTTGCGCACCGAGGCCGGCCTGCCGCTGCACGGGCAGGACCTCGGCCCGGAGATCACGCCCGTCCAGGCGCGCGTCGGGTTCGCCGTCGCCTGGAAGAAGGAGGAGTTCTGGGGGCGGGAGGCGCTGCTCGCCGAGCGCGAACGCGGCCCCCGACGCCGGGCGTGGGGCCTGAAGGCCTCCGGGCGCGGCGTCCCGCGGGCGCACATGACCGTGAAGCTGGGGGAGACGCCGGTGGGGGAGACGACCTCGGGCACCTTCTCGCCCACGCTGCGGACGGGGATCGCGCTCGCCCTCCTGGACACCGCCGCCGGCCTGTCGGAGGGTGACCTCGTGAGCATCGACGTCCGCGGCCGCGCCCTCGAGTGCCAGGTCGTGGCGCCGCCCTTCGTCGCCTCCCACGTGCGGTGATCCGCCCATGAGCTTCCCGACCGTCCCCGACGCCGAGCCCGGCGTCTACCGCTACCGCGACGACGCGGAGGTCGCCGGACCCGCGCGGTTCACCGCGCCGGGCACGGCCGTCGGGGGCGGCTTCGGGCTCTTCGAGTCCGCGGCGACGCCGGGCCGGGTCGGCGCCGTGCCGCACTACCACCAGGGGTTCTCGGAGTCGTTCTGGGTGATCTCCGGGCGGCTCGCGGTGATGAGCGACGACACCTGGCGGACCCTGGGCGAGGGCGACTTCGCGCACGTGCCGGTCAACGGGGTCCACGCCTTCGGGGCGGTCGGCGACGAGGTCGCGCGGTTCCTCATCCTGTTCGTGCCCGGCGCCCCGCGCGAGGAGTACTTCCGGCGGCTGGCGGACTGCCTGCAGCGCGGCGCGTCGGCCGAGGAGATCGACGCCATGGCCGCCGAGTGCGACCAGGTCAACCTGCGCGACTGGCCCGCCTACGCCCGCTTCGCGGAGCTGTGACCACGGGCCCGACCGCGGAGGCCGCCGGGATCGAGGGCGTGTCCGTCATCAGGGGTGCGGTTTAGAGTGAGCGCCATGTCGAGCACGGCCTTCGAGGTTCTCCCGCACCCCTCCCCGGCGACGGACGAGCGGGTGGCGGAAGTACTCGCCGCGCCCGGGTTCGGCAGGTACTTCACCGACCACATGGTCACCGTCCGCTGGGACGCGGCGCGGGGCTGGCACGACGCCCGGGTCGAGCCCTACGCCCCGCTGCAGATCGACCCGGCGTCGGTGGTGCTGCACTACAGCCAGACGATCTTCGAGGGGCTGAAGGCCTACCGGCAGCCCGACGGGTCGATCGCCTCGTTCCGTCCGTGGGCCAACGCGGAGCGCATGGCCCGCTCGGCCGAGCGGCTCGCGATGCCCCCGCTGCCGCAGGACCTGTTCCTCGAGTCGATCGAGCAGCTGCTCGCCGTCGACCATCGGTGGGTGCCCGCGGCGGGCGGCGAGGAGTCGCTCTACCTGCGGCCGTTCATGTTCGGGTCGTCGTCCGGGCTGGGGGTCCGGCCCAGCGAGGAGTACCTCTACCTGCTCATCGCGTCGCCGGCCGGGGCCTACTTCCCGCGGGGGCTCGCGCCGGTCAGCGTGTGGCTGTCCACCGACTACGTGCGCGCCGTCCCCGGCGGCACGGGCGAGGCCAAGTGCGGCGGCAACTACGCCGCCTCGCTCGCCGCGCAGGCACAGGCCGCGGCGCAGGGGTGCGACCAGGTGGTGTGGCTCGACGCGCTGGAGCACCGGTGGGTCGAGGAGATGGGCGGGATGAACCTCTTCTTCGTCTTCACCGACGCGGAGGGCCACCACGAGGTCGTGACGCCGGAGCTGTCCGGGTCGCTGCTACCGGGCATCACGCGCCGCTCGCTGCTCGAGCTCGCACGCGAGGACGGGGCGACCGTCACCGAGCGCCGCATCTCCACCGACGAGTGGGAGAAGGAGGTCGCCTCGGGTGGCCTCACCGAGGTGTTCGCCTGCGGCACGGCGGCGGTGATCACGCCGGTCGGGTCGGTCAAGTACGACGGCGGGTCCTTCGAGATCGGTGACGGGTCGCCCGGCCCGGTCACCGCCCGCCTGCGGGAGCGGCTCACCGACATCCAGCGCGGCGCGGCACCCGACCCCCACGGCTGGATGTCGAAGCTCGGCTGATCACCGCGTCGCACGGCGGGTCCGGGCTCCCGGACCCGCCGTCACGCGCCGCCGAGGGCCAGACCGGCGAGGGCCACGGTCACCGCGACCTCACACACCGCCCCGAACACGTCGCCGTTCACGCCCCCGAGCCGCCGGACGGCGTGGCGGGCCAGGAGCACGACGACCACCGCGGCCACGGCGAGGGCCGCCGGCCCCTGCCACCAGCGGCCGGGCACGGCGAGCGTCGCGGCCAGGGCGAGGACGCCGAGCCACCCGGCCGGGACCGCGGGGTGCTGGGTGCCCGCCACCAGCGCCCCGAGGCCGCCCTCGGAGGCCGCGGGCACCCGTCGTCGGGCGCACCAGGTGAACGAGGCCCGGCCGGCGGCCCAGGCCACGGCGACCCCGATGACCCCGACGGCCCCCTGGCCGGCCACCACGGGGAGGGCCGCTGCCTGTGCGCCGAGCACGACGACGAGCGTGACCACCCCGAACGCCCCGGTCGACGGGTCCTTCATCACGGCGAGCATCCGGGCGGCGTCGCCGTAGGACCCGAGGCCGTCGGCGAGGTCGGCGAGCCCGTCGAGGTGCAGGCCACGGGTCAGCAGCGCTCCCGCGGCCACCCCGACGACGCCCGCGAGCAGGTCCGGGGCGCCGAGCGCGAGCAGCCCGAGCACCACCCCGCCGACCACGGCACCGAGGACCAGGCCGACCACCGGGGCGAGCGTCAGGGCCCGGCCCGCGGTGCGCCGGTCGACCACGTCCGCCCGCACCGGCACCACGCTGAACAGCGACAGCGCGAGCCGGACCGCACCGAGACGACCCGCCCCGGCGTCGGGAACGCCCGTCACGAGCCCGCGGCCACCCGCGCAGCCATCGTCACCAGCGGGACCGCCGCGAGGGCGCCGGTCGCGGCCCCGGCCCGCAGGTCGAGCAGCAGCAGCGGGTCGAGGCCGAGCACCTCGAGCGCGAGGGCCTGCGCCGGTTCGGTGTCGCGGGTCGCGGCGAGCCACCAGGCGCGGGCTCCGGGGCTGCGGGCGTCGGCGAGGAGCGCGGCCACGCAGACGGCGGCCCCGTCGAGCAGCACGGGGGTGCGTCGGCGGGCGGCCTGGGTGAGGAAGCCGACGAGGGCGGCGAGGTCGGCGCCGCCGACCACGCGGAGCAGGCCCTCCGGGTCCCGCCCGACCGCCTTCGACCGGCGCAGGGCGTCGCGGACGGTTGCGGCCTTGCGCATCCAGGCGATGTCGTCGATCCCCGAGCCGCGCCCCACCACCGCGACGGGCTCCCGGGCGCACAGCGCGGCGGCGAGCACGGCGACCGGGGTGGAGACCCCGACCGCGAGCTCGCCGGGGACGAGCAGGTCGGCGCCCTCGTCGACGGCCTCGTCGGCGGCGTGCACCCCGGCGGCGAGGGCGTCCTGCAGCCCGGCCTCGGTCAGGGCGTCCTCGCGGTCGATGCGCCCGCTGGGGCCGTCACCGACCTCGACGACGCGGACGTCGGCGCCCGCGACGGTGGCGAGGGAGTTGGTGGGGGCGGTCCCACTGCGCACCGCGTCGAGCCGCGCCTTCGTCTCGGTCGCCGGGAAGGCGGACACCCCGGCGGCGGCGATGCCGTGCTCGGCGGCGAAGAGGACCACCCGCGGCGCGGCCGGGGGGCGCGCGGGGGAGCGGGCCTGGCAGGCCGCGAGCCAGCCGGCGACCTCCTCGAGGCGCCCCAGCGCGTGCGTCGGCAGCGGGAGACCGTCGAGGTGGCGGCGGAGGTCGGCGCGGGCGGCGTCGTCAGGTGGTGCCACCGACGGCACGGGGTGCTCCCTTCGGTCGCTGGCGGGAACTCACGGGGCGGAGGCCACCTTAAGCGGCACCGGCAGACCCGCCACGAGCAGCACCACCTCGTCGCACACCGCGGCGAGGTCGGCGTTGAGCAGCCCGAGCTCGTCCCGGAACCGGCGGCCGGCCGACGTCGAGGGCACCACGCCGAGCCCCACCTCCGCGGACACGAGCACGAGCGGGCCGGTCCGGGCGCGGACCGCCGTGACCAGGTCCGTGCGCGCGTCCGCGACCGACGCGGCGTCGCGCACCCATCCGGCGTCGTCGAGCAGGCCGGTCACCCACGTGGCGAGGTCGTCGACGATCACCGGCTCCGGGCGGGACCGGACCGTCTCCGCCGTCCCCCGGCCGTCGACGTCCTCGACGGTCTCCCAGCCGACGGGCCGTCGGCGGCGGTGGACGTCGATGCGGTCGGCCCACTCGGGGTCGGCGTCCGGGTCGACCGGCCGCGCGGTGGCGACGTAGACGGCGTGGTCGGCGGGGAGCAGCCCCTCGGCGTGGGCCGACTTGCCGGACCGCGTACCGCCGAGGACGAGGGTGGTGCTCAGTCGATCGCCGTGCCGGGGGAGACCCGCGGCGCCGGCATGCGGAGCTTGCGGATCTGGGTGGCGCGGGTGAACCCGTACCAGCCCATGGAGAAGCCCCTGATCTCCTCGTCCGGGTACTTGGCCCGGACGCGGGCGGTGATCTGGCGACCGAGCAGCGTGCCCTCGACCACCATCGCGGCCAGCATGCACAGGCACAGCAGGCTGCCGATGTTCTGGATGCCGGGGATCGGGATCACCACGGTGACGAAGATCAGGACCGCCAGGGGCATGAACAGGCCCATGAGGTGGCGGCGGGAGTCCACGAGGTCACGGACATAAGCGCGGACCGGTCCGCGGTCGCGCACCGGGAGCACCCGGTCGTCGCCCGCCATCATCCGCTTGCGGCGCTCGGCCGAGGCCTGGCGGCGCTCCGTCTTGTCCCCGCGCAGGGACTTCGCGCGCTTCATGGCCTCGCGCTGCGTCTTCGGGGCGGGCGCCACCGGTCCGCGGCTGCGGCCCTCGGCGTCGCGCCGCGAGCGCGTCGGGCGTCCCTTGCCGGCCGTCTGGTTGCGGCGGGCGGCGCCCACGGCCACGACGTCCTCGGCCTCGGCGGGCTCGTCGGAGACGGAGCTCTCGGGGGTGGAGGAGCCACGGCGCAGGAAGTTCACCCCGCCAGGATAGGGCACCCGGCGCAGCATCCGGACACCTCGCAGCGGGGTTCTCGCGACCCGTGCGCCGGGGCCCTACGGTGCGGGACATGCGCGTGCTCATCGCGCCGGACGCGTTCCGCGGCACCCTGACCGGTGACGAGGCCGCGACGGCGATCGCGGACGGCTGGACCCGGGGGGCCACCGCCGACGAGATCCGGCGGTCCCCGGTCGGCGAGGCGGCCCGGTCCCTGGAACTGACCCCCGACGACGAGCTGCCCGACCTCGTCGTCACCGGCGAGGGCAGCCTGGAGTTCCGGTCGCTGCGGGACACCGCGGTCGCCGCCCTGGCCGCGGCCGCGATGGCCCGCTCGGTCCCGTGCGTGGTCCTGGCGGGGCAGGTCCACGTCGGCGCCCGCGTCGCGTTCGAGGCCGGCATCCACGGGGCCTACGCGGCTGGTGCGAATGCCGGGTCGGTGGAGGCGTCGATGGCTGATCCGTCGGGCACCCTCTCGGCGTTGGCCGAGGGGATCGCGGTCCACTGGGGCGGCCGCCGCGGCCGGGCGGACCTGCGCCCGGAGGTGCTGCCGCCCCCGCGTGCCGAGCCCCTCGTGCCGGGTCCGCGACCCGGGGAGGACGACTCCCCGGACTGAGGGGGACGTCATGGACGACCACGTGGACACGCTCGTCCTGCTGGTGGTGGTGACCGGGGTGCCCGCCCTCGTGCTCGGGACGGGGCTCCAGGTGGTCTGGATGCTCGTCGTCGCGGCGTTCGCGGTCCTGCGCGGGCCCCGCTGGCGGCACCTCGCCGTGCCGCCCGCCACGGGGACCTCCTGACGCCGTGATGTGCGGCGCGCGATGTGACACCATGGAGATCGCAGGCGAGCCGCGTCCCGCCGTCGTCCGGAGGACCCCTCGGAGACGACGGGGCCGCACCGGGCGGGAACATCCCGCCGCCCGGCGAGGTTGGACGGCGCGAAACGCATCGGGAGCTCAGGGAGAACCATGACCGTCGAGAACCCCACCAAGACCGAGGAGCACGGCGTCGAGCTCAGCGACGCGGCCTCGAGCAAGGCGAAGGCCCTGCTGGACCAGGAGGGCCGTGACGACATGCACCTGCGCATCGCCGTGCAGCCCGGGGGCTGCGCCGGCCTGCGCTACCAGCTCTTCTTCGACGACCGCTCGCTCGACGGGGACCTCTTCCGCGACTTCGGCGGCCTCAAGGTGGCCGTCGACCGGATGAGCGCCCCGTACGTCCAGGGCGCGACGATCGACTTCGTCGACACGATCGACAAGCAGGGCTTCACGATCGACAACCCGAACGCCACCGGGTCGTGCGCCTGCGGCGACAGCTTCAACTGAGTCCCGACGACGAGCCCCGGTCCCGCTGCTGCGGGGCCGGGGCTCTCGTCATGTCCGGGGTCCTGATGCACGAGCGGGCCGTTCGTCACGGTCTTCCGTGATGAACGGCCCGTTCGTGTCGTTCGGGGGGGCGTCTCAGCCGGCCTGCGGCACGTCCTGGGCGACCTTGGACTTCAGGTTCTCCGGCGGCTGCGCCCCGAGCTGGGCGACCACGTGCGACGCCGCGACCGAGCCGATGCGCCCGGCCACGTCGAGGTCCAGGCCCTTCGTGATGCCGTAGAGCAGACCGCCCGCGTAGGCGTCGCCCGCGCCGGTGGTGTCGACGAGCTCGTCCGCCGGACGGGTCTCGATCTCGTGGCGGACCCCGCCGACGGCGTAGATCGTCGAGCCCTTCGCCCCGTGCGTGACGGCCACGATCTCGCAGTGCCCGCCCTGGTCGGCGAGCAGCGACTCGATGCCGTCGTCGCCCACCAGCGCGGCGACCTCGTCCTCGTCGGCGACCAGGATCTCGACGTTGGCCGCGGTGAGCTCGCGGAAGTACTCGCGGTGCCGCTCGACGCACCCGGCGTCGGACAGCGTGAGCGCCACCTTCGCCTCGCTCTTGGCCGAGGCGTCGATGACCTTGCCGATGGTGGCGCGGGCCTGCTCGGTGTCGGCGAGGTAGCCCTCGATCAGGGTGACCGCCGAGCCGGCGACCTCGTCCTGGTCGATGTCCTCCGGCCCGAGGGCGGTGCAGGCGCCGAGGTAGGTGCCCATGGTGCGCTCGCCGTCGGGCGTGACCAGCACGAGGCAGCGGGCCGTCGACGGGCCCTCGGTGAGCGCCGGGGTGCGGAAGCTCACCCCGTGGCTGCGGATGGAGCTCGTGAAGGAGCCGCCCAGCTGGTCGTCGTGCACCTTGCCGACGTAGCCCGCGTCGGAGCCGAGGGCGGCCGCGATGGCGATGGAGTTGGCCACGCTGCCACCCGAACGCTCCGTCGTCTCGCCGGCCTTCGCGTAGAGCGACTCGGCCTGGTCCTGGTCGACGAGCGTCATGCCCCCCTTCGGCAGGTCGAAGGCGGTGATGGTGTCGTCGTCGGTCTGCGTGAGCACGTCGACGATCGCGTTGCCGATCCCCAGTACGTCCATGGGCCGGGAAATCCTCTCGGTGTGACTACTCGCTCCGGATCAACGCATCACCGTAGGTGACCCGTCGGAGTCCGACAGCCCGATCGTTGCCCTGCCCACGTCACGCATACACCGGGTAGACGGGCGCGGGGATCTCCGGACGGATGCGCTGCTCGACGAAGATGCCGTGCCAGAGCATGAAGACCAGCAGGGTCCAGATGCGCCGCGAGTGGTCGACCGGGCCGCTGCGGTGCTCGTCGAGGAGCCGCAGGACGGCCGCCTTGTCGAGGATCGCGTCGGTCTGCGACTCCCGGACGATGCCGCGCGCCCAGTCGAGCATGTCGGTGGCCAGCCAGTGGCGGATGGGGACGGGGAAGCCGAGCTTGCGGCGGTGCAGCACGTGCGGGGGGACGATGCCCTCGATGGCCCGCCGCAGGGCGTACTTCGTGGTGCCGTGCGCGATCTTCTGGTCGGTCGGCAGGGCGGAGGCGACCCGGAACACCTCGGGGTCGAGGAACGGCACCCGCAGCTCCAGCGAGTTCGCCATCGTCATCTTGTCGGCCTTGACCAGGATGTCGCCGCGCAGCCACGTGAACAGGTCGACGTGCTGCATCCGGGCCACCGGGCTCCAGTCGCGCGAGCCCTCGTAGAACGAGGACGTGACGTCGACGTGCGAGAGCTCGTCGTCGTAGGAGCGCAGCACGTCGGCGAGCTGGGCCGGGAAGAAGTTCCGGGCGTTCCCGTAGTAGCGCTGCTCGAGCGGCAGCGCCCCGCGGCGCAGCAGGTCCTTCCCGCGCATCCCGGTGGGCAGTCGGTCGCTCAGCGCGCCGGCGAGCTTGCGGACGGCACCCGGCAGCACGTCGAACGGCGCGAGGGAGAGCGGCTCCTTGTAGATGGTGTAGCCGCCGAACAGCTCGTCGGCGCCCTCCCCGGAGAGCACGACCTTGACGTGCTTGCGCGCCTCGCGGGCCACGAAGTAGAGGGGGACGAGCGCCGGGTCGGCCACCGGGTCGTCGAGGTACCAGACGATCAGCGGCAGGGCGTCCATCATCTCCTGCGCGGTGACCGTCTTCACCACGTGCCGGACGCCGATCGCCTGCGCCGACTCGGCGGCGACGTCGATCTCGGAGTACCCGGCCCGCTCGAACCCGGTGGTGAAGGTGATCAGGTCGGGGTTGTGCTCGCGGGCCAGCGCCGCGATCACCGTGGAGTCGATGCCGCCGGAGAGGAACGACCCGACGGTGACGTCGGCGCGCATGTGCTTCGCGACCGAGTCGCGCAGCACCTCGGTGATCTCCTCGTGCCGGTGGGTCTCCTCCGCGGCGTCGCCACGAGGGATCGGCCGCTCGACGAAGCGCGGGGTGAAGTAGCGCTGCACCGAGATCGGCTCGCCGGGGGAGATGGTGAACCAGCAGCCGGACTCGAGGCGCCGCACGCCGCGGTGCAGCGTCGCGGGCTCCGGGACGTACTGGAGCGTCAGGTAGTGCTGCAGGGCCTCGGGGTCGGGCGCCGCGTCCGAGGCGCCGAGCGGGCCGAGCACCTCGAGCAGGCACTTCTTCTCGCTGCTGAAGGCCACGCCCTCGGCGCCGGCGGCGAAGAACAGCGGCTTGATGCCGAACGGGTCGCGCGCACCGAAGAGCACGCGGTCGACCGTGTCCCAGATGAGGAAGGTGAACATGCCGCGCAGGCGTGGCACCGCGTCGGCGCCCCACACCGAGTAGGCCGCGACGATGGCCTCGGTGTCGCCCTCGGTGGCGAAGGTGACGCCGTGGTCGCGCGCCAGCTCCTCGCGGAGCTCCAGGTAGTTGTAGATCTCGCCGTTGAAGACGATCCGGTAGCGCCCTACCGCGTCGCCGGTCGCGTCGCGCTGCCCCGTGTCGCCGGGGAACTCCAGCGGCTGGTGCGACCCCTCGACGTCGATGATCGACAGCCGCGCGAAGCCCAGGGCGACGTCCTCGTCGGACCACGTCCCCGCCTCGTCCGGACCCCGGTGGCGCATGCAGGGCAGCGCCGCCTCGAGATCCTGAGCGTGTCGTGCTCCCGTCCGTTCGGTGGTGATCCACCCCATCAGCCCGCACACGGGAGCCAGTATGGCGAGGGGGTCCGACGGTCTCTCCGACGGTCTCGGGGCCGCCCGCCGCGCCCCTCCGACAGCGCGTAGGAGTCAGCTCGGCTAGGCTCCGCGTGTCCAGACCTCGGGTCGGCCCCAGCGCCGTGAACACCCAGGTCGCACGGCCTCGAGGAGGGCAGCCAGCAGTGCGCCGAGCAGGGAGCCTTGCCCAGGCCGGGGAGGTACCGACCCCCCGGCGGCGACGTCTGACGCGAGCGGCTCAGCTGACCGGTCTGGGCGTCGTCACGGCGCTCGTCGCCAGTGGTTGCTCGTTCCAGGACGCGATCCGCTTCGGGTGGCCCGTGGGCGTCACGCCCGAGGCCGGGATGATGCGGGAACTCTGGACCTGGTCCGCGATCGCCGCCCTGGTGGTCGGTGTGATCGTCTGGGGTCTCACCGCCTGGACCGTCGCGTTCCACCGCCGCAAGGCCGGGGCGTCCGAGCTGCCGCGGCAGTTCCAGTACAACCTGCCGCTCGAGCTGGTGCTCACGGTCATCCCGCTGGTGATCGTCGCGGTGCTCTTCTACTTCACCGTCGTCGTGCAGAACGTCGTCGACCGCCAGCCGGCCGGCAACGAGCTGAAGGTCGACGTGGTGGCCTTCCAGTGGAACTGGGAGTTCGCCTACCCCGAGGCGCGCACGCCGGACGGCACGCCCGTCGCCACCGTCGGCACCACCGAGGACGTCCCGCTCCTCGTCCTGCCGACCGACCGGCCGATCTCGTTCACCCAGCACGCCGAGGACGTCATCCACTCGTTCTGGGTGCCGGAGTTCCTCTTCAAGCGCGACGTGATGCCGGACCCGGAGAAGAACGACCAGAAGAACACCTGGGTCATCGAGCGGATCGAGCGGCCGGGCGCCTTCGTCGGCCGGTGCGCGGAGTACTGCGGCTCGTACCACTCGATGATGAACTTCGAGGTGCGTGCCCTGCCGGGCAACCTGTTCGACCAGTACATGCAGCTGCGCCAGTCGCTGAACCCGCAGACCCGGCAGCCGTACTCGGCCGCCGAGGCGCTGCAGACGATGAACTGCGGCGAGCTGTGCTCGCCCACGGCGACCACCACGCGGCCGTTCAACCCGAACCCGACCGACCGCCTGGCCTTCTGATGGCCACGGCAGCTGAGAGGAGCACTCGGCGATGAAGGTCGAGTCCCGGATCTTCGAGATCCTGACCGTCTTCTGCTTCGTCTGCGCGATCGTCTACGGCGTGCTGTCGGGCGAGGAGGTCGGCATCGTCGCCCTCACGCTGACCGGTGGCCTCACGCTGATCGTGGGCACCTACTTCCGGTTCGTCTCCCGGCGCCTCGAGGAGCGTCCGGAGGACAACCCGGAGGCCGAGGTGTCCGACGGCGCCGGGGACATCGGGTTCTTCAGCCCGGGCAGCTACTGGCCGCTCGGCGTCGCCAGCGGTGTCGCGCTGACCGGGCTCGGCCTCGCGATCTACCAGTGGTGGCTGATCGTGCTCGCCGGGATCGCGATGATCATCGCGATCTGCGGCCTGGTCTTCGAGTACCACGCGGGCCCCGAGGCCCACTGAGTTCTGCTCGTCCGAGAAGGCCCCTCCCGCCACGGCGGGAGGGGCCTTCTCGTGTCTCCGTGGGGCCGGCTGAGCGGCCCTGCACCCGTCGGCGCGCAAGGTTCACGTGGGGCAGGTTCTGTGGCTCATCGGGCTGCCTGGTGTGACTCTCGAGTCGGGTCGGCGGGACGGCCCCGCCGCGAGACTCACGTGGGGCAGGTTCGGAGGCCGCGACGGCTGCCTGATGTGCTTCTCGGGGGCCGGGTTGTGGCCGACGAGCTGCTAGACGACTAGCTGGCCACAGGGTGGCACGCTACTGACGCGCCCGGTGTGCCCTCGGGCAGCCCCCGCGCCGTCGAGGGTCACGTGGGGCAGGTTCTGTGGCCCCTGGGGCTGCCTGGTGTGCTCCTCGTGGGGGTTGGCGGGACGGCCCTGCCGCGAGATTCACGTGGGGCAGGTTCTGAGGCCTCTGAGGCTGCCTGATGTGCTTCTCGGGGGCCGGGTTGTGGCCGACGAGCTGCTAGACGACTAGCTGGCCACAGGGTGGCACGCCCCTCACGCGCCCGGAGTGCCCTCGGGCAGCCCCCGCCGTCGAGAGTCACGTGGGGCAGGTTCTCAGGCCTCTGAGGCTGCCTGGTGTGCACCTCGAATCGGGCTGGCGGGCCAGTCCTGCCCCGAGACTCACGCGGTGCTGCCTGGTGTGCACCTCGGAGGCCAAGACGTGGCGGACGAGCCTGCTGGACGACCGGCCGCCACGAGGTGCACGCGCCGGGCGTCCGTACCTGGTTATGGCGCCTACGGCCGCGGTGGCGGTCCGCCGTCGAGAGTGACGTGGGGCAGGTTCTGAGGCCGCGGAAGCTGCCTGGTGTGCACCTCGAATCGGGGTAGCGGGGGCCAGTCACGCCACGAGACTCACGTGGGACAGGTCTGGTGTCACCCTCAAGAGAGCCCACCGTGGACCCCAGACACGACGAAACGGGGCGGGGAGCCGATCGGCTCCCCGCCCCGTTCCTGGGTCGTTCTGGGTCAGTCCCGGACGTCGCGCGGACGGCCGGCGTCGGGACGACCGGCGAGCTCGCGCCCGGTGCTCGGCTCGACCTGGAGGGGATCGGTGCCGGTGCCGCCGTGGACACCCTGCACGTCGTCCTGCTCCTCGGCCGGGTCGGGGCGGAACCAGCCACCCTTCACCGGGCTGCCGGCAAAGCCGAGGTCGTTCATCCGCTTCGGGACCGTCGCCCCCTGATAGGCCACCGGCAGGGCGTGCCCGTGATCGTCGACGCCACCGAGCGGCTGGTGCACCTCGATGAACTCACCGTGGGGCAGGCGCTTGATGTGGCCGGTCTCGATGCCGTGCTCGAGGACCTCACGGTCGGAGCGCTGCAGGCCCAGGCAGATCCGGTAGGTCGCGAAGTAGACGACCGGGGGGATCACCAGGAGACCGATGCGGCCGATCCACGTCATCACGTTCAGGGAGATGTCGAACGTGTAGGCGAAGATGTCGTTACCGCAGGCGAGGACGAGCCAGAAGTAGAACGACAGCGCCATCATGCCGGTCGCCGTGCGGACCGGGACGTCGCGCGGACGCTGCAGCAGGTTGTGGTGCGCCTCGTCGCCGGTGAGCTTGCGCTCGATGACCGGGTAGGCCACCAGCAGGTTCACCAGCAGGCCGAAGCCGATGACGGCCGGGAAGAAGATCGCCGGGACCGTGTACGAGTTCAGCCCGATGAAGTTCAGGTTCAGGTACATCTCCCACGACGGCCACAGACGCACCGCGCCGTCGAAGACCGCCATGTAGAAGTCGGGCTGCGATCCCGCGGACACCTGCGTCGGGTCGTAGGGGCCGAGCTTCCAGATCGGGTTGATCTGGAAGACGCCCGACATGATCGCCATGACGCCGACCGAGACGACCATGAAGCCGCCGGCCTTGGCCGCGAAGGTCGGGAGGATGCGGACGCCGACGACGTTGCGCTCCGTCCGCCCCGGGCCGGGGAACTGGGTGTGCTTCTGGAACCACACCAGCGCCACGTGCACGCCGATCACCGCGAGGATGATCCCAGGCAGCAGGAAGACGTGGACGATGTAGAGCCGCGGAATGATGATGTGGCCCGGGAACTCGCCACCCATGATCGCCCACTGCAGCCAGGTCCCGACGACCGGGATCGACATGACGATCGCGGAGAGCCCGGTGCGGATGCCGGTGCCGGAGAGCAGGTCGTCCGGCAGCGAGTAGCCGATGAAGCCCTCGATCATGCCGGTGAGCAGCAGCACGACGCCGAGCACCCAGTTCGTCTCACGCGGGCGGCGGAACGCTCCGGTGAAGAACGTCCGCATCATGTGCGCGATCATCGCGGCGACGAACAGCAACGCGGCCCAGTGGTGCACCTGGCGGATGAACAGCCCGCCACGCACGTCCATGGAGATGTTGACCGTCGACTCGTACGCCATCGACATCGTGACGCCGCGGAGGCCGGGGTAGACGCCCTCGTAGGTCGTCTCGGCCATCGACGGGTCGTAGAAGACGGCCAGCCACGTGCCGGAGAGGAGCAGCACGATGAAGCTGTACATCGCGATCTCGCCCAGCATGAACGACCAGTGCGTGGGGAAGACCTTGTTGATCTGACGACGGACACCGCCGGCAGGGTGGATACGGCTGTCGACCTCGTCAGCGGCGGTGCCGACGAGCTTCATCGCCGTGCTTCCGCTACGAGTGGGTGTGGTGATCGCACTCATGATGAACGACGCTCCCAGAAGCCGGGCCCCACCGGCTCGATGAAGTCACTGCGGGCGTACAGGTACCCCTGATCGTCCACCGCGATGGGCAATTGCGCCAGTGGACGGGCGGCCGGTCCGAAGATCGGACGCGCGTACTCGTTGGCCTGGAACTGCGACTGGTGGCACGGGCAGAGGATCCGGTTGGTCTGGTCCTCGTACAGCGAGGTCGGGCACCCCATGTGGGTGCAGATCTTCGAGTAGGCGAAGAGCGACCCGTAGTTGAAGTCCTCCTGGCCGGCCCGCTTGATCACGGTGACGTTCGGCCGGAGCCGGATCAGCATGACCGGCGAGTCGGAGGACCGGACGACCTCGGCGAGGTGCTCGGGGTCCGCGCGGTCGGACTCCTTGAACGGGAAGACGGTCTCCATGGAGCCCGGCTCCAGATCGCCCGCCCGCACGAGGACGACGTCCTCCGGGTCACCGTTGAACTTCCGCAGGTAGACCCGCTCACCGTTGTCCGAGCGCCAGTCCGTCACGAGGAGGGGCGACTCGTCGCCCTCCTTCCACGGGTTCTTGACGAGGCCACCGAAGGCCGCGACCGCGATCCCCGCCGTCAGGATGCCGCCGGCCGCGCCGAGCGACCGGAAGATCAGCTTGCGGCGGGCGAGCCCGCTCTGCTGCCCGGTCTGCACGAGACGGGCGGCCGCGGTGCGGCGGTCGACCTCGGAGGACCGGCCGTCGTGCCGCTGCTGGATCGCCAGGTCCTCGGGCAGCAGCTTCTTCGAGTAGGCGATGATGCCCATCCCGACGCCGAGCACGGAGAGCCCGAGCGTCACGCCGATGAGCGGCGTGTAGAGGGCGTAGAGCAGGTCGCCCTCCTGACCGGGGGAGACGTACTCCCACGGCCAGGCGATGAAGATGACGATGAACGCCAGGCCCATGACGGCGGCGAGGATGAACCAGCCGGCCACCTGGCGCTCGGCCCGCTTCTCCGCGCGGGTCCCCGGGACGGGGAAGCGCGGACGGTCCGAGACGACCTCGATGTCGTCGATGCGGTTGCCGAGACGCACCAGGTCGTCGGTGCTCATCTCGGCGAGCTCGGCGTCGCTCGGGATGTGCAGCTGGTTCGAGTCCGGCTGCGACCCGGCCTTGTCGCCGTACTGGGATTCGGGGGGTGCAGTCACTGGCGGGATCCGATCCAGAGGGAGATACCGATCAGAGCGGCGAGGCCGACGAAGAAGGCGACGATGCCCTCGGGCACCGGCCCGAAGCCACCGAGGCCGTTGCCGCCCGGGTTGATCGCGCCCGAGTCGGGGCTCACCGACTTGATGTAACCGATGATGTCGCGCTTCTCCTCGGGGGAGAGCTGCGAGTCGGCGAAGGTGGGCATGTTGCCCGGGCCGACGAGCATGGCGGCGTAGATCTGGTGCGGGTTCGCCGGGTCGAGGACCGGGGCGAACTTGCCCGAGGACAGCGCGCCACCACGACCGGTGAAGTTGTGGCACTGCGCGCAGTTGAGCCGGAAGAGCTCACCGCCGCGCCCCAGGTCGGAGCCGATCAGCGCCGCGTCCGGGGCGTTCGGCACGACCGGTCCGCCGCCGTTGGCCTGGATGTAGGCCCCGAGGGCGTCGGTCTGCGCCGCGTCGTACTCCGGCTTCTTCCGGTCGGCCTGCGCGCCCTGGGCCTTCAGCGGCATGCGGCCGGTGGAGACCTGGAAGTAGACCGACGCCTCACCGACGCCGATCAGGCTGGGGCCGCGTCCGACGACGCCCTGCAGGTTCGCGCCGTGGCACGTGATGCAGGCGTTATCGTACAGCGACTGCCCCTCGCGGACGAGTGCGGCGTCCTGCGCGCGGGCGGTCTCCGGTTCGGGCTGGAAGACGGTGTACAGCCCGCCGACGGCGAGCAGCGCCACGCCGAGGGCGAGGAAGCCCGCGACGCGACGACGCGTCTTGGTGCCCGCACGCGCCCACAGCCTCCTGCGCGGGCGTGGCGTCCGGTCGCTCATGTGGTGGCCTACCCCTGACTCTCTCGTCGCCTGGCTTTAACGGATGAAGTAGATGACCGCGAACAGGCCGATCCAGACCACGTCCACGAAGTGCCAGTAGTACGACACGACGATCGCCGCGGTGGCCTGCGCCGGCGTGAACCGACTGAGGAACGTCCGGGCGATCAGCAGGACGAACGCCACGAGGCCGCCGGTCACGTGCAGCGCGTGGAACCCGGTGGTGATGTAGAAGACCGAGCCGTAGGCGCTGGAGGCGATCGTGGTGGCGTGCTCGGTGACCAGCGTGTGGTACTCGTTCACCTGGGCCAGCACGAAGAACAGGCCCATCACGAAGGTCACCGTGTACCAGCGGCGCAGGCCGAACACGTCGCCCCGCTCGGCCGCGAACACGCCGTACTGACAGGTGAACGACGACGCCACCAGGACGATGGTGTTCACCAGGGCGTAGGGCACGTCCAGCTCGGTGGGCGGCGGTGGCCACTCCCCGACGTTCTGGGCGCGCGCCACGAAGTACATCGCGAACAGCCCGGCGAAGAACATCAGCTCGCTCGAGAGCCAGATGATCGTCCCCACGCTGACCACGTTGGGCCGGTTCAGGGAGTGGATCCGCGCGCTGAAGGAGGGCGCCGGCGCACTCGAAGCGGTCGTCACGGGCGTCATCATGTCACCTCCCCCTGACATCAGCCGGGTGGGGCGAGCCCCCGTGATCACGCCTGCGACCTGCACCGCGATCTACCTGCAGATACTCCTACTGGGCGTCGTACGTCGCGTCGTAGTCGAGGGGTCCCGACGGCGGGTCGGGGCGGGTCCCGACGGCGGATGACTAGGCTCTCGCGCGAGAAGTACGGACTGCGCCGGGAGGGCCCGCCCAGATGAGCACCGACACGCTCGACGTCGTGGTGATGAGCCACCGCCCGGAGGTGCGCGAGGCGGTCATGGCCGCCGTCGGACGCCGTCCCGCGCGTGACCTCCCGCGCCTGCGGTTCCGGGAGGCGGACGGGATCGCCGACGTCCTCGGCGCGGCCGACGCCGGCGAGCTCGACCTCGCCGTGCTCGACGGCGAGGCGCAGCCGACGGGTGGCATGGGCGTCTGCCGCCAGCTCAAGAACGAGAGCGACGACCCGGCCCCGGTGATCGTGGTCGTGCGCCGCGAGGACGACCGTTGGCTCGCGACCTGGTCGCAGGCCGACGCCGTCCTCGTCCAGCCCCTCGACCCGGTGACGGCGGCCCGCACGGTGGCCGACGTCCTGCGGGCCGGGGTGCCGGCGCGCCAGGGATGAGCTCACCGGGCGTGACCGGGGCCCCCACCTGGCCCGCGCTGCTCGGGCGGCTCCTGCGCGGCGAGGACCTCGCCGGGACCGAGGCCGCCTGGGCCATGGACCGCATGATGTCCGGGGAGGCCTCACCCGCCCAGGTCGGCGCCTTCGTCGTGGCACTGCGGGCCAAGGGGGAGACGGCCGCCGAGATCGGCGGGCTCGCGGAGGTCATGCGCTCGCACGCGCGGGCGGTCCACGTGGACGGTGTCGTCGTCGACATCGTCGGGACCGGCGGCGACCAGGCCCACACGGTCAACATCTCGACGATGGCGGCCGTGATCATGGCCGCCGCCGGTGCGCGCGTGGTCAAGCACGGTGGTCGCGCCGCGTCGTCGGCGTGCGGCTCGGTGGACCTGCTCGAGGCGCTCGGGGTCCCTGTCGACCTCGGCCCGGACGCGGTGGCGGCGAGCGTCGACGAGGTCGGCATCGGTTTCTGCTTCGCCCAGACCTTCCACCCCGCGATGCGCCACGTCGGCGGGGTGCGCCGCGAGATCGGTGTCCCCACGGCCTTCAACCTCCTCGGGCCGCTCACGAACCCGGCACGTCCGGCGGCCGCGCTGATCGGCTGTGCCGACGCCCGGTTCGCGCCGCTGCTCGCCTCGGTCCTCGCCGACCGGGGGGACACCGCGCTCGTGGTGCGGGGTGACGACGGCCTCGACGAGATCACCACCTCGACGACCACGACGGTCTGGCGGGCCGGCCCGGACGGCGTGACGGTGGAGACCCTCGACCCCACCCGCATCGGGGTCCCGGTGTCCGCACCGGGTGACCTGCGGGGCGGCGACGCGAGTGTCAACGCGGCCGTCGCGCACGCCCTGTTCGCGGGCGAGCGCGGGCCGGTCCGCGAGGCCGTCCTGCTCAACGCGGGCGCGGCGCTCGCGGCCTACGACGAGGCCCGGGGCGCGGCCCGGACCGACCTCCACGACGCCGTCGCGGCCGGGCGGGACCGGGCCGCCGCGGCGGTCGACGACGGGTCGGCGGCGGCCCTGCTCGAGCGGTGGGCGACGACGGCCGCGCGGCTCCGCGGCTGAGGCACACCGACCCGACGGAGGCGTGCGGGGACGTCTCCGCGGTGCCGGGGGACCGGTGGGCTCAGTCGAGCCCGACGGCGAAGGCCGCGTCGGTGTCCTGCGCGGAGTAGGACCGGAAGGCGATGTGGGTCGAGGTATCCCGCACGCCCGGCACCCGGCTCAGGCCACCCGCGATGACGTCGGCGAGCTCGTCGTGCTCGCGGACCCGCACCACGGCGATCAGGTCGACGTCGCCCGCGCACGAGTAGACCTCGGTGACCCCCGAGAGCTCGGCGATCGCCTGGGCGGTCTCCGGGATCCGGTCGGCGTTCGCGTGGATCATGACGATGGCCGTGATCACGGGGACTCCCTGGCTCGGCGGGTCCGGCCCGCGCGGGGCGGTCCGGCGTGCTCGGCGGGAACTCTAGAGGGCGGACGACGACCGGCCCCGCCTCCCGACCCCACGGCCCGCTCCCCGGGGACCTCCGACGGGTCCGTCACCGTCGTCCGGGCGGCCTCCCGGGCCCGCGTCACCCAGTCCGACCAGGAGCCCGCGCCGTGCGCCGGGACCGCCCACGGCTGCGTGGTGCGCACCATCCGTGTCCCCGGCCGCTCGAGCCACCGCGTGATCACCCCCACCTCCTCGGGCGGCGCCCCGCCGAGCGGCCCGGCGCCCGGACGGACCGTCTCCGCCGCCGCGACCAGCGTGTCCACCACCGGCATGGGCGGCACCCCGCGCCGCGCGGTGCCCGCCGCCGCGAGCCGGCCGTGCCGCACCACCGCCAGCTCCCAGCCGCCGACGCCGTCGGGCCGCGCGGCGACGAGCTCCTCGGTACCGGCCACCGCCGACAGCCGTTGGACGCGGCCGAGGGCTCCCGCGAGGTCGGCCAACCGGTCGCGGTGGGCGGCCGCGGCGTCGAACCGCTCGCCCGCGGCCAGGTCGGCCACCCGCTCCCGCAGCCGGACGAGCCCGTCGTCGGACCCCCCGCGGACGAGGGCGAGGGCCCCGTCGACGGTGGTGGCGTAGTCGGCCGCGGTCTGCAGTCCGGCGCAGGG
This sequence comes from Actinomycetospora corticicola, assembly GCF_013409505.1. Classification (NCBI taxonomy): domain Bacteria; kingdom Bacillati; phylum Actinomycetota; class Actinomycetes; order Pseudonocardiales; family Pseudonocardiaceae; genus Actinomycetospora; species Actinomycetospora corticicola. The sequence continues at coordinate 2,078,942 of NZ_JACCBN010000001.1, read as the reverse complement.
CGCCCCGCAGCGGCCGAGCCCGTGCAGCGCGCAGGGGCTGCCGCGGCCGCCCCGGGCCGGGATCCGCTGCGTGCAGGGCCGCAGCGCCACGGCGTCGACCAGGGCCTCGACGGCGCGGACCGCGTCGGGCCGGCGCCCGAACGGGCCGATGGCGTCGGTGCGGGGCGTGCGGACGACCGACCAGCGCGGGAACGGCTCGTCGGTCAGCGCGACCCACCACCCCTTGTGCGGGTAGCGGGAGCGCCGGTTGTAGCGGGGGGCGTGACCGGCGAGCAGGCGCAGCTCCCGCACCTCGGCCTCCAGCGGGTGCGAGCACTCCACCCAGTCGACCCGCTCGGCGAGCCCGATCATCTCCTTGACGCGCGCCCGCTTCTCCGAGCCGGTGAAGTACGAGCGCACCCGGCGGCGCAGGTCGTTCGACGTACCGACGTAGAGGACCTCGTCGGCCGGGCCGCGGAACAGGTACACGCCCGCCGCGTGCGGCACCGCGTCGGCCAGGTGGCGCTTGCCGCGCTGCGCCGGGGTGACCTCCACCTGCAGGGCGAGCAGGTCCTCCAGCGACGAGACCCCGTGGCCGCCGACCCGCTCCAACAGGGCGTGGAGCACGTCGACGGTGGCCCGCGCGTCGTCCAGCGCCCGGTGGACGGGGCGGGTACCCGCCCGGAACAGCGCGGCGAGCGCCGACAGCCGGCAGGACGGCGCCTCGTCGCGGGTGAGCACCTTCCGGGCCAGGCGGGCGGTGCACACCACGGGCGGCCGGGGCCACACCGATCCGTGGCGCCGGCACGCCGCCCGCAGGTGCCCGACGTCGAACGGGGCGTTGTGCGCCACCACGACCGCGCCCGCGCAGAACTCGAGGAAGCCCGGCAGCACGGCCGGCAGCCGCGGCGCCGCGGACACCATGGCCGTGGTGATGCCGGTGAGCGCGACGATCTGCGGCGGGACGTCCCGCCCCGGGTCGACCAGCGTGGCGTACTCGCCGACCACCCGGCCCCCACGCACCTTGACCGCGCCGATCTCGGTGATCGCGTCCGGCCCGTCACCGGCGTCGGAGCCCGCCGGGGGCCCGCCGGTGGTCTCCAGGTCCAGCACGACGAAGGTGGCCGCGTGCAGCGGCGTCCCCAGCTCCTCGAAGGTGAGCTGCGGGTCGGGTCCCGTGACCGGGCGTGGTGCCTCCACGCCGCCGCACGCTAGATCGACCCCCCGACAGTCTCGTCCCCTCGGACGCCGTCCGGGCCGCTAGCCTGGGCGAATGGCAGCGGGGGAGGTGGAGGCACCGCACGGCGCGGCCCTGCGCGCCGCCCTCCTCGACGCGGCCCCGGAGACGGTGCGCAGCCGGGTCGCCGACCTGGTGAGCCGCGCGGTCGGGCAGATGCCGGCGGCGGACCTGCCGGCCCCCGTCCGCCCCATCGCCCGCTTCGCCCCGGCCAAACGCGCCAAGGTCGGCTCGGCCCCGCTGCTGTCCGCCCTCGGGTCGGCGGACGGGTTCGCCGAGGACGTCGTGGCGTGGTGGCGGGAGCACCGTCCCGAGGAGTGGGACCCGCCGGTGGCCGAGCCGGTGCACGCGGCGGCGGTGGCGGTGCTGGCCGGCGACGGGGACACCGCGGGCGAGCTGCTGCGCGACGCGGGGGAACGCGCCGACGTCGGGCGCCTACGAGCCGAGCGCGACGCCGCTCTCGCCCGGGCGGAGCGGCTGACGGCGGAGGTGGAGCGGGTCACCGCCGAGCGGGACGCGGCGCGGGCCGAGGTCGGCACGGCCGGACCGGACCTCACCGACGAGGTGGTCAAGCTCCGCTCGCGGCTGCGGGAGCAGGGCGTGCGGGTCCGGCAGGCCGAGCTGAGCGCCGCCGAGGCGGACCGCCGCCTCGAGGAGGGCCAGGGCCACCTGGTGCGCGAGCTCGACGACCTGCGCCGCGAGCGCACCCGGGACCAGGAGGCGGTCGCTGCGGCCGAGGCCCGGGCCCGGCGCGCGACGGCGGAGCTCGAGTCCGCCCGCCGCGCCGCCCACGAGGCCCGGCGTGCGGACGACGCGCGGCTCGCCCTGCTGGTCGACACCGTCGCGGGGGCGGCCGCCGGCCTGCGCCACGAGCTGGGGCTCCGCGCGGACGACCAGCGGGTGGGTCCCCGGCCCGCGGAACTCGTCGGGTCGGCGTCCCGGGCCCCGATGGCGCGCGTGACCGACCCCGCGGCGCTCGACCGGCTGCTGGCGCTGCCCGAGGTGCACCTGCTCGTCGACGGCTACAACGTCACCAAGACCGGCTGGCCGGCCCTCGCCCTGGCGGCCCAGCGCGACCGGCTCGTCGCGGCCGTCGCCCCGCTCGCGGCCCGGACCCACGCCGAGACGACGTTGGTCTTCGACGGCGCGGGCATCTCCGGGGTGCCGACCGCCTCGGTCCGTGGGGTGCGCGTCCTGTTCTCCGAGCCCGGCGTCATCGCAGACGACCTCATCCGCACCCTGGTGGACGCCGAACCCGAGGGGCGGCCGCTGGTGGTGGTCACCTCGGACCGCGCGGTGGTCGACTCGGTCCGGCGGCGGGGAGCGCACCCGGTGCCGTCGAGCGTGCTGCTCGAGCGCCTCGCCCGGATCTGAGACGCCGGTCACACCGGCTCCTCCGGCGGGCCGTGACTGTCGGACCCCCCTCCTACCTTCCGCCACGACTCCCCGGGAGATGCCGGGGCCGATCGGCGGAGGCCGCGATGCTCATCGACTGCGACACCTGCGTGGTGCGGCACCAGGCGTGCGACGACTGCGTGGTCGGGGTCCTGCTCGGGGTGCCCGAGGTGCCCGCCCGGGACGACGCGCCCCGGGAGCCGGCGGCCCCGGGCGCGCCCCTGCCGCTCGAGTTCGGGCCGGTCGAGCGCCGGGCCCTGGAGGTGCTCGCCGACCACGGGCTGATCCCGCACCTGCGGCTCGTCCCCGGCGCGCCCGGGCAGCCGGCCCGTCCCACGGGTCGGGCCCGCCGCCGGGACGCCGGATGACGGCGGGGGCCGCACGCGGGGCACCACACCGGACGCGGTGCGGGACACCTCGCCGGGTGCGGTGCGGGACACCTCGCCGGGTGCGGCGCTCGGAGGCGCCCCGGCGCGCGGAAGCCCGCCGGACGCGGAGCGGGGGAGCCCGTCGGACGCGTCGCGGGGCACCACGCTGCGGGGCCCCGGTACCGGTCGGTTACCGTCCCGTCACCTCCTGCGGGCCCCGTTCCCCGCGTCGCCGTCCGTGGGAGGCCGCCCTGGCCGAGAGAGGGAGCTCCCCGCCCCGTGACGCCCCGACCGCCCCGACGCGCTGCGCGCCCCGGTCGCCGGACCCCGACGCCGGTGCTGGTCGTCCTGCTGCTCGCGCTCGCCGGCCTCCTCGTGCCCGGCACGGCCGGCACCGCGCTGGCCGACCCGATCGTGCCGCCGGGGGCCAACGACGTCGTCCGGGCCCTGGCCGAGGCCAACGCCCGGGCGGAGGCCGCGAACGAGGCGGCCATGGGGGCCCGGGAACAGCTGCCGGTGCGCCGCGCGGAGGCCGACCGCGCCCGACGGGCCGCGGACGACGCCCGGGGTGCCGTCGCCACGGCGCGGGGCGCACTGGACCAGGCCTACGTGGCGGTCGACCAGCTGACCCGGACGACCTACCAGGGCGGTGACCTCGACCAGCTCGGCGCGCTGCTCTCCAGCCCGACCCCGCAGGCCTACCTGGACAAGGTCGAGCTGCTCGACACGATCTCGACGGCCAACCGGTCCGTGCTGCAGCGCTACCTCGACGCCTCGACGGCGGCGGAGAACGCCCAGCGCGACGCCGACGCCAGCGCCACCGATGCCCGCCGGGCCGCCGACGACGCCGCCCGCACCCTCGAGGACGCCACGCGCACGAAGGCGCAGGCCGACCAGGACGTCGCGGCGGCGAACGCGGCGCTCGCGCGGCTGTCCCGCAGCGACCGGGCCCTCCTGCGCGGCGGCGGCATCACGAACTTCCCGACGAACATCGCCGGGAACTCCCTGGGGATCGCCGCCCTCCGCGCGGCGCTGACCCGGCAGGGGGCGCCGTACGTGTGGGGGGCCACCGGGCCGAACACGTTCGACTGCTCGGGGCTGGTGCAGTGGGCGTACCGGCAGATCGGGGTCGGGATGCCGCGGGTGGCCGCCGCCCAGCAACAGGTCGGCCAGGCCGTCGACCCCTCGCAGGTGCAGGTCGGGGACCTGATCTTCTTCGGCGACCCGGCCTATCACGTCGGCATCTACGTCGGCGACGGCAAGTTCCTCGAGGCCCCGCAGTCCGGCGACGTCGTCAAGGTGGCGCCGGTCCGGAGCTTCTCGTCGATCCGCCGCATCTCACCGCCGTGACCGGTCCGGCGACGGGCCGGATCCTGCTCGTCACCAACGACTTCCCGCCGCGGCCGGGCGGCATCCAGTCCTACCTGCACGAGCTCGCGGTCCGTCTGGCGCCCGGTGCCCTGACGGTGCTCGCCTCCACCTGGCCCGACGCCGCCGACTCCGACGGCCGGTGCGTCGCCTTCGACGCCGCCCAGCCCTTCGCCGTCCACCGGCTGCCCACGACGATGATGCTGCCGACCCCGGAGGCCACCCGCCGAGCCGTCGAGCTCGCCCCGGGCCACGACACCGTCTGGTTCGGGGCCGCCGCGCCGCTCGGGCTCATGGCCCCGGCCCTGCGCCGCGCGGGCGTCCGGCGGGTCCTCGCCAGCACCCACGGCCACGAGGTCGGCTGGTCGATGCTGCCGGGCAGCCGGCAGTTGCTGCACCGGATCGGGCGGGAGGCCGACGTCGTCACCACGGTCAGCCGCTACACGCGCGGGCGGATCGCCTCGGCCCTCGGCCCGGACGCCGCCCTGGAGCCGCTGCCGTCCGGCATCGACACCACGCGGTTCCGCCCGGACGCCGGGGCCCGCGCCGACCTCCGCACGCGGTACGGACTGGGGGAGCGGCCCGTCGTCGGGATCGTGTCCCGCCTCGTGCGGCGCAAGGGGCAGGACGTGCTGATCCGGGCGCTGCCCGCGATCCGACGACGGGTGCCGGGCACGGCGCTGCTCGTCGCGGGCGACGGACCCGACCGCGACCGGCTGCGGCGCCTCGCACGGCGCACCGGCGTCGAGGCCGACGTCGTGTTCACGGGCCCGCTGGCCCACGACGAGATCCCGGCGCACCACGCGGCGCTCGACGTCTTCGCCCTGCCGTGCCGGACGCTCGGCGGGGGGCTCGACGTCGAGGGTCTGGGTATCGTGCTGCTCGAGGCCTCCGCGACCGGGGTGCCCGTGGTGGCGGGCCGGTCCGGCGGGGCACCCGAGACGGTGCGCGGGGGCCCGACGGGGACCCGGACCGGCCGCCTGACCGACGGGCGCGACCCGGTCGACGTCGCGGACGTGATCGCGGACCTGCTCGACGACCCGGACGACGCCGCACGCACCGGGGCCGCGGGCCGACGGTGGATGCAGGCGGAGTGGACCTGGTCGTCGCGGGCCCGCCGGCTGGAGGCACTCGCCCGTCCGGAGTAACCCCCGAAAGCACGAACGGCACTGTCGCAGCATCTATGTGCGCGAGAGTGCCGTTCGTTCACCGGCGGAGACGGGTCACCGCTGCGCGTAGACCGCCTCGATCTCGTCGGCCCGCTGGTCGGCGATGACGTTGCGCTTGAGCTTCATCGTCGGGGTCAGCTCGCCGGAGTCCTCGGTGAAGTCCGACGTGAGGATGCGGAACTGGCGCACCGACTCGGCCTTCGACACCGCGTCGTTGCCGTCGTCGATCGCGGACTGGATCTCGGCGCGGAGGTCGGAGTCCTCGACCAGGTCCTCCGCGGTGCTGCCGGACTTGCCGTGCTCGGAGGCCCAGTCGGGCAGGGCCTCCTCGTCGAGGGTGATCAGCGCCGCGACGTAGGGCCGGTTGTCGCCGACCACGAGGGCCTGGCTCACGAGGCGGTGAGCGCGAATGCGGTCCTCGATCACGGCGGGGGCGACGTTCTTGCCCCCGGCCGTGACGATGAGCTCCTTCTTGCGCCCGGTGATGGAGAGGAACCCGTCGTCGAGCACGCCGATGTCGCCGGTGTGGAACCAGCCGTCCTCGAGCGCGCCGGACGTGGCCTCGGCGTTGTTCCAGTAGCCGCGGAACACCACGTCACCCTTGGCGAGCACCTCGCCGTCGTCGGCGATCGCGACGGTGATGCCGGGCAGCGGGCGGCCGACGGTGCCGACGCGGATGTCGCCCTCGGCGTTGGCGGTGATCGCCGCGCTGGTCTCGGTGAGGCCGTAGCCCTCGTGGATCGGCACGCCGATGCCGCGGAAGAAGTGGCCGATGCGCGCGCCGAGGGCGGACCCGCCGGACACCGCGCCGCGGCACTGACCGCCGAGGGCCGCGCGCAGCTTGGAGTAGACGAGGGCGTCGAACAGGGCGTGCTTGCCGCGCAGCACCAGGCCGGGGCCGCCGGTGTCGAGCGACTTCGAGTAGTCGACGGCGGTGGCCTCGGCGAGGTCGAAGATGCGGCCCTTGCCGCCCTGGTAGGCCTTCTGCTTCGCCGAGTTGTAGACCTTCTCGAACACGCGCGGCACCGAGAGCAGGAAGTCGGGCTTGAAGCGGGGGAGCTCCGCGGAGAGCTTCGAGGTGTCGGCGAAGTGGCCGATCACGTAGCGCTGCTCCTGCGCGGCGAGCTGCACCACGCGGGCGAAGATGTGCGCGAGCGGCAGGAACAGCAGCGTCGAGTTGCCGGCCTCCATCATGGAGCCGAAGGTGTCGCCGGCCGCGCGGACCTCGAAGAGCAGGTTGCGGTGGGTGATCTCGCAGCCCTTGGGGCGGCCGGTGGTGCCCGAGGTGTAGATCAGCGTCGCGAGGTCGTCCGCGCGGACGCCGGTTCGGCGGGCCTCGACGTCGGCGTCGGGGACGTCGCGGCCGGCCTCCTTGAGGGCGTCGACGGCGGGGGTGGAGCCGTCGATCTGCCAGACGTGGGCGAGCTCGGGCAGGTTCTCCCGGACCTTGTCCAGGGTCGCCCGGTGCTCGTCGGTCTCGATGATGACGCCGCGGGCGCCGGAGTCCGACAGGCACCACTCGTACTGCGAGGCCGACGAGGTCTCGTAGATCGGGAGACCCGCGCAGCCCGCCGTCCAGAGCGCGTAGTCGAGCAGCGTCCACTCGTAGCGGGTCTTCGCGACGATCCCGACGCGGTCACCCGGCTCCAGGCCCGCCGCGACGAATCCCTTCGCCACCGCGACCACCTCGTCGCGGAAGGCTCCGAAGGTGGTGGGCTGCCACGAGTCGTCGACCAGCCGGAGGTAGGCGGTGTCCCCCGGGTGCTCGTCGGCGTTCGCCCAGACCGCATCGGTGAGTCGGTCGTCGTCGGCGACCTTGGCCGACGCCGGCACGCTGTACTCCTGCACCCCGCACACACCCTTCCACCTCGACCGGCGTCCGGATGCGACGTCGGCGTCCGCGCAGCCTAGGGCGAGGGCGGCCCGCCGTCACTACCCGGCGGTATACGGGAGTAAACGGACAGATCGGTCATCGTGCGACGCCTCCGGCGCTGCGACCGGGAGGGACGTCGGGCACGCTGTCGCGGTGGCCGCGCTGGACGTGATCGACGAGACGTTCGTGCTGGCCGAGCCCGCGGTGGTCGCCGCCGCCTTCGCCGACCCCGCGTCCTGGCCGCGCCTCTGGCCCGATCTCGAGCTGCACGTCTTCGCCGACCGCGGGGCCGCCGGCCTGCGCTGGTCGGTCACGGGGCGCTGGGTCGGGAGCGCGGAGGTGTGGTGCGAGGCCGTCGGCGACGGCACGGTGGTGCACTGGTTCCTGCGCCTCGACCCCGCTCCCGGTCCCGACGGCGGGTCCGCGCGGCGGCTGCTGCGCGGCCGCAGCGGCCCGGCGCGCGAGGCGCTGCGCCGGCAGCGGGCCGCCAAGGCCGTCGCGTTCGACCTGAAGGCCCGCCTCGAGGCCGCCCCGACCGGGGCCCCCGGGTGGGCCCGTCGTCCGGGTGAGCCCACCCCGGCCCGCGCATGAGGGTGCACGTCGTCTCCGACGTCCACGGCAACAGCGAGGACCTCACCCGGGCCGCCGAGGGCGCCGAGGCGCTCGTCGTGCTGGGCGACCTCATCGACTTCGTCGACTACGACGAGCCCACCAACGGCATCCTCGCCGACATCCTGGGCCCGGCGGCCACCGTCGAGTTCGCCCGGCTGCGCTCGGAGGGCGGGCCCGGGGCGCTGCGGGAGTTCACGAAACGGCTGTGGGCCGACGTGGACGACCCCCGCGCCCGCGTCGACGAGGCGGTCCACCGGCAGTACGGGCGGATGTTCGCGGCCCTGGGCGCGGTGGACGTCCCGGTGTGGCTCATGCCGGGCAACGTCGACGTCCCCGCGATGTGGCCCGAGTTCCTCGCCGCCCACCCCCACGTCCGGGCCGTCGACGGCGAGGTGGTCGAGATCGGGGACACCTGCGTGGGGTTCGTCGGCGGGGTCCCGCTGCCTCCGGAGGTCGAGCCTCGCGCCGGCGCGTTCCGCTCCTACATGCGCGGGGCGGCGGAGTACACGGCAGCGGTCGAGGCTCTCGGCCCGGTGGACGTGCTGTGCAGCCACGCCCCGCCCGCCGTCGCCGAGCTGGCCTACGACGTGGTGGCCCGCACGCACGAGCTGACCTCGCCCGCGCTCCTGGAGCAGATCCGGGCCACCCGGCCCCGCCTCGCCCTCTACGGCCACGTGCACGCCCCGCTCACCACCCGTGCACGGATCGGTCACACCGAGTGCCTGAACGTCGGGCACTTCCGGCGCCGGGGGACTCCGGCGGTGGCCCGGTGGTGACCCACGCGACATCACGGCCGCCTCACACCCACCCCGGGCGTGGCGAGGACGACGGCGGGCGGAGACCGGCGACCCCCCGGCGGTAACCTTCGGCGCCATGGCGGACGAGTCCACGCAGTCCATCACCATCGCGGCCGGTCCGACGGCCGTGCTCGACGTGATCGCGAACTTCCCCGCTTATCCTGAGTGGGCGGACTCGATCACCTCGGCGAAGGTCCTCACGCACGACGACGAGGGCCGCCCCGAACAGGTCCGGTTCACCTTGGACGCCGGTCCGCTCAAGGACACCTACGTGTTGGCGTACGACTGGGTCGACGACGGCGTCACCTGGGACCTCGTGTCCGGGCAGATGCAGCGCGGCCAGCGCGGGCGCTACCGGCTCGAGGGCTCCGAGAAGGAGACGACCGTGACCTACACGCTGTCGGTGGACCTGGCGGTCCCCATGCCCGGCCTGATCAAGCGCCGCGCCGAGAAGAGGATCATGGACACGGCGTTGACCGGTCTCAAGCGACGCGTGGAGGGCTAGTGCGGGTCCTGCTCTTCACCGGCAAGGGCGGGGTCGGGAAGACGACGACCGCGGCGGCCACCGCGGTCGCGCTCGCGCGGTCGGGACGTAAGGTCCTGGTGCTCTCGACCGACCCGGCGCACTCCCTCGGGGACGCCTTCGACGTCCCGCTGGGCGGCGAGCCGACCGAGATCGACGGGGTGGCCCTCCCCGGCCTGTTCGCCGCGCACGTGGACACCCGCGCGCTCGTCGACGAGGCCTGGGAGCCGCTGCGGGCCCAGCTGCGCACGCTGCTGGCCGGCGCCGGCGTCGAGGACATCGTCGCCGACGAGCTCACCGTCCTGCCCGGCGTCGAGGATCTCCTCGCCCTCGAGCAGGTCCGCCGCGCCACCGAGGACGGGCCGTGGGAGGTCGTGGTCGTCGACTGCGGCCCCACGGCGGAGACCCTGCGGCTGCTGAGCCTCCCGGAGGCCTTCGGGGGCTACCTGGAGCGGCTCTTCCCCGCACACCGCCGCGCCGTGCGCGGCGTCCTCGCGGGGCTCGCCGGGAGCGGGGCCACCGTCGCGAAGTGGGATGCGGCCGCGGCGTCGCTGTCCCGCCTGGCCGAGCAGCTCTCCGGCCTGCGCGCGATGCTGGCCGACCGGTCGACCACCACGATCCGCCTGGTGCTCACCCCGGAGCGGGTGGTCGCCGCGGAGACCCGGCGCACGATCACCGCGCTGGCCCTGCACGAGCTCCACGTCGACGGCCTCATCGCGAACCGCCTGGTGCCCGACCCGGGTGCCGGTCGCAGCGCCGCCGTGCAGTGGCTCCGGGTCCGCCGCGGGGAGCAGGACGGCGTCCTCGCCGAGCTCGCGGAGCTGACGGCGGGCACCGGGGTCGGCCTGCGGACCGTCGCCCACCGGGCCGGTGAACCGGTCGGGGTGGCCGAGCTCGCCGAGCTCGCCGAGGACCTCTACGGCACCGACGACCCGCTCGAGGGCGTCGGCGCGCGGCCACTGATGGAACTGCGCCGCACCGCGGGCGAGGGGACGTCGGTGGACAGCGAGTACGAGCTGGACCTGCAGGTCCCGGGGATCGGCGACGGCGAGGTCGACCTCGCGCGCATCGGGGACGACCTCGCGGTGACGGTCGGCCGCCGGCGCCGGACGGTGGCCCTGCCCCCGGTCCTGCGGCGGTGCGAGGTCGTCGCCGCCGAGCTCGACGACGACGTGCTCTCGATCGCGTTCCGCCCCGACCCCGCGGTCTGGATGCGATGAACGTCCGGGGGAACGGGGGGACCCGACGATGACGACGGATGCCGACCGGGTGGCCCGGGAGCGCCTCGCCCGCGAGGCGCGGGAGACGGCCACGACGTTGCTCGACTGGGTCGGCACGCGCGTCGAGGGGCCGCGCGGCCCGCGTCCCGACGGCGGGGAGCGACCGCGGCAGAGCCCGGGCCCCTGCAGCTGGTGCCCGGTGTGCGCGCTCGTGGCAGCCCTGCGCGGCGAACAGCCCGAGCTGACGGCCACGCTCGCGGAGCAGGCCTCCGGGCTCCTGGTCCTGCTGCGGCTGCTGGTGCAGAGCCACGCGACCGGGGCGCACGACCACCACGCCCACCCGGCGCCGGCCCCCGCGGCCGCCGAGGGCCCCACCCCGACACCGGCGAGCACCACGCCGCCCGCGTGGCCGGCCGAGTGGGGCGCCCCGACCTGGTCCGACGTCCCGTGGGACGTCGCGCCCCACGCCACGTTCGACCCGACTCCGCCGGTCGGCTTCGCGCGGCCGTCCGACGCCACCCCCGACCCGACGCCGGAGCCCGCCCCCGAGCCCGCCGTCGGGGATCCGCGGTCCGCGACCGACCGGCCCACCGGCCGCCGCGGCCCGCGCCCGAGCCCGCGGCACACGGCGGGGGCGCCGACCGCGGCGGACGACGCCGCCGAACCCGTGGTGGCGACCGGTCCCGTCCTCCGGGGCGTCCCGGGCCGCCGCGGCGTGCAGCACATCCCCGTCCGGCGCCGGCCCCGCCCGTGCTGACCGTCGGGGTCGACATCGGGGGCACCACGGTCAAGGCGGGACTCGTCGCCGGCGACGGCACGCTGCTCGCCAGCCGGGTCGCCGCGACGCCGCGGCAGTCCGGGGAGCTGGACGAGACGGTCGCGAAGCTCGTCGACCACCTCTCCGGCGAGGCCCGCGCCACCGACCACCAGGTCGGGGCGGTCGGGCTCGCGGTCGCCGGTTTCGTCGACCCGGAGCGGCGGTCGGTGTCCTTCGGTGCCCACCTGCCGTGGCGGGACGAGCCCGTCGTCGACCGGATGACCGACCGTCTCGGGCTGCCCGTGACCCTCGAGCACGACGCGAACGCGGCCGGCCTCGCCGAGCACCGCGTGGGGGCCGCGGCCGGGGCGCGGGTCGCGGTCCTCGTCGCGCTGGGCACCGGGATCGGGGCCGCGCTGGTCGTCGACGGCCACGTGTTCCGCGGGGCCTTCGGCGTCGCGCCGGAGCTGGGTCACATCGTCGTCGTGCCCGACGGCCGCCCGTGCCCGTGCGGCAAGCGCGGCTGCCTGGAGCGCTACTGCAGCGGGACGGCCCTCGGGGCGAGCGCCGACGAGGTCGTCTCCGCGAGCGAGGACTTCTCCACCCTCCGCGCCACGTGGGAGCGGGGTCTCCCGCTCTCCGGGCGGGACGTCGCGCAGGCCGCGGCGGCCGGGGACCTGCTGGCCCGCCGGGTCGTCGCCGACTTCGCGGCCTGGCTGGGGCGGGGGCTGGCCCTCGTGGCGGACACCTTCGACCCCGACGTCGTCGTCATCGGCGGCGAGGTGTCGGCGTCGGCGGAGCTCTACCTCGACGACGCCCGCCGCACGTACGCCGACGAGGTCACCGGCCGGGGCCACCGTCGGCTGGCCGACGTGCGGGCGGCGGTCCTGGGCGGCGACGCCGGCATGATCGGCGCCGCGCTGGACGCGGGGGAGCGGGCGCTCTAGAGGGTGCCGTCGGGGTCGTCGGACTCCGACGGCCGCCGCATCCCGACGACGAGCCACCCCAGGCCCGCGGCCATGGCCAGCAGGCCCGGCACGATGCCGAGCCCGGCCACGCCACCCACGAGTGCGGGCAGGGCGAGGAGCACGACGCCCGCGACGAGCAGCAGCAGCCCGAACAGGCTGGAGAGCCCGATCCGGGGCAGCGGGGGCGGCTCCGGCGGGACGAAGTGGTCGTCCTGCGGCCGCGCCGGCGGGTGCGGCCGGACGGGCGCGGGCGGCGGCGTGGACGACTCCGGGGTCGGCGACGGGGCGGGCGCGAACAGCTCGTCGGCCGGCCGCTCCGGGTGCGCGGAGGGCTGCCCCTGCGGGGGCGTGGCCACGCCGATCCCGGAGGACGGCCCCTCGTCGGGGACGACGGGCCAGCGCGGCGCGTCGGCGGCGGCCCACTCCGCCACGATCGCGGCGAACGCCGCGTCGACGTCGGCGGGCTCGGAGAAGTGCCGGGCGTCGGCGGGACGACCGGAGCCGGCCTCGTCCTCGGGCTCGGGGGTGTTCATGCGGGGTTCCCTGCTTCGGCGCGGGTGGCGTGCAGCCGGCGGGCGAACTCGGTGCTGCCGGCGAAGATCCTCGGGGCGTCGTGGTCGAGCGTGGCCACGTGGTAGCTGTCGTGCAGGACGACCTCGGTGACGTCGGTGGCCGAGACCCCGTCGAGCACCAGGCGGGCGTTCACCGGTTCCACGACGTGGTCGGCCGTGGAGCGGTAGAGCAGGACCGGGCTGGTCACGCGGGGGAGATCGTCGCGGACGAGGGCCCAGAGCTCGGTGAGCGACACGAACGCCTTCAGCGGCACCCGGTCGTAGCCGAGCTCGGTGACGCCGGGCTTCGCGACGTCGTTGGCCACCCCGGGCGCCCAGGGCCACAGCCGGGCCAGGTAGCGGGCGAAGGCGGCGTCCCGGCGCAGGGTGGTCACCGACGGGTTGACCAGGCAGATCCCGGTGATCGCGTCGCCGTACTCCTCGGCCACGCGCAGCGTCAGCGTGCCGCCCATCGAGAGCCCGAAGACGAACACGGAGCGGTACCGCTCCAGCAGCTCGTCGACGGCCCGGGAGATCTCGCCGTACCAGTCCGGCCAGCGGGTCGCCTGCATGTCGCGCCACCGGGTCCCGTGCCCGGGCAGCCGCGGGCCGCGCACCGCGATCCCCTCGGCCGCGAGGTGCTCGCCCCAGGGGCGCATGCTCTGCGGGGACCCCGTGAACCCGTGCGAGAGCACCACGCCGATCTCGGCGCCCTCGGGATCGGCGGAGAAGGGCTCCGCCCCCGGCATCACCGGCACTCGTGCCTCCACGACGACTTCGGGCGCGAGGACGCCCGGCGCCCATCGTGTCACGTCCCACACCCGCGCGGTACGTGCAGGTGCCCGATCCGGTGGTGTCGTCGGTGGCCGGTCGGTGGGCGGCCCTGACGCGCTGTCGTTGTCCGGCGACACGCCCCTGCCTAGGCTGCGACATCCGTGCGGTCTGGCGAGGGGACAGCGGTGCTCTACTGGTTGATGAAGTGGGTCTTCATGGGCCCGCTGATGCGGGCGGCGTTCCGGCCGGAGGTCCGCGGGGCGGACCACCTGCCGCGTACGGGCGGGGCCCTGGTCGCGTCGAACCACCTCGCGGTGCTCGACTCCTTCGTCCTCCCGCTCATGGTGCCGCGGCGGATGGCCTTCCCGGCCAAGGCGGAGTACTTCACGACGCCGGGTCCGGTCGGCACCCTGCAGCGCTGGTTCTTCACCGGCATGGGCCAGGTCCCCATCGAGCGCGGCAACGGCCGTGCCGCCCGTGCCGCCCTCGACACCGGCATCCGGGTGCTGCGGGAGGGACGGCTGTTCGGGATCTACCCCGAGGGCACCCGCTCGCCCGACGGCCGGCTCTACAAGGGCCGCACCGGCGTCGCCCGCATGGCGCTCGAGGCCGGGGTGCCGGTGGTGCCGGTGGCCATGATCGGCACCGACCGCGCGAACCCGGTCGGCTCCCGCTTCTGGCGCCCGGTGAAGATCACGATCGCGATCGGCCGCCCGCTCGACTTCTCCCGTTACGCCGGCATCGCCGACGACCGTCAGGTGGAGCGGGCCATCACCGACGAGGTCATGGACGCCATCCTGGCGCTCTCCGGGCAGGAGTACGTGGACGTCTACGCGTCGAAGGCCAAGGAGAGCGCGGGGGACGCGGAGGCCGCCTGACAGAATCGGGCGCCGTGGCACGGATCTTCTACGACTGCGAGTTCATCGAGGACGGGACGACGATCGACCTCGTCTCCCTCGGGGCGGTCGACGAACACGGCGGCGAGTTCTACGCGATCTCGCGGGCGTTCGACCCGATGAAGGCCGGTCCGTGGGTCCGGAAGAACGTGCTGGACAAGCTCCCGCCGTCGTCGGACCCCGCCTGGCGCAGCCGGCTGCAGCTGCGCGAGGACTTCCACGCCTTCGTGACGGCGGGTCCGGGCGCGGTCGAGCTCTGGGCGTGGAACGCGCCGTACGACCACGTGGTCGTCGCCCAGCTCTGGGGCGCGATGCCCGACCTGCCGCGCAACCTCCCGCGCTTCACCCGTGACCTGCGGCAGCGCTGGGACGACGTCGGGCGTCCCGAGCTCCCGCCGGCCCCGCCGGACGCGCACGACGCCCTCGCCGACGCCCGGCACAACCTCGTCAAGTGGAAGGTCATCGACGAGATCTGGCGCGCACGCATGGGCGACCCGGAATGATCGTCCGCGGGGCCGGGTTCCCCCGCGTATGAGCGAGCAGGTGGAGACGAACGCGACCGACTGGGTGCGCGAGCAGATCGAGCAGATCGAGCGCACCGGGACGACCGAGGGGATCACGGTCAAGGGGTCGCCGATCATCCTGATGACCCTCCGCGGGGCGAAGACCGGCAAGCTGCGGCACACCCCCGTGATGCGGGTGGAGCACGACGGCGACTACGCGATCGTCGCGTCCAAGGGCGGGGCGGACGAGCACCCGACCTGGTACCACAACATCGTCGCGAACCCGGAGTTCCCGATCCAGGACGGCCGGGAGACGAAGACCTACCGCGCCCGGATCGTCGAGGGCGAGGAGCGCGCGCAGTGGTGGGAGCGGGCCGTCGCGGCCTACCCGTCGTACGCCGACTACCAGGAGGCCACCGACCGCGAGATCCCCGTGTTCGTGGCCGAGCCCGTCTAGCGCGATGATGCCGGGCGTGCGCATCGGGCTGGTCGGTGGCGGCTTCCCGGAGGTCCGCCGGTGTCTCACCGAGGCGCTGGCGGACCTCGCGATCCCGGAGCTGGACGGGGCCGAGCTGGTGGACGTGCCCCACTCCGCCCCCGTGCCGGCCGACGTGCTCGCCCCGCTGGGCAGCACGATCGACGGCCCGTTGATCGACGCCTGCGGGGCGCGTCTGGTCCAGCAGTTCGGGGTGGGGGTCTCCGGGGTCGACCTCGACGCCGCCCGCGAGCGGGGGATCCCGGTCGCCAACGTGCCCGGCGGCTCGTCCGGGAACGCCACGGCCGTCGCCGAGATCGCCCTGCTCCTGCTGCTGGCCCTGCTGCGCCGCTACGAGGAGGCGCGGGCGGGTGTGGCCGAGAAGGTCGTCGGGGCGCCCATGGGCAGCACGTTGCGCGGCCGGACGGTGGCGGTCCTCGGCACCGGGGACATCGGGGTCGAGGTGGCCACGCGGCTGCGGGCGTTCGGCGTCCGCGTGGTCGGCATCGGGCGCCGGGAGGCCGCCGCGTACCCGGAGGCGTCCGCGGTCGTCGACGAGTACCGCCGCGGCGACCTCCCCGCCGCCCTGGCCGGGTGCGACGACCTCGTCGTGGCCTGCCCGCTGACCGAGGAGACGCGGGGCATCGTCGCCGACGCCGCGCTGGCGGCCCTGAACCCCGCCGGGCACGTGGTCAACGTGGCGCGCGGCCCCGTCGTCGACCGCGACGCGCTCCTGGCCGCGCTGGCCTCCGGACGCCTGGCCGGGGCGGGGCTCGACGTCACGTGGGTCGAGCCGATCGACCCCCACGACGAGCTGCTGGGGCACAACGTCCTGGTCACCCCGCACGTCGGCGGCATCACCGAGGAGTCGTACGCCGGGATGGCGCGGGGCTTCGTGACGAACGTCGGTCGCTTCCTCCGAGGGGAACCGATCCAGCACCGGGTGGCGTGACAGTAGGCTGATCCCTCGTGTGGTCCGTCGACCTGCCCGTGGATGCCCTGCCCGGCCTGCCCCCGCTCCCCGCCGAGATGCGGGAGCGGTTGGACGCTGCGCTCTCGAGGCCGGCGGCGCAGCAGCCCGCCTGGCCGGACCCGTCGGCGGTGACCGACGCGCGGACGGTGCTCGAGCACGTCCCACCGATCACCGTCCCGGCCGAGATCGACCGGCTGCGCGGCCAGCTCGCCGCGGTGGCCCGCGGGGAGGCGTTCCTGCTGCAGGGCGGGGACTGCGCGGAGACCTTCGCCGACAACACCGAGCCGCACCTGCGCGGCAACATCCGCACGCTGCTGCAGATGGCGGTGGTGCTGACCTACGGCGCCTCGACCCCCGTCGTCAAGATCGGACGCATCGCCGGGCAGTACGCCAAGCCGCGGTCCTCCGACGTCGACGCGTTCGGCCTGCCGTCCTACCGCGGGGACATGGTCAACTCGCTGGCCGGCAACGCCGAGCTCCGCATCCCCGACCCGGGCCGCATGATCCGCGCCTACGCCAACGCCTCGGCGGCGATGAACCTGACCCGGGCGCTGACCTCGGGCGGGATGGCCGACCTGCACGAGGTCCACGACTGGAACCGCGAGTTCGTCGCGAACTCCGCCGCCGGCGAGCGCTACGAGGCCGTCGCCGCCGAGATCGACCGGGCGCTGCGGTTCATGTCCGCGTGCGGGGTCACCGACCACTCGCTGCACTCCACCGAGATCTACGCCAGCCACGAGGCGCTGGTGCTGGACTACGAGCGGGCCCTGCTGCGCCTGGACTCCACCCGTCGCGGCGACGACGACCCGCGGCTCTTCTCCCTGGGCGCGCACTTCCTGTGGATCGGGGAACGGACCCGCGCCCTCGACGGCGCCCACATCGCCTTCGCCGAGCTGCTGGCCAACCCGATCGGGCTCAAGATCGGCCCGGGCACCACCCCGGAGCAGGCCGTGGAGTACGTCGAGCGGCTCGACCCGAACCACGAGCCCGGCCGGCTCACCCTGATCTCCCGGATGGGCGCGGGCAAGGTCCGCGAGGTGCTGCCGGGGATCGTGGAGAAGGTCACCGCCTCCGGGCACCAGGTGATCTGGCAGTGCGACCCGATGCACGGCAACACCTACGAGGCCACCACCGGGTTCAAGACGCGGCACTTCGACCAGGTCGTCGACGAGGTCCAGGGCTTCTTCGAGGTCCACCACCGCCTGGGCACCCACCCCGGCGGCATCCACGTCGAGCTCACCGGGGAGAACGTCACCGAGTGCCTCGGCGGCGCCCAGGAGATCTCCGACACCGACCTCGCCGGCCGCTACGAGACCGCCTGCGACCCCCGCCTGAACACCCAGCAGTCCCTCGAACTCGCCTTCCTCATCGCGGAGATGCTGCGGAACTAGGCCGGTGACTAGGGGGTCCCCAGACCCCAGCCGACGATCCCCGAGCCGACACTGACGGCGATCACGGCCAGCACCCACGCGACGAAGACCCGTCGGGACCGGATGCGGTCCCGACGGCGGGCGTGCCGCTCCACGCGGTCCACCACGTCGGTGTTGCGGTCGCTCCTCGACGGCGGGTCCGGCTCCTCCTCGGGCTCGGGCTCGGGCGCGGGCGGCGGGTCGTCGACGGGGGCGCGCGGCGTGGGGCCGGTGAAGACACGGGTGCCGGTGTGCGGCGGGGGAGCGGCGGCGGTCCGGCGCCGTTGCGGCGGACCGACCGGGGCGAACGGCAGGCCCTCCGCCCGGCGCGCCCGGCGGGCCTGCTCGAGGAAGGCGGCGGCGCTCTCCACGCGGTCGTCGGGGTCCCGGCGGGTGGCGTCGACGACGAGCCGGTCCAGGGCCCGCGGGATCCCCGGCGCGCGGGTGGACGGGGCGGGCACGTCGACGTTCACGTGCCGGTAGGCGACGGAGAGCGCGGTGTCCCCGTCGTGCGGCGGCACGCCCGTGAGCAGCTCGAACAGCATCACCCCGGCGGCGTACACGTCGCTGCGCTCGTCGGTGCGGCCGTGCTGGACCTGCTCGGGGGCGAGGTAGGCGGCGGTGCCGAGGATGAGGTCGTCGGAGGTGGAGCCGCCCGTGTCGAGCGAGCCGTCGGCGGCGCCGTCCCACGCGGCGGCGACCAGCCCGAAGTCGGCGACCTTGAGCACTCCGGTGGTCGACACGAGCACGTTCTCCGGCTTCACGTCGCGGTGCACCATGCCCATCCGGTGCGCCACCGACAGCGCCGCGAGCACCTGCTCCACCACGGTGAGGGCGGTCGCCGGCGCGAGTCGGACCTGCTCGCGGATCACGTCGCGCAGCGTCCCGCCCTCGACCAGCTCGAGGACCAGGAAGATCGTGCCGTCGGAGTGCCGGCCCTGGTCGTGCACCGCGACGATCCCGGGGTGGCTCAGCCGGGCGGCCGCGCGGGCCTCGCGTTCGAAGCGGCGCACGAAGACCGGGTCGGACGCCAGGGACGGCTCCATGATCTTCACGGCGACCGGCCGGTCGAGGCGCAGGTCGGTGCCCCGGTGCACGGTCGACATCCCGCCGCGCGCGATCACCTCGCCGACCCGGTAGCGCCCGTCGAGCACCGTGCGGACGGTCCCCGGGGCGGTGTCGCGCGGCATGGTCGGATGCTAGGCGCGCGGGTGGCGGCGCGTCGCCGACGACGCGCGGCAGCGGCTTTCCCCGAAGACTGATGTCGAGCCGCGCGCGCTCTGGCACAGTGTGCGGCGATGACCGCCGCACTGACCGCTCTCGTGGGCCGAGAGATCGAAGCCCTCACCCTCGCCGAGGCCGGCGAGCGACTCGGCGTGCCCCGCACCCGCGTCAGCCAGATGATCAAGCAGGGCCAGCTCCTCGGCGTCCGCGAGGGCGACAAGTGGATCGTCCCGGCCGCCTTCCTCGTCGACTCCGGGGTGGTGAAGGGCCTGCCCGGCCTCATCACGCTGCTGCGCGACGGCGGGTTCACCGACGCCGAGATCCTCCGGTGGCTCTTCCAGGAGGACCCGACGCTGCCCGGCGCGCCCGTCGAGGCGCTGCGCTCGGACCGCGGCGGGGAGGTCAAGCGCCGCGCGCAGGCGATGGCTTTCTGAGCAGGGTCCCCACGACGGGGGCGAGCGCGGCGGTGCGCCGCGCCCCGAGGGTCCGCAGCAGCCCGGCCACGACGGCGGGTCCGTGCCACGCGCGCACCTGGTCGACCCCGTCCACGACCGTCACCGCCAGCAGCGTCGGGGCGTGCGGCGGGTCGGCCCCGTAGACCTCGGCCCGCCACTGCTGCACGCGGTAGTCGCGCAGCGGCAGCACCTCGAGCCCGGCGTCACCGACCCGTCGTCGGACCTCTGCGGCGACCGCCCGACAGCGGTGGCAGTCGGCGTCGAAGGCGAGGACCAGCTCGTCGGTCACGGCGTCCACCCTGACGAGCCAGCGGCACCGTCGCAGCCTCGACGTGCGCGGGAGTGCCGTGCGCTCATCGGGTGCGGCGACGGACCCCGGGGCGGTGGCGGGCGGCGACCGCGCGCAGCAGCCCCGGGCCCGCGACGGCGGCCCGACGGGCGTTGCCGACGACCACCCGGTGGGCGAGCACGTCGTAGTCCGCCGCGACGATCTCGTCGAGGATCCCGCCGTAGAGCACCGCCGCGGTACGCACGCAGGGCCGCGAGACCGGGTCGAGCAGGGCGATCCCCGCGTCGGCGCGCCGGTAGATCGCCCGGGTCCGGGCGACGAGGTGCGCGATCGCGCGCCGCACCCGCGGGTCGGTGTACCGCCGCTCCCGGCACCAGGTGAGGAGCTCGCGGTCCACGCCGAACGCGGCCAGCTCGTCGGCGGGCAGGTAGATGCGGCCCCGGTCGAGGTCCTCCCCGACGTCGCGCAGGAAGTTCGTGATCTGGAAGGCCACGCCGAGGGCCGCCGCCGACGGCTCGGCCTCCGCGCGCGGGACCACCGTGCCCAGGACCGGCAGGACCTGCAGCCCGATCACGGCGGCCGACCCGTGCACGTACACCGCGAGGTCGTCGAACGTCGGGTAGTCGGTGACCGTCAGGTCCATCGCCATCGAGTCCATGAAGTCCTCGAAGTACCGGTGGTCGATGGCGTAGCGCTCGACGGTGTGGGCCAGGGCGGCGACGACCGGTTCGTCGGTGAGGACGTCGCGCTCGCCGGACAGGGCCACCCGCATCCGCGCCCGGATCTCCTCGATCCGGGCCACGACCTCGGCGACCGTGGCCGCGCCGGGGGCGTCGACCACGTCGTCGGCCATCCGCGCGAAGCCGTACAGCGCGTGGATCGCCGGCCGCTGGGCCGGGGTGAGCAGCCGGGTGGCCAGGAAGTACGTCCGGCCGTGCTCGGCGTTCAGGGCCCGGCACCGGGCGTAGGCGCCCCGCAGGGCGGGCGTGGTGATCCCCGCGGCGTCCAGCTCCGCCGCCGCCCCGCGCGGCGGGGCGGCCGTACCCGTCGTCATGAACGGCCGAGCGTGGCGACCCGCTCGGCCGCGAGCTTGCCCGAGACGACCACCGTGGGGACGCCGACGCCGGGCGTCGTGCCGCATCCCGCGAGGAAGGCGTTCTCGACGCCGCGGATCCGGTTGCTCGACCGGAACGGGCCGGTCTGCGCGAACGTGTGCGCCGCGGAGAACGGGGTGCCGGCGGCCATCCCCATCCCGGCCCAGTCGGCGGGGGAGATGCGGTGCTCGGCGACGACGTGGTCCCCGAGGTCGATCCCGCGGCCGGCGAGGACGCCGAGCAGCTCGTCGCGGTAGCGCGGGCCCACCCGGTCCCAGTCGAGGTCGGGGGCGGTGTCCTGGTTCGGGCAGGGCGCCAGCACCGAGACGTAGTCGCCGCCGGCGGGGGCGAGCGTCGGGTCCGTGGCGGTCGGCCGGGTGATCAGCAACGACGGGTCGGACATCAGCCGGCCGTCGGTGATGATCTCGTCGAAGGTCGACGCCCAGGCGTCGCCGAAGGAGATCGTGTGGTGGCCGAGGTCGGTCATCGGCCGGTCGAGCCCGAGGTGGACGACGTACGCCGACGGCGACCAGCGCAGCGGTACCGCGCGTCGCGGGGTGCGGCCGAGCATGCGGTGGACGACGGGGAGGTCGGGGGTGAGCACCACGGCGTCCGCCGGGATCGACCCGTCGTCGGTCTCGACGGCGGTGACCCGCGACCCGCTGCGGGTCAGGCCGGTGACGGTGGTGCCGTACCGGAACGTCACGCCGGCCGAGACCGCGGCGTCGGCGTAGGCCTGCGGCAGCGCGCGCACCCCGCCCTTCGGGAAGTAGACCCCGGCGATCGTGTCCATGTAGGCGATCACCGCGTAGGCGGCCAGCGCCTTGGCCGGCGGCACCCCGGCGTAGAGGGCCTGGAAGGAGAAGATGCGGCGCAGGCGCTCGTCGTCGATGAACTTCGCGATCCGCGGGCCGAGCCGCCCGAAGCCACCGAGCAGGCCGAGGCGGACGAGATCGGGGGAGAGGACGTCGAGCGGGGAGTCGAAGTTGGCGTCGATGAACGTGGCCATCTGGACGCCGTAGAGCTCCGTCAGCCACGCGCGCAGCCGCCGGTAGCCGTCGGCGTCGCGGGCCGAGACCCGCTCCCGGATCTCCTGCTCCATGGCGTCACCGTCGGTGTGGACCCGCAGCTCCGACCCGTCGGCGAACCGGGCGTGGTAGGCGGGGTCGAGGCGAACCAGGTCGAGCCGGTCGCCCAGCTTCTCGCCGACGGCGGTCAGCGGTTCCTCGAGCAGGTCGGGCATCGTGATGACCGACGGGCCGGTGTCGAGCCGGAAGGCCCCACCCCTGCCGTCGGGAAGATCGATCCGCCCGGCGCGACCGCCGGCGAAGGGGTCGCGCTCGACCACGGTGACCTCGCGGCCCGCGCCGCGCAGGTGCAGCGCCGCGGTGAGCCCGCCGAGGCCGGCGCCCACGACGACGACGTGATTCCCGCCCGCCATCAGAAGCTCCTCCGGGTGGCCTTCGTCGCGAGCGCGGTGAGGTGCTCGCACGCCTCGGGCTCGATCTCGACCGTGGTGAGCGCGTCCAGGGCGGACGCGGTGAGGGTGGTGATGCGTTCCTCCACCTCGTCGACGACGCCGAGCTCCACCAGCGCGCGGCGGGCGGCCTCGACGTCGTCCGGGGTGAGGTCGTCGCGGCCGAGCGCGTGCTCGACGGGGGCGGCGGCCTCCTGGTCGGGGTGCCGACGGGCGAGGGCGACGAGCAGGGTCCGCTTGCCCTCGCGCAGGTCGTCGCCGGCGGGCTTCCCGGTGACGGCGGGGTCCCCGAAGACGCCGAGCACGTCGTCGCGGAGCTGGAAGGCGATGCCGAGGTCGGTACCGAACCGGCGGTAGGCGGAGACGAGCGCGTCGTCGGCGCCCGCGAGCGCCGCGCCGAGGTGCAGGGGGCGTTCGATGGTGTAGGCCGCGGTCTTGTAGCGGCTGATCCGCAGGACGCCCTCCGGCGTGGCCTGGTCGGTCGCGTGGCCCACGACGTCGAGGAACTGGCCGGCCAGCATCTCGGTGCGCATCGCGTCCCACACCGGGGCCACGCGCGCCAGGGTGTCGGCGTCGAGGCCGGCCGAACGCAGCATGTCGTCGGACCAGGCGAGGGCGAGGTCGCCCACGAGCACCGCGATCGCCGAGCCGAGGCGCTCGGAGGAACCGATCCAGTCCCGCTCGGCGTGCCGGGCGGTCCACCGGGAGTGCACCGTCGGGATGCCGCGGCGCAGGTCGGAGTCGTCGATCAGGTCGTCGTGGATGAGGGCGCAGGCCTGGACCAGCTCGAGGGCGGAGACGGTGCGCAGGACGACGTCCGCGTCGGGGTTCGCGACCCGGTCCCCGCCGGCACCGCGCCAGCCCCACCACGCGAAGGTGGGACGCAGCCGCTTCCCGCCGCCGAGGGCCAAGGTGCAGAGGTCGTCCACCGCGTCGACGAACTCCGGTGCGAGATCGGCGCAGGTCTCGCGGCGGACCGAGAGGAAGCGGTCCAGTGCGGCGGTGACGGCGGCCGGCAGATCGGCCTCGACCGCCCCGACTGGCGTCGTCCCCTGCGCCGCGGTACCCGCGTGCAGCGTAGAACCTGCGGTCATCCGGTCTCCCTCCACCGTCGGCGTCCGCCACACTAGGGAACCCACGACGCACCGGCTGGGCGGGCGCAAGGGCTCGCGTCGACCGTCACACGAAAGCCCCACGCGCGACGCCCGTACACGTATGGTCACCGGATGGCCACTGTCATGGAGCGGATCCAGCGCGGGACGCCGACCTTCTCGGTGGAGTTCTTCCCCCCGAAGACCGACGAGGCGGAGCGGACGCTCTGGAACACGGTGCGCTCGATCGAGCCCCTGGATCCGGCGTTCGTCTCGGTCACCTACGGCGCGGGGGGATCGAGCCGCGACCGCACCGTCCGCACCACCGGGCGGATCGCGACCGACACGACCCTCACCGCCATGGCCCACCTCACCGCGGTGGACGCCTCGATGGACGACCTGCGCCACGTCATCGGCTCGTACGCCGAGGCCGGCATCTCCAACGTCCTCGCGATCCGGGGGGACCCGCCGAACGACAAGGACGCCGAGTGGGTCCCGCATCCCGCGGGCTTCTCCTACACCGAGGAACTGGTCCACATGGTCCGGCGCCTCGGCACGTTCTGCGTCGGCGTCGCGGCGTTCCCGTACCTGCACCCGCGGTCCGGCGACGAGGACTCCGACACGCGGTTCTTCGTGCAGAAGGTGAAGGCGGGCGCGGAGTTCGCGATCACCCAGATGTTCTACGACGCCGACCAGTTCCTCCGGATGCGTGACCGCATCGCCGCCGCGGGCTGCGAGATCCCGATCATGCCGGGGCTCATGCCGATCACCACGCCGAAGGCGATGGAGCGCGGGGCCGACTTCTCGGGGGCGGCGCTGCCGAGCGCGATGTCCGAGCGGCTGGAGCCCCTGGTGGACGACGCGGCCGGGTTCCGCGAGGCGGGGATCGACCTGTGCGTCGAGCTCTCCCAGCGGATGTTCGACGAGGGCGTCGGCAACATTCACTACATCAGCATGAACCGCCACCCGGCCGTGGTGGACGTGGTCCAGCGGCTCGGGCTCACGCCCTCCGTCTGAGGTCTGCCGGGCTCGGCCGCCGCGTCGGCGGCGGCGTGCCCGGTGCGTGCGTGGGTGGCGTGCCGGGTGCCGTCGCGCGGGTGGTGTGCCGGGTGCAGTCGCGTGGGTGGCGTGCCCGGTGCCGCCGCGTCAGCGGCGCGCCCGCCGGTCGACCCGGGGGCGCGTCGCGGCGGCGAGCGCGAACACCACGCCGGCCGCCACCAGGACGACGGCGGTGAGCAGCAGGGCCCAGCTGACCCACGACGGCGCGTCGGGGTCGGGGTACTCGGCGACGGCGTTGACCTCGCCGACCTGCCCCGGGGTGAACGTCCAGCTCACCACGCCCTGGGACTGCGTGCCGTCGGTCTGGCGCACGGTGCCCGGGAAGGCGATCTTCAGCTGGACGTCGGCGCTCTCCGGCGCCACCCGCGTGAGGTCGACCTGGCCGGAGAGCACCACCCGGTCGCCCGCCCGGCGCAGCTGCAGCCGGATCGCCGACGAGGTGGTGGGACTGAGCTGGGGGAGCAGCCGGGAGACGTCGTCGAACGAGAGGTCCTCGAACACGACGTGCGAGCCGACGTAGCCGTCCTGCTCGTAGCGGGTGATCGTGACGTCGCCGGAGAGGTCCGACGGGACCTGCAGCGGCGGACCGTTCCCGGCCGGCGTGCCGTCGGGCGTCCCGACGTCGATCGCGCCGGACACGGTGTCCTCCGGGGACACCGCGAGCCCGGCGCGCACCCGGACGCACCCGGTGCCGAGCAGCCCCACCAGCGTCAGGACGACGGCGAACAGGATCAGGGAGCTCCGGCGGCGGGTGGGCACGTCGAACATCGTGCCAGGCGGGTCCGACGGTCTCGGCGTGAACGCGCTCAGGGACGGTCGGCGGGCTCGAGGGGGAGTGTCCGGCCGAGCACCGCGAACGGGCGCGGGTCGCTGGAGAAGCGGTGGTGGCGCAGGAGGTCGCGGAAGCCGCACCGGCGGTAGAGCAGCCACGCCCGGGTCGGTACCGGGGCCTCCGGGGTGGACAGCAGGACGTGCCCGGCGTCGGCCCGCTCCAGCAGGCGGCGCAGCAGGGCCTCGCCGAGCCCGTGGCCCTGCGCGTCGGTGCGGACGTGGAGCTCGGTGAGCTCGAAGTAGTCGGCGAGGTAGCGGTCCGGGTCGTCGTCGAGCGGCCACGGGTCCAGGTCGGGGGTCTCGGGGTTCGCGCCGGAGTCCCCCAGCAGACGACCGAGGCCGGCGCCGAACAGCCCACCACCGGTGCCCCGGGACGGCCGGTGGGTCCGTCGCAGGCCGCGGCGTACCTCCTCGTACCACCACTGCCCGGGTGCCCCGGGGTAGCCGTAGGCGATCCCGCGCAGGGTGTCCTCGGAGTCGACCGCACCGACGGCCCGCCACCCCACGCGCCGGGAGTGCTCCAGCCACATGGGCGCCCGCTGGCGGGCGGTGCCCGGCGGGTAGCCCATCGCGCGGACGTAGAGGTCGAGGGCCTCGTCCAGGCGGTGTCCGAGGTCGGCGGGGTCGAGGTCGACCAGGTGCGGGTCCTCCGGCGCGGCCGTCACCGGGCGGTCCGTGCCGGTCCCGGCCCGAGGTCGGGTACCGCCGACGCCGTTGCCTCCCGGTCCATCGGGCCATCTCATCACGCCGGGCGTCGCGGATCACGCCCACTCCCGGACGACTTGACGTCCGCACCGGGGCAGGGTTCACTCGTGGCAGTCGAACACGTGTTCGACAGGGCCGGTCGACGGGACGTGGGGAAGCGTCCCGTCGGCCGCGTCGGCCGCCGGCTTCCCCACGGTGGCAGGCACAGCCCGTCCCCGCACGAGGTGGGGGCGGGGAGGAGCGCGCCGCCCGTGGAGGACGCATGGTTCGCAGCCCGTCGCCGGTGCAGGTCCGGTGCGTCGACGGGGATCCCGTCGAGTTCCACCGCCGGCCCAACCGGCGGGACAGCCACTACCTGGTCACCGAGGTCCAGGAACGCTGGATCGAGGAGTCGCGGTGGCCGTTCCGGTCGGCGATGCCCATCGGGGGCGACCGGTGCCGGTGCTGGCGGGTGATGGCGCGCCGGTCCGACGAGCCGCACCTGCCGGCGAGCGAGTTCGTCCTGCGCATGCGATCCGGCCCGGGGGTCTGGGACCTCCGTTGGCTGACCTGATCACCCACGTCCCACGAGGAGACACCGTGAGCACTCCGACCACCTGCACCACCGGCGACCTGTTCGACACCGGGGCGTACGCCTCCGCGCCTTCCTCCGCGCCCGCCCCGAGGACGGCGGGGCGCGCCGGGGCCACGGGCCGGGCGCCCGTAGCGGGGCGTCGCGGCGAGTCCCACCGTCGCCCGGCGGCCGTGCCCCGTCCGCCGGCGCCCCCGCCGTCGCGCTCGGTGGTGACGCTGCTGGGCTCTGCCCGGGACGGGCTCCGTGAGGCCCAGGCCGCGACCACCCCGGCCGAGCGCTTCCGGCTCGCCCACCTCGCCGCGCTGCGCTCGGCGGCCGCCGTGCTGGCGGTGCGG
Organism: Actinomycetospora corticicola; assembly: GCF_013409505.1. Lineage (NCBI taxonomy): Bacteria > Bacillati > Actinomycetota > Actinomycetes > Pseudonocardiales > Pseudonocardiaceae > Actinomycetospora > Actinomycetospora corticicola. The sequence continues at coordinate 2,051,961 of NZ_JACCBN010000001.1, read as the reverse complement.
GCGACGGCCAAGCGGTCGTCGCGCCCCACCGACGCGTGGACGCTGCTCACCTCGGTCGCGCCCGAGTACGGGGAGTGGGCGGCGTTCTTCGCCGCGCACTCGTCGACGCGGTCGGCGGTCGAGGCGGGGGCGACGCGGCTGGTGGGCCAGCGCGACGCCGACGACATGGTGCGTCAGGCCGACCTGTTCCTCGCGCTGGTCACGCGCACGGTGGCGGGCCTGCGGCCGCTGTAGGGCTCAGCCGGTCCGGCGGCCGCGTCGCTCCTTCGCGCTGTGCCCGGCGCGGACGATCCGGCCGAGCAGGACGTCGAACTGCTGCGAGATCTCCCGGGCCCCCGGGGTGTCCCAACGCTGGATCGGGACGCCGGCCCCTTGGGCCTGCTGCACCGCGGTGCGGTCGGGCAGCACCCCGGAGAGCACGAGCGGGCCGAACAGCTCGCGCAGCTCGTTCACCCGGAACTCGTGCTCGGCCGAGCGGGCGCGGTACTTGTTGATCAATACCCCGAGGGGCTGCAGGCGCGGGTTGTGGGCGCGTTCGGCCTGGACGGCCTCGAAGGCGCGCTGGACCCCGGACACGGCGAAGATCGTCGGCTCGGTGACCAGGACCGCGCGGTCGACGGCGACGAGCGCGGAGCGCGTGAGCTGGCCGAGCGAGGGCGGGCAGTCGATGAGCACCAGCTCGTAGTGCGGGAGGCTCGCGCCGGGCGTCGTGCCACGCCGCGGCGGGGCGGTGTCGTCGAGGTCCGCGACGGTGCTGCGCGGCAGGGCGGCGAGCAGGCGGGACAACCGGCCGAGACGCTGCGAGCCCGGGTCCGGGTGGTTGTGGCGCTCGATGTCCTCCGAGCCGACGAGGACGTCGACCGTGTCGTCCCACGAACTCGGCGCGATCGAGCTGGCGAGCACGGCGGGGGAGGGGTGCTCGAGGGCGTCGGCGACGGTGGTCTCGCTCTCGCCCGGCTCCAGGGCCGTCGTGGCATTGCCCTGTGGGTCCAGATCGACCACCAGGGTGCGGAGCCCCTGCTTCGCGGCCGCTCCCGCCAGCCCGAGGGTGACGGTGGTCTTGCCGACCCCGCCCTTGAGGCTCAGCACACCCGTCACGTACACGGGGGCAACGTACCGGCTCACGCGCGGATCCCCGATGGCTGAGCACTACGGTGTGGCCGTGACCGCTCGCCCGGCCCGTCCGCCCGTGCCCCCGGCCGTCGACGTCGTGGCCGCGAGCCTGTACGACGAGCTCGCCGCCGCCCGCGCCCGCCGGGCCGCCGGGGAGGGCGCGCCGCACGTGCTGGACGTGGGCGGGGGCAGCGGCGCCTGGGCGGTCCCGCTCGCCGCCGAGGGGTGCGAGGTCACCGTCGTCGACTCGAGCGCCAACGCCCTGGCGGTGCTGCGCAGCCGCGCGCGTGATGCGGGCGTCGCCGACCGGGTCCGGGCCCTGCAGGCCGACGTCGACGCGTTGGCCGAGGTGACCGACGGGGTCCACGCCGACCTGGTCCTCGGGCACGGCCTGCTGGAATACGTGGACGACCCCGTGGCCGCGGTCCGTTCCCTCGCGGCGGCCACCGCGCCGTGCGGTCTCGTCTCGCTGCTCGTGGCGAACCGGTACGCGGCCGTGCTCGCCCGTGTGGTGAGCGGCCGGGTGGGGGAGGCCCGCCGGATGCTGGCCGACCCGGCCGGCCGGTGGGGTCCGGCCGACCAACTCCTGCGACGGATGGACACCGCGGAGGTGACGGCCCTCGTCGAGCAGGAGGAGGCGCTCACCCTGGAGCGGGTGCAGGGGTACCGGGTCCTGGCCGACCTGGTCCCGGAGCACGCCCCGGACGCCGGCGCGCCGGGCGACCTCGCCGAGCTGGAGGCCCTCGCGGCCACCACGCCACCGCTGCGCGACCTCGCGTCCCGGATCCACGTCCTCGCCCGACGCACCGGCGACTGACGGGTGCGGTGAGATCCGCGTGAGTCGGGTGCCCGTGAGGCTCCCGAGATCACCACGTGCGCCCGGATGATCGCGAGGAGTGGTCCGTGGCGAGCCTCTCACCGGCCGAAAGAATGATCGTCCGCGCAGAACACCAGTCCGGGTAGTCGGACTGCCGGACGGCTCGTACGATGAGGGAAGCCATCACGTCGATGTGCCGATCGTCCCTTCCCCCGGGGACGTTCCTCGCTCTCGTTCCGGTGCCGGAGGAGAATCATGCCGCTCTCCGAGCACGAGCAGCGCTTGCTCGATCAGATCGAACGCGCGCTCTATGCCGAGGATCCGAAGTTCGCGTCGACCGTCCGTGGGGGCCGGCTCCGCCGTCCGTCGCGGCGACGCCGGATTCAAGGCGTGGTGCTCTTCGTCGTCGGGGTCGTCGCCCTCGTGATGGGTCTCGTGTTCATCCAGTCGCTGTCGCCGGGTGGGTTCCCGGTGGTCAGCGTGATCGGGTTCCTCATGATGTTCGCCGGCGCGGTCCTCGCGATCACGGCGACCGGCGGGAAGAAGGGTGAGGCGGCCGCCGGTGAGGGCGACGGCAAGTCCGCCCCGGCCGGTGAGAAGGACAAGAGTCGCTTCACCACGAAGATGGAGGAGCGCTTCCGCAAGCGTTTCGAGCAGGAGTAGCTCCCGCTCACCCCGTTCTCCGACGCGCCGTCGACCCCGTGGGGTCGGCGGCGCGTTCGTGTGCGGGGAGCGGCGCCGAGGTTCACAGGGGGCAGGTGCCGGCGCCCCGGGCCTGCCCGACGTGAATCTCGCGGTGCGGCCGGTGCTGCCGCGCCCCACATGGCCCCACCCGCCGTCGTGAGGTGCACATGGGGCAGGTCCGGGCGCCGTTCGGGCTGCCTGACGTGAACCTCGCGGCAGAAGGGCTGGGCGGGCGACGGCGCGAGTGGCCCCGTTGACGCATCTGACGACATGACGGGCCACTGCTGTCAGGCGCTCCCCACCGCGCCCCACCAGGTCGCCCCACTGCGCCCCACCCGGCGTCGCGAGGTGCACATGGGGCAGGTCCCGGCGCGGTTCGGGCTGCCTGACGTGAACCTCGCCGCAGAAGGGCTGGGCAGGCGGCGGAGCGAGTGGCCCCGTTGACGCATCTGACGACATGAACGGGCCACTGCTGTCAGGCGCTCCCCACCTCGCCCCACCGGAGCCCCCACCTCGCCCCACCGGAGCCCCCACCCCGCCCCACCCGGCCGCTGAACAGGCCCGGAAGGCCCTCCGACCGGCCCGGACGGCGTGTCACGGCCTGCTCCGACCCGGTGGATCCGGGATCGTCGGCGGGCGGTTCCCCCACGTCCCCCACCTCTCCCCACCTGCACTGACCTGGGCGAACTCCACCGATCGGGGCGCACACGCCGCCCCGGCGAGGTTGAAGGTGGAGTGTTGTGGGGTATTGTGGTGCGCAGTGGAGCGAAAGGGGCTCCATCGGGGAGGTGGAGCCGTGTTCCTCGGCACCCACACCCCGCGGTTGGACGACAAGGGCAGGTTGACCCTGCCCGCCAAGTTCCGGGACGAGCTCGCTGGGGGGCTGATGATCACGAAGGGGCAGGACCACTGCCTGTACGTGTTCCCCCGCGACGAGTTCGAGCAGATGGCCCGGAAGGTCGCCGAGGCTCCGTTCACCGACGAGCGGGTGCGCGCCTACCAGCGCTACCTGTTCGCCGGCACCGACGAGCAGCGGCCCGATTCCCAGGGGCGCATCCCCATCAACGCCGAGCTGCGGCGGTTCGCCGGGCTCGAGCGGGAGTGCACCGTCATCGGAGCGGTCAGCCGCCTCGAGATCTGGGACTCGGCGAAGTGGCAGGCCTACCAGGACGCCCACGAGGACAGCTACGCGCAGGCCCAGCAGGAGGTTCTCCCCGGGGTCTTCTGACGAGGACCACCGTGCACGACCACGCCCAGGCGTGGGGGCTCGGGTGCCGTGAGGCCCCGACCCGCAGGGTGACGGCCCTGGCATCCCTTCCCCGGTGCCAGGTCCGCCTGCCCTGCGGGCCGGGACGTGACGGCATCCGTCGCCCCACCGGGCGCGAGCCGGCGTTCCCGCCGGACCGCACGCAGCAGGCCGACGTCCCCGCCGGTCCGCACGCAGCAGACGAGCGCCCGAGTGGACACGGTGGAGGCGGATTATGGACCCGACCGGTCCCTCGCACGACGACGCCTCGCAATTCACCCACATGCGCACCACGGGTGAGCGCCATGTCCCGGTGCTGCTCGAACGCTGCCTCGAACTCCTCGCCCCTGCCCTCGACGGGCCCGACGCGGTGGTCGTCGACGGCACGCTCGGACTCGGCGGGCACGCCGAGGCCCTGCTCACCCGCCACCCCGGTCTGACCCTCGTCGGCCTCGACCGCGACCCCGAGGCCCTGCGGCTCGCGGGGGAGCGGCTCGCCCCGCACGCCGGACGCATCCACCTCGTGCACGCCGTGTTCGACGAGATCGCGGACGTCCTCGACCGGCTCGGTCTCGGACCGGTGCAGGGCGTGCTGTTCGACCTCGGGGTGTCCTCGCTGCAGCTCGACGAGGACCAGCGGGGCTTCTCCTACTCCCGCGAGGCGCCGCTCGACATGCGCATGGACCCCACCACGGGTCCGAGCGCCGCGGACGTCCTCAACTCCTACGCACCCGGCGAGCTCGTGCGGGTGCTCCGTGACTACGGGGAGGAACGTGCGGCCCGACGCATCGTCGAGGCCGTCGTCCGTGCCCGGCGACGGGCTCCGCTGCGGACCAGCGCGGAGCTCGTCGCCCTCCTCGAGCAGGCCATGCCGGCGGCGAGCCGGCGCACCGGGGGCCACCCGGCGAAGCGCACCTTCCAGGCGCTGCGCATCGAGGTCAACGGCGAGCTCGACGCCATCGCCGGGGCGATCCCCGCCGCAGTGGACGCCCTCGCGCTGCACGGGCGGCTCGTCGTCATGAGCTACCAGTCGCTGGAGGACCGCATCGTCAAGCGGGTCCTCACCCAGCGGTCCCAGGTCACCGCGCCGCCGGACATGCCGGTGCTGCGCCCGGAGGACCACCCCGAACTCGCGCTGCTCACCCGTGGCGCGGAGAAGGCCGACGAGGCCGAGATCGCCGCCAATCCGCGGGCGGCCTCGGTGCGACTGCGAGCGGCGGAACGTGTCCGGGAGGCGGCATGAGCTCGGGAACCCTGACCCAGCGCGCGACGACGGCCCGCACCGACGGCGCGCGGAGCACGACACGGACCGCGCCGACGCCCGCGGACCCGACGACGGGCACCACGAAGGCCGGCGCGCGGGCGCGCGCCACCTCGCGACGTGCGCCGGCCGCGGGGACGCGACGTCCGCGGACCACGAGCGCCGCCGCCCCGGCGGAGAGCGCGGGTGGCACGGCGCCGTTCGTGCTGCTGATCATGGTGCTCCTGACGTCGGGTCTGGTCGCGACGCTGTGGCTCTCGACCGCCGCCGCGGCCGACTCCTACCGCCTCGACGACGCCCGCCAGGCCACGCGTGACCGCTCCGAGGAGGTCGAGCGCCTCCACCGGGACGTCGCGGCCATGCAGGCGGCCCCGGCGCTCGCGGCATCGGCCGAGCGGATCGGCATGGTGCCCGCCGGCATCCCGGCCGTGATCCTCGTGCACCCCGACGGCACCAGCCAGGTCGTCGGCACCCCGCAGAAGGCGCGCGCCGCGGCCCCGCCGCCGGCCCCGCCCGCCGTCGCGAACCCGGCGCCCGCCGCCCCGCCGGCCGCGAACCCGGCTGCACCCGCGACCCAGGCAGCCGCCACGCCGCAGGACGCCCGCACCCAGGCCGGTGACCCCGAGGCCCTCGGCGCCGACCCGGCGACCGGTGTCCAGTCCTCGTCCGGCGGCGCCCCCGCGCCCGCCCCGGCCGGCGCCGGCGGCCGCTGATGGCCCGCCCGCCCGCGACCCTGACGCGGCCCCCGTCCCGCGTCCCCGGCGCGCGCGGTCGCGACGACCGTCCGCTCCCGCCCCGACGGCCGGGCCCGCCGCCCCGCAGCGGACCGCCCCGTCGCCCCCGCACGCCCCGGCCCCCGGACCCGCGTCGCCGTCTGCGGATCGGGCGCCTGCTGCTCGTGGTGCTGCTCGTGATCGCAGCGGGCAAGCTCGTCGAGGTCCAGGCCATCAGTGCGGGCGACCTCGCCGCGGACGCGGCGAAGCAGCGGATGACGCGCCTGGTCGTGCCCGCCGAGCGCGGCGCCATCCTCGATCGGGACGGCACCCCGCTGGCGTTCTCCGTGGAGGCGAAGGCGCTGGTCGCGAACCCGCGCCGGATCGCCGCGGACTGGTCGACGCCGGAGATCCGCAACACGCCGGGCGCCCCCACGCCCGAGCAGCGCAAGGCGACGATCGCCCAGGGGATGGGCGCGATCCTGCACACCGACCCCCAGCCGTTCTTCGCCGCGCTGATGAGCGACCGCAGCTACGTGGTGCTGGCCCCGCTCGTCGACCCCACCGCGGCGCGCACGATTCGGGAGCAGTTCCCGGAGATCGCCCAGGAGGACCGCGAGTCGCGGCAGTACCCGGCCGGGGACGTCGGCGGATCGGTCGTGGGCAGCGCGTCCTGGTCGATGGACAAGGGCCGCATCAACGGCAACGTCGGGCTGGAGAGCGCCGAGGACAAGGTGCTCGCCGGCCAGGACGGGTTCCGGGTCGTCGACACCGCCGAGGGCAGCGACGCCGTGATCCCGGGTTCCACGCGGGCCGAGCAGCCGGCGCAGGCCGGCACCGACATCGTCCTGACCCTCGACGCCGACCTGCAGTACACGGTGCAGCAGAAGCTCTCGGCCTACGTGGCGCGCACCGGGGCGAAGGACGGCAGCGCGGTGGTGCTGGACTCGCAGACCGGGCAGATCCTCTCGCTGGCCAACGCCGGGGCGGGCGGGGCGCCGGTGGGCGGGGACCCGGCCGTCACGACGCCGTTCGAGCCCGGGTCGGTCAACAAGGCGGTGACCTTCTCGGCGGCGCTCGAGGCGGGCCTCATCCGCCCGGAGGACGTCCTCACGGTGCCGGGCAACATCAAGGTCGCCGACCGGACGATCAACGACGCCTGGGTCCACGGTCCGGTGCCGATGACGATGAACGGCATCCTCGGGAAGTCCTCGAACGTCGGGACGCTGCTGACCGCGCAGAAGGTCGGCCCGGACCGGTTCGCCGACATGCTCGGCAAGCTCGGGATCGGGTCGAAGACCGGCGTCGAGCTGCCCGGCGAAAGTGGTGGGTCCGTTCCGGCCCGCGCCGACTGGTCGGGCTCGACGTTCGGCAACCTGCCGATCGGACAGGGCCTGTCGATGACCACCCTGCAGATGGCGAGCATGTACCAGGCCATCGCCAACGACGGGGTGCGCATCCCGCCGCGGGTGATCTCCGCGACCGTCGCGCCCGACGGCGTGCGGACCCCGGCGCCGGCCCCGGAGCCGGTGCGCGCGATGTCGCCGCAGACCGCGCAGACGATGCGCCAGATGCTGCAGTCGGTCATCCAGTCCGGGAAGAGCCCCAACGAGGGCACCGGGGCGAAGGCGGCGATGGACGGCTACCCGGTCGCGGGCAAGACCGGTACCGCGCAGCAGGTCGACCCCGGCTGCGGCTGCTACGCGAAGTCGATCTACTGGATCACCTTCGCGGGCATGTTCCCGGCCGAGCACCCGCGCTACGTCGTCGCGCTGATGCTCGACGCCCCGCCCGGGGGCGACTCGGCGGCGCCGCTGTTCCACGACATCGGCTCCTACCTCGCCGCCCACGGGAACGTGCCGGTGTCCACCGCGCCGCCGCGCCAGGTCCCGCTGCAGCTCACGCCGTGAGGTCCAGCGCGTAGTCCTGGCCGAGGAGCGGCACGCCGAACTCGTCGTGCCGCTCCTCGGCCGTGAGCACGAAGCCCTCGGCGAGGTAGATGCCCCGCGCGGCGGCCAGCGGCGCGTTCGTCCACAGCACGAGGCGCGCGAACCCCGCGTCGCGGGCGTGCTGCACGCACCGGCGCACGAGGGCACGGCCCAGGCCGAGTCCCCGGGCGGCGGGGTCGAGCAGCAGCAGGCGCAGCCGGGCGGTCGTCGCGTCCTCGCGCACGCAGAACACGCAGCCGATCCGGCGGTCGTCGAACTCGGCGATCCAGGCGGCGTCGGGGCCGGGCGTGTAGCCCGCCACGATCCCCGCCGTCACCCGCTCCACGTCCCAGCCGTACTCCGCGGCGTAGAGCTCGCCGTGCTCCATCACCACCCAGCCCAGGTCGCCGGGGCGGTCGGCTGCCCGGACCGTGACCTCACCCATGACACCCTCCTGACTGAAACAAGTGTTTCAGTGAAGCACACTGACGTCCGTGACGGCGACCGAGACCACCGACGAGACCGGGTCGGCCCGACGGCGGGAGCTGCTCGACGCGACCTACGGCTGGGTCCTCGAGCACGGCTGGGCGGGCATGTCGCTGCGCCCGCTCGCCGAGGCGGTCGGCTCGAGCCCGCGGGTCCTGCTCTACCTCTTCGGCAGCAAGGACGGCCTGGTCCGGGCCCTGCTCGGGCGGTCGCGGGCCGACCAGCTCCGGGTCCTGGACGCCCTTCCCGACGACGCCGGGCTCGCGCGCGTGGGTCGGGTGCTGTGGGAGTGGCTCGCCGCCGCGGAACACCGCGCGCTGCTGCGCCTGTGGCTCGAGGCGTACAGCCGGTCGCTGGGGCAGGAGCCGGGTGACGACGCGAGCCCCTGGGCCGGCTTCGCCCGCGACACCGTCACCGACTGGGACCTCCTGCTCGCCGCCCACCAGCCCTCGGGGCGCGTGTCCACCCCGGAGGGCACGGCCGAGCGCGCCCTGCTGCTCGCGGTGCTGCGCGGGGCCCTGCTCGACCTGCTCGCGACCGGCGACGCGGACCGGGCCGGGGCGGCCGTGGCGGCCCACCTGCGGATGCTCGACGACGGGTCCCGCACCGCCCCGTGAGGGGAGCATCCGTCCGCCCGGACCGCGTGCGGGTTCCCCTCGGGCGGGGGTGCGCGGCGGGAGGGCGCAGGAGGGCGTGATCGGGACGGTGAGTAGCCTTCCGCCCGTGCCGCCCGCTCCGAGCCGGACCGCCGTGGAGCCCCCCGAGGGCCGAGCGGGGACGTCGACGAGCGCCGGGGGAGGCGACGCGGATCCGACCGCGCAGGAGGCCGTCGTCCGGCCCGCCACGGTGCTCCCGACGGCCCTGGACGCCCTCGCCGCGCGTATCGCCGAGGCCACCGGGACGTCCCCCGAGGTCCGGGTCCCCGACGGCTCGTCCGGCGCCGACGTCCCGACGACGGGCGCGACGCTCCGTGCCCACGAGGTCAGGCCGGGGGACCTGTTCGCCGCCCTCCCCGGCGCGCGCGCCCACGGTGCCGACTACGCCGACCAGGCCCTCGACCGGGGCGCCGTCGCGGTGCTCACCGACCCCGCCGGGGCGACCCGCCCCGCCGTCGGGACCGTGCCGACGCTGGTGCACCCGCAGCCGCGCGAGGCGCTCGGGCCGGCGTGCTCGCGGCTCTACGGTGACCCGTCGGCGCACCTGGCGCTGCTCGGGATCACCGGCACCAGCGGCAAGACGACCACGGTGTACCTGCTGGAGGCCGCGCTCGCCGCGGCCGGGACCACCACCGGGCTGATCGGCACCGTCGAGACCCGCATGCACGGCCGCCGGGTGCCCAGCGCGTTCACCACGCCCGAGGCGCCCGACCTGCAGGCGCTGCTGGCCGCCATGGTCGAGCAGGGCGTGAGCCACGCGGCGATGGAGGTCTCGAGCCACGCCCTCGCGCAGGGCCGGGTGTCCGGCACCCGGTACGCGGTCGGCGCGTTCACCAACCTCTCCGCCGAGCACCTCGACTTCCACCCGACGATGGAGGACTACTTCGCCGCGAAGGCGCGCCTGTTCGACGGGCGGGCCGACCGGCACGTCGTCTGCGTCGACGACGCGTGGGGCCGGCGGCTGGCCGACTCCGTCGCCGCGACCACGGTGAGCACGACCGGGCCGGCCGACTGGACCGCCGCGGACGTCGTGGCCCACCCCGACGGCTCGCAGTCCTTCCGTGCCCTCGGCCCCGACGGGCTCGCCCTCCCGGTGACGCTGCGCCTCCCCGGCGCCTTCAACGTCGCGAACGCCCTGGTCGCGCTCGCGTGCGGCCACGCGACCGGGCTCGACCCGGAGCGCCTGGCCGCCGGGCTCGCGACCGTCACCGTCCCCGGGCGCATGCAGCGCGTCGAGGCCGGCCAGCCGTTCCTCGCCGTCGTGGACTACGCCCACAAGCCGGCCGCCGTGGAGGCGCTGCTGCGCACCCTCCGGACGCAGGTGGACGGCCGGGTCCTGACGGTGCTCGGGTGCGGCGGCGACCGCGACCGGGAGAAGCGGCCCGTCATGGGCGCGCTCGCCGCGCAGCTCTCGGACCTGGTCTGGATCACCGACGACAACCCGCGCTCCGAGGACCCGGCGGCCATCCGCGCCGCGATGCTGGACGGGGCGCGGGTGGCGTCGGACGCCCGTGCGATCGTGGCCGAGGAGGGTGACCGGCGCGCCGCGATCCGGGCGGCCGTGGCCGCCGCGCGACCCGGCGACGTCGTCGTCGTCGCCGGCAAGGGCCACGAGCTCGGCCAGAAGGTCGGGGCGCGGACGCTGCCCTTCTCCGACGTCGACGAACTCACGACCGCCCTGGGAGAGGAACCTGCGTGATCGAGCTGACCCTCGCGGAGCTCGCCCGCCTCGTCGGCGGACGGCTGCACCGTGCGACCGGGGACGAGCGCATCACGGGCACGGTCGAGTTCGACAGCCGCGCGGTCACCCCCGGCGGGCTGTTCGTCGCCCTGCCGGGTGAGCGCGTCGACGGCCACGCCTTCGCGACGACGGCGGTGGCCGCCGGGGCGGCCGGCATCCTGGCGGCCCGGGAGGTCGACGGCCCGGCGGTGCTCGTCGAGCCCCTCACCGACGCCCACGTCCCCGACGCCGCCCACGACGCGTCCGGTGCCGCCGTGCTGGTCGCGCTGCAGACCCTCGCGCGCCACGTCGCCGACGCCCTGCCGCAGCTCGGCATCGTCGGGATCACCGGGTCGTCGGGCAAGACCTCGACCAAGGACCTGGTCGCGGCGCTGCTCGAGCGCGACGGGCCCACCGTGGCGCCGCCGGGGAGCTTCAACAACGAGCTCGGCCACCCCTGGACCGTGCTGCGCGCCGACACCGCGACGAAGCACCTGGTCCTCGAGCTGTCCGCCCGCGGCCGCGGGCACATCGCGGCCCTGTGCCGGGTCGCGCCGCCGCGGATCGGCGCGGTGCTCAACGTCGGGTCGGCGCACCTCGGGGAGTTCGGCTCCCGCGAGGCGATCGCGCAGGCCAAGGGCGAGCTGGTCGAGGCGCTGCCCGCGGCGGCCGACGGCGGGGTCGCGGTGCTGGGCGCCGACGACCCCGTGGTCGCCGCGATGCGTGCCCGCACCGCCGCCCGGGTCGTGCACGCCGGGCGCGCGCCGGAGGCGGACGTCCGCGCGGTCGACGAGACGATCGACCCCGAGGGCCGGGCCCGCTTCCGGCTCGTCACGCCGGCCGGCGAGGCCGACGTCGCCCTCGGGCTGCGCGGTGCCCACCAGGTCGACAACGCGCTCGTGGCCGCCGCGATCGCGCTGGAGGCGACCGGCCTCGACGTCGGGACGATCGCCGCGGCGCTCGGTGCGGCCGTCCCGCGCAGCCGCTGGCGGATGGAGGTGGGGGAGCGGCCGGACGGGGTCCGGGTGCTCAACGACGCCTACAACGCGAACCCGGAGTCGATGCGGGCCGCGCTCGCCACCCTGGCCGCCATGGGAGCGGGGGAGGGCGGCAGTCGGATCGCCGTGCTCGGCGCGATGGCCGAGCTCGGCGACGACGCCGACGCCGCGCACGCCGAGCTGGGCCGCCTGGCCGCGAGCACCGGCCTGCACCGCCTCGTCGTCGTGGGCGAGGCCGCGCGCGGGGTGCACGAGGCCGCCCGCGCCGCGGGCCTGTCCTCGGACCTGGTGCCGGACGCCGCGAGCGCGGTCGAGGCCGTGCACCCGGAGCCCGGGGACGTGGTGCTCGTGAAGGCCAGCCGGTCGGCCGGGCTGGAGAAGGTCGCCGAGGCACTCCTCGCGACATGGAGCGCAGCCGAGCTGGCACACGGCCGGGCGGGAGACACGCAGTGAAGGGCGTACTGGTCGCCGCCGGGCTCGCCCTGGCGGTGTCGATCCTGCTGACGCCGTACGTGATCCGGCTGTTCATCCGGCAGGGGTTCGGGCAGGAGATCCGCGAGGAGGGCCCGCAGAGCCACCAGGGCAAGCGCGGCACCCCGACGATGGGCGGGGTCGCCATCCTCATCGCGATCTGGGTCGGCTACCTCGCCTCGCACCTGGCCGCGGACGTCTCGATCTCGGCGTCCGGCCTCCTGGTCCTGCTGCTCATGACCTCGCTCGGCGTGGTCGGGTTCCTCGACGACTTCATCAAGATCCGGCGACAGCGCAACCTGGGCCTCAACAAGACCGCGAAGCTGGTCGGCCAGTTCGTCACCGCCGTGATCTTCGGCGTGCTCGCGCTGCAGTTCGTCGACGAGCAGGGGCTCACCCCGGCCTCGACGAACCTGTCGTTCGTCCGGGACATCGCCGTGGTCGGCTTCGGCAGCGTCGGGTTCATCCTGTTCTGCTACCTCATCGTCACGGCCGCCTCGAACGCCGTGAACCTCACCGACGGGCTCGACGGACTCGCCGCGGGCATCTCGGCGATGGTGCTCGCGACCTACCTGATCGTCTCGTTCTGGCAGTTCCGCAACGACTGCGGCACCGCGATCGAGGCGGGTTGCTACCAGGTGCGCGACCCGCTCGACATCACGCTCGTGGCCGCCGCCGGGATGGGCGCCTGCATCGGGTTCCTCTGGTGGAACGCGGCGCCCGCCCGCATCTTCATGGGCGACACCGGGTCGCTCGCCCTGGGCGGGCTCTTCGCCGGCCTCGCGATGGTCACCCGCACCGAGCTGCTGCTCGTGGTGCTCGGCGGCGTCTTCGTCGTCGAGGCCCTCTCGGTGGTCCTCCAGGTCGCGGTCTTCCGGACGACGAGGCGGCGCCTGTTCCGCATGGCGCCCTTCCACCACCACTTCGAGCTCGCCGGCTGGGCCGAGACCACGGTGATCATCCGGTTCTGGCTGCTCGCGGCGATCTGCTGCGCGCTGGGGCTCGGGCTGTTCTACAGCGAGTGGCTGGCCGCGTCCGGTGGTTGAGTGGCGTGAACGGCACGTCCTGGTCGCGGGGGCCCGGCGCACCGGGGCCTCGGTGGTCGACGTCCTGCTCGAGCTCGGTGCCCGCGTGACCGTGGCCGACGCGGACCCGGCGCAGCTCGCCACGCTGGGCGACCGCCCGGTCGCGTCCACCACCGACCTCGCGTCGGTGCCGGACGGGTGCGACCTCGTCGTCACCAGCCCCGGGTTCCGGCCGGATTCCCCGTTGGCCCTCGCCGCCCGCGCGGCGGGCGTCGAGATGATCGGCGAGCCGGAGCTGGCGTGGCGGCTGGGACAGGACCCGGCGGTGTGCCCCGACGGCCCGCCGGTCTGGCTCGCCGTCACCGGCACCAACGGCAAGACGACCACCACCGGGATGCTCGAGGCGATCCTGCTGGCGGCGGGCCTGGACGCCGTGGCCTGCGGAAACATCGGTCTGCCGATCGTCGACGCGCTGCGCGCCGGGCACCGGGTGCTGGCGGTCGAGCTGTCGAGCTTCCAGCTGGAGTGGTCGCCCTCGGTCGCCCCGTTCGCCGGCGCGGTGCTCAACGTCGCCGACGACCACCTCGACTGGCACGGCTCGATGGCCGCCTACGCCGCCGCGAAGGCCCGGGTGCTGCGCGGCCGGGTCGCGATCGGCGGGCTCGACGACGAGCGGGCCGCCGGACTGTTGCGCGCCGCGCCCGGACGCCGGGTCGGGTTCACCCGCGGCGAGCCCGGCCCCGGAGAGCTGGGCGTCGACACCACCCGCGGGGTGCGCCGCCTGGTCGACCGGGCCTTCGACGACGCCGGGGGCGAGGACCGGCGTCCGGTGCTGCTGGCCGAGGTGGCCGACATCGTCCCCTCGGGCCCGCCGGGGGAGGCCAACGCGCTCGCCGCGGCGGCGCTCGCCCGCGCCCACGGGGTCCCCGCCGAGGCGGTCGCCGCGGGGCTGCGCGCGTACGCACCCGGGGCGCACCGCGGCGCCGTCGTCGCCGAGTCGGGCGGGGTGCGCTGGGTCGACGACTCGAAGGCCACCAACCCGCACGCGGCCGCCGCGTCGCTCGCCGCGCACGCCCGCGTGGTGTGGGTGGCGGGCGGCCTGCTCAAGGGCGCGGCCGTCGACGACCTCGTGCTCGCGAACGCCGGGCGGCTCGCCGGGGCGGTGGTGCTCGGCGCCGACCGGGCCCGCTTCCTGGAGGCACTCGCCCGACACGCCCCCGAGGTGCCGGTCGACGACGTCGGCGGGGGCGACGATGTCCCGATGGACCCGATGCTGGCGGCGGCCCGGTCGGCCGCGACGATGGCCCGGCCCGGCGACGTCGTGCTGCTCGCCCCCGCGGCGGCCTCGATGGACATGTTCCGCGACTACGCGGCGCGGGGCGACGCGTTCGCCGCGGCGGCCCAGCGGGTCGCGGGCGCGAGCGGGGCGAGCGCCGAGCCCGGCCTCGACCCGGACCCGGTGCCCGAGGCCGGCGCGGTGGCCGAGCCGGCCGCGGACCCGTCGTCGTGACCACCCGGACGACGGGGCGCACGCCGCGCCGGACGCGGCAGGCCCCGCCGAACGTGCGCGCCCTCGCCGGCGCGCTCTCGCAGTGGCTCGGGCGCCCGTTGACCTCGCTGCACCTCGTGCTCGCGGTCTTCGGCCTGCTGACCGCGCTGGGCCTGGTCATGGTCCTGTCCGCGTCGTCGGTGAACGCCTACGCCGCGGGTGGGTCGTCCTACGGCGTCTTCTTCCGGCAGCTCGCGTTCGCCGTGCTCGGGGCGGGGCTGTTCTGGCTCGGCCTGCGGGTGCCGCCGCGACGCTGGCGGGCGGCGAGCCCGTGGCTGCTCGCCGCGTGCCTCGTGCTGCTCGCCCTGGTCCTCGTACCGGGGCTCGGGGCGCAGGTGAACGGCTCGCGGTCGTGGTTCCGGGTCGCCGGCCTGTCCCTGCAGCCCAGCGAGATCACCAAGATCGCCCTCGCCCTGTGGGGCGCGCACGTGCTGGTCCGCCACCGGCCGGCCCCGCGGCGGTGGCGCCAGGCCCTGCTGCCGATGGTGCCGGTCGCGATGCTGATCTTCGTGCTGGTGATGCTGCAGCCCGACCTCGGGACGACGATCTCGCTCGGCGTCATCGTGGTGGGGCTGCTGTGGTTCGCCGGCGCCCCGCTGGGGCTGCTCGCCCTGTTCGGCACGGTCGGCGTCATCGGCGTGGTGGTGCTCGGCGTGGCCGCCAGCTACCGGCAGAGCCGGATCACGGCGTTCCTCGACCCGATGAACGCCGACCCGCTCGGGCCCGCGTACCAGGCGCGACAGGCGCTGTTCTCGCTCGCCGACGGCGGCGTGTTCGGCCAGGGCCTCGGCCAGGGCCGGGCGAAGTGGAGCTACCTCCCGAACGCGGACAACGACTTCATCTTCGCGATCATCGGCGAGGAGCTCGGCTTCCTCGGGGCGTCCGCGGTGATCGCGCTGTTCGGCACCCTCGCCTACACCGGGCTGCGGATCGCCGCCCGCTCCGTCGACCCCTGGATCCGCGTCGTGGCGGCGACGCTGACGGTGTGGCTGGTCATCCAGGCCGCCATCAACATCGGCTACGTCGTCGGCCTGCTCCCGGTCACCGGGATCCCGCTGCCGCTGGTGTCCTCAGGCGGCACGTCCCTCGCCCTCGCCCTGTTCGCGGGCGGCCTGCTCGCGAACTTCGCCCGTCACGAGACCGATGCCGCCGCCGCGCTGCGCACGCACGGCCAGGGCCGCCTCGCGCGGGCCCTGCGCCTGCCGCCGCCCGAGCCGGGGCGCGCCCGCACCACGTAGGAGTCGTGTGTCCGACAGTCCCCGCAGCCCCCGTCGTCCGCTGTCCGTCGTCGTCGCCGGAGGTGGCACCGCCGGACACATCGAGCCCGCGCTCGCGCTGGCCGACGCGGTGCGGCGGCTGCGCCCGGACGCCCGGGTGACCGCCCTGGGGACCAGCCGGGGCCTCGAGACGACGCTCGTCCCGAAGCGGGGCTACCCGCTCGAGCTGGTGCCGCCGGTGCCGCTGCCCCGCAAGCCGTCGAAGGACCTCGCGGCCCTCCCGTGGCGGGTCGTGAACTCCGTGCGGCGGACCCGGAAGGTGCTCCGCGCGGTCGAGGCGGACGTCGTCGTCGGGTTCGGCGGGTACGTGGCGCTGCCCGCGTACCTGGCCGCGCGGCTGCCCGGCAGCCGGGTCCCGGTCGTCGTGCACGAGGCGAACGCGAGCGCGGGCATCGCGAACAAGGTCGGCGCCCGCCACGCCGCCGCGGTCGCCGCGGCCGTCCCCGGCAGCGGGCTCGACGGGCCGGTGATCGGGATGCCGCTGCGCCGCGCGATCACGACCCTGGACCGCGAGGCGCTGCGGGCGAAGGCGCGGGCGCACTTCGGTCTCGACCCGGACGCCCCCACCCTGCTGGTGTTCGGTGGGTCGCAGGGGGCGCGGTCGCTCAACGAGGCGGTGGCGGGGGCCGCGGGCGCGCTGCGGGCGGCCGGGATCGGGGTGCTGCACGCCCACGGGCCGAAGAACACCGTCGAGGTGCCCCGCGGCACGCCGCCGTACGTGGCGGTGCCCTACCTGGAGCGGATGGACCTGGCCTATGCCGCCGCGGACCTCGCGATCTGCCGGTCGGGGGCGATGACGGTCGCCGAGGTGTCGGCGGTCGGCCTGCCCGCGGTGTACGTCCCCCTGCCGCACGGCAACGGCGAGCAGCGGCTCAACGCGCTGCCGGTGGTGGAGCACGGCGGGGGCATCCTGGTGGAGGACGCGGACCTCACCCCCGAGAAGGTCGTCGAGCTCGTCGTCCCCCTGCTGACCAGCGGCGAACGCCTCTCGGCGATGAGTGCGGGAGCCCGGCGTACGGGGCACGCGGACGCGGACGAGACACTGGCCCGGATGGTGCTGGAGGCGGCCGAGGGCACGGCGGGTACGGAGGGGATCGACCGGTGACCGACGAGATCATGCAGCCGGGGGAGCAGGCGCTGGTCCCGGACCTGCCACGGCTGCTCTCCCGCGTGCACTTCATCGGCGCGGGCGGCGCCGCGATGAGCGGGATCGCCCGCATCCTGCTCGCCCGTGGGGCGATGGTGTCCGGCTCGGACGCGAAGGACTCACGGGCGGTGCTCGCCCTGCGGACGCTGGGCGCCGAGGTGTCGGTCGGCCACGACGCCGCCAACCTCGACCTGCTGCCCGGCGGCCCGACCGCCCTGGTCACGACGAAGGCGGTCCACCAGGCCGACCCCGACAACCCCGAGCTGCTCGAGGCGGCCGCGCGCGGCATCCCGGTGCTGCACCGCTCGGCGGTGCTCGCCGAGCTCATGGCCGACCACCGCGCCGCCTGCGTGTCGGGCAGCGCCGGCAAGACGTCGACCACCTCGATGCTGGTCGTGGCGCTGCAGGCCTGCGGCACGGACCCGTCGTTCATGATCGGCGGCGACCTGCTCACGTCCGGCTCGAGCGCCCACCACGGGCACGGCGACGTGTTCGTGGCCGAGGCCGACGAGTCCGACGGCTCCTTCCTGGCCTACTCGCCCGCCGTCGCGATCGTCACCAACGTCGAGCCGGACCACCTCGATCACCACGGCACCGTGGAGGCCTACGTGGCGGTGTTCGACGCGTTCGCCGGCCGGATCGAGCCGGGCGGGGCCCTCGTGGTGTGCGCCGACGACCCGGGCGCCGCCGCGCTCGGCGACCGGGCGGCGGCCGCGGGTGTGCGGGTGCGCCGCTACGGACGGACCGCCGTCGGCGCGGAGGACGTCACGGTGCTGGACTACCGCGCCGAGGCCTCCACCGGGATCCTGACGATCCGCGTGGGGGGAGACGCAGCGGAGCGGAGCTCGACCGGGTCGGTGGGCGCCGAGCACACGCTGCGGCTGAGCGTCGCGGGGGAGCACCAGGCCTTCAACGCGTGCGCCGCGCTGCTGGCCGGGCTCGACCTCGGGGCGCCGCTCGACAAGCTCCTGGAGGGGCTGGAGTCCTTCACCGGCGTCCGCCGCCGCTTCGAGCTCCGGGGCGAGGCCCGCGGGGTCCGCGTGTACGACGACTATGCGCACGCCCCCACGAAGGTCGAGGCCCAGCTGCGCGCGGCCCGCCCGGTGCTGGGGGAGCGGGGACGCCTGATCGTCGCCTTCCAGCCGCACCTGTACTCCCGGACGCGGGACTTCGCCGAGCAGTTCGGGGCGGCGCTCTCGCTGGCCGACGAGGTCGTGCTGCTCGACGTCTACGGGGCCCGCGAGCAGCCGGAGCCCGGCGTCAACGGCGCCACCATCGCCCGGCACGTCACGCTGCCCGCCGAGCACGTGCACTACGAGCCCTCCTGGGCCGCCGTCCCGAGCCTGCTCGCCGACCTCGCCCGACCCGGCGACCTCGTCATCACCATGGGCGCGGGCGACGTGACGGTCCTCGGCCCGGAGGTGCTGCTCGAGCTCGAGCGCCGGGACGAGGCGAGCGGAGCGACGGGGGACACGACCGCCCCGGCTCCCGTCGGGGGCTGAGTCCGCTGCCGCCCCCGACCCGCCGTCCCCGCCCCGGCGTTCCCGACGGCAGGTCGGGCCGGTCGGGCGGGCGCACGCGCAGCGACGGCCGCGGACGCGCCGAGGGCGCCCGGGACGCCCGGGGACGTGACGGCCGCGCGCGTCGCCCGTCGTCGCGGCCCCCGCGGGACCGCGGCCCCCGCGACCACGCCGCGCTCGAGGCGCGCGTGGCCCGACGGCGGGTGCTGCGTCGGCGGTGGACCGTGGCCGTGGGGACGCTGGCGGTGGTCGGCGGGCTGGTCTGGCTGCTCGGGTTCTCCCCGGTGTTCGACGTCCGCGCGGTGGAGGTCACCGGCGCCGCGGCGGAGACCCTCCCGGCGGTGCAGCAGGCCGCGGCCGTACCCCCGGAGACCTCCCTGCTGTGGCTCTCCACGGCCGACCTGGACGCGCGGGTCGCCGCCATCCCGAGGGTCGCGTCGGTCGACGTGCGGCGGTCCCTGCCGGGCACGGTGACGGTGGCGGTGACCGAGCGGGAGCCGGTCGCCGCCGTGCCCGCCCCGGGCGGGGTCGGGCTGCTCGACGGCTCCGGGTTCGTCTACCGCACGATGCCCGCCGCGCCGGCCGGGGTGCCGCGGCTGGTGCTGCCCGCAGGGGTGGCCGCGTCGCCCGGGAACCCGGCGACGGTGGCCGCGGTGCGGGTGCTGCAGGCGCTGCCGACCACGCTGCGGGCGAAGGTCACCGAGCTGCGCGCGAACGGCGCCTACGACGTCTCGTTCCTCCTCGACGGACGCACGGTGCGCTGGGGCGCGGACGCCGAGGACGAGCGCAAGGCCGCCGTGCTCGGGCCGCTGCTGACGCGCCCGGGCTCGGTGTACGACGTCTCGACGCCGGACCTGCCCGTCGTGAGCTGACCGCTGCCGCAGCGCGACCGCCCGACCCTCGATCACCACTCGAAGTGTCACGCGCGGTCACCGTGTCTCCGGGGGGCAGCGGGCACCGAGGGTGGCGGAACGCCCCTCCACACCCCCCGTCCGGGGAGGTGACCACCCGCTCGGGCGACACGTGAAGGACGTGTGACCTGCGCGAACGGGTTTCACCACTCCGGTTATCACTCACGTGCACACCACGCGTTTCGCTTGACCCAGATGTGTCACGCAGCGTCAACTCCCCCCGTCGTCACGACGGTGGGAGAGGTGCGAGCGCGATGGCCAAGAGGATGAACCGCGATCCGAGGGGGACGGCACCCCCGCGGGTGCGGCGGACGGTGGCGTCGGCCCTCGCCGCCGCCGCGATGGCGGGCGTCCTGGCGTTGTCCCTGGGGCACCAGGCCTCGGCGACCTCGCCGGGGGAGACCTGGGTGCCCGAGCTGTCCGTCCAGGGCGGCGACGACACCAACGTGGTCGCGGCGGCCGGGGCGATCCGGCTCGCCGACGGCGTCGTCCGGGCCCAGAGCGCGCGCTCCCCGCGGACGGAGGGCGAGCTGTACCTGGCGCCCTACCGGGTCGCGACCCCCGTCGACCGCATCACCGCGAAGGTGACCGCGGACGTGCCGCCCGGCGGCCAGGTGATCGTCGACGTGCGTGGGGTGAAGTCGGACGGGACGTGGAGCCAGTGGAGCACCGCGACCGCCACGGCACCCGCCGTCCTGGACGACCCCAGCACGGACCTGCAGGTGCGGGTCACCCTCGTCGCCGGCGACTTCGGCGCGAGCCCGGCGCTGCAGCGGCTGTGGTTCACCACCGACCGCGTCAAGCCGCTCGCCGGCACCCCGACCACGCCCCCGGCCCCGACGACCACCCCGGCCCCGACGACCACGCCCGCGCCGGCCACGACCACCCCGGCGCCGGCGCCCGACCCCGCGAAGGTCGCCGCCCTCACGAGCCGCGTGTTCGCCACGCGCATCGGTCTCGTCGGCAACACCACCGCCAACGGCCACGTCATCGTCCCGCGGGACCACTTCGTGGCCCTGCCCTCCCGACGTGGCCTCGCGCCCCGCGACAAGGGCGACTACACGGTCAAGGTGTGCGCCGCGAACGGCCGCTGCGCCTGGTCGCCGGTGTGGGACGTCGGCCCCTGGAACATCAAGGACGACTACTGGAACGCCCCGGGCACCCGGCAGCAGTGGGGCGACCTCGCCCTCGGCTTCCCGCAGGCCCAGGCCGCGTTCCAGCGGGGCTACAACGGCGGCAAGGACGGCTTCGGCCGCAAGGTCGCGAACCCCGCGGGGATCGACCTCGCCGACGGCACCTACTACGACGACCTGCAGCTGCGTGACAACAGCTGGGTGACCGTGACCTACCTCTGGACCGGCACCGGGCCCTCCGCCCTGGCCCGACCCACCGGGGCGCCCACCCTCGTCGTCCGCTCCGCGCCCACCGACTCCTCGTCCGCGGTCGGCGCCGTCGCCGGCGGCGCCCGCATGGCCGTCACCTGCACCGCGGCCGGCCAGTCCCGCACCGGGTCGCAGGGCACGAGCAGCCAGTGGCTGCAGATCGGTCCCCAGCAGTACGTCCCCGCCGCCGCCGTGGAGGCCCCCCGTGTCGCGTCCTGCTGACCTCCTCGCCCCCCTGCCCGACCGGCCGCTGTCCCCGCACAGCGGACCGGGCGCGCAGCCCTCGACCGCGGTCGCCGACCGCGAGCGCCGCACCCGCCGTCGTCGTCGGACCGTCCTGACGGCGGGGGCGGGCGCCCTGCTCGCCGCGGTCATCGGGCTGGCGGCCTCGGCGACCGCGGTGCCGACCGGGGAGACCTGGGGCGCCGAGCTCGCCGTGTCCGGCGGTGACGACGCGAACGTCGCGCTCGTCGACGGCGCCGTCCGCCTGGTGACCCCGTCCACCGCGAAGGCCCGGTCGGAAGGTGTGCTGGTCCTCGCGCCGCGCCGTCCCGCCGCGGCGACGAACGCGATCACCACCGAGCTGACCGCCGACCTGCCGCCCGGCGCGACCGCCCGGGTGGACGTCCGCGGCGTCCTCCCCGACGGCGCCTGGAGCCCGTGGCTGCCGACCAAGGACGACGTCCGCACCGTCCTGCCCGCCCTCACCACCCAGGTGCAGGCGCGGATCGTGCTCCTCGGCGGGTCGGGGGCCGTGAGCCCGGCTGTGCAGCGCCTCTGGATCACCACCTCGACGACGTCGGCGTCGCCCGCGTCGGCCACCGCCCCGCCGGCGCCGAGCACCACCGCCGCGCCGGCCACCACGGCGGCCCCGACCAGCACCGTGCGCCCGACCACGACCACCCCGGCCCCGTCGACCACCGTCGTCCCGATCAAGCCGACCACCCCGGCCCCCACCCCGAACTCGGGGACGGCCCCCGTCCCGGCGGCCAAGCCGATCTGGGACGCGGCGATCACCGCGCAGGGCCTGGGCATGTTCAAGGACACGCCGTGGAACATGGTCGGCGCGAAGACGCCGACGGTCGTCCCGGCCACCGACCTCGCGGGCCGCAAGGCGCTGCGGTTCACCATGCCGGGGGGCGGCAAGCGCTCCGAGATCGAGCCGAACGTCGACAACTTCACCGAGGGGCAGGACCGCTACATCCGGCTGTCGGTCCGGCTCGCCGACGGCTTCCCGGTGAACGCGAACTCCTGGCAGCTCATCACGCAGTTCAAGAACGAGGGCACCGGGAGCCCGCCCCTCGAGCTGCGGATCGGGAACGGCAACTACATCCTCTCCGGCGGCTTCGACCACCCCGGCGGGTCGAAGAACTTCGACAAGGTCATCGCCCCCGCCGTCACCGGCAAGGTCACCACGCTGGTGCTGCACGTGAAGTTCTCCAGCTCCAGCGCGAAGAGCGTGGTCGACGCCTGGGTCGACGGGCAGCAGAAGGTCGCGGGCTTCCGTCCGCCGGGCGGCACGCTCTACCCGGGTAACTACAGCTACTGGAAGCTCGGGCTCTACCGCGACACGGGCATCGGCCAGACCGCGACCTACGAGCTCTCCGACGCCCGGCTCGGCACGTCCTACGCGTCGGTGGCCGGCTGAGGCCGGAAGTCTCGACCCGTCATCCAGAGTTCGCACCGGTTGGGGCAGACGGGTGACATCGAGGCGGGACATGCCCGGCGCGCCTGCGTGCATCACGCGGTGTCGGCTGCCTACGGTCGCGCGGACACCGGAACGGGGAGCCCTCGACCCTAGACCTCACCCGGAGGTCGAGACTCGAGGGTTGGCCCCGCGTGTCGGCCGGTGTCGCCGAACTCCGCAGTGAAAGGCGGTCCCATGACGCCCCCGCACAACTACCTGGCCGTGATCAAGGTCGTCGGCATCGGTGGCGGCGGCGTCAACGCCGTCAACCGCATGATCGAGGTCGGCCTCAAGGGCGTCGAGTTCATCGCGGTGAACACCGACGCGCAGGCCCTCCTGATGTCCGACGCCGACGTCAAGCTCGACGTCGGGCGTGAGCTCACCCGCGGCCTCGGTGCCGGCGCGGCGCCCGACGTGGGGCGCCGCGCGGCCGAGGACCACGCCGAGGAGATCGAGGAGGTCCTCAAGGGGGCCGACATGGTCTTCGTGACGGCGGGGGAGGGCGGCGGGACCGGCACGGGCGGTGCCCCCGTCGTGGCCGGCATCGCCCGCAAGCTCGGTGCGCTGACGATCGGCGTGGTGACCCGCCCGTTCTCCTTCGAGGGCAAGCGCCGCGCCACCCAGGCCGAGAACGGGATCCAGGAGCTGCGCAACGAGTGCGACACGCTCATCGTGATCCCGAACGACCGCCTGCTGCAGCTCGGCGACGTGTCGCTCTCGCTGATGGACGCCTTCCGCTCGGCGGACGAGGTGCTCCTCTCCGGGGTCCAGGGCATCACCGACCTCATCACGACGCCGGGTCTGATCAACCTGGACTTCGCCGACGTCAAGAGCGTCATGTCCGGGGCCGGCAGCGCCCTCATGGGCATCGGCTCGGCGCGCGGTGACGGCCGCAGCGTCGAGGCGGCGGGCAAGGCGATCAACTCGCCGCTGCTCGAGGCCTCGATGGACGGCGCGTACGGCGTGCTGCTCTCCATCGCGGGTGGCTCCGACCTCGGCCTGTTCGAGATCAACGAGGCCGCCTCGCTGGTGCAGGAGGCCGCGCACCCCGACGCGAACATCATCTTCGGAACCGTCATCGACGACTCGCTCGGCGACGAGGTCCGCGTGACCGTCATCGCCGCGGGCTTCGACTCCGGGGCGCCCACCCACGCGAAGGCCGTCCCCAGCGCCATCGGCCAGCCCGGCCGCGGGCCGGGACGCGGCCCGATCGCCCCGGGTGACTCCGGGGCGCGGCACACGGCGCCGCCGGTCCAGCCGCAGCCCGCGATCCCGACCGCGGTCGCCCAGGCCCCGACGACCCCGGCCACCCCGGTGCCGCGGCCCGAGGAGCTGGAGGCGGCCCGCCAGGCCGAGGCGAAGGGTGAGCCGGCGGCGGCCACCCCGGCGGCCCCGGCCGCTCCGGAGAAGCCGGCGAAGAAGGCCGAGGACGACGACGTGGACGTCCCCTCGTTCATGCGCTGAGCTCCGTCGCGTCCACCGGGGGCCTGGAACGATGGGTCACGTGCGGGTACGTCGTGTCCTGACCACGCGTGCGGGCGGCCGGTCGAGGCCCCCGTACGACTCCTTCAATCTCGGTGACCACGTCGGGGACGACCCGGCGGCGGTCGCCGCCAACCGCGAGCGGCTGGCCCGGGGGATCGGGCTGGACCCGACCCGGGTCGCGTGGATGAACCAGGTCCACGGCACCGAGGTGTCCGTCGTCGAGGGCCCGCAGGACGCGGTCCCGACGGCGGACGCGCTGGTCACCGAGGAGCCCCGGCTCGCCCTCGCCGTCGTCGTCGCCGACTGCGTGCCTGCGCTGCTCGCCGACGCCGAGGCCGGCATCGTCGCGGCCGCACACGCCGGGCGCACCGGGGCGGCGGCCGGGGTGCTGCCCGCGACCCTCGAGACGATGGAGAAGCTCGGCGCCGAGCGCGGACGCATCGACGTGCTGCTCGGGCCGAGCGTCTGCGGGCAGTGCTACGAGGTGCCCGAGGCGATGCGCGACGAGGTCGAGGCCGCGCTGCCGGGCAGCGGCGGCACCACCCGGATCGGCACGCCCTCGCTCGACCTGCGCGCGGGCCTCGTGCGCCAGCTCCGCGAGCAGGGGGTGACCGCGATCGACGCCGACTCGCGCTGCACCCTCGAGGACGACCAGCTGTTCAGCCATCGCCGCACCCGGCCGACGGGGCGGCTGGCCGGGGTCGTCTGGTGGGAGTACGACCGCCGGTGACCCCCGACGCGCGCCGCGAGGCGCTCCGGACCGCCCTCGCCGACGTCCGCGGCCGCATCGACGCGGCCGCCCGGGCCGCCGGGCGGGACCCGGCCGAGGTGGCGCTGCTCGCCGTCACGAAGACCTGGCCCGCCGGCGACGTCGCCCTCCTGACCGACCTCGGACTCACGGAGTTCGGGGAGAACAAGGAGCAGGAGGGCGCGGCGAAGGCCGACGAGCTCGCCACGCTGCGCCCGGAGGTCGACGCGCGCTGGCGGGTGGTGGGGCGCCTGCAGCGGAACAAGGCCCGGTCGCTGGCCCGCTGGGCCCACGCCGTGGACTCGGTGGACTCGCCGCGGCTCGCCGACGCGCTGGACCGGGCGGCCGGGGCGGCGTGGGAGGCGGGGGAGCGCTCCGGGCCGCTGCACGTGCTGGTCCAGGTGAGCCTCGACGGCGCCGAGGGGCGCGGCGGGGTGGGGGTCGACGACGTCGAGGCGCTGGCCGAGCGTGTCGACGGGTGCGCCCACCTCTCCCTCGACGGGGTGATGACGGTGGCTCCGCGCGACGCCGATCCCGCGGAGGCCTTCGGCACGTTTGCGGCGGTGGCCGAGCGGGTGCGCACGGCATTCCCGCACGCGAGGACCGTGTCAGCAGGCATGTCGGGGGATCTGGAGGCCGCGATCGAGCACGGATCGACGTGTGTGCGTGTCGGAGCGGCGCTCCTCGGCACCCGGTAGCTAGCGTTCCGTGTGAGTGAATGACACGGATGTAAGTCGACGGTCTCGCGGGATCGGTCGGCGGCGACAGGGAGAGGGCTGCCATGACCGCTCTGCACCGGGTGAAGGCGTACTTCGGCATGGTGCCCGCGGACGAGCTGGACGCCTACGACGGGTACGGCGACCACGACCCGTACGGCGACCGCCCTGCTCGTGCCGGGGACCGCTACGACGGGTACGTCGGCGAGCGCGCCGCGCGCCGCCGCCACGAATCCGACCGGTACGACGCCGACCGGTACGAGTCCGACCGCTTCGAGGAGCGCTACGACTCCTACGACGACCGGTACGAGGCCGACCGGTCCGACCGCTACGAGCGCCGGGCCGTCCCGGAGCGCGAGCGGGCGCTGTCCGACGACCGGGTCCGCACCCCGCGGCCCCGGGACCCCGAGTCCGAGGGGCGCGCCGAGCGTGACCTCCCGCGGCTCGCCGCCGACGACCGGGCGAGCTCCGGTGACCGTGACGAGGAGGCCGACGTGTCCGTCCGCTCGAGCGCCCGGGGTCGCAGCTGGGAGCAGAACACCGGTCCGAACCACACCTCGCGGTCCCGCAGCGGCGCCCTCGCCGCCGTGGGCAGCGCGTCGTCGGGCACCGGCTCGTCCCCGACCGGGTCGCTGTCCGGGTCGCTCGCCGCGGGCGGCTCGGGCACGGAGGCGCTCCGTGCGTCCGGTGCGGCCGCTCTCGCGCTCTCCGAGGAGCCGGTGCGCCCGGTTCGCGCCGTCGAGGCGGCGCCCGCGAAGAGCGTCGACACGCCGGCCGTCCCCGAGATCACCACGCTGCGGCCCACCAGCTACAACGAGGCCCGCGTGATCGGCGAGCGCTACCGCGACGGCATTCCGGTGATCATGAATCTCACCGAGATGGACGACGCCGCGGCGAAGCGGCTCGTCGACTTCGCGGCGGGCCTCGCGTTCGCGCTGCGGGGCTCGATCGAGAAGGTCACGAACCGGGTGTTCCTTCTCTCACCGCCCAACGTCGAGGTCTCGGCGACCGAGCGGCGCAAGTTCGCCGAGACGTCCTGAGCTGCTCTTCCTGAGCCGAGTCTGAGAGCGGACAAGCCCTCGTCGGGCGATTGCGGTCAGTGGTCGGACGGGGTCGGTGAGCGTCCGGCCGGCCCGTGACCGCCGCGCGGAGAAGGGGAAGTCCGGCCGCTACGGCCGGTCGACATCGGTGAGCGGTCCCGCACCGTCCGGCCGATCGCTCTCAGGCGTGTCGCGAGGTACGCGTGTGGGTGGCCCACCCATGATCCGTGGCGCTGTGTCACCGATCGGGCGTCGTTCGCAGCGCAACCCTGGACCTGTCCACTATGGTTCACCTGCTCGCAGAGGTCATACTCTGCGTGTCGCGGAGCTCGAAGAGCCCGAGGTACCTGGGGTTCCGCAGCCGAGGAGTGCTTGAGGAGATCCGATGCCGCTGACCCCCGCCGACGTCCACAACGTCGCGTTCAGCAAGCCGCCGATCGGCAAACGGGGCTACAACGAGGACGAGGTCGACGCGTTCCTCGACCTCGTCGAGGCCGAGCTCGGACGCCTGCTCGAGGAGAACAACGATCTCCGCGAGCAGGTCGAGCAGCTCGAGCAGCAGCTCTCGAGTGCCCACGCCGATCTGGACGACGCCCGCAGCAAGGCCGCACAGGCCCCCGCGCAGCAGAGCCCGTCGCAGCCGCCCGCGCCGGCGACCACCATGGTCCAGCCGCCGCAGCGCCCCGTCGAGGACGCGCCGCGGACGGTGCAGCAGCCGATGCCGGTGGCGCAGCAGCCCGTGCCGCAGCAGCAGTCGCAGTCGATCGTGCCGCCGCCCTACGGCGCCGACCCCTCGCCCATGGCCGGGGGTGACCACCACGTCCAGGCCGCGAAGGTCCTCGGGCTCGCCCAGGAGATGGCGGACCGGCTGACCGCCGAGGCCAAGTCCGAGGCCGACGGCATGCTCTCGGACGCCCGGACCAAGTCCGAGCAGCTGCTCTCCGAGGCGCGGACGAAGTCCGACAGCATGGTCAACGAGGCCCGCAGCCGCGCCGAGACGATGCTCAACGACGCCCGGACCCGCGCGGAGACGCTGGAGCGGCAGGCCCGCGACAAGGCCTCGACCCTCGAGCGCGACGCGCAGCGCAAGCACAACGAGACGATCACCCTCATCGAGCAGCAGAAGAGCGGCCTCGAGAAGAAGATCGACGAGCTGCGCACGTTCGAGCGGGAGTACCGGACCCGCCTCAAGACGTACCTGGAGTCGCAGCTGCGCGACCTCGAGGGCCGGGGGTCGGCGGCGCCGGCCGACGGTGCGAGCCGCAACGGGTCCGGGGGATACGCGACCAGCGGATACGGCTCCAGGGCCGAAGCCGGCAGCTGAGTCGGGCGATCCGGTCGGGGCAGGGGAAGGCTTCCGAACCGGTGACCCGACCCGCCAGGTGAGGGGTCGATCGTGCTACTGCTGGTCCTGCTCTGCGTCGTCGTGGCGTTCGCCCTGCTCGTGGTCGCGGTGGTCACGGCCACCGCGGCCTGGGCCTGGGGTTCGGTCGCGGCCAGCGCCGTGGCTGCGGGCCTCCTGATCGCCGACGTCATGCGGCGGCGGAAGGCCCGTGACGCCGCTCCGGCGGCCGCGCCGGCCGCGGTCGGCGCTCCCGGTACGTCCGCGACGTCGGGCCAGGAGCCCTGGTCGCAGCCGTCCGGCCCGTCGTCGGCGCCCGGCGGCTCCTCGGCTCCGTCCGGCCCGGTCCCGCAGGATGCGCCGGCCGGCCGGCCGGCCGCGGGTCCGCCGCAGGGCGGCCCGCAGCAGGGCGGGGCCCCGTTCGGCCCGCCCGGCCGCGCGCCGATGCCTCCGCCACCGGCCCGCCCGCGGGGCATTCCCCGGGGGCTCCGGGCCTCGGCGTCCGGCCGACTGGGGCACGACCCGTCGCGCGTGCCCAACGCTCCCGAGGGCTCCCGGTTCCTCGGCCTCGTGCCGCTGCCGAACACTCCCGCCGCCGGGCCCGGTGCCCGCCCCGGCGGGATGCCGCCGCAGGGTCCGCCCGGAGCGCCGCGCGGGCCCCAGGGTCCGGGTGGCCCGGGTGGTCAGCAGGGGCCCGGCCGACCGGGTGCCGCGCCCCCGCAGCAGACCGAGCACACCTCGACGTCGTCCGAGGCCGCCGAGACGTCCGCGTCGACGGCGGCCGGCGACGCCGCGCCGACCCGGGCGCAGAACACCCCCGACGCCGAGGTCACCCGCGCCGACGGGCAGGGCCTCACCGCGGCGACGGTGGCCGGTGGCGCGGGCGCGGCCGGAATCGCGGGCGCCGTCGCGGCGTCGGCGGCCTCGCACGACCACGAGGACGAGCAGGACGCCACCAACCGGATGTCCGCCGACGCGCTCGCCCGAGCCCGCCGCGACGCGCCGGACCGGCGGGACGAGGCCCGCGCCGACGGCGCGCCCGACCCGGCCACGGTGTCGGGGCGCCCCGGCGAGCCCGAGGACGCGCCCACGCGGCTCGAGGACGGCCGGCGCCCGTGGAGCGCCGAGCCCCCGACGGGCTCGCCGCAGCAGGGACGGCCGCAGGAGCCGTACGCGGCGCCGCAGGGGCAGCCCGGCCGGATCCAGCGCCAGGCCCCGCCGTCACAGCCGTCGCAGTCGTCGGACTCCGGTCCGGGTCGGACCGGTGCGAGCCAGCCGTTGCCGAGCCAGCCGCCGGCGGGGCAGTCGCCGCAGGGGCAGGCGCCGGGTCAGCCGTCGCAGCCGAGCCAGCCGCTGCAGAGCCAGCCGCTGCAGAGCCGGCCGCAGGGTCAGTCTCCTCAGGCCCAGCAGCAGGGTGAGCCGCAGCAGGGCCAGGTTCCGGGCCAACCGCAGCAGGGCCAGCCCCAGCACGGGCAGCCCCAGCACGGGCAGCCTGTGCAGGGTCAGGCGCAGCAGGGACCCGGGCAGCCGGCGCAGACGCGCCCGGGCGACGGTCCGCCGCCGCGGGCGCCGTCCGGTGCGGATGCGGACGCGACGGGCACCCAGGCCCCGGAGGCCCGGACGTCCGCCCAGGTCCCACCGCAGCAGGCGCCGCCGAACCAGACCGCGCCCGACCAGATGCCGCCGGCGCAGGGACGGGAGCAGGCGGACGGCGCGGCCCGGGGAGCGGACGCCGACCGTCCCGGGACGAACGGGCACGGTCGTCAGGCGCCACCCATGACGCCGCCCCTGACGCCCCCGCCGGCCCGGGCGCCCGAGCCCGAGGACGAGCAGCCCGACCGGGCCAGCCTCGACGTCGTGGTCGCGCGGGTGGACGAGGTGCTCGTGATCGACGAGGAGCCACGCTTCCACCTCGGGCGCTGTGGTTACCTGTTCGGTCGCGAGGTCATCCCGCTGCCCGTGTCGGAGGCCATCGAGCTGGGCTTCACCGGGTGCTCCTGGTGCGCTCCAGTGCGGTCGCTCGCCGAGCAGCACGGGGCGGACAGCCGGCGCTGAGGGGGAGCGGGTCGGGGTGCCCCGTGATCAGATGGTGACCGTGGAGACCCCGACCGGCACGCAGCCCGACACCGCCGCCGCTCGCTGGTCCGCCCTCATGGCGGCCCGGGCGGTCCCGGACGAGATCCTCGCCCACGCCCCGGCCAGCCCCTATCGGCAGGACCCGGAGCGGTTCCGGCCCGTCGCCGAGCCGCCCGACACGCCGTCGCGCCGGGCCGCGGTCGCGATCCTGGCCACGTCCGCCGGGCGCACCGTGCTCGACGTCGGGTGCGGGGCCGGCGCGGCCTCGCTCGCGCTGGTGGGCGAGGCGCGCCACGTGGTGGGGGTGGACCCGGCGTCGGACATGCTCGCCGCCTTCGTCGGCGCCTGCCTGGAGTGGGGGATGCCCTACCAGGGCGTGCTCGGGACCTGGCCGGAGGCGCTGCCGGACACCGGCACCGCCGACCTCGTGCTCTGCCACCACGTCGGCTACGACACCGACGACCTGGCCGGCTTCGCCGCGGGTCTCGGCGCGGCGGCCCGCTCCGGCGTCGTCATGGAGATCCACGCGACGCACCCGCAGGCCTGGCTCGACCCGTTCTGGGAGCGGTTCCACGGCGTGCGCCGCCCGGCGCCCCCGACCGCGGACGACGCGCTGGCGGTGCTGACCGAGCTCGGCGTGCAGCCCGAGGTGCAGCGCTGGACCTCGGAGCCCCGCCCGCTGGAGGACCCCGACGTGCGCGCGGCCCGCGTCGCCCGGCGGCTGTGCCTGCCGCCCGAGCGGGCGGGCGAGGTGGCGACGGCGCTCGCCGAGCACGACGGCCCGACCGCCCCGCCCGCCGAGCGGGTCACGCTGACCTGGCGGACCTGAGGGCCACCGGGACCAGTCACCGGACCGGCCACCAGGTCCGGCCACCAGGTCCGGCCACCAGGTCCGGCCACCGCGGACGACGGCGTGCCCCGGGGTCGCGACGGTACGATGCCCCCTCGGCTCGGGGTGGGTGACGACGAGGGGGACCGCGGCGCGTGGAACGGCTGCCGCTGCTGCTCGGGATCGGCTCGGCCGTCGTGCTGCTCGCGGTCGTCGCGGTCCGGTTCTCGACGCGGCTCGGCCTGCCCTCGCTGCTGCTCTACCTGGGCATCGGCGTGCTCCTCGGCGAGGCGGGCCTCGGCATCCGGTTCGACGACGCCGAGCTCACCCAGGCGCTCGGGGTCGCCGCGCTGGTCCTGATCCTGGCCGACGGCGGGCTCTCCACCCGCTGGTCGACGGTCCGCCCCGCGCTCGGGCTCGGGATCGCCCTGTCCACGGTCTCGGTCGCCGTCAGCGTCACGGTCACCGGCTACGCCCTGCACTGGCTGCTCGGTCTGGACCTGCGCGTCGCCTTCCTGTGGGGCGCGGTCCTCGCCTCCACCGATGCTGCGGCGGTGTTCAGCGTGCTGCGCGGACTCGGCCTCGGCGGGCGCCTGGTGGGCGCGTTGGAGCTGGAGTCCGGGCTCAACGACGCCCCGGCGTTCATCGCCGTCCTGCTGCTGTCGACGGGCGCCGCGATCTCCTGGACCGACCCGCTGCTCGTGGTCTACGAGCTGGTCCTCGGCGGCGTGCTCGGCCTGGTGATCGGTCGGCTCGGCGCCGCGGGCCTGCGCCGGGCGGCGCTCCCGGCCACCGGCCTCTACCCGCTGGCCACGCTCGCCGTCTGCGTCGGCGCCTACGCGCTGGTGCAGAGCCTGCACGCCTCGGGGCTGCTCGCCTGCTACGTCGCCGCGCTGGTGCTCGGCAACGGCACGCTGCCCCACCGCGAGGGCACCCGGTCGTTCGCCGAGGGCCTCGGCTGGCTCGCCCAGATCGGCCTGTTCGTGCTGCTCGGGCTCTACGTCTCCCCGGACCGGCTGCTCGCCGCCGTCGTCCCCGCCGTCATCGCGGCCGCCGTGCTCCTGCTCCTCGCCCGCCCGCTCTCCGTGGTGGCCGCCGCCCCCTGGTTCCGCGTGCCGTGGCAGGAGCAGGTGTTCCTGTCGTGGGCGGGGCTGCGCGGGGCGGTCCCGATCGTGCTCGCGCTGATCCCGTTGACCGGTGGGCTGCCGGGTGCCCGCGAGCTCGTCGACGCCGTGTTCGTGCTGGTCGTGGTCCTGACCGTCGTGCAGGGGACGACCCTCCCCGCCGTCGCGAAGGCCCTCGGCCTGGCCAAGCCGCCGGTGCAGGAGATCGAGGTCGACGCCGCGCCGCTGGAGGCGCTGCGGGCGGACCTGCTGCAGATGACGGTGCCGCAGGGGTCGCGGATGCACGGGGTCTACGTCCGGGAGCTGCGCCTGCCCGAGGGCACCGGCCTGTCGCTGGTGGTCCGGCGTGGCGCGAGCTTCACCCCGCAGTCGGACACCCGCCTGCAGGAGGGCGACCAGCTCCTCGTCGTCGCCACCGCCACCGCGCGGGAGGCCGCCGAGCGGCGGCTGCGGGCGGTGGACCGGTCGGGCCGTCTCGCGCGGTGGCGCGGTGACGCCGGCAGCCCGACCTCCTGAGCGAGCGAGGGGCCTCACGCCGAGCCCGCGGCGTCGCGGGGGAGGATGGGGACATGACCGACGCCAGGGACGGCACCGCCGCCACCGACGCCGCCGATCCGGAGGGGACCGCACCCCCCGCCCGCCGTCGGCTGCCGCTCCTGGTCGCCGTCGCGGTGTTCGTGGTCGCCGTCGACCTCGCCACCAAGATCGCGATCGTGGCCACGATGGTCGACGGCGAGCGCATCCCGCTGCTCTTCGGCGACACCGTCAGCCTGGTCCTGGTCCGCAACCCCGGCGCCGCGTTCTCCTTCGCCACCGGCATGACCTGGTTGCTCACGCTCGTGGCCGTCGCGGTCGTGATCGGCATCGCCCGGTTCGCCCGCCGCATGCGTTCGCGGGGCTGGGCGATCGCGCTGGGCCTGGTGCTCGGCGGTGCTCTGGGCAACCTCGTCGACCGCTTCTTCCGCGGGCCCGGGCCGCTGCAGGGCCACGTCGTCGACTTCGTCTCCGTCGGCTGGTGGCCGGTCTTCAACGCCGCCGACTCGGCGATCTGCCTCGGCGGCGCGCTGCTCGTGGGGCTCGCGCTGTGGGGGATCGAGATCGACGGGTCCCGGTCCGGCCGCGACCCGGTCGGCCCGGCGGGAGCCGGAGACGGAGCGCAGCGGAGCTCGACCGGGGGAGAGGGCCGATGAGCCTGCGCACCCTCCCGGTCCCCGACGGCCTCGACGGCCTGCGTCTCGACGCCGGGCTCTCCCGCATGCTCGGTCTCTCCCGCACCGTCGTCGCCGCGCTCGCGGAGGACGGCGCCGTGCGCCTCGACGGGGCCGTCGCCGGCAAGTCCGACCGGCTGGTCGCGGGCAGCTGGCTCGAGGTCGACCTGCCCGACCCGGAGCGGGAACCGGCCGAGCGGATCGTCACCGCCCGCGCCGTGGAGGGCCTCGTGGTGCTCCACGAGGACGACGAGATCGTGGTCGTGGACAAGCCCGTCGGGGTCGCGGTGCACCCGAGCCCGGGCTGGACGGGGCCCACCGTGGTCGCCGGTCTCGCCGCACTCGGGGTCTCGATCGCGACGTCCGGGGCGGCGGAGCGCCAGGGCATCGTGCACCGGCTCGACGCGGGCACCACCGGCGTCATGGTGGTGGCGAAGTCCGAGCGGGCCTACTCGGTGCTCAAGACGGCCTTCCGGGAGCGGACGGTCGCGAAGACCTACCTCGCCGTCGTGCAGGGTCATCCCGACCCGAGCGACGGCACCATCGACGCCCCCATCGACCGGCACCCCAAGCACGACTGGCGCTTCGCGGTGATGACCGACGGCAAGCCCTCGGTCACCCACTACCGCACGCTGGAGGCCTTCCCGGCGGCGTCGCTGCTCGAGGTGGAGCTCGAGACCGGGCGCACCCACCAGATCCGCGTCCACTTCTCCGCGCTGCGCCACCCGTGCGTGGGCGACTCCGGCTACGGCGCCGACCCGACGCTGTCCAAGCGGCTGGGCCTGACGCGCCAGTGGCTGCACGCCCACCGGCTCGGGCTGCACCATCCCGCCGACGGCCGGTGGGTGGAGTACGTCAGCGAGCCGCCCGCGGACCTCGCTCACGCCCTCGACGTCCTGCGGGCCTCCAGCTGAGCCAGGCGCCCGATGCCGGTCCGGGGCCTGTTCCGGACGACGGGGCCGGTCCCGACGACGAGGACCTGCCCCGCTGGCCGCGGTACGCGATCGCGGCGGCGGTGCTGCTCGTCGTCGTGCTGGTGACCGCGTGGGCGGCGGGCAGCCAGCGCAGCGGACCCGACGCGGGGGTGAGCGGCCCGGCCGGGTCGACCGATGCCGTCCGGCTCGGCCCCGACGCGGGGGAGGACGTCGCCGCCTACCTGGCCCGCGCGGCCGTCGTCCCGGACCCCGGGGTTCCGTCGCCGCGGCTCGCCCTGGTGCAGTTCGAGGCGGGCCTCGACCCGGCCGCGGCCGCATCCGCCGTCGGGACCGCCCAGCCCCTGCGGGCGGTGGTGCGCGTGCCCTTCCCCCGCGTGCAGACCGCGCTGCGCGACGTGGACCTCCAGCCCGCGCCGCCCGAGGCGGCGTTCCGGGCCGCGCTGACCACGGCCGCCGGCCAGGCCGCCCAGGACGCGACGGTGGCGCCGGCCGGCACGCGGCGCGCGGCGGTCGCGTCCGCCGAGGCCGCCGCACTGGGCCGCCCGGACTGCGGGTGCCTCGTCGCCGTCGTCGTGCGGGTCGCCCCCTCGGAGGTGCCCGCCCTCCGTTCCCGGCCGGGCGTGCGGGCGGTGCAGGTGGCGCCGCCGGGCACCGCCCGCACCCGCCTCGCGGTGTCCCCGCTGCTGCCGGACCAGGGCCTCGGGCGGGCCGACGGGCCGGTCGTCGGGCCCGTACCGGACGACGGGCCGGTGCCGCCGACCGGGTGACACACGTCGGTGTGCTCCCCGTGAGCGGAGACACGACGTGACGTGCACGGCACGGGGCGACGCCCCACGGCGCGGCGTGACGGAGGACCATGGCGGGTACGCCAGGGATACCGCGCCGGGTCGGTCTGAATCGAACCGATCAGCGCGGAAGGGAGAGGAGCGCAGGGCTGATGAGTGCCGCGGTGTCGAACGGGGCGACGGCGACGGACACGCGTCCCCACGTCGTCGTGGTGGGAGCGGGCTTCGCCGGGATCTCCGCCGTGAGGTCGCTGCGCAAGGCGCCGGTACGGGTCACGCTGATCGACCGGCACAGCTACTCCACGTTCCAGCCCCTGCTCTACCAGGTCGCGACGGGTGCGTTGAACCCCGGCGACATCACCTACGGCGCGCGGTCGTTCGTGTCCAACGTGGAGCGCAAGGGCTCCACCTGGGTCACCTTCCGCAAGGGCGTCGTCACCGAGATCGACCCCGACGCGAAGGTGCTCACGCTCGACGTCGGGCCGCAGCTGTCCTACGACTACCTGATCCTCGCCAACGGCGTCACGACGAACTACTTCGGTGTGCCCGGGGCGCGGGAGAACGCCTACCCGATCTACACGCGGGCCGAGGCGCTCGCGGTCCGCGACCGGATGATGGGCTACCTCGACCACATCTCCGCCACCGGCGAGACCGACGGTGCGTCGGTCGTGGTGGTCGGCGGTGGCGCCACCGGCGTCGAGATGGCCGGCACGCTGGCCGAGCTGCGCAACTCGATGCTGCCGTCGCGCTACCCCGAGCTGGACCCCGACCACGTGAAGGTCGTCCTGCTCGAGATGACCGACAAGGTGCTCGGCCCGTTCGACGCGAAGCTCCGCCGGTACGCGGCCAACCAGCTGCGCGAGCGCGGGGTGGAGCTGCGGCTCGGCACCGCGGTGTCCGAGGTGCGGCCCGACCGGGTCGTGCTGAAGTCCGGCGAGGAGATCCCGGCCCAGATGACCATCTGGGCCACCGGGGTCGCCGCGCACGACACCGTGAAGAAGTGGGGCCTCACCCAGGGCCGCGGCGGACGCATCGTCGTCGACTCCCAGCTGCGCGTCCCCGAGCACCCGGACGTGTTCGTGGCCGGCGACATCGGGGTCATCGACGAGAACCCGCTGCCGCAGCTCGCGCAGCCGGCGATCCAGACCGGGGCGCAGGCCGCGAAGAACCTGGTGGCCCTGCTCGAGGGCCGGCCGCTGGAGCCCTTCAGGTACTTCGACAAGGGCACGATGGCCACCATCGGGCGTCGGGCCGCCGTCGCCGAGATCGCGCACGGCCCGAAGCTCACCGGCACGCTCGCGTGGCTGGCGTGGATGTTCGTCCACGTCTTCGCGCTGCTGGGCAACCGCAACCGGATCATGGTCTCGCTCGCCCTGACCTTCCGGTACATCGGGCAGCGGCGCTCGCAGCTCGTCGTCGGCGACTGACCTGGTGGGCGCGGTGAGGTGACACGCCTCGCCGCGTCCCGCCCGGTCGGACGTGGGAGGCTGGCGGCCCGGAAGATCAGGGTCCTCATCCGTCTGGAGACTGAGCATGGCCTCGCCCGTCAACGTCGTCGTCACCGGTGCCGCCGGTCAGATCGGTTACGCGCTGCTGTTCCGCATCGCCTCCGGTCAGCTGCTCGGGGAGGGCCGCCCGGTGCGGCTGAAGCTCCTCGAGATCCCGCAGGCCGTGAAGGCCGCCGAGGGCACCGCCCTCGAGCTGGAGGACGGCGCGTTCGAGCTGCTCGACGGCGTGGACGTCTACGACGACGCGACGAAGGCCTTCGAGGGCGCGAACGTCGGTCTGCTCGTCGGCGCCCGTCCGCGGACCAAGGGCATGGAGCGCGCCGACCTGCTCGAGGCCAACGGCGGCATCTTCAAGCCGCAGGGCGAGGCGCTCAACGGCGCGGCCGACGACGTCAAGGTGCTCGTCGTCGGCAACCCGGCCAACACCAACGCCCTCATCGCCGCGTCCAACTCGGACGTGCCGAAGGACCGTTTCACCGCGATGACGCGGCTGGACCACAACCGCGGCCTCGCGCAGCTCGCGAACAAGTTCGGCGTGGGTGTCGGCCAGATCTCGAAGTTCACGATCTGGGGCAACCACTCCGCCTCGCAGTACCCCGACGTCTCGAACGTCCTCATCGACGGCAAGCCGGTCGCCGACCAGATCGACCAGGGCTGGCTGACCGACGAGTTCATCCCGCGCGTCGCGAAGCGCGGCGCCGAGATCATCGAGGTCCGCGGCGCGTCCTCCGCGGCGTCCGCGGCCGCCGCGGCGATCGACCACGTGTACACCTGGGTGAACGGCACCCGCGAGGGCGACTGGACCTCCGCCGCGATCGTCTCCGACGGGTCGTACGGCACCCCCGAGGGCCTCGTCTCGTCCTTCCCCGTCACCGCGAAGGACGGGAAGTGGGAGATCGTCCAGGGCCTGGACATCTCGGACTTCTCCCGCGAGCGGATCGACGCCTCGACGGGCGAGCTCGCCGAGGAGCGCGAGGCCGTGAAGAAGCTCGGCCTGGTCTAGGACCGGCCACCCGGTGTCGACGGGCGGCACCCCGACAGGGCAACCTGTCCGGGTGTCGCTCGGAACCGTCCTCACCGCCATCGTCACGCCCTTCGACGAGCAGGGCGCCGTCGACGAGAAGACCTTCGTCGACCTGATGCACCACCTCGCCGCGCACGGTTCCGACGGGATCGTCGTGTGCGGGACGACCGGTGAGTCCCCGACGCTGTCGATCGAGGAGCACATGCGCCTCGTGGAGCTCGCCTGCGCCGAGCGCCCCGCGGGCGCGACCGTCATCGGGTCGGCGGGCTCGAACGACACCCGGCACGCCGTCGAGATGACCGAGCGGGCCACCGAGGCCGGCGTCGACGGCATCCTCTCGGTGACGCCGTACTACAACCGCCCCAACCGGCGGGGGCTCGCGGCGCACTACCGCGAGGTCTCGAAGGCGACCGACAAGCCGATCGTGCTCTACAACATCCCGTCGCGGGTGTCCCGGGACGTGCCCAACGACGAGCTCGCCGAGCTGGCCCAGATCGAGCACGTCGACTACGTCAAGCAGGCCGCGAACGCCAACCTCGCGAAGGTCGACGGCCTCGGCATCTACGCCGGCAACGACGAGCTGTACGCCCCGGTCCTCGACCTGGGGGAGTGCGGGGTCATCTCGGTCGCCTCGCACGTCTGCGGCAATCTCATGGCGCGCATGGCCCGCGAGCCGGAGAACCGCGCGGAGCTGGAGGCGGCGTTCAAGCCCATCCTCGACGCCCTCTCGGTGACGGTGAACCCGATCCCGGTCAAGGCCGCCCTCGCGATGCTGGGCCTCTGCGGCCCGGGCCTGCGCCTCCCGCTGGTGGAGGCCTCCGAGGAGGAGGCCGCCGTGGTGCGGCAGGCGCTCGAGGGCGCCGGCCTGCTCTAGTTCCCGTCCCGACGGCGGGTGGGGGCGGGGCCGTTCGCGCCAGTCCGGTGCGTCGACACGCCGCCGCGGCGCGGTGAGCAGCGCCGACGTCCCGCCGCCCGAGTGAGCGCCGAGACTGTCGGACCCGACAGGTAGCGTGGCCGCAGTCCCGAGCCCCCTGGTCGCCTCCCGCAGGCGCCGGGGTCGGGGCGTGACGAGGTAGCCGTTCCGGGGAGGTCTCTCGCGTGTCCGACGACTCGTTCGTCCACCTCCACACCCACACCGAGTTCTCGATGCTCGACGGTGCGGCGCGGTTGGACGACCTGTTCTCCGAGGCCGCCCGCATGGGCATGCCGGCCCTGGCGATGACCGACCACGGCAACACCTACGGCGCCTACGAGTTCTGGAAGAAGGCCAAGGCCCACGGGGTCAAGCCGATCATCGGCATGGAGGGCTACGTCGCGCCCGGCTCGCGGCACGAGCGCAAGCGCGTGTCGATCGGGCAGAACGCCAACGGCAGCGACAACCCCGACCTCATGTACACCCACATGACGCTCCTGGCGGAGAACACGGAGGGGATGCACAACCTCTTCCGGCTCTCCAGCCTCGCGAGCCTCGAGGGGTACTACTACAAGCCCCGCATGGACCGGGAGCTCCTGGAGACCTACGGCAAGGGGATCATCGCGACGACGGGCTGCCCGTCGGGCGAGGTCGCGCGCCTGCTCCAGCAGGGCGACCGCGACGGGGCCATGCAGGCCGCGAGCGACTACCGGGACATCTTCGGCCGCGACAACTTCTTCTGCGAGCTGATGGACCACGGCATCGAGATCGAGCGCCGGGTCCGCGACGACCTCTACGACCTGAAGAAGAAGCTGGATCTGCCGGGTCTCGCGACGAACGACCTGCACTACACCTACGCGAAGGACGCGAAGCCGCACGAGGTGCTGCTCTGCGTGCAGACCGGCAAGACGATGAACGACCCGAACCGGTTCCGGTTCGACGCGCAGGACTTCTACCTCAAGTCGGCCGCCGAGATGCGGGCGCAGTGGGACCCGGTCTTCCCCGAGGCGTGCGACAACACGCTGGCGATCGCCGAGCGCGTCGACGTCACCTTCACCGAGGGACGCGACCTGCAGCCGGTGGCGCCGGTGCCCGAGGGGGAGACCGAGGGGTCCTGGCTGGTCAAGGAGGTCGAGCGGGGGCTGCACTGGCGCTTCCCGAACGGCTTCTCCGAGAAGTACCGCAAGCAGGCCGACTACGAGGTGTCGGTCATCATGCAGATGGGCTACCCGGGCTACTTCCTGGTGACGGCCGACCTGCTGAACTACGCGCGCTCGGTCAACCTGCGCGTCGGGCCGGGCCGCGGCAGTGCGGCCGGCAGCCTCGTCGCCTACGTCCTCGGGATCACCGACCTCGACCCGATCCACCACAAGCTGATCTTCGAGCGGTTCCTCAACCCCGAGCGCGTCTCCATGCCCGACATCGACATGGACTTCGACGAGCGTCGGCGCGGCGAGATGATCCGCTACGTCACCGAGAAGTACGGCGAGTCGAAGATCGCGCAGATCATCACCTACTCCACGATCAAGGCGAAGGCCGCGATCAAGGACTCCGCGCGCGTGCTCTACGGGCAGCCCGGCTACGCGGTGGCCGACCGCATCACCAAGTCGATGCCGCCCGCCGTCATGGGCAAGGACATCCCGCTGTCCGGCGTGTTCGACCCGAGCCACAAGCGCTACTCCGAGGCCGCCGAGATGCGGGCGCTCTACGAGTCGGACCCGCAGGTCAAGGAGATCGTCGACACCGCGAAGGACCTCGAGGGCCTCAAGCGGCAGTGGGGCGTGCACGCCGCCGGCGTGATCATGTCCAAGGAACCGCTGATCGACGTCATCCCGATCCAGCGGCGCGAGGCCGACGGCGCGATCATCACGCAGTTCGACATGGGTGTCTGCGAGACGCTCGGGCTGCTGAAGATGGACTTCCTCGGTCTGCGCAACCTGACGATCATCGACGACGCGCTGAAGAACATCACGCTGAACGGCAAGGAGCCGCTCGACCTCGACGCCCTCGGGCTCGACGACAAGGCCACCTACGACCTGCTGTCCCGCGGCGAGACGCTCGGGGTGTTCCAGCTCGACGGCGGCCCGATGCGCGACCTCCTGCGGCGCATGGCGCCCACCGAGTTCGACGACATCTCGGCCGTCGGCGCGCTCTACCGGCCGGGCCCGATGGGCGCGAACGCCCACAACGACTACGCCGACCGCAAGAACGGTCGCCAGGAGGTCACCCCGATCCACCCGGAGCTCGCCGAGCCGCTCAAGGAGGTCCTCGGCGAGACCTACGGGCTGATCGTGTACCAGGAGCAGGTCATGGCGATCGCCCAGGTGCTCGCGGGCTACTCGCTGGGCAAGGCCGACCTGCTGCGCCGCGCGATGGGCAAGAAGAAGAAGGAGATCCTCGACAAGGAGTACGCCGGCTTCGCCCAGGGGATGAAGGACAACGGCTACTCCGCGGCGGCGATCAAGACGCTGTGGGACATCCTGCTGCCGTTCTCCGACTACGCGTTCAACCGCGCGCACTCCGCCGCCTACGGCGTCGTCTCCTACTGGACCGCCTACCTCAAGGCGAACTACCCCGCCGAGTACATGGCGGCGGTGCTCACCAGCGTCCGCGACGACAAGGACAAGGCGGCGATCTACCTCGCCGAGTGCCGGCGCATGGGCATCACGGTGCTCCCGCCCGACGTGAACGACTCGGTGCGCGACTTCGCCCCGGTCGGCGACGACATCCGCTTCGGTCTCGGCGCCATCCGCAACGTGGGCGCCAACGTCGTCGAGTCGATCGTCGGCAGCCGGCGGGAGAAGGGCAACTTCTCCGACTTCTCCGACTTCCTGCGCAAGGTCGAGCAGCAGGTCTGCAACAAGAAGACGGTCGAGTCGCTGATCAAGGCGGGCGCGTTCGACTCGCTGGGCCACCCCCGCAAGGGCCTCGCCCTGGTGCACGCCGAGGCCATCGACGCGGTGATGACCACCAAGCGCGCCGAGGCGGACGGCCAGTTCGACCTGTTCGGCAGCTTCGACGAGCCGGGCGACGACGCCGAGGCCGTCGACACCACCGGCATGTTCGACGTGAAGGTCCCCGAGGGGGAGTGGGAGCCCAAGCACCGGCTCGCCCTGGAGCGGGAGATGCTCGGCCTCTACGTCTCGGGGCACCCGCTCAACGGGATCGAGCACGTCCTGGCCAGCCGCGCCGACACCCCGATCACCAAGATCCTCGAGGGCGACGTCCCCGAGGGCGCGGCGGTCACCGTCGGCGGCATCCTCGCGAGCGTCACCCGGCGGGTGAACAAGAAGGGCGAGCCCTGGGCATCGGCCCAGATCGAGGACCTCGCCGGCGGGATCGAGGTGCTGTTCTTCCCCCGGACCTACGCCGCGGTGTCGA
Organism: Actinomycetospora corticicola; assembly: GCF_013409505.1. Classification (NCBI taxonomy): domain Bacteria; kingdom Bacillati; phylum Actinomycetota; class Actinomycetes; order Pseudonocardiales; family Pseudonocardiaceae; genus Actinomycetospora; species Actinomycetospora corticicola. The sequence goes on along the minus strand of NZ_JACCBN010000001.1, from coordinate 2,010,256 downwards.
TCGACGTCTCCGAGGACGCGATCGTGCTGCTCAAGGCCAAGGTCAACAAGCGGGACGACCGCGTCAGCCTGTTCGTGGAGGACCTCGCCGTGCCCGATCTGTCCACCGGGGCGCAGGCCGCCCCGCCGGTGCGGGTGACGATCGAGAGCGCCCGGTGCACGCCCGAGCGGGTCGGGAAGTTCAAGGAGGTCCTCGTCGCCCACCCCGGGTCGAGCGAGGTCCACCTCACGCTGCTCGCCGCAAACGGCGCCTCCCACGTGCTCCGGCTCGACGACGGGCTCAAGGTCACGAACTCCAGCGCCCTCATGGGCGACCTGAAGGCCCTGCTCGGACCCCGCTGCCTCAGCTGACGGCCGGCTCGGCCGCGAGGTTCACGTGGGGCAGGTCCGGGGCGCCCGAAACCTGCGTGGTGTGACCCTCGGCGGTGGCCGGGTCGGAGCCCCGCGGCGAGGTTCACGTGGGGCAGGTCCGGGGCGCCCGGATCCTGCGTGGTGTGACCCTCGGCGGAGGAGATCAGCCCGAGGAGTCGAAGGTCCCGTGCCGTCCGGCGCCCCCGGCGAACCGGGCCGCCCCCGCCACGCCCTCGGCCATGAGCGCCGCCATGCCGCCCGAGAACTCCGCGGCGAGCGCGGCCTCCTCGTCCAATCCCTCCTGGCCGAGCACCGACGCCCGGTCGGCGCGCAGGCAGACCTGCGGGAACGCCGCGAGGTCGCGCGCCAACGCCTGGGCGGCCGACAGCGCCTCACCGGCCGGCACCACCCGGTTGGCCAGCCCGATCGACAGGGCCTCCGCCGCGTCGACCGGGCGGCCCGTCAGCACCAGGTCCATCGCCCGGCTCGCTCCGATGAGCCGGGGGAGGCGGACCGTCCCGCCGTCGATCAGCGGCACGCCCCACCGGCGGCAGAAGACCCCGAACACGGCGGTCTCGTCGGCGACGCGCAGGTCGCACCACAACGCCAGCTCCAGGCCACCGGCCACCGCGTGCCCCGACACGGCGGCGATCACCGGCTTCGACAGCCGCAGCCGGGTCGGCCCCATCGGACCATCGCCGGCCGGGTCCGTGCGGTTGCCGGACGACGAGCCCACCGCGGTCAGGTCGGCTCCGGCGCAGAACACCCCGTCGGCGCCGTGCAGCACGGCGACCGCGGCGCCCGGGTCGGCGTCGAACGCGCGGAAGGCGTCGGCGAGTGCGAGGGCGGTCGGGCCGTCGACGGCGTTGCGCCGCTCCGGGCGGTGCAGCGTGACCGTGGTGACGGGACCGTCGCGCGAGACCCGCACCGACCCGGCGTCGGGAAGGCTCACCGCGGGCTCCAGCCGAGCGCGGGGCCGAGCTTCGTCGCCATGTCGGTGAGGATCTGCACGTAGTCGGCGTGCTCGAAGGTGAACGGCAGCGCCCACACCACCTCGCGGACCTCCCGGAACGCCGGGTTGGCGTAGAGCTCCTCCGCGATCTGCTCGGAGGTCCCGACGAGGTCGCGGGCGTAGAGCATCTGCCGGGGCCCGTGGGCGACGGCGGTGCGCGGGGTGCGGTGCTCGACGAAGGCGGTGTAGCGGGCCTTCTGGTCGGCGGTGGCGGAATCGGTCGGGATGACGACGAGACCCTGCGACACGCGGGCGGCCGCCCCGAGCGGGTGGACCGAGCGGAACAGCTCGATCTGCTCCTGCTGGATGAGCGGGAAGACCCGGGAGGCGTCGTCGCCGAGGTCGTGGCCCTCGGACTGGATCACGTTGCTCGTGAGCATCGCGAGGCCCTGCTCCCCGGCCCAGCGCACCGAGCGCCGGCTGCCGCCGCCGTACCAGACGCGGTCGGCGAGGCCGGGCGACTGCGGCTGCACGTAATCGGAGAACGACTCGATGCCGTCGATGCCCGCGAAGGTGCTGGCGGGCTCGCCGCGCAACATCGCGAGGAGGCGCTCCACGCGGTGGTACGTCAGATCCTCGACGTCCGCGGTGTCGGGGTACAGCCCGGCCTTCACGTCGTCCCAGTGGATCGGCGGCCCGACGGACAGGCCGGGGTTCATCCGGCCGCCGGAGAGGACGTCGACGGTGCCGAGGTCCTCGGCGTAGCGCAGCGGGTTCTCCCAGCCCAGCGGCGTCACCGCCGTGCCGAACTCGATCCGCGAGGTCCGCTGCGAGGCGGCGGCGAGGATCGCGATCGGCGAGGAGATGCCGGACTGGAAGTGGCGGTGGCGCAGCCACACCGAGTCGAAGCCGAGCTCCTCGCCGAGCACGATCTCGCGCAGCAGGTACTCGTGGCCGGGCGCGGGGTCGGCGCCGTCGTACGTACCGAGCGTCAGGAAGCCCTGGCGCTCCAGGGGGACACCGGGTTCGGGCATGGGCCGATCATGCCGCGCGGGACCATCCCAGGGCAGGTCCGAGCGTCGTCGCCATGTCGGTGAGGATCTGCACGTAGTCCTCGTGGGCGAAGCCGAACGGAAGGGCGAACACCACCTCGGTGACCTCGCGGAACGCCGCGTGCGCGTAGAGCGCCTGCGCGACCTCCTCGGAGGTCCCCAGGATGTCCTTCGCGAACAGCAGCCGGCCCGGACCCTGCGGCGACGACGTCCGCGCGGTGCGGCCCTCGACGTACTCCGCGTACTTCGCCTTCTGCGCGTCGGTGGCGGTGTCGGTCGGGATGACGACGAGGCCCTGCGAGACCCGCCCCGACCCGGCGTCGGGAAGGGCCTCCCGGTACGCCCGGATGGTGCGGGACTGGATCCCGGCGAAGTCCGGCTCCTCGTCCTCGCCGACGCGCACGACCGACGAGGTCAGCAGGTTGAGACCCTGCTGCCCGGCCCAGACCGCGGAACGGTCGCTCGCCGCGCCGTACCAGACGCGGTCAGCGAGTCCCGCGGCGTGCGGCTGGACGTGGTCGGAGAAGACCTCGATGCCCTGGACCCCCGAGAACGTGCTCGCGGGCTCGCCGCGCAGCAGCCGCAGGAGGCGCTCGACGCGGGTGTAGGTGAAGTCCTCGGCGTCGGCGGTGTCGGGGTAGAGCGACTGCTTCACGTCGTCGAAGTGGCCGGGCGGGCCGACGGAGAGGCCGGGGTTCATCCGGCCGCCCGAGAGGACGTCGAGGGTGGAGAGGTCCTCGGCGTAGCGCAGCGGGTTCTCCCAGCCCAGCGGGGTCACGGCGGTGCCGAACTCGATCCGCGACGTGCGCTGCGAGGCCGCCGCGAGCAACGTGACGGGGGAGGAGACGCCGTGCTGCAGGTGGCGGTGCCGCAGCCAGACGGAGTCGAACCCGAGCTCCTCGGCGAGCACGATCTCCTGCAGGAGGCTCTCGTGGCCCGGGGCGGGGTCGTCGCCGTCGAAGGTGCCGATGGTGAGGAAACCGAGCTTCTCGAGCGCGACGCCGGGTGCGGGCATGCCTCCGATCATGCTCTCCTCTTGACCCGCGCGCGTACCACGGCGCACCGTCGGGAGATGGCCGCACCGACGCAGGACCGCAGCGACGAGCAGACCCCCGAGGTCGACGGGATGCCGGGCTACCAGCCGAAGCAGCCCGGTCTGCAGATGCCGAAGCCGCCGACCTTCTCGAACGTCGAGGAGGAGCGGCTGCACCGCAAGCAGCAGCTGGCCGGCGCGTTCCGGGTGTTCGGCCGGTTCGGCTTCGGGGAGGGGATCGCCGGGCACATCACGGTCCGCGACCCCGAGGACCCGCACATGTTCTGGGTCAACCCGTTCGGCATGAGCTTCCGGCACATCCGGGTCTCCGACCTCATCGCCGTGAACCACGAGGGCGAGGTCGTCTACGGCAACAAGCCCGTGAACCAGGCCGGCTTCGTCATCCACTCCGCCGTCCACGCCGCGCACCCCGAGGTCGTCGCCGCCGCCCACGCGCACTCGGTGTACGGCAAGGCGTGGTCCTCGCTGGGCCGCCCGCTCGACCCGATCACCCAGGACGCCTGCACGCTCTACGAGCAGCACGGCGTGGTCACCGAGGGCCGTGGCGCCGTCGTGCTCGACCCCGAGGTGGGGCGCGCCCTCGCCACCGGGCTCACCGGCCGCAAGATGGTGTTCCACCAGAACCACGGCATCTTCACCGTCGGCGACACGGTCGCCGAGGCGGCCTGGTGGTTCATCAACACCGAGCGCAACTGCCAGGCCCAGCTGCTCGCCGAGGCCGCCGGCACGCCGACGCAGATCGACCACGTCAACGCGAAGTTCTCCGCCGAGCAGACCGGCTCGGCCTACGCCGGCTGGTTCTCGTTCCAGCCGATCTGGGACGAGATCGTCCGGACGGATCCGGACTTGTTCGACTAGGTGGGCGGAGCCCAGGTGAGCAGAAACGGCTGCTATAACGACCTTTTCTGCTCACCTGGCCGGAGGCCACCTTGATCGTCGACGCCCATGTCCACGTCGCCCACCTGGCGCGGCTGAAGGTGCCGTGGGAGACGTGGATCGGGCCCGCGGGCGACGCCGGGGCCTGGGCGGCGATGTACGACGACGACGGGACGCCGGTCCCGTCCCGGGTCAGCGAGTACTTCGCCGCCGAGGGCGTCGACCGCGTGCTGATGTTCTGCGAGTACAGCCCGAAGGCCACGGGCTGGCAGACCGTCGAGGACGTGCTGCAGATCGTCGAGCACGACCCGGAGCGGTTCCGCATCGTCGCGAACGTCAACCCGCACGTGCACCACCCGGTGGCCCGCGAGCTCGACCGCCAGCTGGACCTCGGCGACGGCGCGACCGTCGCACTCAAGATCCACCCGGTCCACGCCGGGGTCGCCCCCAACGACCGCGAGCTCTACCCGGCCTACGCGCGCTGCGCCGAGCGCGGCATCCCCGTCATCGTGCACACGGGGCCGTCGTTCTTCCCCGGCGCGACGTCCAAGCACGGCGACCCGGTGCTCATGGACGACGTGCTGCGCGACTTCCCCGAGCTCGTCGTGATCCTCGCCCACGGCGGGCGCGGCTGGAGCTACGACGCCGCCGCGTCCCTGGCCCTGACCCGCGAGAACGTGTGGCTCGACCTCGCCGGCCTCCCGCCCAAGCGGCTGCCCACCTACTACGCGAGCTTCGGCATCGAGCGCATCGCCGCCCGCTCGATCTTCGGCACCGACGCGCCCTCCGCGAGCCCGTCGCGCAACGTCGCCGGCGTCCGCGACCTCGGCCTGCCCGAGCACCTCACCGACGCCGTCCTCGGCGGGAACGCGGCCCGCGTCTTCCCGGGGCTGTAGCTCCCGGCCGTCCCGACGGCGGGTGCGGCCGCGCCGTGATCCTCGTCGACCGACCGCGCGGGTGTGTCCGGCCGGTCAGGAGGGGTAGGCACGTGTCATGGCCATCGCATCGACGAACCCCGCCACCGGGGAGACCGTGCGGGAGTTCGACTCCCTCACCTCCGAGCAGCTCGAGGAGCGGATCCAGCGCAGCTGGGACGCGTTCCAGAGCTACCGCGACACGACGTTCGACCAGCGCTCCGGCTGGATGCGCGCGGCCGCCGACATCCTCGACGCCGAGGTCGACCACCTCGCCGAGCTCGCGACCCTCGAGATGGGCAAGACGTTCGCCGCGGCGAAGGCCGAGGTCGGCAAGTGCGCCCTGGGCTGCCGCTGGTACGCCGACCACGCCGCGGAGCACCTCGCCGACCACCCGTGGGACCCGGCCGACGCCCCGGAGAACGCCCGGGTCTTCACCCGCTACCAGCCCCTCGGCCCGGTCCTCGCGATCATGCCGTGGAACTTCCCGTACTGGCAGGTCTTCCGGTTCCTGTGCCCGGCGCTGATGGCGGGCAACGTCGGCCTGCTCAAGCATGCCTCGAACGTGCCGCAGGTCGCGCTCGCCATCGAGGACGTCCTCGTGCGCGCCGGCTTCCCGCAGGACGTCTTCCAGACGCTGCTCATCGGCTCCTCGATGATCGAGGCCATGATCGACGACGACCGCGTGCGGGCCGTCACGCTCACCGGTAGCGAGCCGGCCGGCCGGGAGGTCGGCGCCCGCGCCGGCAAGAACGTCAAGGCGAGCGTCCTCGAGCTCGGCGGCAGCGACGCCTTCATCGTGATGCCCTCGGCCGACCTCGACGCCACCGCCGACCAGGCCGTCGCCTCGCGCACGCTGAACAACGGCCAGTCGTGCATCAACGCCAAGCGGATCATCGTCCACGAGCGGGTGGCCGACGAGTTCCAGCGCCTCCTCGTCGAGAAGATGGAGGCGCTCAAGGTCGGCGACCCGATGGCCGAGGACACCGACCTCGGCCCGATGTCCGGGCCTCAGGGTCTCGAGGAGCTCGACCAGCAGGTGCAGGACTCGGTGGCAGCGGGCGCGAAGCTCCTCACCGGCGGCAAGCCGTTGGGCGGGAAGGGCAACTACTACCCGCCGTCGGTGCTCGCCGACATCCCGAAGAACGCCCCGGCCTACTACGAGGAGCTCTTCGGCCCGGTCGCGCTGTTCTTCCGCGCGAAGGACCTCGACGAGGCCATCGCCATCGCCAACGACTCGAGCTTCGGCCTGGGTGGCAGCGCCTGGACCCAGGACCCGGACGAGGCGGAGCGGCTGGTGAACGAGGTCGAGACCGGCATGATGAACATCAACAAGATCACGGCCTCGACCCCGGAGGTCCCGTTCGGCGGGGCCAAGAACTCGGGCTACGGCCGCGAGCTCGCGAGCTTCGGGACGCAGACGTTCACCAATGCGAAGACGGTGTGGATCCAGTGACCACCACGGTCTCCGGGATCGCGCACGTGGCGCTCGTCGTCCGGGACATGGCGGCGAGCGCCGAGTTCTACGGTCGGGTCCTCGGGTTCGAGGCGGTCACCGAGCGGCTCGAGGGGCCGCCCGAGGCGCGCCACCCCCGGCAGCTGCTGCGCCATCCCGGGTCCGGGATCACCCTCGGCATCCACGAGCCGCTCGACGGGTCGGGGGAGCGGTTCAGCCCGCAGCGCACCGGCCTCGACCACGTGGCGCTGACGGTCGCCGACCGCACGGCCCTGGACGCCTGGGGCGAGCAGCTCGACGCCCACGGGGTCGAGCACAGCCCCGTCCGCGACATCGGCTACGCGCAGTTCATCTCGTTCGCCGACCCCGACGGGATCGCCTGGGAGGTCTGGCTGCCGACGCCCTGATCCCTTCCCGACGGCGGGTGCGGCTCAGGGATGCGTCTGTGGCTCCTCCGACGCGTCCGGTGACATCGGTGGGCCATTCCTGTCCGTGGCCGCCGATCGACGGAGCCGGATTTCCTGGCACCGGGTGCAAGCAGCGACGCATTGCTTGCACCCGGAGGGTGCTCAGCCCGCCAGCTCCGCGAACGCCGCCTGCGCGCCCGGGGCCCACGCCTCGTGGCGGGCGTGGAACACCTCGGCGGCCCGGGCGCCCACCCAGTCGTCGGGGAGCAGCTCGGCGGGCAGCTGCGGGTCGAGGAACGGGAAGCGGCGCCAGGCGTCGACGAGCCGGACCTGGGCCGCGAGCACCCCGCCGTCCTCGCCGTCGGCGGGCGTCAGGTCGGCGAACTGCTCCACGAACTCCGCGTAGCGCGCCTCGACCTCCCGCAGGTCCCAGGCCTGGGCGACGAGCTCGGCGTCCGACAGCCCGCCGTGGGTGCCGCCGACCACCACGAGCGCGGAGGTGTCGAGCCCGACGTCGACCAGCGCCCGGTGCGCCTCGGTGACCCGGGTCGCGTCCGGGCAGACCCACACCCCGGGGGCGGGGGAGCCCAGGCCGGCCCACGCGAGCTGGGTGCGCAGCTGGTGGCGCAGCGCCCGCTGGGCCTCGGGGACGCTCACCACGAGCACCAGCCAGCGCCCGTCCCACGCCTCGTGCCGCGTGCCGTGCCCGTAGATCCGGGCGGCGCCCTCGGAGAGCAGCCGGCGACCCGCGCCGGTCAGCGACCACCGCACCCGTCGTCCGGAACGCTCCGAGACCACCACGTCGTCGGCGGCCGTGCGGGCGAGCGCCTGGCGGGCGGACTTCTCCTCGACCCCGACGCGGCCGAGGGCGTCGAGCAGCGTCTGGGTCCACACCGGTTCGCCGGCCGGGAGGACGAACTCACCGAGCACCGTCAGGAGCAGCGACCGGGCGCTGGTCGCCGCCACCTCACGGCGTCGCGAGAACGCCTCGCCCGCCCCCGCCGCCATGGGGCGTGATCGTAGGTCAGGACTACCGTCCGGCAGGTGTCGGACTCCGTGCGCTCCCTCGACCGCCAGCACGTCTGGCACCCCTACGGTCCGATGCCCGGGCGCAGCGAGCCGCTGGTGGTCACCGACGCGCGCGGGGTGCGGCTGACCCTCGACGACGGACGCGAGCTGGTCGACGGGATGAGCTCGTGGTGGGCGGCGGTCCACGGTTACCGGCACCCGGCGCTCGACGCCGCCCTGCACGCCGACGCGTTCAGCCACGTCATGTTCGGCGGGCTCACCCACCACCCCGCGGTCGAGCTGGCGACGCGCCTCGTCGAGATCAGCCCGGCGCCGCTCGAGCACGTGTTCCTGGCCGACTCCGGGTCCATCTCCATCGAGGTCGCGGTGAAGATGTGCCTGCAGTACCAGCGGGCCCGCGGGCGCTCCGGCCGCACGCGGATGATGACCTGGCGCGGCGGTTACCACGGCGACACCTTCGCCGCGATGAGCGTCTGCGATCCCGACGGCGGGATGCACGCGCTCTGGCAGGGCTTCCTGCCCGAGCAGGTCTTCGCCGACGTGCCGCCCGCCACGTACGACCCGGCCTACGACGAGCACCTGGCGGACCTCGCCGCACGGCACGCCGACGAGCTCGCCGGGATCATCGTCGAGCCCGTGGTGCAGGGCGCGGGCGGCATGCGGTTCCACTCGCCCCGTCACCTCGCCGCGCTGCGCGAGATCGCCGACCGGCACGACCTCGTCCTCGTGTTCGACGAGATCGCCACCGGGTTCGGACGCACGGGGGAACTCTTCGCGGCCGACCACGCGGGCGTCGCGCCCGACGTGCTGTGCGTGGGGAAGGCCCTCACCGGCGGTTACCTGACGATGGCCGCGGCGCTCTGCACCGCGGCCGTGGCCGAGGCGGTGAGCGCCGACGGCGGCGGCGGAGGACTGATGCACGGCCCCACGTTCATGGGCAACCCGCTCGCCGCCCGGGTCGCGCTCGCGAGCGTCACCGAGCTGCTGCGCCGGGACTGGCGGTCCGAGGTCGCAGGGATCGGCGAGGTCCTGACGACGGGGCTCGCCCCGGCCCGCTCGCTGCCCGGGGTCCGCGACGTCCGCGTGCTGGGCGCGATCGGGGTGGTGCAGCTCGACCACTCCGTGGACGTGCCCGTCGCACAGGCCGCCGCCGAGCGTCACGGAGTATGGCTGCGGCCCTTCCGCGACCTGATCTACACGATGCCGCCCTTCGTCGCGGTCCCCGACGACGTGGCGCGCATCGGCGAGGCCGTCGTGGCGGCCGCCGCGGCCGGATGACGGAGATGTGTCTCCCGCGTGAGGTCCGGACCGGCAGGGAAGGCAAAGGCGGGCGACACGACAGTCAAAGGGTCGGTAAAGGTCAGCTTCACCTGATCGGCGCACCGGTGCGACCTGCTTCACGCGGCTGAACGGCCCAACGCCCCGTTCCGTGATCATCGGTTGCGCGCGATTCACTCCCCGCGGCGTGCCGCGGGGACCACGGAGGATTCCCGGTACCGGGAGTCACGTGAACGGCAGGTGAACCGGCCGTCGCGGCGGCGCGGCAGGGCAGACTCCAGCTCGTCGTCGATCTCCGGCCCCGCCGCCGAGGGACCCGACGTACACCCACAGTGACCGAGCAGCCGAGACGACTGCCGCGCTCGCCGTCGACGACGACGGCGGGGGACGCAGACCGCTCGGACCGCCCCGGGCTGCGCGATCGGCACCGTCGCCGGGCGCGTGGCCGAGACGATCCGTCCGGAGGACACCGCCGCCCATGAGCGCTCCCCCCTCATCCCCGCCGACCCCGGCGTCCGGCCTCGCCGGAGCCCTGACGAGCCTGCGCGAGAACATCCGCTACGACCTGCCGGCCTCGCTGGTGGTGTTCCTGGTCGCCGTGCCGCTCTCGCTCGGCATCGCCGTGGCCTCGGACGCGCCGCTCACCGCGGGCCTCATCGCCGCCGCCGTCGGGGGCATCGTCGCCGGCGCGCTCGGCGGCTCCGCGCTGCAGGTCAGCGGACCCGCCGCGGGCCTGACCGTCATCGTGGCCGACCTGGTCAACCGCTTCGGCTGGGGCGTCACGTGCGCCATCACGGTGGCCGCCGGTCTGCTGCAGATCGTCTTCGGCCTCACGCGGGTGGGCCGGGCCGCGCTGGCGATCTCGCCCGCCGTCGTGCACGGGATGCTCGCCGGCATCGGCGTGACGATCGTGCTCGGCCAGCTGCACGTCGTCCTCGGCGGCGAGCAGCAGGGCGACGCGTTCGCGAACGTGATCGCGCTGCCCGGGCAGCTGCTCTCCGCGTCCGGCCCGGCCACCCTGCTCGGACTCGCCGTCATCGCGGTCCTGCTGGCGTGGCCGAAGCTGCCGAAGGCGGTGCCGTCCTGGCTCCGCGGCATCCCGGCGCCGTTGCTCGCCGTCGTCGCCCTGACCGTCGTCGCGTCGGTGTTCGCGCTCCCCGTCGTCCGGGTCGAGATCGGCGGCGACGTCCTCGACGCGATCGCCCTGCCGATCCTGCCGACGTCCGACCTCGGTGGCGTGCTCGTCGGCGTCCTCACCGTCGCGATCATCGCGTCGATCGAGAGCCTGCTCTCCGCCGTCGCCGTCGACCGGATGCGCCCGGGCTCGCAGACGAACCTCGACCGCGAGCTCGTCGGCCAGGGCGCGGGCAACACCCTCTCCGGTCTCCTCGGCGGCCTGCCGATCACCGGCGTCATCGTCCGCAGCTCGACCAACGTCGCCGCGGGCGGGCGCACCCGCGTCTCGGCGATCCTGCACGGCGTGTGGGTCGTGGTCTTCTCGGTGGCCCTGCTCGGCCTCGTCCAGCAGATCCCGATGGCCGTGCTGGCCGGGCTCCTGGTCCACATCGGCACGAAGCTGGTCAACGTCGGCCACATGCGGGAGCTGCACCGCCACGGCGAGCTGCCGGTGTACGTCGTGACGATCCTCGGCGTGGTCTTCATCGACCTGCTCACCGGTGTCCTCGTCGGGCTCGGCCTCGCCCTGCTGATGGTGCTCCGCCGCGTGGTGTGGGCGTCGATCGAGGTCCAGGAGCCCCGCCCCGGTGACACCGGACCGTCGAGTTCCTGGCGCAAGGAGGGCGGCACCTGGCACGTCGTCGTCGAGGGCGCGCTGTGCTTCCTCTCGGTGCCGCGCCTCTCGCGCCGCCTCGCGCAGATTCCCGAGGGCGCCGACGTCGTCGTCGATCTCGTCACCGACTACCTCGACCACGCCGCCTACGACCACCTCTCGGAGTGGGAGGACCGCCACCGCCTCGCCGGGGGCACGGTGCGGATCGACGAGGTCGGGACGATGGGTCTGGTCGCCCGCCGCGAGTCGACCGCCGGCGGCCCCGGCGACCGGCGCCCCGGCCCCGTGCCACGGTTCCTCTCGCCGTGGTCGGTGTGGCAGGCCCGGCACGACGCGACCTACGGCGAGGGCTGGGGCCACGGCCACCACGAGCACGACGGCCACGCGCACTCCGACGACGCCGACCCGATCCTCACCGGCCTGCGCGAGTACCACCGCCGGGCGGCGGGCCTCGTCGCGCCGTACCTGTCCGACCTCGCCGACGGGCAGGCCCCGCACGCGTGGTTCCTCACGTGCAGCGACTCGCGGGTCGTGCCCAACGTGCTCACCTCGTCCGGCCCGGGCGACCTGTTCACGGTCCGCAACGTCGGCAATCTCGCCCCGCTCGGCACCGAGGCCGACGACTCGGTCGGCGCGACGCTGGAGTACGCCCTCGACGCCCTGCACGTCCCGACCCTCGTGGTCTGCGGGCACTCCGGCTGCGGCGCCATGCAGGCGGTCGGCCGGGACGTCCCCGGCGACACCGCCCTCGGCCGCTGGCTCACCGGGGCGAAGGAGTCGAAGGCCCGCTGGGCGGCGAAGCACCCGGTCGGCGAACACGCCCGCTCCGGGGGCTGGGGCGACGTCGACCAGCTCGCCATGGTCAACGTCGCGGTCCAGCTCGACCGCCTCGCCCGGCACCCGGGCGTCGCGACCGCCGTGGCCGAGGGCCGCGTCCGCCTGGTCGGGCTGTTCTTCGACATCCCGACCGCCCGGATGCACGTCCTCGACGGCGACCGGTTCGTCCCCGCCTCGGGCGACCGCCTCGGCGCGGGGGCCACCGCGACCCGCCCCGAGCCGGCGACCACCGCGTTCCCGGCGAGCGGCTGACCCCACCCCCATGGCAGCGGAGCGTCGTTGCTGTCGTCCGGTGACGGCAACGACGCTTTCCTGCCATCCCGGGAGGTTCCCGACGCCGGGTCGGTGCGGATGGAGTGCCTAGGCTGTCCGTCCGTGGACGATCCCCTCGCCTGGCTGGCCGAGACCGCGCGTGACCGGCGGGCGGCCGGCCTGCGCCGCGTGCTGTCCCCGCGCGACGTGGTCGAGCCCCTCGTCGACCTCGCGTCGAACGACTACCTCGGCCTCGCCCGCGACCCCCGCGTGGTCGAGGGCGCGGTGGCGGCCGCCCGCACGTGGGGCGCCGGGTCCACCGGATCGCGGCTGGTCACCGGCTCGACGCGGCTGCACGCCGAGCTCGAGGCGGACCTCGCGGACTTCGTCGGCGCCCCCGACGCCCTGGTCTTCTCCAGCGGCTACACGGCGAACCTCGGTGCGGTGACCGCGCTGTCCGGCCGGGGCGCGGTGGTGGTCAGCGACGTCGCCGCGCACGCCTCGCTCGTGGACGCGGCACGGCTCTCCCGCGCGCGGGTCGTCGTCGGCCGCTGCGCGGTGCCGAGCGAGGTCGACGCGGTGCTCGCGGACGCGCCGGAGACGCGACGGCTGGTGGTCACCGACGGGGTGGACTCCGTCGACGGCGGGCTCGCCCCGCTGGTCGAGCTGCACGCCGTGTGCCGGGCGCGGGGGGCGCTGCTGCTGGTCGACGACGCGCACGGGCTCGGCGTCCGGGGCCCGGCGGGTGCGGGACTGGTCGCGGAGGCGGGACTGGCGGCGGAGCCCGACGTCGTGACGACGGCGACCCTGTCGAAGTCCCTCGGGTCGCAGGGCGGGGTGGTGCTGGGCTCGGACGCCGTGATCGCGCACCTCGTCGACGCCGCCCGGGCGTTCATCTTCGACACCGGGCTCGCCCCGACCAGCGTCGGCGCCGCCCTGGCCGCGCTCGGCGTGCTGCGGGCCGAGCCGGACCGCGTGACGGCGCTGCACCACGCGGCCGCCACGGTCGCCGCGTCGGCACGGTCCGCGGCGCCGACCCTCGGCGTCGCGGAGCCGACGGCCGCGATGGTGCCGGTGGTCCTCGGGGAGCCCGACCTCGCCGTCGCCGCACGGGACGCCTGCGCCGACGCCGGGCTGCGGGCGGGCTGCTTCCGCCCGCCGTCGGTCCCCGAGGGCACCTCACGGCTGCGGCTCACGGCGCGGGCGGACCTCTCCGCGGACGACCTCGCGCTGGTCGACCGGGTGCTGCACGAGGTCCTCGGCCCGATCGTGGGCGGGTCCCCGGCGCGTTCGGCGCGACCCGGGATGGCATCCTGGACCGAGCAGTACTGAATCGATGAGGAGGAGATCGGCGTGACCGTCACGGACAGCCGCCAGGCGTTCCGGCTCTGGCACTGTGGCCGCTGCCGTCGCCCGCTGGCCGAGGCCGCCGACTACCTGCGCTGCCGGTGCTGCGGCGCGGTGCACGACGTCGACGGCACGCCGCGCCCGGACGTCGAGGCCGCCGAGCGTCCGGCGGCGGACCCGAACGCCGTGCGCGTGCGCGACTGGCTGTAGATCCGACCCGTCAAAGCCCGACCCGCCGTCGTGAACGCCGCGTCCACGACCGCGCCGCGGCGCCGGAGGTGACCGCAGGCTCGTCGTCGTGACCCTGGAGACGGTGATCCCGAGCCTGCGCAGCACGCTCTACCAGCACGTCGACCCGGCGGCCTGGCCGCTGACCACCGCGCCCGCCCCGGGCGGCGACCTCGCCGTCGGGGGAGCGGCCCTCACGGAGCTCGCCGCCCGGTTCGGCACCCCGGCGACCGTGCTGGACCTCGACGACGTCGCCGCCCGCCTGCGGGCCTACCGCGTCGCGCTCCCCGACGCCGACGTCGCGTACGCCGGCAAGGCCCTGCTGTGCGCCGGGCTGGTGCCGCTGCTCGTGGAGGCGGGCGTGCGGCTGGACGTGTGCAGCGGCGGCGAGCTCGCCCTCGCGCTGCGGGCCGGGATGCCCGCGGACCGCATCGTCGTGCACGGCAACGCGCCGACCGAGGCGGAGCTGGACGCGGCGGTGACCGCGCGGGTGGGGCGGGTCGTGGTCGACTCCCTCGACGTGGCCGACCGGCTCGCGGCGGTGGCCGCCCGGCACCGTCGGGTGGTCGACGTGCTCCTGCGGATCGCGCCCGGCGTCGACGCGGGCGGGCACCCGGCGATCCGCACCGGCGGCGACGACCAGAAGTTCGGCGTCCCCCTCGCCGGCGGCCGGGCGGCGGCGGTGGCCGCGGCGATCGCGGGGCGCCGGGCCCTGCGGCTGGTGGGGCTGCACTGCCACCTCGGGTCGCAGATCGCCGACACCGCCGTGTGGGAGCGGGCCGTCGACCCGCTCCTCGACCTCGCCGCCGAGCTGCCCGTCGCGTTGACGGAACTCGACCTCGGGGGCGGGCACGCCGTCACCGGCGGGACCCCGTTCGACGTCGCGGGCTTCGCCCGCCGGGTCACCGGGGCGATCGCGCGCGGCTGCTCGTCGCGCGGGCTGGCGCCGCTGCGCCTCGGGGTGGAGCCGGGGCGGGCGATCGTCGCGCGCGCCGGGGTGACGCTGTACCGCGTGCAGGCCACGAAGTGCGCGGGCAGCGGCCGGTGGTTCGTCGCGGTCGACGGCGGGATGGGCGACAACCCGCGCGTTGCGCTCTACGGCGCGGCCTACGACGCCCACCTCGTCGGCCGCACGACCTGCGCGGCGTGGCGGCCCGCCACCGTGGTCGGCCGCTACTGCGAGGCCGGCGACGTCCTCGCCCGCGACGTGGCGCTGCCCGAGGACGTGACGGTCGGCGACGTGATCGCCGTGCCCGGGACCGGCGCCTACCACCACGCGATGGCGTCGTCGTACAACCTCGTGGGCCGCCCGCCCCTGGTCGGCGTGCGCGACGGGGTCGCCCGGGTGCTGGTCCGCCGGGAGACCACGGCCGACCTGCTCGCCCGCGACTGCTGCCTGCCCCGGAGCGCTCCCGACGCCGGGTCCTGGGACGACGAGGCCTGGTGCGGCGGGGTGGTGCTGGGCCGGGACTGACCGGTCCCGCCGTTCCCGAGCGAAGGGCCCCCTCGCTCGAATAGTCGGGCCGTGGGCGCCCACCGTCAGTGCGGCCCCTTCGCGGTGGGCGCCCCTGCGGCTCTACCGCACGAGGGGACCCTTCGCTCGGAACGAGCTCTCAAGATCGGAACGAGCCGAGCGAAGTGCTCGCCCAGCGAGCGCTTCGGTCCGCTCGACGAGATCTACGGGCAGACAATCCGCCCGAGGACACCGGCCGCCCGAAGCTAGGCAGTTGATCATGCCGAGCGCGACGCCCGGGACGTCGCGCTCGGCATGATCAACTGTCCGGCGTGTCGACGGGCCCGCGCGGGAGACCCCGCGTCCGTGCGGCCCGCTGCTCATCCGGGCAGGGCTCACGACTCCTCGTCCGCCGGCGGACGGCCCGGTCGGCGCATCGGGCGGGCGTCCCGGGGCGAGCGGCCGGCGTCGTCGAGCGCCCGGCGGAGGAGGAACTCGATCTGGGCGTTGACGCTGCGCAGGTCGTCGCCGGCCCAGCGGGCGATCGCGTCGTGCACCGCCGGGTCGAGGCGGAGGAGCAGCTTCTTGCGCTCGGCCATCTACTGGTACAGCGAGCCGGCGTTGACCACGGGCTGGACGGAGCGGTCCCCGGCGAGCACGACGAGCAGGTTCGACACCATCGTCGCCTTCCGCTCCTCGTCGAGGTCGACCGTGCCGCGTTCCTCCAGCCGGGCCAGCGCCGCCTCGACCATGCCGACCGCGCCCTCCACGAGTCGACTCCGCGCCGCCACGACGGCCCCGGCCTGCTGACGCATGAGCATGACCTGCGCGATCTCCGGGGCGTAGGAGAGCTGGGTGATCCGGGACTCGATGACGTGCACGCCGGCCGAGTCCACCCGGGCCGCGATCTCGGCGGACAGCATCGCCGTGATCTCGTCGGCGTTCTCCCGAAGCGAGCGGCGGTCGGTGTCCACCGTGTCGTAGGGGTAGGAGCCCGCGATGTGGCGCACGGCCGACTCGGTCTGGATGTCGACGAACCGGACGAAGTCGTCGACCTCGAACACCGCCCGCGCCGTGTCCTCGACCCGCCACACCACGACGGCGGCCATCTCGATCGGGTTGCCGTCGAGGTCGTTGACCTTCGTGGTGTCGGACTCGTGGTTGCGGATGCGGGTGGACAGCGAGCGGCGGGTGGTGAACGGGTTGACCCACCGCAGACCCTCGGTGCGCACCGTGCCCCGGTAGCGCCCGAGCAGCTGCACCACCCGCGCCTCGCCCGGGGACACCGCCACCAGACCCCGCAGGAGCACGACCGCGACCAGCACGAGGAGTACCGCGAGCAGCGGACCGGGCCCTGCCCCGAGCCCGATCCCGACTGCCACGGCGGCCACCACGAGCACCACCGCGAGCCCGAGCACCCCCCAGCCGGAGACGTCCCGTGCCGGGAACTCCCGCGTGCGGGCCTCCGGCATGTCGATCGGGACCGACGGCACCGTCGTGGACATGGCGACCTCCTGGGGTGAGCTGTCGTGAAGACATCAAAGTGATATCACATTCGGCGGGGACGGCGCGAGCGCCTACGCTCGCCGCCCGTGCGGACGATGATCGTGACCGGGACGGGGACCGGCGTCGGGAAGACCGTCGTCACGGCGGCGGTGGCCGCGCTGGCCGCGACGGCGGGGGAACGGGTCGTCGTCGTGAAGCCCGCGCAGACCGGGATCGCGCCGGGGGAGCCGGGCGACCTCGCGGACGTCGAGCGGCTCACGGCGGGCCGGGTCACCACGCTCGAGCTCGCCCGCTACCCCGAGCCGCTCGCCCCCGCCACGGCCGCGCGCCGATCCGGCCTCCCGCCGCTGCGGATCGTCGACGTCGAGCGGGCGCTGGCCGGGGTCACCGCCGACCTCGTCCTCGTGGAGGGCGCCGGGGGACTGCTGGTCCGGCTCAACGACGACGGGGAGACCCTCGCCGACCTCGACCTGCCGGTCCTGCTCGTCGCGACGGCCGGGCTCGGGGTCCTCAACTCCGCCGCGCTGACCGCGGAGGCCCTCGCGACCCGCCGTCGGGAACTCCTCGGCACCGTCGTGGGGGCCTACCCGGCCGGGCCGGACCTCGCCGAGCGCACCAACCTCGACGACCTGCCCCGGGTCACCGGCGCGCCCCTGCTCGGCGTGCTGCCGGCCGAGCTCGGCGGGACCGATCCGGGGGCCTTCGAAACCGCGGCGCGGTGTGGTCTGCATCCCGTCCTGGGTGGGCGGTGGGACGCGACCGCCACGGTGAGGCAGACTCCGGACCGTCCGACCCCCCGAGGATGAGGAGCGACGCGTGACGACGGCGAGCACCGACACCGCCACCGGCACCACGGCGGAGGGCGACATCCTCGCCGTCGCCCGGGAGCAGGTCCTCGAGCGGGGTGAGGGGCTCTCCGAGACTCAGGTCCTCGAGGTGCTGCAGCTGCCGGCGGAGCGGTTGACCGAGGCGCTGGCGCTGGCCCACGAGGTGCGGATGCGCTGGTGCGGTCCGGACGTCGAGGTCGAGGGCATCGTCAGCCTCAAGACCGGCGGCTGCCCCGAGGACTGCCACTTCTGCAGCCAGTCCGGGCTCTTCGACTCGCCCGTGCGCGCGGCGTGGCTGGACAAGGACCGCCTCGTCGAGGCCGCGAAGCAGACCGCGAAGACCGGCGCTACCGAGTTCTGCATCGTCGCCGCCGTCCGCGGGCCGGACGAGAAGCTCATGGAGCAGATCCGGGTCGGGGTCGCCGCGATCCGCGCCGAGGTCGACATCAACGTCGCCTGCTCGCTGGGGATGCTGACCCAGGACCAGGTCGACCGGCTCGCCGCGATGGGCGTGCACCGCTACAACCACAACCTCGAGACGGCGCGCAGCCACTTCCCGGAGGTCGTCACCACCCACACGTGGGAGGAGCGCTGGGAGACCCTGCAGATGGTCCGCGCGGCGGGCATGGAGGTCTGCTGCGGCGGCATCGTCGGCATGGGGGAGACGCTCGCGCAGCGCGCGGAGTTCGCCGTGCAGCTCGCGTCGCTGGAGCCCGACGAGGTCCCGATGAACTTCCTCATCCCGAACCCGGGCACCCCGTTCGCGCACCTCGACGTGCCGCAGGGCCCCGACGCGCTGATGACGATCGCGGCGTTCCGGCTCGCGATGCCGAAGACGGTGCTGCGCTTCGCCGGCGGCCGCGAGCTCACCCTGGGCGACCTCGGTGCGGAGCAGGGGATGCTGGGCGGGATCAACGCGATCATCGTCGGGAACTACCTCACCAACCTGGGCCGCCCGGCCGAGCAGGACCTCGAGATGCTCGAGACCCTCAAGATGCCGATCAAGGCCCTGAACGACACGCTGTGACACGCAGCGGAGCGGAGCTGGAACCGGAGGCGGAGTCGGCGGTGTACTGCTCCTTCTGCGGCGGCGAGACCGCGTCCGGCGACCACGAGCGCTGCCGGGCGCGGCTGTCGCGCATCGACCCGCCGCGCTACTGCGCCGAGTGCGCCCGGAAGATGGTCGTGCAGGTCGACCCGATGGGCTGGACCGCCCGGTGCAGCCGCCACGGCGAGCGGACCAGTGCGGAGGCCGCGCAGCGGTGACGCTCGAGTCCGAGGAGTTCGTGGCCGAGGAGCCGCGCGGGACCCTGTCCCGCGACGAGCTCCGGGCGGACCTGCGTCCGACCGTCCTGACGGTGGTCGTGGTCGCGCTGGCGGGCGTCCTGCTCGGCCTGCTCTGGGCGCTCGTCGCGCCCGGGCAGGCGACGGTGACCACCGCGACCGGCGCCAGCTCGCCGCTCGCGGCCGAGTCCGACCACGTCTTCGACGCGACCGCGATCTTCTTCCTGCTGGCCACGGCCTACGGGGTGGTCGTGGGCGCGCTCGCCTGGCGACGCGTCGAGCGCCGGGGCCCGGTGACCCTGCTCGGGATCGGGCTCGCGACGACGGCGGGGGCCTGGCTGGCCGCCTTCGTCGGCACGGCGCTGGCGGGCCCGTTGACCGACCGGAGCCCGATCGGCGTGCTGCTCGACCGCGCCGAGGCCACCGGCAGCGCGGTGGCGGGCGCGCCGATCCCGGCGACGCTGTCCACGGTGCCGGCGACGATCGGCTCGTTCTGGACGGTGCTCGGCGCGGGCCTCGGTGCCGTGCTCGCCTACCTGCTGTGCGCGATCGCGCTGGGCGAGGACGACATGGGGCGTACGCCAGGTGAGCAGTAAGAGGGCCTATAGCCCCACTTAGTGCTCACGTGCGGAGCACCTAGTTGTCGCTCGTCGGCACCATGAACTTGGCGGTCGGCGCCCACACGGCACCGAGCCGGCCGAGCAGGGTCGCCTCGCGGCTCATGGCGTGCGAGACGAGCTCCAGCCGCGCCTTCGGGCAGGTCTGCTCGAGCAGCTCCTGCCGGTCGGCGAGCGGGAGCAGGCAGTCGGCGGCGAGGACGTGCGGGAGCACCGTGACGTCGACGTCGGACTGCTCGACGGCCACCGGCGGGGCCGCGGCGTCGTCGTCGAGGTCGTCCAGTTCGTCGTCGACGTCCTCGACCTCGGGGCCCGTCTCGGAGGCCAGCTCGACGTCCCGGTCGGCCCGGCGCCGGTAGCTCCACGCGGCGGTGCAGTAGCGGCGGTGTGCGGCGCGGGCGGCGCGCTCCAGCGGCTCGAGGGCCACCGGGTCGTCGCCCTCGAGGTCGGGCAGCCACTCGACCTCGGCGACCAGGTACGGCGCCGCGGTGGCGTCCACCGACAGCAGCCGGAACCGCCGGTCGCCCATCGTGAGGAGGTCGAACCGGCCGTCGGGAAGGCGGCGGACCTCGCGGAGGGCAGCGGTGCAACCGACCTCGTGCAGCCCGTCGGTCCCGTCGTCGGGACCCCATCCCTCGCGGACCGCGACGACCCCGAACTGCTTGCCCGGAAAGGCCCCGGTGACGAGGTCGATGGTCAGCTGGCGATAGCGCGGCTCGAAGATGTGCAGCGGGAGCGGTGCCCCGGGCAACAGCACCGTGCCCAGTGGGAAGAGGGGCAGCGTCTCGGGCACGGCGCTCACGCTACGGCCAGGAGGCCCCCGTCGCCGGGTGAGCGCGGGGGTCAGCAGTCGCGCTCGGGCGGACGCAGCGTGGCGAACGGGTCCGTGACCCGCAGGTGCCGCTCGGAGAAGCGGAAGAGCGCGGCGGGTCGGCCGCCGGAGGGACCGGGGGCGGCGGTGCTGCCGGTGGGCACCAGGACGCCCCGGCGGGTGAGCACGCGCTGCAGGTTGGTCGCCGACACCCGGTGGCCCAGCGCGGCCGCGTAGAGCCCGCGCAGCTCGGAGATCGAGAAGACCTCGGGCGCCAGCGCGAACCCGATGTTGGTGTACGAGAGCTTGGCGCGGAGCCGCTCGAGGCCCGCGCGGGTGATCTCGCCGTGGTCGAACGCCGTCTCCGGGAGCGCGTCGACGCGGTGCCAGGCGGTGTCGTCGGGGACCGCGGGGTCGGCGTCGCTCGGCACCAGCCCGAGGAAGGCGGTCGCGACGCGGCGGGGCGCGGGCCCGCGGTGGGGGTCGGAGAACACCGAGAGCTGCTCGACGTGCGCGACCTCGCCCAGGTCGACCTTCTCGGCGAGGTGTCGGCGCACCGAGGCCTCGACGTCCTCGGTCGCCCCGAGGCGTCCGCCGGGGAGGGCCCACCGGCCGGTGTGCGGCTCGCGCGCCCGCTGCCAGAGCAGCACCTCGGGCGAGCTGGGTGCCATCCGCAGCACGACGGCCAGCACGTCGTGGGCGATCAGGCCCTCGGCCTCCACCCCGTCACGGTAGCGGTCCGTGACCACGTGTGTGCTGCGTCATCCCGCCCGGCCCAGATGCTGGCGCGCCGGGAGCACGCCGCGTACGGTCAGCCCTGTTTTCGACCAACAGGCGAAAACCTCGGACAGCACCGACGCTCCTTCCTGACGACGGGTGGGGTCGCGTCGGGGGAGGACCGGCCATGACCGTCATCGACGACGCCGTGCACCAGCCGCCGACGGATCTCGTCGAACCGCGCTCGCTGTCCGCGCCGCACGAGGTCGAGGCCTGGGCCGCGCAGGTGCGCGAGCTCGCCCGGGCCCGGGACGCCGTCGTGCTCGCGCACAACTACCAGCGCCCCGAGATCCAGGACGTCGCCGACCACACCGGCGACTCGCTCGCCCTGTCCCGCGTCGCGGCCGCCTCCGACGCGTCGACCATCGTCTTCTGCGGCGTCCACTTCATGGCCGAGACCGCGAAGATGCTCGCTCCGGACAAGACGGTGCTGATCCCGGACGCCCGCGCCGGCTGCTCGCTCGCCGACTCGATCAGCGCCGACGAGCTCCGCGCCTGGAAGGCCGAGCACCCCGGCGCGGTGGTGGTCTCCTACGTCAACACCACGGCGGCCGTGAAGGCCGAGACGGACGTGTGCTGCACCTCGTCGAACGCCGTCGAGGTCGTCGCGTCGATCGACCCGGACCGCGAGGTGCTCTTCCTGCCCGACCAGTTCCTCGGCGCGCACGTCCGCCGGGAGACCGGCCGGACCAACCTGCACGTGTGGGCCGGGGAGTGCCACGTCCACGCCGGGATCAACGGTGCGGAGCTCACGGCGCGGGCGCAGGCCGATCCGGACGCCGACCTGTTCGTGCACCCCGAGTGCGGGTGCGCCACCTCCGCGCTCTACCTCGCGGGCGAGGGCGTGGTGCCGGCGGAGCAGGTCCACATCCTGTCCACCGGCGGGATGCTCGACGCCGCGAAGAACACGACGAAGTCCTCGGTGCTCGTCGCCACCGAGGTCGGGATGCTGCACCAGCTGCGCCGGGCCAACCCCGCCGTCGACTTCCGGCCGGTGAACGACCGCGCGTCCTGCGGGTACATGAAGATGATCACGCCGGGCGCCCTCCTGCGGGCGCTGCAGGAGGGTCGCGACGAGGTGCACGTGGACGCGGCGACGGCCGAGCGGGCCCGCGCGTCGGTGCAGCGGATGATCGAGATCGGGCAGCCCGGGGGTGGGGAGTGAGTACCTGGGCCGCGGCCGCCGACCTCGTCGTCGTCGGTTCCGGGGTGGCCGGGCTCTCGGCCGCGGCGGAGGCGTCGCGACGCGGGCTGCGGGTCGTCGTCGTGACCAAGGACGCCCCGGACGAGGGCTCCACCCGCTGGGCGCAGGGCGGCATCGCCGTGGTGCTCGGCGACATCGTCGGGGACACCGTCGACGCCCACGTGGCCGACACCCTGGCCGCCGGCGGCGGGCTCGTGGACGAGGCCGCGACCCGGGACCTGCTGGGGTCCGGCCGCGCCGCGGTCCAGGATCTGCGCTCCCGCGGCGCCCTCTTCGACTCCACCGGTCCCCGGCTGTCCCGCACCCGCGAGGGCGGCCACGGGACCACGCGCGTCATCCACGCGGGCGGGGACGCGACCGGCGCCGAGGTCGAGCGGGCCCTGCTCGCCGCCCTGCCGGGGGAGGTCACCGTGCTGTCGGGGCACACCGCGGTCGCCGTGGTGCGGGACCGCACGCGGGTGAGCGGGCTGGAGGTCGTGGACGACGCCGGTCGCCTCGGGACCGTCGCCGCCCCGGCCGTCCTGCTCGCCACCGGCGGGATCGGCGGGCTCTACGAGACCTCGACCAACCCCGCCGTCGCGACCGCCGACGGCTGGGCGCTCGCCCTGGGTGCCGGGGCGGCGCTGGCCGACGTCGAGTTCGTGCAGTTCCACCCCACGGCGCTCCACGTCCCGGGGCTGGTCGGCCGGGCGCCGCTGGTCACCGAGGCGCTGCGGGGGGAGGGGGCGCACCTGGTCGAGCTGTCGGGTCGCGGGGTCATGGACGACGTCGACCCCCGCGGCGACCTCGCGCCCCGCGACGTCGTGGCCGGCGCGATCACGGCGGTCCTGGCCCGGACCGGCGCCGATCACGTGCTGCTCGACGCCACGGGCGTCCCGGACGTCCGCCGCCGGTTCCCGACCGTCGCCGCCTCCTGCGACGCGATCGGCGTCGACCTCGCCCGCGAGCCGATCCCGGTCCGTCCCGCCCAGCACTACGCGTGCGGCGGGGTGGTCACCGACACCACCGGTCGGACCGGGGTGCCGGGCCTGTGGGCGGCCGGCGAGGTCGCCCGGACCGGTCTGCACGGGGCCAACCGGCTCGCGTCGAACAGCCTGCTCGAGGGCCTCGTCGTGGGACGGCGGGCCGGTGTCGACGTGGCGGCGGCCCTCGCGGGTCCGCGACCCGTGCTGGTCGCGGGAGAGCCCGTCGTCGGGACGGTGCCGGCGGCGGACCGGGCGACCCTGCAGCGCGCGATGAGCCGCGGTGCGGCGGTCGGCCGCGACGCAGCCGGGCTGGCGGCGACCTCCGACGTCATCGAGGCTGCGACCTCCCCCCGCGCCCTCGACACCCGGGCCGCGGTGGAGGACGCCGCGCTGACCCTCGCCGCGGGCGCCGTCCTGGCGGCCGCGGGGTGGCGCACCGAGTCCCGCGGGTGCCATCTGCGCAGCGACTTCCCCCGGCGGGACGACCGCTGGCAGGGCACCTCGATCGCCGTCACGCTCGACGACGGCGCCCTGCACGTCGCCCCCCTGGACACGGCCCTCGGAGGTGCCGCGTGACCGACGCCGCCACCCCTCCCGGCGTGAGGGGAACCCTCGTGCCACAAGAGCGCTCGAATCCTCCCCTCACGATCACCGGAGGTGCCGCATGACCGCCGTCCTGCTCCCCGAGGGACTCGACGCCGCCGAGATCGATGCCGTCGTCGACCGGGCCCTCGACGAGGACCTGCGCGACGGCCCCGACCGCACGACGGCGGCGTGCGTGCCGGACGGTGCGGTCGCGGTGGGCGAGTTCCGCACCCGGCCCGCCGGGACGCTCGCGGGCGTCGGCGTCGCCGTGCGCGTGCTCGAGCGGGTCTGCGGGCCCGACCTCGAGATCCTCGACGTCCGCGACGACGGCTCGCGTCTCACCGCGGGCGAGGTCGCGCTCGCCGTCCGGGCCCCGCTGACCACGCTGCTCACCGCCGAGCGCACCGCGCTCAACCTGCTGTGCCAGCTCTCCGGGGTCGCGACGGCCACGAGCGCCTGGGTGGACGCCGTCGCCGGCACGCCCGCCCGGATCCGCGACACCCGCAAGACCGTGCCGGGGCTGCGGGCCCTGCAGAAGTACGCGGTCCGCTGCGGGGGCGGGGTCAACCACCGGATGTCCCTCGGCGACGCGCTGCTCATCAAGGACAACCACGTGGCGGCGGCCGGATCGGTCACCGCCGCGGTCCACGCCGCGCGCTCCGCCGCGCCGGAGCTGCCCTGCGAGCTCGAGGTCGACTCGTTCGACCAGCTCGACGAGGCCCTCGGGCTCGGGCTGGAGCTGATCCTGCTGGACAACTTCACCGCCGACGAGTGCGCCGAGGCGGTCCGGCGGCGGGACGCGGCGGCCCCGTCGTGCGGGCTCGAGGCGTCGGGTGGCCTGACGCTCGACACCGCCGCGGCGTACGGGGCGGCCGGGGTCGACTTCCTCGCCGTCGGCGGGCTCACGCACTCGTCCCCGGCGCTGGACCTGGGGCTGGACCTGCGGACGTGACCGACGATCGGGCCGTGATCACCGTCCCGGACGAACGGGGGGTGCCCCGGGCGACGCGTCTCGACGAGCTCACCTGGCGCCCGAGCGCCTACGCGATCGTCCTGCGGGGCACGGAGATCCTGCTGCTGCCCTACCTCGACGGCGTCGACCTGCCCGGGGGCGGGATCGAGTTCGGGGAGTCCCTCGAGGAGGGCCTGCTGCGCGAGCTCGAGGAGGAGACCGGGCTGCACTACCGTCCACGGTCGACTGGCGGCCCTGTGTCGCGGCTGCGAGGGCCTCACCCCGAGGCGAGTTCTGACAGTTCGACCGTCGGCCTGTCAGGTATCCTGGGTTCGTGTCAGAAGCTCCCGACAGCCGGGAATCCTCCGAGGTCGTCCTCGGCCGCGAGGGCCGGGTGCTCATCCCGGCGCAGTTCCGGCGCGATCTCGGGCTGACGCCGGGCGCCCGGCTCCTCGTGTACGTGGAGGACGGGCGCCTGGTGCTGGAGTCGGCGGAGCAGCTGATGATGCGGATCCGACGGGACGTCGCCGACGCGTGGCAGGGCGACGCCGACCGGTCGGTGGCCGATGAGCTCCTGGCCGAGCGGCGCGCCGAGGCGACGGCCGACGCCGCCCGATGACGGCGGTCCTCGACGCGTCGGCGGTCCTGGCCTGGATCCGGGCCGAGCGTGGCGCGGATGTCGTCGCGCCGCACCTCCCGACCGCGGTGATCTCCGCCGTCAACGTGTCCGAGGTGCACCAGAAGCTCGCGCAGTACGGCGTCGACGCGGACCGCACGATCAGCCGGCTGCGAACGCTCGGGCTGGCGGTGGAGCCCGTCGGGCTGGAGGACGCCCTCGTCGCCTCGCGGCTGGGGGCGTCGACGCGCTCGGCGGGTCTGTCCCTCGGGGACCGGTGCTGCCTGGCGCTCGCCGCCCGGCTCGGTCTCCCGGCCGTGACGGCCGACGGCTCGTGGACGGCGCTCGACCTCGGGGTCGACGTCGTGACCATCCGGGGTGGGACGTGACGACGGCGGGGGCGGTCGTCGTCGGCGGCGGGATCGGCGGGATGTCCGTGGCCGCGGAGCTCGCCGCGGCCGGCGTCGAACGCCCGGTGCTGCTCGAGGCCGAGTCCGAGCTCGCACGGCACACCACCGGCCGGTCGGCGGCGAGCTACATTCCCGGGCACGGGTCGACGCCGATGCGTGCGCTCGTCGCCGCCTCCCGCGACCGCTTCGACGCGCTCGCCGACGAGGCGGGCCATCCCTTCCTCCGTCCCCGCCCCGTGCTGCACGTCGCCACGACCGCCGACGAGGAACGCGTGCTGCGCGACGAGATCCTCCCGCTCGACCCGGTGGAGGAACTCACGCCCGCCGAGGCGGTCCGCCGCTGGCCGGCGCTGCGGTCCGACGCGGTCCGGGCCGCCGGCTGGGTCGCCGACGCCCACGACGCCGACCCGATCGGCCTGCACCAGCACTACCGCCGTCGCTTCCGGCACGCGGGAGGGACGATCCGGACGGGCGCACCCGTCGTCGGGATGGCACCGGCGTCCACCGGGTGGCACCTCGACCTTCCCGACGACGGGCTCGACACCGACCTCGTCGTCCTCGCCGCCGGGGCGTGGACCGACCGGCTGCTGGCCCTCGCCGGCGCGCCGGTGCTGGGCCTGCAGGCCTACCGGCGCACCATCGCGATCGTCCGCGCGGACGTGCGGCCCGACGACCCGTTCGCGGTGAGCGCCGCCGACGCCTGGTACGCCAAGCCGGAGGGGCGGTACCTGCTGGTGAGCCCGTCCGAGGAGACCCCGCAGGACCCCGGGGACGCCCGGCCCGACGAGCTCGACGTCGCGCTGGGCCTCGAGCGGGTCGACGCGGTGACCACGCTCGGTCTGCGGTCGGTGGTGACCAGCTGGGCCGGGCAGCGGACCTTCGCCCCGGACCGGACGCTCGTCGTGGGGGAGCGGGTCCCGGGGCTCGCCGTCGTGGCCGGTCAGGGTGGCTCCGGGATCGAGACCGCACCTGCGGCGGCGGCGCTCGCCGCGGCCGTCCTGCTGGGGCGTCCCGTGCCCGACGACCTGCGGCGATGCGGCGTCGAGCCCGCCGCGTACCACCCGGACCGGCTGCTCTAGCCTCCCCCGTATGGGTCAGTCCCGAGGGGCCAGCTCCGCTGCGCTGCGTGGCCGGTCTCGACGCCTCCTCGTGGTCGTCGCCGCCGCGGTCCTCGCCCTGCTGGCGGCATGCGGCGGACCGCAGGAGACGGTCCCGCCGATCACGGTCGACCGCACCGCCGACGCGGGGTCGCAGCCCCTCGCGGGCGCCGAGCCGCTCCCGGCGCCGCTGCCCGGCCTCCCCGCGGCCGTCGCCCCCGCCGTCCCGAAGCTCCTCGCCCCGCTCTCGGCGATCGGCAACCGGACCGGCCCCCGAGTGTGCGAGAAGTTCGGCTCCGTGCCGGTCGCGGGCGGCCGGTTCGAGGTGCAGAACGACGCCTGGGGCGCCGAGACCCCGCAGTGCACCACCGCCTTCGACACCGGGTTCGCCGTGCAGGCGAACCACGACAAGGACTCGGGCCCGGCCGCCTACCCGAGCATCGTCTGGGGCTGCAACCACGGCACGTGCACCCGGGGCACGCCGTTCCCGCGGCCGCTGTCCGACCTCGGCGACGTCCGGTCCAGCTGGGCGGTGACCGTGCCGGACTCGGGCCGCTACAACGCCTCCTACGACATCTGGCTCGACCCGACCCCGCGCCGCGACGGCGACAACACCGGCGCCGAGCTGATGATCTGGACCGTCCGTGCCGGCGGGATCGACCCGATCGGCTCGAAGCGCGGCTCCGTCAACCTCGGCGGCGCCGCCTGGGACGTGTTCACCGGCGACAACAACGGTGTCCCGGTCATCTCCTACGTCCGCCAGCAGTCGGTCCGTCAGGTGCTCGACCTCCCGATCACCGACTTCGTCCGCGACGCCCAGCGGCAGGGCGTCGTGCAGCCCTCCTGGTACCTGACGAACCTCCAGGCGGGCTTCGAACCGTGGGTGGGTGGCTCCGGCCTGTCCACCGACGCCTTCAACGCCACGCGCAACGGGGTCTGAACGTCACCCGAGTGGGTGTGAAGGCTTCCGCCGTCCGCCCGAACGGCTGACGCCGCCTGGCGCAGCCGACTGCGCCGAACGTACGTTTCTCCGCGCTGAACGGTCCAACGGGGAGGACGGCGCGGATGAACGGTCGGTCATCGACGGCGAGCGAGACGCCGCAGGAGTCCCGACGGCGGGTCGGGCGGCACCGGCGGTCCGGTGCGGCGCGGCGGGCCGGGGCGTGGACGGTGACCGGTCCCCGGCACGAACGGCGCGGCGGTCTCCGCGCGGACGCCGCGCGCATGGTCGGCGGCGGACTGGCCCTCGTCGCGCTGGCGGTGCTGACCGGCGTGCCGCACGGGGCGTCCGCGACGACCGCCGTGCCGGTGCCGGTCGCGGTGGCCACCACGGAGACTCCGGGTGCCGACGCCCCGTCGACGAGCACCCTGGCGCCCGCGAGCCCGACGGAGAGCACGGGCCTCCCGGAGACCGGCGACGTCCCGGGGGACCTGCCGGAGACGACCGACGCCCCGGAGGCCACCGACGCGCCGGAGACGCCGGAGACCGTGGGCACGGACGCCCCGGAGACCACGACCGACGCCCCCGAGGCCACGACCGCGTCCGCAGGTCGCGCGGAGAAGAAGGTCTGCGAGAAGTTCGGGTCGACCCCGGTCGCGGGCGGACGCTACGAGGTGCAGAACTCGCTCTGGGGCGCGAGCACCTCCCAGTGCATCGTCGCGTACGACGGCCCGTCGGCCGGCCCGACGGGCGCGAGCGCGGCCTTCCGCGTCGAGGCGAAGCACCGCAACAACAGCGGCCCGGCGTCCTACCCGTCCATCGTCTTCGGTTGCAACTACGGCAACTGCACCAAGGGCACGCCGTTCCCGCGGCCGATCTCCGACCTGGGTGACCTGCGGTCGTCCTGGTCGGTGAAGACGCCGTCCTCCGGGGACTACAACGTCGCCTACGACATCTGGCTCGACCCGACCGCCCGCAAGACCGGGCGCCCGACGGGGCTGGAGCTGATGATCTGGCTCAAGCACACCGACCGCGTGCAGCCGATCGGCAAGAAGGTCGGGACCGCGACCCTCGACGGCGTCGGCTACGACGTGTGGCTCGGCAAGGCGGACCTGCCGACCATCTCCTACGTCCGACAGCAGCAGACCACCGAGGTCAAGGACCTGAACATCACCGGCTTCGTCACCGACGCCCAGAAGCGCGGGCAGGCGAAGGACGGCTGGTACCTCACCAGCGTGCAGGCCGGGTTCGAGCCGTGGATCGGGGGCGACGGGCTGGAGACGACGTCCTACTCGGTCACCCGCAACGGCCAGTAGGACCTCAGGCCCCGGGCCCGTCCTCGACGTCCTCGTCGGGCTCGGGCTCGGGGTCGGGCTCGAGGTCGTGGTCCACCGTGTGCAGCAGCGAGGCCTGGGCGAAGGCCTCCATCCGGCGTCGGTCGCGCTTGGTCGGGCGGCCGGCGCCGCGCTCGCGCGCCGCCACCCGGACCACGGTCTCCTTGGGCGGCGGAGGCGGCGTGTGGTCGACGTAGCAGGTGACCGCCACCGGGGCGCCGACCCGCTTCTCGATGACGGTGCCGACCTCGACGATGCGCGGGATGTCGTAGAGCCGCGTGCGCACCGTGTCGCCGGCCCGCACCGGCGTCGACGGCTTCGCGGGCTTGTCGTTGACCCGCACGTGACCGCCGCGGCACGCGGTCGCCGCGTCCGCCCGCGTCTTGCTCAGCCGCACCGCCCAGAGCCAGCGGTCCACGCGTGTCGTCCCGTCCATACCGCCCCCATTCTGGCGCACGGCGCGCTCCCGGGGAGCGCGTATCCGCCGCGTGACGACGGTCGGCGACCACGGGTCGCTCCCGATCGCCCTTCCGGACGAGCACGCGTACGGTCGGTTCCACTCGTGTCACCGGGGGAGGGAGCGCGGGTGCCGCAGGACCGCGGGGTGGCCTCGATCGAGGAGGCCGCCCTCCTCGACCTGCTGGCCGAGCGCGCCGTGGTCCCGGTCTTCCAGCCCATCGCCGACGCCGCGACCGGCACGGTCGTGGGCGTCGAGGCCCTGGCGCGCGGACCCGTCGGCGGGCCGCTCGAGCGCCCGGACCGCATGTTCGCCGCCGCCCGCCGCAGCGGCCGCCTCGCCGAACTCGACGACCTCTGCCGCTCGCGCGCCGTGGAGGTGGCCGCGGACGCGGGCCTCACCGGGCCGCTGGGCCTGTTCGTCAACATCGAGCCGCCGGCGGCGCCGGTCGACCTCACCCCCGGTCCCGCGACCGCCGCCCTGCTCGCCCGCGGGGTCCGCATCGTCGTGGAGCTGACCGAGCGGGACCTCGCGGCGGATCCCGCCCGCCTGCTCGCGTTCGCCGAGCAGGCGCGGGCGCACGGGCTGCGGATCGCCCTCGACGACGTCGGCGCCGCTCCCGCGTCCCTCGCCCTCATGCCCTTCCTCCGGCCCGAGATCGTGAAGCTGGACCTCTCGCTGGTGCAGGGCCGGGACCCGCGGCGGGTCGCGGAGATCATGTCGGCGGTCGCCGCCTACGCCGAGCAGAGCGAGGCGGTGGTCCTGGCCGAGGGGGTCGAGACCCCCGAGCACCTCGTGACCGCCCGCGGGCTCGGGGCGACGCTCGTGCAGGGGTGGCACGTCGGGCTGCCGGCGGCCGCGGACCACCTCGCCGGGCTGGCCGCGCCGTTCTGCCCGCCGGTCCTGCGCCGCCCGGTCGTCGAGGCGGTGGCGCGGAGCCCGTTCGCGACGGTGGCCCGCGTGCGCACTCCGCGCCGGGCCTCCAAGGCCCTGCTGGTGGCGGTGAGCCGCCACCTCGAGCGGCAGGCCGCGGCCCAGGGCGAGCTCGCCGTCGTGCTGGCGGCGTACGAGGACGCCGTGAACCTGACCCCCGCGTCCCGGCGGCGCTACCGGACCCTGGCCGGGACCGCCGCCTTCGTCGGCGTGCTCGGCCGCGGGATCGGCGACGAGCCGGAGCCCGCGGTACGCGGCGCCGACCTGCTGCCCGACGACCCGGTGCACGGCGAGTGGGACGTCGTCGTGGTCGGACCGCACTTCGCGGCGGCCCTCGTGGCCAAGGACCTCGAGCCGGACGCCGACCCGGGCGACCCGACGCGGGAGTTCGACCACGTCCTCACGCACGACCGTGCGCTGGTCCTCGAGGTCGCCCGGTCGCTGATGGCCCGCGTCGTCCCCCGTCCGGCCGCAGATGCGTCCGGAGGGTCGTCGTCCTCGCCCGTCCGGGTCGGTTCCGGGGTGCGTCCCTAGCTCCATCGGAGGATGGCGGTACGGTCCGGGCACGCAGTGCACGCACGAGGTCCCGGAGGGGTGAGACGTGGCCGACATCTGGCGCATCAGTGGCGCCCGGGCCGCCGTCGAGGCCGGGGACGAGCTCACCGGGGCCATGGAGGCCCTGACCACCGCGTTCCAGCCGATCGTCGACCTCGCGACCGGCGGGGTCATCGCGCACGAGGCCCTGACCCGCGGCCCGGCCGGGTCGCTCGAGCGTCCCGAACAGCTCTTCGAGCGGGCCCGCAGCGAGAACCGGCTCGCCCAGCTCGACGAGCTCTGCCGCATCCGCGCGCTCGAGGCCACGCTGGCCGCCGGCGACGACGGGCCGAGCACGCTGTTCCTGAACGTGGAGCCCGACGGGATCCCGATCGGCCCGCCGCCCGCGGTGGCACGGGAGTTCGCGGCCCGCGGCGGCCGGCTCGTCATGGAGTTCACCGAGCGCGCGCTCACCGCCGACCCGGCGCGGGTCCAGTGGTTCGCCACCCGGCTGCGCCACGTCGGGGTCGCGGTGGCGCTGGACGACGTCGGGAGCCACCCGAGCTCCCTGGCGCTGATGCCGTTCCTGCGCCCGGAGGTCGTCAAGCTCGACCAGGCGCTGATCCAGGACCCGCACGACGACGCCGCCGCCCGCATCGCCACCGCGGTCTTCGCCTACGCGGAGCAGAACGACGCGATCGTCCTCGCCGAGGGGATCGAGACCGCCGAGCACGAGCGCACCGCCCGCGCGCTCGGCGCCACCCTCGGCCAGGGCTGGTACTACGGCCGGCCGGGCCTGCTCGGGCCGGACCCGCGGCGCATCCCGCCGGTGAGCGTCCCGCTCGCCCGGGCGCCGGAGGGACCCACGCGCCGGAGCCCCTTCGCGACGGTCTCCCGCAGCCGGCCGATGCGCCACGGTGGTCTCGCCGAGGTCTCCCTCGCCGCCGAGCTGCTCGAGCGCCGCGCCCTGACCGCCGAAGGTCCGACCGTCACCCTGGCCACCGTCGGACCGCGCGGCGTGCCGGACGGGGCCCGCGCCGCCCGCTACGTGCGGGCGGCCGCCGAGACCAGCCTCGTCGCCCTGCTCGGCGCCGGGACCGAGCCGCTGCCGGGTGTGCGCGGCGCCGACCTCGGCGAGGGCGACCCGCTGCGGGCCGAGTGGGACGTCATCGTCGTCGGTCCGCACGTGGCCGCGGCGCTCGTCGCCCGCGAGTTCCTCGGCGGCGAGTACCAGTACGCCGTGGTCTACGAGCGGGACCTCGTGCTCGAGCTCGCCCGGTCGCTGATGAGTCGCACGGTGCCGGCCCCGGGCGCGACGATGCCGGGCGTCTGAGCGCCCGACCCGTCGTCCGGAGGACCTACCAGCCGCGCTCGCGCCACTCCGGCAGCTGCGGGCGCTCGGCGCCGAGCGTCGTGTCGTCCCCGTGGCCGGGATACACCCAGGTGTCGTCGTCGAGGCGGTCGAACACCCTGCGCTCGAGGTCGTTCATCAGCGCGTTGTGGTGGTCGACCGTCGCGGTCTTGCCGTGCCCGCCGGGGAACAGCGAGTCGCCGGTGAACAGGTGCGCCGAGCCGTTCGGGTCGCGGTAGAGCAGGGCGATGGAGCCCGGGGTGTGCCCGTCGAGGTGGATGACCTCGACGAACGACTCCCCGAAGCGGACCTCGTCGTCGTCGCCGACGGTGTGGTCGGGGGTGACCGGGAGCTCCGGGGCGTCCAGCTCGTGGGCGTAGGTCTCGGGCGTGAGCGCCTGCGTCATCGCCTCCAGCGCCTGGACGTGGTCCCAGTGCTGGTGGGTCGTGATGATCGTCTTCGTGTTCCCGCGCTCGGCGACCGTGTCGACCGTGTCGAGCAGCCGCTCGGCCTCGTTCGCGGCGTCGATGAGCAGCGTCGAGCCGGTGGCCCGGTCGACCAGCAGGTAGGCGTTGTTGTCCATCGGACCGACGGAGACCTTGGTGATCGTCACCGCGTCGAGGTCGCGCCGGGCGGCCGGGCCCTCCGGGTCGACGTGGCCGGTGTACTCGTCGAGAAGCTCCACGCCGGACAGTCTGCCCGCTCACCCCGACGGTCACGCCTCGCCCGGGTCGGGCGGCGACCCCTGCGCGCCGGTCACCCGGGAGGCGTACCCGCTCGTCCGTTCACCGCACGTGGCCCCTCCCGGCGACGGGGTGTGTCCGCGCCCGCCGTCGTGGAGCGGCCGCTGACCGCCCGGATCCGGGCCCGGCGGGCGAGGTGGACAACGGCTCCTACAGTGGAGGAGAACCCCCGCCGAGTCGCGGCCGCACGATGTTGTCGGTGCCCGGGGGTATGACAGGCGAGCACCAGTCTGTCCGAACCGCCTGGGGAGCTGATCCGTGGCCGACCGCCTCGTCGTCAAGGGCGCCCGTGAGCACAACCTCACGGGCGTCGACATCGACCTGCCGCGCGACAGCCTCGTCGTGTTCACCGGGCTCTCCGGCTCCGGGAAGTCGAGCCTCGCGTTCGACACGATCTTCGCCGAGGGCCAGCGGCGCTACGTCGAGTCGCTCTCGGCCTACGCGCGCCAGTTCCTCGGGCAGATGGACAAGCCCGACGTCGACTTCATCGAGGGGCTCTCGCCCGCGGTGTCGATCGACCAGAAGTCCACCAGCCGCAACCCGCGGTCGACCGTCGGCACGATCACCGAGGTGTACGACTACCTGCGCCTGCTCTACGCCCGCGCGGGCACGCCGCACTGCCCCACCTGCGGCGAGGTCATCTCCAAGCAGACCCCGCAGCAGATCGTCGACCAGGTGCTCGCGATGGAGTCCGGGCGCCGGTTCCAGGTCCTCGCGCCGGTGATCCGCGGGCGCAAGGGGGAGTACGTCGACCTGTTCGCGCAGCTGCAGGGGCAGGGCTACTCGCGCGTGCTGGTCGACGGCACCGTCTACCCGCTGGCCGAGCCGCCGACGTTGAAGAAGCAGGAGAAGCACGACATCGCGGTGGTGGTCGACCGGCTCTCGGTCAAGGCCAGTGCCAAGCAGCGCCTGACCGACTCGGTGGAGACCGCCCTGCGGCTCGCCGAGGGCATCCTCGTGCTCGAGTTCGTCGACCTCGACGAGGACGACCCGGAGCGCGAGCGCCGCTTCTCCGAGAAGATGGCCTGCCCGAACGGCCACCAGCTCGCGGTGGACGACCTCGAGCCGCGCGCCTTCTCCTTCAACTCGCCCTACGGCGCGTGCCCGGCCTGCAGCGGCCTCGGCACGAAGATGGAGGTCGACCCGGAGCTCCTCGTCCCCGACGACGAGCTCTCCCTGGCCGACGGCGCCATCGCGCCCTGGAACATGGGCCAGACCGCCGACTACTTCCAGCGCCTGCTCACGGCGCTCTCCGAGTCCGTCGGCTTCCGCATGGACACGCCGTGGCGCAAGCTGCCGGCGGCCGTGAAGAAGGCGGTGCTGCACGGGTCGAACGACCAGGTGCACGTCCGGTACCGCAACCGCTACGGGCGCGAGCGCTCGTACTACGCCGCCTTCGAGGGCGTGGTGCCGTTCCTCGAGCGGCGGCTCGACCAGGCGGAGTCCGACAGCGCCCGCGAGCGCTACGAGGGCTACATGCGTGAGGTCCCGTGCCCCACGTGCACCGGCACGCGGCTCAAGCCCGAGATCCTCGCCGTGACGTTGCGCCACGAGAGCCTCGGCGACATGTCGATCGCCGAGGTGTGTGCGCTCTCGGTGGCGGATGCGGCGTCCTTCATGAACGGGCTCGTCCTCGGCCCGCGCGAGCAGGTGATCGCCGGCGCCGTGCTCAAGGAGATCGGTGCGCGGCTGGGCTTCCTGCTCGACGTCGGGCTGGACTACCTCTCGCTGTCCCGCGCGGCCGGCACGCTCTCCGGCGGTGAGGCGCAGCGCATCCGCCTGGCCACGCAGATCGGGTCGGGTCTGGTCGGCGTGCTCTACGTGCTCGACGAGCCGTCGATCGGGCTGCACCAGCGCGACAACCGCCGGCTGATCGACACGCTCACGCGACTGCGCGACCTCGGCAACACCCTCATCGTCGTCGAGCACGACGAGGACACGGTGCGGGCCAGCGACTGGGTGGTCGACATCGGCCCGGGCGCGGGGGAGCACGGCGGCCAGGTGGTGCACTCCGGGTCGGTGCAGGAGCTGCTGGCCAACACCGGCTCGATGACGGGTGACTACCTGTCCGGGCGCCGCTCGATCCCGGTGCCCGACATCCGCCGGCCGCGGGACCGCAAGCGCCAGATCGCGGTGGTCGGGGCCCGCGAGCACAACCTGCACGACGTCGACGTCTCGTTCCCGCTCGGTTGCCTCGTGTCGATCACGGGGGTGTCGGGGTCGGGGAAGTCGACGCTGGTCAACGACATCCTGGCCACCGTGCTGGCGAACAAGCTGAACGGCGCCCGGCAGGTGCCCGGCCGGCACACGCGCGTGACCGGTCTCGAGCACCTCGACAAGCTCGTCCGCGTCGACCAGTCGCCGATCGGCCGCACCCCGCGGTCCAACCCGGCGACCTACACCGGCGTGTGGGACCACATGCGCAAGCTGTTCGCCTCGACGAACGAGGCGAAGGTGCGCGGGTACGGCCCCGGCCGGTTCTCGTTCAACGTCAAGGGCGGACGCTGCGAGGCGTGCGCGGGCGACGGCACGATCAAGATCGAGATGAACTTCCTGCCGGACGTGTACGTGCCGTGCGAGGTGTGCAAGGGCGCCCGGTACAACCGCGAGACGCTCGAGGTGCACTACAAGGGCAAGACGGTCGCCGAGGTCCTCGACATGCCGATCGAGGAGGCCGCGGAGTTCTTCGAGCCGATCACCGCGATCCACCGGCACCTGAAGACGCTCACCGAGGTCGGGCTCGGCTACGTCCGGCTCGGGCAGCCGGCGCCGACGCTCTCCGGTGGGGAGGCCCAGCGCGTGAAGCTGGCCTCCGAGCTCCAGAAGCGCTCGATGGGCCGGACGATCTACATCCTCGACGAGCCGACCACCGGCCTGCACTTCGAGGACATCCGCAAGCTGCTCGGCGTCATCAACGGGCTGGTCGACAAGGGCAACACCGTGCTGGTGATCGAGCACAACCTCGACGTCATCAAGGTGTCCGACTGGGTCGTCGACATGGGCCCCGAGGGTGGCAACGGCGGCGGCACGGTCGTCGCCGAGGGCACGCCCGAGCAGATCGCGGCGGTGCCCGAGAGCTACACAGGCCAGTTCCTCGCCGAGCTGGTCACCCCGGAGCACGCCCCGGCCAAGCGCACGCGCGCCAAGGCGGGCTGACCCCGCCACCCCCTCCGCCACGCCGTGGGAGCCCGACACGCGGCCGGTGGTAGAGTCTTCGTCAAGCGACCAGCTCGACGAGCACAGCCGTGCCCGCCGAGCGGCAAGTGGAGCCCGTCTCCCACCCGCGCCGCCCCCGGTGGCCGGGTCCCGGTCTCAGCCGTTCCGCGAGGGACGGCCGAAACAAGACCCGTCGCCGGGAGAGATCCCGGGGACGAGTCCGATCGGTACGAGTCAGGGCCCCCGCCACGAGCACGACGGCGCGGGGCCCGACGTCGTGGGGGAACAAGGACACCTCTCGCCGGGTTGCGGCCGTAACACTGTCGAACCCGAGGAGAACTCATCAGCGCAGAGACGCGCATCAACGAGCGCATCCGCGTGCCGGAGGTCCGTCTGGTCGGTCCGAACGGCGAGCAGGTGGGGATCGTCCGCATCGAGGACGCCCTGCGGCTGGCCCGGGAGGCCGACCTCGACCTCGTCGAGGTCGCGGCCCAGGCGCGCCCGCCGGTCTGCAAGCTCATGGACTTCGGAAAGTTCAAGTACGAGAGCGCGCAGAAGGCCCGCGAGTCGCGTCGCAACCAGCAGCAGACCGTGATCAAGGAGCAGAAGCTCCGGCCGAAGATCGACCCGCACGACTACGAGACGAAGAAGGGTCACGTCACCCGCTTCCTCGGTCAGGGTCACAAGGTCAAGGTCACGATCATGTTCCGTGGTCGCGAGCAGTCCCGGCCCGAGCTGGGCTTCCGGCTGCTCCAGCGGCTCGCCGAGGACGTCGGTGACCTCGCCTTCGTCGAGGCTTCACCGAAGCAGGACGGCCGCAACATGACCATGGTGCTCGCGCCGAACAAGAAGATCGCGAAGACGCCGAAGCAGCAGGCTGCGGCCCAGGCGGAGAACGAGGCCGCCGCGGAGCCCACGCCGACCTCCTGACGTCG
Source organism: Actinomycetospora corticicola (assembly GCF_013409505.1). NCBI lineage: Bacteria > Bacillati > Actinomycetota > Actinomycetes > Pseudonocardiales > Pseudonocardiaceae > Actinomycetospora > Actinomycetospora corticicola. Next base: position 1,972,948 of record NZ_JACCBN010000001.1, on the reverse strand, counting down.
CGGAGGCGGGCCGTACCGTCCGGTACGGCCCGCACCGCGGGCGCAGGAGCCGCCCCCGCCCGGGTCGGACGACGACACCGGGACGGCAGGACGACCAGGACGAGGACGGATGAAGAACAAGACCCACTCCGGGACCAAGAAGCGCATCAAGGTGTCGGGCTCCGGCAAGCTGCTGCGCGAGAAGGCCGGCAAGCGCCACCTGCTGGAGAAGAAGTCCAGCGAGCACACCCGTCGGCTCTCGGGTCAGACGGAGGTCGCCAAGTCCGACGACCGCCGCATCCGCAAGATGCTCGGTATCTGAGCAACCCCTCTGACCACCCGGTCGCCGTGACGCCCCGGTGACCGTCCCCGACCCGATCGAAGGCAGGACGACGTGGCACGCGTCAAGCGCGCAGTCAACGCCCAGAAGAAGCGCCGTACCGTTCTCGCGGACGCCAGCGGCTACCGCGGGCAGCGCTCCCGGCTCTACCGCAAGGCCAAGGAGCAGCAGCTCCACTCGCTGACCTACGCCTACCGCGACCGCAAGCAGCGCAAGGGCGACTTCCGGCAGCTCTGGATCACCCGCATCAACGCGGCGGCCCGGGCCAACGACATGACCTACAACCGGTTCATGCAGGGCCTCAAGCTCGCCGGCATCGAGGCGGACCGCAAGGTCCTCGCCGAGATCGCCGTCTCCGACCCGGCCGCGTTCGCGTCGCTGGTCGAGACCGCCAAGGCCGCCGTCGCCGACGTGCCCAAGGGCGCGGAGTCGACCTCGGACGAGGCCGCCGCCTGAGCGAGCTCCTCACCGAGCGCACCCCGCGCGTCGCGGCAGCCCGCAAGCTGCTGCGGCGCGCGGCGCGCGAGGACACCGGCCGCTTCCTCCTCGAGGGGGTCCGGCCGGCGCACGACGCGGTGACCCGGGCGGAGACCGACCCGGGCGCCGTGACCGACCTCTTCGTCACCGAGCCGGTCGCCGACCGCGAGCGCGACCTGTTGATCCGGGCCCGCGAGGCCGGGGTCCGCACCGCGCTCGTCACGGAGAAGGCGATCGCCGGCCTCACCGACACGGTGCACCCGCAGGGCCTCGTGCTCGTGTGCCGCCAGCCCGACGCCGAGCTGCCCCCGGCGCCGCGTCTCGTCGCGGTCCTGGTGGACGTCGCCGACCCGGGCAACGCCGGCACGGTCATCCGCACGGCCGACGCCGCCGGCGCCGACGCGGTCCTCCTCCTGGGCGACTCCGTCGACCCGTACAACCCGAAGTGCGTCCGCGCGAGCATGGGCAGCCTCTTCCACCTCCCGGTCCTCCGCGAACGCGATCCCGACGCCGGGTTCTCCCGCCTCCGCGCCGCCGGGCTCGGCCTCGTCGTCGCCGACGGCGGTGGGGAGACCGTGCTGGGGCCCGGCACCGACGACCTCCTCGCCGCCCCGACGGCGTGGATCCTCGGCAGCGAGGCCCACGGGGTCCCCGCCGAGGTCGCGGCGCAGGCCGACCACCGGGTCCGCGTGCCGATCCGCGGCCGCGCCGAGAGCCTGAACCTCGCGACGGCGGCCGCGGTCTGCCTGTACGCCTCGGTGCGGGCCCAGTCGGCGTGGGCCCGGGAGACGCAGGCTGCGACCCCGGTCGAGGGCCCTCGATAGACTCGACCCCCACCGAGCCACCCCGAGAGCAGGAGCGTCCGCCGAGCATGTCCGGCACCAACGACTCGTTCGACCCGAAGCAGGTCTCCGCGCTGGCCGCCGAGTCGCTCGAGGCCGCGCGCGACGAGGCGACCAGTGCCTTCGCGGGCGCCACCACGCTCGACGCGCTCACCGCGCTGAAGCCCGCGCACCTGGGCGACCGCTCGCCGGTGCTGCTGGCCCGCCGTGAGATCGGGGCCCTGCCGCCGCAGGCGAAGGCCGACGCCGGCAAGCGCGTCAACGAGGCCCGCCTCGCGGTGCAGAGCGCCTACGACGAGCGGCACGCCGTCCTGCTCGCCGAGCGCGACGACCGGGTGCTGGGCGAGGAGGCCGTCGACGTCACCCTGCCGACGACCCGCCACGCCCGCGGCAGCCGGCACCCGCTCACCCAGACCTCCGAGCGGATCGCCGACGTCTTCGTGGCGATGGGCTGGGAGGTCGCCGAGGGACCCGAGGTCGAGTCGGAGTGGTTCAACTTCGACGCGCTGAACTTCCTGCCCGACCACCCGGCGCGCACGATGCAGGACACCTTCCACGTCCAGCCGCCCGAGGCGAAGCAGGTGCTGCGCACCCACACCTCGCCCGTGCAGATCCGCACCCTGCTCGAGCGGGACCTGCCGGTGTACGTGGTGTGCCCGGGCCGCACGTTCCGCACCGACGAGCTCGACGCGACCCACACCCCGGTCTTCCACCAGATCGAGGGCCTCGCCGTCGACAAGGGCCTGACCATGGCCCACCTCAAGGGCACCCTCGACGCGTTCGCCCGCGCCATGTTCGGGCCGGACTCCCGCATCCGGATGCGTCCGTCCTACTTCCCGTTCACCGAGCCCTCGGCCGAGCCCGACGTCTGGTTCCCGCAGAAGAAGGGCGGCGCCGGATGGGTCGAGTGGGGCGGCTGCGGCATGGTCGACCCCAACGTCCTCGAGGCCTGCGGCGTCGACCCGGACGTCTACTCCGGCTTCGCGTTCGGCATGGGCCTCGAGCGCACGCTGATGTTCCGCAACGGACTGCCCGACATGCGCGACATGGTGGAGGGCGACGTCCGCTTCACCAGCGCGTTCACCGTCGAGCCCTGATCCGTCCCGCCAGACACCGGAAGGTCTGATTCTCCCGTGCGCGCCCCCGTCTCGTGGCTCACCGAGCACGTCGGTCTGTCCGGGCACCCCTCGGCCGAGGACCTCGCGGAGGCGCTGATCCGCGTCGGGTTCGAGGTCGAGGACGTCGAGCAGCTCGAGGCGGTGCCCGGCCCGCTCGTCGTCGGGAAGGTCCTCGAGATCGAGGAGCTCACCGAGTTCAAGAAGCCGATCCGGTTCTGCCGGGTCGACGTCGGGACGCGCGGGAGAGACCCGGAGCAGCCGCAGGGCATCGTCTGCGGCGCCACCAACTTCGCCGTCGGCGACCTCGTCGTCGCGGCCCTGCCCGGCACGACGCTGCCCGGCGACTTCGCGATCGCCGCGCGGAAGACCTACGGGCGGGTCTCCGACGGGATGCTCTGTGCCCTCGACGAGCTCGGCCTCGGCGACGACCACGCGGGCATCCTCGTGCTCCCGCCGGACACCGCCGAGCCGGGCACCGACGCCGCGCCGCTGCTCGGCCTGGCGGACGGCTCCGCCGAGGCCGTGCTCGACGTCGCGGTGAACCCCGACCGCGGGTACGCGCTCTCGATCCGTGGGATGGGCCGCGAGCTCGCCAACGCCTACGACGCCCCCTTCGGTGACCCGGCGGCCATCGACCAGGGCGTCCCGACGTCGGGGGAGGCCGGCTACCCGGTCACGGTCGAGCCGGCCTCGGGCTGCCGCCGGTTCGTCGCCCGCCGTGTCACCGGGCTCGACCCCACCGCGCCGTCGCCGTGGTGGATGACCCGACGGCTGCTGCTCGCAGGCATCCGCCCGATCTCGCTCGCGGTCGACGTGACCAACTACGTGATGCTCGAGCTCGGCCAGCCGATGCACGCCTACGACGCCGCGCGGATCCGCGGCGACGTCGTGGTGCGCCGGGCGCGCGCCGACGAGAAGCTCACCACCCTCGACGACGTCAGCCGCGCGCTCGACCCCGACGACGTCGTGGTGTGCGACGCGTCCGGGCCGATCGGCCTCGCGGGCGTGATGGGCGGGGCGTCCACCGAGGTCACCCCGTCGACCACCGACGTGCTGCTCGAGGCGGCGACCTGGGACCCCGCGTCGGTGGCGCGCGCCGCGCGGCGGCACAAGCTGCCCAGCGAGGCGGCCCGCCGGTTCGAGCGGGCGGTCGACCCGGCCGTGGCGCGCGCCGCGACCGACCGGGCCGCGGCCCTGCTCGCGCACCACGGGGGCGCCACCGTCGACGGGGGCGTCACCGACGTCGGCCCGTTCGCGGAGGGCACCGAGGAGCCGACCCCGACGATCACGATGCCGCTCGACCTGCCCGACCGCGTCGCCGGTGTCACCTACCCGCGGGGCGCGAGCGTGCGACGCCTCGTGCAGGTGGGCTGCGCCGTCGAGGTCGGCGGCGACGGGGTCTCGGTCGTCCCGCCGACCTGGCGCCCCGACCTGACCCGCCCGGCCGACCTCGTCGAGGAGGTCCTGCGCCTCGAGGGCTACGACGTGATCCCGTCGGTGCTGCCGGAGTTCGCGGGCGGCACCGGGCTGACGATGGCGCAGCGCCGCCGGCGCCAGGTCTCGCACGCGCTCGCCGACGCCGGGTACCAGGAGGTGCTGCCCTCCCCGTTCATGGCGCCGACCGTGCTCGACGCCTTCGGGCTCGACGCCGACGACCCGCGCCGCACGGCGGTCCGGCTCGCGAACCCGCTGGACGCGGACCGCTCGCTCATGGCGACGACCCTCCTGCCGGGGCTGCTCGACGCCGTCGTCCGGAACGTCTCGCGCGGCCTGCGCGACCTCGCCCTCTTCCACGTGGGCCAGGTGGCGCGCCCCGACGGGACGCCCGCCGCGGCACCCGTCGTCGGGACCGCGGGTCGACCGACCGACGCGGAGATCGCGGCCCTGCTCGAGGCCCTGCCGGCGCAGCCCCTGCGGGTCGGGGCCGTGCTCACCGGCGCGTGGGAGCCCAAGGGCTGGTGGGGCGAGGGACGGCCCGCGACGTGGGCGGACGCGATCGACGCCGCCCGCACCGTCGCCGCGGTCTACGGCGCGACCCCGTCGGTGTCGAACGACCGGCACGCCCCCTGGCACCCGGGGCGGTGTGCGGCCCTGCACGTCGACGGCGTCCTCGTCGGGCACGCCGGCGAGCTGCACCCGAAGGTCCTCGAGACCCTCGGTCTGCCGCCGCGCACGTGCGCGATGGAGCTCGAGCTCGACCGCCTGCCGGTGCACGAGGTGCTCGCGCGCCCCGAGGTGTCGGCCTTCCCGCCGGTGCTGCTCGACGTCGCGCTGGTGGCGCCGGTGGACGTGCCGACCGCCGCGATCGGTGCGGCGCTCGTCGAGGGCGGCGGGGAGCTGATCGAGGACGTGCGGCTCTTCGACGTCTACTCCGGTGCCCAGGTGGGGGAGGGCCGGCGCTCGCTCGCGTTCGCGCTGCGCCTGCGCGCCCCCGACCGGACGCTCACCCTCGAGGAGGCGGGCGCGGCCCGCGACGCGGCGATCGCGCTGGCCGGCGAACGCCACGGGGCCACGCTCCGGGCCTGACCACCCCGCGTGAGGGGAACCTTCGTGCCATCAGAGCGCTCGAGGGTTCCCCTCACGCCGGACGGGATCGGACGGCACCCAGCGCGCCGTCCACCAGCCACGACAGCCCGGCCGCGTACGTCGCGCGCAGGGTGTCCGCCGGCAGCGGGGCGCCGTCGGCGGCCACCCCCAGGGCGGCGTTGCCGATCGCGTGCACGACGAGCACCCGGATCGCGGTGTCCTGGGCGGCCGGGTCGTCCACCCCCGCGGCGGCCAGACAGGCGCGCATGGTCTCGCCGAGCCGCGTCGCGTTCGGGCCGCGCGATCCCTGCCGGGCGACGAAGTGCGGCACCAGCCGCGGGTGGTCGAGCAGCAGGTCGTGCGTGGCGGTCATGAGCGACACGAGCCCGGCGCGCGGATCGCGGTTCGCCGGGGAGGGCAGTGCCCCGAGCAGGTCGTCGAGCACGGCGTCCAGCAGTCCGTCGCGGCCGTCGACGTGGCTGTAGAGCGCGTTGGGGGCGACCCCCAGCCGCCCGGCCACGGCCCGCATGGAGAACGATGCGCCCTCGTCGAGGACCGCGCGGGCGGCGGTCACGACGGCGGGTCGGCTCAGTCCGGCCCGTTGTCCGGGGGTCCTCATGCTTCCCAACTGTACAGCGTCCAGCTACCATTGGACTATGTACAGTACCTCCGCCGCGGGCGTCCCGTACGTGCTCGAGCCCCCCTCGACCGGGGCCGCCGACGCCCCGCTCGTGATCGCCTGGCACCTCATGGACGCCCCGCGGACCGAGCGGGCCTTCGCCGCGGCGCTGCCGCTCGCCGGGCTCGACGTGTGGAAGCTCTATCCCGGCCTGCCGCTCAGCGGCGAACGCTCCCCGGGCGGCGAGGAGGTCATGCGGCTCGGCTTCGAGGAGCCGGTGCTCAACCTGCACGGCCGCATCAACGCCGAGGCGGTGGCCGAGCTCCCCGCGCTGCTCGACGAGGTCCGGGGCCGGCACGGCATCGCCGACGGTCCCGTCGCCGTGGTCGGCGGTTCGGCGGGCGCGGGTGTCGCGGGAGGAGCCGTCGTCGGGAAGGTCGTGGCAGCGCGTGCGGCCGTGCTGATCAGCCCGCTGGTCCAGCTGCGGCCGGTGGTCGACCTGCTGGCGCGGCAGTTCGGGATGGATTACCGCTGGACGCCGGAGTCCGAGGCCGTGGCCGACCGGATGGACCTGGTGTGGCGCTCGCACGAGTTCGGCACCACGTCGGTGCGGTGCATCGTCGGCGGGGACGACGACCTCGACGCGTTCCTCTACCCTGCCGGTCGCCTCCGCGACATGCTCCGCGAACAGGGCGCCCGGGCCGAGCTGCGGGTCGTCAACGACATGGGACACGCGCTGGCCGAGGAGCCGGGCGTCGAGCCCGCGCCGCAGACCGACGCCGCGCGCCAGGTCGACGCGATGACCGTGGAGTTCCTCGCTCAGGAGCTGGAGTTGGCCTGACCCAGCGCCTTCGTGAGGTCGGCGAGCAGCTGCGGCACGTCGTCGCGCGGTACCACGGCCTGCACGATGGCCGTCGTCGTCGGGTCCTCCCGGGCGACGCGCAGGGCGGCCCGCAGCTCGCCCACGGTCCCCGCCCGGCAGGCCGTCGCGCCGCCGCCGGGGGCGAACATGGCCGGGGCGGCCGTCCAGTCCCAGCGGGTGATGTCGTTGTAGGGCTCGGTCGGCCCGTGGATCGCCCGCTCGACGGTGTAGCCGTCGTTGTCGACGACCACGATCACGGGTGCGAGCCCCTCGCGGACGATCGTGCCGAGCTCGGCCACCGTCAGCTGGGCCGCACCGTCGCCGATGAGCAGGACCCCACGCGAGTCCGGCTGCGCGAGGCAGGCCCCGAGCGTCGCGGGCAGCGTGTAGCCGATCGAGGCCCACAGCGGCTGACCGAGGAAGTCCACGCCGCGCGGCAGCCGGTGGGTGGACGCTCCGTAGAACGACGTCCCCTGGTCGGCGAGCACCAGGTCCCCCTCCTGCAGGAACCCCGCGATCTCCGCCCACAGCACGTCCTGGGAGAGCGGCTCGTCGGCGTCCACCGCGGGCAGCGTCGGCGCCGCTCCCGGCCGGGGCGCCATCGCTCCGCCCTGCGCCGCGAGGTCGCGCACCAGCGGCACGAGGGCGGCGAGGGCGGTCGGCAGCTCGATCGGCGCGAAGGTCGCGGCCCCGACGCTCGCCGTCCGCGCCCCGAGCTCGATCGTCCGCGACCGCGTGATCCGTTGGGTGAAGAACCCGCTGGTCAGGTCGGTGAAGTAGACGCCCGCGACGATGAGCGCGGCGGCGTCCTCCACCGCCGTCCGGACCTCCTCGGCGCTCGCGGCGCCGGCGTAGGTGCCCACGAAGTGGTCGACGCTCTCGTCGACCAGGCTCTTCGACCAGACGTCGGTGGCGTGGGGGAGCGGTCCGGCGTCGAGCAGCTCGCGCAGCACCTCGCGGCCGCCGACGCGATGGGTGAGCAGCCCTGCGAGCACCCCGACACGGTCCACCGAGCCGGCCTTCTCCAGCAGGGCCCGCGCGCTCTCGACGAAGCCCTCGAGGGCCTCGGGGTCGGTGTGGTCCACCGGCGCGGGGAGCGTTCCCGACGGCGGGTCGACGGCGGCGGCGGACACGTCGGTCGGGATGAGGAGGTAGCCGGGGAGGTGCCGGTCGCGCACCTCGACGAGGACGCGGTCGATCTCCGCCCGCGCCGTGTCGACGGTGAGGGCCGCGCGGGCGCAGGTGATGCCCTCGTGCATCGTCATGAAGTGGGTGAAGACGCCGTCACCGAGCGAGTGGTGCACCATCCGGTGGGCCGACTGGTGGTCGGTCGAGGGCGCCCCGACGACGTGCACCACCGGCACGTGCTCGGCGAAGCTCCCCGCCACCGCGTTGATCGCCGACAGCTCGCCGACCCCGAACGCCGTGGCGAGCGCCGCCATCCCGCGCAGCCGCCCGTACCCGTCGGCGGCGTACCCGGCGTCGAGCTCGTTGGCGCACCCGACCCACTGCAGCCGCTCGTGACCGACGACGTGGTCGAGCATCGCCAGGTTGTAGTCCCCGGGCACCCCGAAGACGTGCTCGACCCCGACCTCCGCGAGGCGGTCGGCCAGGTAGTCGGCGACGCAGTAGGTCATGGCCGGTGATGCTGCCAGGATCCGGGCCGTGGAGAACACGCTCGGGCGGCAGCGGCTGGCCGCACTGCGCCTCGTGGGGGAACGGTGTCCGTCACCTGGCGCCGCGGCGGCGTGGCTCGGGTGCGCGCAGGGCCAGGACCTGCCCGGTGTGCTGCAGTCGATCGCGCTGCGGACCGACGCCGGCGACGTCGACGCGGTGCGACGGGCGTTCGACGACGGGTCGATCGTCCGCTCGTGGCCGATGCGCGGGACGTTGCACGTGGTGGCGGCCGAGGACCTGGCCTGGATGCTGCCGCTGGGGACGCCCCGGCCGCTCGCCGCCGCGGCCCAGCGCCGGGCGGGTCTCGGGCTGGCCGAGGAGACCCTCGACCGGGCCGGGGAGGTCGCGGTCGAGGTGCTGCGCGGCGGCGGACGTCGGACCCGCGCCGAGATGAGCGAGTGCTGGGCCGAGGCCGGGCTGGACCTCACCTCGTCCCGCGCCTACCACGCGCTGAGCGTGCTCTGCCAGCGTGGACTGCTCGTCCAGGGTCCGTTCGCCTCGCCGCCGGAGACGGAGCGCAGCGGAGCTCGACCATCCACCAGGGAGCAGGCGTTCGTCCTGCTCGACGAATGGGTGCCGGAGCCGCGGCGGCTCGGGCGCGACGAGGCCCTGGTCGAGTGGGCGCGCCGGTTCTTCCGCTCGCACGGCCCGGCCGGCCGCAGGGACTTCGCCCGCTGGACCGGGCTGCCCGCCGCCGACGTCACCACCGCGATCGAGGGCGCCCGACCGGACCTGGCCGAGACCGACGGCCTGCTCCACGACCCGGAGACCCCGGACCGGCTGGCCGCCGCCGACATGCCCGACGAGCTCCTGCTGCCCGGCTTCGACGAGTTCGTCCTCGGCTACGCCGACCGCACCCAGGTCCTCGACGCCGAGCACGCCGACCGCATCTGCCCCGGCAACAACGGCGTCTTCCGGCCGACCGTCGTGCGCGACGGCCGGGTGGTGGGCACGTGGGCGTGGAAGGGCACCGGCCGCAACCGCCGGGTGGAGCGCGAGCTGTTCTGACCCGTGACAGCAAAGCCCTATCGGCGTGCTCCCCTCGACTGCCGGCAGGTCCAGTGACAGGAAATCCACTCCGTGGAGGAGCAGACTCCCCGACCATGACGACGGGCTCGACGTTGCGCTCCCCGATCTCCATCGACCTCCCCGTGGTCCCGGTCGGGGCCCTCCTCGACGGGGCCGCCCGGCGCTTCGGCGACCGCGCCGCGCTGGTCCACCACGACGAGTCGCTGAGCTTCCGCGAGCTGTGGTCCGAGGCGTGCGCCGTCGCCCACGCCCTGATCGGGCGCGGCATCCGCCCGGGTGACGTGGTGGGGCTGCACCTGCCGAACTGCCTGGTCTGGCCGGTCGCGTACCACGGGATCCTGCTGGCCGGGGCCACCGTCGCGCTGGCGAGCCCGGCCCTGCCGCCGGAGCTCCTGCGCGCCCAGCTCGAGGACGCCGGGGCGACCGCGGTGATCAGTCGCGACACCACGCTCCCCGGCGTCATCGGGACCGACGGACGCCGGCTCGACCTGCCCACCAGCCCCACCGACGCCCCGCCCGACGTCGAGCTCGACCCCACGGTCGCCCTGGCCCACCTCGCGTACACCGGCGGCACGACCGGCCGGTCCAAGGGCGTGGAGCTCACCCACGCCAACGTCGTGGCCAACGTCCTGCAGTACACGGCCTCCGGCTCGGGGTCGGTCCCGGTCCCCGACGTGCGGGGCGGGATCACCGTCGAGCAGACCTCGCCGCCCGAGGAGCACCCCGTCCGCCTCGGGGAGGGCGTGTCGATCGCCGTCGCGCCGTGGTTCCACGCCATGGGGTGCAACGGCCTGACCATCGGGTTCGTCGCCGGGGCCACCGCCGTCGTCCAGGACCGCTTCGACCCGGCCGCCTACCTCGCCGACGTCGAACGCCACCGCGCGACCACCCTGTCCGGGGCGCCCGCGATGTACCACGCGCTGCTCGCCCACCCCGACGCCCGGAGCCGCGACCTGTCCAGCGTCCGCTCCGTGACCTCCGGCGCCAGCCCCATGGCCGTCGCGCAGGCCGAACGGATCGCCGCGCTCATGCCGGACGCCATCGTCCTCGAGGGCTACGGGCTCACCGAAGCGACCATGGCGCTCTGCACCTCGCCCTCGGCCCGCTCGGCGCACCGGCGGATCGGCACCGTGGGCGTCCCGATCGCGGACACCGAGCTCACGCTGCTCGAGGTCGGCTCCGGACGGCCGGGGGACGAGCCGGTCGCGGTGGGGGAGCGGGGCGAGATCTGGGCGCGGGGCCCCCAGGTGATGCGCTGCTACCACGAGCGGCCCGACGAGACCGCCGACGCGCTCGTCGACGGCTGGCTGCGCACGGGCGACATCGGCATCGTCGACGACCACGGCCTCGTGTCGGTGGTGGACCGCGTCAAGGACATGCTGCTGTTCAAGGGCTACAACGTGTACCCGCGCGAGCTCGAGGAGCTCCTCGTCGCCCGCCCGGAGGTCCTGACGGCGGCGGTGGTCGGTCTGCCCGACGAGGCGGTGGGGGAGTCCCCGACGGCGGCGGTGGTCCTGTCCCCGGGCTCGGACCCGGCGGTCGTGGCGGAGGTGGCCACGGCGATCAACGGGGCCGTCCGGCCGTACGAGCGACTCCGGCGGATCTTCGTGGTGGACGCGCTGCCGACGTCGGCGGCGGGCAAGGTCCTCAAGCGGGATCTCCGTGACGCGCTGCTCGGCGCGACCGACGGTCCGGCCTGGTCCGACGGCGGTTCCTGAGAGCAGTCGGTCGCGTTCGCGGCAGGACGTTGGTCCACGCGGAGCAATCCGGCGCCCTTGAGCGCGGGGCGGGCGGCGTCGGGCGGTGTCGTCCGCCGGCGCTCTCAGGTCCGCGCTGCGCGAGCGTCCGTGTGCCTAGCGTGAGCACCCGTCCACCGGCTCCCCCCGGGTCCGCCCGGTCGGTGGACGTCCGCCGTCGTCCTGCCCCCGACAGGAGCCCACGCGATGTCGCAGTACCCGGGCACGCCCGACGTGCCCACCCAGTGGTCCCCGACCGGCCGCCGTCCCCGTGCGGCGACCCGGACGCTCGCGGTGCTCGGCGTGCTCGCCGGTCCCGCGGCCGTGCTCGCGCTGTGGGCCGCCGGGCTCCTCGGGTGGTGGCTCGCCGCCGCCCTCGCCGTCGCCGCCGTCGCCGGGGGCGCGGCCCTCGCGGGTGGCACGGTCCTGCGCGGACCGGGCGCCCTGTCCGGCACCATCCCGGACACCGGCGACTTCGTGCCCGGGGCCCGGGTCCTGGTGGTCGGCGGCGGCTACGTCGGGCTGGTCGCCGCCCGCGCCCTGCAGGCCCGCCTCGGCCGGTCCGGCGACGGCCGCCACCGCGGCCGGCGCAGCGGGGCCCGCGACCGGGCGTCGACGCCGGTCGGCTCGGTCACCGTGGTCGACCCGCAGCCGCACATGACCTACCAGCCGTTCCTGCCCGAGGCGGCGGGCGGCTCGATCGCGCCCCGGCACCTCACCGTGTCGCTGCGCCGGGTCCTCGACCGCTGCGACGTCGTCACCGGCGCCGTCGTCGCGATCGACGACGCCCGCCGTCGTGCCGTCGTGTCCCTGCCGGACGGGCTGTCGAAGGAGATTCCCTACGACGTCCTCGTCCTCGCCCCCGGCGCGGTGGCGCGCGAGCTCCCCGTGCCCGGCCTGGCCGAGTGCGCGATGACCTTCCGCAGCGTGTCCGACGCGGCCGCGCTGCGCGACCACGTGCTGTCCCGGCTCGACGCCGCCGCCTCCGTCGTCCCCACCACCGCCGAGGAGGTCGCCCGCCGCGCGCGGCTGCTGACCTTCGTCGTCGTCGGGGGCGGCTTCGCGGGCGTCGAGGCCCTCGGCGAGCTCGAGGACCTCGCCCGCCGCGCCGGACGCCAGGTGGGCGTCGACCGCGACGAGATGCGCTGGGTGCTGGTCGAGGCCGCGAGGCGGATCATGCCCGAGGTGACCGAGCCGACCGCCGCGCGCGTGCACGGCAGGCTCGCCCGCCGCGGGGTGGAGGTCCGGGTGGGCGCGGGCCTGGTGTCCGCCGAGGACGGCGTGATCCGGCTCGCGGACGGCACCGTGGTGCCGACGGACACGGTCGTCGTGGCGGCCGGGACCCGGCCGCACCCGCTGCTCGAGCGCACCGACCTGCCGCTGGAACGCACCGGCAAGGTGCGCTGCACGGCGATGCTGCAGGTCATCGGCCGGAACCACGTGTTCGCCGCCGGGGACGGCGCGGCGGTGCCCGACCTCGCCCGCGGGGCCCTGCTCGCCGACGAGAACCCGCAGCAGCTCACCGCGCCGACCGCCCAGCACGCGGTGCGGCAGGCGCGGGTCCTCGCGGGCAACGTCGTCGCCCACCTGGGCGGTCGCCCGCTGCAGCCCTACCAGCACGCGTCGGCCGGTGTCGTCGCCGGACTCGGCCGCCGCCGCGGCGTCGCCGAGATCCGCGGGGTGCGCCTCATGGGGTGGCCGGCCTACGCGCTGCACCGTGCCTATCACCTCTGGGCCATGCCGACCGCGGAGCGCAAGGCGCGCATCGTCCTGGACTGGGTCGCCGCCGCCGTGCTCGGCCGGGACCCGGTGGCGACGGGCGCGGTCGCCCCCTCGCCGCGCCGCGGCGACGGGGACCCGGACGTCGCCCCGGCTCCGACGACCGGGGCGATCCCGACGGCGGGTCCGGTCCGGGCCGTCGACCCGGCCGTCGTCGACGGCCCCACCCTGCGCGAACCGCATCCCTCGGCCGCCGTTCCCGTCCGGGTGGGTGCCGAGGACCGGATGCGGGCACCCGCCACCGGCGACCAGCCCGCCCTGACCTGGCTGAGCACCGGGCGGCACGGGTTCCGCTGATCCGTTGCATGGAATTCCGTGATCGTGCATAGTCATACGTATGCGGATCGCGGTGGCCGGAGCCAGCGGCTACGTCGGAGGTGAGCTCCTGCGGCTCGCGCTGGGCCATCCCGAGGTGGAGGTCGGCGCGCTGACCGCGGGGGACTCCGCGGGCAGTCTGCTCGGGGCCCACCAGCCCCACCTCACCCCCCTGGCCGATCGCCCGATCGTCGCCACCACGGTCGACGCCCTCGCGGGGCACGACGTGGTGTTCCTGGCCCTGCCGCACGGTCGGTCGGCCGAGCTCGCCGCCCGGCTCCCGGACGACGTCCTGGTGGTCGACTGCGGGGCCGACCACCGGTTGCGCGACGCGGCCGCCTGGGCCCGCTGGTACGGCGGGGACCACGCCGGTCACTGGCCCTACGGGCTGCCCGAGCTCCCCGGCGCCCGCGACGAGCTGCGGGGCAGCCGCCGGGTCGCCGTGCCGGGCTGCTATCCCACCACGGCCACGCTCGCCGCCCTGCCCGCCGTGGCCGGTGGGATCGTGGCCCCCGAGATCAGCGTCGTCGCGTTCTCCGGCACCTCCGGGGCGGGCCGTGCGGCGAAGGCGCACCTGCTCGGGTCGGAGGTGATGGGCTCGGCCGCGGCCTACGGCGTCGGCGGCGCCCATCGGCACACGCCCGAGATCGTCCAGAACCTGTCGGGGCTGGGGGCGGGGGCGGTCCGGGTCTCCTTCACCCCCGTGCTCGCCCCGATGCCGCGCGGCATCCTCGCCGTGGTCAGCGCCCCGCTCGCCGACCCCGCGATCGACGCGGCGGAGGCCCGGCGGGTGTACGCCAAGGCCTACGAGACCGAGCCGTTCGTCCACCTGCTCCCCGAGGGCGTCCAGCCCGCCACGAAGAGCGTCCTGGGGTCGAACGCGGTGCAGATCCAGGTCGAGGTCGACGCCGATGCGGGCCGCCTCGTCGCCACCGCGGTGATCGACAACCTCACGAAGGGCACCGCGGGCGGGGCGTTCCAGTCCGTGAACGTCGCCGTGGGCCTCGAGGAGACCCTGGGTCTGCCCGTCGCGGGGCTGGCCCCGTGACCGTCCCCGCCCCGTCCACCGCGACCCCGAGGAGCACGCCGTGAGCGTCACCGCCGCCGCCGGCTTCCGTGCCGCCGGAGTCCGCGCGGGCCTCCGCGCGCACGGCGACCGACCGGATCTCGCCCTCGTGGTGAACGACGGTCCCGCCCACACCGCCGCCGGCGTCTTCACCCGCAACCAGGTGAAGGCCGCGCCCGTCCTCTGGTCCCAGCAGGTGCTGCGGGAGCACGCGCTGCGGGCGGTCGTGCTGAACTCCGGCGGCGCCAACGCGTGCACCGGCCCCGACGGGTTCGCCGACACCCACCACACCGCGGAGAAGGTCGCCGAGGTCCTCGCGTGCGGGGCGATCGAGGTCGCCGTGTGCTCCACCGGGTTGATCGGCGAGCGCCTGCCCCTGCCGTCGCTGCTCGCCGGGGTCGACGAGGCGGCCGGGGCGCTGGCGGCCGACCCCGACGCGGGGACGAGCGCGGCCACGGCGGTCCTCACCACCGACACCGTCGACAAGCAGGCGACGCGCTCCCGCGACGGCTGGACCGTCGGGGGCTTCGCCAAGGGCGCCGGGATGATGGCGCCCAGCCTCGCCACGATGCTGGTCGTCGTCACCACCGACGCCGACCTCGACGCCGAGGTCGCCGACCGGGCGCTCCGGGCCGCCACGGCCACCACGTTCGACCGGCTGGACATCGACGGCTCGACCAGCACGAACGACACGGTGCTGCTGCTCGCCTCCGGCGCCTCCGGGGTCACGCCCGACGAGGCGACGTTCGCGGACGAGCTGCGGGAGGTCTGCGCCGAGCTCGCGCGCGGGCTGCAGGCCGACGCCGAGGGCGTCACCAAGCGCATCGCCGTCACCGTCTCGGGTGCGGCCTCCGACGCCGACGCGCTCGTCGGCGCGCGCGCCGTGGCCCGCGACAGCCTCGTGAAGACGGCGCTGTTCGGGTCCGACCCGAACTGGGGCCGGATCGCGGCCGCGATCGGGGCGAGCGATGCCCGCGTGGAGCCGGAGACGCTGTCGGTCACCGTCAACGGCGTGCTGCTGTGCGCCGCCGCGGCCGCGGTGGGCGACCGGTCGAAGGCCGACCTGTCCGGGCGCGACGTCACCGTCGAGGTCGACCTCGGGCTCGGGGAGGGCACCGCGACCGTGCTGACCACCGACCTCTCCCACGCCTACGTCGAAGAGAACAGCGCCTACTCCACATGACCACCACCGCCCCCCGGGACGCCCACCAGGACGCCCAGGCCAAGGCCGCCGTCCTCGCCGAGGCCCTGCCGTGGCTCCGTGAGTTCCAGGACGCCGTCGTCGTCGTCAAGTACGGCGGCAACGCGATGGTCGACGACGAGCTGCGCCGGGCCTTCGCCGAGGACATGGTCTTCCTGCGCCTCGCCGGCATCCGCCCGGTGGTCGTGCACGGCGGTGGCCCCCAGATCACCGCGATGCTCGACCGTCTCGGGATGAGTGGCGAGTTCCGCGGCGGGCTGCGCGTCACCACACCGGAGACCATGGACGTGGTCCGGATGGTCCTCGTCGGTCAGGTCGGACGTGAGCTCGTGGGCCTGATCAACGCCCACGGGCCGCTCGCGGTCGGCATGTCCGGGGAGGACGCGCGGCTCTTCACCGCCGCCCGCCGCACCGCCTCGGTCGACGGCGAGCAGGTCGACGTCGGACTCGTCGGGGACGTGGTCGACGTGAACCCGGCCGCGGTGCTCGACCTCGTGGCGGGCGGGCGCATCCCGGTCATCTCCACCGTGGCACCCGACGTCGACGGCGTGGTGCACAACGTCAACGCCGACACCGCCGCCGGAGCGCTGGCGGTCGCGCTCGGGGCCCGCAAGCTCGTCGTCCTCACCGACGTCGAGGGCCTCTACACCGACTGGCCCGACCGCTCCAGCCTGCGCACCGAGATCGACGCGACCGAGCTCGCCACGCTGTTGCCCGGCCTGTCGAGCGGCATGATCCCGAAGATGGAGGCCTGCCTGCGGGCGGTCGAGGGCGGCGTCCCGCGCGCCCACGTCATCGACGGGCGGGTGGCGCACTCGGTGCTGCTCGAGGTCTTCACCAGCACGGGCGTCGGGACGATGGTCGTCCCCGCTCCCGCACCCCCAGGAGGAGGTCCCCCCGCATGACCACTGCAGCACCGACCGGTGAGGACCTCCGTCGTCGCTGGTCCGACACCATGATGGGCAACTACGGCACGCCGCCGATCAGCCTGGTCCGCGGCGAGGGCGCGCGCGTGTGGGACGCCGACGGCCGCGAGTACCTCGACCTGCTCGGCGGCATCGCCGTGAACCTCCTCGGGCACGCCCACCCGGCCGTCGTCGAGGCGGTGTCCCGGCAGGTGGCCACGCTCGGGCACACCTCCAACCTGGTCATCAACCCGCTCACCGTCGAGCTCGCCGAGCGCCTGCTGGCGCTGCTCGGCGTCCCCGACGGCCGGGTGCTGATGTGCAACTCGGGCGCCGAGGCGAACGAGGCGGCGTTCAAGATCGCCCGGCGCACGGGCCGGTCGAAGATCGTGTCGGCCGAGGGCGGCTTCCACGGCCGCACCATGGGCGCGCTCGCCCTCACCGGGCAGCCCGCGAAGCGCGAGCCGTTCGAGCCGATGCCGCCCGGCGTGGAGTTCGTGCCCTACGGCGACACCGAGGCGCTGCGGGCCGCGGTCGACTCCGACACGGCCGCGGTCGTGCTCGAACCCGTCCAGGGCGAGGCCGGCGTGATCATCCCGCCGGAGGGCTACCTGCAGGCCGCCCGCGAGATCACCACGGCGGCCGGTGCGCTCCTGGTGATCGACGAGGTGCAGACCGGGATCGGCCGCACCGGGGTGTGGTTCGCCCACCAGCGGGCCGGGATCGTGCCGGACGTCGTCACCCTGGCCAAGGGACTCGGCGGAGGACTGCCGCTCGGGTCCTGCATCGGCATCGGTGCGGCCGCCGACCTGCTCGGGGCGGGCCAGCACGGCACCACCTTCGGCGGCAACCCGGTGTGCTGCGCAGCGGCGCTCGCCGTGCTCGACACGATCGTCGCCGACGGGCTGCTCGACCGCGCGGACGCCCTCGGGAAGGACCTCGGCGTCCGCATCGAGGGTCTGGACCACCCGCTGGTCGACCACGTCGACGTCGCGGGGCTGCTGGTCGGCGTCGCGCTGACCGCACCCGCCTCGCCGCAGGTCACGGCGGCGGCGCTGGAGTCCGGGTTCCTGATCAACGGTGCGGTGCCCGGCCGGGTCCGTCTCGCTCCGCCCGCCGTCGTCACCGACCGGCAGGTGGACGGCTTCCTCGCGGCCCTGCCGGACGTGCTCTCGCAGGGTGCCGCGGCGGCCGAGGGCACCTCGTGAGCGCCGCGTCGCTGCACGCCCCGGACGGCGCGGGTCCCCGGGCCACCGGTCGGGCGCCGCGGCACCTCCTGCGCGACGACGACCTCGCACCGGCCGAGCAGGCGGAGGTCCTCGAGCTCGCGGCCGCGATCAAGGCCGATCCGTACGGTCACCGGCCACTGGCCGGTCCCCGGGCGGTGGCCGTCATCTTCGACAAGCCCTCGACCCGCACGCGCGTGTCGTTCCAGGTCGGGATCGCCGCCCTGGGCGGAACGCCGATCATGATCGACGGGCGCGACGCGCAGTTCGGGCGGGGCGAGACGATCGCCGACACCGCCCGGGTGCTGTCCCGCTACGTCGACGCGATCGTCTGGCGCACCGGCGCCGACGACCGCATCCAGGAGATGGCGGCCCACGCCGACGTCCCGGTGGTCAACGCGCTCACCGACGGCTTCCACCCGTGCCAGGTCCTCGCCGACCTGCAGACCGTCGTCGAGCGCCACGGCCGCACCGCGGGACTCACACTCACCTACCTCGGCGACGGCGCCAACAACATGGCGCAGTCGCTGCTGCTCGGCGGCGTGACCGCCGGGATGCACGTGCGGGTCGCGGCCCCCGACGGGTTCCTCCCCGACCCCGCGGTGGTCGCGGACGCGCAGACCCGGGCCGCCGCGACCGGCGGGTCGGCCGCGCTCGTGGCCGTGGAGGGCCGGGCGGCGGCGCTCGAGGCGGCTGCGGGCGCGGACGTGCTGGTCACCGACACCTGGACCTCGATGGGGCAGGAGGACGACGGCCTGGACCGGGTCGCGCCGTTCCGCCCCTGCCGGATCGACGCGGAGCTACTCGAGCGGGCGGCCTCGGGTGCGACCGTCCTGCACTGCCTGCCGGCGCACCGCGGGGACGAGATCACCGCGGAGGTCCTCGACGGGCCGGCCGCGGCCGTGTGGGACGAGGCCGAGAACCGCCTGCACGCGCAGAAGGCGTTGCTGACCTGGCTGCTCGGTCGATGACGCCACCGGACGACGCCCTCGACACCGACCGCGGTGTACCGCCCGACCCCCGGGTGGCCCGCGAGCGGCTCGAGCGGCTGCGTCCGGGGACGAGTCGCGCCGCACGCCAGGCGCGCATCGTCGAACTCATCAGCACCGCCGAGGTGCACAGCCAGACCGAACTCGCCGCCCTGCTCGGCCGTGAGGGCGTCGAGGTCACGCAGGCGACGCTGTCCCGCGACCTCGACGAGCTCGGCGCGGTCAAGCTGCGCGGGGTCGAGGGCGGGGTCGGGCGCTACGTGGTCCCCGACGACGGGAGCCCGGTGCGGGGCGTCACCGGGGGGACCGACAGACTGTCGCGGCTGCTCGCGGAGCTGCTGGTCTCGGCCGACCACTCCGGCAACCTCGCGGTGCTGCGCACGCCCCCCGGCGGCGCGCACTACCTCGCGAGCGCGTTGGACCGGGCGGCACTGTCCGAGGTGGTCGGCACGATCGCCGGGGACGACACCGTCGTGGTGGTCGCCCGGGAACCGCTCGACGGGGCCGGCCTGGCCGAGGTGCTGGTCGGCCTGGCCACGAGACCGCCGCCGCGGGCGGCGCGCACGCAACAGGACGAGGGAGAGGGACTGCGGTGACGGCGGGATCGGGCGGAGACGCAGCGCAGCGGAGCTCGACCGGCGGTTCGGCGGCCCTGTGGGGCGGACGGTTCTCCTCGGGGCCCGACGCGGTGATGGCGGCCCTGTCGAAGTCGACGCACTTCGACTGGGTGCTCGCGCCCTACGACATCGCGGGCTCCCGGGCGCACGCGCGGGTGCTGCACGGCGCCGGCCTGCTCGACGAGGACGAGCTCCGCGGGATGCTCGACGGTCTCGAGCGTCTCGAGACCGACGTCGCGGACGGCACGTTCGTGGCCGCCGAGGCCGACGAGGACGTGCACACCGCGCTCGAGCGCGGGTTGATCGAACGCGTCGGCCCGGAGCTCGGCGGCAAGCTGCGGGCCGGGCGCTCCCGCAACGACCAGATCGCCACGCAGCTCCGGATGTGGCTGCGGGACCGGCTGCGCGACCTCACCCGTGGGGTGTGCGACGTCGTCGACGCCCTGGTCGGCCAGGGTCGCGCCCACCCGGACGCCGTGATGCCCGGGCGGACGCACCTGCAGCACGCCCAGCCGGTGCTGCTCGCCCACCACCTGGGGGCGCACGCGCAGGCGTTGCTGCGCGACGTCGAGCGCTGCCGCGACCTCGACCGCCGGCTCGGACTCTCCCCGTACGGCTCGGGGGCGCTCGCGGGCACCTCGCTGGGCCTCGACCCCGCCGCCGTCGCCCGCGACCTCGGGTTCCGGGACGCGGTGGACAACTCCATCGACGGCACCGCCTCGCGCGACCTCGCCGCCGAGGGGGCCTTCGTCCTCGCGATGGTGGCGGTCGACCTCTCGCGGATCGCCGAGGAGGTGATCCTCTGGGCCACCGCGGAGTTCGGGTACGTGACGCTCGACGACGCGTGGTCGACCGGCTCGTCGATCATGCCGCAGAAGAAGAACCCCGACGTCGCGGAGCTCGCACGGGGGAAGGCCGGCCGGCTGGTCGGCAACCTGGCGGGCCTGATGACGACGTTGAAGGCGCTCCCGCTCGCCTACAACCGCGACCTGCAGGAGGACAAGGAGCCGCTGTTCGACTCGGCGGCCCAGCTGGCGATGGTCCTGCCGGCGATGGCGGGCATGATCCGCACGTTGACGGTGCACACCGACCGGCTCGCCGAGCTCGCGCCCGCCGGCTTCAGCCTGGCCACGGACATCGCCGAGTGGCTGGTGCGCCAGGGTGTCCCGTTCCGCCGGGCCCACGAGGCCGCGGGTGCGTGTGTCCGGGTGGCCGAGGGCCGGGGCATCGGCCTGGACGAGCTCAGCGACGCCGAGCTCCTCGAGTGCGACCCGGCCCTCACCCCCGACGTCCGGACCGTGCTCACCGTCGAGGGATCGATCGCCTCGCGCGACGCTCACGGCGGGACGGCCCCGAAGCGCGTCGCCGAGCAGTACGACCGGCTGGTCGGCGCGGTGATCGAGGCGCGCGGCTGGGCGGCCCGGCCGATCGACCGGCGGTGACCGGCGGGCTCGACCGCGCCGACCTCGCCGTCGACCCGCTCGTCGCGGCCCGCCGCCTGCTCGGGGCCGAGCTGGTGGCCGAGGTGCCGGAGGGCGAGGTCCGCCTGCGGATCGTCGAGGTCGAGGCGTACCGCGGGGAGGACGACCCCGGGTCGCACTGCTACCGCGGCCGCACCCCCCGCAACGACGTCATGTGGGGCCCGGCCGGGCACCTGTACGTCTACTTCGTCTACGGCATGCACTTCTGCGCCAACGTCGTCGCCCTCGTCGACGGCCGCCCGGGGGCGGTACTGCTCCGGGCCGGTGAGGTGCTCTCGGACCCGGCCGTCGCCCACGTCCGCCGCCCGACGGCCCGGGGGCGGGACGCCGAGCTCGCCCGCGGCCCGGCCCGGCTGTGCACGTTGCTGGGGCTCGTCCGCGAGCACAACGGCATCGACGTGCTCGACCCGACGTCGCCGGTGCGCCTCCAGCAGGGCGAGCCGGTGCCCGACGAGGCGGTCCGTTCGGGGCCCCGGGTCGGCGTCGCCGCGGGCCAGCAGCGCCCGTGGCGGCTCTGGGTGGCGGGGTCGCCCGCGGTCACGCCGTACAAGGCCGGACGCGCCCGGCCGGACGGTCCCGACTGGTAGACCGGCGGACCGGGGACAATGGGCGGGTGACCGCACCACACATCCTCGACGACCTCGCCTGGCGGGGCCTGATCGCCCAGAGCACCGACCTCGACGCGCTGCGCCGCGACCTCGACACCGGGACGGTCACGCTCTACTCCGGGATCGACCCCACCGCGCCGAGCGCCCACATCGGGCACCTGCTGCAGTGGCTGACCCTCGCCCGCTTCCAGCGGGCCGGCCACCGGCCCATCGCTCTCGTCGGCGGGGCGACCGGGCTCATCGGCGACCCGAAGCCGACCTCCGAGCGCACCTTGAACGACCGGGACGTCGTCGCGGGATGGGTGGACAAGATCGGCGCGCAGCTGACGCCCTTCCTCGACTTCGACGGTCCGAACGCCGCGCTCCTGGTGAACAACCTGGACTGGACCGAGGGCATGTCGGCCCTGGACTTCCTCCGCGACCTCGGCAAGCACTTCCGGGTGGGCCGGATGCTGGCCAAGGAGGCGGTCAGTCGGCGCATGGAGTCCGACGAGGGCATCAGCTACGCCGAGTTCTCGTACCAGATCCTGCAGTCCTACGACTTCCTCGAGCTGTACCGCCGGTACGGCTGCACGATGCAGACCGGTGGCAGCGACCAGTGGGGCAACCTGACCGCGGGCATCGACCTGATCCACCGGGTGGAGGGTCGATCGGCCCACGCCCTCGGGACCCCGCTGATCACCAAGGCCGACGGGTCGAAGTTCGGCAAGACCGAGTCGGGCACGGTGTGGCTGGACCCGACCCTCACGAGCCCGTACGCCTTCTACCAGTTCTGGATCAACGCCGAGGACGCGAAGGTGGGGGAGTACCTCCGGGCGTTCACCTGGCTGTCCCACGAGGAGATCGAGGAGCTGGAGCGCCTGACGGTGGAGAAGCCGCAGGCGCGGGCCGCCCAGCGCGCGCTCGCGGAGGCGGTGACCGCACTCGTCCACGGCGCGGACGAGGTCGGTCGGGTGCAGGCGGCCAGCCAGGCCCTCTTCGGACGCGGGGAGTTGCGCGAGCTCGACGCGGCCACGCTGGCGGCGGCCCTGGCCGAGGTGCCGTCGACCACCGTGCCCCGGGGCGACGACCCGACCATCGTCGACCTGCTCGTGGGCACCGGTCTCGCCGCGGGGCGCGGAGCCGCCCGGCGGACCGTCGCCGAGGGCGGGGCCTACGTCAACAACGTGAAGGTCGAGGCCGAGGACTGGACGCCGGCCGAGTCGGATTTGCTGCACGGCCGGTGGCTCGTGGTGCGCCGTGGCAAGCGCACGACGGCGGGCGTCGAGCTCGTGTCGGGGGGATGACGGCCGTGGGTCGGGCGGGAAACCCCGCTCGACCTGCGGTGATCCCGAAAGTGGACCCCCCTGAAACGGGCCCTGATCGGGCGTGTAATGTTCTCCATGTCGCCAGAGCGAAGGGGTTGCCCCGGAGCCGGGCGGCGGGATAGGTTCGAGGGGTTGCCCTCCAGCTAGTCTGGTAGGTTGAAGCCTCGAACGGAACACCGAGCGGTGCCGCATCCCGGTGGGGATGTTGAGCGGGTTCGTGTGGTCGTCCTTTGAGAACTCAACAGTGTGCTGACGTTTTGTGTTCTGGCCCCGGCTTTTGGTTGGGGTTTGTTTGGATTGCTAGTTTTTGTCAGGGACTTTGATCGTCTCTAACTGTTTTTGTTGGAGAGTTTGATCCTGGCTCAGGACGAACGCTGGCGGCGTGCTTAACACATGCAAGTCGAGCGGTAAGGCCCTTCGGGGTACACGAGCGGCGAACGGGTGAGTAACACGTGGGTGACCTGCCCTCCACTCTGGGATAAGCCCGGGAAACTGGGTCTAATACCGGATAGGACTACTGGGTGCATGCCTGGTGGTGGAAAGTTTTTTCGGTGGGGGATGGGCCCGCGGTCTATCAGCTTGTTGGTGGGGTGATGGCCTACCAAGGCGACGACGGATAGCCGGCCTGAGAGGGTGATCGGCCACACTGGGACTGAGACACGGCCCAGACTCCTACGGGAGGCAGCAGTGGGGAATCTTGCGCAATGGGCGGAAGCCTGACGCAGCAACGCCGCGTGGGGGATGACGGCCTTCGGGTTGTAAACCTCTTTCGCGATCGACGAAGGCCCACTTTCTGTGGGTTGACGGTAGGTCGAGAAGAAGCACCGGCCAACTACGTGCCAGCAGCCGCGGTAATACGTAGGGTGCGAGCGTTGTCCGGAATTATTGGGCGTAAAGAGCTCGTAGGCGGTGTGTCGCGTCGGCCGTGAAAACCTGGGGCTCAACTCTGGGCGTGCGGTCGATACGGGCATCACTTGAGTTCGGCAGGGGAGACTGGAATTCCTGGTGTAGCGGTGAAATGCGCAGATATCAGGAGGAACACCGGTGGCGAAGGCGGGTCTCTGGGCCGATACTGACGCTGAGGAGCGAAAGCATGGGTAGCGAACAGGATTAGATACCCTGGTAGTCCATGCCGTAAACGTTGGGCGCTAGGTGTGGGGTCCATTCCACGGGTTCCGTGCCGCAGCTAACGCATTAAGCGCCCCGCCTGGGGAGTACGGCCGCAAGGCTAAAACTCAAAGGAATTGACGGGGGCCCGCACAAGCGGCGGAGCATGTGGATTAATTCGATGCAACGCGAAGAACCTTACCTGGGTTTGACATGCACCAGACAGGCGTAGAGATACGTCCTCCCTTGTGGTTGGTGTGCAGGTGGTGCATGGCTGTCGTCAGCTCGTGTCGTGAGATGTTGGGTTAAGTCCCGCAACGAGCGCAACCCTTGTCCCATGTTGCCAGCGGGTTATGCCGGGGACTCATGGGAGACTGCCGGGGTCAACTCGGAGGAAGGTGGGGATGACGTCAAGTCATCATGCCCCTTATGTCCAGGGCTTCACACATGCTACAATGGCCGGTACAGAGGGCTGCGAAGCCGTGAGGTGGAGCGAATCTCGTAAAGCCGGTCTCAGTTCGGATCGGGGTCTGCAACTCGACCCCGTGAAGTCGGAGTCGCTAGTAATCGCAGATCAGCAACGCTGCGGTGAATACGTTCCCGGGCCTTGTACACACCGCCCGTCACGTCACGAAAGTCGGTAACACCCGAAGCCCGTGGCCCAACCCGCAAGGGGGGGAGCGGTCGAAGGTGGGACTGGCGATTGGGACGAAGTCGTAACAAGGTAGCCGTACCGGAAGGTGCGGCTGGATCACCTCCTTTCTAAGGAGCATCTGCCTCGGATCGTCGTCACTGGTCCTGGTGACTGCTGCCTATTTCGGGTGGCGGCCGGAGTCCGGTGCGGCGGAGGGCCACCGCATCTCGCAGTGTCGTCTTCTTGGATGGTGCTGTGTGGGTGGGTGGTTGCTTACTGGATTGAAGTGGAACGGAACACGAGCTTCTCCTGGTTTTCGGGCCGGGGGGCGTTGGCACACTGTTGGGTCCTGAGGGGACGACGCGCCCTCACATTCATCGGCCTGCTTCTCCTTTCGGGGGGAGGGTTTTCGGGTTGGTTGGGTGTGGGGGTTGTTGTTTTCTCTGGACAGTCACTGCCGGTGCCCCTGTGGGGTGGTTCGGTGGTGGTCTGTGGGTTGGGTTGTCAAGTGGACAGTGGACGCGAGCATCTTTTTTCTGGTCGCCACGATGCTTCCGGTCTGTTCTCTTCGGAGGGCGGGGTCGGTGGTGGTTGTGGTGTGACCGAGTTTTGCTTGATGACTATTGTTGATCGCCGATGGCCGCATGCATGTGTGTGTGGTTGTTGTTGGTGTGTTGGTCAAGTTGTCAAGGGCGCACGGTGGATGCCTGGGCATCAGGAGCCGATGAAGGACGTGGGAGGCCGCGATAGGCCTCGGGGAGCTGTCAACCGAGCTGTGATCCGAGGGTGTCCGAATGGGGTAACCCGGCAGCCGTCATGGGCTGTCACCCCCGCCTGAATGTATAGGGCGGGTGGAGGGAACGCGGGGAAGTGAAACATCTCAGTACCCGCAGGAGAAGAAAACAACAGTGATTCCGTGAGTAGTGGCGAGCGAAAGCGGAAGAGGCTAAACCCCGCTTGTGTGATAGCTGGCAGGTGTTGCTGGTGGGGTGTTGTGGGGCGTCATGTCCGGGGGCTGCTGACCCTGGGCGTGGTGGTGGATGGTTAGTCGAAGGCGTTGGGACGCGCCGGCGTAGAGGGTGAGACCCCCGTAGACGAAAACTGTTCATCATCGCGTGGTGACGTGCCCGAGTAGCAGCGAGCCCGTGAAATTCGCTGTGAATCTGCCGGGACCACCCGGTAAGCCTAAATACTTCCTGATGACCGATAGCGGACAAGTACCGTGAGGGAAAGGTGAAAAGTACCCCGGGAGGGGAGTGAAATAGTACCTGAAACCGTGTGCCTACAAGCCGTCAGAGCCTGGTCTTCGGATCGGTGATGGCGTGCCTTTTGAAGAATGAGCCTGCGAGTTAGCGGTACGTGGCGAGGTTAACCCGTGTGGGGTAGCCGTAGCGAAAGCGAGTCCGAACAGGGCGTCGATAGTCGCGTGCTCTAGACCCGAAGCGGAGTGATCTACCCATGGCCAGGGTGAAGCGCCGGTAAGACGGTGTGGAGGCCCGAACCCACCAGGGTTGAAAACCTGGGGGATGAGCTGTGGGTAGGGGTGAAAGGCCAATCAAACTCCGTGATAGCTGGTTCTCCCCGAAATGCATTTAGGTGCAGCGTCGCGTGTTACTCACCGGAGGTAGAGCACTGGTTGGCCTAGGGGGCCTACAAGCTTACTGAAGTCAGCCAAACTCCGAATGCCGGTGAGCTCGAGCGCGGCAGTGAGACTGCGGGCGATAAGGTTCGTAGTCGAGAGGGAAACAGCCCAGATCGCCGGCTAAGGCCCCTAAGCGTGCGCTAAGTGGGAAAGGATGTGGGATCGCCCAGACAACCAGGAGGTTGGCTTAGAAGCAGCCACCCTTGAAAGAGTGCGTAATAGCTCACTGGTCAAGTGGTCCTGCGCCGACAATGTAGCGGGGCTCAAGCGCACCGCCGAAGCCGCGGCAACACCACGGACACCTAACGGTGGTGGTGTTGGGTAGGGGAGCGTCATGCGGGTGGTGAAGCGGCGGAGTGATCCAGCCGTGGAACCCGTGTGAGTGAGAATGCAGGCATGAGTAGCGACAGCAGAGTGAGAAACTCTGCCGCCGGATGACCAAGGGTTCCTGGGCCAGGTTTTTCCGCCCAGGGTGAGCCGGGACCTAAGGCGAGGCCGACAGGCGTAGTCGATGGACAACGGGTTGATATTCCCGTGCTCGTGTAGGCGCGTCCATGGCGAGCCCAGGTGTGCTAACCGCCCGAACCCCATGACTCCTTCGGGAGTCGGACGGGGGAGCGCGGGATCCTGCCTGGTAGTAGCCAAGCGATGGGGTGACGCAGGAGGGTAGCTCCGCCAGTGAGTGGTTGTACTGGTGCAAGCGTGTAGGCCGGCGTATAGGCAAATCCGTACGCCACATAAGGCTGAGACGTGACGCATAGCCGTTGAGGCGAAGCAGAGTGATCCCATGCTGCCGAGAAAAGCCTCTAGCGAGTTCCTACGCGACCCGTACCCCAAACCAACACAGGTGGTCAGGTAGAGAATACCGAGGCGTTCGAGCGAACTGTGGTCAAGGAATTCGGCAAAATCCCCCCGTAACTTCGGGAGAAGGGGGACCCTGTTACCTGAAGCTCTTCGCGGGCTAGGGTGGTGGGGTCGCAGAGACCAGGGGGAAGCGACTGTTTACTAAAAACACAGGTCCGTGCGAAGTCGCAAGACGATGTATACGGACTGACTCCTGCCCGGTGCTGGAACGTTAAGGGGACCGGTTAGGCCTCACGGCCGAAGCTGAGAACTTAAGCGCCAGTAAACGGCGGTGGTAACTATAACCATCCTAAGGTAGCGAAATTCCTTGTCGGGTAAGTTCCGACCTGCACGAATGGAGTAACGACTTCCCCGCTGTCTCGACCACAGACTCGGCGAAATTGCACTACGAGTAAAGATGCTCGTTACGCGCGGCAGGACGGAAAGACCCCGGGACCTTCACTACAGCTTGGTATTGGTGCTCGGTTCGGCTTGTGTAGGATAGGTGGGAGACTGTGAAGCTCGCACGCCAGTGCGGGTGGAGTCGCCGTTGAAATACCACTCTGGTCGAATTGGGCATCTAACTTCGGGCCATGATCTGGTCCAGGGACAGTGCCTGGTGGGTAGTTTAACTGGGGCGGTTGCCTCCCAAAGGGTAACGGAGGCGCCCAAAGGTTCCCTCAGCCTGGTCGGCAACCAGGTGTCGAGTGCAAGTGCACAAGGGAGCTTGACTGTGAGACCGACAGGTCGAGCAGGGACGAAAGTCGGGACTAGTGATCCGGCACCACCTTGTGGAAGGGGTGTCGCTCAACGGATAAAAGGTACCCCGGGGATAACAGGCTGATCTTGCCCAAGAGTCCATATCGACGGCATGGTTTGGCACCTCGATGTCGGCTCGTCGCATCCTGGGGCTGGAGTAGGTCCCAAGGGTTGGGCTGTTCGCCCATTAAAGCGGTACGCGAGCTGGGTTTAGAACGTCGTGAGACAGTTCGGTCCCTATCCGCCGCGCGCGCAGGAGACTTGAGGAAGGCTGTCCCTAGTACGAGAGGACCGGGACGGACGAACCTCTGGTGTGCCAGTTGTCCCGCCAGGGGCACGGCTGGTTGGCTACGTTCGGAAGGGATAACCGCTGAAGGCATCTAAGCGGGAAGCCCGTTCCAAGATGAGGTCTCCCACCCCATGAGGGTTAAGGCCCCCACCAGACCAGTGGGTTGATAGGCCAGACATGGAAGTACCGCAAGGTATGCAGTGGACTGGTACTAATAGGCCGAGGACTTGCCCGACACACCACCAACACCCACACACTGGGTCGGCGGTGACTCAACAAGTCCCTCAAGCGCAACCGAAAAGCTCTGCTCGCGTCCACATCCACACAACCCGACCCCCCACAGCACGACCGTGGGGGTGGTTCGGTGTTCCGGTGGTCATAGCGGAGGGGAAACGCCCGGTCCCATCCCGAACCCGGAAGCTAAGCCCTCCAGCGCCGATGGTACTGCGACCGCCAGGTCGTGGGAGAGTAGGACACCGCCGGAACACCCAACCACCCCCACGAATACGTGGACCCATATCTCGACAGTGAACGGCGCGGACCTCGGTCCGCCCACGTGACAGACACGGGGTAGGACCGAGAGGTCCTGCCCCGTTTTCGTCGTGTCAGGAGGACGATCGTGAGCGTGGACCCGCAGGACGGCCGGGGCGACCGATCGTCGTCCGCTTCGGATGACCGGCGTCGGCCTGAGGACTCCCGAGACGGTGGTCGGGCCCGCAACAGCAGCCCCGATCGTCGTGGAGGCCGGCCCGACGACCGCCGTGGCCGCCCGGCCCGCACGGACGATCGCGGTCGTGGCGGACGTCCCGACGACCGCAGCCGTTCACCCCGCACCGACCGAGGTGCCCCCCGTCAGGACGCGCCGCGCGGCCGCGACGGCGCTCCCGGACGCGACGACCGCCGGAGTGACCGCACCGGTGGTGGCCGACCGGCGGGTGAGCGTGCCTCGGGTGACTCGCGCCGTACCGACGGACCTCCCCGAGAGCGCGAGGGATACCGCGGCCGGTCCGGCTCGAGCGAGAGTGGCCGGAGCTCGCGCCCGTGGGAGAGCCGTGACGGCGGCGTTGACCGCCGAGGCGCTCCCCGTCGTGACGGCGGTGCAGGCGGGCCCGGCGGTTCGCGGCACGGCACCGACGACCGCCCGCGCCGCGTCGACGGGTCCCGCGACGACACGACGAGGTCCCGGGACCTCGGCCACGGGCGGGACGACCGGCGCAGCGATGCGCCGCGTGGAGACCGTGGGCACTCCGCACCCCCGGACGACCGGCGCGGTGGCGCGCCGCGAGGAGACCTTCGGGATACCGGGCCCCGGGACGCCCGGCGGGACGGCCCGCCCCGGGGGGACCGTCGTGACGGCCCGCCCCGCGGCGAGCGGCGAGGCGGCCCGCCCCGTGGAGACCGGCGCCAGGGCCCGCCGCGGGACCGCGACGGGCGTCCGTCCCGCGACCGTCGGGACGCCCCCCGCGGGGAGGACCGCCGGGACGACCGCACCCGTGGTGACCGTCCCCGCGACGACCGCGCGGCACGGGGCGAGGACCGTCCGATCCGGCGGCACCAGGACGCGCAGCCGCGGCCGACCGAGCCAACGCTGCCGGACGAGGTGACCCCCGACCTGCTCGACGTCGAGGTCCGCCGTGACCTGCGCGGACTGCCGAAGGACCTCGCGGACAACGTCGCCCGGCACCTCGTCGCGGTCGGCGAGCTCCTCGACGACGACCCGACCGCCGCGCTGGCCCACGCGCGCTTCGCGCGGCACCGGGCCTCCCGGGTGGCGGTCGTCCGTGAGGCCTCCGGGCTCGCCGCGTACCACGCGGGGGAGTGGGCCGAGGCGCTGTCCGAGCTGCGGGCGAGCCGGCGCATGGGCGGCGCGGCGCACGTGGCCGTGATGGCCGATGCCGAGCGCGCCCTGGGGCGCCCGGAGCGTGCCCTCGAGATCGCCCGCAGCCCGGAGTCGGCCGACCTGCCGCGCGACGAGGCGATGGAACTGCTCATCGTCACGTCCGGGGCGCGCCGGGACCTGGGCGAGTTCGCGGCCGCCGTCGTCGGGCTGCAGGTCCCGGAGCTCGACGTGCGTCGCGCGGACGACCCGTGGACGTGCCGGCTCTTCTACGCCTACGGCGAGGCACTCATCGCGGCCGGACGTCGCGAGGAGGCCGTCCGCGCCTTCCTCGACGCCGCGCAGACCGACGCCGAGGGCGAGACCGACGCGGAGGAGCGGGCCGCGCTCGTGGCCGCCGGGGTGGACACCCCGCCCGGGGACCTCACCGACACCGACACCGACGGCGAAGCCGCGACCGACACCGCGAGCGAGGCCGCCCTCGACACCGACGCCGAGGGCGACGTCGACACCGAGGGCGACGTCGACACCGACGTCGACACCGAGGGCGACCTCGACGCCGAGGGCGACGTCGACCCCGCGACCGAGGCCTACGTGGGGACCGACGTCGAGACCGATCTCGTCGCCGACGAGCCCGCGGCCGACGTGGAGGACGCGCCCGTCGTCGGGACGGAGCCGGAGGCAGCCGTGACGACCGCCGCCGACGAGCCCGACCGCCCGCGCGGGAGCGACGAGGACCGGGACCGGTGACCCGGCACGACGCGCTGCTGGTCGACCTCGACGGCACGGTCTACGCCGGACCGGACGCCATCCCGGGCGCCGTCGAGGCCCTCGAGGCGGCCCGGGAGGGCGGCGCGACGGTCTCCTACGTCACCAACAACGCCTCACGGACGCCCGGCGCGGTCGCGGGTCACCTCGCCGACCTCGGGCTGGCCGTCACCGAGGACGACGTGGTCACCAGCGCGCAGGCCGGCGCCGCGGTGCTGGCCGACCAGCTGGACGCGGGCGCGACGGTGCTGGTGCTGGGGACGGATGCGCTCGCCGACGAGATCACCGCCGTGGGCCTGACGCCGGTCCGGGCGTACGACGACGGCCCGGTCGCCGTGGTCCAGGGCCACTCGCCCGACACGGGGTGGCGGCAGCTCGCCGAGGCCGCCCTCGCCCTCGCCGACGGCGCGACGTGGGTGGCCTGCAACATCGACCCCACGCTGCCCTCGGAGCGGGGCCTCCTGCCCGGCAACGGGTCGATGGTCGCCGCGCTGCGGCACGCCAGCCGTCGGGAACCGCAGGTCGCGGGAAAACCCGCCGCGCCGCTGCTGCGCCAGGCCATGGAGCGGGTGGGTGCGAGCTCGCCGCTGGTGGTGGGCGACCGTCTCGACACCGACATCGCGGGCGGGCACGCCATCGAGGCGGAGTCCCTGCTGGTGCTCACCGGTGTCTCGACCGCGGCCGACGTCCTGGCCGCCCCCGCCGAGCAGCGCCCCACCTACGTCGCGGCGGGTCTGGCGGCGCTGACCGACCTGGACGCGGTGCGCGTCGGGACCGACGACGGCTGGCGCGCGACCGTTCACGACGACGGGTCGCTCGAGCTGGGTGCGCCCGCCGACGCCGGCGACGGCGCCGAGGACCGCGCGGCCGCCCTGCGCGCCCTGTGCGCCGCCCACTGGGCGGCGGTCGGGGACACCGCGACGGCGTCCACGGTGACGGGGGCCGACGAGGCGGCCGGCCGGATGATCTCGGCGCTCGGACTCGACGCCGCGCGGTGAGTTAGCGTGGACGCCGTGGATCACGGTGGGCCGGACGACGGACTCGCGGGGCTGCGCGCCGCCGCGGCCGCCGTCGAACGTCTCGGCGACCCGGCGTCCGCCGTCGATCCCCTGGAGCACGCCGACCGCTTCGAGGCGTTGCACGAGGCCCTGACCGGCGCCCTCGCCGACGTCGACCGGGGCTGACCCGGTGGCGCGCACGACGAGCCGCCGGCTGCGCCTCGACGCCGAGCTGGTGCGCCGGGGGCTCGCCCGGTCCCGGGAGCAGGCCGCCGCCCTCATCGCCGACGGTCGGGTGACGGTGGGCGGCAGCGTCGCCACCAAGCCCGCGACGGCCGTCGAGACGGCCGCCGCCGTCGTCGTGACCCCCGAGCCCGACGGCACGATCGACGACTGGGCGAGCCGGGGCGCGCACAAGCTCCTCGGCGCGCTCGACGCGTTCGGGGTCGACCCGACGGGGCTGCGCTGCCTCGACGCCGGCGCGTCCACCGGCGGGTTCACCGACGTCCTGCTGCGTCGCGGCGCGCGGGAGGTGGTGGCCGCCGACGTCGGCTACGGCCAGCTGGTGTGGCCGCTGCGCACCGACGACCGGGTGACGGTGCTGGACCGCACCAACGTCCGCGCCCTCACCCCGGAGCAGATCGGTGGCCGGGTCGACCTCGTCGTCGCGGACCTCTCGTTCATCTCGCTGCGCCTGGTGCTGGACGCGCTCGCGGCGTGCACGGCGCCCGACGGCGCGCTGCTGCCGATGGTGAAGCCCCAGTTCGAGGTCGGGAAGGACCGGCTCGGGTCGGGCGGGGTGGTGCGCGACCCGGAGCTGCGCGTCGACGCCGTGCTCGGCGTGGTGGCCGCGGCCCGCGGACGGGGCCTGACGCTGGCCGGTGCGACGGCGAGCCCCCTGCCCGGTCCGTCGGGGAACGTCGAGTACTTCCTCTGGTTGCGGCCCGGAACGGGTACGGGTGCGGAGGACGACGCGATCGTGCGTCGTGCGGTCGAGAACGGGCCACAGTGAACCCAGGAACGGGAGAACGGGTGCGCGACGCACTGATCGTGGTGCACACCGGACGCGAGGCGACCCGCAAGGTCGCGTCGACGGTGGCGTGCCGACTGCACCGTGCGGGGTTCGCGCTGCGGGTGATGCCCGACGAGTACTCCAGCGACGCCGGGCTCTTCGACGACCTGGAGCCGCACGAGCGGCCCCTGCGGGTCGCCCCGGACGACGACGCCGCGAACGGGGCCGAGATCGTCATCGTCCTCGGCGGCGACGGCACCCTCCTGCGCGCCGCGGAGCTCGCCCGCCAGGCGCGGGTGCCGCTGCTCGGGATCAACCTCGGCCACGTCGGGTTCCTCGCGGAGGCCGACCTCGACGACCTCGACGAGGTCCTCGACGCCGTGGTCCACCAGACCTACCGGGTCGAGGAGCGGATGACGATCGACGTCACCGCCACCACCGACGGCCAGGTCCTCGGCCGTACGTGGGCGCTCAACGAGGCCATCGTCGAGAAGACCAACTGGGCGAAGCTGCTCGACGTCGTGCTCGAGGTCGACCACCGCCCGGTGTCGGAGTTCGCCTGCGACGGCGTGCTGTGCGCGACCCCCACCGGGTCCACCGCCTACGCCTACTCCGCGGGCGGGCCGGTCGTGTGGCCCGAGGTCCAGGCCATGCTGCTGGTGCCGTCGAACGCCCACGCCCTGTTCTCCCGGCCCCTGGTGGTGTCGCCGGACTCGCGGGTGGCGCTCGAGGTGTCCGGCCGCGGCGACGCCGGAGTACTGGTGTGCGACGGGCGCCGGACGCTGGACCTGCCCCCGGGGTCGCGGGTCGAGATCGGCAAGGGCAGCACCCCCGTGCTGCTCGTCCGCCTCCGGGTGCAGCCGTTCACCGACCGGCTGGTGCGCAAGTTCGGGCTGCCCGTGCAGGGGTGGCGCGGCCGTCGCCCGTAGTCCGGCCACCGCCGTTCACCGACCGTTCGACCACCTGTTCGAATCCGATCGGCGTGTTCGGCCCTGGGTGTCGGACCCCGTCGTTACAGTGATCGCGTGCTCTCCGAGCTGAGAATCCAGGGCCTCGGCGTGATCGAGGACGCGACCCTGGAGCTGCATCCGGGGCTCACCGCGGTGACCGGCGAGACGGGCGCCGGCAAGACGATGGTGATCACCGGGCTGCACCTCCTGGGTGGCGGACGCGCGGACTCCTCCCGCGTGCGACGTGGGGCGTCGCGCGCGGTGGTGGAGGGTCGCTACGTGCTGCCCGTTCCCGACGCCGGGTCCGGCCCGGCCGGGGAGGACGGGCCGTCCGAGGGGACCGACGCCGCCGGGGGGAGTGAGGACGGGGCTCCCGACGACGGGCCGCGGGACGCCGCCGGCGTCGCCCGCGACGCGGGGGCCGCGCTCGACGACGACGGGTCGCTCATCGCGGCGCGCACCGTCTCCGCCGACGGGCGCTCGCGCGCCCACCTCGGCGGACGGTCGGTGCCGCTCGCCGTGCTCACCGACGTCGCCGACGCCTCGCTCGCCGTCCACGGCCAGCACGAGGCCCTGCGCCTGCTGCGTCCCGCCGAGCAGCGCGCGGTGCTCGACCGGTTCGCCGGTGCGCCCGCGACCGAGGCGCTGGCCCGCTACCGGGACGTCCGTGGTCGGTGGCGCGCGGCCGTCGCCGCGCTCGCCGACCGTCGCGAGCGCACCCGGGAGATGGCGCGCGAGGCCGACCTGCTGCGCCACGGGCTGACCGAGATCGAGGCGCTCGACCCGCAGCCCGGGGAGGACGCGGAGCTGGTGGCCGAGGCCCGCCGGCTCGCCGACGTCGACGACCTGCGCTCCGCCGCCCTCACCGCGCTCGCCGCGGTGGCGGGCCCGCCCGACGGCACGGGCGACGAGCCGGACGCGACGGCCCTGGTGGGGGAGGCGCGCCGGGCGCTGGCCACCGACGACCCGCGGCTCACCGCGCTGGAGCCGCGCCTGGCCGAGGCCGCCGCGCTCCTCACCGACGTGGCCGCCGAGCTGTCCGGCTACCTCGACGGGCTGGAGGCCGACCCGGAGCGCCTCGCGTGGGTACTGGAGCGCCAGGCCGCCCTCAAGGGGCTCACCCGCAAGTACGCCGCCGACGTCGCGGGCGTGCTCGCCTGGGCCGACTCCGCCCGGGAGCGGCTCGGGTCGCTCGACGTGTCCGACGAGGCGATCGCCGCGCTGGCCGCGGAGGCCGACCGGCTGGGCGCCGAGCTCGCCGCGCACGCCTCGACGCTCAGCGCCGTGCGCACCGAGGCGGCGGCCCGCCTGGCCGAGGCCGTGAGCTCCGAGCTCGACGGGCTCGCGATGGCCGCGGCCACCGTCTCCGTCGAGGTCGGGCGGAAGGACAGCACCGCCGCCGACGCGCTCGAGCTCGACGGACGCCGGGTCGCCGCGGGCCCCGACGGGGTCGACGAGGTCGAGCTGCTGCTCGCCCCGCACGCCGGGGCGCCGCCGCTGCCGATCGCCAAGGGGGCGTCCGGCGGAGAGCTGTCCCGGGTGATGCTCGCGGTCGAGGTCGTGCTCGCGGGCGCGGACACGGTGCCGACGCTGGTCTTCGACGAGGTCGAC
This sequence comes from Actinomycetospora corticicola, assembly GCF_013409505.1. NCBI lineage: Bacteria > Bacillati > Actinomycetota > Actinomycetes > Pseudonocardiales > Pseudonocardiaceae > Actinomycetospora > Actinomycetospora corticicola. Next base: position 1,937,799 of record NZ_JACCBN010000001.1, on the reverse strand, counting down.
GCCGGGGTCGGCGGGCGCGCCGCGGTGGAGATCGGGCGGCGGCTCGCGCGGCTGGCCGAGACCCACCAGGTCGTGGTCGTGACGCACCTGGCGCAGGTCGCGGCGTACGCCGACCGGCAGCTCGTGGTGGACAAGGGAGCCGGCACCGAGGGCGTCACCCGCAGCTCGGTCCGCACGCTCGACGACTCGCAGCGGGTGGTCGAGCTGGCGCGCATGCTGGCCGGCACCGAGGAGACCGAGACCGGTCGCGCCCACGCCGAGGAGCTGCTCGCCGCAGCGGCGGACGACAAGCGGGCCGTCCCCGCGCCCACCCCCATCAGCAAGGGCACGGCGAAGGGTGGTGCCCGGCGCCCGAAGCGACGCGCCGGCTGAGCCGGGCGGCGGCCGACCGCTCACCCCTGTGACGGATGGGACGCCCGGGTCGAGTGAGACCTGTGGGGTGCCTCGGCGTGGCGACGTGTCCGGATCGTGATCGGCCGTCAGCATCGTGTGCATGCGATGGCCTGGACGCGGGACCCGGACCCGTGCGGCGCTCCCCGGGGTGAGTGGCACGGCCCGGCTCGGGCGCCGCGGATCCGCGGGGGCCGACGCCGCCTACCTGCGCCGACTCGGGCCGGGGGACGTGGCCGTCATCGACCAGGTCGACCTCGACCGGGCGACCGCGACGGCGCTGCTCGACGCCGGGGTGGTGGGCGTGGTGAACGCGGCGCCCTCCATCTCGGGGCGCTACCCGAACCTGGGCCCGGAGATCCTCGTCGAGGCGGGCGTGGTGCTCGTCGACGACTGCGGCGCGGACGTCTTCACCGAGCTCGTCGACGGCGCGACCGTGCGCCTGCACGACGGGGCGGTCCACGCGGGCGACCGGGAGATGCTGCGCGGCTTCGCGCAGGACCGGGACACCGTCGCGGACCTGCTGGAGGAGGCCCGCGGGGGCATGGCCGCCCAGCTCGAGGCCTTCTCCGCGAACACCAGCGAGTTCCTCGGCCGCGAGCGGGCCCTGCTCGTCGACGGCGTCGGCGTCCCGGCGATCGCGACCTCGATGCGCGACAAGCAGGTCGTCGTGGTCGCGGGCGGTCCCGGCACCGCCGAGGAGGTCCGGTCGCTCACGGGCTTCATCCGCGAGTACAAGCCGGTGCTGATCGGCGTCGGGGACGGCGCCGACGCGCTCCGCGAGGCCGGGCACACCCCCGCCGTCGTGCTGGGCACCGTCGCCGAGCTCGACCCCGCGACCGCCCGGAAGGCGCGGGACGTCGTCGTGCCCGCGGACCCCGACGGTTTCATCGCCGGCCTGGCCCGCATGCAGGACCTCGGGGTCGACCCGGTCGCGTTCCCCTCCTCGGCGAACCCCGAGGACATGGCCCTGCTGCTCGCGCACGCCCACGGCGCGGCCCTCGTCGTCGCCGTCGGGTTCGACGCGAGCCTCGGCGGCTTCCTGGACCGCGGCCGTTCCGGCTCCATCCCCTCGACCTTCCTGACGCGGCTGCGGCTGGGTCCGACCCTCGTCGACGCGCCCGCGGTGCTCGCGCTCTACCGGAGCCGGGTCTCGATCTGGACGCTGGTGATGCTCGTCGTCGCCGTGCTCGCCACGGCCGTCGTCGCGGCGCTCGCCCTCGGGGCCGGACCGTCGCTGGTGCTGCTCCTGCAGACCGGCGGACAGGCCGTCGTCGCGTGGGCCACGGCCGTGGTGCGGAGCGTCGTCGGATGATCTCGTTCCGCTACCACATCGTCTCCCTGTGCGCGGTGGTCCTCGCGCTCGCCCTGGGGGTGGTGCTCGGCGCGTCGTCGCTCTCGCAGACGATGCTCGGCGCGCTGTCCACCGACCGCGCGGACCTCTCCGGCCAGGTCGGGGTCCTCACCGCGGAGCGGGACACGGCCCGGGCCCAGCAGGTCGCGGCCGACCGCGTGCTCGCCGGCACCGCACCCGCCCTCGTCGGCGGGGCCCTGCGCGACCGCACCGTCGTCCTCGTCGCCGCCCCCGACGCCGACCCCGCCGACCTCGACGCCCTCACCGGGCTCGTCGGTCAGGCCGGCGGACGGGTCACCGGCACCCTGTCGCTCACCGACGCGATGCTCGCGCCCGACCGGGCCGACGCCCTGCGCGGTCTCGTCACCCGCGTCCTGCCCGCCGGCGTGCAGCTGCCCTCGACCACCGACGTCGGCACCCTCACCGGCTCCCTGCTCGGCTCGCTCGTGACGGCGGGCCGCGGCCCCTCGAGCTCGCCGGCCGAGGTGGGCACGGCGTTCACCGCGCTGTCCGACGGCGGGTTCCTCGCCCCGGGCGCGGCGCCCGCCCCGGCCCAGCTCGCGCTCGTCGTCGGCGGCAGTCCCACGCCGACGCCCGACGCGGCCGGGCGCGCCACCACGCTCGCGCACCTGGCCTCCGGCGTCCACGCCGGCGGCGCCGGGACGGTCCTCGCCACGCGGTCCGCCGACGGGGCCGTGGCCGCCGTCCGCACCGACCAGGCGCTGCGCGGGGTCTCCACCGTCGACGGGATCGGCGCGACGGCGGGCCGGATCGCCGCGGTGCTGGCCACCGCCGAGCAGGCCGCGGGCCGCACGGGCGCCTACGGCTCCGCCCCGGGTCTCGCCCCGCTGCCCCAGCGCACGCCGGTGGCCTGACCGCCGGTCACCCGGTCGGCGGTGTTACCGTGAGGTCCCGTGGATCGGTGTTCGCACGTGCTCGTCGCCCGGACCGCCTCCCGCAGCGTCGGGGGGCACTGATGCAGCAGCCACGGACCACGAAGCACGTCTTCGTCACCGGCGGGGTGGCCTCGTCGCTCGGCAAGGGGCTCACGGCCTCCAGCCTCGGCCAGCTGCTCACCTCCCGCGGGCTGCGCGTCACCATGCAGAAGCTCGACCCGTACCTCAACGTCGACCCCGGGACGATGAACCCGTTCCAGCACGGCGAGGTCTTCGTGACCGAGGACGGCGCCGAGACCGACCTCGACATCGGGCACTACGAGCGGTTCCTCGACCGCGACCTCTCCGCCCGGGCCAACGTGACGACCGGCCAGGTGTACTCCGAGGTCATCGCGAAGGAGCGCCGCGGCGAGTACCTGGGCGACACCGTCCAGGTCATCCCGCACATCACCGACGAGATCAAGTCGCGGGTCCTCGCGATGCGCGAGGACCCCGACGGGACCGCACCCGACGTCGTGATCACCGAGATCGGCGGGACGGTGGGCGACATCGAGTCGTTGCCGTTCCTCGAGGCCGCGCGGCAGCTGCGCCACGAGGTCGGCCGGGACAACTGCTTCTTCCTGCACGTCAGCCTCGTGCCGTTCCTGGCGCCGAGCGGGGAGCTCAAGACCAAGCCGACGCAGCACTCCGTCGCCGCGCTGCGCAACATCGGCATCCAGCCCGACGGGCTCGTGCTGCGCGCCGACCGGCACATCCCCGAGGAGATGACCCGCAAGATCTCCCTGATGTGCGACGTCGACGAGGACGGCGTGGTCGCCTGCCCCGACGCGCCGTCGATCTACGACATCCCGAAGGTGCTGCACTCCGAGGGCCTCGACGCCTACGTGGTGCGCCGGCTCGGCCTGCCGTTCCGTGACGTCGACTGGACGGTCTGGGGCGACCTGCTCGACCGCGTGCACCAGCCGACCGAGCGGGTCACGATCGCGATCGTCGGCAAGTACGTCGACCTGCCCGACGCCTACCTGTCGGTGACCGAGGCCGTCCGCGCGGGCGCGTTCGCGCACCGCGCGAAGGTCGACATCCGCTGGGTCCCCAGCGACGACTGCGACACCCCGGCCGGGGCGGACAAGGCGCTCGCCGGGGCGCACGGGGTGCTCGTGCCCGGCGGCTTCGGCGTCCGCGGCATCGAGGGCAAGATCGGCGCGCTCGACCACGCCCGCCGGCACGGCATCCCCGCGCTGGGGCTCTGCCTGGGCCTGCAGTGCATGGTCATCCACGCCGCGCGGGCCCTCGCGGGGATCGAGGACGCCAACTCCGCCGAGTTCGACCCCGCCACCGCGAACCCCGTGATCTCGACGATGGCCGACCAGACCGACGTGGTCTCCGGCGAGCGGGACATGGGCGGGACGATGCGCCTCGGCGCCTACCCCGCGGTCCTCGCCCCCGAGACGATCACGCGCGCGGCCTACGGCACCGGCAAGGTCTCCGAGCGCCACCGCCACCGCTACGAGGTCAACAACGCCTACCGTGACCGCCTCGCCGAGGCCGGTCTCGTGTTCTCGGGGACCTCGCCGGAGGGCACGCTGGTGGAGTTCGTGGAGCTGCCGCGCGCGGTGCACCCGTTCTTCGTCGGCACGCAGGCCCACCCCGAGCTGAAGTCCCGGCCCACCCGGGCGCACCCGCTCTTCGCGGCCTTCGTCGCGGCGTCGCTGCGTCACGACGCCTCGTCGCGTCTGTTCGGCAACAGCGACACCGACGGTGGGAGTGCGGACCTCGAGGGCGACGACCCGGTCGACGCGGAGGCCGCACGCCTGTCCGAGGCCGGCGTCCCGTGACGCGGTCCGAGCCCCGCGACCCGGTCACCCCGGACTCGCTGCGCGACCCGCACGGCGGGCACCCGCCGCACTCGTTCGACGTGGTCGACACCGAGACGCTCTACGAGGGCGCGATCTTCGCGCTGCGCGGCGACCAGGTCCGCATGCCGGGCGGGCGGGTCGCGACGCGGGAGAAGGTCGAGCACTACGGCGCGGTGGCCATCGCCGCGCTCGACGACGACAACCGCCTCGTCATGATCTACCAGTACCGCCCGGCCATCGGTCGCCGCATCTGGGAGATGCCCGCGGGTCTGCTCGACGGGGGGTCCGGCGAGGCCCCCGTCGAGGCCGCGAAGCGGGAGCTGGTCGAGGAGGTCGGGATCGAGGCCGACGACTGGTCGACCCTGGTCGACGTCGTGGGCTGCCCCGGGTTCGCCGACGAGTCGGTGCGCGTCTTCCTCGCGCGGGGCCTGCGGGAGGTCGAGCGCCCCGAGGCGGGGGACGACGAGGAGGCCGACCTGGTGATCCGCCGGGTGCCGCTCGACGACCTCGTCGCGGGCGCCATGTCGGGCGACCTGGTCAACGGGCCCTGCATCGCCGGGGTGTTCGCCGCGGTCGAGGTCGTCGCCGGCCGCTTCCACCCGCGCCCGGTCGACGCGCCGTGGCTCGACCGGCCGACCGAGTACGCCGAACGCAAGCAGGGCTGAATGAACGCGTCGTGCGACGCGGAGGTATTCATTGAGTAGGCGAGTCGTCGACCGCGACTATGGGACCGCCGTGCAGGGCCGCTTCACTAACCCGTGGAGATCACGAGATAGACACGGCGCGTAACGAGGCCAGTTGGCGGGGCGAACCATCCGAGTGAACAGACTCGGGGGGACGAGATGGACGAGCAGCCGCAGACTGGGCGAGCGTCGTGGAAAGACCTGCGACCACGGACCCAGCTCGGGATCATTTTTGCGATCGTGACCGCGCTCGTGGTCGGGCTGTCGATCAATAGCGCCGCCGCCCGCGCCGATCGCGCTGCTGCCACACCGGTTGCTGGAAGCTCGTCGCTGCCGATGACCCCGACCGGTTCTTACACCGTCGGCCAGCAGTACTACGCCGACAAGATCGCGATGCCGAACTACGTCGGCTGGACGCTGCAGGCCGCCGTGAACGACCTTGCCTCGCGCGGTATCCGCGTCGGGGGCTTCGCCCCTTCCTACGCGAACTCGGTGATCGCCTACCAGAACCCCTATCCGGGTACGCGGGTTGGCCAGTCCACCGTGCATTCGATCCAGCTGATGGTCTCGAACGCCGCACCCACTACGACTCCTCCGACGGCGAGCACCACGACCACCCCGCCGTCCAACACCGACGTGGACATCGACGTCGACGAGGACCACAACCTGCCCGACGGGGCGTTGACCGGCGGCTTCTGCCGGCGAAAGTGGTGGTGCTAGATCAGCCGGTGACCGCGGCGTCGCGTTCTCTCCCGCCGCGTGGTGGAGTCTCGGTTGGCGCGACGTCCATGGCGTTGGACCTGCAGAGCCCGAACGTTGGTGAGGCCGTGGCTCCGAGCTCTGCAAGGTTGGCGCGGGCACCCAGCGTGCAAGATCTTGACGCGCCGTGCGAAGTGGTCGCTCAGCAACCACTTCGCACGGCAGAGCAAGATCTTGTGCGCCGAAGCCGGCCTGCAGGCGCGCTCAAGACGCGCGGACCTCGCTCGGCGCCACCCCCCGGTGGCGCCGGAAGGCCGTCGAGAAGCTGAACGGGTTGGCGTAGCCGACGCGGCGGGCGACGGCGGCGACGGTGACCTCGGGCTCGGTGAGCAGGGCGTGCTCGGCGAGCGCGAGCCGGTGCTCGCGCACGTAGGCCAGCGGCGAGGTCCCGACGACGTCGGAGAACCGGCGCGCGAAGGCCGCCCGGCTCACCCCGGCGTGGTCGGCGAGCGTCGCCACGGTCCAGGCGCGGGCCGGGTCGGCGTGCACCGCGGCGAGCGCCCGCACCACCCCGGCGTCGGCGACCTCCCCGGACCCGCGCGCGACGAGGACGTCCCGGACGGTCTCGACGACGAGCCAGTCCAGCAGGCGGGCGGACACGACGTCGCCGGGGGAGCCGACGGTCCCCGCCTGGTCGGCCACCCGCTCGATCAGGAGCCGGCAGAACTCCGAGTCGGCCGGGGCGAGCACCTCGTCGGGCAGCGCGAGCAGCCGGGGGGCGGCGCCCTGCAGCGCGAACCGGGCGACCACCATCGTCGTGGGGCCCTCCGCGACCACCGGCACCGACCCGCCGTCGTGGAGCAGGAGGGCGTCGCCGGGACCGAGCTCCAGCCCGCGCAGCCGCAACCGGCCGCGTGCGACGGCGAGGAGGCTCCGGCGGCGGCCGGTGACCAGCGTCGCGCGCCCGGACGGCTCCTCGACGACGAGCTCCGGGTCCACGACCCGGATCGCGCCGAGCAGTCCCTCCACCGCGCTCACGAGCCGGAGGGTAGACGCCCGCGAAGGTGCCGGGGAGGCACGGACATGGGCGGGGCCCCGCCGGGCGGACAGGCTGGGGACATGACGATCACCGCCGCCGACCGCGAGCTGCTCGACCGGCCCCTCGTCGGGTTGCTCACCGTCCCGCCCGGCCCGGAGCGGCTCCCCGCGCCGCGGCCGGTGTGGTTCGAGACGACCCCCGAGGGCGACCTGCAGCTGTTCTCGATGGCCGACGCGCTCAAGGTCCGACGGCTCACCGCGGAGCCGCGGGCCAGCTTCGTCGTGGTCGCTCCCGTCGACGAGCCGGAGGGGTGGGTGTCGGTCGAGGCCGACGTGACCGTGCACGACGACGGGGCTGCCGAGCTCGCCCACCGGCTCGTCGGGCGCTACTGGGCGGACCCGGACACCGAGGAGCACCGGGAGCTCCTGGCGACGTTCGCCGACCCCGCGAACGTGCGCCGGATCGTGCTGCACCCGCGGCGGGTCACCCGGGGACCGGCGGTCTGACGAGGTACAACGGCGGGGTGGCTCACCCAGCTGACGTCGTGGCCACCTACCTCGACCACCTCGACGTCGAGCGCGGGATGTCGGTGCACACCCTGACCAACTACCGGCGCGACCTCGACCGGTACCTCGAGCACCTGGAGCGGATCGGCCGCACCGACCTCGCCGAGGTGACCGCACCCGACGTCGGGACCTTCCTCGTGGCGCTGCGGACGGGGGAGGACGGGCACCGGCCGCTGGCGACGGCGAGCGCGTCGCGGGCCGTCGTCGCCGTCCGGGGGCTGCACCGGTTCGCGCTGGCCGAGCAGGAGGTGACCCAGGACGTCGCCGCGGACGTCCACCCGCCGGCGCCGCCGCGCAAGCTGCCGAAGGCGCTCGACGTGGACACCGTGACCCGGCTGCTGGAGGCGCCGTCGACGGAGGACCCGCGCGGGGTGCGGGACCGGGCGCTGCTGGAGCTGCTCTACTCCACGGGCGCGCGGATCAGCGAGGTCGTGGGCCTCGACGTCGACGACGTGGACGCCGAGCAGCGCACCGTCGTGCTCACGGGCAAGGGCGGCAAGCAGCGCCTCGTCCCGGTCGGGCGCCCGGCGCTCGCCGCCCTGGACGCCTACCGGGTGCGGTCGCGGCCGGGCTTCGCGGTGCGCGGCCGCGGCACGCCTGCGCTCTTCCTGAACGCCCGCGGCGCGCGGCTGTCGCGGCAGAGCGCCTGGAACGTGCTGCGCGAGACCGCCGAGTTCGCCGGGATCACCGCGGAGATCTCGCCGCACACGCTGCGGCACTCGTTCGCCACCCACCTGCTCGACGGCGGGGCCGACCTGCGCGTGGTGCAGGAACTGCTCGGGCACGCGTCGGTGACGACGACGCAGATCTACACGATGGTCACGGTCGACCGGCTCCGCGAGGTCTACGCGACCTCGCACCCGAGGGCGCGCGCGGGCCGAGCGGGCTAGCGTCGGCGCCCGTGGACTTCACCGAATCCGAGGACCATCGCCTGATCCGGGCGGCGGTCCGGGAGCTCTGCACGAAGTTCGACGACGACTACTGGGCGGCGTGCGACCGCGACCACGCCTTCCCGTGGGCGTTCTACGACGCGATGGCAGCGGGCGGGTGGGTCGGGATCGCGATCCCGGAGGCCTACGGCGGGGGCGGGCAGGGGATCGAGGCCGCCTCGATCGTGCTGGAGGAGGTCGCCGCCTCCGGGGCGTGCATGAACGGCGCGAGCGCGATCCACATGTCGATCTTCGGCATGCACCCGGTGGTCCTGCACGGCAGCGAGGCGATGCGGGAGCGCTACCTGCCGCGGATCGCGACCGGCGACCTGCACGTCGCCTTCGGCGTCACCGAGCCCGACGCCGGGCTGGACACCACCGCCATCACCACGCGCGCGGTCCGCGACGGTGACGGCTACCGCGTGCACGGCCGCAAGGTGTGGACGTCGAAGGCGCTCGAGTCGGAGAAGGTGCTGCTGCTCGTGCGCACCACCCCGGCCGCGGAGTGCGCGAAGCGCACCGACGGGCTCTCGCTGCTGCTCGCGGACCTGCGCGACCCCGCCGTCACGATCACCCCGATCCCGAAGCTGGGCCGCAACGCCGTCGCCTCCTGCGAGGTCGCCTACGACGGGCTCGCGGTCGCGGGCGAGGACCTCGTCGGGGAGGAGGGGCAGGGCTTCCGGCAGATTCTCGACGGGCTGAACGCCGAGCGGGTGCTGATCGCCGCGGAGGCGCTGGGCACGGGGCGGGCGGCGCTGCGACGGGCCGTCGCCTACGCGCGCGAGCGTCGGGTGTTCGGCCGGTCGATCGGGGCCAACCAGGCCGTCGCCCACCCGCTCGCCGAGGCGCACGCCCGGCTGCACGCCGCCGAGCTGGTGGTCCGGGAGGCGGCGTGGAAGGTCGACCGGGGCGAGCCCGCGGGGGAGGCGGCGAACACGGCCAAGTTCGTGGCCGCCGAGGCCGGGTTCTTCGCCGCGGACACCGCGGTGCAGACCCACGGCGGGTTCGGCTACGCCGAGGAGTACCACGTGGAGCGGTACTTCCGGGAGGCGCGGCTGCAGCGGCTCGCCCCGTTGCCGCAGGCCATGGCGCTGAACTACCTGGCGCAGAGCGTGCTGGGGCTGGAGCGCTCGTACTAGACGGGCATCAGATGATGCCGCGGGCGGCGAGGTCGTCGATCTCGGCCTCGGACAGGCCCGCCTCGGCGAGCACCTCGCGGGTGTGGGCCCCGAGCTCCGGCCCGAGGTGGTCGATGCGGCCCTCGACCCCGGACAGCCGCGGCACCGGGGCCTGCACCAGCAGGCTGCCCAGCTGCTCGTCGGGGATCCGGCGGAACACCTCCCGCGCGACCATCTGCTCGTCGGCGACGAGGTCGGTGACGTCGTAGACGGGTGCGGCGGCGATCTCGGCGGCCTCGAACACCGTCATGGCCTCGTCGAGCGTGCGCTGCGCGACCCACGCCGCCACCAGCCCGTCCACCTCGCCGGCCCGGGCCAGCCGACCCTGGGCGTCGGCGAAGGCGGGGTCCTCGGCGAGGTCGGGGCGCCCGATCGCCCGGAACACCCGCAGCGCGACGCTCGGGGCGCTGCCCGACATCGCGAGCCACCGGTCGTCGGCGGTCCGGTAGGTGTTGCGCGGCGCGGAGATGTCCCAGCGGTTGCCCGCCCGACGGGGCACGCTGCCGGTGGCGTCCCAGGTGAGCAGGCTCTGCTCGAGGACGCGGGCCAGCGGGTCGACGAGGTTGACGTCGACGAGCCGTCCCGGCGCCCCGTGCACGTCGCGGTCGTAGAGCGCCGCCATCACCGCGTAGGCGGCGTGCAGCGACGCCACGCCGTCGGCGAGCATGAACGCGGGCAGGGTCGGCGGCCCGTCAGCCTCTCCGGTCAGGTGGGCGAACCCGCTCATCGCCTCGCCGAGGGTGCCGAAGCCGGGCCGTTCGCTCTTCGGGCCGGTGAGCCCGAACCCCGTCACGTGCAGCACGACGGTCCGCGGGTTCTCCGCGTGCAGCCGCTCGAAGTCGAGTCCCCACCGGCGCAGCGTCTGCGGTCGGGTGTTGGCCACCACGACGTCGGACCGCGCGGCCAGTCGCCGCGCGAGGTCCTGGCCGTCGGGGGCACGGAGGTCCACCGTCACCGAGCGCTTGTTCCGCCCGATGCTCTTCCACATCAGGCCCACACCGTCGCGCTGCGCGCCCCAGCCGCGGATCGCGTCGCCGACGCCCGGCGGCTCGATCTTGACGACCTCGGCGCCGAACTCCCCGAGGTAGGTGGCGGCGAGTGGTGCGGCCGCGAGTGAGGCCATGTCGAGCACCCGCAGCCCGGCGAGCGGGAGGGCGCTCAGGGCCGGTCCCGCTCGGCGGCGGTCCGCGCGTGCTCGTCCAGCAGCCACGCGGCCACGTCGCGCAGCTTGATGTTGGACTGCTGCGAGGCCTCGACGAGCATCCGGAAGGCCCGGTCGCCGTCGACGCCGTGCCGCTCCATGAGGATGCCCTTGGCCTGTCCGATCCGGTCGCGACCCGCCAGCGCGATGTCGAGGCCCTCGGCGCGGCTCGCCCCGTAGAGCGCGATCGCGGCCTGCAGGGCGAACACCTCGAGGGTCACGCGGCCGGCCTCGGTGAACGCCCCGGGCGTGAACGAGTAGAGGTTCAGCGAGCCGACGGGGGAGTCGGGCGGACCCATCGCGTAGGACAGCATGGCGCGCACGCCGACGTCCCGTGCGCGCGGCCGCCACCGGGGCCACCGGGTCTCCCGGTCGAGGTCGATCGCCTCGACGTGGGTCGGCTCGTCGAGGCTGCCGGCGTCCACGCAGGGGCCCTCGTCCAGCTCCGCCTGGGCGGCGTCGAGGTCGGCGACCCAGTCGGCGGACGGGGCGCGGCTCGTGACCTTCCCGTGGTCGGTCTGGGTGATGCCGGCCCCGTCGGCGCCGGGCACCCGCTGCACCGTCACCTGGACGATCCGGGTGAGCACCTCCTCGGTGGTGCCGAGTCCGCCGTCGGGGTTCGGCTCGCGGAGGACGGCGGTCGCGGCGTGGTTCAGGGCGTCGGACAGGGCGTCGACCTCGTGCGGTTCCATCTCTCCTCGGTCCGGCGTCGGGCCCTTCGGTGCTCGAGGGCAGAGGGGCCCAGGGTAGGAGACGGGACCGCGGGTGGGGGATCAGCCGCCCTCGCCGGCGTCGGCCTGCTCCCGGACCAGCACCGAGGCCCGCTGTCGGGTGACACCGAACAGCCGGGCGATCTCGTTGATGCTCATGCCCGACGCGTGCAGCGCGGTCGCCTCCCGGCGTCGCCACCGACCGCCGACCGTGTTGAGCGACCCGAGCGCCTGCGAGATGCGCTCGACGATCAACGGCGGTTCCTCCGCGCGCACCGCAGTGAGCCAGTCGGCCCCGCCCGCACGCTGTTCCTGGAGCTCCTCGGCCCGGTCCCGCGCGGCGCGCAGGCTCTCGATGCACGAGCCGAGCTCGGTCACGAGCGCCGCGAGCGCGGCATCGACCTCGCCGTCCCCACCGCCCTCGTGGACCGCTTCCGCGTCGGACACGGGTCTCCTCCCGGGGTGCTCAGCGTGACAATGGCCGTTGCGGGCAATAGTTGTTGCGCTTTCGATTGTGTGCCACTGTATTGGTAGCTGACCCTGTTGCGCACCAGCGGGAGATGCTTCGAACGAGTGATGGGCCCGACCGGGCCCGGATCGGACCCCGCATGACCACTCTCACCGCCGTCGTCGACCTCCCGATCACCGGACACACCGTGCGGGACGCCCGCACGCTGGTCCTGGGTCTCGCGGACGGCTGGGACAGCGCCACCTACCGCGTGGACCTGGAGCTGTTGATCGACGACCTCACCGCGGACGTGGTCGCCCACGCCCGCGGGGAGAACGACCTCCGGCTGGAGCTCACCTGCCACGGGGGCACGCTGCACGTCGCGATCTGCGACGGCAGCGCCGTCCGGCCCGCCGTCGCGGACACCGACGGCCTGCTCGCCGTCCTCGCCGACCGCTGGGGCCACGAGCCCTACCAGGGCGGGCACCGGGTGTGGTTCGAGCTCGACGCCCTGCCCGCGCCCGAGCCGGAGGTGCAGTTCCCGCCCGCGCTCGAGGTGCGCCTGCGGCTGCTCCTGCGCTGCCCGGTGCCGCTCGGGCGCTACGGGACCTGACGCAGGTCGCAGGCCACGACGAGCGGGGTCGACCGCTCGGCCAGCCGGGGCACGACGTCGTCGAGCACGTCGGCCAGCCCGCGGACGGTGTCCACCCGCAGCGCGGGACACCCGAGCCCGCTCGCCACCGCCGTCAGGTCCACCTCGCCGAAGCCGGGCCACGGGGGCTTGCCGCCCGCCTCCGCGGCCAACCGGTCCATGATCGCGTACCGGCCGTTGTCGAGGACCAGGACGAGGACGCCCACCCCGTAGTGCGCGGCCGTCCACAGGGCCTGCACGCCGTAGAGCGTCGAGCCGTCGCCGACGACCGCGACCACCGGCCGGTCCGGGGCGCCCATCCGGACCCCGATCGACGCGGGGACCCCGAAGCCCAGCCCGCCCTGGGCCGCCGACAGGAACCCGAGCGGTGCGCGGGCCGGGACGAGCCGGTGCAGGTCGGGGCGCGAGGACGGGGTCTCCTCCACGACGACGGCGTCGGCCGGGAGCCGGGCCGCCAGGGCCGTGAACACGGTGGGCGCGTCGAGGGCGGTGTCCGATGCACGAGGGGAACCCTCGAGCGCTCTTGTGGCCCGAGGGTTCCCCTCACGCGGGGCGGCGGAGGGTGGCACGGTGGTGGACACGGCGGCCGTCAGTGCGGCGACGGTGGCCCCCGGGTCGGCCAGCACGGCCAGGTCGGCGCGGCTGTGGTGTACGTCCTCGGCGTCGTCGGAGACGAGCACGACGGTCGTCCCCGGCTCCACGAGCTCGCCCGGCGCGTAGCGGTACTGCCGGAACGCGGGCGCTCCGACGACGAGGACGAGGTCGTGCCCCGCGAGGGTGGCCCGCAGCGCGCCGCGCTCCGGGGGCAGGTGCCCGGCGAAGAGCGGGTGGTCCTGCGGGAACCCGGCCCGGGCGGCGAACGCCTCCTGCCACACGGGCACCCCGAGGTGCTCCGCCAGGTCGACGAGCGCCGCCCAGGCGGCGGGCGAGTCGGCGTCCGCCCCGACCACGAGGGCCGGCGACGTCGCGGCGGCGAGGTGCGCCGCGAGCTCCCGCACCGACCCGTCGTCGGGACGGAGGCCGCGGCGGACGACGGCGGGGGAGGCGAGCGCGCGGGGGTCGGCCTCGGCGTCCCAGTCGTCGCTGGGGACGGTCACGACGGCGGGTCCGCGGCCGGAGACGGCCTCGTGGAACGCGCGGTCGAGGGCGCCGGGCACGTCCTGCGGGCGCGCCGGGGCCGACCACCAGACCGGGTAGGACCCGGCCAGCCCCTCCAGGTCGCCCGCGAGGAAGGGTCGCGCGGCGAGGTGGCGCCGGTCCTGCTGCCCGACCAGGACGACGAGCGGGACGCGGTTGACCCGGGCGGTCGCGAGGGCGCCGACCGCGTTGCCCAGGCCCGCCGTCGTGTGGAGGACGACCAGCGCGGGGCGGTCGGTCGCGGTGGCGTAGCCGGTGGCGAGCCCGACGACGGAGCCCTCGTGCAGCGCGAGGACGAAGTCGAGGTCGTCGGGCAGGCCGGTGAGCAGCGTGATCTCGGTCGACCCGGGGTTCGCGAAGATGCGGTCGAGGCCGCGACGCCGGAAGACGTCGAACGCGGCCTCGCGGACGGTGGTCAGGACGCCGCCCGGTCACGCTCGACGGCGGTCGCGGCCAGGTCGTCCGCCGGCTCGGTGCGTCGGACGAACACCACGGCGATCGCACCGAGGGCGGCGACGAGGGCGAAGAAGTAGAAGCCCCACGGGTAGGCGACGCCACCGGCGACCAGGGCGCCGGTGAAGGCCGGGCCGGAGATCGCGCCGAGGCGCCCCACCCCGCTCGCCGAGCCGAGCGCGGTGCCGCGCGCGACCGCCGGGTAGATGCGGCCGACCCAGCTGTAGACGAGCACCTGCGAGGAGAAGACGAAGACGCCGGTGAGCAGGATCGCGACGTAGACCGTCGCGCCGGGCAGGCGGATCGAGAGCAAGGCGAGGAAGACCGCGGCCACCGCGAACCAGGCGATCGTGGCCGGGCGGACCCCGACCCGGTCCGCGACCCGGCCGCCCACGAGCAGGCCGATCACCGCGCCGACGTTGAGGGCGAGCAGCTGGAACAGGGCCTGGGTGAGCTCGTAGCCGGCGAGCCGCATGATCTCCGGCAGCCAGGTGTTCAGCCCGTAGACGAGCAGCAGGCCCATGAACGAGGCGACCCAGAAGGCGACGGTCGCGACGCCGTAGCCGCTACGGAACAGGACGCCCACGGGGTTGCGGCCGGCGGTCGCGTCCCGCGCGACGGGGGCGGCGTCGGCCGGGAGGCGGCGCGCCATCAGCGGGACCAGCACCAGGGCGGGCAGGGCGCCGACGACGAACATGAACTGCCAGCCCAGGCTCGAGACCAGCAGGGCGCCGAGCAGCGAGGCCAGGACGGCGCCCGCGTGGTACCCGGTCATGAGGACGGTGGTGGCGCTGTTGCCGCGGCGCACGGGTGCGTGCTCGGCGGTCATCGCGAGGGCCACCGGCAGCACGCCGCCCAGCGGCACGCCGGCGAGGAAGCGCAGGCCGCCGAGGACCGTGGCGTTCGGCGCGAGCGCGCACGCGGCGCCGAGGAGTGAGAAGGCGACGACGCAGACGATCATCGTGCGGCGGCGGCCCCACACGTCGGCGACCGGCCCGACCGCGAGGGCGCCGACCATGACGCCGAGCAGCCCGATCGTGGCCACGGTGGTGGCGCTGCCGGGGCTCAGCGCGAACACCGGGTCGCGTCGCAGGACGGGGATGACGACGCCGAGGACGACCAGGTCGTAGCCCTCCAGTGCCACGGCGGACCAGGCGAGCCAGCGCACCCAGGTCGAGGACGGGTTCGTCATCGCATGCCACCTTCCTGCCGTGACGTCCGTGTCAGGGCGTGGGCGGAGTATGGGAGCGCCCACCGGGGGCGGTCACCGGTTCCTCCCACTGGGCGGAAGAGCGACTCTCAACGCGACGGGGGGCGGGCGCCCAGGTTCCGTGACGCCGTGGCCGCCGCGACCATCACCGCCGGTACGTAGGGCGGCAGCGCGGCGGAGGCCGGGACCACCACCCCGAGCGCGGCGACCACCGTCCCGTCGGCGCCGACCACCGGCGCGGCGATCGACGAGGCCCCCTCGGTCATCTCCTCGCGCGACAGGCAGTGCCCGGTCCGCCGGATCTCGGCCAGCGCGGCGCGCAGCGTCCCGGGGTCGGTGATGGTGCCGGACGCGAGCCGGGGGAGCCCCCGGGTGATGACCTGCTCGACGAAGGCGGTCGGGGCGTGGGCGAGCAGCACCTTGCCCGGACCGCTCGCGTGCAGCGGCATGTCCCGGCCGACCCGCGAGCGCACCGTCAGGTCCTCCCGGCCGGGGAGGCGTTCGACGAACAGGGCGCGGAACCCGTCGAGCACCACGAGGTGCACCACGTGCCCGGTGACGGCGGCGAGGTCCTGCATCGGGGCGAGCGCGGCCTCGCGCAGGGTGCGGGCGGCCGGGGCGAGCGCGCCGATCCGCCACAGCCGCAGCCCGATCCGGTACCGCCCACGGCCGACCCGCTCGAGCGCCCCCCACGCCACGAGTTCGGCCACGATCCGGTGCGCGGTGGCGGGAGGGAGACCGGTCAGGGTCACGATGTCGGCGAGCGCCAGCTCCGGCGAGGCGTCGGTGAACGCACCGAGGACGCTGAGCGCACGACCCAGGACGGAGCGTGCGGCTCCGGTCCCGTCCGGGGTCCCGCCGCCAGTCATGGCGTCAGGGGTCCCCCGCAATCGCTTCCGCCACACCCCGGCGCGTCATGATGGCTCCGGTCGGGTGCCCCTCCTAGCCTGGGCGCACGACGGGGACGCGGGGTCACCCGGAGGGAGGACGAGCACCGATGTCGGCACCTCTCTTCGACGCCGAGTCGCTCCGGATGGGGGAACCGGCCCGCCCGGACGTGGCAGCGCCCGCCGTCTCCGAGGTGCCCGACCCGTCGTCGCGACCCCGCCGGCAGATCCCGGAGCCCGCCCCGTTGTCCGGGCACGGCCCGGCGACGGTCCTCGCGATGTGCAACCAGAAGGGCGGGGTCGGCAAGACGACCTCGACGATCAACCTGGGCGCCGCGCTGGCCGAGTACGGACGACGGGTGCTGCTGGTCGACTTCGACCCGCAGGGTGCGCTCTCGGTGGGCCTCGGGGTGCAGCCGCACGAGCTCGACACCACCATCTACAACCTGATCATGGAGCGGCGCACCACCCTCGACGACGTCGTGCTCCGCACCGCGATCGAGGGCCTGGACCTGCTGCCGAGCAACATCGACCTCTCCGCGGCCGAGGTGCAGCTGGTCAGCGAGGTCGGCCGCGAGCAGACCCTGGGCCGCGTCCTCGCCCCGGCGCTCGCCGACTACGACTACGTGCTCGTCGACTGCCAGCCCTCGCTCGGCCTGCTCACCGTCAACGCCCTGGCCTGCGCGCACGGGGTGCTCATCCCGCTCGAGTGCGAGTACTTCTCGCTGCGCGGGGTGGCCCTGCTGATGGACACGATCGAGAAGGTGCAGGACCGGTTGAACCCGGACCTCGAGATCACCGGCATCCTGGCCACCATGTACGACCCGCGCACCCTGCACACCCGTGAGGTCATGGCCCGCGTGGTGGAGGCGTTCGGCGACCTCGTCTTCGACACCGTGATCAACCGGACGGTGCGGTTCCCGGAGACCACGGTGGCCGGCGAGCCGATCACGAAGTGGGCCTCCCGCTCCCAGGGCGCGGAGGCGTACCGGGCGCTCGCGCGAGAGGTCATCGCGCGGTGACGCCGACTGCGAAGCTGACAGGGGAGCACGCCGATAGGGGAGCCGGACCATGACGGTCGCGCCGGAACGGCAGGGCTTCCAGGTCAGCCTGCACAACTTCACCGGCCCGTTCGACCTGCTCCTGGCGCTGATCGGCCGCCACGAGCTCGACGTCACCGAGGTCGCGCTCTCCCGCGTCACCGACGACTTCATCGCCTACACCGCGGCCCTCGGGGGGTCGGCCGACCTCGAGGAGACGACCGGCTTCCTCGTCGTCGCGGCCACCCTGCTCGACCTCAAGGCGGCCCGGCTGCTGCCCAGCGCCGAGGTGGAGGACGAGGACGACCTCGCCCTGCTCGAGGCCCGGGACGTGCTGTTCGCCCGGCTGCTGCAGTACCGCGCCTACCAGCAGGTCGCCGCGCTGTTCCGCGAGCTGGAGTCCTCCGCCCGGCTGCGCTACCCGCGGGCGGTGTCGCTGTCCCCGGAGCTCGCCTCGCTGCTCCCGCCGGTCGAGCTCGGCGTCGACGCCGCGCGGTTCGCCGAGATCGCCGCGGCCGTGTTCCGGCCCGCGCCGCCGCCGACCGTCGGCCTGGACCACCTGCACGCCCACAGCGTCTCGGTCCCCGAACAGGTCGCGATCATGAGCGGCCGGCTCGAGGTGGCCGGGCGCCTGACGTTCGCGGAGCTGTGCGCGGACTGCCAGCACGGCGTCGAGGTCGTCGGCCGCTTCCTCGGGGTGCTCGAGCTGTACCGCTCACGCCAGGTCGCGCTCGACCAGGAGGAGGCCTTCGCCGAGCTCGCGGTCCGCTGGGCCCCCGACTCCGAGGACCGCGGGACCGCCGCCCTCGACCCCGAGGCATGAGCCTTCCCGACGACGGGTCGCTGCCCGGCCTGGGGACGGACGGCGAGCTCGACGCCGCGCTCGAGGCCGTGCTCATGGTCGTCGACGCCCCGGTGCCCGCGAGCCAGCTCGCCGAGGTGCTCGAGCAGCCCCTCGCCCGGGTCACCACCGCGCTGGAGCGGCTCGCCGCCTCGTACCGCGACCACGGCTTCGAGCTCCGGCGCACCGACGAGGGCTGGCGCTACGCCTCCCGCGCCCGCTTCGCGCCGTACGTGGAGCGCTTCGTCCTCGACGGCCAGCGCGCCCGGCTGACCCGTGCGGCCCTCGAGACGCTCGCCGTCGTCGCCTACCGCCAGCCCGTCACCCGCGCCCGGGTGTCCGCGGTGCGCGGGGTGAACGTCGACGGCGTGATGCGCACGCTGACCGCGCGCGGCCTGATCGTCGAGGCGGGTGTGGACGGCGCCACCGGGGGAACGCTGTACCGGACCACGGAGCTGTTCCTGGAGCGCCTCGGCCTCGGGTCGCTCGACGAGCTGCCCCCGATCGCCCCGCTGCTGCCCGAGGTCGACGACATCGACGAGCTGTGACCTCGCCCGTGGCAGGAAAGCGTCGTTGCTGTCGTCCAGCGCCAGGAAAGCCACATCGTGGAGGAGCTGCCCCGTGCCCAGCGTGATCGTCGTCGGAGTCGGACCGGGCATCGGGACGTCCGTGGCGAGGCGGTTCGCCCGGGAGGGGTTCACGGTCGGCCTGATCGCCCGACGGGAGGAGACCGTCGCGGCCGCGGCGGAGGCCGTCGGTGGCACCACCTGGACCCGGACCGCCGACGCCACCGACGAGAAGGCGCTGCGTGCGGCGCTGCGGGCCTTCGTCGACGAGCACGGCACACCCGACGTCGTGGTCTACAACGCCGCGATCATCCGCACCGACGAGCCCGGCGAGCTCGACCAGCAGACGATGCTCGACACCTACGCGGTCAACGTCGTCGGGGCGATCACGACGGCGGGGGAGCTGCTGCCGGAGATGACCGGCACGTTCGTCGTCACCTCCGGCATGGTCCGCCCGGACCCGGCGCTGACGAGCCTCTCGCTGGGCAAGGTCGGCGTCCGCGGGCTGGTCGAGCTGCTCAACGCCTGGCGCCCCGAGGTGCACACGGCGTCGGTGACGGTCGGGGGTCCGGTCGAGCCCGGCGGGCCGTGGGATCCCGACGAGATCGCCGAGCACTACTGGGAGCTGCACACCGGGGCGGTCACCGACCGGGAGGTCCGGCACGGCTGTTGAGCCGGCTCGGCGCCGAGTGCGGCGGAGTGCGTCACGGGTGGCGCACTCCGCCGCACTCGCGCTGTCCGCCGGTCAGCCCGGAAGCGATCCGGTACGGGTGCCGAACCGGGCGGGCGCGACCGCCACCACGGTCGCGGCCACGACGAGCGCCCCGCCGAGCGCGAGGGCGGGCCGCGCGTCGTCGCCGCTGACGACGGCCACGAGGACCGGGCCGACCACCTGGCCCACGCCGTACAGCGCGGAGAATCCGGCGACGACGGGTCCCGCGCCGCGGCCCGCGAGCGTCCGGGCCAGCGGCAGGGTGAGCATGACGATGCCGATGAAGGTCCCGCCGAACACGACCGCCGAGACCACCACCGCGACCGGTGACGCCACGACCGCCGGCAGTGCCAGCCCCACGGCCTGCACGGCGAGGGCGGCGAGCAGCGTCGGGCCGCGGCCGTGGCGGGCGGCGACCCGGGCCCACAGCACGCACGACGGCACGCCCGCGAGCCCGGCGATGGTCCAGCTCCCGGCCGCGACCCAGGACGGACCGATGTCGGTGGCCACGTCGACGAGGAACGTGCCGGTGATGATGTAGCCCGCGCCCTCGAGGAAGTAGGCGACGCCGAGCGCCACCAGGAGCGCCGTGCGGGGTGGCGGGCCGTCCGCGACCCCCTCGTCCTCGACCGCCGGGAGACGGGCCAGCCGGACGGCGAGCAGCCCGAGGGCGAGCGCGAGGACCGCGGCGGTCCACCACGTGGCGGTCCACCCCCCGACGGCGGCCGCGACCGGCGTGACCAGGCCGGACAGGGCGATCCCCGCGCCGACGCCGCCGAACACCCAGCCCGCGAGGTCGTCCCGGTCCTGGCGGCGCAGCAGGGTCAGCACCAGGTCGGCCGCCGTGACGAAGGCGAACGCGCTCGCGATCCCGGAGACGCCCCGGGCCACGGCCCACACGCCGAAGTCCGCGGACAGCGGCATGACGGCGAGGGTCACCACGGTCAGGACCAGACCCGCCGTCAGGAAGGCCCCGCGCCGGCGGCGGACGAGCGGGGCGACCGCCAGCACGCAGCCCACGAGGTAGCCGAGGTAGTTGGCGGAGGCGAGCAGGCCCACCTCGGCGGTGGTCAGGCCGGTCCCGGCCCGCATGACGGGCACGATCGGGGTGAAGACGAAGCGCCCGACGCCCATCGCGGCGGCGAACGCCGCGGCCCCCGCGGCGACGGCGGGACCCGGGCGCGGGCGGGCCGCGACGGTCGGCGTCGACACGGTCGCCGAGCCTAGTCCGCAGCACGACTACGCTGGAGTCCCGTGACCGAGGGTGAGCAGGGAGTCCGCCTGCAGAAGGTGCTCAGCGAGGCCGGCGTGGCCTCGCGGCGGCAGGCCGAGATCCTGATGCGCCAGGGTCGGGTGGAGGTCGACGGCAAGGTCGTCACGGAGATGGGGCGCCGGGTCGACCCCGAGGTCAACGTCATCCACGTCGACGGCAGCCGCATCGTCACCGACGTCGAGACCGTGCACCTCGCGCTGAACAAGCCCGAGGGGATGCTCTCGACGATGTGGGACGGCGAGGGGCGCCGGTGTGTCGGCGACGTCGTCCTGGAGAAGGCGGGGTCGACCAAGGGCCTCTTCCACGTCGGTCGCCTCGACGCGGCCACCGAGGGCCTGCTGCTGCTCACCAACGACGGCGAGCTGGCCAACCGGCTGATGCACCCGTCGTACGAGGTGCCCAAGACCTATCTCGCCGAGATCCGCACCCCCATCGCGAAGGACCTCGGCAAGCGGCTGCGGGAGGGCGTCGAGCTCGACGACGGGCCGGCCGCGGTCGACAGCTTCAAGGTGATCGACCGGTCGGGCGCCCGGGTGATGGTCGAGGTGGTCCTGCACGAGGGGCGCAACCGGATCGTGCGCCGCATCTTCGAGGCCGTCGACAAGCCCGTCGAGCGCCTGGTGCGCACCGCGGTGGGCGACGTGCGCCTCGGTGACCAGCGGCCGGGCACGCTGCGCAAGCTCGGGCGCGACGAGGTGGGAGCGTTGTACCACGCGGTGGGCCTCTAGACGCCCGGATCAGGCACAATGGACTCCCGGACGCAGGTGTGGTCGACGTTCGGGAGGCGCTGGTCGTGGAGAAGGTCCTGCAGGGAGTCGTGGCGGTCGACGGACCGTCGGGCACCGGCAAGTCGACGACCGCCCGCGGCCTGGCGATGCGCCTCGGCGCCCGTTACCTCGACACCGGCGCGATGTACCGGGCGGCCACCCTCGCGGTGATGCGCTCCGGTGCCGCGCTCGACGCGACGGTCACCGACGCCGACGGCCACGACGAGGCCGTCGCGGTGGCGCTCGCGGCCGACCTCGTGATGTCCACCGACCCGGCCGAGCCGCGCGTGCGGCTGGGCGCCGAGGACGTCGCCGCGGAGATCCGCGGGGCCGACGTCACCCGGAACGTCTCGGCGATCTCGGCGCTGACCGAGGTGCGCCGCCACCTGGTCGACGAGCAGCGGCGGATCGTCACCGAGGCGCTCGACGACGGGTACGGGATCGTCGTCGAGGGTCGGGACATCGGCACCGTGGTGGCGCCGGACGCCGACCTGAAGATCTATCTCGTGGCGTCGGACACCGTCCGCGCCGGGCGCCGCAGCGCCGAGGACACGTCCGCCGGGCGGGCCACCGACGCCGCGGCGACGGGCGCCGACCTCGCGCGCCGCGACCGCCTCGACTCCTCCCGGGCCGCCTCCCCGCTGCGCGCCGCGGAGGACGCCGTGGAGGTGGACACCTCGCTGCTCGACGTCGAGGGCGTCCTGGACCGACTCGAAGAACTCGCCGCCGAGCGCGGCATGCTGGTCTCCGCGCTGGTGCAGACCAGCGCCGACGGAAGGTAAGACGTGACGCAGGAACTGCCTGCGGATTTTGACCTGCCCGAGCACGACTCCGAGCGTCCGGCCCAGCCGGTGCTCGCGGTCGTCGGGCGTCCGAACGTCGGGAAGTCGACGTTGGTCAACCGCATCATCGGCCGCCGGGAGGCGGTCGTCCAGGACGTCCCCGGGGTCACCCGCGACCGGGTCGCCTACGACGCCCTGTGGAACGGGCGGCGCTTCACCCTGGTCGACACCGGGGGCTGGACGCCGGACGCGAAGGGCATGCAGGCCTCGATCTCGGCGCAGGCCGAGACCGCGATGGCCACCGCCGACGCGATCCTGCTCGTCGTCGACGGGCAGGTGGGCGCGACCTCGGTGGACGAGGCCGTGGCCCGCACGCTCCGCCGCTCCGACCGGCCGGTGCTGCTGTGCGCCACCAAGGTCGACGACGCGCGCGGCCTCGGGGAGATCGCGGCGCTGTGGCGCCTCGGGCTCGGTGAGCCGCACCCGGTGTCGGGTCTGCACGGCCGCGGTTCGGGCGACCTGCTCGACGCCGTGCTCGAGGTGCTCCCGGAGTCCCCGCGCGACGACGTCGACCTCGAGGGCGGCCCTCGCCGCGTCGCCCTGGTCGGCAAGCCGAACGTCGGCAAGTCCTCGCTGCTCAACCAGCTGACGGGGGAGACCCGCGCGGTCGTCGACGCCACCGCCGGCACGACGACGGACCCGGTCGACTCGCTCGTCGAGATCGACGGCGAGGTCTGGCAGCTCGTCGACACCGCGGGCCTGCGGCGCAAGGTCCACCAGGCGTCGGGCATGGAGTACTACGCCTCGCTGCGCACCAAGGGTGCGATCGAGGCGGCCGAGGTGACCGTGCTGCTGCTCGACGCCTCCGAGCCGATCAGCGAGCAGGACCTCCGCGTGGCGACGCAGGTCGTCGAGTCCGGCCGCGCGCTGGTGCTCGCGATGAACAAGTGGGACCTCGTCGACGACGACCGCCGCGACGCCATGAAGCGCGAGCTCGAGCGGGCGCTGGTGCGCTTCCCGTGGGTCGAGCGGGTCAACATCTCGGCGAAGACCGGCCGCTCGGTGCGCAAGCTGGCGCCGGCGATGCGCACGGCCCTGGAGAACTGGGACCGCCGCATCCCCACCGGCCAGCTCAACCAGTGGCTCGCCGACATCGTCGCCGCCACGCCGCCCCCGGTCCGCGGCGGGAAGCAGCCGAAGATCCTCTACGCCACCCAGGCGCAGAGCCGGCCGCCGACGTTCGTGCTGTTCACCTCGGGCTTCCTCGAGGCGAGCTACCGCCGGTTCCTGGAGCGGAAGCTGCGCGAGACCTTCGAGCTGAAGGGCACGCCGATCCAGATCAACGTGCGGGTCCGGGAGAAGCGCAAGAAGTCCTGAGGTCGCCTCAGACGTAGCCGACCGACAGGTTCACCAGGCGGAGCCCTGCGGCGTAGTTGCGGGTCATGAGGCCCGCGAACCCGTCGTAGGGCTGCTGGTAGGTCCAGCTGCTCCCACCCGTCCCGGTACGCCACACCCCCGTGAGCCCGGCGATCGAGGTGATCTCGACGAGCCGCAGCCCGGCCGCCTGCTGTCGGGTGTCCTCGGCTCGGAACGCGGCGTCGCTGAGCACCCGCCGCACCTGCTGGGCCCCACCGCCGAGGTCGGCGCGCCACACGCCGTAGTACGCCTCCTCGTCGGAGTCCTGCTGCATCGTCACCAGCCGCAGGCCCTCGGCCACGTGCTGGTTGTCGGCGGCGAGGAGCTCGTTGACGCTGTGGGTGCGGAGGACCTCCTGACGGCCGGTCCCGGTGCGCCACACCGCGGCGTGGTGCGTGTCCGAGACCCGCAGGCTGACCAGACGCAGACCCTGGTGGACGCATTCGTCGTTCCGGCGGACGAAGTCCGGCCAGCTGATGTTCCACCAGATCCGCTGGCTGTCGGTGCCGGGATGCCACACCGCGGAGAAGCCGCCGTTGGTGTCCAGGCCGGCGACGCGCCAGTTCTGGGGGAAGAGTTCCCCGTCCTTGGCCTGGAAGTCGGCGGCCGACAGACCCGTGTACCAGACCTCGCCGCCCGTGCCCGGCCGCCAGACGCCGTTCAGTCGCTTGCTCGCCATGTCCACGCCCTCGCGATCCTCGTCCCCGACCGTGATCAGGATCGGCCGCGGGATGCGGGGCGTCTGCCGTAGTGGACTACTGCAACTCGCGAGGGCCGGCCACGGCCACGAGGTCCGTACGGTCGGAGAGCCCGAGCCGCGAGCAGGCGCGGTAGATGTGCGACTCGACGGTGCGCACCGAGATCTGCAGGCGGCCCGCGATCTGCCGGTTCGTCAGGCCCTCCCCGGCGAGCTGGGCGATCTCGCGTTCGCGGACCGAGAGCACGACCGGCCCGCCGGCCCGGGCGAGGGCGGGGGTGGCGAGGCCCCCGCAGTCGGCGGCGAGCGCCCGGGCCCGCCGTTCGGCGTCCGTCGCGGCCACCAGCTGACGGTCGGCGCGCGCGACCGCAGCCGCCTGGGCGAAGGCGTCGGCGGCCTCCGGGCGCATCCCGGACCGCTCGAGCCGGCCGGCGACCAGGAGCAGCCGGGACGGGTCCTGCGCGGCGAGCGCCTCGGCGTGCTCGGCCGCCAGCCGGGAGCGGGGCGAGCCGAGCCGGTCGTCCAGCTCGCGGAGCCGGGGGGCCTGCTCGTGGTCGCCGAGGCGCACCGCGCTCTGACGGGCGAACACCTCGGCGGCCCCGATCCCGAGCGCCCGGCACCGCTCGGCCGCGACGCGGGCCGCCGCGACCGCTTCCGTCGACCTCTCTGCTGCGGCGAGCATCCAGGCCCGCGCGAGATCGAGCTCGAACTCCATCATGGTGACCTGCGGGTGTCGGCGCCCCTCCGCCGCCGCGAGCGCCGTCCGGGCGGCCTCGGCGTCCCCGAGCACCCCGTGGCACTGCGCGACCAGGGCGAGCAGCCAGGCCGACCACCCGCCGCCGTGGCCCGGGAACATCGTGAGGACGCCCTCGAAGGCGGGGATCGCCGCGCGGGGCGAGGAGAACACCGACGCGAGCCGGCCCTCGTAGAGCGCGACCCAGAGCGCACCCTCGGCGCCGGGGAGGTCGCGGGCCCACGCGAGCCGTCGACCGGCCGCGTCCGGCTCGCCGCGCAGGTGGGCGTCGAGCAGCTCGCTGAAGCCGATGTTGCCCGCATAGTTCGCCATCACCCGCCCACGCAGTGCGGCCCGCAGCCCGCGCTCGACCAGGTCGCCGGGCGGGTGGTCGTCCCCGGTGAGGGCGCGGGCGTACCCGAGGCCCCAGCTCGCGAGGACCACGTCGTCGTCGGGCGGGGTCGTCGCGGCCAGGACCCGGCTGCCCCGCTCGATCGCCGCGTCGACCTCCCCCCGGCACGCGGCGATGACGCACCGCATGCCGTCGTAGCGGGGGTCCTCGGGAGCGTCCGGGCCGTGGGCCCGTCGTTCGGCCTCCCGCAGCACGTGTTCGCCGCCCTCGACCGCGTCCGACCCGGACGCGCCGAAGTGCGCGACGAGCGTGCGCACGAGCACGGCCCGGGTGACCTCGTCCGGGCCGGAGGCCTCGTCGACGGCCCCGGCCAGGACGGTGTCGGCCTCGTCGGCGCGCAGCAGGTACACCAGCAGCGCCGCGAGGGCGGTGCGGGCGTCGAAGCCGCCGCCGGACGCGACCGCGGCGCGCAGGAGCCGCTCGGCCAGCCCGAGGTCGCTGAGGCCGGAGGCCTGGCTCGCCGCGGCGAGGAGCAGGAGGGGGTCCGGGGCACGGCCGTTGTCCAGCGACAGCACCGCCCGCCGCAGGTCGTCCCCGGCGCGCCCCGCCCCCTGACCGCCCAGGGCGTCGGAGAGCTCCGCCCGCAGGCGTCGAGCACGGGGCACACTGATCCGGGCCCGGATCACCTCGCCGTAGAGGGGGTGCGCCGGGCGGGCGTCCCACCGGCCACCGACCTCCTCGAGGGACACCAGTGACCGCTGGGCGACCTCCTCGACGGCGTCCGCCCCGGCCAGCGACTCGAGCAGGTCGAGGTCGAGCGGCTCGACGACGGCGAGGAGCTCCAGCACGCGGAGCTGGGACGCGGTCAGCCCGCCCAGCCGGGTCCCGACCAGATCGGTCAGCACCGGCGACAGCGCGACCTCACCGGACCACACCCAGGTCCCCGCCTCGGTGCGCAGGTGTCCGGCCGCGCGCTCGCCGTCGACGAGGTGGCGCAGCCACAGCAGGTTGCCGCCCGAGGTCTCGTGCAGTCGGCGGGCTGTGATCGGCTCGACCGGGCCGCCGAGCGCCCCGGCCAGCGCGGCGACGGTGCGCGGCCGGTCGAGGGGACCGACGTCGAGCCGCACGGCCACGTCGTCCTTCCACAGCGCGGTGACCGCCTCCGGGACCGGCTCGCCCGCCCGCACGGTGAGGACCAGCCGGACCCCACGCGCGACCAGTCGGGTCACCGCGGCCGCCGAGAGCCCGTCGAGCAGGTGGGCGTCGTCGACGAGCAGGACGTCCCGGCCGTCGCGGGGGCCGAGGGCACCGACCGCGAGCTGGAAGCCGGACAGGTCCGTCGGCACCTCGGGGAGCAGGTCGAGCAGGGCGCCGAGCGGCAGTTCCCGCGACGAGGCGGTCGCGCGCACGACCCCGAGCACGCGGCTCCGGCCGAGGCGCTCGAGCAGTTCGAACGCGAGCCGGCTCTTCCCGACGCCGGCCGCGCCCACCAGGACGACCGCGCCCCGGTCCGTCAGCGCTGACGCCGCCCGCGTGAGGTCCTCCTCCCGGCCGGTGAACGGCCACGCCGTCGACGTCACGGTGTGCGCCCGACCCGGTCCGCCCGCGCGACGGCCGCCAGCGCACTGCGGTCCGCGAGACCGAGCCGCGTGCAGGCCCGGTAGACGTGCGACTCGACGGTGCGCACCGAGACGTGCAGGCGTTCCGCGATCTGCCGGTTGGTCAGGCCCTCGCCGGCGAGCAGCGCGATCTCTCGCTCGCGGTCCGACAGGGGCATCGGCGCATCGGCCGCGAGTACGGCGGGCGTCCGGGCGCCCTCGCCGCCCGCCGCCAGCGTCCGCGCGCGCTGCTCGGCCTCGGCGGCCAGGACGAGCCGACGGTCCGCGCGGGCCACGGTGGCAGCCCGGGCGGCGGCGTCGGCGGCCTCCAGGACCATGCCCGCGTCCTCGAGCCGGGACGCGATCTGCAGGAAGCGCTCGGGGTCCTGGGCGGCCAGGGCCTCGGCGTGGTCGCGGGCCAGGCCGGACCGGGGGGTGCGCAGCCGTCGGTCGAGCTCGCCCAGGCGTCCGGCCTGCTCCCGGTCCCCGAGGCGGACGGCTGTCTGGCGCAGCAGGACCTCGGCCGCGGCGAGGTCGGTGTCCCGGCAGCGGGCGGCCCCCGTGCGGCAGGCCTCGACGGCCTCCTGGGTGCGGCCCGAGGCGGCCGCGGCCCAGGCCCGGGCGAGGTCGTACTCGAAGTCGACGATCCCGATGTGCGGGTGGCGCCGCGTCTCCGCGTCCGCGAGGGCGGCCCGGGCGGCGGGGCCGTCGCCGAGCGCGCCGTGGCACTGCGCGACGAGCGCCGCGCTCCAGCCGCCCCACCCGCCGCCGTGGCCCGGGAACGACGGCAGGGCGGACTCGAGCGCGCGGATCGCCCTCCGCGGCCGTCCCCGGCTGATCGCGATGCGGCCCTCGTAGAGCGCCGCGAACGACGACGCCTGGGGTCCCGAGAGGCCGCGGATCCAGTCGAGGCGGTGCTGGGCGCGCGCCGGGTCGCCCCGCAGGTCCGCGTCGAGCAGCTCCATGTAGCCGATGTTGGCGATGACCGTCGCCGTGATGCCGTGCCGCGCGGCCTCGATGCCGCGCTGCACCAAGGGCCGCAGATCGTCGCCGGTGCCGCTCACCGCACCCACCAGGCCGAGGACGAAGACCGCGAGGGCGACCTCCTCGTCCGGACGCCGCTCGTCGGCCAGGACACCCTCGGCGAGGGCCCGGGACTCGCGGACCTGCCCCGCCGAACCGAGGAACAGGGCGCGCAGGCCGTCGTAGGCCGGATCAGGGCGACCGCCGTGGTGGGCGGCCTCGTCCCGCGTGACCAACGCGGGCCCGGAGCGCGGAGGGTCGAGCTGGAAGTGGTGGGAGAGGCCGCGGAGCATCACGGCCTGGTGCCGCTCGACGTCGGTCATGCCGGCGTCGGTCGGGTCGACGACCGAGTCGGCCTCGTCCACCCGCAGCTGGTAGTCGAGGAGGTGGGCCAGCGCGAGCCGCGCCGCGAACCCCCCGCCGGCCGCGACCGCCGCGCGGAGCAGCCGCTCGGCGAGGCCGAAGTCGCGCAGACCCGAGGCCTGGACCGAGGCCGCGATCAGTTCCTCGGGGTCCAGCGGGCGGTCGCTGCCGAGGTCGAGGACGGCGCGGCGCAGATCGTCGCCCGCCCGACGGGCGCCGGTGCGGGCCAGGGCCCGGGAGAGCTCACCGCGCACGCGGCGGGCGCGCGGCACGCTCATCGCGGCGCGCACCGACTCGCCGTAGAGCGGGTGGGCCAGCCGGACCTCGTAGCGAGCGCCGTCGGGGGCGATCGTGACGAGCCCGCGCTCGGCGACGTCCTCGACCACGTCCTCCCCGACGAGCGCGCCGAGCATGCCCAGACCGAGGGGCTCGGCCACCGCGAGCAGCTCCAGGACCCGCCGTTGCATCGCGTTCAACGTGCCGATCCGGGCGTCGAGGAGGTCGCGCAGCGCGGGGGAGAGGTCGACCTCGCCCGTCCAGACCCAGGCCGGTCCCCGGCGGGCCAGCCGTCCCGCGGCGCGCTCGCCCTCGACGAGGTGGCGCAACCACAGGGCGTTGCCGCCGGCGGTCTCGTGCAGCAGGCGGGCGGTGCGTGCCTCGAGCGGCCCACCGAGGACGGTCTCGAGGACGACGGCGGACTGCTCCCGGGTGAACGGCGCCAGGTCGATGCGCGGCGCCTCCGCGTCCTTCCACAGCGCGGTCACCGCGTCCGGTGTCGGTTCCCCGCTGCGCAGGGTGACGACGAGGCGGGCCCGCCCACCGTGCGCCAGCTGGTGGACCACCGTCGCGGAGGTCTCGTCGAGCAGATGGGCGTCGTCCACGACGATCAGGCCGCCCGGCACGGCACCGAGGGCGTCGAGGGCGGCGCGCACGTGGTCGACGCCGGGTGCCGCGGCGTCGACGGTGACCCGGGGGAGGAGGTCCACCAGCGCGCCCAGCGGGATCTCCTGCGCCGACGCCGTCGCCCGCGCCGTCCCGACGACCGGTCCGGCGCTGCGCGCGACCAGTTCCCGGGCGAGCCGGCTCTTGCCCACCCCGGCCGGTCCGCCGAGGACGACGGCGCCGTGGTCGCGCACGGCCCGCGTCGCGGCGGCGAGCACGTCCTCGCGCTCCGTGAACGGCCACGTCTCCATCTGCGCCTCGCGTCCCCTCCGGACCCGGCAGTCGGCGGCAAGTGTTGCTCATCGGGAGCAGTTGTGGTGAAGCCGTCGTGAACTGTGTTTGGCTACGGCCTCCCGCCCTGGAGGTTCCGCGTGCACGATCTCGGCCCTGCCACCGCCGCCGCGGCCCGCGTCGTCGCCCTGGTCACCGACGAGGACCTCGACCGCCCGACCCCCTGCACGGCCTGGCCGGTGCGCGACCTCGTCGAGCACCTCGCCGGCCTCGCGTGGCACTTCGCGGGCGTGGCCCGCGCGACCCCGCCGTCGTCACCCCCGCCCGCCTCGGACCTCCCGGACGGCTGGCGCGACCTGCTCGCCGAGGAGCTCGCCGACCTCGCCGCGGCGTGGCGCTCCGAGGAGGCGTGGCAGGGCTCGGACGAGGCCGGCGGGACGACGATGCCGCGCGCCGCGCTCGGGATCGTCGCGCTCGACGAGGTGGTGCTGCACGGCTGGGACCTCGCGGGCGCGCTGCAGGTCCCGTACTCGGTCGCCGAGGCCGACGTCGAGGTCTGCCTGCCGTTCGTCGAGCAGGTCGCGGGCATGGACGGCGGCCCGTTCGCGCACCCGGTGGCGGGGGCGGGGGAGTCCGCCGGTCTCGAGCGGTTGCTCCGGCTCTCCGGCCGGGACCCGGCCGCGGGTCCGCCGTCGTTGTAGGTCCGGCTCCTCGCCGCGAGGTGTACGTCAGGCAGGTTCGGAGCTCGCGGAACCTGCTCCACGTGACTCTCGCGGGGCCGAGGCTCCCCGACGCCGGGTCGGGCCGGCGTCCGCACGTGAGCGGTGGCACACGGCGCGCACTGATCGTCAGCAGCGCGCCACGCTCGCCGTGATCATGCCCCGTCGACGGTGGCCGGCGACCCCGTGCGGTAGTGTTCACGGCGCTGCAGCGGTCGGGCAGCGGTTCGGGACGTGGCGCAGCTTGGTAGCGCACTTGACTGGGGGTCAAGGGGTCGCAGGTTCAAATCCTGTCGTCCCGACAGAACCGACGAGGCCCGCTGACTCTGGTGGAGAACCAGGTCAGCGGGCTTTTCTCATGCTCCGACCGCGTCGCGGGCGTACTCCCGCATGGCGTCGAGCATCGTGTTCTGCACGGTGTCGACGGGACGCGGCGCGGCCGCGGCCACCTCGCGGTCTATCTCGACGGGGATGTCGGCCCCGTGGTCGTTGCCGACCCGGGCCATCGACCACCCGGCGAACACGCGCTCCGGCGCGGGCGCGGCGTCGAGCAGGGCGACGTGGTCGTGGCGGTGGTCGGCGTGGATCGTGGCGTAGAGGGTGCGGACCACCGACTCGTCGCCCTCCAGCACCTGGACGAACACGTCCTGCCAGATGAGCAGGGCGCCCGTGACGCCCAGGGCGTCGTTCTTCCAGCGGGCGACCTCGAAGATGTCCGCCAGCGCGTCGGCACGGAGCTCGGGGAGCAGCCGGACACTGCTGCGGTAGACCAGCCGGAACACGGCCTCGTGGCCCGGGACGGCGGTGTCCCCCATGACGTGTCCTCCGCGCTGTCGGCCCCGAGCTCTCGTCGCTGACCATCGCGCCGATCCGCCGGAATACCCCGTCGTCCACTGCGCCTATCCTCACCGGCCCGAGACCCCGGGCCCTACCGACGCGTGGGAGAGCCCGGACGGTGGAACTCCAGGTCAGCGGGCCACGAGAGCCCGCGGACGGACGGGAGGAACCGTGCAGATCGTCAGGCTGCCGCTGCAGATCGCCGAGTCGGTGTTGGGCGTCGTCGGCATCCGCGTGGGCACGGAGGAGCCGCACTTCCTGCGCCGCCCGCTGACCCCGGCCGTGGAGCTGCGCCGCTACGGCCCGCGGATCGCGGCGGAGACCGTGGTCGCCGGGGACGAGGAGAACGCCCGCAACGACGGGTTCCGGCGGCTCGCCGGCTACATCTTCGGGGCGAACCACCGCGGGGAGAGCATCTCGATGACCGCGCCGGTCGCCCAGCAGCCCGCGGGCGGGGAACGGATCGCGATGACCGCGCCGGTCGCGCAGGCCGCGGACGCCGACGGGTGGCGCATCCGGTTCTTCATGCCGTCGCGCTGGAGCCTGGGGACGTTGCCGACGCCCGACGACGACGCCGTCCGCCTCGTCACCGTCCCCGCCGAGACCGTCGCGGTCCTGCGCTTCAGCGGAGATCGCGGCCGCACGGCGGTCGCGGCCCGCACCGAGGAGCTGCTCGCCACGCTGCGGGAACGCGGCATCACGGTGACGGGGGAGCCGGGCGCCTGGTTCTACGACCCGCCGTGGACCCTGCCGTCCCGCCGGCGCAACGAGGTCGTCGTCCCGGTGGACGTCGACTGGGGCGAGACGGTGTCCGGCACCACGTGACCGCGGTTACAGTCCCCGGGAGAGACCCGGGAGGCGCCGTTGATGACGTCGGACGCCACTGACGAGTGGGAGAGCCTGCTCTCGGCCACGCACCTGCCCTGGTCGGTCCGGGTCCCGACGACGAGTGGGGACTTCCGGGCCGTCGTCCGCCGGCAATGGATCGACGACCTCGCCCTGCTCGACTGCGAGTGCGGCCCGTGCAGCGGGATGCGCGGTCGCAGCCAGATCGCCGCGACCGACGGCGAGCACCTCGTCGTCCTGATCAACCGCGGCGGGAGCGAGACCGTCGGGCAGGACGGGCAGGAGGCGCTGTTGCGCCCCGGCGACGCGGTGGCCTGGGACAGCGCCCGACCGGCCCGCTTCGCGGTGTGGGAGCCGCTGGTCAAGCGCAGCCTCGTCGTCCCACGCGCGGCGGTCGAGGGCCTCGACCTCACCGGCGGCGTGGTCATCGACCGGGACACCCCGGCCATGCAGCTGCTCACCGGTTACCTCGACACCTTGAGCCGCACGTTGCCCCACCTCGCGGGGGCGGCGGTGACGGCGGCCCGCAACGCGACCCTCGAACTCGTCCGCGGGGCCCTGCGACCGGACACGGCCGTGGACCCCACCGCCGCCCGCCCCGCCCTGCGCGACCGCGCGGACCGGTGGCTCGACGCCCGGCTCGCCGACCACGACGTCGGGGTGGAGGCGGCGGCCGCGGCGCTCGGCGTCTCGGTGCGCACCGTCAACCGGCTCTACCGCGAGACGGGGGAGACCTTCACGACGGTGCTGCGCGCGCGACGGCTCGCGCGGGTCCGCGCGGACCTGCTCGCGGGCGACGCGACCGTCGCCGCCCTCGCCGCACGGTGGGGCTTCTTCGACGCCAGCCACCTGACCCGCAGCTTCCGCGCCGCGTACGGCTGCTCCCCGCGCGACTATCGGCGCCGCGCGTCGACGCCCGAAGCCGTCGCGCTGGTACCGGCGGCGGGCGCTCCCGTACACGCGCCGACCTGACGCCCGCCGCGACGCTCACGGTGCACCGGAGCACCGAGGAGGCACGTCATGGCCCGTCGCGATGTCGAGTTCAGCGCCGAGGACGTCACGCTGCGGGGGTGGTTCTACCTCGCCGAGGGCGCATCGGGACCCGCCCCCGTCGTCGTGCTGGCGCACGGCTTCTCGGCGGTGAAGGAGATGTACCTCGACAAGTACGGCGAGTCCTTCGCCGCGGCCGGCCTGAACGCGCTGGTGTTCGACAACCGCAACTTCGGGGCCTCCGACGGCGAGCCGCGCCAGGAGATCGACCCGGTCGCGCAGGTCCGGGACTACCGCCACGCCATCACCTACGCGAGCTCGCTCGACGAGGTCGACCGCTCCCGCGTCGGCGTGTGGGGGTCGAGCTACTCCGGCGGGCACGTCCTCGTCGTGGCCGCGATCGACAAGCGGGTCAAGGCCGTCGTCGCCCAGGTCCCGCTCGTGTCCGGCTACGAGAACATCCGTTCGCTGGTGCGCTCGGACTTCATCGGCGGTTTCCGCGAGCAGTTCGACGCCGACCGGGAGGCCCGCGGCCGCGGGGAGGCCCCGGCGACGGTCCCCGTCGTCGACAAGGACCCCATGGCACCCTCCGCGCTGCCCACGCCGGACTCCTACCAGTGGTTCACCGAGACCCACGAGCAGCGCGCGCCGTCCTGGCGCAACGAGGTCACGCTGCGGACCGTCGAGATGCTCTCGGAGTACGAGCCGATCAGCTACATCCACCGCATCAGCCCGACCCCGCTGCTCATGCTCGTCGCCCGGCAGGACGTCCTGACGCCGACCGAGCTCGCGATCGGCGCCTTCCAGCAGGCCCGCGAGCCGAAGAAGCTCGTCGTCCTGCCGGGCGGGCACTTCGACGCCTACGTCGACGGCTACGACCACTCCATGCCCCCGGCCCGCGACTGGTTCCTCGAGCACCTCGGGGGCTGAACGGACTCCGCGCGGGGGGCGACCTCCCAGGGCACGGCACGACGGACACGCCGAGCGAGTCGATGCCCGTGAAGGCGCCGACCGTCTGCGACCCGCCGTAGGCGTGCAGTAGTCGACGGCTGGTGATGCAGTAGTCCCGTCACTCGGATGGCGGCTTCTGTACCACGGAGCGTGCCTCACTATGACCTGAGCCACAGTCGGGTCGGCGTATCCGGGGGGCCACGAGGATGGAGCGGGTCGGCGAGTACGAGCTCCTGTCGCTCATCGGTGAGGGCGGCATGGGGGAGGTCTGGCGCGCCCGCGACCTGCGCCACGACCGCGACGTCGCCCTCAAGCTCCTGCCGGACTCCCTGTGCGAGAGCGAGGAGTACCGCCACCGGTTCCGGCGGGAGTCCCATCTCGTGGCGCGGCTCCGCGAACCCCACCTGATCCCGATCCACGACTTCGGCGAGATCGACGGGCGGCTCTTCCTCGACATGCGCCTCGTCGAGGGGCGCTCCCTGCAGGACCTCCTCGACACGGAGGGTGCACTGTCGGCGCACCGCACGGTCGCCTACCTCGCCCAGATCGCCGACGCCCTCGACGCCGCCCACGCCGACGGACTCGTGCACCGCGACGTCAAGCCGTCGAACGTGCTGGTCACGCCGAGCGACTTCGTCTACGTCGTCGACTTCGGCCTCGCCCACCCCGTCGGCTCGCCGCACACGCAGCTGACCCAGGCCGGCGTCGCCATCGGCACGTTGGAGTACATGGCGCCGGAGCGCTTCGCGCAGCGCCCCGTCGACGCCCGGACCGACGTCTACTCGCTCGCCTGCGTGCTCTTCGAGTGCCTGACCGACGAGAAGCCCTTCCCCGGCGACCTGCCCACCCAGATGTACGGGCACCTGACCCTCGACCCGCCGCGGTGCAGCGAGCGCCGCCCGGGGGTGTCCGCCGCGTTCGACGCCGTCGTCGCCCGCGGGATGGCGAAGGCGCCCGAGGACCGCTTCGCGACGGCGGGTGAGCTGGTCGCCGCCGCCCGGGTGGCGCTGCGCGCCGCGGCCCCCGCACGCCGCGCCGCGGGTGCGGTGCGCCTGCCCGCCGACGCCGCCGTCACCACGCTGGTGCCCGGGGCGGCCCTCGCCGTCGCCACGCCGAGCGCCTCCCGGGCCGCGGCGGCACCGCCCCGGCCCCCCGTCCCCGGGCGGTCCGCCGCCCGCGACCCGCACCCGTCGGGCCCCACCCCCGGGGCCCCGCTGCCCGAGCTCCGCACACCGCCCCCGGTCAGGCGTCGCCGCCGCGGCCTCCTCGTCGCGACGGCGGGTGCGACGGCGGTGGTCCTCGCGGTCGTCGTGCTCCTGCTGACCGTGGGGCTCCCCGGCGCCACCCCCGCCGCGCGGCCGACCCCGCGGCCGGCGAGCCCGACGCCGACCGTGGTCGCGACCGTGCCGGTCGGATCGTCGCCGGTCGCGATGCAGGTCGCCCCGGACGGGCGGTTCGCCTACGTCGCCAACCGCGACGCCGGGACGGTGACCGTGTTCGACGTCGCGGCCGGCGCCGCCGTCGGGACCATCCCGGTGCCGGGCAGCCCGCAGGCCCTCGCGTTCTCCCCGGACGGCGCCGAGGCCTACGTGGCCCTGCTCGGCGCCGCCGGCCCGACCGGTGAGGTGGTCGTCGTCGACACGGCGAGCGGCACGGTGACCGCCCGCGTCCCCACCGGCTCGCGGCCCGCCGCGCTCGCCGTGGCCCCGGACGGCGGTCGGGTCTACGCCTCCGATCCCGACGGCGGGTCGGTGACGGTCGTCGATCCCGGCTCCGACGCCGTGGTCGACCGGATCGCCGTCGGCGCCGGCCCGCACGGCCTGGCCGTCTCGCCCGACGGCACCCGCCTCGCCGTCACCAACGACGACGCCGACCGGGTCACCGTCGTGGACGCGGCCGGCGGTCCGCCCACGCCGACGCCCGTCGGCCGCGCGCCCCACGCGGTGGCGTGGCACCCGACCGAGCCGTGGCTGCTCGTCGCGGACTTCGCGGGCAACGGCCTCTCCGTCGTCGACGCCGGCGCCGGGCGGGTCCTCGCGACGGTGCCCACCGCGGTGCACCCGCAGGCGGTCGCCCCGAGCGCCGACGGCCGCTACGCCTACGTCGCCGCGATCGACGCCAACGTGGTCCAGGTCGTCGACCCGCGGACCGCCACGGTCACCGCCACGATCCCGACCGGGCGGGCCCCGAGCGCCGTCGCGGTCACGCCCGACGGCCGCACGGCCTACGTCACCGACCTGCTCGACGCGACCGTCACGGTGCTGCGGGCGGCGTCGTGACCGGCCCGACGACGGCCGGGCCGACCCGGGAGATCCGGCTCGGCCCGCCCGCCGCCCCCCGGACCGGGGACCGGCGCCCGGCCGTTGCGCCGCGCCCGTCCGAGGACGGTCGGCTCGACCGCGTCGTGGAGCGCCGGTGCGACGAGTTCCGCCGGGTCGGGCGCGCCCACCACCTCGCCGTCGAGATGGGCGGCGCGACCGTCGGGGCGCTGTCCTACGTCGACCTCGACACGTCGGCGACGCGCCTGGCCCGTTACCTGCGCCGGCGCCGGTTCGCGGCCGGGGACCGGGTGGCGGTCCTGCTCGAACGCGCCGCCGACGCGCTCGTCGCGCAGCTCGCCGTCGCGAAGCTGGGCGCCGCCTGGGTGTCGCTGGACCACGGCCTGCCCGACGCGGCCCTCGCCGCCGTCGTGCACGCCTCCGGGGCCGGCGTCGTCCTCACCACCGCCGAGCACGCCCCCCGGCTGCGGGCCACGGACGTCGACGCGGTGTACCTCGACCGGGTCGCCGGCCACGTCGACGCCGAGGACACCCGGCGACTGACCCCCGCCGAGCGCGGCACGGTCGGCGACGCCCCGGCCTACGTCGTCGTGCACGCGCAGGACGACGACGGCGGACGTCCCACCGGCGCCGACCCCGCTCTGCGGGCCCCCGCCGTCGACCACGCCGCGGTCACCGACCGGGTCCGGGTCCTGGGGGACCTGTTCGGGCTGACCGGCGCCGACCGCGTCCTGCACGACCCCGCCCGGGGATCCGACCGGGCGGTGCTCGAGACGTGGGTGCCGTGGTCGCGGGGTGCCACGGTCGTCACCCCCGCGCCGGGCGAGCACCTCCGTGGCCCCGCGCTCGCGGCGTTCCTGCGCGCCACGGGGACGACGGTCCTGGTCGCCGAGCCGGCCGAGCTCGACGACGTGGACCCGGACCTCCCGGACCTGCGCCTGCTGGTGCTGGTCGGCCCCGAGCCGCCCGCGGCGACGGTGGCGCGCTGGCAGGCACCGGGCCGACGGCTGCTCGGGGTGCACGGCGCCCCGGAGGCCGGGGTCGTCGCGCTGTGGACGGAGCTCGCGCCCGGCCGCGAGAACACGGTGTACCGGGCGGTGCCCGGCCTCGACGTCGTCCTGCTCGATCCCGCCGACCCCCGCCGGGCCCTGCCCCCGGGCCGGGTCGGCGAGATCGGCCTCACCGGCCGGGGCGTGGCGGGCGGCTACGTCGGCCGGACCGACCTCACCGACGAGGCCTTCGTCCCGATCCCCGGCCAACCGGGCCGGCGCACCTTCCGCACCGGCGACCTGGGACGGCTCACCCCCGACCGCGGGGTCGAGTGGGTCGGCCGCGTGGAGGGTGCCGGCGGCCGCGGACGACGCGTGCGCCCGGTCGCCGCCCCGGCGCCGACCCTCCGACGCTCCGGGACCCCGGGCCGCACGTCGGTCATGCCGCTGCCCGCCCGTCCCGCCGCACCCGTCCCGCCGGCCTGGCCCACCGCCCTCGACGCGCCCACCGTGGCGCAGCCCGCGGAGACCGTCCACCTCGACCTCGGCGGCACCCTCGCCGTCCCGACGGTGGCCGTGCCCCCGGTCCCGCCCCGGCCGACCGCGCCGGGCACGCCGAGTACACCGGGCACGCCGATCCGGATCCGTCCCGGCGGCGGGTCCCCGCCCGCGACGCCCGCGGCGGACGCGGGCGCGGCCTCCACGGGGGTGCGGGCCGCGCTCGCCGCGATCCTCGCCGAGGTCCTCGAGCGGCCGGACGTGCCCGCGGACGCGGACTTCTTCGCCGACCTCGGGGCGGACTCGCTGCTCATGGCGCGCTTCTGCGCCCGCATCCGCAAGCACCCGGACCTGCCGTCGGCCGCGATGCAGGACATCTACCAGCACCCGACCCTCGCCGGGCTGGCCGACGCCCTCGCACCCGCCCCGGTGACCCCCGACGTCGCCGGGGCCGCCCGCCTCCGTGCGGGCCTGGCGGCGACCCTCGCCGAGGTCCTCGGCCGCGGTGACGTCCCCGAGGACGCCGACTTCTTCCGCGACCTGGGCGCGGACTCGCTGCTGATGGCGAGGTTCTGCGCGCGGCTGCGCAAGCACCCGGAGCTGCCGTCGGTGGGGATGCCCGACATCTACCGGAACCCGACCCTGCTCGCCCTCGCGGCGTCGCTCGCGCCGGCGGCGGGCGCGGCGGGGGCCGGGGACGCCGAGGAGACCGACACCCCCGCGGACACGGGGACCGACAGCGAGGGCGCCGACTCGGACCGGCCGCGGGCGGGGACCGCCGCCTTCGTCCTGTGCGGGGTGGCGCAGCTGCTCTGCTTCCTCGCCTACAGCTACGTCGCCGCGGTGCTCCTGACGTGGGGCGCGACCTGGGTCACGGCGGCCTCGGGACCGCTCGCGGTCTACGGCCGGGCGGTCGGCGCGGCGGCCGCGGGCCTGGTCGCGGCGACCGCGCTGCCGATCCTCGCCAAGTGGGTGCTCGTGGGCCGGTGGCGACCGGGGTCGGTCCCGGTGTGGAGCGTGGCCTACCTGCGGTTCTGGGTGGTCAAGACGTTGGTCCGCAGCAGTCCGGCCACCCTGCTGTTCGCCGGCACCCCGCTGCACACCTGGCACCTGCGGGCCCTCGGCGCGCGGGTCGGGCGGGGCGTGGTGATCCTCAGCCCGCAGATCCCCGTCTGCACCGACCTCTTCAGTGCCGGCGACGGCACGCTGATCCGCAAGGACGCCGTCGTCGCCTGCTACCGCGCGCACGACGGGCGGGTGGAGATCGGCGGCGTCAGCCTCGGCGCGCACGTCGTCGTCGGCGAGTCCACCGTCCTCGACGTCCGGACGGCGATGGGGGACGGCGCCTCGCTGTCGCACTCCTCCGCGCTGCACGCCGGCCAGACGGTCCCGGCGGGGGAGCACTGGCACGGCTCGCCGGCCCGGCGCGCGGACGCCGGCCTGCCCCCGGTCCCGCCGGCGCCCGCCACGGGAGCGCGCCGGGTGCTGTACTCGCTCGGCGTCCTCGCCCTCGCCGTCGCCGTCGTGCTGCCGGCCGGGCTCGTCGCGTTCGCCGCGCTCAAGGCGCTCGTGCCGGCGGCCGCCGCGCTCCTCGAGCCGCCCGCCGGCTCGCTCGCCGACCCGGCCTTCCACCTCCGGACGCTGCTGCTCTCCGGCGGCATCTACCTCGGCGCGATCGTGCTCGGGCTCCTGCTCGTCACCACGCTGCCCCGCCTGCTCGCGATCGGCCTGCGCCCGGACACCGTCCACCCGCTCTACGGGCTGCGGTACTGGCAGCACCGCGCGATCGGCACGCTCACCAACGTCAAGCCCTTCGTCGAGCTCTTCGGCGACAGCTCGGCGATCGCCCACTACCTCGCCCTGGTCGGCTACCGGCTGCGCCCGATCCGCCAGACCGGGTCGAACTTCGGCATGGCGGTCAAGCACGAGAACCCGTTCCTCACCGTCGTCGGCCCCGGCACCGTCGTGGCGGACGGCCTGTCGGTGATGAACGCCGAGTACTCGGCGACGTCGTTCCGCCTGTCCGCCACGCGGATCGGGGCGAACAACTTCCTCGGCAACCGCATCGCCTACCCGCCGCTGGGCCGCACCGGGGACGACTGCCTGCTCGCCACGAAGGTCGCCGTCCCGCAGCACGGACCCATCCGGCAGGGCGTGGGCCTGCTCGGCTCGCCCAGCTTCGAGATCCCCCGCACCGTCGCGCGCGACAGCGAGCTCGACGTCACCGACCCCGCGGAGCTCGCCGCCCTCCTGCGCCGCAAGAACCGGCACAACGCGGTCTCCATGGGCCTGCACCTGCTCGTCCGCTGGATCTACACCTACCTGGTGCTGCTCTCGGTGGCACTGGTCGCGTCGCTGCCGATCGCCGCGGGCGCCGCCGAGGTCGTCGGGGTCGAGGTGCTCGGCCTCGTCGTCCTCGCCCTCTGGTTCGCGCTGGTGGAACGGTGCCTGCGCCCGCTGATGTCCCGCGCCCCCGGCGGGTGCTCGATCTACGACCGGGCGTTCCTCCGGCACGAGCGCTACTGGAAGGTCCCGGCGCCGGACTGGGTGCAGATCGCCAACGGCACGCCGTTCAAGGCCTGGATCTGGCGCCTGCTCGGCGTGCACGTCGGGAGGCGCGTGTTCGACGACGGCGCGAACCTCACCGAGAAGTCCTTCACCTGGCTCGGCGACGACACGACGCTCGGCGAGGGCACCGTCATCCAGTGCCACTCCCAGGAGGACGGCGGGTTCAAGTCCGACCACGTCGTCGTCGGCGCCCGCGTCACGCTCGGCGTCGGCTCGTTCGTGCACTACGGCACCACGATCGGCGACGACGCGGTCCTCGCCCCGGACACCTTCCTCATGAAGGGCGAGGAGGTGCCGCCGGGGGAGCACTGGAGCGGCAACCCCGCCCGCGCCACGCGGTGCTCCCCGGGTCCCCGACGACGGGTCCCGCCGCCCGCCGCCGCCCCCCACCCGGTGCCCCCGCCCGGCCCCGCACACCTGATGGGCCCGACGGGCCCGGCCCCCCGGTCCGGCCCCCCGTTCCCGGGACCCCCGCCCCCCGGCGGCCCGCGTGTCGCACCCCGGCCCGGTGCCGGCCTCGTCGACGCCACCGCCCGCCCGAGAGAGGACCGACGGCCCCGATGACCACCGTGCAGGACACCGCCACCAGCGCCCGCCCCGACTGGCGCGCCGTCGTCGCGAGCGGCGCCACCCCGCTGCCCGCCTGGCACCCGGGCCCGCCCGGCCCGGAGCGCACCGGCAGCCGGGTCGCGCCCGTCCCCGCCGACCTCGGGGCGATCGTCCGGCGGGTCGCCCACGACCACGGTGTCGGGGTCGGCTCCGTGGTGCTCGCGGCCCACGCCCGCGTCGTCGCGGCGCTCACCGGCGAACCCGACACCCTGACCGCCCTCGCCGTCGGGCCGGACCACGAACCCCGGCCGTGCCGCGTCGACACCGGGGTCGCGTCCGGCTCCGAGCTGATCGCGGCCGCGCACGCCGCGCTGGTCCGCGCCGCGGGCGTGCCCGACCCGGAGGGCACCGACCGGACCCTCGCCGCCCTCCGCACCGACCCCGCCGTCGGGACCTGGCCGCCGACCGTGCTCGACACGACCGCGGCAGAGGACCCGGGACCGGCGCCCCTGCCGGACGCCGCCGTGCTGCGGGTGGTCTGGGGCGTCACCGCGCTGCGGGTCGACCACCGCGCCGACGTGCTCGACGACGACGCCGCCGGCCGCGTCCTCGGCTACCACCTCACCGCGCTGCGGCAGCTGACCGCCGACCCGGCCGCGCCCCCGACCCGGGGGTGCCTGCTCGGCCCGGAGGAGCTCGCGTTCCAGGTGGACGGGCTGGCCGGCCCGACCCGCGAGCTGCCCGACCGCCGGCCGCACGACCTGGTGCGGGACCAGGCGGCGCTGCGCCCGGACGCGGTCGCCCTCGTGCGGGGCGAGGAGTCCTGGACCTACCACGAGCTCGACGAGCGCTCCGACGCGATCGCCCGGGCCCTGCTCGCCCGCGGGCTGGGCGCCGAGGACGTCGTCGCCGTCGTCGCCGAGCGCACCGTCGGCTGGGCGGCCTGCGTGCTCGCGATCCTCAAGGCGGGCGGGGCCTACCTGCCGCTCGAGCCGCACTTCCCCGCCGACCGCATCGCGACGGTCCTCACCCGCGCGGGCGCCCGCTTCGTGCTCACCGAGCCCGACGCGGCGACCACCCTCGACGAGGCCCTGGCCGGGCTCGGCGCGGCGGGCCCCACCCGGCTGCTGGTCGCCGAGGCGTGGGCCGAGCACCACCCGGACGTCGACCCCCACGTCGAGGTCGGCCCCGAGCGGCTCGCCTACCTCTACTTCACCTCGGGCTCGACGGGCGAGCCCAAGGGCGCGATGTGCGAGCACGCCGGGATGCTCAACCACCTGCTCGCGAAGATCGACGACATGGGCGTCGACGAGCACTCCGTGGTGGCCCAGACCGCCCCGCAGTGCTTCGACATCTCCCTCTGGCAGCTGGTCGCGGGCTGGCTGGTCGGCGCGACGACGGTGCTGGTCGAGCAGGAGGCCGTGCTCGACGTGCCGCGCTTCGTCGACCTGCTCGCCCGCCACCGGGTCACGGTCGCCCAGCTCGTGCCGTCCTACCTCGACGTCGTCGTCTCCTACCTCGAGCAGACCCCGGTGGCGCTCCCGGACCTGCGGCGCGTGGCCGTCACCGGCGAGGCGGTGAAGAAGGAACTGGTGGTGCGCTGGTTCGCCGTGCGGCCCGACGTCCCGCTGGTCAACGCCTACGGGCTCACCGAGACCAGCGACGACACCAACCACGAGGTCCTCACCGCCGTGCCCGACCACGAGCGGGTCCCGCTCGGGCCGGCCGTGCAGAACGTCCGCGTCTACGTCGTCGACCCGGCCCTCCAGCCCGTGCCGCTCGGCGCCCCCGGCGAGATCGTCTTCTCCGGGGTCTGCGTGGGCCGCGGCTACGTCAACGACCCCGACCGGACCCGCGCCGCGTTCGTGCCCGACCCGCTGCGCCCGGGGGAGCGGCTCTACCGCAGCGGCGACCAGGGGCGCTGGCTCCCGGACGGCAAGCTCGACTTCCTCGGCCGCCGCGACCACCAGGTGAAGATCTCGGGCTTCCGCATCGAGATCGGCGAGATCGAGAACACGATGCTGCGGGCGCCCGGCGTCCGGGACGCCGCGGTGGTGGTCAGCGAGCGCCCGGGACGCGGCAAGCAGCTCGTCGGCTTCTACGGCGCCGCCGCCCCCGTTCCCGACGACGAGCTCCGGGGCCTGCTGGCGGCCTCCCTCCCGCACTACATGGTGCCGCCGGTCCTGCACCACCGCGACGCCCTCCCGGTCACCGCCAACGGCAAGATCGACCGCAAGGCCCTGACCGCGCTGGCCCTCGAACTCGACGCCCCGGCGGACCCGGTGGGCGACACCGCGCCGCTGACCCCGACCGAGCAGCGCCTCGCCGCGGTGTGGGCGCCACTGCTCGGGGTCGACGAGAGCGCCATCGGCCGCGACGCCCACTTCTTCGAGCGCGGCGGCTCCTCGCTGCTCGCCGTGAAGATGGCCGTCCGGCTGCAGAAGGCCGTCGGCCTCCCCGAGATCGGCGCACACCCCGTGCTCGCCGACCTCGCCGCCCTCCTCGACGAGCGCAGCGGCGGCTCCGACCCCGCCGGCTCCGACCCCGCCACCCCCGACCCGAGCCCGGCCCCGTGACCGCCCAGGAGGCGACCATGTCCACCGCCGCTGCCCCCGCACCCGCCCCCGCCGCGACCGGCGGGATCCCCGGCTTCGCCGTCGTCCCGGGGGCGCAGGTCGCCGCCGCCCTGCACGGCCGCGAGCGCGAGATCGTCGACGTGGTCGCGCAGGCCTACCGGATGCACGGCGAGGGACGGACGAGCAACCCGCCGTCGTACTTCCTGCGCTTCCCGGACAAGCCGAACTCCCGGATCATCGCGCTGCCCGCCTCGGTGGGCGGTGACGTCGGGGTCGACGGCATCAAATGGGTGTCCAGCTTCCCCGACAACGTCGCCGAGGGCCGCCCGCGCGCGTCGGCCGTCCTGATCCTCAACGACCACGCGACCGGCTATCCGTTCGCCTGCCTCGAGGCCTCGATCATCAACGCGGTGCGGACGTCGGCCTCGGCCGCGCTCGCCGCCGACCGGCTCACCGCCGGGCGGACGCGGCCCCGGCGGGTCGGGTTCTTCGGCGTCGGGCTGATCGCGCGCTACCTGCACACCTACCTCTCGGGGACCGGGTGGGAGTTCGACGAGGTCGGGGTGTTCGACCTGAACCCGGAGAGCGCCGCCGGCTTCCGCGGCTACCTCGACCGCCACGACCCGACCACCGCGGTGACCGTCCACGAGGACGCCGGGTCGCTGATCCGGAGCAGTGACCTCGTCGTCTTCGCCACGGTGGCCGGCGAGCCGCACGTCCACGACCCGGCCTGGTTCGACCACCACCCCCTGGTCCTGCACGTGTCGCTGCGCGACCTCGCCCCGGAGATCGTGCTGGACGCGACGAACGTCGTCGACGACGTCGACCACTGCCTGCGCGCCAACACCTCGCTGCACCTCGCGGAGCAGCAGGTGGGCCACCGCGACTTCGTCGACGGCACGCTCGACGACGTGATGGCGGGCCGGCTGACACCGCCGGAGGGCCGGACCGTGGTGTTCTCGCCGTTCGGGCTCGGCATTCTGGATCTCGCCGTCGGAAAGGCCGTGTACGACGAGATCGCCCACGCCGGGAACCTGCAGGAGATCGACGGCTTCTTCCACGAGATGCAGCGCTACGGGACCGGGCCCGAGCGACGTTGAACGATTCCAGAATGGTCGGTGACCGCGGGTGACCGGGCGTGGCGAAAAGTGTCAGGTCAATTCCGGAGAGCGTCCGGATGGGACATGCTGTGCGCCACACGGGACCAGGGTGAGGGGGTAGGGCGATGAACCGTTCCGACGACTCGGGCACCACGGTGCGGATCGAGCTGCACGGACTCGAC
The DNA here is from genome assembly GCF_013409505.1 of Actinomycetospora corticicola. Lineage (NCBI taxonomy): Bacteria > Bacillati > Actinomycetota > Actinomycetes > Pseudonocardiales > Pseudonocardiaceae > Actinomycetospora > Actinomycetospora corticicola. The sequence goes on along the minus strand of NZ_JACCBN010000001.1, from coordinate 1,893,091 downwards.
GCGGCGACCGTCGCCGTGGCCCCGGGCACGACGGTGCAGGTCTCCTACACCGACGACGGCCGGGCGGCGCTGGTCGCGCCGGATCCACGGTCAGGCCGGTCGGGCCCGCCGCCGGTGCGCGACGGCCGCCGGACGGCGGGACCACCCGCGCCGGCGCCGCCCGCGCCCCGGTCCCGGCCGCCGCACGGCCCGGCGCCGAACGTCGTCTCGGCCCCCCAGCAGTTCAACACCCACGACCTGTTCGTCGACCTGCGTCCGATCGTGGACCAGGCGCTGTTCTGCAAGGTCGAGGGAATGAACTTCGCGGGCTCGGTGAAGCTCAAGGCGGCGGCCGCGATGGTGGAGGCCGCGGAGATCGCGGGCCAGCTCAATCCGTGGTCGATCATCGTGGAGTCGTCGTCGGGCAATCTCGGGGTCGCCCTCGCAATGGTGAGTGCGAATCGCGGCTACCGATTCATCTGCGTCACCGACGACCGGTGCAATCCGCAGACCCGCCGCCTCATGGAGACCTACGGCGCCGAGGTGCACGTGATCTCCACGCCGCACCCGGAGACCGGGCTGCTCGGGGCCCGGTTGGAACACCTGAAGGACCTCTGCGACCGCAACCCCGACACCGTCTGGCTCAACCAGTACGAGAACCCCGCCAACGCCGGCGCCCACTACGCGGCGACCGCCCCGGCGATCGCCCGGGCGTTCCCCGGGCTCGAGGTGCTCTTCGTCGGCGCGGGGACCTGCGGCACGCTCATGGGCAACGCCCGCTGGTTCAAGCAGCACCGGCCCGACGTCCGCGTCGTCGCGATCGACGTCGAGGGGTCGGTGAGCTTCGGGGGACCGGCGTCCCCGCGGCACATCCCCGGGCTCGGCATGGGTATGACGCCGCCGGCGCTCGACCGCTCCCTCGTCGACGACGTCGTCGTCGTCCCGGAGACCGACACCGTCCGGATGTGCCAGCGGTTGGCGATGCGCGGGTTCCTCTTCGGAGGCTCCACCGGCACCGTCGTCGCCGGCGCCGCCCGCTGGCTCGCCCGGCACGCCACCCCGACCACGCCCGCGGTGACCCTCGCGCCCGACCAGGGCGAGCGCTACCTCGACACCGTGTACTCCCCGGCGTGGCGCGAGGAGCACTACGGGAGCGCCGGCCAGCTCTCCCGCCCGCACCGGCTGCCCGACGCGGGCGCCGCCGTCCCACCCCCGCCGTCGGAGGAGTGACCATGTCCGCGACCCTCGGACCCCCCGCCCCGCTCGACCTGCAGGCCGGCCGCCCGCCGGTCCTGCGCGCCGACGGCGCCGCCGACCCCGTCGGCTGGGCGCACCACCACCGCACCGAGGTGCGCCAGATCCTGGCCCGCCACGGGTCGGTGCTGGTGCGCGGGCTCGGGCTGCGCGACCAGGCCGTCACGGCCGCGGTGATGCAGCGGCTGACCTCGGGGGGCCTGACCGGCGAGCGCGAGCCGTTCGCGCCGCGCACCCGCCTCGTCGACGGTCTGCAGTCGGCCACCCCGTGGCCCGCGAGCCAGCAGATGTGCCTGCACAACGAGCTGAGCTACGTGCCCGACCCGCCGGCCTTCATGTTCTTCGCCTGTCTGGCCGCGCCCGCACGGGGTGGCGCGACCCCGGTCGGGGACGGGGCGGCCGTGCTGCAGGCGCTCCCGCCCGCGCTCGTCGCCCGCTTCGAGCGGGAGGGCTGGCTGCTGGTCCGCCACTACAACGACGACATCGGGGCCTCCTGGGCCGAGGCGTTCGGCACCGGGGACCGCGGCGCGGTGGAGCAGTACTGCCGGGCGAACGGCATCGAGTTCGCCTGGGACCCCGACGGCGGGCTGCGCACCCGGCAGCGGCGGCGCGCGATCGTCCGGCACCCGGTCGACGGGCGGCCCTGCTGGTTCAACCAGGTGGCGTTCCTCAGCGAGTGGGCCCTGGACCCCGACGTCCGCGAGTACCTCGTCGAACTCCACGGACCCGACGGCCTGCCGTTCACCACCCGCTTCGGCGAGGGGGAGCCCATCGGCGAGGACGTCGTGGACCTGATCAACGGGGCGTACACGGCGCACACGCTGCGCGAGCCGTGGCAGGCCGGGGACCTACTGGTGGTCGACAACATCCGGACCGCGCACGGACGGGACGCCTACGAGGGCGACCGCACCGTCGTCGTCGGGATGGCGGACCCGGTGCGGATGTAGGGAGCGGGAGGTGGCGCACGAGCGGTGCACCCGCCCGGACCGGCGGGCGGTCCTGGCCGGCGGGGTCCTGGCCTCGCTGACGGCGGCCTGCGGTCCCGCCGCGCCGCCGTCCGGGGGGAGCGCCGGCTTCGCGCCCGGCCGCCCGGTGGGCGGCGCCGTGGCCGGGGGACCGGGCACGGTTCTCGGGCCGGCGGACGCGGTGCCCCGCGGCGGGGGCGTCGTCTACGAGCGCTTCGCCGTCGTCGTCACCCGCTCGACGGCGGGCGATCTTCGCGGCTTCTCGGCGGTCTGCCCGCACGACGGGTGCCTCGTCGGCGAGGTCACCGACGCCGCGATCGTCTGCCCCTGCCACGGCAGCCGCTTCGACCTCGACGGCGCGGTCACCCGGGGCCCGGCCCTCGGTCCGCTCGCGGCCCGGCCCGTCCGGGTGGACCGCGGACAACTGGTACTCGACGAGGCAGGGCGGACGGGATGACCGTGTTCGGGCAGTACGAGATCGGCGAGCTCATCGGCGCGGGCGGGATGGGGCAGGTCCACCGCGCGTTCGACACCCGGCGCAACCGGGACGTGGCGCTCAAGCTGCTGCCCGAGTCGACGAGCCGGGACCCGATCTTCCAGCGCCGGTTCCGGCAGGAGTCCTACGCGGTCGCGAAGCTCCGGGAGCCGCACGTCGTCCCGATCCACGACTACGGCGAGATCGACGGCCGGCTCTTCATCGACATGCGGCTCGTGGACGGCAAGCCGTTGGCGCAGGTCATCGAGGAGACCGGGCCGCTCGGGGCCGAGCGCGCCGTCGCCCTCGTCGCGCAGGTGGCGGAGGCCCTCGACGCCGCCCACGCCGAGGGTCTCGTGCACCGCGACATCAAGCCGTCCAACATCCTCGTCACGCCGAGCGACTTCGCCTACGTCGTCGACTTCGGCCTCGCGCACGCCGCGGGGCACACCCGGTCGTGGGCGACGGTCTCCGGGGCCACGCTCGGCACCCTGGACTACATGGCGCCCGAGCGGTTCGAGAACCGCGAGGTCGACGCCCGGACCGACGTCTACGCGCTCGCCTGCGTGCTCTTCGAGTGCCTGACCGCCGCCAAGCCGTTCCCGGGCTCGGACCTCCCGTCGCAGATGTACGCGCACGTCTACCTCAGCCCGCGGCGCCCGAGCGAGGTCGTGCCCGGGATCGACGACGCGCTCGACGACGTGGTCGTGCGCGGGATGGCCAAGGACCCGGCCGAGCGCTACGCCGGCGCGGGCGAGCTCGCCCGCGCCGCCCGGGCGGCCCTCGGGGCGTCGACGTCCGGCCCGGTCCCGGTCCCCGAGCCCGCGCCGAGCGTCTCCGCGCCCGCGTCGGCCCCCGTCCCGGTGGCCGCCGGCGCGTCCGTGTCCGCCCCGCCGTCCGCCCCCGCGGCACCCGCCGGGGCGGCCACCGCGCTGGACGCCCCCACCACCACGGTCGCGACCGCCGAGGCGCCGACGGGCACCGAGGCCCGGACGACCGCCGTCCCGACCTCCGGCCGCCCCCGGACGGCCGGCCCGTCGTCCGGGCGGGCCGCGCCGCCACCGGCACCGGCACCGACCCCGCCGTCGTCACCACCGCCGTCCCCGCCGTCCCCACCCGGCCGGCCCGCCGAGTCCGCGGGCGCCCCCGCGCCGTCGCCCCGGGGGCGGCGGACGGTCCTGCTCGCCGCGGCCGTGGTGCTGCTGGTGGTGGTCGTCGCCGTCACCGTGGGCGTCGTCGTCGGCCGGAGCACCGGTTCCGGGGGCGGCGGGTTCGCCGCCGGGCAGCAGGGCGGGGCGGCCGCGCCGACCCGACCCGTCGTCGCGAACTCCGTGGCGACCCCGACCGTGGCGCAGACCGTGCCGGTGGGGCCGACGCCGGGCTACATGGAGATCGCGCCGAGCGGGAAGTTCGCCTACATCGCGAACCGGCAGGCCGGGATGGTCACCGTCTTCGACACCACCCGGAACACCGTCACCGGCACCATCGCGGTCCCGGAGGGCGGACCGCAGTTCGTCGCCTTCTCCCCGGACAGCTCGCGGGCCTACGTCAGCGTGACCAACCAGGACTACTCGGTCAGCGAGGTCGCGGTCATCGACACCGGCACGGCCGCCGTGGTCGCCCGGGTGCCCACCGGCAAGCGCCCGTTCGCGCTGCACGTCTCGCCGGACGGCTCGCGGGTCTACGTGCCCAACCACGACTCCAGCTCGATCACGGTCATCGACACCGCGGACGACAGCGTGGTCACCACGATCGTCGTGGCCCCGAACCCGCACTGGGTCGACCTGTCGCCGGACGGCACCCGGCTGTACGCGGCCAACCACGAGTCGAACCTGCTGACCACGATCGACACGGGCACCGACGCGATCCTGAGCACGACCCCCGTCGGGAAGAGCCCCCACTCGATCGTGCGGATGCCGAACTCGCCGATGCTGCTCAACGCCAACTACGACGACAACACGCTGTCGGTGACCGACACCGACACCAACCGGGTCGTCGCCACGGTGCCCACCCAGGACCACCCGCAGGACATCACGTTGGCCGCCGACAACAAGCACGCCTACATCGCGCCCGTCGACGCCAACTCCATCCAGGTGCTCGACACGCAGACCCTGCAGATCACCGCGACGGTCCCGACCGGCCGCGGCCCGACCAGCGTCGCGGTCGGGCCCGAGGGACGGCAGGCCTACGTGACCAACCTGCTCGACGGCACCGTCACCGTCCTCAACATCGCGAGCACCGCCTGACGGCTCGGCTCACGGACGCGGGCGCCTATCCTCGGCGCCCGTGTCCGCCCGCCGGTGTCCCTGTGGATCGTCCGAGACGTTCGAGGCGTGCTGCGGGCGCTACCTCGGACCCGACGGGGCGGCCCCGCCGACGGCGGAGGCCCTGATGCGGTCGCGCTACACCGCGTTCGTGCACCACGACGTCGAGCACCTGCTGCGCACGTGGCACCCGAGGACCCGGCCCGCCACGCTCGAGCTCGAGCCCGACACCCGGTGGCGGGGCCTGGAGATCGTCGACCGCGTCGCGGGCGGGCTGTTCGACACCGAGGGCGTCGTCGAGTTCCGCGCCCACCACCAGGACGGCGCCCAGCACGAACGGAGCCGGTTCACGCGCGTCGACGGACGGTGGGTGTACCTCGACGGGTCCGTCCCGCGCTGACCGTCGGACATCCGTGGTTCGATTCCCCCTCGCATACACAGTTGGGGGTACGACGGTGAACCTCGCACAGAACCTGGTCGACACGGCGGACAGGTCTCCGGACGGGATCGCGCTCCGGGCCGGCGGGGAGGAGATCGACTACGCCTCCTTCCTCGCGTCCGCGCGGGCGGTCGGCGGCGCCCTGCTCGAGCTCGGCGTGCAACCGGGGGACCGGGTGGGCCTGGTCTCCTCGAACGTCCCGGCCTTCCCGATCGGCTTCTACGGCGCGCTGCTCGTCGGGGCGGGCGTGGTCCCGATGAACCCGATGCTCACCCAGCGGGAGGTGAGCTACTACCTGGAGGACTCCGGCGCGAGCGTGGTCATCGCCCTCGACGAGGTGGCGCAGGCCGCCCGCGGCGCGGCCGAGGCCGCCGGGCTGAAGGTGCTCGAGCTCCCCGCCGCCGGGCCCGCCGACGGGCAGCTCGACGGCGAGCCGGTCACCGACCCGGTCGAGCGGGGCGACGAGGACCTCGCGGTCATCCTCTACACCTCGGGCACCACCGGGCAGCCCAAGGGCGCGATGCTGACCCACCACAACCTCGACACCAACTGCCGGACCACGGTCGAGGCGCTCATCCGGACGACGCCCGACGACGTCATCATGGGCTGCCTCCCGCTCTTCCACGTCTTCGGCCTGACCTGCGGGCTCAACGCCGCGGTGGCGTCCGGGGCGTCGCTGGCGCTCATCCCGCGCTTCGACCCGAAGGCGGTCCTGGAGATCATCGAGCAGCAGAAGGTGACGGTCTTCGAGGGCGTCCCCACCATGTACGGCGCGCTGCTGGACACCGACGCGCAGGCCGACACCAGCAGCCTGCGGACCTGCATCTCCGGGGGCGCCGCCCTGCCGGTCGAGCTGCTGCACTCGTTCGAGAAGAAGTTCGAGGCCACGATCCTCGAGGGCTACGGCCTGTCCGAGACCTCGCCGGTCGCCTCGTTCAACCAGCCCGACCAGGACCGCAAGGCCGGCTCGATCGGCCTCCCCGTGCCGGGCATGGAGCTGCGACTCGTCGACGACAACGGCGAGGACGTCCCGGCCGGCGAGGTCGGCGAGATCGCCATCCGCGGCGAGGGCGTGATGGCCGGGTACTTCGGCCGCGAGGAGGCCACCGCCGAGTCGATCCCCGACGGCTGGTTCCGCTCCGGCGACCTCGCGAAGGTCGACGAGGACGGCTACTTCTTCATCGTCGACCGCAAGAAGCAGCTCATCATCCGCGGCGGCTACAACGTCTACCCGCGGGAGATCGAGGAGGTGCTCTACCAGTACCCCTCGGTCGCCGAGGTCGCCGTGGTCGGGCTCAAGCACTCCCGCCTCGGCGAGGAGGTCGGCGCGGCGATCTCGGTCCGCGGCGACGCCGAGATCGACGTCGAGGAGGTCAAGGCCTACGCGAAGGAGCAGCTCGCGGCCTACAAGTACCCCCGCCACGTCTGGGTCGTCGACGCACTGCCGAAGGGCCCGACCGGCAAGATCCTGCACCGCGAGGTCGAGCCGCCGTCGGACCTCGAGGTGGAGTGACCGAACCGGCCCGCTCGCCGCGAGGTGCACGTCAGGCAGGTTCGAGGGGCACGGGACCTGCCTGACGTACCACTCGCGGGGGTCGGGGCCCGGACGGGAGCCCCGCCCCGTCGTCAGGACAGGGCGGGCGTCCGCGACTCCAGCGCGCTGGTGAGCAGTGCGACCAACGTCGCGTGCTGGGCGTCCGCCGACGCGATCTCCTCGTCCGACCCGTCCAGGGCCACGGCGGCGAGCCCGGCCTTGTCGTCGATCAGCTCGGCGATCCGGGCGTCGATCGTCTGCGCCGCGAGGATGCGCCACGCGGTGACCGGCATCGCCTGGCCGATGCGGTGGCACCGGTCGATCGCCTGGGTCTGCTCGGCGGCGGTCCAGGGGAGCTCGGCGAGCACGATGTTCGACGCGACCTGCAGGTTGATGCCGACCCCGGCCGCCGTCAGGGAGCAGACGATGACCTGGACCTCGGGGTCCTCGACGAACGCGTCGATGTTCTTCTGCCGGGCGGTGCGGGACTGGTCGCCCCGGATCGCCGACCACCGCACGCCCTGCTTGTCGAAGGTCGCCTGCGCCTCGTCCATGACGTCGACGTGCTTGGCGAAGAAGACGACCTTGCCGGCGCTGCGGGCGAGCTGCGCGGCGTAGTCGGCGGCCAGCGACGCCTTCGCCTGCCCGATGCGGCGCATCATGCTGAACACGTTGTCGCCGTTGGGGGAGTTCTCGGCGTCCTTCTGCTCCCACGTCGCGACGAGGCGGACCAGGTCGTGGTCGATGCCCTCGACCTCGCGGTCCTGACGGCGGGTCGCGAGGGCCTCGTCGTACCGCGACATCATCCGCGCGGCGAGGTCGCGCTCCGCGGCGCGGATGGACCGTCCCGTCGGGCCGTCGAGCTCGACCGGGAGGTCGGCGATCAGCCGCTCCGGGATGTCGGCGGCCACGTCGACCTTGCGGCGCCGGACGATCCCCATGTCGACCACGGCCTGCCGCGCCTCGGGGTAGAAGCCCCGGTCGGCCGGCGTCAGGCCGGTCTCGGTCAGGGAGTCCATGAGGTCGCCGAGGGGCTTCTTGTCGTCGATCCAGCCGAGGAACTCCCAGATCGCGAGGAAGTCCTCGATGTCGTTGATCAGGGGCGTGCCGGTGAGGGCCATGAGCAGCGGTCGCCCGGCGAACGAGCGGATCTTCTCCGACAGCGTCAGCACGTGCTGCGAGCGCTGCGAGCCCTTGTTCTTGATGAAGTGCGCCTCGTCGACGACCATCCCGCGGAACCCGAAGTCGCCGAGCCAGCCGACGTGCCGGTCGAGGACGTCGTAGTTGACCACGACGATGTCGGCGAAGCCGTCGACCGAGTCGCCGTTCCCGTGCACCGCGGTGACGCCGCGGCGCGGGCACCAGAGGCCGGCCTCGCGCACCCAGTTGGTCTTGACGACGTTCGGGACGACGACGAGCAGCGGGTACGCCTCGGCGGCCTCGGCGGCGAGCAACGCCTGGGCGGTCTTGCCGAGCCCGGGCTCGTCGGCGAGCAGGAAGGTGCGGTGGCCCTCGGCGACGGCCTCGACGACCTCGCCCTGATGGGGCATGAGGTCCTGGCCGCCGCGGGTGCGCAGCGAGCCGGGCTCGGGGAGGTCCATGCAGGCCGGGGCGCCGGCGCCGGCGCGCTCGAAGGAGCGCAGCAGCGGCTCGAGGAGCTCCCAGCTCGCGAGCCGGGACGGGCGCGGGGCGCTCGGGCGCTCGATCGAGTAGTCGGGCTCCATGAAGGGGTTGGCCAGCTGGCGCGAGATGACCGACTGCGGCACGACCCCGGAGCGCACCGGGGCGACCGGCTCCTCCTCGGGCTCGGGCTCCGGTTCGGGCTCCACCTCGACGCCGGCCTTGCGCAGCATGTCGCGCTCGAGGGCGCGGGCCTCGTCGGAGACGACGGCGTCCTCGGAGAGCAGCGCCATGAGCCGGGAGTCGCGGACGGCGCTCATCGCGAGCGAGGTGGCGACGTCGTCGAGCCGCTTCAGCTGCTCGCCGCGCCTGGTCTCCCCGAGGGACTCGTCGGCCCGGACCCGCGCGCGCTCGTCGCGCAGCATCAGCGCGACCGCCTGGAACTTGGTGCGCACCGACGGCGTCACGCGTTCGTTGCCCAGCGCGGTCTTGACCTCGCGCACGGCGCGCTGGAGCACCGACATCACGTCGTCGGCGCCCCGGCGACCACGGCGCCGGTCGTTGCCGCCGGCGCCCCGGCGAGCCCGCGTGGGCTGGCCTCCTCGAGCCACGTACTCCTCCTCCGTGCACGGCCGACGGTGCGCCGTGCGGGCCTGTCGCGTGACAGTGAGGGCCGGGTGCGCCGCGGGGAACGCTCTGGCTGCGTCCCGCGAGGTGCGACCTCGACCCGCTGCCCGGGACCACCGCCGCAGGAGCGGACCGCCCTGCGAAGAACCGGTGAGTCACCCGGACCGTGCGACCCCACGAATGGTGCCGCAGCCCCGACTATACGCGGACCGGACCTCGAACGGGACAGGACACGCGCAGGGGCAGGCCACGGCCTTACGCGAGGGCCTTCGACTGCTCGACGGCGAGCCGGTCGACCAGGTCGTTCATCTCGTCCCCGGAGTGGCCCTTCACCCAGCGGAAGGAGATGTCGCCGCGCTCGGTGACCAGGGTGATCAGCGGTTCCCACAGGTCCCGGCTGACCACGGGCTTCTTCGCGCTCGTCACCCAGCCCCGGGCGATCCAGCCCTTCCACCAGCCGTCGCGGAAGCAGTTCACGACGTAGGTCGAGTCGCTGACCACCACCAGCGGCCCCTCGAGCGCCCGCACGGCCTCGAGCGCCGCGCGGATCTCCATGCGCTGGTTGGTGGTCGGGGACTCACCACCGCTCGCCTGCCGGCCGTCCTTCGTCGCCCACGCCCAGCCACCGGGCCCGGGGTTGCCCGAGCACGCCCCGTCGGTCCACACCTCGAGGGCGCCCTCGGCGGCGGGCATGTCCGCGCGGGCCGGCTTCGCGGCCTTCGCCGTCGTGCGCTTCGTCGTTCCCGACGACGGGGCCGCCTGGTCCGCGCCGTCGGCGCAGGCCACGTGCGCCCACCGCTGACCGGCCTTCGCGATCTGCTCGCCGGGGGAGACGGAGGCGGCGCACACCCCGCACGTGGTCGCGTACTTCGCGGTCATCGGCACGCGGCCAGGGTAGGTCGCGCCGGACGCGCGCTCGCCGCCCCCGGCGCGTGGCCACCCGGGCCTCCGCGAGTGGTACGTGGGGCAGGTCCGGCGGCCGGTCGGTCTGCCTGGTGCACGTCTCGCGAACGGCGCAGCGCTGCCACCCGGCCGCGGGGGGAGGATTCGAGCGTTCTTGTGGCTCGAGGGTTCCCCTCGCGCCGGGGGGCGGGGGGTCAGCGCTTGCCGGCGCTCCAGGCGTAGGGCAGCTCCGCGCCGTTGAGCACGTGGTCGCCGACGGTCCGGAGCTTCTGGATCAGCGGGTTGTGGGTCGAGATGGTGCGCGCATTGCGCCAGTGCCGGTCGAAGCGCAGGGCCTCGGAGGTGATCGACGCGCCGCCGACCTCGAAGAGCTGTGTGGTGGCGTCGAGCACCGTCGGGATCACCGCGGCCTGGGCGCGCGCGACGTCGAACTCGACGCGGTCGAGCAGGTCGGCGTCGTCGTCGTGGCCCACCAGGATGTGGTCGAGCTGGTCGGCGATCTCGAGGACGATCGTCCGGGAGGCGTAGGCGGCCGACGACAGGCGGCCGATCACCTGCTGCACCAGCGGGTCGTCCTTCGGCAGGTCGGCCACCGCGTGGGTGTACGAGCGGGTGCGGTGGCGGACCCACTCGGACACGTCGTCGGTGGCCCGCTGCGCGATCCCGGCGAGGACCGCGAGCTGGACGAGCTGCAGGTAGGAGGTGCCGTAGGTCCGCCCCGGCGTCCCGTAGCCCGGTCCGAGCACCCGGTCCCCGGGTACGAACACGTTGCTGAACTCGGTGGTGCCGCTCGCGGTGAGGCGCTGGCCGAACCCGTCCCAGTCGTCGTGCTGGGTGATGCCCTCGGCGTCGGCGTCCACGAGGACCGCGAGCCGCTCGCCGTCCCGGTCGGCCGCCACGATGATGTGGTCGGAGTAGAGGCTGCCCGTGCTGTAGTACTTCGTGCCGTTCAGGCGGAAGCCGTCCCCGTCCGGCGTCAGCGTCGTCCGGTAGCGGTCGATCGCGCCGACCCCGGGCTCGGAGATGGCGTTCCCGACGAGGCGGCCGTCGGCCACGGCGCGCAGCCACCGCTCGCGGTCGGGGCCCGGCTGGTCGAGCAGCTGCTCCTCGACGAACCACCAGTGCACGCGCAGGGCCTGGGGGAGGTTGGACTCGGCGGCCGCCAGCGCCACGAGCTGCCGGAACTGCTGGCGCACCGAGGCGCCGTAGCCGCCGTACTCGACGGGGACGCGCAGGGCGCCGAACCGCACCTCCTTGAGGGCGGCCACCTCGTCGAAGGCCAGCGACCGGTCGTGCTCGCGCTGCAGCGCGCCCTCGGCGATGCGGGCGAACACGGGCGCGAAGCGTTCGTCGAGCTCCGCGTCCGAGGTCGTCTCGGGCGGGACGGTCGCGGTCATGGGGGTCCTTTCGCAGGGCGGGACGGGCCGGCGCACGACGGCGGGCCCGCATCGGGAGGGGAGTTCCGGGCGCGCGAGGCCTCCCCCACGCGGGAGGCGGGCCGGGAGGCGGAACGGGGCGGCGACGAGACGTCAGCCGCGACACAGCGCGGAGGCGACCCGCGCGAGGTCGATGTGACCCCGCGTGGTCAGCAGCACCGCCGCGATCATGGAGCGACCCTAACCCGCCGTCGGGACCGCACCAAGGCGTGCGGCGAGGATCCCGACGTTCCCGTGGCACGAAGGGGCACCTCGCGCAGGGGTGGCGGGTCGGGCCGTCGGGCAGGGTGGGCCCATGCCGATCACCCCGGGCGTGGCCGTGTCCGACGAGGTCCGGGAGGCGGTCGTGGCCCACCGCCCCGTCGTCGCGCTGGAGACGACGATCATCACCCACGGCCTGCCGCGGCCGCGCAACGTGACGGCCGCGCGGGACGCCGAGGAGCTGCTCCGCGACGCGGGGGTGGTCCCGGCGACCGTCGGGGTCATCGAGGGGCGCCCGACGGTCGGGCTGTCGACCGACGAGATCGACCGGCTCGGGGCCGCCGACGACGTGCACAAGGTCGGCACCCGGGACCTGCCGGTCGCGATGGCGCAGGGCTGGTCGGGCGGGACCACGGTGTCGGCGACGGCGCTGCTCGCGCACCGGGCCGGGGTCGGGGTGTTCGCCACGGGCGGGCTCGGCGGCGTGCACCGGGGCGCCGCCGAGACGTTCGACGAGTCGGCGGACCTCGTCGCGCTCGCCGGGCTGCCGATCCTCGTGGTGTCGGCCGGTGTGAAGTCGATCCTCGACGTCGGGGCGACGCTGGAACGGCTGGAGACGCTGCAGGTCACCGTGCTGGGCTACCGGACGACGACGTTCCCGGGGTTCTACGTGCGCGACTCGGGCTTCGGGATCGCCGACCGCGTCGAGACGCCCGCCGAGGTCGCCGCGGTCGTCCGGGCGCGCGACGCCCTCGGCCTGCACTCGGCGGTGCTGCTGGCCAACCCGGTGGACGGGGCCGACGAGCTCGACGACGCGCTGCACCGTGCGGTGCTCGAGGGCGCCCTCGCCGACGCGGAGGCACAGGGTGTGCGCGGGAAGGACACGACGCCGCACCTGCTCGACCACCTGCACCGCGCCAGCGAGGGCCGCAGTCTCGAGGTCAACCTCGCGCTGTACCGGGCCAACGTGGCCCTCGGGGGAGCGGTGGCGCGGGAGCTGTCAGCCCTCCACGACGGCGGCCAGGTGGGCCAGTGAGGACGCCATGGCCTCCTCGTGCACGTCCGGCCCGATCCCGGGCGGGACGTCGGTGGCGGTGACGACCACCTCGGTGCCGGTCGGCCCCGCCGACCACGACCACGTCATCGTCATGACGCCCGCGAAGGCCGGGTCGTCGGCGACGAACTCCGTCCGCCAGACGACGCGGTCGTCGGTGAGGGCCCCGAACGCGACGTCCACGACGTCGGTGCCGGCGGTCGACTTCCCGGGCGCGTCCGTGGCGTCGAGGTAGGTCAGCTCCATCCGGAACCCGCCGCCCGGCCGCGGGTCCCACCGCTGGATCCGTCCGCGCATGCCCTCCGGCGGGAGCCAGGACGTCAGTGCGTCGGGGTCGAGGAGGGCGGCGCGCACGGCGGCGGGGGCGGCCGCGACCACCCGCGCGGCGTGGTCGGTCCGGGCCATGCCCGCCGATCCTGCCCGACCTGTCGTCGGGATGTGAGGTTCGCGTTGCCGCAGGACGCAAGCGCCTGCACCATCTCCGGAGAAGTTGGGCTACACAACCTACGGTGAGGTCTGGCATGGCGACTCGGCAGCGCGGTCGGACCGCCGCGATCTGGTTCTTCGGGGCCCTCGGCGGCATCCTCTGGGGCTTCGACACCGGCGTGATCTCGGGGGCGCTGCTCTACATCCCCGACGACATCCCGCTCTCGCCGCTGCTGCAGGGCCTCGTCGTCTCCGGCCTGCTCGTGGGCGCGATGCTCGGCGCCGGCCTCTCGGGGCGGCTCGCGGACAGCCTCGGACGGCGGCGGCTGATCTTCGCCGGCGGCGTGGTGTTCGTGATCGGCACGCTCGGGGCGGCGCTCGCGCTGAACGCGGCGATGCTCATCGGGTTCCGGTTCGTGATGGGGATCGGCGTCGGGATCATCTCCGTCGTCGTCCCGATGTACCTCTCCGAACTGGCGCCGAAGGAGATCCGCGGGCGCCTGACCTCGCTGATGCAGCTGCTCGTGACCATCGGCATCTTCCTGGCCTACGTCACCGACTTCGCGTTCTCCGACATCCACGGCTGGCGTTGGATGATCGGCATCGGCGTGGTCCCCGCCGTGCTGCTCGCGGTCGGCATCTACACCCAGCCCGAGAGCCCGCGCTGGTTGGTGGCGAACAAGCCCGGCGGCGAGGCCGACGCCCGCGCCGTGCTCACGCGGCTGCGCGGCAGCGAGGAGGCCGCCGACGCCGAACTCGCGGAGATCCACGCGTCGGTGGGCGACGAGTCCGGCACCGACGACCTCGGCCCGAAGGCCCTGCTCCGGCCCCGGCTGCGGCCGATCTTCGTCGTCGGGATGCTGCTCGTGTTCTTCCAGAACTTCGTCGGGATCAACACGATCATCTACTACGCCCCGACGCTGCTGACGAACGTCGGGTTCGGGGCCTCGGGCGCCATTCTCGCGAACGTCGGGATCGGCGCGGTGAACATGGTGATGACCATTCCCGGGATGTTCCTCATCGACCGCGCCGGCCGCCGGCCGCTGCTGTTGTTCGGGGCGCTCGGGATGTGCGCGGCGATGATCCTGCTGACGGTCACCAACCTCGTCGGGCTCACGCAGGGGCCGCTGCTGCTCACGCTCACCCTCGTCGGGATCATCGTCTACATCGCGTCGTTCTCGATCTCGTGGGGCCCGGTGCAGTGGGTGGCGCTGCCGGAACTGTTCCCGCTGCGCGTCCGGGCCGCCGGCGTGAGCATCTGCGTGACGTTCAACTGGCTGTTCAACATGGCGGTCGCGCTCGCGTTCCCCTCGCTGCTCGACACCTTCGGGGCCGGCTGGAACTTCCTGTTCTTCGCCGTCATGACGTTCCTGGCGTTCGTCTTCGTCCAGCGCCTGCTGCCCGAGACCAAGGGCCGCAGCCTCGAGGAGATCGAGCGGTCGCTCACGGGGGAGCCGGCGCCCGTCGCGCAGGCGTAGCCCGGCCGCGCGAGTGCGGCGGAATGCACCACCCCTGGCGCACTCCGCCGCACTCCCGGTCCTGTCGTCCCGACGACGGGTCGCGGGCGCCACTCGTCCGAGTGCTGCTCACACGATCGGCCTAACGTCGACGGCTCCAGGCTGCGATGTTCACACCATGACCTCTGCGCCGGTCCTCTCGCGCCCCTTCGGTTTCCGACGTCGGGACAAGGCCCGCTTCGTCGCCTCCTACGTGCGGGACAAGACCGTCGGCATGGTCACCGACGTCCGCTCGCACCGCCTGCGGCTCGCGGCCTACGAGTGGTCCTACTCCGTCGCCCGCGCCACCGGACGGCGCCCGGCCCCGCTGCGGGGCCTGCACATCGACGAGGTCGACTCCCGCTTCGGCCGGTTCGCGGTCCGTCCCGGCACGATCGACGCGGCGTGCGCCTCCCCGGCCTTCGAGCGCCCGGACGTCGACCGCCTGCTCGTCGAGCTGGACCGCTACCGCGCGGCGGGCCGGACGGTGACGTTCCTCGACATCGGGGCCGACCTCGGGACCTACACGGTGACCGTCGCGCGGCACGACCCCGAGGTCACCGTGGTCGCCTTCGAACCGGCCTACGCCTCGCACGAACTGCTCGCCCGCAACGTCGAGGGCAACGGGGTCGCCGACCGGGTGCACCGGGTGCGCGCGGCCTGCGGCGACGGCACCGTCGACCGGCTCCAGCTCACCTTCGACGCCGAGGAGCCGGGCAGCAGCGGGCTGCGCGCCGACCTCGTGGCGGGAGCGCGTCGTGAGCAGGTCGCGGTGACGACGGTCGACGCGACGCTCGCCGGGCTGCCCGAGGTGCCGCGCGACGACGTCGTCGTGCTCAAGATCGACGTCGAGGGCTACGAGGTCCCGGCGCTCGACGGCGCCCTGGCCACGACCTCGCACGCCGCGGAGGCGTTCCTGCTGGTCGAGGACTTCGTGGACCACGCCGTGATCGGCTACCTGCAGGCCACCGGCTGGACCTTCGTCGACAAGCTCACCCCGTACAACAGCTTCTGGCGCCGCACGCGCTGATGCCCCGGACCGTCAGTCGTCGTCCACGCCGAGGCGCAGGGCGAGCACCACCACGTCGTCCGTGGCGGCCGGCGCGACCTCGGCGATCGTGGCGTCGACCAGGGCGTCCGGCGCCAGGCCGGCGTGCCGGGCGAGGGCGGCCCCGAGGCGGCGGTGTCCCTCGTCGAGGTCCTCGCCGGGACGCTCCACGAGCCCGTCGGTGTGCAGGAACAGGGTGTCGCCGTCGTGCAGGACGGCGTGGTGGTCACCGCGCGGCCGCTGCAGCGCGACCGGGTAGCCGAACAGCGGGTCCAGGCCCTCCAGCACGGTCACGGCTCCGGCCGCACTCACGACGACGGGCGGGGGATGGCCGGCGTTGGTCCAGGTCATGACCCACCGGCCGGCCTCGCGACGCAGGTGCACCAGCACCGCGGTGCCGGCGTGCCCGAGCGCGTCGCCGGTGATCGCCCGCTCGGTGGCGGCGAGCGCGGACGCGGGTCCGCCGCCGACGTCCCACGCGGCCTGACGCAGCATCGAGCGCACCTGGCCCATGCGGACCGCCGAGTCCAGGGTGTGCCCGACGACGTCGCCCACCGACGCCGCGAGCACCGGACCCGGGCCGCCGGGCAGCAGGGACACGTCGTACCAGTCCCCGCCGACGTCCTCGTGGGCGTCCGCGGGCCGGTAGCGCGCGACCAGCTCCACCCCGGGGACGTCGGGCAGCGGCGCGAGCATCGCGGCCTGCATTTCGTGCGCGACGTTCACCCGGTGCTCCACGAAGCGCACCCGGGCCACGGCCTGCGCCACGTACCCCGCGATCGTCGTCGCGTACAGCCGGTCGGCGTCCTCCAGGCGCGGGGCGTCGGGCCAGCCGAGCACCACCAGCCCGAGCTCGCCGTCGCGACCCAGGAGCCGCATCACCAGCGCCACCCGCATGCCCTGGCGGGCGAGCCAGGCGCGGAAGCCGCCGGGGAGCCCGTCGTCGGACTCCTCCCCGTCTCCGACGACGGTGAGCAGCTCCCGCTCGCCGCCCCCGGACCGGTCGC
Source organism: Actinomycetospora corticicola (assembly GCF_013409505.1). NCBI lineage: Bacteria > Bacillati > Actinomycetota > Actinomycetes > Pseudonocardiales > Pseudonocardiaceae > Actinomycetospora > Actinomycetospora corticicola. The sequence continues at coordinate 1,876,363 of NZ_JACCBN010000001.1, read as the reverse complement.
CCGGGGTGAAGGGGAGGACCACGCCCTCCGAGGGGGTGGTCGTGGCCCCGTCGTGCAGGCGGTAGGACCCGCCGTCGTCGAGCACCGCGACGCGCACCGACACCGGCCGCAACGTGGCGGAGACGAGGTCGGCGAGCCGCCGGCGGATGTCGGCGAGACCCGTGGCGTCGATGAAGGCCTGCGAGGCCAGCAGCAGCGACTGACTGCGCTGGTAGGCGGCCGCGAGGTCCTGCTCGACGCGGTCCCGCCGCTCGCGGTCCCGGACCGCCGCCGCGAGCGCGAGCCGGACCCGCAGCTCCGCGGCGCACCCGGCGGCGAGCCCGCTCAGCAGGTCGAGTTCGGCGGCCGTCCACCGCCGGGGCCGGTGGTCGATCGCGCACAGGGAGCCGAGGACGTTCCCCGCCCCGTCGAGGAGCGGGATCCCGGCGTAGGCGATCACCCCGAGGTCCCGGATCGCGAGGTTCTCGTCGACGCGGGCGTCGTCGCGGGCGTCGACGACGACGAGGGGCTCGGCGGAGGCCACGACGTGCTGACAGAAGGAGTGGCTCAGCGGGGTGTGGCGCTGCACGGACCAGGGGTGCGGCAGGCCCGCCTGGCCCGGGAACCACTGCCCGCCGGGATCGACGAGCGACACGAGCGCCACCGGGACCCCCAGCAGGCGACGGACGCGCTCGGCGATCTCGTCGAGCGCCGCGTCGGGCGTGGAGGTGAGCCCGGTGTCGTGCAGGGAGACCAGCCGGTCCGGCGCCGCGAGCACGTCCGTGCCCGCGTCGGAACCCGCGGCCACCCCCACGCCGCCCATGGTCGCGTCCTGCCTGTCTCGTCCCTCCACCGTGGACCATCCTAGAGCGGCATCGCGTCGGCGACCCGCGACCGCGGCCGCTCCGCCCCGCCGTCGTGGCGCCCGGCCGCACCGGTGGGCGAGGATCGTGCTCCTGCCAGCCGTGCCGAGCCCGACGGAGCGTGACGCCATGACCGTGATCCGGGACGCCGGCCCCCTCGACGGGACGGCCCTGGGGGAGTTCGTCGCGGGACTGGACCGGGAGTTCGCCGACTACGCGGAGCTGCACCGCTGGTCGGTCGAGGACCCCGACGGCTTCTGGCGGGCGATCCGCGACCACTTCGGCGTCGACGGCCTGTCCGACGAGGTCCTCGCGACCCGGGAGATGCCGGGCGCGACCTGGTTCCCGGGCAGCGCGATCAACTACGCCTCCCACCTGCTGCGGGGAGATCCGGGGCAGTCCGCCGTCGTCGCGTACTCCCAGACCCGGGAGAAGCGGGAGCTGACCTTCGGCGAGCTCGTCGACCAGGTCGCTCGCTGCCGGGCCGGCCTGCAGCGGCTCGGCGTCGGGCGGGACGACCGCGTGGTCGGCTTTCTGCCGAACGTCCCCGAGGCCGTCGTCGCCTACCTGGCGTGCGCGTCACTCGGTGCGGTGTGGGCGGCCTGCGCCCCGGAGTTCGGCGCGCGCAGCGTGATCGACCGCTTCGCCCAGGTCGAGCCGAGCGTGCTGCTGACCATCGGCGGCTACGTCTACGGCGACAAGCCGATCGACAAGACGGCCGACGTGGCGACCATCCGCGCCGGCCTCCCGACCCTCAGGCACGTCGTGGCCGTGCCCTACGGCTCCTGCGAGGTGCCGGACGCGACGCCGTGGGCCGACCTGCTGGGCGAGGCCGCCGAGCTCGCCTTCGAGCCCGTGCCGTTCGACCACCCGCTCACGGTGCTCTTCTCCTCGGGCACCACCGGGCTGCCCAAGGCGATCGTCCACGGGCACGGCGGCATCCTGCTCGAGCACTACAAGAACCACGGGCTGGCGCTCGACCTGCGTCCCGGCGACCGCTTCTGCTGGTTCACCACCACCGCCTGGACGATGTGGCCGATCCTCGTCTCCGGCCTGCTCTGCCGGGCGGCGATCGTGCTCGTCGACGGGAACTTCCTGTACCCCGACCTCACCGGGCAGTGGCGCATCGCCGCCGACGCCCGGCTGACCCACCTCGGCACCAGCCCCGCCTACCTCATGGCCTGCCGCAAGGCGGGGATCGAGCCCCGGTCGGTCGGGGACCTGTCGTCGCTGCGGCTCCTCGGGATCACCGGCTCACCCCTTCCCGACGACGGGTTCGAGTGGGCCGCCGAGCAGCTCGGCGACGGGGTACTCGTGAACTCGATGAGCGGCGGGACCGACGTCTGCTCCGGCTTCGTCGCCGGCAACCCGTGGCTGCCGGTGTACCGCGGCGAGCTAGCCGGGCCGTGCCTCGGCGTCGACGTCACCGTCTTCGACGAGGCCGGCCGCGAGATCGTCGACGAGGTCGGGGAGCTGGTGATCCGCCGCCCGATGCCGTCGATGCCGGTCCGCTTCTGGAACGACCCGGGCGACGAGCGCTACCGCGAGTCCTACTTCGACGAGTTCCCGGGCGTCTGGCGCCACGGCGACTGGGCGGTCCGCACCTCGCGCGGCAGCTTCGTCATCACCGGCCGCTCCGACGCGACCCTCAACCGCGGCGGCGTCCGGCTCGGCACCGCCGAGTTCTACGCCGTCGTCGAGGAGCTCCCGGAGGTCGCCGACTCCCTCGTCGTGCACCTCGAGGCCGGCGACGGCGGGCCGGGGGAGCTGCTGCTCTTCGTGGTGGTCGCCGGGGGAGGCGTTCTCGACGACGGGCTGCTCGGCCGGATCCGCTCGGCGTTGAAGTCCGAGCTGTCCCCGCGCCACCTCCCCGACGTCATCGAGGCCGTGCCCGCCGTCCCGCGCACGATGACGGGGAAGAAGCTGGAGAAGCCCGTCAAGCAGATCCTCCGGGGCCGGCCGGTCGACGAGGTCGCGAGCCCGGGGGCGGTCGACGACCCCGCGGCGCTCACGGCGTTCGCGGCACGGGCGGCGCGCTGACCACCGACGCGCGTCAGCCCCCGACCTGGAGGCCACCCAGCAACAGGTCGGCGAGGGTGTCGGCGTAGCGGTCGAGGTCGGTGTCCGGGTGTGCCTCGGCGTACCCGAGCATGCTGTCGATCGCCCCCTGGTAGGTGACGGCGACGACGCGCGGGTCGAGGTCGCGCAGGGTGCCCTCGGCCTGGCCGCGGCGGAACAGCACCTCCTGCGCGCGGTAGGTCTCCTCGTAGTCGGCGAGGCTCAGCCGGGGCGAGCCGTCGGCCGCGCGGAGCTGGGTGAGGATCTGTCCGAGGGCGGCGACCACCTCGCGGTGGGTCGTCCGCAGGTGCGCCGCCCGGTGCAGGGCGGCACGCACGACCACCGGCACGGGTGCCGCGAGGTCGAGCTCCGCGGCGATCGCCTCCCGGACCACGCGCACGGCCTCGGTGGCCGCGTGCGCCATCAGGTCCTCCTTGGTCCCGAAGTAGTGGGACACGAGCCCCTTCGAGACCCCGGCCTGCTCGGCGATGCGGGCGAGCGAGGCGTTGTCGTATCCGTGCGCGGCCACCGTCGACACGGTCGCCGCCAGGATCTGCCGCCGGCGCTCCTCCTCGCTCAACCGCCGGCGGCGGCCGGCTCCGGGGTCCGCGCTCACCCCGCCATGGTCGCGCGTCCGCGTGCGCGCGTCACGAGCACCCCGACCGCCGCCATCAGCGCGGCGACGACGACCATCTCCGCCCGCATCCACCCGGGGAAGGCCGGGAGGAACGCCTCCACGAGGTTCACCAGGGCCAGGACGACCGCGATGACCCCGACGGCGGTGAGCGCCCGACGGCTGCCGCGGCGGGCGACCCGCAGGCGCAGGGGCAGCAGCACCGCGAACACCGCGACGACCACGGCGTGCCCCCACGCCTCCGGAGTGGCCAGGTCGGGCGCGGTGGCGGCCAGCACCGTCAGGGCGACGAGGGTCGCCAGCACGATCACCACGTAGAGCCCGACGAGGCCCGACGTCGTCGCGAGGTCGGGGCGGGCACGCTTGTTGGCCATACGGTCAATACTACTGACCGAACGGCCAACAGCAAGGGTCGTCAGGCGCCCGGGAGGGTGAGGGACTGCCCCGGGAAGATCAGGTCCGGGCTGGTGGCGATGTCGGGATTGGCGTCGGCCAGCGAGCGCCACCCGCCGGAGACCCCCTGGGAGCCGGCGATCGAGGAGAGCGTGTCGCCCGCACGGACGGTGTAGCCGCCGGCGCCGGTCGCGGCGTGCTTCCCGGACGACGTGCCGGTGGACGACCCCGACGATTTCTTCGCCGCCTTCTGCGCAGACTTCTGGGAGGTCTTCTGCGTCGCCTTCGTCGAGGACTCCGAGGAGGACGACGAGGAGGACGACGAACCCGAGGACGGCGTGCCGCCCTTCTTCCCGCACACCGGCCAGGCCCCGATGCCCTGCCCGTCGAGGACGCGCTCGGCCACCGCGATCTGCTCCTCGCGGGAGGCGTCGTGGGCCGCGCCGGTGCCGCCGAACGCCTTCCACGTGGACGGCGTGAACTGCAGGCCGCCGGAGAACCCGTTGCCGGTGTTCGCGGCCCAGTTGCCCGACGACTCGCACTGGGCGATCGCGTCCCAGTTGACCGAGGGGGCCGCCTGGGCGGCGGGAGCGACGACGGAGCCGAGCGCGGCGAGGGCCAGCGGCCCGGTGGTGGAGGCGACCACGGTCCGGCGGAGGGGGGAGGCGGCGCGGGGAGCGCGGTGTTTCGCGGGCACGGGGCGACGGTAGGGAGGCATCCTGGGACGCCCCGCTGATCCTGAGAGCCGGGGTCGCCCGGCTGCGCCGATCTGCCGTCGGGACGCGACCGACGACGAGCCGAGCCGCCGAAGGGCTCAACGCCCGCGACCGGATGCCGCGTCACGCCCTCAGAGAGATCCGTTCGTCGCCGGTCGGCGGCGCCGAGCGGTCCGGGGTCGGCCGGTGTGAGCGGACGGTGTCCGTCGGATTCGCCCGGTCGGCGGCTCGTGGTCCGTTCCGTCCCGGCCGTTGCAGGGCGTGACGGCAGACCCGGAGGAGTGATTCCTCCCGAGGAGGAGGAGATCGCTGACATGAGGACCGGGATCGGCCGGCACCGTGCCCCCACCGCCGAGCGCGTCGGTCGCCGCCGCGGGTGGCTGGCGGCCGCGCTGACGGGCGCGGCGCTGGTGACCGCGGGGACCTTTGCGGTGCCGGCGCTGGCGGACGCCGTCTCCACCGAGAACAACCCCGTGGCCCGCGCCGCCCACGCGGAGGCCGCGACGCCGGGCACCCCGTGCTCGGTGTCCGCCCGCGCCTGTGTCGACCTGGAGACCCAGCGCGCGTGGCTGATCCGCGACGGGAAGGTCGTCCGCGGCCCGATGACCATCTCCACCGGGGGCGAGGGGTACGCGACGCCGGTCGGGCACTCCCTACGCGTCTATCGCAAGGAGAAGGACCACGTCAGCGGCGAGTCGAAGACGCCGGACGGCCGTCCTGCGCCGATGCCGTACTCGGTGTTCTTCGCCGACAAGGGGATCGCCTTCCACGCCGGCGACCCGGCCCGGTCCTCGGCGGGCTGCGTCCGCATGGAGACCGACGACGCGAAGGCCGTGTTCGCCGACCTGCAGGACGGCGACAAGGTCCAGGTCGTGAACGGCTCCGACGAGCGGTCGGCCCGCGCCGGGCACGGCGACTGATCGCTCCCGGTCACGCTGCGCCGTCCGGGTCGATGGCCCCTCCGACGCGTCGGGTGCGACGGATCGGCCATCGACGGCGGGCGCGCCGCACCTGCGCGTCGCGGTCTCGGGGTGTGGCGGTCCACGGGCCCGGGCACTCCCGACCCTCCGGCGAGCGGCCCTCGGGCCCGCGGCCGAGGAGCACCCCGAGCGCGACGAAGGAGCACGACGACGTGACCGACACGACCGCGGACCTCGGCCAGCAGGTCTTCCGCCTCGTCTACCGCAGCCGCACGACGATGGGCAGCGAGAACCGGCCCGCGGAGCTCGACGAGATCTTCGAGGTGTCGCGGCGGAAGAACCACGAGCTCGGGCTCAGCGGGGCGCTGCTCGTGTGGCAGGACGTCTTCGTGCAGGTCCTCGAGGGCGAGGAGGCGAAGGTGCGCGACCTCTACGCCACCATCACCTCCGACCAGCGCCACGAGCAGGTGGAGACGCTCGACGAGGGCGTGGTCTCCGCGCGCGCCTTCGGCCAGTGGGCGATGGCGCACGTGTCCGACGCGGAGGGCGCCGACCTCCCCGCCGCACGCGGGGCGGAGGCGATCGACTCCCCGCACGCCATCCCGCGCCTCGAGGACCGACGTCAGGCGATGCTGCTCGACCTCATGCGGGAGTACGCCAACCCGGAGATCCAGCCCCTCTGACCGGTCCGGCTCGTCCCGCGCCCCGTTCAGGAGTCGTGGAGAGCGACGAGCATCTTCCCCGTGTTCTCCCCGCGCAGGAGACCGCGGAAGGCGTCGACGGCGTGGTCGATCCCGTCGACCACGGTCTCCCGGGACCGGATGTGTCCTCCGGCGACCCACGGGGTCACCTCCTGCAGGAAGGCGGCGTTCCGGTCCAGCGAGTCGGTGACGATGAACCCTCGGATCGCGAGGCGCTTGCGGACGATCTCGGCGAGGTTGCGGACGCCCGGCGAGCGCTGGTCGGCGGTGTCGTTGTAGCCCGCGATCATGCCGCAGACGGCGAAGCGCGCGAAGTCGTTGGCCGAGGCGAGAGCGGCCTCCAGATGGTCGTGACCGACGTTGTCGAAGTAGACGTCGATGCCGTTCGGCGCCGCCGCGCGGAGGGACCGACGCACCGGGGCGTCGCGGTAGGAGAACGCCACGTCGAAGCCCAGCTCGTCGGTCAGCCATGCGACCTTCGCCGACGATCCGGCGCTGCCGATCACCCTGGAGGCGCCCCTGAGCCGCGCCAGCTGACCGACGAGGCTGCCGACGGCCCCCGCCGCCCCGGAGACGAACACCGTGTCGCCGTCCCGGAGACCGGCGACGTCGAGCAGCCCCACCCATGCGGTGAGCCCGGGGACTCCGAGGACGCCCAGGTAGGCCGAGGGGGACACGCCGTCCGGGACGTCGAGTCGCTCCACGCCGGTCGCGGGGGCGATGCCGTGGGTGCGCCAGCCCAGGTTCGTGCGGACGAGGTCGCCGACCGCGATCCCGTCGGCCGTGGAGGCGAGGACGGTGCCGATCGCGCGGCCGTCCATGACCTCGCCGAGAGCGTAGGGCGCGACGTAGCTCGGGATGTCGTTCATCCGGCCGCGCATGTAGGGGTCGACCGAGAAGTGGTGGTTGGCCACCAGCACCTCGCGGTCCCCGAGGCCGGTGAGCTCACGGTCGACCAGGGCGAAGTCGTCGTGCTCGGGGAACCCGTGCGGGCGCCGGACGAGGTGGACCTCCCGCGTGACGACCGGTCGCGGGAGCGGGTGCACCACCGCGCCGCTCACGCCCAGCTCCAGTCGTAGGTGCCGCCGACGCGTTCTACGACCCGGCGCAGGATGCCGTCGTAGACGGCGAGGCTGTCCTCCCCGGCCACCGGTGCCGCGTCGAGCACCGCGGCCAGCGCCTCGGGCTCCACGCTGCGGACGGGCTCGCCGGCGGCCAGGGCGTAGCGCTGGAGGTGATTGCGGAACAGGCGGGTGACGGGCGCGAACGACCGGTTGGCCGGGTGGGCCATGGCCGTCTCCAGCGGGACGAACCGCACGCCCAGCTCGCGGAAGCGCGCGAGGATCTCCCCGGTGAGTTCCTCGGCGAGAGCCGTGCCGTGGATGAGCCAGATGTAGGGGAAGGCGGCCCCGAACATGCGCTTCCCGGCCTCGGCGTGCCACACGAGGTGGCCTACCGCCGCCTCGACGAAGGAGGTCCGCAGGAGGTCGAGGGCCTCCGTGTCCCCGGTACGGACCGCGCGCTCGTACGGGGCGGTCCAGGCGAAGTCCCCGAACCACGCGGTGATCGGCGCCGTGGTGTAGCCCTGCTCGCGGAGGAAGTCCTCGACGGCGCCCCGCTTGGCCTCGGTCTGCCCGGAGGAGTCCATGGCGTGCCGGAAGTACCGGACCGGTGCCTGCTCGACGTAGCGCCCGATCCATCGTTCCGCGCGTCGGACGTCGGCGCAGTAGGCCTCGGCGTCCAGCCAGTTGAGACTCGCGTGGTGGTGCGTGTGGTTGCCGAGATGGTGCCCGGCGGCGCACCAGTTCTCGAGGACCGCTTCCAGGGCCGGGTCGTCCTCGACGGGAGAGGTGTGGGCGAAGCCGTAGACGCCCTGCAGACCGTGCTCCGCGAAGGCTCGGCACAACCCGTCGGTGACCGTCCGTGCGGTGTGGCCCGCCGGCATCGGCGTGCCCTCCCACAGGATCAGCTCGTCCACGGTGACGGCGACGTCGATGTCCAGGTTCATCGCGCCACCGTCACCCCCCGGACCGCGCCCGACTTCGTTGCGGGCGCAGGGAAGTCAGCGTGCGCGCACGCTCACCGTCCGGGCGTCCGCGAGGGCCGACGGACATCGCCCGGGCGCACGCCGAAGCGGCGTCGGAATGCCGTGCTGAACGCGCCGGGACTCGCGTACCCGCACTCGGCGGCGATCCGGGCGATCGGAGTCGTCGCGCTCTGCTCGAGACGGGCACGGGCGCGTTCGAGCCGCACCTCGCGGATCAGGGCGGTCGGCGTCGTCCCGGCGCCGCGCAGGACGGACTGCACGTAGCGCTGCGACCAGCCCAGGGCGGCGGCCACCGCCGGGCCGTCGAGCGCGGGGTCGTCGGCGTGCTCCTCCACGAAGTGCCGGACGGAGACGGCCACCGCGTCGGCGTGGCTCGAGCCCGCGTCCCGGGTCCCGGTGGCCGCGAGACACAGCAGGTCGACGGCGCGCTCGCAGACCGTGTCGAACTCCCGCTCGGTCAGCGTGGCGCGTTCGTCCCAGACGGTGCGGAGCAGCTCGAACGCGACCCGCCCGATCCCCGCGCTCCGGTCGAGCGCGGTGGTCGGCCGACCGACCGGGGACCACCTCCCCAGGATGCTCACCTCGGGGACGATCAGCGCGAGGGCCGCGAAGTCCGCACCGTGCCAGAACGCCGTGGCGCGGTCGGACGGGCAGAGGACCATCGTGCCGCCCGTGAGATCGACCCGCCGGCCGCCCTGCTCCACGCGCGCCCGCCCGCGCAGGGCCACGAACAGCGAGAACGTCCCACGCGGGTCCCGTCGCACGTCCTGCGGATCGCGGCGCACCCCCTCCTCGTCCCCGGACCAGCAGACCAGGCGGTGGCGGGCCGAGCGCTGCCAGGTCAGGCGGCCCCGATAGTGCTGCGGCCGCGCGATCCGCACCCGCCCGTGCTGCTCGCTGACCGCTGCGGCCCACCCTTCGTCGGCCACCTGCCCACCGCCCTCGTACACGGGCACCTCCGGCTCGTCCGCTGGCGGCATCCTCGCCCCCGGACACCATCGACGTGAAGTGCGCGATGTGCGTGCGCCCCTCCCGCACCGCCGCGGGGCAGCGTCGATCGCTCCGGTGGTTGTCGTCCGCGGTCGACCGGGCTAGCGTCCCCGTCGTCGCGAAAAACGACGTCCCCGGACGTCGCGCACACATCGAGCAGCCCCTGATCGGTGAGCGTCTCCCGCCAGCACGTCCGCGTGCCGGCCGCCCCGAGGAGCGCTCGCATGCAGGAGACCGTCGTCGTCGTCGTCGTCGTCGTCGTCGGAGCCGGACTGGGCGGGCTGACCCTCGCCCGGGTGCTCCACACCCACGGCATCGCCGCCACCGTCTACGAGGGCGAGGCCACGGCGACCACCCGCGCCCAGGGCGGTCTGCTCGACATCCACGAGGAGACCGGGCAGGTCGCCCTCCACGCCGCCGGTCTGGACGACGGGTTCCGCGCCCTGGTGCGCCCCGGCGAGGACGCCAAGCGGGTCGTCGACCGCCACGGCACCGTCCTGTTCGACCGCCCGGCCGACCCCGGCTCGACCCGCCCGGAGGTCGACCGCGGCGAGCTCCGGACGATGCTCGTCGACTCGCTGCCCCCGGGGACGATCCGCTGGGGTCAGCGGCTCACGGCGATCGGGCGGGGTCCCGACGGCGGGTGGGACCTCGCCTTCGCCGACGGCTCCACCTCGCACGCGGACGTGGTCGTCGGGGCGGACGGTGCGTGGTCGCGGGTGCGCCCGCTGCTCACCGACGCCCGGCCGGTCCACAGCGGGGTCCGGTTCGTCGAGATCGCCTTCTCCGCCGCGTCCGCGGACCGCCCGGACCACCGGGCGAGCGTGGCGGCCATCGGCGGCGGCACGCTGATGGCGGTCGACCCGGGGCGGGGCATCATCGCCCACCGCTACGCCGACGGCCGGGTCCGCGGCTACGTGGCGGTCTCCGGGACCGAGGACCGGCCGGCCGGGGCCGCGCTCGCCGACGAGTTCGCGGGCTGGGCGCCCGAGCTCACCGCCTTCGTGACCGACAGCGACGCCGACCCGGTGCTCCGGCCCATCCACGCCCTGCCCGTCGGCCTCACCTGGGACCGGGTCCCCGGGGTGACGCTGGTCGGGGACGCCGCCCACCTCATGTCCCCGTTCGCCGGTGAGGGCGCGAATCTCGCCATGCTCGACGGGGCCGAGCTGGCGGTCGAGCTGGCGACCCGACCCGACGTCGGGACGGCGCTCGCCGCGTACGAGGCGCGGCTGTTCCCGCGCAGCACCGAGGTCGCCGCGCTCTCGGCGGCGAACCTGGAGACGTTCTTCGGGCCGGACGCGCCGCGGAGCGTGGTCTCGCTCTTCGACGGGTCGCTCAGGGCTTCACGACCTGCGCCCCGTTCGCCAGCGTCGCGATCGTGACGCTCCCCAGCGCGCCGTGGCGGTCGAACATCGTCACGGTGCCGAGGGCGATCCCGTCCGCCTCGACCCGCGACTCGGCGGACACCCCGACGCCGTCGCCGGCAGCCGGGACACGCGCGATCGCGAGGGTGAGGTCGGCGTTGATGTACTCGACGCCGAGGGTGCCCCAGCTCGACGTCAGGTTGGCGGCGTCGCCGATCGCGGCCAGGTGCGCGAACCCGGTCGGCTCCTCGCCCTCGACGATCGGCGCGGAGGGGAACCAGGTCGCCTTGCGGGCCGCGTTCTCCTGACGACGCTCGGTGGTCCAGTCGCCCCCGGCGCGGTAGAGGGTCGGCTCGGCCGGGTCGGGGACGAGGTCCGCGGGCGGCGGGGGAGGGACGGCCGGGAGCGGCGCGGTCCAGGTCGTGCCGCTCGTCGGCCCACCGGTGGCCAGGAGGAGCAGCGAGCCGCGCGCGACCGTCCCGCCCGCCTGCACCAGGGCCACGTCGATCAGCCGCAGGCGGCGCCCGCCGCGGACGACCGTCGCCTCCACCGTGCCGGGCGCCATCGCCCCCGGCCGGAAGAGGTCCACCGTCCAGCGCACGGGCCGGAAGCGGTCGGCGTCGTCCAGCCGGGCCGCCGCCCGCTCGGCCCCGCGGCCCAGCAGGCCGCTCACCGCGGTCCCGCGCACCTGCCCCGGCCCGTCGGCGCCGCCCCATCCGCTGGTCGCCCGCTGCAGCGGCACGAACCGCTCGCCGTCGGCCCGGAAGAACGCGGTGGGTTCGGTGGTCATTCGCGCGATCATCGCAGCCGGACGGCTGCCCGGATCACCAGGAGGGCAGCGACGTCGGGTAGAGGAGCTTGACGATCTGTCCCCACAGCGCCTGCGAGGGGACCGCGTTCCCGTCCGCCGCGTTGACCATCACCACGACCGTCGCCCGCGCGCTCGGCAGGTAGAAGACCATGTCGCTGTAGCCGATGATCGACCCGTCGTGCCCCACCCAGTCGCCGAGCTGGGTGATGCCGAGCCCGTACTGCACGCGGACGCCGGAGGTGGTCAGCGGCGTCCACGCCTGGCGCTGTGCGGCGACGGCGGGCGCCAGACCGGCGCCGGTCGCGAGCAGGGGCGCGTAGCGGGTCATGTCGGGCACGGTGGAGACGAGCGCGCCCGCGGTGTCGGGGACCAGGGGGTTCGAGAGCGTGCCGTCGCGGTAGGGCGGCGGGGTCGTCCCGTCGACCGTGGAGAGGTAGCCGCGGGTGAACGGCGCCGGGAGGTCGTTGCCGACCGGCCAGGACGTTTGCGGCAGCCCCAGTGACCCCGCGACCCCGTCGAGGGCCTCGGCGGCGGGTCGGCCGGTCACCCTCTCCAGGATCTGCCCGAGCAGGACGTACTCGGAGTTCGAGTACACGGTGGTCGTGTTCGGCGGCCTGGCCTTGTCGGGGTTGGCGCGGATCAGCGCCAGGACGTCCTGGGGGTCCAGCCCGGCAGCGTCGGGTCGGCCTCGTAGCGGCGGTCGAAGTCCGCGTCGGCGGTGAAGTCGTACACCCCGCCCCGCATCCCCAGCAGGTCGCGGACCGTGATCGCGTCGCCGTTCGGGATGTCGGGCACGAACTGGGCGAGGGGGGCGTCGAGCGAGAGCCGGCCCTGGCCGACGAGCTGCAGCACGGCGTGCGCGGTGAAGGTCTTGCTGACGCTCGCGATGCGGTAGTGCATGTCGGTGGTCATCGGGGTGCCCGCGGTGTCGGCGGTCCCGTAGGCCTTGAGGAACGTCCCGCGGGCCGGGTCCACGATGCTCACGACGGTGCCGGTGATGCCGCCCTGCAGCGAGGCCTGGGCGTCGCGGTCGATCTGCGCCACGACGTCCGCGGGGAACGTCCCGGCGGCGGGGGAGGTGGCGGTGGGCGTGGTTTGCCCGGTCGTCGGGGACGGGGACGACGAGCACGCGGTGAGCCCGAGGGCGAGTGCCGTCAGGCAGGCGACCGTCAGCGCGGCGCCCGGGAGAGCCCGGATCACGGGTGTCCTTTCCGCCGGCCGGTGGCGCGGCAGCTCACGGAGGCCCCCGTGCCGTCCGGCCGCCGATGCGGACGGGTGTCCGGACGATCGGCGACCGGCCGATGCTCATCGGCGCGACCCGGATCCACAAGGGACCTGGGTCCCGTGCGGCCCGTGTGGGTGACGGGGTGCGCGGTGGACCCGGTCCGGGCGCCGAGGTGCACATGGGGCATCTCCGCGGGCGCTCCGGCATGTCTGGTGTGCACCTCGGGACACGCGCCGGCCGGGAGGCGGCGCCGAGATTCACATGGGGCAGCTCCGCGGGCACTCCGGGCTGCCTGGTGTGCACCTCAGTGTGGGCCTGCTGCTCGCCGTCGCCTCCGAGGCGTGGAACGAGCGGCGGGCGAAGTCGGCTACTTGATCAGCGCCTGGACCTCACGGAACGCGGGGTTCGTGCTGGCCCCGAGCCACTCGAAGACCACCATCTCCGTGGTCACCACGTCGACGCCGTGGTCGTGCATCCGCGCGATCGCGGCGTCGCGGTTCTCCGGCGCCCGGCTGCCGACCGCGTCGGCCACCACCACGACGGCGTGCCCCTGGGCGCGCAGGGCGAGCACCGTCTGCAGCACGCACACGTGCGCCTCGCAGCCGCACACCACGGCCCGCGGCCGGGGCAGCTCCAGCTCCGCGGCGAAGGTCGACTTCCCGACGGCGGGTGCGGGCAGCAGGTCCGCGACCTCGCCGACCGTCGGGCCGAGCTTCGTCGGGTCCTGCTCGGTCGTGATCACCGGTACCTCGAGCCGCGTCGCCGCCCGGACCAGCCGCGCGGCGTTGCGGAGCACCTCCGGCGCCCCCGAGATCGCGGGCATCAGCCGCTCCTGCAGGTCGACGACGAGCAGGACCGAGTCCTCCGCGGTGAGCGCCGGCATGGGAGCCACCGTAGGTCCGGAGGTGGCGCCGCGGGGGACAAGACGGTAGATCACTGGCCATGGCAGCATCCGGCGTCCCGCGCGGCAGCTCCGCTCCGCTGCGTGCCGCAGCAACCGGCGTCCCGCGCGGCAGCTCCGCTCCGCTGCGTGCCGCACCAGCCGGCGTCTCGCGCGGCAGCTCCGCTCCGCTGCCTGCCGCACCAGGTCGGACCGAGCGGGTCGAGCACCACCGGGAGCGGTTCGGGACGTTCCTCGAGATCGAGATCGGGCCGTTGGAGGAGGAGCTCGCGCGCCAGGACGTGGGCACCCCGTTCAACCCGCACCTCGACGAGGCGGGCCGGATGCACCCCGCCGTCTGGGAGGCACGCCGCGAGGCGCAGCGCCGGTCGGCGGCGGCCGGGCTGTACGCGCCGCACGTCCCGGGAGCGCACGGCCCGAGGTTCACCCGGCCCGAGATGCAGCACGTCGAGGAGTTCGTCTACCACCGCAGCGGACTCGGTCTGGGGCTCGCCGCCCTGGCCTGGACCGAGGGGCCGAACGACGCCGTCGAGTACTGCACGCCCGCCGCACGGGAGCACTGGGTCGACCCGCTCAAGCGCGCCGAGATCACCGCCGCATTCGCCAACACCGAGCCCAGCGTCGGCACCGACGTCCTCGCGATCTCCACGCACGCCCGCCGCGACGGCGACGACTGGATCCTCGACGGCCACAAGGCGTGGATCACGAACGCCCACTTCTGCGACGTCATCCAGGTCACCGCCGTCACCGAGCCCGGCGCCGGCACCCGCAGCCTGACGATGTTCCTCGTGGACGCGAACGCTCCCGGCGTCACCCGGGGTCGGGACATCCCGACGATGCTCGACGACGGTCTCACCGGCGAGCTGCACTTCGACGGCGTCCGCATCCCCGCCGAGGACGTCGTGGGGGAGCCCGGCGACGGGTTCGCCCTGGCCATGACCTGGATCAACTGGCGCCGCATGATCCGCGGTGGCATGTGCGCCGGGTGGGGGCAGTGGCTGCTGGAGCGTGCGGTCGACCGGGCCCGCACCCGCACCGTCGGCGGCCGCCCGATCGCCGAGCAGCAGGTCGTCGCGCACATGCTCGCCGACATGGACGCCGACGTGTACACCGCACGGGCCGCGTCGCTGCAGCTCCAGGTCGACCTCGAGGCGCTGCCCGGCGGCCCGGCCGCGGTCCCGCTCGACCCGGCCGGCCCGCGCCTGATGAGCCTGCTCAAGGTGGTCAACGACGAGGCGTTCTTCCGGGTCGCCGACCGCGCGATGCAGGTGCACGGCGGGGCGGGACTCCGGAAGGGCTCGCCGGAGGAGAAGCTGTTCCGGATCGCGCGGAACCTCAAGATCCCGGCCGGGACCGACGAGATCCAGCGCAACGCCATCGCGCGGGGACTGCTGCGGTGAGCCTGGCCGCCGTCACGGGCCGCTTCCAGCCGGTGCACGCGCAGCATCTCGACCTGTTCGCCCACGCGCTCGCCGACCACGACGAGCTCGTGGTCGCCGTGACCAACCCGGACCGCGGAGCCCGTCGTCGGGAAGCCACCTCGGCCCACCGGCACACCGACGCCGCGAACCCGTTCACCTTCTACCAGCGGGTCCGCCTGCTCACCGCCGCGCTCGCGGGCGCGGGGCTGACGGCGACCGTCGTGCCGTTCGACCTCACCCGCCCCGACGTCTGGCCCGAGTACGTCCCGCTCGACGCCCACCAGTACGTCCGCGCGTACTCGGACTGGGAGGCGGAGAAGGCGGCGCAGCTCCGGGCCGGCGGCTACGCCGTGACCGTGCTCGTCGGCGATCCCGACGCGAAGCTCGAAGCCACCGACATCCGCGCGGGGTTCGACGACGGGTCCTGGGAGGACCTGGTGCCCGCCTCGACGGTGCCCGTGCTGCGGTCGCTCCTGTGACCGCCCGCCAGGGGGTCGAGCTCCGCTCCGCTGCGTCTCCCGCCCCCGGCTACGGCGAGACCCAGCCCCGGCTGGTCGACGACCGGCTGCCGGTCGTGCTCGTGGTCCTCGACGGGCTCGGCGACCGTCCGGTCCCGGAGCTCGGCGGCCGCACCCCGGCCGAGGCGGCGCACACCCCGGTCCTGGACGCGCTCGCCGCCCGCGGGTGCTCGGGCTGGCACCTGCCGTTCGGCTGGGGCCGCGCGCCGGCCTCGGAACTCGCGCACTGGGCGATGTTCGGGTTCGGCGACGTGCCGTTCCCGGGTCGGGCGGTGCTCGAGGCGCTCGGCGCGGGCGTCGAGGTGCCCCTCGGTGTCGCGGTGTGCCACGCGGCGCTGCGGTCGTCGCGGGTCGAGGACGGGCGCCTGTGGATCACGGGCCGGTGCGCTCCCGACGACGGGTCCGACGCGGCGGCGCTGTTCGACGCGCTGGGTCGCGTCGCCGCGGAGCACGGGGTCGAGCTGCACCCGCTCGGGCGGCGTGGGGAGGCGCTGCTGACGCTGCCCGGTCACGACGACGGGTCGGTCACCGACTCCGACCCCTTCTTCGAGGACCGGCACCCGTGGCTGGCCGTCCAGCCGTGCACCCCGGCGGCGGCCGGGAGCGCTTCGACGCTGACGGCGTTCCTGCGCGCGGCGCGGCGGACGCTGGTCGGGCACCCCGTGAACCGCCGCCGCTGGGGGCGACCACCGCTGGACGTGCTGACGACGAAGTGGTCCGGCCGCCGGGACCCGCTGCCGTCGTTCGACGAGGTCACCGGGGTCGCCGGGGCGGCGGTGACCTCGACCGGGCTCTACCGCGGGATCGCGGCCCTGCTCGGGATGGAGGCGCGGCACCTGGCGCCCGCACCCGACGTCGGGACCGATCTCGCCGCGCGGCTCGACGCGGCCCGGGACCTGATCGCGGGCGGCGCGCGGTTCGTGCACGTGCACACGAAGGCCACCGACGAGGCCGGCCACACGAAGCTCCCGCGGGCGAAGCTCGACGTGCTGGAGGCCGCCGATCCCGGGCTGGCCGGGCTGCTCGACCTCGCGGAGCACGCCGTGGTCGCGGTGACCGGAGACCACGCGACGCCCTCGACCGGCGGCGTGCTGCACACCGGCGACCCGACCCCGCTCGTCGTCGCCGGCCCCACGGTGCGGCCCGACCCGGTCACCGCGTTCGGCGAGGCCCCCGCCGCGGCCGGCTGGTACGGCCGGATCACCGCCGCCGAGCTCCTGCCGCTGTTGTTCGGGCACGCGAACCGCCCCGACTTCCTCGGGCACCGGCCCACCCCGCGCCGCACCCTCGCGCTGCCCGACGACCCGGAGCCGATGGAGCTCTGAGTCGGACATCTCGGGTCGAAGCGGACCGATGACGCCCTGACCAGCAGTTTCTTCCGCTGGCGTGGGGTCGGTGTGAGTTGCGTGGTGGCAGACTCCGCGCATGACGACGACCGCGGACGCACCCGCCGTCGAGCCCACACCGACGTCCGCGCCCGCCCCGGCGGCTCCACCGACCGCCCCGGTGCGGCAGGACCCGCCGTCGGGAACGGGGACGCCCTGGATCGTGGCGCTGCTGGTCCTGGTGACCGGCATGTTCATGTCGGTGCTCGACGTCAGCATCGTGAACGTCGCGATCCCGTCGATGCAGAAGGACTTCGGCGCCACCACCGACGAGATCCAGTGGGTGTCGACGGCGTACTCGCTGGCGCTCGGCGTCATCGTGCCGGTCAGCGCGTGGCTGGGGGAGCGGCTCGGGCTCGGGCGCGCCTACGTGGTCTCGCTCGTCGGGTTCGGCCTGGGCTCGGCGCTGTGCGGGCTCGCGTGGGACCTCAACTCGATGATCGCGTTCCGCATCCTGCAGGCGGTCCCCGGCGGGATCATCCCGGTCGTCGCGCTGTCGATGGTCTACCGGATCGTCCCGCGCGAGAAGATCGGCGCGGCGATGGGGATGTACGGGCTGGGCATCGTCTTCGCGCCGGCGGTCGGGCCGACGCTGGGCGGCTACCTCGTCGAGTACGTCGACTGGCGGCTGATCTTCTTCATCAACGTGCCGATCGGGATCGTCGGTGCGATCGCGGCCGTGGTGTGGCTGCCGATGGAGAAGGGTGTGCGCGGGAAGCGCTTCGACGTCCTGGGCTTCCTGACGATCGCGGTGGGGCTGTTCTCGTTGCTGCTCGCCCTGTCCGAGGGGCAGTCGTGGGGGTGGACGTCCTACCCGGTGCTGATCCTGCTGACCGTCGGGCTGCTCGCGCTGGCGCTCTTCGTGGTGGTCGAGCTGGAGGTCGACCAGCCGCTGCTCGACGTGCGGGTGTTCTCGTACTGGGCGTTCACCAACTCGCTGCTGCTGATCGCGGTGCTCTCGGTAGGCCTCTTCGGGGTGCTGTTCTTCATCCCGCTGTTCCTGCAGCAGAGCCAGGGGCTCGGCGCCTTCGACACCGGGCTGCTCCTGCTGCCGCAGGCCGTGGTGATGGGCATCCTCATGCCGGTGGCGGGGCGGCTCTACGACAGGATCGGCCCGCGGTGGCCGGCCGTGATCGGGCTGACGATCCTCGCCCTCGGTACGTGGATGCTGCGCGACCTCTCGATCGACACGTCGTGGAACGAGCTGCGCTGGATCCTCGTGTTCCGGGCGGTCGGGATGGGCCTGGCGATGATGCCGATCATGACCGGCGGCATCTCCGCCGTCCCGCCCGACCGCGTCTCCGGCGCGAGTGCGTTCAACAACGTCACGCAGCGCACGACGTCGGCCATGGGGCTCGCCGCGCTCACCGCCCTGCTGTCCTCCGCGCAGGCGCAGGAGGGCAGCGACACCGGCGCGGCGATGCACATGTCCGCGCACACGCCGATGGTCCAGCAGTACATGAGCTACTCGCAGGTGCAGGCCCACGCCTTCGTCACCGCGATCGACGACCTCATGATGGTGACGGCCGCGCTCACCGCCGTCGGCGTCCTGCTCGCCCTCCGCCTGCGATCCGGCCCGGCCCCGAGCCCGTCGTCGGGACCCGCCGTCATGGAGTGAGGCCCCGGGCCTCGACGAAGGCCGCGCGAAGCTCGGCGGGCTCGATGGCCGACAGGCGCGCGCCGAAGGTGAGGTAGAGCCCGGCGAGCCCGATCCAGGACCAGGCGCCCATCGTCAGGCGGCACGTTCTCGCGTCGACGACGTCGACGACGGCACCGCCCGGGGCGAACTCGGCGACCGTCTCCGGGGCAGGTCGAGGTCCGCGCGGCCGAGGCAGGGCCAGGGCGCGGGGTGATCGCCGCGGTCGGGCGTGTGGCGGACGAGGTCCGCCGGCGACTCAGGTAGGGGCCGCGGTTCGAAGCGGGCGTTGGTCGGCGCGTGCAGACGGAGGCGGTCGAGGCGCAGGACCCGCCAGGCGCTCCCGTCGTACGCGACGAGGTACCAGCGGGCCGCCCAGACGACGAGGTGGTGGGGTTCGAGACGTAGTGGCTCCTGGTCATGGTCCAGCCGCAGGAGCTGGTTCTGCCGCACCGCCCGGCCGACCTGCTCGACGAGTGCGGCGTCGATCGGTGGCGTGGGGAACTCCCACTGGTTCGGCACGACGGTGACCGTGAAGGCGTCGGCCGTGGGTCGCAGCCGGCGGGGGAGGGCACGGACGATCGTGTCGAGGGCGCGGCGGGCCGACTCCTCGATGCCGGTGAGCACGCTCGGGGAGCTCTGCAGGGCCACGACCGCCGCGACGGCCTGGTCCTCGTCGAGCACGATGGGCGGGACGGCCCCGCCCGGTCCGAGCCGGTAGCCGCCGTGTGTGCCCATCACGGGGTCGATCACGTAGCCGAGCTCCCGCAGCGTGTCGACGTCCCGCCGCAGCGTGCGCTCGGAGACCTCGAGCCGCTCCCGCAGCTCACGGCCGGAGTACGTCCGCCCGGTGCCCAGGAGGGACAGCAGGGTCAGGGTGCGGGCGGAGGTCGTGGCCACGGGGTGAGGATGCCGTGGGAAGCGGTCACCGGGTGACCGGCAGGAGCTCGGGGACCTGGATGGGTGGTGGCGTTCGTCTTCGGTCCTGAGCGCGGCGCACCTATGCGGGCCGCCCTCGCGGCCGCGTTCGGTGAAGATCAGGACTTCGGGAGCGTGTCGCATCAGATCGTGCGCGTGTCGCACCCGAAGTCGCGATCATGGTCCGGACCCGGCAGAGGTCCCCGGCGGCAGCCCTGCGGTCATCGGTGGCCGCCCCGCTGGGCATCCCCGCTCGGACGTCGCTCCGTCCGCCGGTGTCGCCGCCGGCACATGAGATCCGCCTTTGCTGCCGGGCGACCATGGCTGTGGTCGCTAGGTCCTCGAGTGGCGTGTCTGGTGCAGGACGTGGTCGAAGTTGCTCCGTTCGCCGGTTGATCTAGTCGAACTGGTGTTCGATACTGGGTGCATGGCGATCGACGCGGCGTGGGACCCCTGGACGGGGCCCGAGCCGCTGCCGCCCTGGGAACCCGAGGACCCCGACGAGCCCACCTGGCGCCCGCTCTCCGACGTCGAGTTCGAGGCGCTCTTCCCGTGGGCGCCTGAACCCGAGCCACCGTTCTTCGAGCCCGAGGACCCGCAGGACCACGTGCCGTGGGTTGGTGTGCCCACGGCCGACGGCCCGGGTGTGGATCAGTCCGGCGCGCGGGACCCCGGGACTGACGAGTCCCGAGCTGACGAGCCGGGCTGGGCGGTGCCCGGGGTCACCGACACAGGCTCTGCTGCCGACCGCGAGGGCGGGTTGTCGGCGTCGTCGCAGGCCGTGTTGGACGAGGTCGACGCCGCCACAACCGCACACCGGCTGGCCGGGGCCCGGTTGTACAGGGCGGTGACGGCGCTGCGGGCCAGTGACGTGCTGGCCGAGACCCGGTATCAGCGGCTGCCGCGGTTGTTGGAGGACCACGTCCGGCTCGACCCGAAGACCGTCGCCATGCTCGACCGGCACGCCGAGGTCCTGCACCCGCACACCACTCCGACCGGCGCGACCACCCCCGCGCAGCTGCCCGCCACCGCCGCGGCGGTGGATGACGGGGTGATCGACGGGTACCACGTCGAGATCATCAACAAGACCATGGACCGGCTGCGGAAAGTCCCCGAGTTGGACGACGGCGTGCTCGCGGTGGCTGAGGAGCAGCTCGCGGGGTTGGCCGCGACGCATTCGCCGCGGGCGTTGGCGTCGGCGGCGAAGACGATCGCCGACCGCCTCGACCCCGACGGCGCTGCCCCGAAGGACGACGACCCGACCGGCAACGAGCTGCACCTGACCCGGCGACGCAACGGTCAGGTCAACGCGAAACTGGTGCTGCGCGAGCCGGCCGCGGCGGCGTTGTTCACCGACGCCATCCGCGCCGCCACCCCCGCACCCGCCTCCGCGGTCACCGCCGACCCCGACACCGGCCTGCCACCGGTCTCCGACGACGCCGACGGTCGCCGGGTCGGGGTCGACCCGCGGGTCGAGGCCCGGGATTCAAAGCCGAACCGGCAGGCCACCGGACTGCTCGACCTGATCTCCGCCAGCCACCGGGCCGGGCTCGACCACCCCGACGGCGAACAGCATCCCGGTAGCCCCACCGCCTCCATGCCGCTGCCGGACCTCGACGACCACGGCGACACCACCGCCTGGCCCACCGAACCCGCACCCGACACTGCTAAGCCCCACCACGACACCGACGCCGCCCGCCCGCACGACGACACCGCCGACCGCGCTGACTGCGACCTCGCAGAGGTGCCACCGGGCGTGGACACCGACACCGAACCCGGAGACTCTCCGCTGTTCGGCGACGGGCCACCTGAGGATGAGCCCGAGGACGAACCGCCGCCGCACCGGCCGTGGACCCCACCCGACCTCGACGCGATGTCGCTACCGGGCCGGGAAGGGGTCACCCTCACCGTCACCCTGGACTACGCGACGCTGCGCCAACAACTCACCGACGCCCACCAAACGCTCGCGCTGCTCGGGGACTCCACCTGGATCCGCCCCGAAACCGCCCGCCGGCTCGCCTGCGACGCCCAGATCATCCCCGTCGTCCTCGGATCGAAGGGCGAGGTCCTCGACATCGGCCGCAAGACCCGCGCCGTCCCCGCCGGGATCCTCCGCGCCGTGGTCCACCGCGACCGGCACTGCGCGTTCCCCGGCTGCCGCCGGCGAGCCCGCACCACCCAGGCCCACCACATCACCCACTGGGCCCACGGCGGCGACACCGCCCTGGACAACCTGGTCTGCCTGTGCCGGTACCACCACGACCTGGTCCACCACGCCGGATGGGACGTCGCGATGATCGACCACCTGCCCTGGTTCACCCCACCGGCCTGGCTCGACCCCACCCGAACACCCCGGCACAACCGGCCCTGGCAGATCACCGCACGGGCGACCTGACGGTCAGGTCGTCGGGTGCAGGTGGTGGATGTCGAAGGGCTTGTTCGTGATGAACAGGAACGTGCAGTCGGCGTCGTCGGTGGCACCGTGCTCCATCGAGCCGCCCTCCGGGAACCACACGAACGACCCGGGGCCGTACGTCCCCTGGTGGGTGTTCAGCGTCCCGGAGAGCACGTAGATGCCGTGCCCGCAGGGGTGCGTGTGCCAGGGATTGGTGAAGCCCGCCCGGTAGACCATCTTGACGACCATCATCCCGGTCTCGGCGTCGTCGACGAGCGGTACGTGCTCGAGGACGGCGCCGATCGCGGGCACCGGGAAGTCCTCCCACTCCGCGGTGGTGGTGTCGGTGACGACGAGCTCGACGGGCTCGGATGCAGTGGTCATGGGCGAGGAGCTTCCGCTGCCGCTGTGACGGTTCGATGTCGGCCGGAGAGCGGCCAGGTCACGCGTCCCTCCGACGAGCGGACGCTCAGTGCGCGCCAAGCCCGGAGGTCGACGCTCGATCCGACATCGCGAACCGTTCGATCCCGGAGGCCCCGATGCGCCACACCACCGTCGGTCGCAGGACCGGGCTGCTGACCTCCCGGACCGCCCTCGGCACCGGCAACCTCGGGACGCGGTGGGGACACGGCACCGAGCCGTCCGGCCACGAGCTCGCGAGCATGCGGGCAGCGGTCGAGGGCAGCCTGCGCCGGCTCCGCACCGGCCGTCTCGACGTCCTCCGGGCCGCCCGGATCGCCGACGCCCCGGATCGGACGCCCGCGCAGGTGGCGACGGCGTGGGTCCTCGAGAAGCCGATGTGCGGGACCTTGCCCGCGTCGACCAGGCCCGAGAGACCGCGGAGCACCTCAATCAGCTCACGGGACCACGACGGGCAGCCCGGCGGCGTCGATGCGGTCCCGGGTGCGGGCGACGGCACCCCGTGTGGCATCGCGGCGCCGACCGTCGGTGTCGGCCCGGCCGTCACCCACCGCCAGAGGGGCGGCCGAGGTGTCGGCGACCAGGGAGCACCACCAGAGCGTGTCGGCGGTGGGGGAGTCCTCCGCCGCGAACCCGCTGAGGTCCACCCCGGCCTGCTCCGCCTCGACGTCGGACGCCAACTGGTGGGCGACCAGTCCGACGACCCGCCGCGGATAGCCCCGGACCCGGAGGAACCGTGCGGCGTCGAGGGACGGGAAGCCGACCCGCGCGACGACCGGCGAGCGCCCGACGTCCAGCAGCACCGCGGCGTGGAGCAGGGGGTCGCGGTCGACGCCGGGCAGCTGCGCGAGCCGGACGGCCTCGCGGGCGGCAGCCTGCGCGTGCCGCCACCACTCGGGCCGGTGGTCCGCCAGCAGGGTCTCGGCGAGCGCCCGCGACGCGGCGAACGACGGCAGATCCGACGGCACGGGCGGCGACGCTAGCCCCGCGCGACGATCATCGCGAGACCGAGCGACGCGCCTCGTCCACCGACCGTGCGCGGGCCGCCGGGAACGGCTCAGCGGCCGGTCCACTGCGGCGCGCGCTTCTCCGCGAACGCCCGGGGTCCCTCCTTCGCGTCCTCGCTGACGAAGATGCGCTTCCGGACCTCGGAGTTGGCGGCCCAGGCGTCGTCCCCCAGCTCCTCGAGGTGGGCCGCGGCGAGCATGAGGCCCTTCGACTCCCGGACGGCGAGCGGGGCGTTCGCCACGATCGTCGCGGCCATCGCGCGGGCCGCCTCCAGCGCGGTCCCGGCCGGGGCGACACGGTTGGCCAGACCGAGCTCGTAGGCCCGGGCGGCGGTGATGGGCTGACCGGTCATGGCGATCTCGAGCGCGACCGCGCGCGGGATCCGCTGCGGCAGCCGGAGGAGTCCGCCCGCGGCGGCGACGAGGCCGCGCGTGACCTCGGGGAGACCGAGCTGGGCGTTCTCGTCGACGATCGCGAGGTCGCAGGACAGCATGAGCTCGCAGCCGCCGCCGAACGCCAGGCCGTTGACCGCGGCGATCGTCGGGGTGGCGACGGCCTGCTGCGCGAAGCCGCCGAAGCCCCACTCGGGGTGGTCGGCGTCGGAGAGCGTGTCGCCCTGCGCGACCGCCTTCAGGTCGGCGCCCGCGCTGAACGCCCGTCCGGTCCCGGTCACGACGATCGCGCGCACCGCCTCGTCGTCGTCGGCCGCCCGCAGCGCCCGGCCGAGCGCCGTGGCGACCACCGAGTTGATCGCGTTGAGCGCCTTCGGACGGTCGAGCGTGATGACGGTGATCCCGTCGGCCGTCTCGACCCGCACCTCATCGGACACCAGCAGTCCCCTTCCCGAGAATCTCCGCCCGTGCCGCTCCGTCGTCGGCACCCTGGACCTGGGCGGCCGTGGAGCGCAGCGTCTCGCGGTCCGTGTCGTCGCGCACCGCGATCGAGAACTCCACGTCGGTCACCACGGCGGCGTACCGGTCGAGCAGGAGCCGGCCGATCTCGTCGTGCAGCCCGATGACCACGAACCGGTCCAGCGTCGCGTCGTCGATCATGCCCGGCAGTTCCTCCCAGCGCTGGGCCTTCGACAGCTCCTTCGCCTCGGCCGCGAGGTCGGACAGCCCGAGGTGGTCGAAGGCGGCGCGGTAGCCCGGCGTCGACGCGTAGAACGCGATCCGCGCGCGGGCGTCCTCGACCTTCCGGGCCAGCTCCTCCTCGGTCCGCGCGGAGGCGACCAGCGGCTTCATGCACACCCGGAAGTCGTCCAGGGACCGTCCCGCACGGGCCGCCCCCCGCCGGACGGCGGGCAGCATCACCTCGGCGATGTAGCTCGGGGTGCACACGGGGTGCGGCCGGACGCCGTCGGCGACCTCCCCGGCCACGGCGCACATGAACGGGTTCACGGCGGCCAGGTGGACCGGGATGTCCGGGTGCTCGATCGGGCCGGCGTCGAACAGCGGGACCATGAGGTCGAGCCGGTAGTGCTCCCCGGCGAAGTCCAGGGGCACCCCGTGCTGCCACGTGTCCCAGACGGCGCGGAGAGCCTGCACGTACTCCCGCATCCACGGCGCCGGCGCGTGCCACTCCAGCCCGTACCGCCGCCGGATGTGGCCGCGCACCTGCGTCCCGAGGCCGAGCGTGAACCGCCCGCCGGAGAGCTTCTGCTGGGTCCACGCCTGCAGCGCCATCACCGTCGGGCTGCGCGGGAAGGCGATCGTGACGGCGGTGGTGGTCCGCAGCCGCTCCGTCGCGGCCGCGGCCAGGGCGAGGACGACGAACGGGTCGTCCTTCGTCTCCTCCACCGCGATCCCGCCGTACCCGATCTCCTCCAGGAACCGCGCGGTGTCCGCGACCGCGTGCAGGTCCAGCGGGGTCTCCGGGGCGCGCAGCCCCGGGTCGACCTTGCCGAGGGGCAGCAGCGTCTCGAGGCGCACGGACGCGAGCCTTCCCGACGACGGGTCCTGGTGCACCCTGGGAGCCATGTCGGAGGACCAGGGGGGCGACCCCGTCTGCTGGGCGCACCTGCTCTGCCCCGCGTGCGGGGCGATGCCCGACCCGGAGGACCCCCTGTCGGCGTGCTCGGATGCAGCGTCGGGAGTTACCTGCCCCCGGTGCGGCGAGGAGATCGAACGATGACGACCGAGAACACCCGCGACCTCGAGCAGGGCATCGTCCGGGACTTCACCGAGAACCTGTCCTACGGGCGGTACCTGCACCTCGACGAGCTGCTCGAGGCCCAGCACCCGCGCAGCGAGCACCACGACGAGATGCTGTTCGTCATCCAGCACCAGACCTCGGAGCTGTGGCTGAAACTGGCCCTGCACGAACTGTCGGGCGCCTGCGACGACCTCGCCCGGGACGACCTGTCGCTCGCCCTCAAGCGGCTCGCGCGGGTCAAGCACGTCCAGCGCCAGCTCATCGAGCAGTGGTCCGTGCTCGCCACCCTGACGCCGAGCGAGTACCACGAGTTCCGCGGCTTCCTGGGGACGTCGTCGGGGTTCCAGAGCTACCAGTACCGCGCCGTCGAGTTCGTCCTCGGCAACAAGAACGCCGCGATGCTGGAGCTCTTCGCCGACGACCCGACCGCGCAGCGGGTGCTCACCGGGGCCCTCGAGCGCCCGAGCCTCTACGACGAGTTCCTGCGCCTGCTCGCCCGGCGCGGCCACCCGGTCCCGACGGAGCTGCTGGAGCGGGACCTGACGCGGGCGCACGTCGAGAACGCGGGCCTCGTCGAGGTGTTCCGCGGGATCTACGCCGACCCGGACCGGTACTGGGACCTCTACGAGGCGTGCGAGGAGCTCGTCGACATCGAGGAGAACGTCCAGTTCTGGCGCTTCCGCCACCTCAAGACCGTCGAGCGGACGATCGGGTTCCGCACCGGGACCGGCGGATCGAGCGGCGCCGGCTTCCTGCGCCGGGCCCTCGAGCTGACGTTCTTCCCGGAGCTCTACGCGGTGCGCACGGCGCTCTAGTCGTCCGCGCGCGGTGGGCGTTCGGCGACGACCGGGTGGTTGCCGCTGATCGCGTGGATGAGCGTCACTGTCTCTCGCGCGACACGAAGGGCGTGTCGGGGTGTTCCTTCCCGACGGCGGGTCCCGCTAGCCTCCGCCCCTGACCAGCAGGTTCACACCCCAGCCTGATCAGGGAGGCCGTCATGGCGGGCAAGTTCGAGGTCTACGAGGACAAGTCGGGCAAGTTCCGGTTCCGGCTCAAGGCGAGCAACGGGCAGATCGTCGCGAGCGGCGAGGCCTACGAGACGAAGGCCGCCGCCAGGAAGGGCTGCGAGTCGGTGCAGAAGGCGGCCGACGGCGCCGCGGTCACCGAGGTCTGAGCCCGCACGCCGGCCCTCATGCCGGACTGATCTGCACCTGGGCCGCCCGCCCGGGCACGAGGACGGTGAGCACCACGCCGAGCGTGGTCCCGTCGTCGTCCCGGGCGGCGGTCGTCAGCACGAGCCGACGCCCGTGGCGCACGGGCTGCACGACACCCCTGCCCGGGTAGGGCGGGTCGAAGGCGACCCGGTGCAGTCCGGCCACCCGGTCGACGTCGGTTCCGAGCGATGCCGCGGCGCGCAGCAGGGCGTCGTCGTCCGCCTCCGGGGGCACCCCGGTCCCGAGCCGCCGGGCGAGGTGCAGGCGCAACGCCCCGGCGACCACGAGGCGTCGCGCCGCGGGGTCGCTCACGGCGTCCAGTCTCGTCCAGCGTCGCCGAGTCGAGGAGGAGCCCCCGTGCCCGAGAACCTGATCCGGCGCATCCTCGCCGACCACCTGCGCGAGGGGGAGCTGACGCCGGGGGAGGAGATCGTCCTCGACGTCGACCAGGTGCTGATCGAGGACGCGACCGGGTCGATGTGCGCGCTGCAGTTCGAGGCGCTCGGGGTCGACCGGGTCGCCGTCTCGCCGTCGGTCCTCTACGTCGACCACAACGTGCTGCAGGTCGACGGCCGCAACATGGACGAGCACCGCTACCTGCAGACCTTCGCCGCGCGTTACGGCCTGCACTTCTCCCGCCCCGGCAACGGCATCTCGCACTACGTGCACCTGGAGCGCTTCGCCCGCCCCGGAGCGCTGCTGCTCGGGGCGGACTCGCACTCGACGATGTCGGGCGCGGTCGGGATGGTCGCGTTCGGCGCGGGCGGGCTCGACGTCGCGGTCGCGATGGCCGGGCACGGCGTCGCGACCGCCGCACCCGCCGTCGTGAACGTGGAGCTGCGCGGCGAGCTGCCGCCGTGGGTGGCGGCGAAGGACGTGATCCTCGAGCTGCTGCGTCGCCACGGCGTGCGCGGCGGCCAGGGGCGGGCCTACGAGTTCACCGGGCCCGGTGCGGCAGCGCTGTCGGTGCTCGAACGCGGGTCGATCTGCAACATGATCACCGAGCTGGGCGCGCTGGCGGCGGTGTTCCCGGCCGACGGGCAGGTGCGGTCGTGGCTGCGGGCCCAGGGACGCGAGGACGACTTCGCCGACGTCGCGGCGGAGGACGACGCGACCTACGACGAGCACGAGGTGATCGAGCTGGGCGACCTCGAGCCGCTGATCGCGTGCCCGTCGTCGCCGGGGTCGGTGGTGCCGGTCCGGGAGGTCGCGGGCACCGAGGTGGTGCAGGTCTGCGTCGGGTCGTCGGTGAACTCGTCCTACGAGGACCTCGCGATCGTCGGTGCCGTGCTGCGGGACGAGATCGTGCACCCCGCGATCGAGATGACCGTGACGCCGGGCTCGCGGCAGATCCTCGACCGGGTCGCGCGGGGCGGGGTGTACGCCGAGCTGGTCGCCGCGGGCGCGCGGATGCTCGAACCGGTGTGCGGGCCCTGCATCGGGGTGGGGCAGGCCCCGAGCGCGGGCAGGCCCTCGGTGCGCACGTTCAACCGCAACTTCCCCGGCCGCAGCGGCACCGCGGGCGACCAGGTCTACCTCTGCTCACCCCCGACCGCGGCCGCGACCGCCCTGCACGGCGTGATCACCGACCCGCGGGACCTCGGGGAGGTCCCGTCGTTCGACCCGCCGCCGACGGACCCGCGGCGCGTCGACGACCAGATCCTCCGGCCCCGTCCCGACGACGAGGCGGCGCAGGTCGAGGTGGTCCGCGGCCCGAACATCGTGCCGCCGCCGGCCGGGGCGCAGGTGCCCGACCGGCTGGCCGACCCGGTGCTCATCGTGGTCGGGGACGACGTCTCGACCGGCGACATGGCGCCGGACGGCATGGGGATGAGCGACTGGTCGAACATCCCGGAGTGCGCCCGGTCGATGTTCGCCCGGCAGGACCCGGGGTTCCACGACCGGGCCCTCGCGCGCGAGCACGGCGTGATCGTCGGTGGCCACAACTACGGACAGGGCTCGTCGCGGGAGCAGGCGGCCCAGGCGGCGCTGTACCTCGGGGCGCGGGCGGTGATCGCGGCGGGCTTCGCGCGCATCCACCGGGCGAACCTGATCGCGCAGGGGATCGTGCCGCTCGAGTTCGTCGACGCCGAGGACCACGGGCGGGCGGAGACCGACCAGACCTGGACGATCGAGGGGCTGCGCGACGCCGTGGAGGCGGGCATCGAGGAGCTGACCGCGTCCACCGACGTCGGGGAGGTCCGCCTGCGACTGCGGCTGGCACCCCGCGAGCGGGCGACGCTGCTCGCCGGCGGCACGATCGCCCGCCTCCGCTCGGAATCCGTGTCCCGGGCCTGAGGTTGCACCCGGTATGACGACGGCGACGCAGGACCTGCAGACCGACTGGCAGCGCTGGCACGACGAGCGCGAGACGACGCTCCGCGAGCCGCACGGCTGGATGTCGCTCACCGCGCTGGAGTGGCTGGACGACTCGGAGCAGGTGATCACCGACCTGCCCGGGACGTGGCGGGCCCCCGGCGACGGCACCGTGCGGATCACCGCCGGGGCGGCGGACGGGGTCGAGGTCGACGGGACGACCGTGGACGGCACGGCCACGGTGGCGCCGGTCGACGGGGCGCCCGGGGTGCTGGTGACCGTGGGGGAGCGGGTCGTGGAGCTCGCCCGCCGCACCGACTCGTACGCGCTGCGCGTCCGGGACCCGCAGGCGCCGACCCGACGAGATTTCACCGGCGTGCCGACGTTCCCGGTCGACGGGCGCTGGGTGGCCACCGGGCGGTTCGAGGCCTACCCGGAGCCGCGGCGGATCACGGTCGGCGCCGTGGTCGACGGGCTGCAGCACTTCCCGACCGCGGTCGGCACGGTGACCTTCACCCTCGACGGCGTCGAGCAGCGGCTCGTCGCGCTCGCCGGGAAGGGCGAGGGGCTCTCCCTGCACTTCCGCGACGCCACGAGCGGGGAATCCACCTACGGCGGTGGCCGCATCCTGCGGACCGCCGATCCCGAGGCCGACGGCTCGGTGACGCTCGACTTCAACCGCACGGTGAACCTGCCCTGCGCGCTCGTCGCCTTCGCCACGTGCCCGCTGCCGCCCGCCGACAACGTCCTCGACGTCGCGGTCGAGGCGGGGGAGCGCCGCTACCTCTGAGCGAGGGCCGACGGGCGCCACCGATTCGATGTGGGTCATTCGTGTTCCCGGACGGGATGGCGGACGTGAAGCGGGTATGAACCCCTCGATCGTGATCTGAACGAGATCGAGGAGGACTCATGTCGGGAATGACGCGACGTCGCGTGGGCTACAGCGTGGCCGCGGCCGCGCTGTCCATCGGTGCGCTCGGGGCCTGCTCGAGCGGTGGGGAGGCGCCGGCCGGTGCTCCGGGCCAGCCGGGCGCCGCGGGCCAGTCCGCGCCCGCCGCCCCGGGCCAGCCGGGCGCGCCGGCGCCGGGGGCACCGGCTCCGGGTGCTCCCGCCCCGGGCCAGCCGGGTGCCCCGGGCACGCCGGGCGCCGAGGGTGGTGCTGCCGGCGGGGCCGCGGGGGGTGCCGCGGGTGGCACCGGCACCGGCACCAACGGCGAGGGTGGCTCGGGCCAGGGCGCCGCGGGCGGCACCGGGTCGGGCGCCGGCGGGACCGGCTCCGGGGCGAACGGCTCGGACGGTTCCGGCTCGAACGGCGCCGGCGGCACCGGTGGCGCGCCCAGCCAGACCCCGTCCGGCGGCGTGCAGACCGGCGGCGGCAGCACCACCGGGGTCGAGCACCCCGAGCTGTTCGGTCTCGGTGGCCTCGCGCTGCTCGCGGCCGGCGGCGTCGCGGTCGCCGCGACCCGTCGTCGTGCCGAGGACTGAGACCTGACGACCGGACCGGGCGGTGCCGACGCCTCGACGTCGGCCCCGCCCGCCCGTTCCCGACGGCGGGTGGTGCTGCTCGCGGTGGCGGCGCTGCTCGCCGTCGTGGGCGTGGTGGCCGTGGTCGTCGGCCTGGCGCTGCAGCAGCGGGCACCGGTCGAGCGGGACGCGGGCGCCCTGCGCGCGCCGCCCGCGACGAGCGCCGCGCCGCGCACGACCCCCACCGGCCCTCCGCCGTCGCCGCCCGCGCGCATCGTCGTCGCGAAGATCGGCGTCGACTCGCGCGTGGCGTCCGTGGGGCTGAACCCCGACCGGACCATGGAGGTCCCGGCGAAGGGCCCGCTGTACGACCTGGCGGCCTGGTACCGCTACTCGGTGACTCCCGGTCAGCAGGGCCCGTCGGTGATCATCGGGCACATCGACTCCGCGGAGAACGGGCCGTCGGTGTTCTTCCGGCTGGGCGCGCTGGCCCCGGGCGACACGGTGGAGGTGACGCGGGCGGACGGGCGGGTCGTCACGTTCGCGGTGTACGCCACCCGGGCGTTCGCCAAGGACGCCTTCCCCACCGCCGACGTCTACTCCGGCACCGCCGGGCCGGAGCTGCGCCTCATCACCTGTAGCGGCTCCTTCGACGCGGCCGCGCGCAGCTACCGCGACAACACCGTCGTCTTCGCGCGGGAGACCTCGTTACGGTGACCGGCGTGCCGCGCCCACTCCATCCCGGTGACCTCATCGCGGCGATGTTCGGGGTGGTCTTCGTGGCCGCCAACTCGCAGCTCCTCGGGGCCGCGCGCCTCCCGGTGATCGTCGTGGCCATCGCCGCCGGGATCGCGATCGTCGTCGCCGCGCAGCGCAGCCGGGGAATGTCCGGCGCCGCCGGCCCCCCGATGCACCGGACCGCCTACCTGCGGATCGTCGCGGTCGAGGCGGTCGCGCTCGTCGTGGGGGCACCGCTGCTGGCGCGGTTCGCCCCGCACCTGCCGATCGCCTGGGTGGCCCTGGTGGTGGGACTGCACTTCGTCGCGTTCGCCGTGTGGTGGCTGCCCGGGGAACGGACGTTCCTGGCGATCGGTGCGGTCATGACCGTGCTCGGCGTCCTCGGGTTCGCGATCGGCCTGACCGGTGGCGAGGACACCGCCGACGTCGTCGCGCTCGTCGCGGGGGTCGGGTCGGGGGTCACGCTGCTGGTCCCCAGCACGATCGCCGCGGTGCGGCTGTTCAGCGCACGAGCAGCATGACCACCACGGCGGCCAGCGCGAGGACGCCGAGCACGACCAGCAGGACCCCCGCCGTGCGGAGGCCCGAACCGCGCGAGGGTGTCTCCGGGGACGGGGGAGCTGCGTCGTCGGTCCGGTCGGACCCGCCGTCGGGATGCGCGTCGATGACCTCGGTCGCGGACTCCTGCGGGGGCGGCGCGGCGTAGCGGTCGGCGAGGTCGTCGAGCGAGCGGCTCAGCGTGGCGGCGTCGGGGCGGTCGCGCGCGTCGAGTGCCATGGCACGGAGGACGACGTCCTCGAAGCCGATCGGGACCGACGGGGTGATCTGGCGCAGGGGGGTCGGCGGCTGGCGCAGTCGTTGCGCGGCGACCTCCGCGGCGCCGACGCCGGCGAACGGGGGCCGACCGGTGAGCAGTTCGTAGAGCGAGCAGCCCAGGGAGTAGACGTCCGAGCGGCCGTCGAGCCGCTCGCCCCGGACCTGCTCCGGGGACATGTAGGCGACCGTCCCGACCACCTTGCCGGTCTCGGTGAGCCCCGGGACGTTCTCGGTCTTCGCGATGCCGAAGTCCATGAGCTTGGGCGTGCCGTCGTCGAGGAGCATGACGTTGTTGGGGTTCACGTCGCGGTGCACGATGCCCTGCTCGTGGGCGTGCGCCAGCGCGGACGCGACCATCGCCCCCACCCGGGCCGCCTCGACGAGGCCCGGCTGCCCCTGCTCCCGCACGGTGTCGCCCCACGTGCGGCCGGTGATGAGCTCCATGACCACGTACACGCCGTGCGGGGAGGACCCGACGTCGTGCACGGCGACGACGTGGGGATGGCTCAGCACGGCCGCCGCCCGGGCCTCGTCGCGGAGCCGGCGGGCGTCGGTGTGATCGTCGCGCCGGTCCTCGGGGAGCAGCTTCACGGCGACGACGCGGCCCAGGTCGCGGTCGAGGGCCCGGTGCACCTCGGCCATCCCGCCCCGGCCGAGCAACTCGACGAGCTCGTACCGGTCGCCCAGGACGACGGGGCCGGCGGCACCGTCGTGGGAGGAGGTGTACGGCCGGGTCACAGCCGTCGGGTCCGCTGGGCGTCCCCGCCGCCGAGCAGGGCGTCGAACAGGTAGCGGTGGTCGACCATGGCCTGGCGGCGGTCCTCGAGGGACTGGTCGGCCTGCTCGTCGGCCACCGCGACCGTGTGGGCGGAGCGGAAGTGCTCCACGAGGTCGGGGTAGTCCACCGAGATCAGCTTCTCGCGCTCCTCGAAACGCTCCGAGGGATAGCCGCGGTCGCGCATCACCTGCTGCACCAGCAGGTCGGCGTCGCGCAGCCCGGTCGGCGGGTTCTCCACGAACGTCGACTGCGCGGACTCCCACGCCCGGGCGTAGCGGTCGCGCTCGTCGGCGCCGAGGTCACGCAGCTCGAGCTCCTGGCGTCGCTTCAGCCGGGCCCGCAGCTCCTTCTCGCCGTCGCGCTTGCCGTACTCGGCGATCACGCGGTCGTACTCCTCGCCGAACCGGCTCTTCAGCGACGCCGTCGTCGCCCTGGCGCGGTACCGGGCGACCAGGATCAGCACGATGCCGAGCACGATCACCACGGCCGCGACGATCACGATCGTGAGTACGGTCCCGTCCACCATGAACTCCCTCCGCCGGGCCCCTGGCCGCCCCGGGGTCGGAGCGACGGATCAGGGATCCCGACCGAAAATCCAGTGCCCGCGATCAGCTCGCCCGAACCCGGATGCGTAGCTGGAGCACGGTAGTTGCCGACGACCGCCGATGTCGACGGGTTCGATCGTCGGCCTGGCCTACCGCGGTCGGTCTAGTCGTCGTGCGCGATTGCGTCCAGTGCCGCGCCGTCGACGCGGTGGGTCGTCCACCCGTCCTGCGGGACCGAGGCGAGCGTCGCGTAGAAGTCCAGCGCGGGGGTGTTCCAGTCGAGGACGGCCCACTCGAGCCGCGCGTAGCCCCGGCGCAGGCAGGTCCGTGCGAGTTCGGCGAGCAGCGCCCGCGCCACGCCGCGCCGCCGGTGGGCGGGGGAGACGTAGAGGTCCTCGAGGTGGATCCCGTGCACCCCGGTCCAGGTGGAGTAGGTCAGGAACCAGATCGCGGCGCCCGCCAGCTCGTCGTCGACGAGCGCCGTCGTCGCGAACACGGCGGCCGTGTCGCCGAACAGTGCCTCGTGCAGCTGGTCCTCGGTCAGGTGGCACGACTCCGGCTCGCGCTCGTACGCCGCGAGGTCGTGCACGAAGCGGACGAGGGCGGGGACGTCGGCGGGCTCGGCTGG
Organism: Actinomycetospora corticicola; assembly: GCF_013409505.1. Lineage (NCBI taxonomy): Bacteria > Bacillati > Actinomycetota > Actinomycetes > Pseudonocardiales > Pseudonocardiaceae > Actinomycetospora > Actinomycetospora corticicola. The sequence continues at coordinate 1,842,404 of NZ_JACCBN010000001.1, read as the reverse complement.
TCGGATCGTCACGGACACGCGACGATCCTGCGCCATGACGGCACTGGTCACGGGCGGCGGGACGGGTATCGGACGCGCGATCTCGGAGGCGCTCGCGCGGCTCGGGCACCCGGTCGCCGTGGTCTACAGCCGGTCGGCCGACGACGCCGCGGCCACCGTCGAGGCCATCACGACGGCGGGTGGGTCGGCCCGGGCGTTCCGGGCCGACGTGACCGACGAGGGCGCGGTCACGGCCCTCGCCGGGGAGGTGCGCGAGGCGCTGGGCCCGGTCTCGGTGCTGGTCAACAACGCCGGCGGCACCGAGCACATCGCGATGGCGGACCTGGACGCGGCGACCGACGAGGTCTTCGAGCGGCTCTTCCGGCTGAACACGCTCTCGGCCTGGCACTGCGCCAAGGCCTGCGCGGCGGACCTGCAGGCCGCCGAGGACGGGTGCGTGGTGAACGTCGGCAGCATCGCCGCCGCAGCCGGGCGCGGCTCGTCGGTGCCCTACGTCGTGTCGAAGGCGGCGCTGTCCGGGCTCACGAGGGCCCTGGCCCACGCGCTGGCGCCGGTCCGGGTCAACGAGGTGGCGCCGGGGCTCGTGCTCACGCGCTGGTGGGCCGGTCAGGAGGAGCGGGGGCGCACGCTCGCGGCCGGCGCGATGGTCGGCCGTGAGACGACCGTGGAGGACGTGGCCGCGGCCGTCGTCGGGCTCGTGACCTCCCGGGCGATCACCGGCCAGACGCTGACGGTCGACGGCGGCCAGACGTTGTGAGGACTGGTGAGCAGAAAGTGGGCCGATAGGCCCCCTTTCTGCTCACATGCCGGGACGGCACACGAGGCAGCCCCGGTAGCCCGCCTCCCGTGCCGCGGCCGCCGACCGGAACGGCACCCGGTGGGCGTCGGTGATCCGGCGGGCGTGGTGGCACGACGGCAGGCACGCGATGCCGGTGGTGTCGCTCCCGATCAGCACCACCCCCGCCGTCGTGAAGCCGGCGAGGCGGTCGAGGTCCGCGCCCTCGGCCGCGAGCAGCCGGGCCTTCGCGGCCTCGCCGAGCATGTAGCGCCCCAGCGAGCCGTCGGCCCTCGTCACGCGGTGGCACGGGACGATCAGTGGGACCGGGTTCCGGGCGAGGACGGTGCCGACCGCCCGCACCGCCGCGGGGCGCCCCACCTCGCGGGCGACCCAGCCGTAGGGCCGGGTCTGTCCGGCCGGGATCGAGGCGGTCGCGTCGAGCACGTCGCGCTCGAACGACGAGCAGGCCCGCAGGTCGACCCGCGTGCGGGCGTCGATGGCCGGCACCGACCGGTCGTCGGGAACGAGCGGCCGCCCGAGGCGGCGGCGGTACTCGGCGCGGAAGCCGTCGGGGTCGTCGACCGGGCGCACGTAGGTGACGCCCTCGGTGGAGCGGGCGACGAGGACCTCCCCGAGGGGGCCCGTCGTCGTCGCGAAGGTGTCGACGACGCGGTCGGCGAGATCCTTCCCGACGTCGGGCGGGGTCAGGCGGGTGAGCAGCGGGTCGCTCATGGGGTGCTCCGATCGGCGGGGGCGAGCAGGGTGCGCAGGCGCGCGAGCCCGCGGGAGACGTGCGAGCGGGCCGTGCCCTCGCCGACCCCGAGGGCGGCGGCGACGGCCGGGACGTCGAGGTCGGCGACGTGGCGCAGGACGACGGCGTCGCGCTGGACGGCGGGCAGGGCGGCGAGGGCGGCCGCGAGCTCCGGGTCGGCGCGCGTCGCGACGTCGGCCGGGTCGGGTCCGGGCGCGGCCCGGTCCGGGACCGGGACGCCGGTGAGGGCGGGCCGGCGGGTGGCGGTGCGGATCGTGTTGCGGTGCTCGTTGAGCAGCACCGTCACCAGCCAACCGCGCGGTTCGAGGGCGGCGAGGCGCGCCGCGTCGTAGTCGCGCAGCGCCCGGAACGCCCGCAGGAACGCCTCGGCGGTGAGGTCCTCCGCGGCGGGCCGGTCGCCGGTGAGGCGCAGCGCCGTGCCGAGCAGCAGCCCCTGGTAGGTCCGCACGACGTCCGCGAACCCGAGGTCGAGGTCCGCGACGAGGGCGGCGCGCAGGTCGGTCGCGGTCCCGGTCACGACGAGCAGAACACCGGGTCAGGTCACGCCGTTGCGCCAGGCCCACGCGACCAGCGCCGGGCGTCCGTCGACGGCGAGCTTGGAGATGAGGTGGTTGACGTGGGTCTTGACCGTCGCCTCGCTGACGAACAGCTGCGACGCGACCTGCTGGTTCGACAGCCCCTGGGCGACCAGACGCAGCGTGTCCACCTCCCGGGCGGTCAGCCCGTCGGGGATCGACGGTGCCGGGGCCGGGGTCCCGGCCAGCGCGACCAGGCGGGCCTGGACGGCCGCGTCGAGCACCGAGCCGCCGGCGGCCACCGTGCGGATCGCGGCGCACAGGGCTTCGCCGGTGGTGTCCTTCGTCAGGTACCCGGCCGCGCCCGCGCGCAGGGCGGGGAGGACGGCGTCGTCCTCGGCGTAGGTGGTGAGCACGAGGACCCGCACGTCGGGGGCCTGCGCGGTGACCTCCGCGGTGACCTGGGCGCCGTCGAGCCCGGGCATCCGCAGGTCGACCAGCGCGACGTCGGGGCGCTCGCGCACGATGGTCGGGACCGCCTCGACGCCGTCCTTCGCCGTGGCGACCACGTCCAGGTCGTCGGCCGCACCGAGCAGCATGGAGAGCCCGTCGCGGACCACGGCCTGGTCGTCGGCGAGCACGATCCGGATCACGGGCGTCAGACTGCCACCCGGCCGGGGACCGGCGCCCGCAGCGTCACGCGCCACCCCCCGTCGTCGGGACCGGCCTGCAGCGTCCCGCCGACGAGCGCCGCGCGCTCGCGCAGCCCGACCAGGCCGTTCCCGCCTCCGTCGGCGCTCCGTCCCGACGACGGGTCCCCGGCTCCGTTGGTCACGTCGAGGACGAGCTCGTCGGCGACGTCCACCGTCACGGTCACCGCGGCTCCGGGCGCGTGGCGGGCGGCGTTGGTCAACGCCTCGCGGGTCGTGGCGTGGACGGCGTCGCGGAGATGCTCGCCGACGGCGTCGAGGTCGCCGGTGACCGTGAGGACGGCGCCGTGGGAGTCGACGAGGCGGTGGAGGTCGGCCGTCGTCGCGGCCGGGTTCTCCCGCAGGGCGGCCACCGCCTGCTTGGCCTCGGCGAGCCCGGAGCGGGCGAGGTCGGCGGCGGTGTCGACGGAAGTGAGCACGGCGTCGTCGGGCCCGAGCCGCTTGGCCAGGACCGCCCGGATCGCCTGAAGGTGCAGGGAGAGCCCGGAGAGGCTGTGGGCGAGCACGTCGTGCAGGTCGCGGGCGATCCGGGCGCGCTCCTGCGCGGCCGCGCCGGCGAGCTCCGCCTCGCGCAGGGCGTCCCGCTCGGCGAGCAGGGCGACGACGCGGACGTGCTCGCGCTGCAGGCGGGCGCGGTTGAGGGACTGGGACGCGAGCACCGGGAGGACGAGCCCGAGGAACAGGCCCCAGGGGGATTCGACGGCGAGCGCGAAGACGATCGACAGCACCACGCCGAAGAAGGTCACGAAGCCCCAGACGAGCCGGGGGTCGAGGACGATCCGCCCGAGGAGCCCGGCCGCGACGAACAGCGTCGCGTATGCGGCGCCGACCGGGACCAGGACGGTCGCGACGAGGCCCGCGACCGCACAGAGGGAGAGGAGCCCGGTCCGCCACCGGTCGCCCTCGGCGGCCGCGGTGGTGATGCGTGGATCGCGGGCCGCGGCGATCGCGCACACCGCCCCGACCAGCACGAACCCGCCGGCCAGGAGCGAGGCCCCGGTGAGCGGCCAGACGGTCCCGGCGACGAGGGAGAGCCACAGCACGGGGCGGAGCCGCTGCAGGAAGGCGGCGCGGGAGGAGCCCGGATCGACGTGCGGCACGCCCGCCGTCGTGAAGGCCGCGCGGGGTGGGGGCTCGCGGCGCTCAGTGGTCGTGGCGGTCACGACGTCGAGTGTGGACCCGCTCCTCCCCGGTGACGACGGTTCTCCACCCCGTCTCCACCCGGGGGTCGACGTGCCGGGGACCGCGGCGCACGACGCTCGTCATCACCAACGGACGAGAGGGGCGGGACCTGTGAACGGGATGCTGTCGGTGGTCATCGGGGTCGCGGTGCTGGGGTGGGTGATCTGGAACCAGGTGCGGGTCCGGGAGTTCACGCCGAAGCGGGTGCGGGTCGCCGGGATCCTCGGGATCGTCGGCGTCGTGGAGATCGCGCAGGCGACCGGTCTGGCGCAGGTGTCGACCCTGGGCTGGGTGCTGCTGGTGACCGGCCTGGCGGTCGGGGCGGCGCTCGGCCTGCTGCGGGCGGCGACGGTGAACCTCTGGGTGGCCGACGGGAAGGTGTTCACCCAGGGGCACTGGGGCACCGCGGCGTTGTGGCTCGTCGGGATCGGCGTGCACGTGGGGCTGGACGTGCTCGCGGGCGTGGTCGCGCCGTCGGCGGCGACGCTGAACTCGTCGAGCATCCTGCTGTTCATCGCGGTGAGCCTCGGCGCGCAGGGCCTCGTGACGATGCAGCGGGCGCGGTCCCTGCCGGGGGCGCCGGCGATGACGCTCGAGCGCGTGAGGTGACCGGAGTCCTCTCCGCCACCTCCAAGCTATAGCGGCTGACGGGGCTTGCGGCAAGACCCGGGTCGTGCCCCACGATCTCGGCTCGACGTCGCGGGGACGTCGCCGAGGGGGGCCGATGACCTACGTCCTGGACCTGCACGAGATCGACCGCAGCCGCATCGGCGAGGTGGGTGGGAAGGCTGCGAACCTCGGGGCTCTGACGCGGATCCCCGGGGTCCGCATCCCGCCCGGTTCCGCCGTGACGACGGCGGCGTTCCGGCGGGTGCTGGCGGGGTCTCCTGCGCTCGGGGACCGCATCGCGCGCCTCGGTGACCTGGCGCCCGACGACCGTGCCGCCATCGCGACGGCGAGCACCGCGATCCGGGAGGGGATCGTGCGGCTGCCCGTGCCCGACGACGTCGCCGCGGCGATCGCCGCTCTCGCGTCGGGGGACGGCCGGGTCGCGGTCCGCTCCAGCGCGACCGCCGAGGACCTCCCGACCGCCTCCTTCGCCGGGCAGCAGGACTCCTTCCTCGACGTCCCCGTCGCGGAGGTGCCCGAGTACGTGCGGCGGTGCTGGGCCTCGCTGTTCACCGACCGCGCGACCACCTACCGGCTCCGGCAGGGCATCGACCACCGCGCGGTGGCGATGGCCGTGGTCGTGCAGGAGATGGTGCCGGCGGAGGCCTCGGGCGTGCTGTTCACGGCCGACCCCGTGACCTCGCACCGGCGAACAGCCGCCGTGGAGGCCGTCGCCGGGCTCGGGGAGGCCCTGGTCTCCGGCGTCGCCGAGCCGGACCGGTGGACCGTCCGCGACGGGGCCGTGCTCGAGGCCCCCGGGACCGGGGTCCTCACCGAGGAGCAGGTCGTGGCCCTCGTGGAGCTGGGCCGCCGGATCGAGGCGGCCCTCGGGGGCCCGCAGGACATCGAGTGGTGCCGGGCCGACGGCGGGTTCGCGGTGGTCCAGAGCCGACCGATCACCACGCTGTTCCCGGTCCCACCGGTCGGGGACGACCGGCTGCACGTCTACGTGTCGGTCGGACACCAGCAGATGATGACCGGCGCCATGACCCCGCTCGGGCTCTCGGTCTGGCAGCTGACGACGCCCCGACCGATGGCGGAGGCCAGCAGCCGCCTGTTCGTCGACGTGACGGCCGCCCTGGCCTCGCCCACCGGCCGCGAGGTGCTGCTCGACGTCATGGGCCGGGGGGACCCGCTGGTCCGGGACGCGCTGGAGTCCGTGCTCGCGCGCGGGGAGATCGACCCCGCCGCCGACGACGGGCGGGGAGCCCCGCCTGCGGGGCAGGAGATGCTCGACGCCGACCCCGCCGTGGTCGCCGAGCTGGTCGCCGCGGCGCAGGCCTCCGTCGCGACCGCGGCCCGCGAGATCCGGGCCCGCCACGGCGCGGACCTGTTCGCGTTCGTCCGCTCCGATCTCGGCGAGCTCCGGCGTCTCCTGTTCGACCCGCGGAGCCACCGGGTCTTCACGACGGCGATGGACGCGGCCTTCTGGCTCGACGAGCACCTGGCGGTGTGGCTGGGGGAGACGCACGTGTCCGACACCCTGACCCTCGCCGTGCCCGACGACGTCACCTCGCAGATGGGGACGGCCCTCCTGGACGTCGCCGACGTCGTCCGGGACTCCCCGGCGGTCGTGACCTTCCTCCGGGGGCTCGGGGACGACGACGGGCTGGACGGGCTGCTCGACGTCGAGGGCGGTCGCGCGGCCCACGACGCGCTGCAGGCGTTCCTCGACGCCTACGGCGCGCGCTGCGTCGGCGAGATCGACATCAGCCGGCCCCGGTGGGCCGACCGTCCCGCGACCCTCGTCCCGGTCCTCCTCGGACACGTCGAGCACGCGGAGCCCGGCGCCGGCGCGCGCCGCGTCCAGGAGGGACGCCGGATGGCGCAGCAGAAGCGGGAGGAGGTGCTCGCGCGGCTGCGGGAGCGTCCCGACGGCGAGGAGGAGGCCGCCGCGGCCGCTGCGATGATCGACCGGCTGCGCACCTTCATCGGCTATCGCGAGTACCCGAAGTTCGCGATGATCCGGCGCTACGCCCTCTACCGCCGGGCGCTGTGGGACGAGGCGGCGCGCCTCGTCGCGGCGGGCGTGCTCGATCGGGCCGACGACGTCGCGCTGCTGCGCTTCGACGAGCTCGAGGACGTGGCCCGCACGGGCCGGGTGGACCGGGACCTCCTCGAGCAGCGGCGGCAGGAGCTCGCCGTCGCGCGGACGCTGAGCCCGCCGCGGGTGCTCACCTCCGACGGCGAGGCGCTCTCCGGGGCGTTCCGCCGGGACGACCTGCCGCCCGGTGCGCTCGCCGGCCTGCCGGTGTCGCGGGGGGTCGTCGAGGGCCGCGCCCGCGTGGTGCTCGACCTCGCGGACGCCGTGTTCGCGCCCGGCGACGTCCTGGTCACCGCCTTCACCGACCCCAGCTGGTCCCCGGCCTTCGTCGCGGTCGCCGGCCTGGTCACCGAGGTCGGCGGCACCATGACCCACGGCGCCGTCGTCGCCCGGGAGTACGGCCTGCCGGCCGTCGTCGGGGTCGAGGGCGCCACGCGACGGATCGTCGACGGGCAGCGCATCCGGGTCGACGGGACGAACGGGTCGGTCGAGCTCCTGGGGGCGTGAGGCGGACGGGTCAGCGGACCAGGCCCGCACGGAACGCCAGGGCCACCGCCTGCACGCGGTCCCGCGAGCCGGTCTTGGCGAGGACGTGCCCGACGTGGGTCTTCACCGTGGCCTCGCTGACGACGTGGCGCTCGGCGATCTCGGCGTTGGTGAGGCCCTCGCCCATGAGCACGAGCACCTCCCGCTCGCGGGGCGTGAGGTGCTCGAGCTCAGGGGTGTCCACCGGGTCGGCGACCGGCGCCGGACCCGCCAGCAGGGGCGCGGCGTGGGCCAGGAGCCGGCGGGTGGAGACCGGGTCGATCACGGAGTCGCCGCGGGCCACGGTGCGGACCGCCTCGATGAGGTCCTCGGGGGCCGCGTCCTTGAGCAGGAAGCCGCTGGCCCCCGCGGCGATGGCGGCGGTGACCGACTCGTCGAGGTCGAACGTCGTGAGCACCACGATCCGGACGCCGGGGTGAGCGGCGACGGCACGCCGCGTCGCCTCGATCCCGTCGAGCACCGGCATGCGCACGTCCATGAGGACGACGTCCACCTCGGTGGTCGCGAGCAGGTCGAGCGCCTCCTGCCCGTCGCCGGCCTGCGCGACCACCGTGAGGTCGGGCGCCGACTCCAGGACCATCGCGAACCCGGCCCGCACCAGCTGCTGGTCGTCCACCAGCAGGACGCGGAGCGCGCTCACCGGGCCGCCGCCGGCAGGGGCAGCCGCAGCCGCACCGCGAACCCGCCGTCGGGACGGGGCCCGGAGTCCAGCGAGCCGCCCTGCAGCGCCGCGCGCTCGCGCATGCCGAGGAGGCCGTAGCCGTCGCGGGTGGCGGCGGGGCGCGCGCCGCGCGGTCCGTCGTCGCGCACCGCGACCTCGAGTTCGGGCCCCCAGGCGAGCGTGACGCGGGTCGGCGTCGCGACGCCGGCGTGCTTGACCACGTTGGTGAGGCCCTCCTGCACGACGCGGTAGACGGTCAGCCCGGCGCCGGCGGGCAGGGCCCGCGGGGAGCCGGTGACGTCGAGGGAGACGGGCAGTCCGCCCGCGCGGACCTGGGCGACCAGGGCCGGGACGTCGTCGACGGTCGGCGGCGTCGCGTCGGACTCGTCGTCGGGACCCTCGCGCAGGGTGCTCAGCAGCCCGCGGATGTCGCCGAGGGCCCCACGTCCGGCGTCGGCGATGCCGGCCAGGACCTCGACGGCCCGCTGCGGGTCCTGCGCCGCGGCGAACCGCCCGCCGTCGGCCTGGGCGATGATCCCGGAGAGCGAGTGTCCGACGATGTCGTGCACCTCGCGGGAGATACGGGAGCGCTCGGCCAACAGCTCCAGCCGGACCTCCCGACGACGGCCCTCCTCGAGCAGGCGGGCGCGCTCGCGGAGCTGCCCGACCGAGCGCAGCTGCGCCCGGCGCAGGGCACCGAGCAGCCAGACGATGACCCCGAAGAGGGCGCCGATGATCGCGAGGACGCCGGCCGCCGACCCGACGCCCGGCGCCCCGAGCCGCAGGGTGAACGGCAGCACGGCGCCGAGCACCAGCACCGCGGCGGCGACCGGCCCGGCCCAGCGCGGGCCGTACACCACGACCGAGTAGCCGATCACGAGGACGGGCAGGAGGATCGTCGCGCTGACGCCGGGCAGGACGACCATGGTGATCGCGGCGGCGACGGCGACCCCGACGGCGATCGGAAGTGGGTACCGGCGTCGGAGGACCACGGGCAGCGCGAACAGCACGGCGCAGACGAGCCCGGCGACGCGGTCCACCCGCGCCACGTGGCCGTCCGTCGCCCAGCCCAGGGAGACGGCGGCGACCGCGGCGGCGAGCACGGCGTCGACCGCGACCGGGCGGCGGCGGACGGCGGCGACGGCCCGGTCGAGCCAGGAGGGTCGTTCTCCGACGGTGGTCATGACCTGCGACATCGTGCCTCACCCGGCCTGCGGGGTGCGCTCGACGACGGTCTGCGCGATCACGTCGCCCGTCCGCTGGCGCTGCGGGGTCCGCCACATGACGACGACGCCGACGAGCCCGAGGGCGATGAGGTCGACGGGCAGGAGCACCGCCCGCACGAGCTGACGGAGGAACCCGACCCGCCCGCGGTGCCCGGCGTCGCGGACCCGCATCCCGAGCACGGCCATCCCGGGCGTCCGGCCCGCGACCGCCGGCACGACCGCGAGGACCAGCACGTAGAACAGCGGGATCGCGACGTTCTGGACCCCCGGGTAGGGCACCGGGAACAGACGGACCAGGTGCCCGCCGTGCTCGAGCCACCACACGCCGAGCCCGAGGACGGCCACGAGGCCGACGTCGAGCACGAACCCCAGGACGCGCCGGGAGATCGAGGCGAGCGGGGCGGGCGGGGCGGGCGCGAGCGGGGGGACCGCGGTGATCGACACGAGGAGCTCCTCGGGCGTGGGCACCGTGGACCGGTGCCGTGTGTCGTCCACGATGATCGTCCGCGGGCCGGAGATCCTCGGCCCACGGGACGATCTCCGGTCTCCACCCGTGGGGGGAGACGTCAGGGGCAGAACGACCGCACAGCCCGTTCCAGCCCCCGCCGGTGCAGCGAGTCGAGCGACCGCGCCGCCGCGACGCGCACCGCCGCCGAGGTCACCTCGCCCCGGCAGACCGGGTCCGTGCGCGCGGGCTGCGCGGAGGCCAGGGTGTCGACGAGGCGCGGGGTGACGGCGTCGAGGGTCGTGCGGACGGCGGCGAGGTCGGGCGGCGTGGTCGGCGCCGTCGCGGGGCGGTCGGTCCAGTCCTCGAGCAGGCCGTACTGCACGACCTTGCTCGCGGCGATCTGGTCGCCGACCACCGCGGCCACCTCCGCGGGGTCCAGACGACGGGTCGATCCGGCCGCGGCCGCGGCGTCGAGGACGACCCGTTCCCGGGCCGGGTCCTCGACGCCCGCCTTCGAGACGTACTTCGAGGCCGCGACGGTGTCCGCCGTCGCGAGCCGGTCGGCGACCACCCCGACGACGGGGTCCCAGGGCCCGGCTGCGGCGTTCGGGGACGCGATGGTGCCGCACCCGGCGCAGCATGCGAGCAGCGCCAGGAGGACCAGCCGTCGGGTCATGGTCGATCAGCGTAGGGACCCGGGCGGGTCAGGCCCGACGGAGGGCGATCACGCTGCCCTCCTGGTCGGCCGCGACGTACACGGTGCCGTCCTCGTCGACCTCGACACCGGCGAACGGGGCGATCGGTCCGGGGATCATCATCGGCAGGCCGTTCACGGTCGGACGCAGCGTGCCGTCCTCGCCGACCGGCAGCTCGTCCGCCACGACGTGGCGTCCGCCGCCGTCGAACGGCAGCCACACCACCCGGCGGTGACCGACCTCGCAGACCAGCAGCCCCTCACCGTCCACGGCGATGCCCTGCGGGATGCTCAGGTCGTCGGCGAACACCGTGGGGGTCGAGCCGGCCGTGATCAGCTCGACGGTGCCCCGGGCCTCGTCGGAGACGTAGACGCGGCCGTCGGCGGTCACCGCGACGTCGCTCGGACGGCCGAGCCCCGTCGCGAGCTCCACGGTCTCGCCGGGCCGCGGCAGCTCGAGCACCCGCCCACCCCCGGAGTCGGCCACCACCACGCCGTCCCCCCGGGCCGCGACGCCCGTGCACTCACCGAGCCCCTCGGCCCACGTCTCGGACGACGTCCACGATCCGGCGGCGTGGCGGGTGACCATGCCGAGGTTGTTGGTCACGAACATCGCCGTGCGGTCCGGGGACGCGCAGACCCCGCGGACGTAGCCGGGGAAGCCCGGGTCCGTGATCTTGTCCGTCCGTTCCAGGGTCAGGTCCGCGGTGATGCGCGCGGCGCCAAGACCGTCCGCGACACAGAGGCCGGCCGTGGTGGCCGCGAGCCCGTAGGGCGCCATCAGGCCCGGGGCCACGATCTCCCGCGACCTGCCGTCGGGAAGGAGCTCGTACACCGCCCCGTCGATGTAGTACGAGGCGAAGAGGCGACCGTCCGCGGTGAGATCGAGGTTGTCCATCCCGGGCCGGCCGTGTCCCACCGTCTCGGTGACGGACGTCGCCGGGTCGAAGGCCACGACCTCGCCCGAACCGCCGAGGCCGACGTAGATGCGGCCGTCGGGTCCGGTACGGCAGGAGCACGGTGCGGCGAGGCCCTCCAGGACGATCTCGACCTCGCCGCCGTCGACCGACACCCGGGCGACCTGCCCGGCGAAGGGCAGCGCGGTGTAGAGGAGCCGGTCCGGCCCGATCGTCAGGCCGTTCGGTCCGTCGAGGTCCGCGGCCACGAGGCGGGCGGGCCGGTCGTCGCGGTACACCTCGAGGATCGATCCGCCGGGGATGAACTGGCCCACGAAGATGCGGTCCTCGAAGACGGTGATGCCGTTGGCGCCGAGGACGTCGTCGGCGACGACGGTGTAGACCCCGTCGCGGAGGGCGGTGACGCGGGCGTCCATGCACTCGGCCACGTAGAGGACGCCCTCGCTGTCGAAGGCGAGGTCGTCCGGCGAGACGATGGCGCTCCCGCGTGCGGAGACCACGGTGACCTCGCCGGTGTCGGGGTCGATCCGCGAGACCTGGTTGCCGAAGGCGGAGGCGTTGTACAGCGCTCCGTCCGGGCCGATGCGCAGCCCGTTCGCGCCGCCGATGGGCCGAGCCGGCGTCCGGCCCAGCACCCGCCAGCGTGGTGCGAGGTCCGGGCGAGTGTCGTCGACGGTCATGCACGACTCCTGTGTCGAGTAGGTGGCCCGCCCCGCCGGGATGTGGTGAAGTGAACTCGTTTCAGTCGAAGGTCGTCACGACGGGAGTGCGGCATGCCGGAGACGGGGCGGCGGGTCGTCGTCACCGGAGGGGGCAGCGGGATCGGACGTGCGGTGGTCGAGCAGCTCGCCGACGACGGCGCGCGGGTCGCGACGCTGGACCTGCGCGCTCCGGCGCCCTCGCCGGTCCTCCCGGACGGCGTGGTGCTGCCCCTGACCTGCGACGTCGCGGACGAGCACGCGGTCGAAGCGGCTGTCGAGCAGGCGGCCGCCTGGATGGGTGGGGTGGACCGGCTCGTCACCTGCGCCGGCGTGACCGACGGGTCGCCGACGGACGAGATGAGCCTGGGGACCTGGCGTCGCCTGCTCGACGTGAACCTCACGGGCACCTTCCTCGCCGTCCGCGCCTGCCTGCCCCATCTCCTGCGCGAGGAGGCTGCAGCGGTGGTCACCGTCGCCTCGGTCGGGGGTCTCGTCGCCGCGGGCCGGTCGGCCGCCTACGACGCCACGAAGGGCGGGGTGGTCGCCCTCAGCCGGAGCCTCGCCGCCGAGTACGCCGACCGCGGACTCCGGGTGAACTGCGTGTGTCCCGGTCTCGTCGCCACCGACCTCGCGGCGAACAGCGCGGCCGACCCGGCGGGCCTGTCGTCCGTCCCGCGCACGGCGATCGCGGGCCGGGTGACGCCCCTGCTGCGACGCCCGGGCTCCCCGGGGGAGATCGCCGCCATGGTCGCATTCCTGCTCTCCGACCGGGCCGCCTTCACCACCGGCGCGTCCATCGCGGTCGACGGCGGCTACACCGCGGTCTGACCGTCACTACGACATCCGTTCCTCGAAGGAGAGGCACACCGTGCTCGCGTATCGGATGACCGCGCCGGGATCGGCGGAACTGCGGGACGTCGATGTCCCCGAGACCGGCCCGGGGCAGGTCCGCCTCGACGTCCTCGCGGCCGGGGTCTGCCACTCCGACCTCGCCGTCCTGCACGGTGGTGCAGCGGCGCGTTGGGAGCTGCCGTTCACCCTCGGGCACGAGACGTGCGGCCGGGTCGCGGCGTTGGGGGAGGGGGTCGAGGACCTGGCGGTCGGGCAGCAGGTCGTCGTGCACGCCCCCTTCGGCTGCGGGCACTGCCCACGCTGCGCCGCGGGCCGCACGAACTACTGCGACCTCCGGGCGAGCCTGCCCGCCGCGGGTCTCGGGCTCGGTCTCGACGGCGGGATGGCGGAGGCGATGGTCCTCGACCGGGCCCGGGTGGTGCCCGCGGACGGGCTGGACCCCGTGGTGGCCGCGACGCTGACCGACGCCGGGCTCACCTCGTTCCACGCGGTCCAGGGCGCCCGCGAGGCGCTCGCCGAGCCGGACGCGCTCGCCGTGGTGATCGGCGTGGGGGGTCTCGGGCACCTGGCGATCGGCCTGCTCCGGGCGCTCGGGCCGGCGACGGTCGTCGCGGTCGACACCCGGGAGGAGGCGCTCGGCCTGGCCCGGGAGTGCGGCGCGGACGTCGCGGTGCTGCCCGGCGACGCCGCCGCGGCGGTGGCGGGCGCCGGGGGCCACGGCGCCGACGTCGTCTTCGACTTCGCGGGGGCGCAGAGCAGCCTGGACCTCGCGGTCTCCCTGCTCCGGACGGCGGGTGAGCTGGTCGTCGTCGGGAGCGGCGGCGGGGCGCTCACGGTGTCCAAGCCCGGGGTGCTGCCCTCCGGGGCCGTGGTGCGCGTGCCGTTCTGGGGGTCGCGGCCCGAGCTCGAGGCCGTCGTCGGGGTGGCCCGGGGCGGGGCGCTCACGCCCCGGACCACGATCTACCCGCTCACGGACGCGGACCGCGCCTTCGACGACCTCCGGGGAGGCCGGCTGCTCGGCCGCGCGGTCCTGGTGCCGGCCACGGGGTGAGCGGGACGCCGCGACCGTGTCCGTCGGACACGGTCGCGGCAGGGCGGGTCGGCAGGCAGCGCCGGACCCGCTCTACCGGGCCGCCCAGCCGCCGTCGACGTAGAGCTCCGAGCCCGTGGTGTAGGCGGAGTCCGCGCTCGCGAGGAACGCGACGGCGGCGGCGACCTCCTCCGCACGCCCGAGGCGTCCCATCGGCGTGTTCGCCAGCATCGCGGCGTGCCGGTCGGTGCCCTCGTAGCGCTCGAGCAGGGGAGCGGTGCCGATGAACGCGGGCACCACCGCGTTGACCCGGACCCCGCGCTGCGCCCAGTGCAGCGCGGCGTTCATCGTCATGGCCCGGACCGCGCCCTTGGCCGCGGCGTAGGAGAAGCTGTTGGCGAGCCCGCCGGTCGCCCCGAGGATCGAGGCGACGTTCACGATCGCGCCGCCGCCACTGCCCTCGATCACCGGGCCGACGTGCTGCATGCCGAGCCAGGTGCCGAGCTGGTCGACCGCGACGACCTGGTCCCAGCGCTCGCGGGTCTCGGTCTCGACGGTGCCGAGGCTGCCGATCCCCGCGTTGTTGACGAGCCCGTGCACCGCGCCCCACCGGTCCCGCACGGCGTCGACCGTGCGGGACCAGGCGTCGGGGTCGGCGACGTCGAGGACGGCGACGAGCGTGTCGCCGGCCAGGGTCTCGGCGAGGTCGGTCAACGCCCCCTCGTCGACGTCGGTGAGCGCCACCGAGGCGCCCTCCTCGACGAGCCGCTGCGCGATCGCGCGGCCGAGGCCGCCGGAGGCGCCGGTCAGGACGATCCGGCGCCCCTCGAGTCCCCGCACGGCGTCAGCGGTCCGCGGCGGCGGGCACCGGGGTGGCGTCGCTCCCGTCCGGGGTGCCGTTCGCGAGCCGCTCGCCGGCGCTCTCCCGGACCGCGAGCAGGACGAGGAGTCCGACCACGGCGGCGAACACGGCGTAGAAGGCCGGGGCGATCGTCACGCCGGTGGCGGCGACGAGGGAGGTCGCCACCAGCGAGGCCGTGCCGGTCCCGATGATGCCGCCGAGGTTGAAGCCCAGCGAGACCCCCGAGTACCGCACGCGCGTCGGGAACTGCTCGGCGTACATCGTGTAGACGACGCCCTGCTGGACGGCGAACGGCACGTTGAGCACGAGCGCGGCGATGATCGCGAGCAGGAGCGAGTTCTGCTGCATGAGCCAGAAGCAGGGCACCGACAGCACGACGAAGCCGATCATGCCGGTGGCGGCCACCCGCTTGCGGCCGAAGCGGTCGCTCAGGGCGCCGGCCCAGGGGATGAGCCCCATCGGCACCAGGATGATGAGCACCGTCAGCCACAGGCTGCTCGAGAGCGAGTACTTGAGCACCCCCGAGAGGTGGACGACCAGGTAGACCGAGGCGAGGGCGCCCGTCGTCAGGGTCGAGTAGGCCAGGCCGATGATGCGCAGCAGGCTGCCCTTGTGGTCGCGGACGACCTCGGTGAGCGGTGCCTTGGGCGGGGCCGACTCCTCGACCATCCTGAGGAACAGCGGCGAGTCCTCGACCTTGAGGCGGTAGATCACGGCGGCGACGAGCAGCGGTGCGGCGATGAGGAAGGGGATGCGCCAGCCCCAGCTCGCCATCTGCTCGGCGGTCGTCAGCGCGCTCACGGTCCCGACGACGGCGGCCGCGCCGGCGAGGCCGATCGCGACCCCGATGGACGTCGAGGAGCCGAACAGGCCGCGTCGCTTGGACGGCGCGGACTCGGTGGACAGCGACACGGCACCGCCGACCTCGCCGCCGGCCGAGAGTCCCTGCAGCAGACGCAGGACGGTCAGCAGGATCGGCGCCGCGACGCCGATGGAGGCGTACGTGGGCAGCAGGCCGGTCAGCGTGGTCGCGATCCCCATGAGGGCGACGGTCGCGAGCAGCACCGTGCGGCGTCCCCGCCGGTCGCCGATGCGGCCGAAGATCAGGCCCCCGAGCGGCCGGATCACGTACGCGCCGGCGATCACCCCGAGGGTCGACAGGAGCGCCACGAAACCCTGGGTGGCGGGGAAGAACAGCTTCGCGAGGACCACCGCGAGGGAGCCGTAGATCGCGAAGTCGTAGTACTCGATGGCGGTGCCCACGGCCGCTGCCGTGCTGGCCCGGCGGGCGACCACCTCCCGGTCGGTCCGGGTGCTCGTCGTCATGCGGCGCTCCTTCGCGCTCGGCGCCGGGGACCCGTCGTCCTCGACGAGACGTGACGGTAGACACTGAACTGACATCAGTTCAACCCCGAGTTTCGGCGACGCGAGGGGTTGACATCGAACTCGGTTCAGCTCAAGCTTCGACCTGAACTCAGTTCAACTTGGGAGGCTCCGAATGGCAGTCGAGGACGACATCCAGTTCGAGCGCGACGGGCACATCGCCCGGGTCTGGTTCAACCGGCCGCACAAGCGCAACTGCATCACGGTGCCGATGCTGCACCGGCTCGACGAGATCATCACCGAGATCGAGGGTGACGACGAGATCCGCGCCGTGGTGGTCCGCGGCCGCGGCAACACCTTCTCCTCGGGCTTCGACCTGGACAGCCTGCAGTCGGACTTCATCGGCTCGAGCACGGCGATGGACGTCGCCGTCGTCTCGGCGAAGGTGTGCGACCGCTTCTACAACATGTCGAAGCCGTCGGTCGCGGTCCTCGAGGGCTACGTGACCGCGGGTGGCTTCGAGGTCATGATCTCGTGCGACTTCGCGATCGCGGACGACGCCGCGCTGATCGGCGACTTCCACATCCGTCGCGCCCTGTTCGGCGGCGCGGGCCCGATCTACCGGCTGCCCCGCATGATCGGCATCCGCAAGACGAAGGAGCTCATGCTCACCGGCAAGCTCCTCACGGGCAAGGAGGCCGCCGACTTCGACCTCGTCAACACGAGCGCGCCGGCCGACCAGCTCGACGCCACCGTCGAGGAGTTCGTCAGCCACCTGACGGACAAGAGCCCGTTCCAGATGAAGCTCACCAAGATGGCGGTCGACCGTGGCCTCGACGCCGACATCGCCTCGCTGATGGTGCTCGAGCACCTGGCGGTCGGCGTCACGTTGAACTCCGACGACGCCGCCGAGGGCGTGTCCGCCTTCCTGGAGAAGCGCGACCCGAAGTGGACCGGCCGCTGAGCCGGTCCTGATCGACGCCGGCGGCCCGCTCGGGCTGCCGGCGGGGCCGCCCGGGCCGACGACGATCCGGTGGGAAGGAACCCCGATGACCCAGGAGACGGTGCCGGTGCGCACCGACGATGCGGACCCCGCTCTCGCGGGCCGCGTCCGCACGGCGCTGGGCGCCCCGGACGCCGGGCCGTTGACCGTGCTCGAGGGCGGTCGGTCGGGGCTCACCTACGTCCTGCGCGACGGCGGGTCGGGGCACGTGGTGAAGGCCGTGCCCCCCGGGCGGCCGGCGAGGGGCCGCCACGACGTCCTCCGCCAGTCGCGCGTGCTCTCGGCGCTCGCCGGGCGCGGGCTGCCGATCCCCGCCGTGACGGCCCGGGACGAGGAGGCCCCGGCCTGGTTCGCGATGGAGCTGGCCGCGGGGGAGGCGGTCGAGCCCGTGCTCGACGTCGACACCGACCTCTCCCCGCGCGTGGCCCGCGAGCGCATGACCCGGGCCGCCGGCGTCCTCGGCGCCCTGCACGCCGTGCCGCTGGACGCCCTCGCCCAGGGGGTCCGGACGGCGGGTGGGGAGCTGCCCGACCCCGCGACGCCGCACGACGAGCTCCTCCGCTGGGAGGAGACGATGCACGCGGTCCCGGTCGAGCTCCGGCCCGGCTCCGGGGACCTGCTCGCGGCCCTGCACGCGGACGTCCCGGAGGCCGTGGCGCCCGTGCTGGTGCACGGGGACTTCCGGCTCGGGAACCTGCTCTGTGACGGCCTGGAGCCGACCGCCCTCGTCGACTGGGAGATCTGGGGGATCGGGGATCCCCGCGTCGACCTCGGCTGGTTCGGGGTCTTCACCGACGGCACGCTCTTCCCCGGCGTCGGCCGGGTGGTCCCGGGGCTGCCGTCCGAGGACGAGCTGGGCGAGCTCTACCGCGCGGCCGGCGGGACGCAGCCGCAGACGCCGTGGTTCCGCGCGCTCGCCCGCATGAAGATGGCCGCGATCATGGGGCACAACCTGCGGCGCCACCGCGAGGGCCGCCACCACGACCCGGTGCAGGAGCAGCTGCCACCGACGATCGCCGCCCTCATCGACTCCGGTCGGGACCTGCTCGCGGGGGGCGCGCCGTGAGCGTCGCCGCCCCCGCCGAGCTGTTCGACCTCACCGGCCGCACCGCCGTCGTCACCGGGGCCTCCTCGGGGCTCGGGGCCCGGTTCGCCGCGGTGCTCGCCGCCGCCGGGGCCACGGTGTGGACCGCCGCCCGGCGCGAGGAGCGCCTGCGCGAACTCGCCGCCGACCAGCCGCTGTTCCGCCCCGTCGCGGCCGATCTGTCGACCGACGACGGGCGGCGGGTCCTGATCGAGACCGTCCGGGCCGGCTCGGGCACGATCGACCTGCTGGTCAACAACGCGGGCGTGGACAGCGGCGCGGCGCCCGCCGACGAGACCTCCGAGCGCTTCGCCGAGGTCCTCGGCACCAACCTCGTGGGCCCGTTCCACCTCGCCCGGATGGCCGCCGAGGCCGCCGGGACGGACGGACTGGCGGTGGTCAACGTCAGCTCGATCCTCGGGCTGGTGTCGGCCGCGCCGATGGGCGGGGCGAGCTACGCCGCGTCCAAGGCCGGGCTGCTCGGGCTGACCCGCGAGCTCGCCGGCCACTGGGGCCGCCGGGGGGTCCGGGTCAACGCCCTGGCCCCCGGCTGGTTCCGCACCGAGATGAACGACGAGCTGTTCGCCGACGAGCGCTCCGTGCGCTGGATCGGCCGCAACACGATGCTCGGCCGCGCCGGGGAACCCGCGGAGCTCGACACCGCGCTGCTCTTCCTGTGCTCGCCGGCCAGCACTTACCTCACCGGACAGATCCTCACCGTCGACGGAGGGTGGACGGCACGATGACCACCGTCAGCGAGACCGAGCTCGACCAGTTCACCGAGCGGGCCCGGGAGTGGCTCGCGGACACCGTCCCGCCCCGCGGCGACGACGACCGGCACTCGGTCGCGGTGTTCCACGACCTGCCCTTCGACGAGGAGCGCGCGCTCATCGACCGCATCCGCGGCTGGCTGCGCACGCGCTTCGACGCCGGGTACGGCGCGCTCTCCTGGCCCACCGAGCACCACGGCGCCGGCCTCTCCGGCCTGCACGAGGAGGCGTTCGCCGAGGTCGAGCGCGAGTTCTCGACGCCGGGTCAGCACGAGCTGACCTCGGTCTCCACGGCCCTGGTCGCCCCCACCGTGCAGCTGTTCGGCACCCCGGCGCAGACCGAGGAGCTGGTCCGCCCGCTCCTGCGCGGCGACGTCACCGCCTGCCAGCTGTTCTCCGAGCCCGCAGCGGGCTCCGACCTCGCCGGGCTCGCCACGAAGGCCGTCCGCGACGGCGACGGCTGGGTGGTCACCGGGCAGAAGGTGTGGAGCTCGGGGGCCCAGTTCGCGGACTGGGGCGAGCTCATCTGCCGCACCGACCCCGACGTCCCGAAGCACAAGGGCCTGACCGCCTTCCTGCTGAAGATGGACACCCCCGGAGTCGACGTGCGGCCGCTGCGCCAGATGTCGGGCGGCACGTCGTTCTGCGAGGTGTTCCTCGACGAGGTCCGCATCCCCGACGCGTGGCGCCTGGGCGAGGTCGGCGGCGGCTGGGGCGTCACGCTCGCGACGCTCGGCTTCGAGCGCGGCCACTCCGGCGCGAACGCCGACCTCGGGGGCGGGTTCGACCAGCTCCTCTCCGACGCCCGTCGCCTCGGACGGACCGGCGACCCCGAGGTCCGCCGGCTGCTCGCGGCCGTGTACGCGGCGGAGAAGGTCGCCGCGGTGTCCGCGCAGCGCGACCGGGAGGCCCGCCTGGCCGGCGAGGAGAACGGCGCGATCGGGTCGCTGCGCAAGCTGGCCTGGACCGAGCGCCTGTCGCTGGTGTCGCAGGCCGCCGCGGCCGTCCTCGGGTCGCGGCTGATCGCCGACGCCGGGGACGGCAGCTACCGCTGGACCGAGCACGTGCTGGGCGCCCCGGGCTACCGGATCGCCGGCGGGTCGGACGAGGTCCAGCGCACGATCATCGCGGAGCGCCTGCTGGGGCTGCCGCCGGAACCCCGCGCCGACCGCGGGGTGGCCTGGAAGGACATCCCCCGATGACGGACACCGTGAGGACCTCCGTGACCGACGCCGTCGCGGCGGCCCGCCCCGACCCGCAGCCGATGGCCGGGCGCACCGCCCTGGTCACCGGCGGCTCCCGGGGCCTGGGCCGGGAGATCGCGATCGCGCTCGCCGCCGCGGGTGCCGACGTCGCGGTGGCGTCGCGCAAGAAGGACGCCTGCGTCGCGCTCGCCACCGAGCTCGCCGCCGCGACCGGGCGCCGCGTCACCGCGCACGCCGCGCACATGGGCCAGTGGGACCAGGTGGACACGCTGCTCGACGAGGTCGAGCAGGAGCTCGGCCCGGTCGACGTCCTGGTGAACAACGCCGGCATCGCGCCGACCTACCCCTCGCTGGAGAAGGTCTCCGAGGAGCTGTTCGACAAGGTCTTCGCCGTGAACGTGAAGGGCCCGTTCCGGCTCACCGCGCTCGCCGGGGCCCGGATGGCCCAGCGGGGCGGCGGCGTCGTCCTCAACATCTCCTCGATGGGGTCGGGCCGCCCGACCGCGGGCGACCTGCCCTACACCGCGGCGAAGTCGGCGCTCAACACGCTGACCGCGGGGTTCGCCCAGGAGTACGGGCCGACGGTCCGGGTCAACACGATCCTCGCCGGCCCCTTCGCCACCGACATCAGCCGGTCGTGGGACCCGGCCGTCGTGGCACGGATGGCGCAGGACTGGCCGTCGGAGCGCGTGGGGGAGCCCGCCGAGATCGTCGGGGCGGCCCTGTACCTGTGCGGGCCCGGCGCGAGCTACACCACCGGCGCGCTGCTGGCCGTCGACGGCGGACGGCTGGCCGCGCCGTGACCGCGCCGGACCCGACGACGAGGTTCGTCGACCCCTCGCTGCTCACCGACACCGCCGAGGGCCCCGCGCTGCTCGGCAGCCGGTGCTCCGACTGCGGTGCCCACACCTTCCCCCGCCAGGGCGGCTGCCCCCGCTGCACCGGCGCGGACATGGAGGACGTCCCGCTCTCGCGGACCGGCACGCTCTGGTCCTTCACCACGCAGGGCTTCCGCCCCAAGCCGCCCTACACCGGCACCGAGGCCCACGAGCCTTACGCCGTCGGCTACGTGGAGCTCCCCGGGCAGCTGCTCGTGGAGTCCCGCCTGACCGAGGCCGACCCGGACCGCCTGGAGATCGGCATGCCGGTCGAGCTGGCCCTGGTGCCCTTCCGGGACGACGCCGACGGCCCGGTCCACACCTTCGCGTTCGTGAGGAGTACACCGTGAGCGGGGTCGCGATCGTCGGGATCGGGATGCACCGGTTCGGCCGCACCGAGGGCGTCTCCGGCCGCGCCCAGGCCGTCCACGCCGCGCGACGGGCCCTCGACGACGCCGGCCTGCGGTTCTCCGACATGCAGTTCGGCTTCGGGGGCTCGCACTCCGCCGGGGACGCCGACACCCTCGTCTCCGAGCTCGGGCTGACCGGGCTGCCGTTCATCAACGTCGCGAACGGCTGCGCGACCGGCGGGTCCGCCCTCATCGCCGCGGACGCCGCGATCCGCTCCGGGACGCACGACCTCGGCATCGTCATCGGCTTCGACAAGCACCCGCGCGGCGCCTTCGACACCGACCCCGCCGACCACGGGATCGGGTCCTGGTACGGCGAGACCGGGATGATGGTGACGACACAGTTCTTCGGGATGAAGATCCAGCGCTACCTGCACGACCACGGCATCAAGCCCGACGTGCTCGCCGAGGTGTCCGCCAAGGCCTTCCGCAACGGCGCCCGCAACCCGATGGCGTGGCGTCGGAAGGAGATGGCCGCCGCGGAGATCGCCGCGGCGCCGATGATCTCCCACCCCCTGACGCAGTACATGTACTGCTCGCCGGCCGAGGGCGCCGTGGCGCTGGTGCTCTGCCGTGCCGAGGATGCCCACCACTACACCGACCGGCCCGTGTACCTGGCCGCCGCGACCTTCCGCAGCCGCCGCTACGGGTCGTTCGAGGTCTTCTCGCCGTGGCTCGCCCTCGACCGGGCCGACCCGCCGACCGTCGAGGCCTCCGCCGCGGCGTTCGCGGCGGCGGGGATCGCACCGTCGGCGGTGGACGTCGCCCAGATCCAGGACACCGAGTCCGGCGCCGAGCTGATGCACATGGCCGAGACCGGCCTGTGCGCCCACGGCGAGCAGGAGGAACTGATCCTCTCCGGCGCCACCGCGATCGAGGGCCGCCTGCCGATCAACACCGACGGCGGCTGCCTGGCCAACGGCGAGCCGATCGGCGCCTCGGGCCTGCGCCAGGTCCACGAGAACGTGCTCCAGCTGCGCGGCGACGCCGGCGAGCACCAGGTCCCGGGGAACCCGCAGGTCGGGTTCACCCACGTCTACGGCGCGCCGGGCATCTCCGCCTGCACCGTGCTGACCCGCGAGGAGCCGTCATGAGTTGGGGATTCGAGTCCGAGCCCGAGGTGGCCGCGGAGCTCGAGTGGGTCGAGGAGTTCGTCCGCGACGAGATCGAGCCCGTCGACCTCGTCGTCGAGCACGCCTGGAACCCGCGCGACCCGGTGCGCAACGCGCTGATCAAGCCGCTGCAGGAGAAGGTCAAGGAACGTCGGCTCTGGGCCTGCCACCTCGGCCCGGAACTCGGCGGCGAGGGCTACGGCCAGCTGCGCCTCGCCCTGCTCAACGAGAAGCTCGGCCGCACGCACTCCGGCCCGGTCGTGTTCGGGTGCCAGGCGCCGGACTCCGGCAACGCCGAGATCCTCGCCCACTACGGCACCGACCACCTCAAGAAGGCCTATCTCGAGCCGCTCATCGCGGGCGACATCGTCTCCAGCTTCTCGATGACCGAGCCGCACGGCGGGTCCGACCCGACCGGCTTCCGCACCACCGCCGTCCTCGACGGCGACGAGTGGGTCATCAACGGCGAGAAGTGGTTCTCCAGCCACGCCCTGTTCGCGGAGTTCCTCATCGTCATGGCGGTGACCGAGCCCGACGCCGAGCCGCACCGCTCGATGTCCATGTTCGTCGTCCCGGCGGACACCCCCGGGATCGAGCGGGTGCGCGACACCTCGGTCTGGGGCCACGAGGAGCCGGTCGGCACCCACCAGTACCTGCGCTACACCGACGTCCGGATCCCGGCCGAGAACATCCTCGGCGAGCGCGGGGAGGGCTTCGCCGTCGCCCAGACCCGCCTCGGCGGGGGCCGCATCCACCACGCGATGCGCACGGTCGGACTTGTCACCGCCGCCTTCGAGATGATGAAGCGCCGGGCGGTGTCGCGGACCAGCAAGGGACGCCGGCTCGCCGACCAGCAGCTGGTCCAGGCGATGATCGCCGACACCTGGATCGAGCTCACCCAGTTCCGTCTGCTCGTGCTGCAGACCGCGTGGCGCATCGACCGCTACCAGGACTACCGCAAGGTCCGCGCCGACATCGCGGCGGTCAAGGCGGCGATGCCGAAGGTGCTCGCCGACGCCGCCGGACGGGCCATCCAGATCCACGGATCGCTGGGCATCTCGAAGGAGCTGCCGTTCGGGAAGTGGGTCCTGGAGTCGTACCACATGGGGCTCGCCGACGGCGCCACCGAGGTCCACAAGGTCAACCTCGCCCAGGCCCTGCTGCGCAGCACCCAGCCCGACGACGGCCTCTTCCCGCCCTACATCCTGCCCACCCGCCGCGCCGAGTCCCGGGAGCGCTACGCCGAGGTCCTGGCGGCGGCGGCCGACGACGGGGAGACCCCGTGAGCCTGCGCATCACGCCCGACGCCGACGCCGAGGACCTGCGCGCCGTCGTCCGCGACCTCCTGGAGCGCCGGGGCGAGCCGTCCCGCGATGCCGAGCCGACGTGGGACCCCGACCTCTGGCGGCGCTTCGCCGGCGAGCTCGGGGTCGCCGCCCTCGACGTCCCGGAGGACCTCGGGGGTGCCGGCGCGAGCTTCCGCGAGGTCGCCGTGGTCGCGGAGGAACTCGGCCGCCGACCGGTCCGGCTGCCCTGGTTCTCCACCGCCGTGCTCGCGGTCGGGGCCCTGCTGGAACTCTCGGGCACCGACGAGCTGCGCCGCGAGCTGCTGGCGTCCCTCGCGAGCGGCGAGCGGACCGGGACCTTCGCGTTCCGCGAGGACCACGGCGAGTGGGACCCCGACCACCTCGGTACCCGGGCGGAGGGCGACGACGACGCCGGGTGGCGCCTCTCCGGGACGAAACTGCAGGTCGTCGACGGGGCGACGGCGGACCTCCTGTTCGTGGTCGCGGCGGTCGAGGGCGAGCCGGCGGTGTTCGTGGTGGACGGCACGGCCGAAGGGCTGGTCCGCTCGCCGCTGCGGGCCCTGGACCTGAGTCGGCAGCTCGCCGACGTCCTGCTCGACCGCGTCCCGGCGCGCCGTCTCGGGCACCCGGGTGACGCCCGCGAGGCCGTCGCGCGGGTCCTGCGCCGCGGTCGGGCCGCGCTCGCCTGCGAGCAGACCGGCGGGGCGGCGGCCGCGATGGAGCTGTCCGTCGCCTACGCCGCGGACCGGGTCCAGTTCGGCCGCCCGATCGCGACGTTCCAGGCGATCAAGCACCGCTGCGCCGACATGGCGGTCCGGGTCGAGGCCGCCCGCTCCGCGTCCTGGTGGGCGGCCGCCGCCCTGGCCGAGGTCTCGTCGGAGACCCCGGCGGCGGTGGCCACGGCCGCGCTGGTCTGCAGCGAGGCCTACGCCTGGGTCGCGGCCGAGACCGTGCAGGTCCACGGGGGGATCGGCTTCACCTGGGAGCACGTGGCCCACCTGCACGTCCGGCGGGCGACCGCCGACGGTGTGCTGCTGGGCGCCGCACACGGCGAGGCCCTCCTCGAGGCCGTCGACGTCGCACGCGCATGAACCCGGTTCAGGCGCTGACTAGGCTGGACGCGACCCGTCTGCCGAAAGGGCCGCCCATGAGCATCGCAGCACTCACCGAGGTCGACGACGGCCCGCGGTCCAAGCGACCCGCCATCCTCGCCGCCGCCGTCGAGTGTTTCGGGGAGACCGGCTACGAGGGCACCAAGTGGTCGGCGGTCGCCGGCCGGGTGGGGATCGGCCAGACCGCGCTCTACCACTACTTCGAGTCCAAGGCCCACTGCCTGCTCACCGTCATGCGCCTGGGCCTGCGCAACTCCGACGTCGCCTTCCACGCGGCCACGGCCGACGCGCCCACCGCGCTCGCCGCCCTGCGGGCCGCGGTCGGGGCGGCCTACGCCCTCTCGCCGCAGGAGGTGCAGCAGAACCGGATCCTCGTCGCGAACATCGGCCTGCTCGCCGCCGCCCGCTCCTCCGAGCGGGAGGAGACCGAACGGCTCGCCTCCCGGGAACTCGTGGCCCGCGTGGAGCGGAACTGGGTCGAGCTGCTCGAGCGGGGCATCCGCGCCGGGGAGTTCCCCGACCGCGACCCCGTGATCATGGCGCGCAGCCTGCTGGGGCTGCTCACCGGCGTCTGGCGCTGGTACCGCCCGGACGGGGCGCTCGACCTGGACGACATCGCGACCTACATGGCGGGCTGTGCTGCGCGCATGGTCGCCGCCGACGAACCGTGAGGAGTCGAGGAGGACTGAACATGATCATCGAGGACTACTACGGGCGCCTCGACGGGGCGGACCCGCTGAGCGGGCTCGACCTCGTCGCGCCCGACGTCGAGTTCCTGATCGCGATCCCCGGGCAGGACGTGCGGGGCTCCGGCCGCGCCGACCTGGAGGCCTACGTGGCCGGACGTCCCGCGGTGGGTCGCCGCCACCACGTGCACCGCCGGGCCGTCGACGGCGACCTCGAGATGGTGCACGGCATCGTCACCGAGGCCGACGGCCGTGGGACCGGTTCCTTCACGGCGACGGCACTCGTCACCGACGGGCTGGTCTCGCGCTACCAGGCGTTCTTCCGACCCGACTTCGGCATGTTCGCCCTGCCCGAGGGGAGCTGAGATGGACGCCGACGAGGTCCTCACCACGACGCGGGCGGTCCGCCGCCGGCTCGACCCCTCCCGCCCCGTCCCGCTCGAGCTGATCCGGGACTGCATCGACGTGGCGCTGCAGGCCCCGGCGGGCTCCAACCTGCCCCGGACCCGTTTCGTCGTCGTCCGGGACCCCGTGCTGCGCAAGGGCCTCGCCGACCTCTACACCGAGGTCTACGAGGGCACCTACCGCGAGTCCGAGGGCTACATCGGGAAGGTGGCCACCGACGACGCCAGCGGTGCCCGCACGCAGGAACGCTCCGCACGGTCCGCCGACGCCCTGGCGAGCGCCCTGCACGAGGTCGACACCATCGTCATCACCTGCCTGGAGGGCGCCCGCCTCGACGGCGCGTCGGCCATGGCGAACGCCTCGCTGCTGGGCGGTGTCCTCCCGGCGACGTGGAGCTTCATGCTCGCCGCCCGGGCCCGCGGTCTGGGCACCTGCTGGACGACGATGCACATGGCCCGCGAGCGCGACGCCGCCGAGCTGCTGGGCATCCCCTTCGACCGGGTGCAGCAGGTGTGCCTGACCCCGGTGGCCTTCACGACGGGGGAGAAGTTCGGCCGCGCCCGCCGACCGGCCGTCGACGACGTCCTGCACCTGGACGGCTGGGACGCGAGCCTGCCGTCCGTCCCCGACGTGCGGGGTCTCGCCGCACGGTGACCCTTGCCCCGGGCGGCACCCGGTGCCTACTCTCGAACAACCTAAACTGAACTCAACTCAGGAGTTGTGGTGATCGACGCCGATCCGGCCGCCCCCGCGGCCCCCTTCCTGCGCCGTTGGTTCGCCAGTCTCGACGGCGATTCCCCCGACGACATCCTCGACATGATCGCGCCGGACTTCCGGTTCTCGATCGTCTTCGGCACCGGGGGCGGGGAGGCGCGGGACTTCGCGGGCGGACGCGCGGCGATGGAGGGCTACCTCGCCCAGCGCGAGAAGAGCGTGCTGACGCACCACGTCCTGAGTGCCTCCACCGTGGCCTCGGACGAGCTGGTGTTCGGCCAGGCCCGCCGCGGGGACGCCTTCGAGTCCACGTTCGTGGCGGCCGCCCGGCTCGACGCCGACGGCCGCGTCACCGACCTGATGATCGGGCGCTCGCCCGAGCTCGACGTCGCAGCCCACTGACACCCGTCGTCGAGAAGGAGGCAATCGTGTTCAACCTCGTCCTGCTGGCCGCCCGTCCGCCCGAGTGGACCCACGAGCAGTTCATCGACTGGTGGCGCGGCGAGCACGCGGAGATGACCTACCCGCTGCCCGGCCTGCGGGCCTGGCGGCACACCGCCGTGTCCAGCGCCCTCGAACCGCGCTCCGAGGGCTGGGACGGGGTGTCGATCCTGAGCTTCGACGACGAGGCCTCGGCCCGCGCCGCCCTCGAGAGCGAGGAGTGGGCCGCAGCCGTGCGGCACGTCGGGTCGATGAAGGGCCGGCGCATCGCCCTGCTCGGTGACGAGCGCGAGATGGTCGGGGCCCGGCCGTGAGGCAGCTCCACGCCGAGCTCGAACGCCGCGCCGCCGCAGCGCCCGACGACGTCGTCGCGATCGACGCCGAGGGGGCGCACCGCCTCGACTCCGTGCTGGCGCGGGCGGTGGTGCTCGCCGCCGCTCTCGAGGCACGCACCGGACCACGGCCGACCGTGATGGTGCAAGCCGACAACTCGTGGCGGACGCTCGTCGCGGCCGTCGCCGTCGGACGCCTCGACGGGACCCTGGCGCTGCTCAGCCGGCACACCACCCGGGAGGAGTTCGTCGGCGCGTGCGAGGACGTCGATCCCGACGCCGTCGTCCTCTCGCCCGAGGTCGCCGCGGCGATCGCACCCGGTCCGCGAGACGCGGAGGTCCTCGACGGATGGGACCTGACGGCCCGTCCCGCGCGCGGGGGCGACCGCTGGGGCGGCGGGGTCGTGATCGGCCTGACGTCGGGCTCGACGGGGCGCGCCAAGGGGGTCGTCCAGTCCGAGGACGCCCTGCGCTACGCCGGGCGGGCCACGATCGACGCGGTCGGGCTCCACCCGGGCGACACCGTCGCCGCGCTCGTCCCGCTCTCCTCGGCCGCGGCGATCTGCTTCGGGCTGTACCTGCCCCTGCTGCTCGGGGGTCGGGTCCTCCTGCTCGACCGCTGGGACCCCGCGGTGGCGGTCGACCTGATGGCCGAGCACGACGCGCGCTGGACGATGTGCGTGCCGACCATGGCGCTGCAGATGGGCACCGCCGCGCGCCGGGGCGGCGAGCTCCACGCCATGACGGCCATGACCGTCGGCGGCGGGCCGATGGACGCCGGGGCCCTCGGGCGGGCCGAGGAACACCTGGGCACCCGGATCCTGCGCGTGTTCGGGATGTCGGAGTGCCTCGGGCACACCACGTCCCTCCCGGGCGACGATCCCGTGACGAGGCTCGGGACCGACGGCACGCCGTTCCCCGGGACCGAGCTGCGCGCGGTCGACGAGGACGGGGTGCCGCTGCCGGCCGGGTCGACCGGTCGGGCGCAGGTCCGGGGGCCGTCGCTCTTCGTCGGCTACGCGCGGGCCGGGGAGGTGGTCCCGCCCGCGCTCACCGGGGACGGGTTCCTGCCGACCGGCGACCTCGTCGCGGTCGCGGCGGACGGCACCGTGTCGATCCGCGGGCGCGAGAAGGACATCATCATCCGCGGCGGCCGCAACATCGACGTGACCGAGGTGGAGACCGCGGTGGCGCGCCACCCCCACGTCGACCAGGTCTGCGTGGTCCCGGTGCCCGACGAGGTCCTCGGCGAGCGGGTCGCCGTCCTGCTGGTCACCGCCCGGGACGACCTCGACCTCCCGGAGGTCCAGCGTCACCTGGGCGAGCTCGGGCTCACGAAGGGCAAGTGGCCGGAGTACGTGTTCCGCGTCGAGGACCTGCCGATGAACCGCGTCGGCAAGCTCTCGCGGGTCGACGCGGCGCGGCTGGCCGACCAGCTGCGCGCGGTCCGGGCCTGACGGACGTGGGACGGTTCACGGGCCGGGTGGCGGTCGTGACGGGTGCGGCCTCCGGGCTGGGCCTGGCCGCCGCCCGCCGACTCGCGGACGAGGGGGCGGCGGTCCAGCTCCTGGACCGCGACGCCGACGCGGTGCGGGAGGCCACGGCGGGACTGCCGGGGTCCACCGCCCACGAGGTCGACGTCACCGACGCCCGTGCCGTCGCCGCGACCTTCGACCACGTCGTCGCGACGCACGGGAGCATCGACGCCCTGGTGAACAACGCCGGGGTGGTCGGCGAGCAGGTGCCCGTCCACCTGACGTCGGACGCGGCGTGGACGTCGGTCATGCGGGTCAACGCCGACGGCGCGTTCTACGTGCTCCGGGCCGCCCTCGGGGCGATGGTCGCGGCCGGACGCGGTGCGGTGGTGAACATGTCCTCCTCCTCGGGGCTGTCGGGCAAGCCTCACCTGGCGCCCTACGGCTTCTCCAAGGCCGGCGTCGTCGGACTGACCCGGACGGCGGCCGTCGAGTACGCCGCCCACGGCATCCGCGTCAACGCCGTCGCCCCGAGTGCCGTCCGCACGCCCCTGGTGGAGGCCCACATCCGGGCGGCGCCGGACCCGGCGGCGATGGAGGAGCAGATGGAGTCCCAGTCGCCCCTGCCGGGCATGGGGACGCCCGAGGACGTCGCCGCGGTGGTCGCCTTCCTGCTCTCCGACGACGCCGCCCGCATCACCGGGCTCACCGTGCCCGTCGACGGCGGCTACCACGCGACCTGAGGAGGGCGCCGCCCGGCTGCCCTGTCCCGAGGGCACCTTCTCCCTGATCCTCCGGATCGACGCGCCCGGCGACGCCGCGCGCGACGGCACCTGGCTCCCGGCGCCGGTCACGCCACGCTGACGGATTCGTCCAAGCCGCACCCACCCGGCGTCGGGAAGGCTCTCCTCCCATGACGAGCCCCGTACGCCGGATCATCGCGGACGTCGCGATGACCGACCCCACCGCCGACCGCGCCTTCTGGACCGACCTGCTCGGCCTGGACACCCCCATGGACCAGGGCTGGGTGGTGAACCACAGCGCCACGGGGGTCGCGCAGATCCCGCAGGTCCAGCTGCTCACCCACGACACGAGCGCGCCGGTCGACCCGGTGCTCTCCGTCGCGGTGGAGCCCGCGGAGCACGAGCCGCTGTACCGCCGGATGATCGACGCCGGGCTGGAGATCGTCCACCCGCTGACCACCGAGCCGTGGGGCGTGCGGCGGTTCTTCGTCCGGACCCCCGGGGGTGTCGTGGTGAACATCCTCGAGCACCACGACGCGTGATTGCATGGCAGCCGTGCGGACACTGATCACGGGCGCGTCGAGCGGACTGGGCGAGGGCATGGCACGGGAGTTCGCCGTCCGGGGTCACGAGCTCGCGCTCGTCGCCCGACGGACGGAACGCCTGGAGTCGCTCGCGGCGGAGCTGTCGGCGCGTCCGGGGTCGGCGCAGGTGGTCACGGCGGCGCTCGACGTCACCGACGACGCGGCCGTCGCCCGGGTGTTCCCGGAGGTCGCCGGGAAGCTGGGCGGGCTGGACCGGGTGATCGTCAACGCGGGGATCGGCGACGGCCGGAAGGTGGGCTCGGGGCAGCCCCAGGCGAACCTGCGCACCGCACGTACCAACTTCGTCGCCGCCATCGCCCAGGCCGAGGCCGCGATGGAGCTGTTCCGGTCGCAGGGCTCCGGGCACCTCGTCCTCATCACCTCGGTCGCGGCCGACCGTGGCCTGCGCGGGGCGCAGACGGTGTACGCCGCGGCGAAGGCCGGGTTGTCGACGTTCGCCGAGGGCCTGCGCGCCGACGTGCACGGCACCGGGATCGTCGTCACGGAGATCGCACCCGGCTACATCCGCACCGACCTCAACGAGGGGATGTCGATGCCGTTCGGCGTCGACGCGCCCACCGGGGTCCGGGCGATGGTGGAGGCGATCGAACGCCGTCCCGCCCACGCCTACGCGCCGCGCTGGCCGTGGTCGCTCCTCGGGCCGGCTCTGCGCGTCATGCCGATGCCCCTGGTGCGGGCGCTGACCTAGGAGCTACTCCACGAGCGCCTGGGTCCCGAGGACGACGGCGAGCTCCAGCCGCTCGGCGTCCGGAGTCCCCGGGTCGGCCGTGTAGACCATGATCCGCACGTCGTCGGTGGCCACGACGAGGGTGTCGCAGTCGAGCGCGATCGGTCCGACCGCCGGGTGCTCGATCGTCTTGCGCTTCGAGGACTCCGCCATCGGGTCCGGCAGGTCGGCGTCCCACAGCTCGACGAAGCGCGGGCTGTGCGCCGCGAGCTGGTCGACCAGGTGGCGCAGCGACCGGTCCGCGGGATAGCGGCTCGCGCTCAACCGCAGCGTGGCGACCGTCGTCTCCTCGAAGACGACGGCGCTGTCGGCCGTGTAGGCGACCCGCCCGCCGGGGCCGACGAAGTGGCGCCACAGGACGTTGCGCTCGAGCCCCTGCCAGCTCGTCGTGTCGCCCATCAGCGCGTCGTAGGGCGCGTTGGCGACGAGCAGGGTCAGCGACGCGTCGAACACCGCGACCGGGGTGTGCCCGAGCCGGTCGAGCAGCCGTTGCACGCTGCGGGTGATGCGCGAGGGCACCACGTCGCGGCCGGGCACGGCGTGCCCGGCCAGCGTGAACAGCAGGTCGCGCTCGGCGTCGGACACCCGCAGCGCCCGTGCGAGCGCCTCCACCACCTGCGCCGACGGCGACGACGCCCGGCCCTGCTCGAGGCGGGTCAGGTAGTCCGCCGAGATCCCGGCGACACCGGCGAGCTCCTCGCGACGCAGGCCCGCCGCCCGGCGGCGCTGACCCGCGGGCAGCCCCACCGCCGCGGGCTCGAGCCGGTCGCGCCAGCGGCGCACGGTGCGTCCGAACTCCGAGGTCATGGGTTCAGTCTGGGCCGGACGGCCGTTCCTGTCGTGGTCCTCGCAGTCCCACCCCCGATTCGGGGTGGACGGCGGCGCCTACGCTGGACGGGTGCTCAAGGAGAAGCTCCGCAGCGACCTGACGACCGCCATGAAGGCTCGCGACGAGGTGCGGGTCGCGACGTTGCGGATGGCGCTGACCGCCGTGACCAACGCCGAGACCGCGGGCACCGAGCACCACGACCTCTCCGACGACGAGGTCATGACCGTCCTCGTGCGCGAGACGAAGAAGCGCCGGGAGTCCGCCGAGGCGTTCGACGGCGCCGGGCGGGTCGAGCTCGCCGACCGGGAGCGCGCCGAGGAGCAGGTGCTCGTCGAGTACCTGCCCCAGCCGCTCACCGACGAGGAGCTGAGCTCGATCGTCGCCGCCGCCATCGCCGAGACCGGGGCGGAGGGGCCGAGGCAGATGGGCCAGGTGATGAAGGTCGTGCAGCCGCAGGTCGGCTCGCGCGCCGACGGCAAGCGGGTCTCCTCCGAGGTGAAGCGCCAGCTCTCGTCCTGACGGCGGGTCGGCTCAGCCGACCGCCTGCACGAACAGCACGACGGCGAGGACGAGCCCGGCGATCGCGATCCCGACCCGCAGCACCCCCGGGGGCAGGCGGCGGGCGATCGCCGGGCCGGCGTAGTTGCCGACGAAGAGGCCCAGCATCAGGGGCAGGGCGGCGGTCCACACCACGGTGCCGAACACGATGAACCCGATCGCGGCGACCGCGTTCGACGCCCCCAGCAGGACGTTCTTGACGGCGTTGACCCGGACGAGGGTGTCCGCCAGCAGGTGCGTGAGCAGGGCGAGCATGAGCACCCCCGCCGCGGCGCCGAAGTAGCCCGAGTAGACGCCGATGAGGATCGCGCCGACGACCGTCGCCGGTCCGGGGCGACCGTCGGCCCGTCCCGCACCGGCCGCGGCCGCCCGCGGCGGGCGGAGCAGGACGAGCGAGGCGAACGCGACCAGGAAGGGCACGATCAGCGCGAACGTCTCCGACGGGGTGACCAGCACCAGCGCCCCGCCGATCACCCCGCCGACCACCGTCAGCGGGATCAGCCGCAGCACCCGCGCCCGCTGTCCGCGCAGCTCCGGGCGCGACGAGGCGATCGAGGCGGTGCTGGAGACGGCGAGGGCGATCGTGTTGGTCTGGTTCGCGACGACGGGCGGCAGGCCCGCCGCCAGGAGCGCGGGGTAGGAGAACAACGACGCGAGCCCGGCCATCGACCCCGACAACCCGGCCGCCACCCCCGCGAGCACGAGGAGCAGCGTCGTCAGCACGGCTGTGATCAGATCACGGGCATGACGGGACGCGACGCGGTGCGGGCGGTCGAGGTGACCGGGACCATCCGGCTCGGCCAGTTCCTCAAGCTCGCGGGTCTGGTGGAGCACGGGGCCGACGCGAAGGACGTCGTGGCGTCCGGCGAGGTGACGGTGAACGGGCGGGCCGAGACGCGGCGCGGACGGCAGCTCGCGGGCGGCGACGTCGTGGCGTTCGGGGGAGACCGGGCCCGCGTGGTGACGCCCGAGTAGCGCGATCTTTTGCGTATGCAACGAAACCCGGAGGCGCCGTCCCGGCGAACCGGGTGGAACGACGACGACCCCCGGGTTCCGCCGAGATGAGCCCTGCCGAGAGGTCGTAGGCAGGGCCGACACCAGCTTAGAGCCCTCTCGGCCGGAGGAGTGACCAGGTCGGTCACCGACCACCGGAACGGCCGAATCCCGACCCGGGTGTCACCGTGCGCGAGGGCCACGGGAGACAGGTCCGCGGTCGGCGCGGCCTGCCTGGCGCGCATCTCGCGGCGCCGATCGCCGCGCCCGCCCCACGGGTCACAGGACGGCGGCATCCGTTGGTCCGTTCGCGCCGTGAGATGTCACGAGATCGTCATCGAGCGGACCGAGAGTCACCGGAGACGGGTCGGAAATCTGCCGTAGGGTGATGGGCCTGTCCAGAACGGGACGCTCGTCCCGCAGCGCGCGGAGAGTGGGTGCGGAGCGTGACCGACGAGCCCGTGGGTGAGGGGCGACGCGGCCGGCTCCGCCGACGCCAGCAGCTCGGCCGCACCGGGGCCCGGTTCCCGCGTCTGGTCGAGCCGCCCACCGAGGACGCCGGGTCCGTGCTCGAGGCCGCACCCGACGAGCCGATCCTGCCCGACCCGCCGTCGGGCGACCCGGCGATCGGACGCACCGGCGCCCGCTTCGGCTCCCGCGGGCGGCAGCTGCGCCGGGCGAGGGAACAGCAGGCGGCCGAGGACGCGGCCGTGCCGGTCCAGGCGGCGCCGCTGCGCGAGAAGCGCTACGACCCGATCGCCCCGTGCCCGGACGAGGCGCCGACCGCTCCGTTGCACCTCGCGGAGTTGAAGAACCGCGCCGAGGGGTACGAGTCGCGCGTGTCCGTGCGCCCGTACGTCCGCACCCGTGGCCGGACCCGGGCGCGCCCGGACCTGATGGTCGAGACCCTCATCTCGCTGCCCCGTCCGCGTCGCCCGCTGGAGGACCCGGAGCACGTCGTGATCGGGGAGCTCTGCGACGCGGCCCCCCGCTCGGTCGCGGAGGTGGCCGCCCTCATGCGGGTGCCGCTCGGGGTCGCACGGGTGCTCATCGGCGACATGGCCGACGACGGGTCGCTGCGGATCCACCCGACGGCGGCGAGCGGCCCGCAACGCGGACCCGATCGCGAGGTCATGGCGCGCGTCCTGCGCGGGCTGCACGGGCTGTAGAAATCCGGGCGAATCCGCCCGTGCCCGACGTCGAGGTCTGGCGCAGGATGGACCCATGACGGCGGTGGCGGACAAGCGGTTGACCGGATACGCCCACGGCGGCGGGTGCGCCTGCAAGATCCCGCCGGGCGAGCTGGAGTCGTTCGTCCGCACGCTGTCCCCGTCGCCGACGGCGGAGCGGGTCGGGGAGCTGGTCGTCGGGCTGGAGGACGGCGACGACGCGGCCGCCGTGACGATCCGGGACGGCCTCGCCCTGATCGCCACCACCGACTTCTTCACCCCCGTCGTCGACGAGCCGTACGACTGGGGCCGGATCGCCGCCGCGAACGCGCTCTCCGACGTCTACGCCATGGGCGGTCGTCCCGTCGTCGCGCTCAACCTCCTGTGCTGGCCGCGCGACGTCCTGCCCTACGAGATGGCCGCCGAGGTCCTGCGTGGCGGGCTCGTCGTCGCCGACGAGGCGGGCTGCCACGTCGCCGGGGGGCACTCGGTGGACGACCCGGAGCCGAAGTACGGCATGGCCGTCACCGGCACCGCCGACCCGGCGAAGCTCATCCGCAACGACGCCGGGCGGGCCGGGCTGCCGCTCACGCTCACCAAGCCGCTGGGCCTCGGCGTCCTGAACAACCGGCACAAGGCCACGGGCGAGGTGCACGCCGGCGCGATCGAGACGATGACGACGCTCAACGCCGCCGCCTCCCGCGCCGCTGTGGAGGCGGGCATCGTCGCCGGCACGGACGTCACCGGCTTCGGCCTGCTCGGTCACGCCTTCAAACTCGCCCGCGCCTCCGGCGTCACCGCCGTGATCGACGCTGCGGCGGTGCCGTACCTCGACGGGGCCCGCGAGGCGATCCGCGCCGGTCACGTGCCGGGCGGCTCGCGGCGCAACCTCGACTGGGTGGCGCCGGAGTCCGACCTCGACGGCGTGGGCGAGGAGGACCGGATCCTGCTCGCCGACGCCCAGACCTCGGGCGGACTGCTCCTCGTCGGCGAGATCCCCGGCCACCCGGTGATCGGGGAGCTCGTTCCCGACGACGGGGTGCGCCTGCGGGTCCGCTGACGGCTACGTCAGGGCGGCCTGGGCCCACAGGTCCTGCGCGGCCTCGCGCACGTCGTCGACCGGCACGTCGTGCGTCGCCGACGCGTGGTGCCCGCACCAGCCCTCGAGCACCCGGCGCCCGCACACCGCGCAGCCGCCGTGCCACGACACGAGCACGCGGTGCCACACCCGCGTCAGCGGGGCCACGTCGGCGAGGTTGGCGTAGGTGAACACCGCGACGGTCGGGGTGCCGACCGCGCCGGCGACGTGCCGCGGCCCGGAGTCGTTGCCGATCATCAGCCGGGCGCGGGCGAGCAGGCCCACCAGCCCGGGCAGGGTGAGCCCGCCGACGACGGTCTCCGGCTCGTGCCCGGCCACCGCGGCGAACCCGCGGGCCACCGCCGCCACCCGGTCGCCCTCGGACCCCCCGCCGACCACCACCACGCGCGCGCCCTCGAGGGACGCCGCCACCGCCCCGAGCCGGTCCTCCGGGTAGCACCGGCGCGCGTCCGTGGCCCCGGGATGCAC
The DNA here is from genome assembly GCF_013409505.1 of Actinomycetospora corticicola. Lineage (NCBI taxonomy): Bacteria > Bacillati > Actinomycetota > Actinomycetes > Pseudonocardiales > Pseudonocardiaceae > Actinomycetospora > Actinomycetospora corticicola. The sequence continues at coordinate 1,806,349 of NZ_JACCBN010000001.1, read as the reverse complement.
GACGACGAGCGGCCGGTCGGACTCGGCGACGACGTCGCGCGACGCGGCGAGGTCGGCCTCGGTGACGGCGAGCCGCGGCTCGATCCGCGGGGTGAGCGCCCCGACGGTCGCCGCGAGTTCGTTCCAGCGCAGCGTGTCGTGCTGGTAGGGCGTGTAGGGCACCCAGCGGTCGAGGTGCGGCGCGCCCGGGGCGGCCGTCCCCGCCGTCACGCGGGCCCCCAGGCGGGCCACGAGCGGGTTCGAGTTCCCGCCGCCCCCGTGCATCTGGATCGCGAGGTCGTAGCCGTACGCGCGCTGCTCGGCGGCCCAGGCCTCGACGACGTCGGCGGGCGCGTCCGGGCCCGGGCCGACGCGGACCCCGGGGACCGGCGGCACGAACACCACGCGGTCGACGGGGGAGGGGCGCCCGGCGAGCAGCGCCTCGTGGTGCGGCTGGCCGAGCAGCGTGATCTCCGCGTCCGGGTACGCCGCCCGCACCGCGGAGAGGGCGGGCTCGGACACGACGAGGTCGCCCAGGCCGTTGGCCCGCAGGATCGCGAGCCGGCGCACGTCGGGCACCAGCGGGGCGGGGTCGGCGGGCACGCCGAGGGCCGGAGCGGTCCCGACGACAGGGGTGGTCACCACGGCAGTCACACCGCCCGTGGTGCCCGACCCGCGCCCGGTCCACCGGTCGGGACGGCCGGTGGCACCCCGGGCGCGCCGAACGGGTGTGGCCCCACCACATCGGGGGCGCGGGGCGTGGTGTGGACCTCACCTGTCGCGGGGGGCGCGGGCCACCTACCGTCGGCGCCGTGAGCACCCCTTCAGAAGACCGCGCCGCCATCGTCACCGGGTCGACCAGCGGCATCGGCCGCGCCGTCGTCGACCGCCTCGTCTCCGACGGCTGGCAGGTCCTCGGCGTCGACCTCGAGGCCGTCGACGACCTGAAGGGTGCGGAGACCCTCGGCGCGGACCTGACCACCCGCGAGGGCAACCGGGCCGCGGTCGACACCGCCCTCGAGGCGTTCGGCCGGATCGACCTCGTGGTGCCCAACGCGGGCTTCCAGCACGTCTCCCCGGTCGCCGACTTCCCCGAGGACCGCTGGGACGCCCTGCTGCAGATCCTGCTGACCAGCCCGTTCCTGCTCGCCAAGTACGCGTGGCCCGCGCTCGTCGAGGCCCCGCGCGGCGGCCGCTTCATCCCCATCGCCTCGGCGCACGCCCTCGCCGCGAGCCCGTTCAAGGCGGGGTACGTCTCGGCCAAGCACGGCGTGCTCGGGCTGGTGAAGACGCTCGCGCTCGAGGGGGCGGCGCAGGGCGTCACCGCGGCCGCGGTCTGCCCGGCCTACGTGCGCACGCCGCTGGTGGAGAAGCAGATCGCCGACCAGGCGAAGGCGCACGGCATCAGCGAGGACCGGGTGATCGAGGAGGTCATCCTCACCCCGCACGCGGTGAAGCGGCTCATCGAGCCCAGCGAGGTCGCCGACGTCGTCGCGTTCCTGACCACGCCCGCCGGGTCCACGTTCACCGGTGTGCCGGTCACCATGGACATGGGGTGGACCGCACGCTGACACACTGTCCGGCGTGACCATCCGGGAGATCGCGTCCGAGCGCTGGCTGACGGTCCCGAACCTCCTCTCGGCGGTCCGCCTGGCCGGGGTGCCGGTGTTCCTGTGGCTGCTCCTCGGCCCGCAGGCCGACGGGTGGGCGTTGATCGTGCTGGTGATCTCCGGGGTCACCGACTGGCTCGACGGCAAGCTCGCCCGGTGGCTCGACCAGTACTCCAAGCTGGGGGAGGCCCTCGACCCGCTGGCCGACCGGCTCTACACCCTCGCGGCGCTCGTCGCCTTCGTGGTGCGCGACATCGTGCCGTGGTGGGTGGTCGTGCTGATCGTGGGCCGGGACGTCGTGGTGTCCGCCGCCCTGCCGTTGCTGCGCCGCAAGGGCTACCTGGCCTTCCCGGTGCTCTACGTCGGCAAGGCGGCGACGCTGTGCCTGCTCTACGCCTTCCCGCTGCTGCTGCTCGCCCAGATGGACTGGCCGGGCGCCGACGTCGCGCGGCCCTTCGCGTACGCCTTCACCGCCTGGGGCATCGCCCTGCACTTGTGGTCGGGGGCGCTCTACGTCGTCCAGCTGATCCGGACACCCGCACGCTAGGCTCCCGGCCCGTTCACCCGATCAACGCAGCAGAAGGAGTCGTCGTGGTCCCCGAGGGTCTGCAGTACACGGCGGAACACGAGTGGATCGCCTCGGCCGGCGACGACGACGTCGTGCGGGTCGGCATCACCGACTTCGCCCAGGAGCAGCTCGGCGACGTGGTGTTCGTCCAGCTCCCGACCGTCGGCGACACGGTCGCCTCCGGCGACTCCATCGCCGAGGTCGAGTCGACGAAGTCGGTGTCGGAGATCTACGCCCCGCTGGCGGGCGAGATCACCGCGGTCAACTCCGACCTCGGCGACACCCCGGAGCAGGTCAACTCCGACCCCTACGGTTCCGGGTGGATGTTCGAGCTGCGCCTCTCCGACGCCGGCGAGCGCTCCGACCTCCTCGACGCCGAGGCCTACCAGGCCGTCGTCGACGGAGCGTGAATTCCACCCGACGGTGCGTGACCGACACGGTCACCGCGCGTTGACATCAGTGGGAAAGAGCGAAGCGGGACCGACCCACGGCGTGATGGTGACGCACGGTACCGTGACCACGGCCTCCTCCCCACGACCCCGACCGGGCGCCGTGGGGGTGGCCCGGCCGGGTGACGCACCCGCGTGGGGGTTCCCCCGGGAACCCGCACGAGCCCGGCACGAGCAGCGGCACGCGAGCATCGACGGAGGAGCACGGTGAGCACAGGCGGTCCGGTCCCCCCCGAGCGTCAGGGCGAGACGACGTCGGTCTTCCGGGCCGATTTCCTCGCCGAGACCGGCGAGGAGTCCCGGGGCGGCGTCTCCGGGGTCGACTCCCTGCCCGCCGGCTCGGCCCTGCTGGTCGTCAAGCGCGGTCCCAACGCCGGGTCGCGCTTCCTGCTCGACCGCGACACCACCAGCGCCGGTCGGCACCCCGACAGCGACATCTTCCTCGACGACGTCACCGTCTCCCGGCGTCACGCGGAGTTCCGCCGCGACGGCGCGGAGTTCGTGGTGGTCGACGTGGGCAGCCTCAACGGCACCTACGTCAACCGCGAGCCGGTGGACACCGCGGTGCTCGCCAACGGCGACGAGGTGCAGATCGGCAAGTTCCGTCTGGTCTTCCTCACCGGGCCGCGTGACGCCGGCTCGGCCGGACAGGGCGCCGAGTACTCGTGACCGCGGCAGGGTTGCCCCAGGGCGACTCGCGGGGCGCGCTGTCCATCGGCGCGGTCCTCGACGCCCTGCGCGGGGACTTCCCCGAGATCACGATCTCGAAGATCCGGTTCCTCGAGTCCGAGGGTCTGATCTCGCCGGCCCGCACCCCGAGCGGCTACCGCCAGTTCTCCCACGCGGACATCCGGCGGCTGCGGTTCGTGCTCTCCGCGCAGCGGGACCACTACCTCCCGCTGAAGGTCATCCGGGCGAAGCTCGAGGAGTTCGACGCCGCGCCCACGGCCGACGGCCCGCTGCTCACCGCGCCGCCCGACGTCGCCGGCCCGGCCGACGCGCCGGCGCCGCGGACCGGGGGCGGTGGCCCCGGTGGCCCCGGTGGAGGCGGTCCCGACGGCGGGTCCCGGTTCGGCGCGGTCCCGCGCCCGCGGTCGCTGAGCGCCGTCGGGTCGACGGCGGCGGTCCTGCCCTCCGACGACGACCCGGACCGGGCGCTCGGTGCGGCCGGATCAGGCGCGGCCGAGGGCGTCGACCGCGAGACCGTGCTCGCCGAGGACGGCGTCGACGAGGCGCTGCTGACCTCGCTGGAGCACCACGGGATCCTGCGGCCCGACGTGTCGGGCCGCTACGAGCCGGAGGCCCCGGTGATCGCGCGGACGGCGGCCGCGCTCTCCGCGCTCGGCGTCGAACCACGGCTCCTGCGCGGGCTGCGTGCGGGCGCCGACCGTGAGGTGGGCCTGCTGACGCAGCTCGTCACCCCCGTCGCCCGCAGCCGGGCCCCCGAGGCCACCAAGCGCGCCGCGGACCTCTCGGGTGAGCTCGCCGCGCTCTCCGGGCGGCTGCACGCCCTGCTCGTGGGCTCCGGCCTGCGCCACGGTCTGCGCCGCTAGAGAACCGACCCAGGACCGGGCCGTCCGCCACGATCGATCGTGACGGACGGCCCGGTCGTCCGTCCGGGGCCGGTCGCCGGGACCGCTCCCGACGCGTGCCGGTCGGGTCCCCGGCGGGCGTTCGCCACCGCCCCGGGGAGCCCCGGAGCGTGTAGCGTTCCCCTGCGTCGACTCCGGTCGTACTCCGCTGGTCGGACGGCCGGGTCGGCACTCCAGATCACGGTGTGCTCGCGCGCACCAGGGCCGAACAGGAGGCGAGACGCATGAGTGAGATGCGTGTCGTGGGCGTACGGGTCGAACTGCCTGCGAACCAGCCGATCCTCCTCCTGCGGGAGTCCGACGGGGACCGCTACCTGCCGATCTGGATCGGCTCGGTCGAGGCCACCGCCATCGCCCTCGAGCAGCAGGGCGTCAAGCCGGCGCGGCCGCTGACGCACGACCTGCTGAAGGACGTCCTCGGCGCGCTCGACCGGCGCCTCGAGCAGGTGCGGATCACCGACCTGCAGGAGGGCACCTTCTACGCGGAGCTCGTCTTCGACGGCGACGTGCGGGTGTCGGCGCGGCCGAGCGACTCGGTCGCGCTCGCCCTGCGGGTGGGCGTGCCCATCCACGCCGAGGAGGGCGTGCTCTCCGAGGCCGGGCTCGTCATCCCCGACGAGCAGGAGGACGAGGTCGAGAAGTTCCGCGAGTTCCTCGACACCGTGTCGCCGGAGGACTTCGCCGGCACGTGATCGAACGGGTGGTCGAACGGCGCGTCGGCCCCGACGCGCCGCTCGTCTCACCGTGAAGTTCAGGTAGAGACTTGACCGCGCGTCGCGTTGACCCCCGTGGACACCCCTCGTACGGTCTCTGACCAGGGCCGGACAGCCGGTCGCCGGGGTCGAGGAGGCAAGTGTGGCGGGAGCCGATGAGCGGCCCGAGCAGGGTGCCTCGTTGCAGCCGCTGGGCCCGGCGGGGGAGCAGGGTTCGCTGTTCCCCGAGGAGCTCTTCGGTGAGGGCCCGAACGACGACGTCCTCGGCTACCGCGGCCCCGCCGCGTGCCAGATCGTCGGGATCACCTACCGGCAGCTGGACTACTGGGCGCGCACCAAGCTCGTCGTCCCGAGCATCCGCACGGCCACCGGGTCGGGCTCGCAGCGGCTGTACTCCTTCAAGGACCTCGCGGTGCTCAAGGTGGTCAAGAACCTCCTCGACACCGGGGTGTCGCTGAACAACATCCGCACCGCGGTCGAGCAGCTGCGCCGCCACGGCGTGCGGGACCTCGCGCGGATCACGCTCTTCTCCGACGGCGTCACCGTCTACGAGTGCACTTCGCCGGAGGAGGTCGTCGACCTGCTCCAGGGCGGTCAGGGCGTCTTCGGGATCGCGGTCGGCGGCGCGATGCGCGAGCTGTCCGGCTCGATCGCGCACTTCCCGGCCGAGCGCGCCGGGGCCGGCGCGGCCGTCGTCGAGCACGCGCCGGAGGACGAGCTCGCGTCCCGGCGCAACCGCGGCGCCCGGTCGGCGGGGTAGACCTCACGCCCCCGGCGGGCTGACAGGACGCACCCCGTGACGGTAACGTCACGCCCGTTGGTCGCTCACCCCACGCGGGAGAGTCCTGCAGTCAGAAGCCTCTGGACGCAGGCGCCGAAGGAGCAACTCCTCCCCGGAATCTCTCAGGCATCCCGTACCGCGTGGGTCAGACCACCTCTGGAAAGCGGTGGACCCCGTCAGCGATGACGGAGTCCGCCCGCCGATGGTGCAAGCCGGCCCGACGCGCAGGCGTCGGGGTCGAGGTCCGGTGAAGCTCTCAGGCGCCCGCGCAGGATCCGAAGCGGGCAGTGGCAGAGGGGGAGGGATCCCGGCGCGCCCGTCGTGGCGCGCGTCGGGGAGACCCTGACCGCCGGACGCCGGGAGGCCCCGCGTGAGCCCCAGCAGTGACCGACTCTCCCTCGCCGCCCTCGAGCACGGCCGCCCCTTCTCCGAGCGCCACATCGGCCCGGACGCCGGCGAGCTGGCCCGCATGCTCGACACGATCGGCGTCGGATCGCTCGAGGAGCTGGCCGACGCCGCGATGCCGACCTCGATCCGCACCGACCCGGCCGACTGGGAGACCAGCGGCGCGCGGGACCAGGCGCCGCCGCCGGCCGCCACCGAGGCGGAGGTCCTCGACGAGCTGCGGTCCCTCGCGGGGTCGAACACCACCCTCGTGCCGATGCTCGGCCTCGGATACCACGGCACGATCACGCCGCCGGTGATCCGCCGCAACGTCCTCGAGGACCCGGCCTGGTACACCGCGTACACCCCGTACCAGCCCGAGATCAGCCAGGGCCGGCTCGAGGCGCTGCTGAACTTCCAGACCGTCGTCTGCGACCTCACCGGCCTCGACGTCGCCGGCGCCTCGATGCTCGACGAGTCCACCGCGGCCGTCGAGGCGATGATGCTGCTGCGCCGCGTGGTGAAGAACCAGGGCGACCGCTTCCTCGTCGACGCGGACACGCTGCCGCAGACGATCGCCGTCCTCCGCACGCGCGCCGACTCCCTCGGCATCACGATCGAGCTGGTCGACGCGACCGCCGAGCTCCCCGCGGGCGACTTCTTCGGTCTCCTGCTCGCCGCCCCCGGCGCGTCGGGCGCCCTGCGCGACCACACGGCCGTCATCGCCGCCGCGCACGAGCGGAAGGCCCAGGTCGTCGTCGCGTGCGACCTGCTCGCCGCCACGATGGTCACCCCGCCCGGCGACCAGGGCGCGGACGTCGCCGTCGGCTCCACGCAGCGCTTCGGCGTGCCGCTGGGCTTCGGCGGTCCGCACGCCGGCTTCCTCGCCGTCCGTCAGCAGCTCGCCCGCCAGCTGCCCGGTCGCCTCGTCGGCACCTCGATCGACGCCGACGGCAACCCGGCGCACCGGCTCGCCCTGCAGACCCGCGAGCAGCACATCCGCCGGGACAAGGCCACCAGCAACATCTGCACCGCGCAGGTGCTGCTGGCCGTCATCGCCTCGATGTACGCCGTCTACCACGGTCCGTCGGGCCTGGCCGACATCGCGCGGCGCACCCACCGCATGGCCGCCGTGCTCGCCGCGGGCCTGGTCAAGGGCGGCGTCGAGGTGGTCCACCGCGACTTCTTCGACACCGTGCTCGTCCACGTCCCCGGTCAGGCGTCCCGGGTGACCGAAGCCTGTCGTCGGGAAGGGGTCCTCGTCCGCGAGGTCGACGCCGACCACGTCGGCGTCGCCTGCTCCGAGGTGACCACCCGCGAGCACCTCGCCGCGCTCTGGCGCGCGTTCGGCGTCGGCGAGGTCGAGGTCGCCGACCTCGACGCCGCCACCGAGGACGCGGTGCCCGCCGCGCTGGTGCGGAGCTCGACGTACCTCACCAACCCGGTGTTCCACCGCCACCGCAGCGAGACCTCGCTGCTGCGCTACCTGCGCGCGCTCTCGGACAAGGACGTGGCGCTGGACCGGAGCATGATCCCGCTGGGCTCGTGCACGATGAAGCTCAACGCCACGGCCGAGATGGAGCCGATCACCTACCCGGGCTTCGCGAACCTGCACCCGTTCGCCCCAGAGACCGATGCCCCCGGGATGCTGCAGGTCATCGGTGACCTCGAGGCGTGGCTGGTGCACCTCACCGGCTACCACGCGGTGTCGCTGCAGCCGAACGCCGGCTCGCAGGGCGAGCTCGCCGGGCTCCTCGCGATCCGCGCGTACCACCACTCGCGTGGCGACCTGCACCGCGACGTCTGCGTCATCCCGTCCTCGGCGCACGGCACCAACGCCGCGTCGGCGATCTCGGCGGGCATGCGGGTCAAGGTCGTGAAGACCACCGAGCGCGGCGACGTCGACCTCGACGACCTGCAGCGCGTGATCGGCGAGGTCGGGGATCAGCTCTCCGCCATCATGATCACCTACCCGTCCACGCACGGCGTGTACGAGCCGGGCGTGCGGGACGTGCTCGCCGCCGTGCACGACGCGGGCGGCCAGGTCTACGTCGACGGCGCCAACCTCAACGCGCTGGTCGGGCTCGCCCGGCCGGGCCGGTTCGGGGCCGACGTCAGCCACCTGAACCTGCACAAGACCTTCTGCATCCCGCACGGCGGCGGCGGCCCCGGCGTCGGACCGATCGGCGTGGCCGAGCACCTCGCGCCGTTCCTGCCCAACCACCCGGCCCAGCCGTCGGCGGGCCCGGAGACGGGGATCGGCCCGGTCGCGGGCGCACCGTGGGGCTCGGCCTCGATCCTGCCGATCTCGTGGGCCTACGTCCGGCTCATGGGCGTCGACGGGCTGCGTCGCGCGACGCTCACCGCGGTCGCGGCGGCGAACTACGTCGCGGCCCGCCTGCGCGACGCGTTCCCGGTGCTCTACACCGGGCCGGGTGGCTTCGTGGCCCACGAGTGCATCCTCGACCTGCGGCCCCTGACGAAGGCCTCGGGCGTCACCGTCGACGACGTCGCGAAGCGCCTCGCGGACTACGGCTTCCACGCCCCGACGATGTCGTTCCCGGTCGCCGGCACGCTCATGGTCGAGCCCACCGAGTCGGAGAACCTCGCCGAGATCGACCGCTTCTGCGACGCGATGATCGCGATCCGGGCCGAGGCGGCGAAGGTCGAGGCGGGGGAGTGGCCGGCGGACGACAACCCGCTGGTCCACGCCCCGTTCACGGCCCGCTCGGTGCTCGTCGACGAGTGGACCCACCCGTTCACCCGCGAGGAGGCGGCCTTCCCGGCGGCGGGTCGTCCCGACAAGATCTGGGTCCCGGTCCGGCGCATCGACTCCGCGCACGGCGACCGGCACCTGGTCTGCTCCTGCCCGCCCCTGGAGGAGCTGGCCGAGGCCTGACCCCGTACTGAGCGAAGGGCCCCTTCGGTCGAGTAGATCGACCGGAGGGGCCCTTCGCTCGTGACGGGGCCGGCTGGCGGTGGGCGCCCACGGCCCGCCTAGTCGAGCGAAGGTGCCCTTCGGTCGACCGAGGTGGTGTCCGTGTCGCCGCGTTCGCGGCCGATCCGGGTGCCCACCGCGACGGCCACGGCGGCCGCGGCCACCATGCACACGCCCACCACCCAGAGGCCCGCCCGCTGGGAGCCGGACACGTCGGCCAGAGCGCCGGTGATGTACGGCGCGGCGAACCCCGAGATGTTGCCCAGCGAGTTGACCAGGGCGATCCCGCCGGCCGCGGCGGCTCCGGTGAGGAAGCGCGACGGCAGGGCCCAGAACGGGCCGAGCGCCGCGCACACTCCCACGGCGCACACCGTCACCGCGGCCATCGCCGTCCACGGCGAGCGCAGGTAGAGCGCGATCGGGATGGCGATCCCGCCGACGAGGGCCGGCGCCGCGACGTACCAGGCCGTCGAGCGCACCGTCCGTGCCGTGTCCGCCCGCCGTCCCCACAGCACCATGGCGACGGCGGCGACCACGTAGGGGATCGCGGTGACCGCGCCCCGCTCGACGACCGACAGCTTCGTACCGAACTGCTGCTCGAAGCCCGCGACGATCGTCGGCAGGAAGAACCCGAGCGCGTAGAGCCCGTAGGTGACGCCGAAGTAGACGAACGCCAGCGCCAGGATGCGGGGGCTGGTCAGCGCGCGGCGCAGCGGCCAGTGGCCCCGGTCGGCGGTCGCGCGGGCCTCGGCCTCGAGCCGCTCGGTCAGCCAGGCCCGCTCCTCGGAGGCGAGCCAGCGGGCGTCGCCGGGGCGGTCGGTGAGGGCGAAGAAGGTGACCGCGGCGAGCAGGATCGCGGGGATGCCCTCGACCAGGAACATCACGCGCCAGCCGGAGAGCCCGAACAGGCCGTCCCCGCTGGAGATGATCAACGAGGAGACGACCGAGCCGACGGCGGTCGACACCGGCACGGCCGCCATGAACATCGCGACCGCCCGCGCCCGCTGCTCGGCCGGGAACCAGTAGGTCAGATAGAGGATGATCCCGGGGAAGAACCCGGCCTCGGCGACCCCCAGCAGGAAGCGCAGCACGATCAGCCAGGTGCCGCTGCCGACGAAGGCCATCGCCGTCGCGATGATCCCCCAGGAGATCAGGATGCGGGCGAGCCAGCGGCGCGCGCCGAAGCGGTGCAGCGCCAGGTTCGAGGGCACCTCGAGCAGCAGGTAGCCGAGGAAGAAGATCCCCGACGCGAATCCGAACGCCGTCGCCGTGAGCCCGAGTTCGCGGTTCATCCCGTTGGGTCCGGCGAACCCGATGTTGACGCGGTCGAGGTAGTTGACGAAGTAGAGGACCATCAGCAGCGGCATCACCCGCAGCGAGACCTTCCGCAGCGTCCGCTTCCCGACCTCGGTGTCCGGAGTCGTCGTCGACATGCCGCCACCTGATACGTCGGGTGTGCCCCGCGTCAAGAGCGCACGATCACCGTCGGCACCGGGGCCGCGGCGAGGATCGCCCCGGCCCGGTCGCCGAGGAAGAACCGGGTGGCCGCTCCCGGGGAGCCGCCGACCACGAGGAGGTCGGCCTCGGTCCAGTCCGCGGCGTGCACGGCGGCGTCCCAGCCCGTCCCGACGTGCACCCCGGTGTCCGCCCCCTCGATCCCCAGGGCCGCGAGCGCCGCCTCCTGCGCCGCCGCGATCTGGGTGGTCCACGCCGCGAGCACCGGCTCCTCGGCGTCGAGCCCGACCTCCGGCGGGATGGCGGCCCGCCGCCGCACCGCGAAGGAGGCCACCCGCAGGGACGCCGACGACCGGCGGGCGAGGTCGGCCGCCGCCGCGAGCACCCCGCTCGCAGCATCCGTCCCGTCGAAGGCGCACGTGACGCGCGTGACCGGCATCCCCGGCACCGACGAGCCGCCACCCCGCGCGAGGACCACCGGGACCGGCGAGCTACGGGCCACCCGGGTCGCGATCCGTCCGGAACGGTCGGCGTCGGTGCCGAGGACCACCGCCGTGACGTCGTCGGCGCCCGCGGCCGCCACCAGCGCCTCGGCCGCCGACCGGCCGTGCACCGTCTCGCGGCGTGCCTCGAGCCCGGTCGCGGCGAGTACCCCCTCCACGGCCGCCCACGCGGGCGCGGGGTCGTCGTCGGTGCCGGGCGTGACGACGAGCGCCACGGCCAGGTCCTCCGCCCAGGCCCGGGCGAGTCGGGCCGCGAGCCCGACCGCGCCGCCGGCGTCGTCGCGGGCCCGCGGCGAGAGCCCCACCAGCACCGTCATCGGCCCACCTCCAGCGTCGACCGGCGGGAGCCGTAGAAGAACCAGAAGACGAGCGCGACCGCCAGCCACACCAGGAACACGATGATCGTCACCCAGGACAGTCCGGAGATCAGGTAGAGGCAGGCGAGGATCGAGAGCACGGGGGTGACGGGGTAGCCGGGCACCCGGAACCCGCGCGGCAGGTCCGGGGCGGTGCGGCGCAGCACCATCACGCCGACCGACACCACGGTGAACGCCACGAGCGTGCCGATGGAGACGAGGTCGGCGAGCACGTCGAGCGGCACGAGACCGGCGAGCAGGCCCACCACCACGGCGACGAGGACCGTGTTCCGCACCGGCGTGAGCGTCCGGGTGTCGACCCGTGACAGGGCCGCCGGGAGCATCCCGTCGCGACTCATCGTGAACAGGATGCGGGTCTGGCCGTACATGGTGACGAGCGTGATCGAGAAGATCGAGATCACGGCGCCGGCCGCGAGGACGATCGAGGGCCACGACGAGCCGGTGACGTCGCCGAGGATCGCGGCGAGGCCTGCCTCCTGCCCCTCGAAGCGGGGCCAGTCCTGGGCGCCGATCGCGGTGACGGCGACCAGCAGGTAGATCACGGTGACGATCACCAGGGCGAGGACCAGGGCGCGGGGGAGCGTGCGGCGGGGATCCACGGCCTCCTCACCCGCCGTCGAGACCGCGTCCAGGCCGATGAAGGAGAAGAAGACGGTACCCGCGGCGGCGCCGACCCCGGCGGCCCCGAACGGCGCGAAGTCGGCGAACCGGTCGGCGGAGAACGCGGTCGCGGCGATGACCCCGAACATCAGCAGGACCGCGAGCTTGACCACGACCATCACCGCGTTCGCGGTCGCCGACTCACTGACCCCGCGGACCAGCAGCAGCGCGCAGAGCACGACGAGCACCATCGCCGGCAGGTTGACGACCCCTCCGGCCCCCGGGGCGCCGGACAGGGCGTCCGGGATCCGCACGCCGATCGTGTCGGCGAGCAGCGCGTTCAGGTACTCCGACCAGCCGACCGCGACGGCCGCGGAGGAGACCATGTACTCCAGGAGCAGGCACGCCGCGACGGCCATCGCGGGCGCCTCGCCGAGGGTGGCGTACGCGTAGGAGTAGCTGGAGCCGCTCACCGGGACCGCGGACGCGAGCTCGGCGTAGCAGAGCGCCGTCAGCCCGGCGGTGACCGCCGCGATGACGAAGCTGACCACGACGGCGGGTCCGGCCTCCGGGGTGGCCTCGGAGAGGACGAAGAAGATGCCGGTGCCGACCGTGGCCCCGACGCCGAACGCGGTGAGCTGGAAGAGCGTGATGCTGCGTCGCAGCTCGCCGCCGGCCGTCTCGTCGGCCCCGGTCTCGGCGGCCATCGCGGTGACCGGTTTGCGGCGCAGCCAGGCGTGCGCGGGCGGGGCCACAGGCATGGGCGCACCCTAAAGGGACGAACCGATCAGGTGCAGGAGCGCAGCGCCGAGACGTCGGGGTCGGCCCCGCGCTCGAAGGAGATGTGGACGTGGTCCTCGTGGTTGGCCGTGGCGCCGCCACGGTCCTCCATGCTCTTCCAACCGGACCCGGTGTTGATCCGCTGGTCCCAGATCGCGTAGCTCACGCCGAGGGCGTCCTTGTTGTCGATCACGCACTCGGCGATCGCGTCGCCGCTCGTCGTCATGAAGTCCAGCGCGTAGCCGCCCGGATGGTCCGAGGCGTTCCCGCGGCTGCCGACCCCGAGCACGTCGTGCCCGGGGAACACGCACTCCAGGGCGTTGCCGACGGTCTGCACCGAGTCCGCCACGCCGCCGTAGCTCGAGTCGGCGCCGCAGGAGGTGATCGACGCGGCCCGCTCGGTCGCGGCCCGGGCCTGCTCGGCCTCGGCCGCGCGCGCCTGCTCGGCGGCCGCGGCCTGCGACGCCTGCTCGGCCTGACGGCGGACGCGGTCGCCGGCCTTGAACAGGTCCGCGGTGGCGGGGTCCGAGGCGGCGTTCACGACGACGGGGGTGACGGCCGGGGCGGTCGCCGCCGGCTCCAGGCGCGTTCCCTGGGCGGAGAGCTCGAGGGTCGCGTCGTCGCCGGCCGGCAGTTGGAGGGCGGCCGGGGTGACCGCGGCGAGGGCCACCGTGGCGACCCCGGCGGCGACGAGCCCGTGCCGACGGGCGTCGCGCGCGGCGGCGGCGCTGCGCGCGTGCGCCCGGCGGGCGGGACGGCCGTGACCGTCCGGGGTGTACCCGGCGCGGCCCTGCCGGTCGGCCACCAGGGCGGCGAGGTCGAGCACGGTCGTGGGGGCGTCGACGGTCGCGACCCCTCCCGACTCCACGGGGGAGCGGGAGGGGCGGCGCGCCGGCGCTGGGGAGCGGTGCCGGGACACGCAGGGGCCTTCCGGATCGGGGAGCTGCTTCGGGCCCGGAGACGTCCACCGCGTCGGCCGTCGGGGTCGGCCGGCACGGAGTGGAGGGACTGCTCACGGCGCGGTGGGGAGCCGATGCCGTGACCTTCTCGTGACGTCTCCTTGACCCAAGGTAGACCGGGACCCGTCGTCGGGAAGGGGTCGACGGCGGCCGGACCTGCTCGCGCGGCGAGCGGGCCCGCTTTCTCAGGCTGGCTCTCAGGCCGGTGAGGTGGCTGGTCCGATCACGTGAGGCGGGCCGCGAGCGTGCGGCCGAGCAGCGTGCCGGACCGCCAGGCGGTCTCCACCTTCGGCGGGCCCCAGCCGTCGCCGACCACCGCGACCAGGTCGTCGCCGAGGAGGAACGGGACGTCGTCGGCGGTGTCGTGCGGCTGCGCCGGGCTCGCGAAGGTCCAGCGGTGGGCGTGCGTCCACTGCGGGGCGGCGTCGAGGCCGAGGAGCTCCCCGACCGCGGCGACCACCTCGTCGACCACGGCGTCCGGGTCGTCGAGGTGCCGTCGGGCCAGGTCCCCGGTGGTGTGGGCGACGAGGACCGGGGCGTCGTCGCCGCGGCGCGACCCGTCGTCGGCGATGAGCGAGAGCACCGGGTGGTCGTTGACGAACGCGGCCGGGATCTCCGCCCAGGAGCGCTCCGCGTAGCCGAGCGCGACCGCGATCACGGGCTCCCACTCCTGCCCCGCGACGGCCGCCGCGGCCGCGAGCGGGGCGTCGACGAGTCGGGCGGCCTGCGGGTCGGGCATCGCGAGCACCACCGCGCGGGCGGGCTCGCCGTCCACCGCGGGACCGGGGGTGACGGCTGCGACCTCCCGCCGGGTCTCGATCGTCAGTCCCTCGGCGAGGTCGGCGACCAGCGAGCGGAGCCCACCGGGCGCGGCCCACCGCTGCGGCCCGGGCTTGCTCTCGGCCGACCCGTCCGCGCCGTAGGCCTGCAGCGTGTCGGTCCACGGACGGGCGAGCCCGCGGCGCTCCCAGTCGGCGACCTGCTCGCCGAACTCGTCGTCGGAGACCGTGAAGTAGGCGGCGCCGAGGTCGACGGGGCGGTCGTGCAACGGCGGACTGGACAGTCGCCCGCCGACCCGTCCGCTGCGCTCCAGCACCCGGACCCCGACCCCGGCCGCGGTGAGCGCCCGCGCGCAGGCGATCCCGCTGATCCCGCCGCCGACGACGAGGACGTCGGGCTGGGGCTGCGCGCTGTCGACCATGCCGCTCGTGTCCCCGCCGGCGAACTCGACCATGCGCGGCGCGACCGACGTCTTAGGTGCGGCCGGTGCGCGCCGCGTGGGTCGAGTCGCGCACCGTCCCGACGTACTCCTCGATGAGGTCCTCCAGCGCGACGACCCCCACCGTGGTGCCGTCCGAGTCCACCGCGCGGGCGAGGTGGGAGCCCTCGCGGCGCATGGAGGCCAGCGCCTCGTCGACGGGCGCGGTGACCGTCACCCGCGGCAGCGCCCGCACCCGCTCGACCGGGACCACCTGGTCCGGCCCGCCCTCGAGGTCGAGGACGTCCTTGATGTGCAGGTAGCCGTCCAGCTCGACGCTCGGCGCCACCCCGGTCCGCTCGGGCAGCACCGGCGCGGTGCCGGGCTGGAGCGCGTTGCTGTCCAGACGCGGGTGGGCGTCCGGCGCCTCGGGCGCCTGCACGGGGTAGCGGGAGAACCCGGTGCTCGCCACCGCCTCCTCCAGCGCGCCCACCGTGGGGCGCGACGGGAGCACGGTGAGCCGCTCGCGGGGGATGAGGACGTCGGCCACCGTGCGCTCGGCGGTGTTGAGGGCCTGCGTGAGCCGGCGGGTCTGCGAGGCGTCCAGCAGCCCCTCCCGCCGGGACTCCGAGAGCATCTCGGCGATCTCCGACGGCGTGAAGGCCGACTCGCGCTCGTCCTTCGGCTCCACCCCGAGCAGCTTCAGCACGTGGTTGGCGATCCAGTTGAGCAGGTAGATGATCGGCCGGGCGACCTTGAGGAACGCCACGAGCGGCGGCACCAGCCACACCGAGGTGCGCTCCGGGCCGGCGATCGCGATGTTCTTCGGGACCATCTCGCCGATGACGATGTGCAGCACCGTGACGATCAGCAGGGAGATGACGAAGGCGATCGGGTGCAGCAGCGCGCTCGGCACCCCGAGCGGCTCGAACACCGCCTCGAGCAGGTGCGCCAGGGCGGGCTCGCCGAGCGACCCGAGTGCCAGGGAGCAGATCGTGATCCCGAGCTGGGCGGCGGCCATCATCATCGAGAGGTGCTCGGTGGCGCGCAGCACCGTGGCGGCGCCGCCGGTGCCCGCGTCGACCATCGTCTCGAGCCGGTCGCGGCGGGCGGAGATCAGCGCGAACTCGGCGCCGACGAAGAAGGCGTTGGCGAGCAGCAGGCCCACCATGGCGAGCAGGGCGACATAGTCGTTCACGGTGTGATCCCCGCCGTCTCGCGCTGATCCGCGGCGGTGTCCGCCCCGGCCGGCCGCGTGATCCGCACGTCCGCGATCCGGCGCCGGTCCATGCGGGTCACGTCCATCCGCCAGCCGTCGTGGGTCACGGTGTCGCCGACCGAGGGGATGCGGCCCAGTTCGGCGAGGAGGAAGCCCGCGAGGGTCTCGTAGACCTCGGAGTCGGGGAACGACCAGCCAGCCACCTCGGCGAGCTCGTCGGGGCGCAGGGTGCCCGAGACGATCCAGGTGTCGTCGCCGGTCTCGCGGAACCGGGCGGTCTCGCCGCGGTCGTGCTCGTCGCGGACGTCGCCGACGATCTCCTCGACCAGGTCCTCCAGCGTGACGATCCCTGCGGCCCCGCCGTACTCGTCGACCACGACGGCGAGCTGGAAGCCGGTGCCGCGGAGCCGGTCGAGCAGCTCGTCGCCGTCGAGCGAGTCGGGCACGGTGACCGCGGTGCGCATGAGGTTGCGCAGGAACTGCCCGCCACGGCGGGAGCGCGGCTCGGCGAACGCCTGCTTGACGTGCACCACGCCGCGGACGTCGTCGAGGTCGCCGTCGACCACCGGGAACCGGGAGTAGCCGGTGCGGACGGCGGCCGCGAGCAGGTCGTCGACGGTGTCGTCGGTCGACAGCGTCTCCACCCGCACGCGCGGGGTCATCAGCTCGTCCGCCCGGCGCTCGCCCACGCGCAGGGTGCGGGTGAGCACCGCGGCGGTGCCCTCGTCGATCGTGCCCTGCTCGGCGCTGGTGGCGACCAGCGAGCCGAGCTCCTGGGGGGAGCGGGCCGAGCGCAGCTCCTCGGCGGGCTCCACCCCGAGCCGGCGCACGATCCAGTTCGCCGCCCCGTTCAGCCCGCCGATGAACCACCCCAGGGCCTTCGAGAACGCGGCCTGGACCCCCGCCACCGCGCGGGCCGTCCGCAACGGGTCGGAGATCGCGAGGTTCTTCGGCACCAGCTCGCCGAACACCATCGACAGCGCCGTCGCGAGGATCAGCGCGATCACCGCCGCCGTCCCGGTCGCCGCGCCCGCGGGCAGCCCGACGTCCTCGAGCACCGGCGAGATCAGCGTCGCGATCGCGGGCTGGGCCATGTAGCCGGTGACCAGCGTGGTGATCGTGATGCCGAGCTGCGCGCCGGAGAGCTCGAAGGACAGGTTGCGGTGGGCCTTCGCGACCGCCGTGGCCCGCCGGTCGCCGACCTCGGAGGCGTGGTGGTCGACCTGGCTGCGCTCGAGCGTGGTCAGGGAGAACTCGGCCGCGACGAACACCGCCGTGCCGAGGGTGACCGCGACGACCCCGACGAGGCCGAGCACGGAGAGCAGGACGTCCACGAGAAGAGCGCTATCCCTTGTTCAGCCGCGCGGGGAAGCCCCCGGTGGCGATCGGGCCCCAGTGCTCGACGGTGAGCCGGATGATGCACTTGCCCTGCTTCGCCATCGCCTCCTTGTACTCGTCCCAGTCCGAGTGCTCCCCGGAGATGGAGCGGAAGTACTCGCAGAGCGGATCGAGGGCGTCGGGCAGGTCGAGCACCTCGGCGGTGCCCTCGACGTGCACCCACGGGCCGTCGAAGTCGTCGGAGAGCACGCACATCGCGACGCGCGGCTCCTTGCGGATGTTGTTCACCTTCGCGCGCTCGGGGTAGGTCGAGACGAGCAGGCGGCCGTCCGCGTCGATCCCGAGCGTGACGGGGGAGGTCTGGTCACCGCCGTCGCCGCGCCGGGTCACCACGATGGCCTTGTGCCGCGTGCGCAGGAACTCGATCAGTTCCTCGCGCCCGACCCGGTCGTTCGTCGCCGTGTTCGCCACGGCCGTCAGCCTACGGGCGGGTGCCCCGGCACGGCGCGTCGCGCCCGGCGGCCGTCACTAGGCTGGACGGGTGGAGAGCCTCAACGGACGCCGGGTCCTCGTCGTCGGCGCCTCGTCCGGGATCGGTGCGGCCATCGCGACGGCGGCGGGCGCCGCCGGTGCCCGGCTCGGTCTCGTGGCCCGGCGTCGGGACCGGCTCGCGGAGCTGGCCGACACCCTCGGGGACACCGCCGTGGTCGCGGAGGGCGACGTCACCGACCCGCAGTCGATCGGCGCCGCGGTCCACGCGGTCGCCGACGGGCTCGGCGGGATCGACGACGTGGTGCTCGCCGCCGGGGTCATGGCGCTGGGATCGGTCGAGGAGACCGACCCGGAGCGCTGGCGGACCGTGCTCGACGTCAACGTGACCGGCCTGCTCACCGCGGCGCGGGCCGTGCTGCCCCACCTCGGGCCGGGCGGCACCGTCGTCGTGATCTCCTCGATGTCCGGACGACGGGTGGCCTCGGCCGCGGGCGGTGTCTACGCCGCGAGCAAGCACGCCGCGCACGCCGTGGCCGAGACGCTGCGCCTGGAGGTGGGTCCGCGCGGGGTGCGGGTCAGCACGGTCTCGCCCGGCTTCGTCGCCACCGACCTCGTGGCCGGGCAGGAGAACGCCGCGACGTTCGGCGAGCGGATGCACGACGAGGGCCTCGACCCCGCCGACGTCGCCGCCGGGGTGGTCCACGTGCTGGGTCTCCCACCGGCCGTGGTGGTCGTCGAGTACGCCGTGCAGTCGGTGCGGCAGCTGGGGTACCGGAATTGATGCAGGCCGTGACCTGGCGGACAGCCGGTGGCGGCCGGCCGGGTGGCCGTGACGAGAATGGGACCTCATGAGCGGGTCCCCGTTCGTCGACTTCGACCGCGCCTCCTGGGCGGCCCTCCGGGACGAGTCCGGCGACCTCCCCCTGACGGCGGCCGAGCTGGAGGAGCTGCGCTCCCTCGGCGACCCGGTGGACCTCGACGACGTCCGCGACGTGTACCTGCCGCTCTCGCGGCTGCTCGACCTGCACGTACGCGCCAGCGCCGGCCTGCTCGAGGCCTACCGGACGTTCCTGCGCCAGGACGAGGAGCGCACGCCCTTCGTCATCGGGATCGCCGGGTCGGTGTCGGTGGGGAAGTCGACCACCGCCCGGCTGCTGCGCCTGCTCCTCGCCCGGTGGGAGGACCACCCGAACGTCGCGCTGGTGACCACCGACGGCTTCCTCTACCCGAACGCCGAGCTGGAGCGGCGCGGGATCATGGCGCGCAAGGGTTTCCCGGAGTCCTACGACCGGCGGGCCCTGCTGCGCTTCGTCTCGGACATCAAGGCCGGCAAGCCCGAGGTCCCGGCGCCGGTCTACTCGCACCTGGTCTACGACGTGCTCGACGAGCAGCGGCCGGTCGCGCGGCCGGACATCCTCGTGCTCGAGGGCCTCAACGTGCTCCAGCCCGCGCCGCAGACGGGGGAGCGGGCGAGCGCGCTCGCCGTCAGCGACCTCATCGACTTCTCGATCTACGTCGACGCACACCCCACCGACGTGCGCCGCTGGTACATCGAGCGGTTCCTCGCGCTGCGCGAGACGGCGTTCCGCGACCCGGCGTCGTACTTCCGTCGCTACGCCGAGATGGACGAGACCGCCGCGCGCGAGCGGGCCTCGCAGATCTGGGACGAGATCAACGGTCCGAACCTGCGGGAGAACATCGCGCCGACGCGGTCGCGGGCCGGACTCGTGCTCACCAAGGGTCCTGATCACGCCGTGCGACGGATTCGCCTGCGCAAACTCTGACCCACACGGCCGAACGGGGTACGGCCAGAGGAGCGAATCGGACGAAAGCGGCAGGAAACACGTGCCCGATGGTGACCTCCGGGCCCCGGGGATGGGATGCTGAGGTATGGCAACGACCTCGTCCGACCTCGCGGCCTCCCCGATGGGTGTGGGGGAGCGGACCGATCCGCACGACCCGATGCTCCCCGCGCGGCTCCGGCTCGCCGTCGGCCGGCTCAACCGACGGATCCGCGTCGACTCCGGCGCGGTGCTCCCCCCGCTGCAGACCTCCGTGCTGGTCACCCTGGAGGAGCACGAGCCGCTCCGGCTCTCCGAGCTCGCCCGCCGCGAGGCCGTCACGCCCCCCACGATGAGCCGCGTGCTCGCCGCGCTCGACGACGCCGGGCTGCTCGTCCGCACGCCCGACCCCCAGGACGCCCGCTCCGCGCTCGTGGAGCTCTCGGCGGACGGCCGGGCGATGATCGAGCGGCTCCGCACCGAGCGCACGGCGATGCTGGCCGAGCGTCTCGAGCGGCTGCCGGAGGACCAGCGCGAGGCCCTCGCCGCCGCGCTGCCCGCCCTGGAGGCCCTCGTCGCCCTGCCGTCGTCATAGCCGGGTGATCCCGGTGTCACCCGGCGGCCGTCTTGTCGGGACCGACCGGTCCGGGCATATTGGGCCGCCGCGATCACGTCCCGGCGCCCGCCACCCGGGACCCCCGACCACGGGACCACGGTGAGCATCGACGAGCCCCAGCACGCCCCCGACGACGACGTCGTGTTCCGGACGCCCGTGCGGCGCCTGCAGCCGCCGCAGGTCGCGGACGAGCGGGAGGCACTCGAGGGCTGGTTGGACTACTTCCGCGCGCAGGTCGTCCTGGCCCTCGACGGGCTGCCGCACCGGGCGCTGCGGCGCCGGGTGCCCGAGTCTGGAGCGTCGCTGGTCGGCATCGTGCGGCTGGTCACGGACCTGGAGCGCACCTGGCTGGTCGAGCGCTGGGGCGAGCGTGGCGGCCGGACGCCCTACCCCTTCAGCTACGTCGACGACACCGACGCGCCGTTCCGGTTCTCCGAGCTCGACGACCCGGCCGCACTCGTCGGTGCCTACCAGGAGGTGTGCGAGAAGGGCCGGGACGCGCTCGCGGGGGCCGAGTCGCTCGACGACGCCGTGCGCGACGATCGTCGCGGCCACATCGAGCTGCGCTGGATCCTGCTCCACCTCATCACCGAGACCGCCCGCCGTGCCGGACAGGCGCAGGCCCTCCGCGAGTTCCTGATGGCTAGCGAGGACCCTCCACCGTCACGGTGAAGTCGTCCGAGAACGACACCCGCCCCGCGATCCCGCGCGACTCGTCCAGCGGCGTCTCGTAGGACCACGCGCCGTCGACCACGGTGGTGTCACCGCTCTGCACCGTCCAGTAGGTCGACACGCCCTTGTAGGGGCAGACCGTGGTGGTGCCCGACGCGACGAGCTCGGCCTGCACGTCCTCCGGCCGGAGGTAGAACCGGACGTCGAGCCCGGTCTCGTCGAGCAGCACGGCCGCGGTCGTCGACGCGACCACGGTGCCGTCCGGGGCGGTGACGGTGACCCGCCGGCTCGTCGGACGCAGGTCGACGCGGTGGTAGGGGTCGGGCAGGTGGCCCAGGACCTCGACGTCCTCGTCGAGCCATCGGTCGGCGGCGCTCATCGGCAGTGCGACGAGGCCGGCCAGCCAGGGGGCGTCCGGCTTCGGGTCGGGGTAGCTCCACACCGCGTCGGCGATCGTGCGGTCGCCGACCGTGAGGTGCTGGTAGGTGGCGTCGCCCTTGAACGGGCAGTGCGTCGAGGTGTCGCTCGGGGAGAGCAGGTCGGCGCGCACGTCGGCCTCGGGCACGTAGAGCTGCGGGCCCAGACCGGTCTCGAACAGCAGGAAGCCGTCGACGGTGTCGAGCACGACGACGTCGTCGACCACGGCCCGGACGCGCCGGCGGAAGGGCTCGAGGAGCAGCGAGTGCGCCGGCCCCTCCACGGTGAACGTGCGGGTCTCGGGCAGGTTCCTCGACAACGGTCCGCCGAAGCGCGTCAGGGCCATGTGCCCTTCGTACACCTGCTCACGCGCGCGTGGCACGCACCGTGAACACCGGGTCGCCCGCGGAGGGCCGCTGCTCGTCGACCGGCTCGCCGAAGGCCCCCGAGGCGGTGAAGTAGTCGCGCACGATGCGGACGTGCCCGGCGTCGTCCGTGGCGAGCCAGCCGCGCACCGCCTTCGTCGGGAAGCAGCGGTTGGAGAACGCGATCGCGAAGGTCCCGCCGGGGCGCAGCACGCGCGCGACCTCGCGGAACACCTCGACCGGGCGCGTGAGGTAGTCGACCGAGACCGTGGAGACCACGGTGTCGAACGAGGCGTCGGCGAAGGGCAGGCGGGGGTCGGCGTTCAGGTCGTGCACCACCCGCTCGTGCGCCCAGGTGTTGGCGCGCAGCTCGGCGGTGTTCATGCCGAGCACGGTGAGGTGCCGGGGCGGCGTCGAGAGGTGCGAGACCCACGACGACATGAGGTCGAGGACGTCGCCGTCCACCCCCACCTCGTCGTAGAACGCGCTGACCGTCGCGACGGCGGCGTCGTCGATGTGCTGCACCAGCCGCGGCGGGCCGTAGAACACGGCGTCGTCCCGGGCGTCGGAACGGTCGAAGAAACCCTGGGGGAACGTGAGGTCGGTATCGGCCACACCCTGATGTTCCCGCACGCCCGCGCGGGCACTCCCTCCCCGTGATCCCCGAGCCGGTCGACGCCACGGCCCCGCCCTTCCGCGGGCCCACGATGATGACGCAGTCGTGGAAGGACGCCGCCTTCCTGCACTGGGCGGTGGAGCCCGACGAGGTGGCGCCGTTCCTGCCGCCCGGGGTCCACCCCGACCTCCACGACGGGGTCACCTACGTCGGCCTGATCCCGTTCCGGATGGTCGGCGCCGGGATCTCCCGGGGGCCGTCGATCCCGTTCTTCGGGACCTTCCTCGAGACCAACGTCCGGCTGTACACCGTCGACGAGCGGGGCCGGCGCGGCATCGTCTTCCGCTCGCTCGACGCCGACCGGCTCGCCGTCGTCCTCGGCGCGCAGGCGGCCTTCGGGCTGCCCTACCGGTGGGCGCGGATGGCGTTCCGGCACGCCGACGGCGAGCTGACCTACCGGGCCACGACGATGGTCGGCGGGCACCGCAGCGTCGTCCGGGTCCGGCCCGGCGAGCCGGCGGAGGACGACCTGACGACGTTCCTCACCGCCCGCTGGGGCCTGCACGAGCGGCACCTCGGGGTGCCGCTGTACGTGCCGAACGTCCACGAGCCCTGGCCGCTGCGCCGCGCCGAGCTCACCGCGTTCGACGACGAGCTGGTCGCGGCGGCCGGCTTCCCGCAGCTCGCGGGGCGGGCGCCGGACCTCGTGCACTGGTCGCCGGGCGTCTCGGTCCGCTTCGGGGTGCCGGGCGGGCGCCCGTCGCCGGCCCCCGCTGCCCCGGCCCGTCCCGCGTGAGGGGAACCCCCGCGCCACAAGGGCGCTCGAATCCTCCCCTCACGGTTCCCCCCGATCGGCTTCCCGACGACGGGTCGGGCCGGGTCAGGCGGCCGCGAGCCAGGCCGCCCACTGGGCCTGGAGACGCTCGGCCACCGTCTCGTCGCCGAACAGCAGGGCGCGGATCTCGTGGACCGGGGGCGCGCCGCTCGTGGCGAACACCGCGACGCCGGGCAGCGGGTCGTCGAGGAGGATCACCGCGGCGCTGTGGTGCCGGCCGCCGCGGCGCTCCAGGCACGTGCCGGACATCGCCGGGAGCCCGCGGAAGGTGTGGAACTCCTGCCGCGGGGCGACCACCCCGACCTGGGACAGGAAACGGGCGTGGGCCTGCTCCGCGGTGGACTCCGCGGTCCGGCCGCGCGACGGACCCCAGGCGTGCATCTCGGTGCCGGGCGGGTCGGGGAAGTGCTCGAGGTGGGCAGCGAGCGCCACGAGCACCGTCGTCATCCGCTCGCCGAACGCCGCAGGGTCGGCCGCGCCGGTGGAGCGGCAGGTGACGACCGTGGTCCGGTCGGCCCGGCCCGCCACCGTCCACGCCGTGGAGACGGTCGCCCCGCCCTCGTCGATCTCGGTGTCGAGCCCGTCGTCGTGGTGGGTGATCCGCACCGGCTCGTCCCCGGTGACCACCACCACGGTCTCACCGTCGCCCCGGGTCTCCAGGCCGATCGGGCGCAGCCACACCGCGAGCGCGCCGCCCAGGGTGGACCGCACCCGCCCCGGGTCGGCGGCGATCTCGACGGCCAGGTCCACGGAGCTCACGGGCGTCACCCTGCCCTGCACCCGCCCGGCCCCCACCGTCGGGTCAGCCGATCACCGGCACGAGCAGGTGCGAGGCGTGCTCCCCGCCGACGTGCACGACGGCGCCCTCGGCGGGCCGACGCAGATCGGGGTGGTCGTGGGCCATCGTGCCCAGCTCGGAGTCGGAGACGGCGAACTCCAGGCGCAGCCGCTCCCCGGGGGCGAGCGTGATGCTGGTCGGCCAGATCTCGACCTCGAGCAGCGTGGGCTCGCCCGCGACGAGCGGGACCGCCCGGTCGTGCGGGTGCCAGGGGCGGTACGGCTCCGAGCGCTCCGGGTCGGTCGCACGGTGCGACGCCCGCAGCCACCCCATCGCCATCGGGACGTCCTGCCCCTGCGGGCCGACGGCCGGGATCGGGACGCCGTCCGCGTCGAGGTGGTGCACCCGGGCGAACACGTCGAGGTCGTCCTGCCGCGCGGTGAGCCACAGCCGCAGCGCGACGGGACCGGTGAGCTCCAGCGGCTCGGTGACCGGGTCGGTGTCGAACGTCGACGGGTACGGCACGGTGCCGGCCGCCGGGGGGTCGAAGCCGAGCGTGCCCGCGCCGAGGTACAGCTCGCGCCAGTCGGTCCCCGGCAGCGGGAGGTCGGTGGTGTCGCGCCAGGTGGTCTCCCGGCCGTGCCGGATCGCGAGCCGCACCGGGGCGACCCCGTCCATGCGGTCGGCCTCCCCCTTGAGGAAACGGTCGAGGAACCGTTCCTGCAGCTCCAGCGCCCAGTCCTCGTAGTAGGGGTCGATGTGGGTGCCGGTGAAGGCGACGAGCCACTTGTGCTCCGACGCGGCCCGGCGCCAGCCCTCGACGTTGCCGCGCAGGTGCAGCTGGACCCCGCCCCAGTTCGCGCCGGAGAGCAGCGGGACGGTGATGTTCTCCAGGTCGGTCGTCCGGGCACGGTGGTAGTCGTCGAGCAGGGGGTGGGCCGGCAGCACCTCGCGCCAGTCGTCCCCCTCGGCCCCGGTGCGCTGCGGCTCGATCTGACGGGCCCACCAGAAGTCGATGAAGCCGTGGGTGTAGAGCCCGCCCTGGTAGGCGGCCTCGCGGTAGAAGTCGGTGGAGCCCTCCCACGCGATCACCGCAGCCAGGTGCGGCGGCCGCAGGGCCGCCGCCCGCCACCCCATCATCGCGAGCCAGGAGATCCCGCTGGAGGCGACCTTCCCGGTGGACCAGGGCTGCGTCCCCGCCCACTCGATCACGTCGTGGAAGTCCTCGGCGTCCTGCCGGCCGTAGAGGTCGAGGCGCCCCGGCGACGCGCCGGTGCCCCGCGTGTCGGCGCGCAGCACGGCGTAGCCGCGGTCGGTCCACCACACCGGGTCCGGGGTCTCCCAGACCATGTGCTCGTGGTGCGGGACGTGCTCGTACTGCGGGTAGCGCTCGGGCCAGTGCACGCCCTTGCCGTACGGGCTGATCGACGCGATCACCGGGACCGGACCGTCCTCGTCGGGACGGAAGACGTCGACGACGACGGGGGTCCCGTCGCGGGTGGGGACGGCGATGTCCCGCTCGATGCGCATGGTGCTGGCTCCCTCTTCTCCACCGGGACGGTGCCGTCAGTCTGCGCACGGCGTGACACCTAAGCCAAGTGGACTTGCGTTAGTGTGCGGGCATGGGCGCTCCGGAGGTGCGGCGTCGGCCCGGTGGCCGGTCGGCCCGGGTCCGCACGGCGGTCCTCGACGCGGCGATCCAGGTGCTGCTGGCCCGCGGGCTGACCGACTTCCGGATCGCGGCCGTCGCCACGCTCGCCGGGGTGCACGAGACGTCGATCTACCGCCGGTGGGGGAGCCGGGAGGGGGTCCTCCTCGACGCGCTGCTGCGGACCACCGAGCACGAGCTGCGGGTGCCCGACACCGGGCGCCTGCGCGACGACCTCGTCACCTACGCCGTCGCGCTCGCGTCGTTCCTGGCCACGCCGGTGGGGCGGGCGCTCGACCAGGTCCTCGCCCTCGGCGACGACCGGCCCGCGATGGCCGAGGCCCGCGCACGCTTCTGGGCGGAGCGGTCCGCGGGCTCGGTCGCCATGGTCACGCGCGCGATCGAGCGCGGGGAGCTGCCGGACACGGTCGACCCGCGCCTGGCGGTCGAGATGCTCGTCGGCCCGGTGCACTTCCGGCTGCTGCTGGCCCGGGAACCCGTCGACGGCGCGCGGGCGCGGCGCCTCGTGGACGCGCTGCTGCGGGGGATCGGCCCATCGTCATGACCTCCGAGGTCATGGCTGCGGTGACCACCGGAGTCCTAGCGTCTGCGGCCATGACCACCGCCGGGACGATGCTCAGGGGCTGGCGCACCCGCCGTCGGCGCAGCCAGATGGACCTCGCGCTGGAGGCGAACGTCTCCACCCGGCACCTCAGCTTCGTCGAGACGGGCAAGGCGCAGGCCAGCCGGGCGCTGCTGCTGGACCTGGCGACCCGGCTCGAGGTACCCCTGCGGGAACGCAACGCGCTGCTGCTCGCGGCGGGCTACGCGCCGAGCTACGCGGAGTCGGCGCTGGACGACCTGTCCGGCGTGCGCACGGCGCTGGAGCACCTGGTGACCGGGCACGAGCCCTACCCGGCGCTGGTCCTCGACCGGCGGGGCGACGTGGTGCTCGCCAACCGGTCGGTCGCGGTGCTGCTCGCGGGCGTCGACGAGGCCTGGCTCGCGCCGCCGCTCAACGTCTACCGCCTCGCCCTGCACCCGGACGTGCTCGACGTCCGCAACCGGGCGCAGTGGTCGGCCCACCTGCTGCACCGGCTCGACCGCCTCGTCGACCTGACCGGCGACCCGCGGCTGGTCGCGCTGCGGGCGGAGGTCCGGCCCTGGGTAGCTCCCGACGCCGGGTCGGTGCGGGTCCTCGACCGCGCGGCGCAGCTCATGCTGCCGCTGCACCTCGGTCACCCGCAGTTCGGCGACCTGTCCTTCTACTCGACGATCACGCATTTCGGCGCGGCGTTCGACGTCACCCTGGACGAATTGTCGATCGAGTCCTTCGTGCCCGCCGACGAGCACACGCGCGACGTCCTGGCCCGCGAATTCGGATGAATGCGGCGAATCGTCACGGTGATCGCAACATCTGTCCCGCTCGACACATCCCCGCCTCACGGCCGTCACAGCACCTCGTCATGTTCGGGGTCCGCGCACCCGCCCCCCCGGGTGCCCAGGCGTGACCGGGAGACGACATGGCCTCACCGACCCGGACCGACGACCAGAGCCCACCGGTCCACCCCGTGGACGAGGTGCTGCCACTGCCGCGGCTGATCGTCCTCGGACTGCAGCACCTGTTCATCATGTACGCCGGCGCGATCGCGGTGCCCCTCATCGTCGGCCCGGCCGTCGGGCTCGACGAGTCGGACATCGCGGTCCTCGTCAGCGCCGACCTGCTGGTGTGCGGAATCGCCTCGATCATCCAGTCCGCCGGCATCGGCCGGATCCTCGGCGTGCGGCTGCCCGTGGTCGCCGGGGCCACCTTCACCGTCCTCAACCCGATGATCATCATCGCGAACTCGTACGGCGGCCGGGACGGACTGCCCTACGTCTACGGCGCGATGATCATCGCCGGCATCTTCGGCCTGATCATCGCCAAGCCGTTCTCCATGGTGATCCGCTACTTCCCGCCCCTGGTGACCGGCACGGTCATCGCGATGATCGGGCTCTCCCTGATCGGGGCCAACATCGGGCTCATCGCGGGCGACAAGACGTCCACCTTCACCCCGGAGATCCCCGAACTGAACGCGGCGGGGCAGCCCTTCCTCGGCGACGACGGCTCGGTCGCCATGGTCACCAACCCCGACGCGGGCCAGGTCTCGCACATCGTGCTCGCCGGCGTGGTCGTGCTCATGATCGTGGTGTTCGCCCGCTTCCTGCGGGGCTTCCTGGGCCAGACCTCGGTCCTCATCGCGATCGTCCTCGGCACGATGATCGCCGTCCCGATGGGCCTGGTCGACTTCTCCTCGGTCGGCTCCAGCGGCTGGTTCGGCATTGCCCCGCCGTTCCACTTCGGGCCGCCGAAGTTCGCCGCCGCGGCGATCATCTCGATGTGCATCGTCATGCTGGTGACCTACGTCGAGTCGACCGCCGACATGCTCGCGGTCGGTGAGCTGACCGGCCGCGACCTCCGCCCGAACGACCTCGCCCGCGGCCTCGCCGTGGACGGGCTGTCGGCCTTCCTCGCGGGCTTCATGAACTCGTTCCCCGACACCGCCTACGCCGAGAACGTCGGCCTGGTGAGCATGACGAACGTCCGGAGCCGGTGGGTGGTCACGGTCTGCGGGATCGGGCTGGTGATCCTCGGCCTGGTGCCCAAGGTCGGCGCGGTGGTGGCGGCGCTGCCCGGGCCCGTGGTGGGCGGGGCGGCCACCGTCATGTTCGCGATGGTCACCGCGGTCGGCATCCAGACCCTGCACAAGGTGACCTTCGGCGGGCCGAACAACCACAACCTGCTGATCATCGCCGTGTCGTTCTCGGTCGGCCTGATCCCGACGATCCAGCCGAAGTTCTACCAGCACTTCTCCGCCGACTTCCAGGTGATCTTCGGGTCCTCGATCACCTCCACGGTGATCGTGGTGTTCGTGCTGAACCTCGTGTTCAACCACTGGCTGCCGAACGTCCCGCGGCGCGTCGGGGCCGTCGAGGAGGCGGTGCAGGCCGGCGCGGTGACCGGGGGAGCGCCGCCCGACGAGGGGGCGACGGCGCCGGCACCGCGGGAGTCCGAGGACGGCGTGGCCCGCCACCGCGCCTGAGGGGGAGTCGCCGCGCTCAGCCGACGCCCTGGATGCGCTCCGCCGCGCGGCGGTGGCGCACCAGGACGTCGTCGAGGTCGGTGGCGACCGGCCGGGCGTCCCGGACGACGAAGCGCCCCGCGACGACGGTGTCGCGGGCGGCCGTCGGGCCGCACCGCAGCCAGGCCTCGACCGGGTCGGTCAGGGCACCGGCGTGGGCGAGGCCGGTCCGTGGCCAGACGACGAGGTCGGCCGCCGCACCGACGGTGAGCTGTCCGATCTCCCCGTCCCGCCCGAGACAGCGGGCCCCGTCACGGGTCGCCAGGGTGAGCACGTCCCGGGCGCTCATGGCCGCGGGACCGGCCCGGAGCCGGCCGACGAGCAGGGCCTGCCGGGCCTCCAGCCACAGCGACGCGGCGTCGTTCGACGCCGAGCCGTCGCACCCGAGCCCGACCGGGGCGCCCGCCGCCCGCAGGTCGGGCACCGGGCAGATCCGGGCGTTCCCGAGGACCGCGTTCGACGACGGGCAGTGGGCGACACCGGTCCCCGCCGCGCCGAGGCGGGCGATCTCGTCGTCGGAGGGGAACAGGCAGTGCGCGACCCAGCTGCGGTCGCCCAGCCAGCCCACCTCCTCGAAGTGCTCCACCGGACGGCGCCCGAACGTCTCGAGGCAGTAGGCCTCCTCGTCGGCGTCCTCGGCGAGGTGGGTGTGGAGGCGGACGTCGAGCCGCTCGGCGAGCTCCGCGGTCCGGGTCATGAGCTCGGGGGACACGCTGAACGGCGAGCACGGCGCGAGCGCGACCCGGCACATCGAGGCGGGGGAGGGGTCGTGGTGGGCCGCGACGAGGCGTTCGGAGTCGGCGAGCACGGTGTCGTCGTCCTGCACCACCGAGCGTGGCGGCAACCCGCCGTCGTCGACCGAGCGGGTCATGGAGCCGCGGGTGGGGTGGAACCGCATCCCGGCCTCACGGGCCGCGACGATCTCGGCCGTCCACAGATCCCCGCCGCCGGCCGGCGCCACGTAGAGGTGGTCGGTGGTGGTCGTGCACCCGCCGAGGGCCAGCTCGGCCAGCCCGACGCGGGCGGCGAGGTAGGACGCCTCCTCGTCGAGCCCCGCCCACAGCGGGTACAGCGTGGTGAGCCAGGAGAACAGCCCGCCGCGGATCGCCGGTCCGTGGCTGCGGGTGAGGTTCTGGTAGAGGTGATGGTGGGTGTTCACCAGCCCGGGCGTCACCAGGCAGCCCGTGGCGTCGAGGGTCTCGACGGCGGGGGGCGGCGGCCCGGTCCCGACGCCGGTGACGAGGCCGCCCGTCATCGCGACCCAGCCGCCCGGGAGCTCACGGCCGGCGTCGTCGCACAGGACCAGCAGGTCCGCACCGGTGACGACGAGGTCAGCGGGTACCGCAGCGTCGGTCACGGACCGGATCCCATCGCGGTGATGTTGCGCCGGCGCTACGTCGCCGCGAAGCGTCGGGCCGCCACGACCGCTCAGCCCACCGCGGTGCCGAGCGCCATGCCGATGCCGTAGGTCACGGCCAGGCCGAGCCCGCCGCCGACGACCACCCGCAGCACCGCCTTGACCGGCGCCGCGCCCCCGAGCCGGGCCCCGGCCCAGCCCGCGAGGCCGAGGGCGATCAGGACGGCGAGGACGCAGACCGGCACCCGCCACGACGCGGGCGGGAGCAGGATCGCCAGCAGCGGCAGCAGGCCGCCGAGGGTGAACGCGATCGCCGAGGTGACGGCGGCCTGGGTCGGGCTGGTGAGGTCGTCGGGGTCGATCTTGAGCTCGGCCTCGACGTGCGCGGCGAACGCGTCGTGCTCGGTGAGCTCGCGTGCCACCTGCATCGCGGTCTCCGGCGCCAGCCCCTTCGCCTGGTAGATCGCAGCGAGTTCCTCGAGCTCGTCGTCGGGATCCTCTGCCAGCTCCCGGCGCTCCTTGGCCAGCAGGGACTTCTCCGCGTCCCGCTGGCTCGACACCGACACGTACTCGCCGAGCGCCATGGACACCGCGCCGGCGACCAGGCCGGCCACCCCCGCCGTCAGGATCGGACCGGTCTCGATCGTCGCGCCGGCGACGCCGACGACGATGCCGGCGACCGACACGATCCCGTCGTTCGCGCCGAGCACCCCGGCCCGCAGCCGGTTGAGCCGGTTCTCGTTCTGCTCGACGTGCGGCTCGTCGGTGTGGGTCGGCAGGACCTCGGCGCTCTCCTCGCTCACGACTCCAGAGTCAAGCAACGTCGGGCGTGGTCTGCCAGGTAAGCGAGGCTTGCCTGGTTCGCCCGGAATCCGAGCCCAGGCTGGCCTGCGCCCTCCGCCCGTCGTCGGGAATATGTCGCTTCCGAGCTATTTCTCCGATTCTGCGACGGGATGGACGGCAATTCCCGGGGCAATTCCGACTCGTGCTCGACGACGTCGAATAGGCGAGGCTAACCTCCGTTCCCGATGCGAGTTCCGGAGATCACCGACGCGACGGTCCGTCCCCTCGACCAGTGGCCGGTGGGCACGAGGGGTGTCCTGCGTGCCGTCCGGGCGGCGGGGCCGCGGCGCCGCCGGCTGGCGGAGCTGGGCTTCGTCCCGGGCGCGGCCGTCGAGGTGGTCGGACGGGGCGCCGGAGGCCTGGTCGTCGGGGTCAACGCCGACGCCCGGGTCGCCATCGACCGTGCGGGTGCGGAGGAGCTGTGGGTGGCCGGACATGACTGAGGTGACCGAGCACCGGACCCGGGTCCGCCGTCGGGACCGCGGAGCGGCGGCGCTGCTGCTGGAGAAGCCGTGCTGCGTCGACGGCTCCGACGACGCCCCGGCCGGTGCGGCCCGCGTGGTGCTCGTCGGCAACCCCAACGTCGGGAAGTCGACGTTGTTCAACGCCCTCACCGGCGCCCGGCAGCACGTCGGGAACTGGCCGGGGAAGACGGTCGCGGTCGCGTCGGGGGAGTGGCGGCCGGGCTCCGGACCCGCCGTCGGGCTGGTCGACCTGCCCGGCACCTACAGCCTGGTGCCCGACTCGCCGGACGAGGAGCTGACCCGGGAGCTGCTGGTCGACGCCGACCGGTGCCCGGAGCTCGTCGTGGCCGTCCTCGATGCGTCGAACCTGACCCGCAACCTCTACCTCGCCGCCCAGATCGCCGACACCGGAGCGCCGGTGGTCGTGGCGCTGACGATGGTCGACGTCGCGCGGGCCCGCGGGGTCGAGGTCGACCCCGAGGCCCTGGCGGCGGCGCTCGGGGTCCCCGTCGTCCCCGTGGTGCCCCGCAGCGGCCAGGGCGTCGACGTGCTCGCCGGCGTGGTCGCCGGCGCCCTCGCCGACCCGCGCCCGCTCGTCGTGCCCACCCTCGGCGCCGAGCTCGACGCCGCGGTCG
Organism: Actinomycetospora corticicola; assembly: GCF_013409505.1. Classification (NCBI taxonomy): domain Bacteria; kingdom Bacillati; phylum Actinomycetota; class Actinomycetes; order Pseudonocardiales; family Pseudonocardiaceae; genus Actinomycetospora; species Actinomycetospora corticicola. Next base: position 1,774,265 of record NZ_JACCBN010000001.1, on the reverse strand, counting down.
CCGCGCTCGCGACCGAGGACCCGGCGGGACGCTGGCGGGCGCTCGCGGCGCTGGAAGCGGCCGACGGCGCGGCCGCGGACCTCGCGGCGGACCTCGTGGCGCCGGACACCCCGGCCGAGGACGTCGCCGAGGAGGTCGAGCTGCTGGTGGCCGAGGCGCGCTACGCCTGGGCCCACCGCGTCCTCGCGACCGCCGTGCGTCGTCGGGGCGACCGCGTCACCTGGTCCGACCGCGCCGACCGCGTCCTCACCTCCCGCTTCCTCGGGCTGCCGATCTTCCTCGCCGTCATGTGGGGCGTCTTCGAGGCGACCACCTCGATCGCCGCGCCGCTGCAGGATGCCGTGCAGGGCCTCTTCGACGGACCCGTCTCCGACGGCCTCGGGTGGGTGCTCGGAGCGGTCTCGGCCCCGGAGTGGCTCGACGGGCTCGTACAGGACGGCCTCGTGTCGGGCGTCGGGCAGCTGCTCAGCTTCGCGCCGCTCATGGCGATCATGTTCGTGCTGCTCGCCGTGCTGGAGGACTCCGGCTACATGGCCCGGGCGGCCTTCGTGGTGGACCGGCTGATGCGGCTGATGGGCCTGCCCGGCAAGGCGTTCCTGCCGATCATCGTGGGCTTCGGGTGCAACGTGCCCGCCCTCGCCGGCACGCGCATCCTGCGCAACCCGCGCCAGCGGCTGCTCATGGGGCTGATCATCCCGTTCGTCTCCTGCTCCGCCCGGCTCACGGTGTACGTGCTGCTCGCGGGCATCTTCTTCGGCGACCAGGCCGGGACCATGGTGTTCGGGATGTACGTGCTGTCGATCGTCCTGGTCGTCGGCATGGGCTGGGTGCTGCGGAAGGTGCTGTTCCGCGACCTCGCCCACGAACCGCTGCTCCTCGAGCTGCCGCCCTACCGACGGCCGGCGCTGCGGGTCACGGCGATGCAGACGTGGCAGAAGCTGCGGGCGTTCCTGCGGACGGCGAGCGGGATCATCGTCGCCACGGTGACCGTGGTCTGGCTGCTCTCCTCGATCGCGGCGCCGGGGGCGGACGCGGGATCGTCCTTCGGTCACGTCGCCCCGGAGCAGAGCCTGTTCGGCTCGGTCTCCCGCGCGGTGGCGCCGGTGTTCGCCCCGGCCGGCTTCGACGACTGGCACGCCTCGGCCGCGCTGATCACCGGGTTCGTGGCGAAGGAGGCGGTCGTCGCCACCACGGCGCAGACCTACTCCGCCGAGGAACCGTCCGACGTGCACCAGGCGGGCGCGCTCGGCCCGGCGCTGCGGGACACCTTCACCGCCACCTCCGGCGGCCACGTCGTCGCGGCCGTGCTGGCCTTCATGGTGTTCCTGCTGGCCTACACGCCGTGCATGACCACGATCGCCGCGCAGCGCCAGGAGATCGGCTCCCGCTGGACCGCGGCCGGCGTCGTCATGCAGCTCGCCGTGGCCTGGGTGCTCGCGGTGGCGGTCTTCCAGATCGGGGTCCTGTTCTCGTGAGCGCGCTGCGTCAGGTGCTGGAGGAGGTCCGGACCGGGCGGGCCCGGGGGCTCGACGACCTCGCCCGCCGGGTCGGGGTCTCCCGCGACGAGGCGTCGGCGATGGTCGACCACTGGGTCCGCAAGGGCCGGCTCGACGTGGCCGACCTGAGCGCCGCCTGCTCGTCCGGCGGGTGCGGCTCGTGCCCCTCGGGGGACCACGGGGCGCCGGGCTGCGGGACGGGGGACGGCCGTCCCGTGCTGCTGGCGATCAGCGTGCGGCCCCCGGGCTGAGGGCTTCGATGCCAGGAAAGCGTCGTTGCTGTCACTGGACGCCAGAATCGCCGCCTTCTCGACGGCAGGTCCGCCGGCCCGGCTCGCGAGATGCACGTCAGACAGGTTCCGGGCGCCGAAATCCTGCCTGATGTGACCCTCGCGGAACCGGGTCCGACGGGTTCTCCCGAACCGCCCCCGCGGGCGACCGCGGGAGGTCACGCTCGTCGTCATGACCGACCTGATGCCTCCGGCGCCGGACCTCCCGCCGCTGCTGACCGACGACGACGTGCGCGACCGGGTGGAGTCCCTCGTGGGCGCCGCGCGGGAGGACCGCACGCTCTGGCTCGTCCCCCTCGACGGCGACCGGCGGCAACCGCCGCTGCTCGTCCCCGTCCACGACGTGCCGTACCTGCCCGGTGACCTCGTGGTCGGGCTCGGCCGGCTGCTCTCCGAGATGCTCCCGCGGCTGGGCACCGCGGCCGGGCCCGGGTCGGTGGTCTTCGTGCTCGAACGGTTCGGCCCGGCGACCGTGCACCCCGCCGACCGTGACTGGGCCGAGGCGCTCGTCGCGATGTGCGAGGCCCGTGGAGTGGTCCAGCGCGGCGTCTTCACCGCGACGTCGGCGGGGGTGGTGCGCCTGGTCTGACGGGAGGTGTGCGGTCCGGGTGTGACCCGTCCGGCCTGTGACGCGCACCGGGGCGGACGGCCAGGCACCACCCGTGACGGCCACGATGGGCCGCATGCCCGTATCCCACCCGGCGGCACTGACCCACCCGGCGGCCTACCCGGTCCTGCGGGACGTCGCGCCCCGGTACTCCGACCTGGGGCCCGACGGCCACATCTCGGCCACCGGCCTGGTCCGCTGGTTCGAGGACGCCCGCGTGGGGCAGGAGCTGCCGGCCTTCCGGCGGCTGATCGAGGACGGCGAGTTCGGCGCCTTCCGGATCCTGCTCGCCGCGCAGTCGGTCGAGCGGCTCGACCGCATGGCCTTCGACGGCAAGTACCGCATCGGGGTCGGCGTGCGGCGCGTGGGCGGCGCATCGTTCACCTACGGCTACGCCGTGTTCCGCGACGAGGACTGCGTCGCGCTCGGCAGCACCGTCACCGTGTTCGCGACCGAGGCCGGGCCGGCCCACCTGCCCGACGCGCTGCGCTCCGACCTCGCCGGCCTGGTCCTCGACGAGCCGGACGCCCCGGCGGCGTACCAGCCCGGCCCGGACCGGCGGGACCGGTCGTCGTACCCGTTCGCCGTGACGCTGCGGGCGCGCGTGGGCGACATCGACACCAACCGGCACGTCAACAACGTGACCCTCGTCAGCTGGTACGCCGACGGCGTCGCCGCCCTGCACGACGAGCTCCTGACGCCGGGCTGGGGCGGCCCGCCGCCGGAGCTCGCGCCGTCGGCCTACCGCGTGCAGTACGTGGCCGAGGTCGGCTACCCGGCCCAGTACGAGATCGGCGTGGCCGTGCTCGGGGTGGACGACGACACCGTCAGCTACGGCCTCGGGGTGTTCCTGGGCGACCGCTGCGTGGGGCTGGCCGACGCCGCCGGCCCGCGCGGCGAGCTCGACGCGACCGCGCTGGACGCGTGGCGCATGATCACCGGATGACCGACCGCATCGAGGTCTCCCGCACGATCCCCGCCGACCCGGCGTCGATCTTCGCCGTGCTCACCGACCCCGTCGGGCACGTCGCGATCGACAGCTCGGGGATGTTGATGGACGCGACGGGGGAGCGGGTCGGCGCCGTCGGCGACACCTTCGTCGTCCACATGGACCGCGAGGCCCTCGGCGACGTCCCGCTCGGGCGCTACGACGTGACGGTGACGATCTCCGTCCTCGAGCCCGACCGCGAGATCGCCTGGACCATCGAGGGCACGGTGCGGCCGTCCATCGGCCACGTCTACGGCTACCGCCTGGCGGCGCAGGACGAGGGCACGCTCGTCACCTCGTACTACGACTGGTCGGACATCCGACCGGAGTGGCGCGAGAAGAACGTCTTCCCGATCATCTCGGAGCAGGCGCTGAAGGGGACGCTGGGGATCCTGGAGCGCGTCGTGCGCCGCGGGTACCGGTGAGACACCCGTGAGGTGGATTACGAGCCGGGAGTCGTATCCCAGTTAGGGTCGGATACGTTCACCAACCGTGACCCGACGCGCGGTGCTCGCGACCCTGATGGCGGTGGCGGCCCTCTCCTTGTCCGCGTGCGGCGGCTCCGAGGACAACGCCCCGCCACAGACCGTGCGCGTCGAGCGGGCCTCGGTCAGCTCCGGGGTCGACTCCGCCGGGTCGGTCTCCGCGCTCGGTTCGACGAACCTCGGCTTTCCGACGGCGGGTGAGCTCACCTCGGTGCGCGTCAAGGTCGGCGACAAGGTCGAGGCCGGCGCCGTCCTCGCCACCATCGACGACTTCCAGGCCCGGCAGGCGCTCAAGCAGGCCCAGGCCGGTCTCGCGGGCCAGGAGGCGCAGTACGCGCAGACCAAGGACGGCACCCAGGTCGGCGGGGCGCAGAACTCGCTGAACGCCGCGGCGTCGGTGGTGTCGGCGACGAAGCGCCAGGTCGACGCGACGCTGAAGGCCGACGACGCCGCGATCTCCGCGGCCCGGTCCGCGCTGCCGCAGGCCCAGGCCGGGTACGCGCAGGCGGTCGCCCAGCTGCAGGCCTATCAGACGGCCTGCGCCTCGGGCGGGGCGTACCCGACGGCGCCGGCCGCGGCGTGCCAGTCCATCCCCGCGGCCCAGTACGCCGTGCAGTCCGCCCAGCAGGGCGTCCAGCAGGCCCAGCAGGCGCTGCAGCAGGCCCAGCAGAAGCGCAGCGTGGACGCCGCGGCGGGCGACCTGCAGGTCGCGAGTGCCCGCCAGGGCCAGGTCAGCGCCCAGAACGGGCTCGACTCGGCCAGCGCCTCGCGCCCCAACAGCCTCGACGCCGCGGCGGCCGCGGTCGACAACGCGCGGACCCAGGTGGAGATCGCGCGCCGCAACCTCGCCAACACCACGCTGCGGGCCCCCGCGGCGGGCACCGTCTCCGCGCTCAACGGCGCGGTGGGGGAGTACCTCCAGCCCAGCTCCGGCACCTCCGCGCTCGCGCCGGGCTCGGACGCGACGATCCCCGGTGCGGCCCAGGCCGCGGGCGCCGCGGCCGGTGCCGCCGGCGGAGCCGCGTCGCCGACCCGGCCCGGCGGCACGCAGTTCCTCGTCCTGACGAACGTGGCGACCTTCCAGGTCGTGGCGCCGTTCCAGGAGGTCGACGCGGCCAAGATCGTCCCGGCGCAGCCCACGGTGATCTCCCTGGACGCGATCCCGGAGCGCTCGTTCGCGGGCACCGTCCTGTCCGTCGCGCCCTCGGGCACGGCGATCGGTGGCAGCATCGAGTACTACGTGACGATGGCGCTCACCGACACCGACCCGCGCGTCCGCGACGGCCAGTCGGCGCGCACCACCGTGGTCACCGCGCAGTCCGACCGGCTCTCGGTGCCGAACTCGGCGCTGCGCCGGGAGGGGAGCGCGACGGTGGCCACGGTGCAGCAACCGGACGGCCGACTGGTGCCCACCCCGGTGACCACCGGGCTCGTGGGCGCGGACCGTACCGAGATCCTCGGCGGCCTCGCCGAGGGACAGCAGGTCGTCATCGGTGGAGGCGCGTCGTGAGCACACCCCAGGACACCGCGACGGGCGACGACACCGCCACCCCGGCGGACGGCACCCCGGAACCCGCGAAGCGCCGGCCGCTCAAGCGCTCGACGAAGATCGCCCTCGCGGTGATCATCGTGGTCGCGCTGCTGGCCGCGATCGCCTTCGCGGTGTCGTACTTCCTCAACGCCAGCCGCTTCGTCTCCACCGACAACGCGCAGGTCGACGGGACCCAGATCCCGATCGTCGCGCCGGCGAGCGGCACCCTCACCGGCTGGGACGTCTCGGTCGGCACGGTGGTGCGCAAGAACCAGGTCCTCGGCCGGGTCGAGCTGCAGGGTGCCTACGTGCAGCCCCAGCTCCCGATCCGGGCACCCGCCGACGCCACCGTCGCCACCACCAACACCGCCGAGGGCGCCTACCTCACCGCCGGCAGCCAGCTCGCCATCGCCTACGACCCGACCGACGTCTACGTGACCGCCCGCGTGGACGAGACCGACATCGACGAGGTGCAGGTGGGCCGACCGGTCGACTTCACCGTCGACGCCTACCCGGGCCGGACCTTCCGCGGCTACGTCGACCAGATCCAGGGCGGTGCGGCCGCCGTGTTCTCCCCGTTCCCGCAGTCGAACTCCGGCGGGAACTTCCAGAAGGTCACCCAGGTCATCCCCGTGCGCGTCGGCATCACCGACATGCAGGGCGCGGACCTCATCCCGGGCATGAACGTCACCGTGGACATCCACAAGCCGGGGGAGTAGCCCACCCGAATCCGCCGGCTCGGACGGGGGAGGACGCTCTCCCGGGCGGGGGGAGCGGCCGGTCCCGCCCGGACCGCGAGGATGCCCGCATGCCGCGCATCGCCGTCGTCCAGCCCGCGCTCGAGCTCGGCGCCGTCGAGGCGAACCTCCAGCGGATCGACGCCGCGCACGTCGGGCCGGTCACCGGCGCCACCCCGTTCGTCCCCGGTCTGCGGTGGCCTCCCGGCCCTGTCACCACTGAGCCAGGTCGCCTGGCACGGCCTCAACGCCCACGGCCGGCTGCGGTACGCGGTGCGCCACCGTCGCGGCGGCTTCCCGTGGCAGGCGACCGCGGGGGCGGACCTGCCGGACGAGGTGCCCGCGGCGACGAGCTGAGGCGTCCCCGGAGCCCGCGAACGGCGCCACCACCGTTGTCCAGGGCCGGCCCGGTCACCGGGCCGGGAGACGCCGCAGCAGACGTTCCCGCACGTCCGCCGGCAGCGACGACAGGGCCGGGAGGAGCTCGGGGAGGAGCTCGGGGGCGGTCATCAGTGCACGGAAGGCGAGACCGATCGTCACCTGGTGGTCGGGGCGCTCGACGACGACCCGGTCACCGGCCCGCACCGGGCCCGGCTCGACCACGCGCAGGTAGGCGCCCGGGACACCCGCCGTCGTGAACTCCCGGACCCACCCCGCGCGGTCCAGCCAGGCGGCGAAGGTGCGGCAGGGGATGCGCGGGCCCGTGACCTGCAGGACGAGCGAGTCTCCGACGTGCCAGCGCTCGCCGATCCGTGCCCCGGTGACGTCGAGCTCCCGGGTCGTCAGGTTCTCACCGAACGTCCCCGCGCGCAGCGGTCCCAGCGTCGGGACCCAGGCCTCGAGGTCCTCGCGGGCGTAGGCGTAGACCGCCTGGTCCGGGCCGCCGTGGTTTTCGGTGTCGCTGACGGGGTCGCCGGGGAGGCCGCTGCACCCCGGGGCCGGGACGTCGACCGACACCGCGCCGGCGACCGGGCGCTTGTCGATCCCGGAACGCCCGGTCTTCGCGAGGATCGCCCGCTCCACGCCGACGTTCACCGACTCGATCACGCCCACGGCGGCGACGGTAACCCGGTCCGACGGCGGGGGCGGAGAATCGTGGCCATGGACGCGGGCCGGGTGCGCATCGGCACGTCGGGCTGGACCTACGACCACTGGCAGGGCGCCTTCTACCCCGACGGTCTCGCGAAGCGGCGCCGCCTCGAGCACCTCGCCACCCGGCTGGACGCGGCGGAGATCAACGGGACGTTCTACTCCCTGCAGCGGGCGTCGACGTTCCGCCGGTGGGCGGCGGAGACGGGGGAGGACTTCCGCTTCGCGGTGAAGGGCAGCCGCTACATCACGCACATGAAGCGTCTGCACGACGTCGAGGAGGCCCTGGGCCGGTTCCTGGCCTCGGGTCCGCTGGCCCTGAGGGAGAAGCTCGGCCCGGTGCTCTGGCAGCTGCCGCCCGCCACGCGCTGGGACGCCGAGCTGATCGGCGGGTTCCTGGCCGGACTGCCCCGCACCACCGTCGCGGCCGCCGAGCGCGCGCGGCCGTACGCGGACCGGGTCCGGGACCCGTGCACCGAGGTCGACGTCGACCGCCCCCTGCGTCACGCGCTCGAGGTGCGGCACCCGAGCTTCCGCGACCCCGCCGTCGTCCGGACCCTGCGCGACCTGGACGTCTCCCTCGTCGTCTCCGACGGCGCGGGGGAGTTCCCCCGGTTCGACGACGTCACGGCCGACCCGGTCTACGTACGGCTGCACGGCGACGCGGAGCTCTACCGCAGCGGGTACTCCGACGACGCCCTGGCGGACTGGGCGGCCCGCATCGGGTCGTGGGCGGCGGGGGAGTCGTCCGCCTCCGCGGACACCATCGCGCCGGGCGAGCCCGCCCCGGCGGTCCCGCGCGACGTGTGGGTCTTCTTCGACAACGACGGCGGGGCCCACGCCCCGCGCGACGCGCTCGCCCTGACGGCTCGTACCCGTGGTCGGACCTGTGGTCCTCCCGGGTGACGGCAGCGGATAGGATCGCCCGACACCCTGGTTCAGCCGTGAGGCAGGCACGTCGCCGTGTCGTCCCCGCCCGAGGAAACCAGGTGGATTCGAAGGACCTCATCGCCTCGTCCGCACGTCTGTCGCACGAGCTGCTCGCGATCATCCACGACGAGCCGTCGTCGCTCGACCGCATCGCCGCCGGTCTGGCGCACGCCGCCGTCGTACCGCTGCCCGACCACGACGTCGCCGTCACCCTCGTGCTGGACCGGAACCGCGCGACCCGCGCGGCCACGTCCCGTCCGGCCCGGGAGCTCGCCGCGCTCGAGGGCCGGCTCGGTAGCGGTCCGACGACGCGGGCCATGTCGGAGCTGCGCGCAGCGGGCCCCGGCGACGCCCGACCGTTCCCCGACGCCTGGACCGACGCCGTGACCGGTGCCGGCTACCGCGACGTGCTCGCGGTCCCGATCGTCATCGCGGGTGCCGCCGCCGGCGCGATCACGCTCTTCGCGCGCACCGAGCCGGACGGCGGGCACGAGCGGGAGATCGCCGAGGTCCTCGCCCACCAGGCGGTGCTGGTCGTCGAGGGCGGCCGGCGGTTGGTGCAGCTCCGCGACGCCGTGGCCAGCCGCGACGTCATCGGCCAGGCCAAGGGCATCCTCATGAACCGCTACCGGATCGACGCGGCGACGGCGTTCTCCCGACTCGTCGAGGCGTCGCAGGACATGAACGTCAAGCTCGTCGACATCGCCCGGTGGTACGTGACCGACCAGGACGGCAGCGCGACGTCACCCCAGCCGTCGTGAGGTCGGGACCGATGGGGCGTGAGGGCGGTCCTGGCGGCAGCGAGGTCTGCACCATCCAGGACCTGCACCAGCCGACCGCCCGGGCAGCCGTACGGGTGCGACCGCCGTATACCCGACCCCCCGGCGTCGCTAACGCCCGCGATTCCGGGGGAATCCGACCGGACGACACGCCCGTGAGCAACCTCCCCGTGCGCGCGACCCCGATCGCCGGGTACTCATAGGGCATGACGACGGAGCGGGATTGGCAGGCGGCCAGGCGTCGGTTCGTCGAGGACACGGAGGGCGCCGGGGGAGGCGCGAGCCGCAACGGTGGCAGCCGGACGCTCGTGGCCGAGCTGGGTCCGCTCGGCGACCAGTTCCTCGCCCTCGCGCGTGACCTGTTCTCCGTCCCGCCCGAGGCCGGCGTCCTCGGTGTGCTGGAGCGGATCGTGGAGCGTGCGCACGACCTCGCGCCGGGCGCGTCGATGGTGTCGGTGACGCTGCGCGAGGCGAACGGCTCGTTCCACACGCCGGTCGAGACCGACGCGCTCGCCACCCGGGCCGACCACATCCAGTACGAGACCGGGGAGGGGCCCTGCGTCGAGGCGGTCGCCGACTCGAGCTCCGGGTCCACCCACAGCCGCGATCTCGCCCGCGACCCGCGCTATCCCCGCTTCGGCCCGCGGGTCGCGCAGCTCGGGATGACCGCCGTCGTCGCGACCGGGATGTTCCCCGAGAGCGACCTGCCGCGGCTGGGCGCGCTCAACTACTACTTCAGCTCGGCCGAGCACCTCGACGACGTCGACGAGGACATGATGCTGCTCCTGGCCGCGCACGGGGCGGTGGCGCTGCAGGCCGCGCAGCGGGTGGAGGCCGAGCGCCTGCGCACGGCGCAGCTCACCGATGCGCTCCAGTCCCGGGACGTCATCGGTCAGGCCAAGGGCATCCTCATGCAGCGTCGTGGGGTCGACGCCGACGAGGCCTTCGACATCCTCCGCCGGGCGTCGCAGGACCTGAACGTCAAGATCCGCGACATCGCGACGACGATCGCCTCCCGCCGCGCAGAGCTCTGAGGTCTCGGGGGGACCCGGTGACCCCGGGGTTCTCCGTCCGATCTGACATAATGTCGATTATCGGATCGCTCCTGGGGTGAGCGAACGGGGCTCGGCCGCGAGGTGCACACCGGGCAGGTCGGGACGCCCTCGTCGCTGCCTGACGTCGACCTCGCGGGCGCGGGCAGCTCGCGCCGGACCGGCTGCGCACCGAGGTTCACATCAGCCATGCTGGGACGCCGACGAAGCTGCCTGACGTAGACCTCGCGGCGTGAGCGCCGAGGCTTCGGCCGCCGGTCAGGCATCCCGAGGTTCGCATCAGGCACATCGAGATGCCGACGAAGCTGCCTCACGTCGACCTCGCGATGCGGGCGCCGAGGCTCGGCCGGTCGGGCATCCCGCCGCCGAACCCGACCCTCCCCGTGTTGGCGCCACCAACGTACACCTCTAGTGTTGGCGTGACCAACACCGAACGGAGAACGGCGTGCCCACCTCCTGGTCCGACCTCGGGACCTCCGTGCTCACCCGCGCCGCCGCCCGGGCGCAGACCGTGCTGTCCCGTCGGCTCGCCGAGGCCGGGTCGAGCGCGTTCGAGTACCGCGTCCTGACGGTGCTCGCGGGCGTCGAGCACCGCACGCAGGCCGACCTGGGCCGGGCCGCCGCGCTGGACCGCAGCGACGTGACGGCCACGGTCCGGACGCTCGACGGCAAGGGCCTCGTGACCCGCCGTCCGGACCCGGAGCACGCCCGACGGGTGCTGGTGGCCCTCTCCCCCGGCGGCACGGCCACCTACGCCGAGCTGGCGATCGTGGTGCACGAGGCGCAGTCCGAGGTGTTCGGTGCCCTGGACCGCGACGAACGCGCGCAATTGACCGCGCTGCTCCGCCGGCTGGACCCCTGACTTGCCCTGGAGTGCGCTCGAACTCCTAGCGTGGCGGCCATGAGTCTCCCGACCACCACCCTCGGCGACGGACTGCAGGTCAGCGCGCTCGGCTTCGGCGGCATGGCGCTGTCCGACGTCTACGGCGCCACCGACCCGGACGCCGGTGTCCGCACGCTGCACGCGGCCCTCGACGCCGGGGTCACGTTCCTCGACACCGCCGATGTCTACGGCACCGCCCGCGAGGGCACGACCGGACCGTCGGGTACCAACGAGGAGCTGATCGCGCGCGTTCTGGCCGACCGGCGCGACGAGGTCCAGCTGGCCACCAAGTTCGGGATCACCGGGCAGGTCGGCAACGGCGCGACGCCGACGCGGGGCGACCGCGAGTACGTCCGGCAGGCCTGCGAGAACTCGTTGCGCCGCCTCGGGACCGACCACATCGACCTCTACTACATGCACCGCCGCCAGCTCGACCTGCCGATCACCGAGACCGTGACGGCGATGGCGGAGCTCGTCGCCGAGGGCAAGGTCCGGCACCTCGGGCTCTCCGAGGTCACCGCCACGGAGCTCGCCGAGGCGTCCGCGGTGCACCCGATCGCCGCCGTGCAGAGCGAGTGGAGCATCTGGTCGCGCGACGTCGAGGCCAACGTGGTGCCGAAGGCGGTCGAGCTCGGCGTCGGGTTCGTGCCCTACAGCCCGCTCGGACGGGGGTTCCTCACCGGCACGATGACCGCGGAACGGGTCTCGCAGACGCTGCTCGCGAAGTCCCCGCGGTTCTCCGAGCACCTCGAGGCCAACCAGGAGGTGGTCGACGTGGTCCGTGCGGTCGCCGACGAGCTCGGCGCCACGGCGGCGCAGGTCGCCCTCGCCTGGGTCTACGCACAGGGCGCGGCGTTCGGCGTCCCGACGGTGCCGATCCCGGGCACCCGGTCGGCCGAGCGTGTCGTCGAGAACGCCGGCGCGGTGGCCCTGACGCTCTCCGCCGAGCAGAAGTCCCGGCTCGACGCCGCCGCCGACCTGGTGCAGGGCAGCCGCAACTTCTCCTTCGCCTCCGACGACTGGATCTCCTCCGGCCGCGAGTGACGTCGGCGCCCGCGCAGGCCGTCGGTGGCCGATCCGTGTCACCGGATGCGTCAGCGGGGCCACTCGCCCAGGAGCGGCGCCGATCCGTCGTCGGACGCCGTGACGGGCCATGATCGAGGGGTGGAGACGCGGCGCATCCGCCTCGGCGAGCTCGAGGTGGCCTACCTGACGACGGGGCCCGAGGACGGGCCGCCGGCGGTGCTGCTGCACGGCTACCCCGACACGGCGTGGTCGTGGCGGTACCTCGCGCCGGTGCTGGCCGCCCGCGGGTACCGGGTGGTGGCGCCGTTCCAGCGCGGCTACGCGCCGACCGGGCTGGCGCCGGACGGCTGCTACCAGTCGGGTGCGCTCGTCGCCGACGCCGTCGCGCTCCGTCGTGCGCTGGGCGACCGACGGCCGGCCCTGCTGGTGGGGCACGACTGGGGCGCGGTCGCCGCCTACGGGGCCGCAGTGTTCGCGCCCGACCTCTGGGACCGCGTCGTCACGATGGCCGTGCCGCCCCTGGCGACGGCGGCGGAGGTGCGGGACCCGCGGCTCGTCGGGGAACAGCTCCGGGCGAGCTGGTACACCGTCTTCCAGCAGCTGCCCTGGGTCTCCGAGGCGGTCCTCGACCGGCTCGTCCCGCAGCTCTGGGCCGACTGGTCGCCGGGCCACGAGGCGAGCGGGGACGTCCCCCGGGTCCTGGCCGCGCTCGACACCCCGGCCCGGCGCACCGCCGCGTTGAGCTACTACCGCGCATGGCTGCAGCCCTGGCACCGTTCCCCGCGCTACCGCCGGGAGGAGCGGGCGGTGTTCGGCCTGCCCGTCCACCCGCTGCTCTACCTCTTCGGCAGCGAGGACGGGTGTGTCCGCCCGGAGCTGAGCCGCCTCGCGGCGCCGCTCTGCGAGACCGTCGAGGTCCCCGGCGCCGGCCACTTCCTCCCGGTCGAGCGTCCGGACGCGGTGGCGGCCGCGGTCACCGCCTTCCTCGACCGGTAGTCGGTCAGGAGGCGTCGAACCCGGCGACGAGCCAGCGCCCGTCGTCGTCGGGCCGGAGCGTGACCCGGGCACTCCGCGGGACGGTCTCCCCCGGGCTCCCGGCCCGTGCCGTGGTCTGGGTGTAGAGCACGAGCGTCTCGACGCGGTCGGACGCGGCGCTCACCACCGCGACGCGCTGGACGGTGGCCGAGGAACTCGCCCGCGTGCCGATCGCCGCCGGGACCACGAGGCTCGCGACGATGGCCCGGTTCTGCTCCGCGAACGGTCCCGTGGTGGCGGTGTCGATCCGGTCGACGTCGGCGTCCAGGGTGCGCCAGTCGTAGCCGAGCAGGACCGGGGTCAGCTCCGTCGCGGCGAGGACCGCGGCCTCCGTGGCGTCCTCCGTGCGTGCCGCGGACACGACCGCACGCACCAGGGTCCCGACGACGACGGCGAGGACCAGCACGACCGCCGCCAGGGCCGCGAGGCGGAGCCGGGGTCGCGTCACGGGAGCTCCCCCACGTCCGCCACGAGCCAGCGGTCGTCCACCCGGGCCAACGTCACGACCGCCCGGAACGGCCGGGTCCCGCCGTCACCTCCGACGACGCCGACGGCGAGCGCCCGCGCCGTGTCCCCGTCGAGGTCCTCGAGCCCGACGGTGCGCACGACCGTCGACGTCGACCCCGTGGTGGTCGCGGCCGCCAGTCGGTCCCGCCAGGCCCCGGTGGCACCGTCGACCGCGCGGGTGCGGGCGGCGGGATCGGTGGTCGCGGCGCCGAGGTCCACGAGGTGGGTACGGGCGGCGAGGAGGGTGGTCGCCCCGTCGTCGTCCCGCGCCCGCGCCTGCCGGTCGAGGACCCCGAGGACGGCTGCCGCGACCACGAGCAGCACGCCGAGGGCGACCAGGACCCGCACCGGCGTGGGGTGGCCGACGCCCGCGTCCCGTCCCACGTCGTGGCCTCCGTCCGCTCGCCCGCGCGTGATGATGCCGGGCGCTCCCCCGGCGTGCAGGGCGACGGAGGATCCGGACGCATCCGGCACGCAGACCACCGACACGCCGGGCAACTGGCCCGAACGGGGTAGCGATCACTACACCATAGAGTCCTAACATTGCCGCCGATCGGGCGCGAATCGTCCTGCTCCGACCCGCCAGTGGTGCCGCTCGTCGCGGCTGGACGACCGGTGACAGCGTCCGAGGGCCCTCGGCGGGTCGTCGCGGCTGCCACTGAGGCGACGCGACGCGCCGCCGGTCGACGGGTCCTTCCGCGAGCCCGTGCCCATCGGTCACGGTGACATCACACGACGGCGTGGTGTCGGGGCCGGTGCGGGATCACCGATCGGGCCCGTCCCGCGACGTGGGGTGATCGCCGCGGCGGGGGGTCGCGAGGGCCGGTTCGCCGGCCCGGTCATCGAGGGGGAAGTCGGGGCACGGGTGGGCGAACGCATGGATCGACAGGGCGAGCGGGAGGCACACGGCGTGCGTCGGAGGACGTCGTGACGCCCGGGCCCGTCGCACGGGGGCGTGGGACCGCCGAGATCGCGCCGTTCCTGATGCAGCACGACGCCCTGCTCCAGCCCCGGGCCGCGATCCTCGGCCACGCCTACGGCGCGGGCGCGCACGACGTGTTCCTGCTCAGCCGGGCCGCCCTCTGGGACCGGTGGCCGCAGCTCGGCGCCGCGCCGGACGAGGTCCGCGCCCTCGAACTGACCCTGCTGCTCGTGCGCACCGCGCGCAGCGTCGGCGGGCAGGCGGCCCCGGGCACGCACCGGCCGCGCCCGGCCCAGCCGCCCGCCCCGCGGGCCGTGCTCGCGGCCCGGTCGCTGGACCCGGCCTGGCGGCACCCGGACCCCTGGCGGCTCCTCGCGGTCCGCGCGGCCCGTCCGCTGCGGGCGCTGGCGCACCTCGATCCCCTCGCGCGGGATCTCGCCGTGCTGCGTTGGCTGGACGTGCCCGCGGCCGAGGCGGCGCCGGAGCTCGGGCTCCCGGCCCCGGAGTTCGACCGCCGGCTGGCCGTGGCCATGGCGCAGTGGGAGGCCGTCACCGCGGCGGCGGGTGCGTCGTGACCGACCCGCTGAACGATCCCCGGGAGCTCGACCGGCTGGTCGCGGCCGCCCTGACCGGCGAGCGCGGCGCGATGAACACGCTGCTGCGCATCCTGCGGCCGCTGGTCGTCCGGTACTGCCGCAGCCGGCTCGGCGGGTACGACCGGGTGAACGCCTCCCCCGACGACGTCGCCCAGGAGGTCTGCCTCGCGGTGCTGCGTGCGCTGCCGACCTACCAGGACCAGGGGCGCCCCTTCCTCGCCTTCGTCTACGGCATCGCGCAGCACAAGGTCGTCGACGCGCACCGCTCGGCGGGCCGCGACCGTTCGGACCCGGTCGACGAGCTGCCCGAGGAGCAGGACGTCCACGACGGTCCCGAGCAGCACGCGGTCAACCTGTCCGATTCCGTCGAGATGGCGGCCCTCATGGCCGAGCTGCCCGAGAAGCAGCGCGAGGTGCTGCGGCTGCGCGTGGTCGTCGGGCTGTCCGCGGAGGAGACCGCGGAGGCGGTCGGCTCCACGGCGGGGGCCGTGCGCGTCGCGCAGCACCGCGCGCTCACCCGCCTCCGGCAGCTGATCATCGAGCGGGGCGACCACCCGCCCGCTCCCGACGCCGGGCCGGCGGCACCTCCGCGCCGTCGCGGCGGCACCCGGGGTCCCCGCCGTCGGGCGGCCGCCGAGCCGGTCGCGACCGTGGCGGTGGGGGCCCCGCCGACCGAGGCGGTCGACTGGCACTCCGCGCCGCGCACCGGGCACGAACTGCTCGACCGGCTCCTCGACGCCGCGGACGCCCACGTCCTCGCCGCCGCGTCGGAGGGACCGGACGGGACGGCCGGGCCGGTCGGGGTGACCGACCGCGGCGTCCGGCAGGACGTGCTCGCCGCCGAGGACGCCCGGATGGCCGCCGTGGCCGCGAGGTGGGCTCCGCCCAGGTGAGCACTAAGTGGGGTCATAGCCCCCTTTTCTGCTCACCTGGCCGAAGGCCACCTCCTAGTAGGCGGGCCGCAGCGGGAAGCCGGAGCGCCCCTGGTCGTCGAGCTTGACCCCCAGCACCTGGTGGAGCTGGATGTTGTTGAGGTCGAAGCCGACCGCGCACGCCGGCATGTAGAGCTTCCACACGCGGGCGCTGCCCTCCCCCGCCTCGGCGACGCACTCGTCCCAGTTCGCCTCGAGGTTGGCGGTCCAGGCCATGAGGGTCTTCGAGTAGTGCTCGCGGAGGTTCTCCTCGTGCCGGATCTCGAACCCGGCACCGTTCATCCGGGAGACGAGATAGCCGATCGGCAGGAGCTCGCCGTCGGGGAAGACGTAGCGGTCGATGAACGGGTCGGCGTGCGCGCGGTGGTGGGCGTCGGGTCGGGTGATGCAGTGGTTGAGCAGCCGGCCGCCGGTGCGCAGCTTGGAGTACAGGAACGAGAAGTAGTTCTTGAGCTGCGCGCGGCCGATGTGCTCGGTCAGGCCGATGGAGGCGACCGCGTCGAACTCGGTCTCGGCGACGTCGCGGTAGTCGCCGTGGCGGATCTCGACGAGGTCGGACAGTCCGCGGCGCGCGACCTCCTTCTGGGCCCACAGCGCCTGGTCCCGCGAGAGCGTCACGCCGAGCGCCTGCACGCCGTGGTGCTCCGCGGCGTGCATCGACATCTGGCCCCAGCCGCACCCGACGTCGAGCATGCGCATCCCGGGGCGCAGCGCGAGCTTGTCCGCGACCAGCGCGTGCTTGGCGAACTGCGCCTCCTCGAGGGTGGCCGTCTCGCTCGGGTACGCCGCGCAGGTGTAGGCCATCGACGGGCCCAGCACCATCTCGTAGAAGCGGTTGGAGACGTCGTAGTGGTGGGCGATGGCCTCGGCGTCCCGCGACCTCGAGTGCAGCCAGCCGTGCTGGCGGTGCTCCTGCGGCGGCGGCGCGAGGTTGCGGTGGCGCAGCCGGATCGGGGCGAGCCGCAGCGCCATCTCGGCGAGCGTGCGCGGCGACACGTCGGAGATCGTCAGCTCGCTGATCGCGGTCAGCGCGGTGTAGAGGTCACCGTCGACGTCGAGGTGCCCGGAGACGAACGCCCGGGCCAGGCCCAGGGAGTTCGGTGAACTGGCCAGATAGGCCAGGGCGGTCTCGCTCCGCACGTCGACGGTGGCCACCGAGTCGCCACCGGCGGGGCGCGAGACGCTGCCGTCGTACGCCTTCACGGTGATCGGGGCGTCGGCCCCGAGCACCGGGCGGAACAGACCGGCCACGGCTGGTGCGCTCATCACTCCTCCTACGAATTCGTCACGCACTTGGTGTAGAGGTCCGGCAGCCGCCCGGCGGGGTCGTAGCGGGCCTTGAGGGCCCGGTAGGCCGCGCCGCCGTACAGCGCGTCGAACTCCTCGCGGGTGTAGCTCGCCGTCGAGTACAGCGACTTGTGCCCGTCGAGCTCCATGAGCTTCCGCTCGATCAGCCGGTTGTGGTGATCGCGCGCCATCCCCGGCCGCAGCAGGGCGTCGGACCAGAAGCCCACGTTGACGTAGGTCCGGTGCGGCTCGAGGGGGTAGAGGGGCCAGGTGCGGTCCCCGCGCAGCTGCAACGGGCAGACCCACACCGGGCTGATGCCGATCTCGCGGTGGAAGAAGTCCAGGAACTCCGCGAGGTGCTCCACCGGCACCTCGACGTCCTGGATGATCGGCTCGACGCCGCTCGCCCCCGTCGCGCGCATCTGGATGCGCTCGGAAATTCCGTAGCGACGGTCGAGGGCGACCAGCCGGCGGTAGACGTCGCTGCGGCGGTAGCGGGACGGCCACACGCGGCGCACCGCGGGGTGCTGCACCCCGAGGGCGCGGGAGCACCAGAACCAGTCGGTGTCCCAGCGCCACAGGTAGTCGGCGATCGAGAGGAAGTCGGTCGTCCGCTGCTGGATCGAGCGGTAGTAGATGCCCTGCCCGGTGTAGTCGGACAGGTACGGGGCCTGGTCGACCATCCGGCCGAGCGTCAGGTACTGCTCCCCCGCGGAGAAGACCGTCCCGTCGAGGAAGTCGACGTGCTCGCCCTCGTGGGCGTGCTCGGCGGTGATCCGCGCGGTCGCCTCCGCCAGGGAGGCGGCGTCGTCGAAGCGCAGGTGGCGCAGCGCCACGAACGGCCGCACCGGGGCGAGCTCGATCGTCAGCGCGACGGCGTAGCCGAGCGTGCCGTAGGAGTTGGCGAGCGCGGCGTGCAGGTCGGCGGCGTCGTTGTCCGGCGTCGCACGGACGATCGCGCCGGCGCCCGTGAGGACGTCCGCGGCGAGCACCGACTCGTGCGGCAGGCCGTCCCTGAACGACGTCGACTCGATCCCGAGCCCGACGACCGCGCCGCCGAGCGTGATGGTCTTCAGCTGCGGGACCACCAGCGGCATGAGCCCGTGCGGCAGCGTGGCCGCCACGAGGTCCTCGTAGGTGGTCATGCCGCCCACGTCGGCGGTGCGCGCCACCGGGTCGACGTGCAGCACCCGGTCCAGCCCGTCGACCTCCAGGCCGCCCGCGCCGTCGCGGAACCGGAACAGGTTCGAGGTCTTCTTGTGCAGCCGCACCGGCGCGTCGGCCGGGAGCGCGGCGAGTCGCTCGCGGGCCGCGGTGACCGCCTGCTCGTGTGCCGTCGAGAACCCTGTCGTCGTGTTCGCCCGGCTCACGGCCCGGAGACTATGCCTGGTACGCACCACCGGCACCCGTCTCGCCAGTGGGATCCTTCACGGTGAACCGACACGAGGGGTGGGGAGCATGGGCGAACTCCGGACCTACCGGGACAAACGGGACCCGGGCCGGACACCCGAGCCGTTCGGGGAGGTCGGCGGAGCCGACACCGACGCCGGCGGCCGGTTCGTGATCCAGGAGCACCACGCGCGCCGGCTGCACTACGACGTCCGGCTCGAGCGGGGCGGGGTGCTCGTCTGCTGGGCCGTGCCCAAGGGGCTGCCCGACGCCCCCGGTGCACCCCGCCTGGCCGTGCACACCGAGGACCACCCCCTCGAGTACCTGGACTTCCACGGTGAGATCCCGGCCGGTGAGTACGGCGGCGGGTCGATGACGATCCACGACGCGGGCACCTACGAGACCGAGAAGTGGACCGACGACGAGGTCGCGGTGACGCTGCGCGGGGAGCACACCGACGGGCGGTTCGTGTTCACCCGGCCGAAGCGGAACGAGGACGGGAAGGACTGGCTCGTCACGCGGAAGTCCGAGGCGAAGGCCCGGCCGCCGCGGGACGTCCAGTCGCCCCGGGTCTCGGTCGGCGGGCGCGGGCTCAAGCTGTCCAACCTCGACAAGCTGCTCTACCCGGGCACGCCGAAGAACGCGGTGATCGACTACTACGCACGGGTCGCCGACACCGTGCTCCCCCACCTCGCCGGCCGCCCCCTCACGCTGCGCCGCTTCCCCGACGGCATCGACGGGGAGTCGTTCTACGAGAAGAACGCCGGGCGCAACGCGCCGGACTGGCTCCGGACGGTCGTCGTCCCGACGCCGGGCTCCTCCCGCGGCGCGGACTCGGCCCGCTTCGTCGTCGTCGAAGAGCTCGCCACGCTGGTCTACCTCGCGAACCTGGCGGTGCTGGAACTGCACGTACCGCAGTGGCGCGTGGACGCCGACGACGTGCCGCAGCCCCCCGACGAGCTGGTCTTCGACCTCGACCCGGGGCCCGGCACCGGCCTCGTCGAGTGCGCGCGGGTCGCGTGCCGGGTCCGCGACCGCCTGCACGACGACGGGGTGGTGCCGGTGGTGAAGACCAGCGGCTCGAAGGGCATGCAGATGACCGCCCCCGTCGTCGTGACCGACCCGGGCCGGACCTCGGAGTACGCGCGGACGATCGCGCAGGAGCTCGCCCGGGAGACGCCCGACGACGTCACGGCCGTGATGGCGAAGGACCGGCGGGGCGGCCGGGTGTTCATCGACTGGTCGCAGAACAACACGTCGAAGACGACGGTCGCGCCGTACTCGCTGCGGGCCCGCTCGGTCGACGGGGCCCCCACGGTGTCCACGCCGTTGACGTGGTCCGAGGTCGAGGCGTGCGACGACGCGGCCGCGCTCGTGTTCTCCCCCGCCGCGGTGCTGGACCGGATCGCCGAGCACGGCGACCTGTACGCGGGCGCGCTCGACGAGGGGGTGGCCCCGCCGGACTAGAGCCCGAGGGACCCGGTGACGCCGCCGAGCGTGTTGCCGACGCCCTTCACGAGGCCGGTCACGGGACCGTCCTGCTTCTTCGAGGACCCGGAGTTCGACCCCGAGCCCGAGCCCGACCCCGAACCGCCCGAGGACGACGAGCCGCCGCCCCCGCTGCCGCCCGAGGAGGACTTCGGCGGTGTGGAGCTGCTCTTCGGCGGCGTCGCGCTCTTGCCCTCGTCCGACGACGTCGTCGTCGTCTTCGTCGGGGTGGTGGTGCTCGACGCCGGCGCGGCCGAACGGGGCGTGACGGCGGTCGGGACCGGCGGCGTGGTCGGCCGGACGACGGCCGCGGGCAGCGGGACCGGGACGAGGACGGGGCCCGGAGCCGCGGCCCCGGGTGCGCCCGGCAGCGGCAGGACCCCCGCCGTCGCCGGGTCGTCGGCGGTCCCGGCGGTGCCACCGCGGCCGGGCGAGGCCTGGGTCCCGGCGCCCCCGGCGCCCTGCAGCGGGCCTGGAGCCCCGGCGGTGAAGGTGTCGACGGTCGGCATCGGGTCGTCCGACCGGTCGTTGGCCACGGCGGAGATCGCGAGCGGCACGGCCGTGACGGCCGCGGCGACGGACAGGATCGCGACGCCCCAGCCCCGGAGCGGACTGTCGCCGGCGGTGGCCCGTACCCCGGCGGCCCGGGCCGGACGGCGGTGGCGTGTGGCGGGCGCGACGGCGCCCACGGCGGTGCCCGACTCGTCCAGATGGCGCTGCGCCCAGGAGGGCAGACTGGCGGGCTCCCCCGAGCCCTCCGAGCGGCGGTGCCGCGAGCGCGTCATTCGTCCCCCGAGTCCGAACTCCTGGCCGTCGATGATGACCGACGCGACACTACTCCATGTGTACGTATCCCCCCAAGGTGGCCGGGGAGTGACCGGCGATCATCGTGTCGGGTTCGTGATCACGCCGTGTCACCGGCGTGACCGGCAATCGGGCGATCCGGTTGCTGCGCCCGGGACATGTCCGGGCCGTCCGGTGGTCGCCCGCCCGTCGTCCGGGTCGGGCAGACTGCGGCCGTGCTGCCGGTCGTCCGCTCCCACCCCTACCTCGCCGCCCCGCGCCCCCGGGCGTTCGCCCACCGCGGCTGGCACGTCGGCGACCTCGAGGGGCTCGAGAACACCCTGGCCGCCTTCACCCGCGCCCGCGAGGAGGGCTTCGCCTACGTCGAGACCGACGTGCACGCCACCCGGGACGGGGTCCTCGTCGTCCATCACGACGCCACGCTGCGTCGCGTCGCCGGGCACCCCGGCGTGCTGCGGGCGCTCGACTGGTCCGACCTCGCCGACGTGCGGGTCCGCGGCCGGGAGCGGCTGCCGCGCCTCGAGGAGGTGCTGGAGGCCGAGCCGACGCTCCGGTTCAACGTCGACATCAAGTCGCCCGGGTCGCTGCGGCCCATGCTCGCCCTGCTGGAACGCGACGACGTCGCGGAGCGGGTCGCGGTCGCCAGCACCGACGAGGGCCGGTTGCGGGCGGTGCGCCGGCAGTTCGGCGACCGGGTGGTCACCGGGGTCTCGGCCCGGGCCGCCCTCTCGTTGCGCACCCGCTCGGTGCTCCCGGGGCCCCTCGCACGCCGCGTGCCGGTCGGCGGGGACCTCGCGCAGCTGCCCACCCGCGTCGGCGCCGTACCGGTGATCGACCCGGCGACGGTGGCGGCGGCCCACGCGATGGGGATCGAGGTGCACGTGTGGACGATCGACCGGCCCTCCGAGATGCACCGGCTGCTCGACCTCGGCGTCGACGGGCTCATGACCGACCGGCCGGACCTCCTGCGTGAGGTCCTCGTCGTCCGCGGGGAGTGGTCCGGCGCCTGACCCCGCGCATTCCGGTGGTCCGCGACCTCGTGGCCCGCGGCGCGGTGTGACGTCCCCGGTCCCCGGGTAACACGGACGTGAACACATCGATGTGTGCGAGGGGTCGGGGCCCGGAGCGCGAGCCGGCGTGAGACGGGTCACGACCACGTGTCGGACGGGTGTCGCGGGAACGAACACGTGATGCCCCGCGTTGGGACCTGGGTCGCCCCCACGAGGGGCGGCACGCACGCAGTCGAGGAAAGGAAGCACTCATGGCCGACCGCGTTCTCCGTGGAAGCCGCCTCGGAGCCGTCAGCTACGAGACCGATCGCGACCACGACCTCGCACCCCGCCGCGCCTTCGCCTACCGCTGCCCCAAGGGCCACGACTTCGAGGTCCCGTTCTCCGACGACGCCGAGGCCCCCGTCACCTGGGAGTGCCGCCTCCACGGCGAGGAGGGCAAGCGGATCGACGGCACGGAGCCCGAGCAGAAGAAGGTCAAGCCGCCGCGCACCCACTGGGACATGCTGCTCGAGCGTCGCTCCGAGCCCGAGCTACAGGAGCTGCTCGAGGAGCGTCTGGACCTCCTCAAGGAGCGCCGCGGAGCCTGATCGCAGCCCCGCACACCGACCCCGTCACCCTCCGGTGGCGGGGTCGTGTCATGTCCGGGGCCGGCCCGCCAGGCGGTCGCGGACGGCCCACACCGTCACCCGCCAGAGCGCCTCGCGCACCACGGCCCCGCTCATCTTGGAGGCGCCGGCGGAGCGCTCGGTGAACACGATCGGCACCTCGCGCACGGTGAAGCCCGCGCGCTGCACCCGGAACGTCAGGTCGACCTGGAAGCAGTAGCCCTGCGACGAGACGGGGCTGGCGGTGACGGCCTCGAGGACCGGCCGCCGGAAGAGGCGGTAGCCGCCGGTGACGTCCCGCACCGGGAGTCGCAACGCCCGGCGCGAGTAGACGTTGGCCGCGCGCGACAGCGCGTTGCGGTACCAGGGCCAGTCGACCACCCGGCCGCCCGGCACGTACCGCGAGCCCAGCACGAGGTCGGCGCCCTCGGTCCGGGCGGCGGCGAGCATCGACGGCAGGTCCTCCGGGGCGTGGGAGCCGTCGGCGTCCATCTGGACGATCCACCCGACGTCGTCGGCCTGGTGGGTCGCCATGACGTGGGCGAACGCGTCGACGTAGGCGGCCCCGAGGCCCCGCTTGGGCCGGTGGTGCAGCACGGTGATCCGCGGGTCGGCGGCCGCGAGCTCGTCGGCCAGCTCCCCCGTCCCGTCCGGGCTCCCGTCGTCGACGACGAGCAGCCGCACGGCCGGCGCCGCCGCGAGGACGCGCTCGACGATACCGGGGAGGTTGGCCCGTTCGTCGTAGGTGGGGACGACGACGAGCACCCCGCGTCCGTCGGGTGCCGGGTCGGCCCCGGACCCCGCCACCGGCAGTTCCTGCGACCGCGACGCGCTCATGCCGCTCCGCCCTCCCGTCGTCGCACCCGTCGACCCACGACGCCCCCCACGACGACCGCAGCCACCCCGAACCCGGCGAGCACCCACTCGGGGCCCGCGCCCAGCCGGGTGGCCAGGGTAGTCGTGGTGCGCAGCGGGACGGTGTCCACCAGCACGCCGGGCGTGAAGAGTTCACCGGTCCGGTCGAGCACGGTGCCGTCGGGGGCGATGACCGCGCTCTGTCCGCTCGTCGCCGCGATCACGACGGCCCGGTCGTGCTCCACCGCGCGCAGGCGGCTCATGCCCTGCTGCTGGTAGGTCATGTTCGTGTACCCGAAGGTCGCGTTGTTCGTCGGCACGGTCAGCAGGTCCGCGCCGGCCGTGACCGCGTCGCGCACGTCGCCGTCGAAGACGACCTCGTAGCAGGTCGCGACCCCGAGCCGGGCCGGTCCGGCGTCGAGCACGGGGGTCCCGGTGCCCGCCTCGAAGTCGGTCACCCGCGCGACGTCGGCGGAGAACACCGAGGCGAGCCCGCGGATCGGGATGTACTCCCCGAACGGCAGCAGGTGCCGCTTCACGTACTGGTCGGTGGGCCCGACCCGAGGGGTCCACACCACGGCGACGTTGCGCGGCCCCTGGACGATGGTGCCGTCGGCGTCCCGGGTGCCCTGCAGCACGGCCCCGACGACGACAGGGGCTCCGACCCGATCGGTGACCGCCTGGATCTCCGCGCGCGCGTCGGGGTTGCGGAACGGGTCGATGTCCGAGGAGTTCTCCGGCCAGATCACGAGGTCCGGCCGACGCTCCTGCCCCGCCGCCACCCGGTCGGCCAGCTGCTGCGTCTCGCGGACGTGGTTGTCGAGGACGGCGCGGCGCTGGCTCGCGAAGTCCAGACCGGCCCGCGGCACGTTGCCCTGGACCGCGGCCACGGTGATGGCCCGGTCCCCCGGGGCGGTCAGCGGGTGCGCGGGGACAGCCATCCCGACGACGGGTCCGACGAGGACCGCGAGCAGCGCTCCGCAGGCCGGCGGGAGGCGTCGGGCACGGAGCGCGCGCAGGAGGGCCCAGAGCCCGGCGCCGGAGAGGACCACCGCGAAGCTCACGAGCGGGGCGCCGCCGAGGGAGGCGAGCTTCGCGTAGGCGCCGCCGGCCTGTCCGAACGCGAGCTTGGACCAGGGGAAGCCGCCGAACGGGGCCCGCTCGATGAGCGCCTCCCCCGCCGTCCACAGGCCCGCGATCCACACCGGGGCGCCGGGCAGGCGGGCGACGAGCGGGACGAACGCCAGCGGGACGGCGGCGGCCAGCACCACGACGAGCAGGGCGAACAGCCAGACCGGGCCGACGTAGGTCCCGGTCCACGAGAGCAACGGGTACTGGAACGCCACCGCGCCCAGCGCGCCCCAGCCGAGGGCGCCCTTCCACGACCGGTCGGCCACGACCCCGATCAGCAGGGCGATCCCGAGCGGCGCCGCCCACCACCAGCCCAGCGGCGGGAACGACGCGTAGAGGGCGAGCCCGGCGACGACGGTCGCGACCGCCCGCAGCAGCGTCGCCCGGGTCGGTCGGCGGCGGCGGGCGGCGGTGTCCGGCGACGCGTCGGCCGTCAGCACGAGAGCAGCTCGTGGGGGCGGGTGTTGACCGCCTCGCACCCGTCCTCGGTGACCACCACGATGTCCTCGATCCGGGCGCCCCACCGGCCGTCGAAGTAGATGCCCGGCTCGATGGAGAAGGCCATGCCGGGCTCGAGGGTCAACCCGTTGCCCGCGACGATGTAGGGCTCCTCGTGGACCTCGAGGCCGATGCCGTGCCCGGTGCGGTGCACGAAGTTCTCGCCGAACCCGGCGTCGCGGATGACCGCGCGGGCGGCCTCGTCGACGCTCTCGGCGGTCACGCCCGGGCGCGCCGCGGCGACGGCGGCGGCCTGGGCGCGCTGCAGCACGGCGTACGCCGCGACGATCTCGTCGGTCGCGCCGCCGACGACGTAGGTGCGGGTGCAGTCGGAGTTGTAGCCCTCGGGCAGCGGGCCGCCGATGTCGACCACGACGACGTCGCCGGTCTCGATCACGCGGTCGGAGACCTCGTGGTGCGGGCTCGCGCCGTTCGGGCCGGAGCCGACGATGACGAACGCCGCCTCGGCGTGCCCGGCCTCGACGATCGCGGCGGTGATGTCCGCACCGACCTCGGCCTCGGTGCGCCCGGCCCGCAGGAGGCCCGGCACCTGCTCGTGCACGGCGTCGATCGCCGCGCCGGCCCGGCGCAGGTGCTCGACCTCGGCGGCGTCCTTGCGCATCCGGAGCTCGCGCAGCACCGGGGTCGCGAGCTCCTGGGTGGCCAGCGGCAGGGCGTCGCGCAGGCCGAGCACGTGCAGCGCCGGCATGTCGGAGGCGACCGCGACGCGCTTGACCCCGTCCAGACACGCCGCGACCAGGCCGTGCGGGTCCTCGCCGTCGACCCAGTCCAGGACGCGGATCCCGGCCCGGTCCACCCCGGTGCCGGCCAGGCCCGGGCGCTCCAGGCGCGGCACGACGAAGGCGGCCTCGTCACGGGTCGGCAGCACCAGGGCGGAGAGCCGCTCGTGGGAGTGCTTCACCACGCCCGCGAGGTACTGCAGGTCGGGCCCCGGGGTGACGACGAGGGCGTCCACCCCCGCGTCCGCGGCCAGCTTCCGGGCACGGTCGAGGCGGGCGGTGACCTGGTCAGCGGAACCCATGCCCGCCACCTTAGGTAGTTCTCCCCTCCCCGGGCACAGGCCCCGGCGGCCAGGGTGGGCGCCATGACGAACCCCGGTGACCCCACGGCCCTCCTGTCCCGCCTCGACGGCGAGCTCGCCGACCTCGGGGCCCGGCTCGCGCGGGTCCGCTCCGATCTCGGGGTGCTCCGCGGGACCCCGTTCCCGACGACGGGTGCCCTCGCCCCGGCGGCCGTCCCCGGCCCGGGTCCGGCGCCCGCCCCGCCGTCGACCGCGGCCCCGCCGTCGGTCCCGCCGTCGGCGCCCCCCGCCGGACTGCCGGCCGGCGTCGCGCCCTGGGCGCCGTCCGGCCCGGTCCGGGTCCCGCCATCGGGGCCGCCGGTGCCGCCCCCGCCGTCCGGGACCGCCGTGTGGGCGCCGCCGCCGGCCGCCCCGCGGGTCCCGCTGCGCTCCCGGCTCCCCCGGCTGTCCGGTGCCCGGCTGCTCGCGGCGACGGGGACGGGCGTGACCCTGCTCGGCGTCGTGCTGCTCCTCGTCCTCGCCGCGTCCCGCGGCTGGTTCGGCGCGGAGGCCCGCGTCGGGTTCGGGGCGCTGGTGGGGCTCGGGCTCCTCGGCGCCGGGATCGTCCTGCAGCGGCGCCGGGCGGACGAGGGCGCCGGGGAGGGCGCGGCCGACCCCGGGCCGGTGTCGCTCGCCGCCACCGGGCTCACCGCCCTCTACCTGACGGTGGCCGCCGCGGCCTCCCTGTACGACCTCCTGCCCTCCGTCGTCGCGGTGGTGCTCGCGCTGGGCGTGGCCGGTGGCGGCCTGCTCCTCGCCGACCGGTGGCGCCGGCGGGACCTGGCCCTCGGCGTCGTCGTCGGGGCGGACCTCCTCGTGCCGCTCGTGACGGAGTCGGCCGGGCCGCTGCTCGTGGCCCTGCTCGTCGTCGTGGTGGCGGTCGCCCTGCCGGTCGCCGCCCGCCGCGCCTGGCCGGTGCTCGTCGCCGTGTCCGTCGGGTTCGCGGCCCTGTCCGCGCTCGTCGCGGCGGGGGCCGTCGGCGTCGCCGGGTCCTCGCCGCTCGGGGTGGCGCTCGCGGTCGGGGCGCTGCTCGCCGTCGGGGTCGTCGCGGCCCTGGTGCTGGTCGCCGCGCCGGGGGCGGACCGCACGGCCACGCTCGTCGCCGGGATCGCGATCGCCGCGCCGGTGCTCCCGCTGATCGCCGTCGCCCCGTCCCTCGACCGGCCCTGGGGCGCCGCCCTCGACGTCGTCGCCGTGCTCCTGCTGCTCGCCGCCGGTGCGGTCGCCGAGCGCGGGACCGGCCGGGTGCCCGCGACGCCGGCCCTGGTGGCCACCGCGGTCGCCGCGGCCGGGGTCCTCGGTCTGCAGGCGATCCCGCTCGCGCTGACCGGGGCCGCCGCGGGCGGGGGGCTGCTGGCCGTCGCCGCCGTGCTGGGCGTCCTCGCCGCGCGGACCGGCCGGACCGTCGTCCTCGCCGTCGCGGGCGCGTTCGGTGTCCTCGGCGGCGTGGTCGCCCTGGTGCGGGACCTCCCGCTCGACGTCGTGGTCGGCGGCGACGTCCGCCCGGCCGGCGCCCTGCTCGCCATGGCTGCGGTCGGCGTGCTCCTCGCCGCGGCCGCCGGGTCGCTGCTGGTCGCCGTCGCCCGCGCGGACCTGCTCGGAGGCCGGGACCGCACCGCCGTCGTGGTGGGTCTGCTCGGCGTCGTCGGGCTGTACGGCGCCGCGGGCGTGGTCGTCACGCTCGCCCTCGCGGTGGCGCCGGACCGGGGCGGGTTCCTCGTCGGCCACGTCCTGGTGACGATCTCCTGGACGGCCCTCGCGCTCGTGCTGCTGGTGCGCGGCGTCGGGGCGGTCCTCCCCCGGGTCCTGGGCGGGGTGCTCGTCGTCGCGGCCGTGGCGAAGCTGATCCTGTTCGACCTCGTCGCGCTCGACGGGCTCGCGCGGGTCGTCGTGTTCCTCGGCGCCGGCCTGGTCCTGCTGGCCGCGGGCACCCGGTACGCGCGTCTGGTGACGACCGCGGCCGAGGAGCCTGGCACGCTTGCGCCCCATGGCGGAGACGCAGCGCAGCGCAGCTCGACCCGGAGCGGGCGTGGAGACGACTGAGGGGCCCGTGCTGCTGCTGGACTCCGCGAGCCTGTGGTTCCGCGCCTTCTACGGCGTGCCGTCGTCGCTCACCGCCGCCGACGGCACGCCCGTGAACGCGATCCGCGGCTTCTGCGACATGGTCGCCCGCCTCGTGCGCGCCCGGCAGCCCTCCGCGGTGGTGGCGTGCCTCGACCGCGACTGGCGCCCCGCGTTCCGGGTCCGCGCCCTGCCGTCGTACAAGGCCCACCGGGTGGACACCTCGTCGGGCATCGACCCGTCCGACCCCTCCGTCGGCGGCGGGCCCGACGCCGAGGCCGCGCCCGCAGAGCTCGGCGTCCAGGTGCCGGTGATCCTCGACGTCCTCGCCGCCGCGGGCATCCCGACGGCGGGGGCGGAGGGCTTCGAGGCCGACGACGTCATCGGCACCCTCGCGAGCGGTGAGGCCACCAGGACGGTCGAGGTGGTCACCGGGGACCGCGACCTGCTCCAGCTCGTCCGCGACGAGCCGACCAGCGTGCGGATCGTCTACATCGCCCGCGGGGTGTCCAAGTACGAGGTCTACGGCCCGGAGGAGGTCGCGGCGAAGTACGGCGTCCCGGTCGGGCGGGCCGGCGACGGCTACGCCGAGATGGCGATGCTGCGCGGCGACCCCTCGGACGGGCTGCCGGGCGTCCCCGGCGTCGGGGAGAAGACCGCGTCGCAGGTCGTGTCGAAGTTCGACTCGTGGGCCGAGCTCATCACGGCGGTGGTGGACGGCGGCGACGCCCGGCTCTCCGCCGCCGTGCGCTCGAAGCTGGTGAAGGCAGCGCCGTACCTCACCGTGGCGCCGGAGGTGGTGCTCGTCGCGAAGGACGCGCCCATCGACTGGACGGGCTCGACCCGGTCCCTCCCCCACGCCCCGGCCGATCCCGACGCCCTGGCCGCCCTCGCGGAGCGCTGGAACCTCGCCGGCTCGGTCGACCGTCTGACGGCCGCCCTCGCCGGACGCGACGCCTGACGCGGCCCGGCGGCGCTGCTCAGGCCGGATCGCGCGGGTGGCGACGCAGGACCATCGGCGGCGCGACGGCGTACCAGGACTCCGTGACCAGTTCCCCGAGCTCGTCGAGGGGGATCCGCTCGAGGTGGACGAGCACGCTGGCATGCCCGTCGAAGTGCGGCGTCGTGAAGTAGACGCCCTGCTCGGCGACCAGCGCCTCCTTCGCGCCGAGGTCGGGCACCCGGGCGCCCAGCACCGGACCCGGCTGCTCGGCCCACCCGAGGTCGGCCAGGTCCCGCTTCCGCAGCGGCCGCTCCCAGACGAAGAGCTTCCCCTTCACCTTCCAGGACACCGACCCGCCGTAGGTCCCCAGCTCCTCGACCTCGGGCAGGGCGAGCGCGAGCCGCCGCACGTCGTCCCACGTCGCCATGCGGGCCGACCCTAGAGCAGCGCCGCCCGGCGGACCATGATCATCGAGCACCGTCGGTGGCGCGATGACGCGCCGGGCCACCGAGGGTGCTCGACGATCACCGGGGCTGGCCGACCTCGTACGTCCCGGACCCGTCCACCACGTCCACGGGGATCGACACCGGACGCCCGTCCACCGTGCCCGTGCAGGAGAAGGTCGTGCCCGGCCGGACCCGCTCGTCGTCGGGACAGCTCACGCCGCTGACCTGTCGTTTCCAGTCGCGCGTGACGACCTCGGTGACCCCGCGCTCGACGGCGGCCCGGTCCAGCACGTCGTACCGCGCGAACCGGGGCCCGACGAGGAATGCCAGCAGGGCCACGACGACGACGGCGAGCACGACGACCCCGAGCACCACCGCCAGCACGATCCGTCGGACCCGTCGACGCCGGGCGGCGTCGGGGGCCGGTGCCGGAGGGGGCGCCCACCCGGGCGCGGTCTGCTGCCACGGACCGGGCGGGCCCGGGGTCGGGGTCGGGGTCGGGGTCGGCCAGGCGGCGCCCGGGGCCGGGACCGGTGCCACCCCCGTGGTGCGCACGGGCACCGGAGCCACGACCCCCGACGGCGGGGTCGCGTCCTCGTCCCGACCGGTGCCCGGACTCGACCCGTCGCCCCAGCGCACCCCCGTCGACCGGGTCGGAGCGGCCTCGGTCGCCGGCGCCGCCGGGTCGGACCGCTCCGGGGGCGGGGCCGCCCCCGACGACGGAGACGATGCGGGCGACGGCGACGCCGGCGGGGTCGTCTCCGGCTCCGCGGCCTCCTCGGGCTCGCGGGCCGACGACTCCCCCGCCGTGTTGGTCACGCCGCGAAGAGTCTCACGGGCACCGGACCCGTCAGGTCTCCCCCACCGCCACCACGCCCCGTCGGATGGCGCGCCCCGCCTCGGCGGCCGCGCGGCCCACCGGGTCCTCGGCGCCGCAGACGGCGCGGATCTGGTCGAGCAGGTCGAGCACCTGCCGGCACCAGCGCACGAAGTCGCCCGCCGACAGCTCCAGCCCGTGGGCCCGCGCGGAGGACAGCACCACCGCCAGCGCGTCGCCCCGCGCCCAGCGGTGCACCGGCCACGCGAACCCGAGATCGGGCTCCCGGGTGCGGTCGAGGTGGTGGCGACGCTCGTCGTGGACCAGGTCGGTCCACAGCTGCGCGGTCTGGGTCACCGCGCCCTCGACGGTGTCGGGCACCCGCGGGATGCCGCCGTCGTCGCGGCGCGAGTCGTAGACCAGGGACGACGCGACGGCCGCGAGCTCGGCGGGCTTCAGCCCGACCCACACCCCGTGGCGCAGACACTCCGCGACCAGCAGATCCGACTCGCCCCACAGCCGCGACAGCCGGTGCCCGGCGGGCGTGAGCTCCTGCTCCCCCGTCGCGCCCTGCCTCATGGTCGAGCTCTGCTGCGCTTCGTCTCCCGCGAGGTAGCCGCGCTCGGTCAGCAGGCCCCGGATGCGGTCGAAGTTCCGGGCCAGCGAGTGCGTGGTCGAGCGGACCCGCTGCTCGAGCTGCTCGGTCTCCCGGGACAGCCGGGCGTGCCGCTCGGCCCAGCGCGCCCGGTCCTCGCGGTCGGCCCGCCCGTGGCACGGGTGGGACCGCACGGCGCGGCGCAGCGACGCGAGCTCGGGGTCCTCGGCGGCCCCGCCGCCCCGTCGGGACCGCCCCGGGGCCTCGATGCCGGTGTCGCGCAACGCATTGGCGAGGTCCCGGCGGACCCGCGGCTCCTTGTGGTCGACGCGCTTGGGCAACTTCATCGTGCCGAGCGCGGTGACCGGGTCGGGGAAGTCGGCGATGGAGAGCCGACCGGCCCACCGGTCCTCGGTGAGCACCAGCGGACGCGGTTCCATCCCGCGCCCGGACCGGTCCACCCCCGGGTCCAGCACGACGGCGAGCCCGGCCCGCTTGCCGGACGGCACCGCGATCACGTCGCCGCGCCCCAGGGCCTCGAGCGAGGCCGACGCCTCCGCCTTCTGCTGCGAGCGGCCGGCCCTCGCGAGCTGCTTCTCCCGCTCGGAGAGCCGGCGCCGCAGGTCCATGTACTCGGCGAACGCCTCGGCCGAGGAGCCCTCCGCGCCGTCGGCCGCGCCCGACCCGCCCATCGCCTCGGCGTAGCCCTCGAGGGCCTCCCGGTTGCGCTCCACGCGCTTGGCGAGGTGCACCACGGACCGGTCGGCCTGGAACTGGGCGAAGGACTGCTCCAGCAGCGCCCGCGCCTCGGTGACCCCGAGGCGGTCGACCAGGTTGACGGCCATGTTGTAGCCGGGCCGGAAGGACGAGCGGAGCGGGTAGGTGCGGGTGGAGGCGAGGCCCGCGACCTGCGCCGGGTCCATCCCCGGGGTCCACAGCACCACGGCGTGGCCCTCGACGTCGATCCCGCGTCGCCCCGCCCGCCCGGTGAGCTGGGTGTACTCGCCGGGGGTCAGCTCGACGTGGGACTCGCCGTTGTACTTGACCAGCTTCTCCAGCACGACGGTGCGGGCCGGCATGTTGATCCCCAGGGCCAGGGTCTCGGTGGCGAACACCGCGCGCACCAGGCCCTGGACGAACAGCTCCTCGACGGTCTCCTTGAACGCCGGGAGCATGCCCGCGTGGTGGGCCGCGACGCCGCGCTCGAGCCCCTCGCGCCACTCCCAGTAGCCCAGCACGTCGAGGTCGGCGTCGGGCAGGGCCGCGCAGCGGCGGTCGACCACCGCGCGGATGCGCTCCACCTCGTCGCGGTCGGTCAGCCGCAGCCCCGAGCGCACGCACTGCGTGACGGCGGCATCGCAGCCCGCCCGGCTGAAGATGAAGGTGATGGCGGGCAGGAGCCCGGCCGCGTCGAGCCGTTCGATGACGTCCACGCGGGACGGCGGACGGTAGCCCGGCCCGCCGCTGCGGCCACCGCGGCCGGGGCCGGAGGCGCGGTCGTCCCGACGACGGGAATCGCGCCCGCCCCGCGGCGGCGGCCCGGACCGGCCGCGCCGGTGTCCCCCGCCGTCCCGGTCGACCTCGGCGACGGCCTTGGCGAGGGTGGGGTCGACCTTCACCTCGTGCGCGTTCGTGCCGCGCCGCTCCTCGGCGAACAGGTCGAACATCCGGCCGCCGACGACCATGTGCTGCCACAGCGGCACCGGCCGGGTCTCGTCGACGACGACGGTGGTGTCGCCGCGGACCTCGACGAGCCAGTCGCCGAACTCCTCGGCGTTGGACACGGTCGCCGACAGCGACGCGATCTGCACGTACTGCGGGAGGTGGAGGATGACCTCCTCCCACACGGCGCCGCGGAAACGGTCGGCGAGGTAGTGGACCTCGTCCATCACCACGTAGGCGAGGCCGTCGAGCGCCGGGGAGTCCGCGTAGAGCATGTTGCGGAGGACCTCGGTGGTCATCACGACGACGGGGGCGGACCCGTTCACGGCCGTGTCGCCGGTCAGCAGGCCGACGGCGTCGGCGCCGTGGCGGGCGACGAGGTCGGCGTACTTCTGGTTCGACAGCGCCTTGATCGGCGTCGTGTAGAAGCACTTCTGACCCCGCGCGAGCGCGAGATGGACCGCGAACTCACCGACGACGGTCTTGCCGGCGCCGGTGGGCGCGCAGACGAGCACACCGTGTCCCTCCTCCAGCGCGAGACAGGCGCGTCGCTGGAAGTCGTCGAGCTCGAAGCTCAGGGACGTGACGAAGGTGCCGAGCTCGGGGTGCGCCGAGCGGGTGCGCGCTGCGGCGTAGGCCTCGGCGGGAGAGCGGGCCACCCCCCCACCGTGTCACACATCGGCGGGGGCGCGCTGGGAGAGCCGCTCAGTCGGCCGTGCGGGTCTCGTCGGGAACCGTCTCGCGCGGCTTCTCGACGGCCGGGGTCTCGACCCGGGAGGGCTCGACCGCCCGCGGCGCGGGCTCCGGGGCCTTATCGGTGGACTTGGCGCGCTCGTCGTCCTCCTTCATGCCGCGGGTCTCGGCCTTGAAGATGCGCATCGACTGCCCCAGGCCGCGGGCCATGTCGGGCAGCTTCTTGGCGCTGAAGAGCAGTACGACGCCGACGATGGCGACGATGATCCATTCGCTCACGGGTGGTTCCCCTCCGAGCTCGGCGTGGTCGTCCCCGACTGTACCGGGGACGAATCGGACGTTCTCCGCTGCTCCATCCGGACGCCGAGCGCGGCCGCCCGGGCGCGCAGCAGAGCGACCCGGTCGGAGAGCAGGGACCCCAACGCCCCCGAGACCGCGCTGGTGCGCCGCAGGGAGCGCAGCAGGCCCCCGACCAGCAGCGCGAGGGCCACGAGGGCCACGACGACGGCGACGATGCTCCACACGATGGGACCGACCACCCGCGGACCCTAGCGCGACCGCGTCCCTCCCCCGTCGCTCCGCTCGCCTAGTCCACGCCGTAGGCCGCCAGGGCGTCGCGGGCACGCCCGGCGCGGTCGGCGGCGAGCTCCGGGGGCCACAGCACCTCGACGGTGTCCCCGAGCCCCAGCAGGAGCCGCACCATCCAGGCCCGGTCGCCGTAGCGCATCCGCACCCGCGCCGACCCGTCGTCGTCGGCGACGACGTCCTCCATGGGGTAGTACTCGGCGACCCAGCGCGCCTCCGGCGCGAGCCGCAGCGCCGCGAGTCGGCGCCCCGCGTCGGGCGCGAGCAGGCCGGTCGCGTCGGCGGGCACCTCGCGCGGTGCCGCGCCCACCGGCGGCCGGGCGGGCTCGTCGAGGATCTCGGCGTCGTCCACCCGGTCGAGCCGGAACATCCGGACGCCCTCCGCGCGGCGGCACCACGCCTCGAGGTACGTCGACCCGTCGACCATCATCAGCCGCATCGGGTCGACGTCGCGGCGCCCGACGGCGTCCCGCGAGGCCGAGTAGTAGGTCAGACGCAGCGCCCGGTGCCGCGCGACGGCGTCGCGGACCGTCGCCTCGGCGCGGGCGTTGCCCGGCGTGCGGCCGAGGCCGACCGCGACCGTCCCCGACGACGGGTCGTCGGTCCGTCCCGACGCCTCCTCGATCTTCGCGAGGGCGCGGTGGACGGCATCGGTGTCGGCGACCCCCGGCGCGTCCGCCAGGGCCCGCAGCGCGACCGCCAGGGTGGCGGCCTCGGGCCCCGAGAGCCGCAGCGGGCGGGAGAGCCCGGCGTCGTAGACGACGGTGACGGTGTC
This sequence comes from Actinomycetospora corticicola, assembly GCF_013409505.1. Taxonomy (NCBI): domain Bacteria; kingdom Bacillati; phylum Actinomycetota; class Actinomycetes; order Pseudonocardiales; family Pseudonocardiaceae; genus Actinomycetospora; species Actinomycetospora corticicola. The sequence continues at coordinate 1,739,652 of NZ_JACCBN010000001.1, read as the reverse complement.
GCCCTCGAAGGAGAGGTCGACCAGGTCCCCCGGCCCGTAGCCGGGCAGCCCGCACATCCACAGCAGCTCGAGGTCCCGGCGCAGCTGCGCCTCGGTGATCCCGAACTCGGCGGCGGCCTCCGCGACCGGCACCCCGGGGCGGGCCAGCAGCCACGGGACCAGCGTGAGCAGGCGGGGCAGGCGCTCCGCGACGCCCTCGGCGCTCACGAGCGCACCTCGGTGAGGGTGTCCGCGCTCGCGCGCAGGGTCGCGATCACCGCGTCGCGCAGTTCCGGCGGCTCGAGCACCACCGCGTCGGGGCCGTGCCCGGCGATCCACCGGGCCAGGGACTCCAGCCGCGCGAGGTCGAGCTCGACGACGTCGGGGTCGCCCTGCGGATCGGGCCGGCCCGCGCGGCGCAGCCCGGCCGCCCGGCCCGGCACCAGGCGGACCCGGGCCGTTCCCGACGCCGGGGGTGGTCCGGCCGAGCGGGCCACGAGGTCGACGAGGTCGACGCCCGCGGGCCGCGTCACCGCGCCGCGGGGGCCGACCGGTCGCACGTCGCCCTCGATGCGCGAGATGCGGAAGCAGCGGACGTCGTCGCGGTCCCGGTCGTGCCCCACGAGGTACCAGCGGCCGCGGTAGGACACCACGCCCCACGGCTCGACGGTGCGGGTCCGGGCCGGCGAGGCCGGATGACCGCGGTGGGCGAACGTGACGGTGCGACCGGCCCGGGCGGCCTCCAGCAGCGGCGCGAACGCGGGCTCGCTGGCACGGACGCGCGGCTGGACCTCCGAGGCCGCGGTCGGGTCGACCTCGACGCCCGCGGCGCGCAGCTTCGTCACGGCGGTCCGAGCCGCCCCGGCGAGCTGCGGGGAGTCCCAGAGGCGGGCGGCCAGGGCGACCGCGGTCGCCTCGTCGGGCGCCAGGTCGATCGCGGCGAGCTCGTAGTCCCCGCGGGCGATCCGGTAACCGTCGACCGTGTCGAAGATCGACTGCTTGCCGGTCTCCAGCGGGATGCCGAGCTCGCGCAGCTCGGCCTTGTCCCGCTCCAGCATCCGGTAGAACGCCTCGTCGGTCGCCGCCTCCTCGTAGCCCGCGACGGTGGTGCGGATGCGCTCCGCCGTCAGGAACTGGCGCGTCGAGAGCAGGGCGAGCACCAGGTTCACGAGGCGCTCGGCGCGAGCGGTCGGAGCGGGTGGCACGCAGCAGAGACTACGTGCGCCGCTCGATCTTGTGTTCGACATCCCGCATCCCGGCGCGTCCGGGCCGCGCGGGCTACGCGGAGTCGGCGCCGCCCCGTGCCGCCGAGCGGATCTCCAGCCCGCCCTGGTCGTTGCGGTCGACCTCGAAGCTGTAGGTCTCGCGGGTCATGCGTCCGCTCGACGTCGTGAACTCCAGGACCGCGCGGGCCGAGGTGCCCTCGACCTGCACGTCGCCCGCGCTCACCGACGTGATCCCGCTCCAGAACCGCTGGTAGCCGCCGTAGCCCCCGGAGGCCTGGCGGGCGTCGCCGGAGAGCAGCGCCCACGCCCCGGGGATGTCCCCGGGCAGGCTCGCGTAGTACGCGGTGACCGTGGCGCGGGTGTCCTCCTCGGTGACGGGGGCGTCGGGGTCGCCGTCCGGAGGCAGCGCCTCCGCCGTCGTCGGGCTGCCCGGCGAGAGCGGTGCACCCGCCACCGGCGGCACGGTCTCCGTGCTCGGCGCCGTGACCGGCGCGTCCTCGGTGGTCGTCGGGGCGGTGGCGGGCGCGGCGATCGCGGGGCGCGGCGTCGTGCCCGGCCGGTCGGCGGCGGCCAGGGCGGCGCCGACCCCGGCGGCGAGCACCACCGCGGACGCCGCGACGACCGCGAGCACCCGCCGACGACGGCGGCCGGCAGCGCGGGTCGACGGTGCCGTCGCGGTGCCGGTCACGGGCGCCAGCGGGAACCAGCCGTCACCGGTCCCCTCGTCGGACGCGCGGGCGGACCGGTCGTGCGGTGCGGGGCCGCTCGCGTCCGGGGAGGTCGGGGGGCCGGCCACGACGGGCCGGCGGCCGCCGACGTCGGCGGTCGAGGGGTCGCCGGGCTCCTCGGGCGTCGGGACGGGGCCGGGCGGGGTCACCGCGGGCGCCGGGAGGGCCGAGTCGGCCGCGGCCAGGGCCGCGCGGGCCTCCAGCGCGGAACGCAGCAGGGCCGTGTCGGGCCGGTGGCGGGCCTCGAGACGCAGCATGGCCGAGAGCGGGCGGCCCAGGACGCCGGCCCGCGTCGCGGGGCGCAGCCGCCCCTCGGCCATCGCGTGCAGCACGGCGAGGGTGTTGTCGAGGCGGCCGCAGACCAGCTCGTTCTCGACGGCGGCGTAGAGCGTCGCGCCGAGGGAGAACACGTCGGAGGCCGGGGTCGGGTCGCCGCCGCGGGCGACCTCGGGGGCGAAGTAGCCGGGGGTGCCCGCGACCAGCCCGCCGCCGGTCGCCGTGGTGTCCCACGACGCCCGGGAGACCCCGAAGTCGGTCAGCTTGGCGATGCCGTCATCGGTGATCAGCACGTTGCCGGGCTTCACGTCGCCGTGGACGATGCCCGCCTCGTGCACCGCCGAGAGGGCGTCGGCGATCTGCGCGCCGATCCGCGCGACCTCGGTCGGCGGCAGCGGCCCACGCTCGGCGAGGACCGCCGCGAGCGACCGGGACGGCAGGTACTCCATGACGATCCAGGGCATGGAGTCGTGCATGACGACGTCGAACACGGCGATCGCCCGCGCGTGCACGACCCGGCCGGCGATCCGGCCCTCGCGCATCGCCCGGGCCCGGGCGGCCCGCAGCTCGGCCTCGTCGCCGTCCCGCGGCGGCGTCAGCTGCTTCACCGCGACCGTCCGCCGCAGTCGGCGGTCCCACGCCGACCACACGACGCCCATCGCCCCGGCACCCAGGCACTCGCCCACACGGTACCGCCCGGCGAGCACCGTGCCCTCGACCTGCGGGTCGGGGGTGACCGGGTCGCGGTCGTGCAGGGTGCTCGGCTGGCGGTCGGCGCTCACCCGCGACGTGCGGTCGTGGGGTGCGGGCTCATCCATGGCTGTCGTGGCCGTCCTCGTCCTCGGTCGGTGAGAAATGCCGGGTGGGGGTTGTCCACGGACCGGCCGGGCCGAGACGTGATCGACGCGACAGCGTCGGTCACAGCGTGGCGATCAGCCGGTCCACCCGTTCGTCCACCGCCCGGAACGGGTCCTTGCACAGGACGGTTCGTTGGGCCTGGTCGTTCAGTTTGAGGTGGACCCAGTCCACGGTGAAATCACGTCCGGCGTTCTGCGCCGCCGCGATGAAGTCCCCGCGGAGCTTCGCGCGGGTGGTCTGCGGCGGGGTGTCCTTCGCCGCCTCGATCTCGCCGTCGTCGGTGACCCGGTCGACCAGGTCCTTGCGCTGCAGCAGGTCGAACACGCCGCGGCCGCGTCGGATGTCGTGGTAGGCGAGGTCGAGCTGCGCGATGCGCGGGCTGGACAGGCCCAGGTCGCCCCGCTTGCGGTACCGCTCGACGAGCTTGTGCTTGATCGCCCAGTCGATCTCGCGGTCGATGAGGGTGAGGTCCTGGCGCTCGACGGCGTCGAGGGTGCGGCCCCAGAGCTCGAGCACGCGGTCGGTCACCGGGTCGCTCCCCCGGCGCGCGACGTGCTCGACGGCGCGCTGGTGGTACTCGCGCTGGATGTCGAGGGCGCCGGCCTCGCGGCCTCCGGCGAGCCGGACCGGCCGCCGGCCCGTGAGGTCGTGGCTGATCTCGCGGATGGCGCGGATCGGGTTGTCCAGCGTGAAGTCCCGGAACTGGACCCCCTGCTCGATCATCTCGAGCACCAGGTGGGTGGTGCCCACCTTGAGCAGGGTGGTGACCTCGCTCATGTTCGAGTCGCCGACGATGACGTGCAGCCGGCGGTAGCGCTCGGCGTCGGCGTGCGGCTCGTCGCGGGTGTTGATGATCGGCCGGCTCCGGGTGGTGGCCGACGACACGCCCTCCCAGATGTGCTCGGCCCGCTGCGAGAGGCAGAACACGGCACCGCGCGGGGTCTGCAGGACCTTGCCCGCGCCCGCGATGAGCTGGCGGGTGACGAGGAAGGGCAGGAGCACGTCGGCGATGCGGGAGAACTCGCCGGACCGGCCGACCAGGTAGTTCTCGTGGCAGCCGTAGGAGTTGCCGGCCGAGTCGGTGTTGTTCTTGAACAGGAAGATGTCGCCGCCGATGCCCTCGTCGGCGAGGCGGCGCTCGGCGTCGAGCAGCAGGTCCTCGAGGATCCGCTCGCCCGCCTTGTCGTGGGCGACCAGCTGCTCCAGCGAGTCGCACTCCGCCGTCGCGTACTCGGGGTGCGACCCGACGTCGAGGTAGAGCCGCGAGCCGTTGCGCAGGAAGACGTTCGACGAACGCCCCCACGACACCACCCGTCGGAACAGGTACCGGGCGACCTCGTCCGGGGACAGCCGACGCTGACCGTGGAAGGTGCAGGTCACACCGAACTCGGTCTCGATGCCGTAGATCCGCCGCTGCATGGGCTCCAGCCTAAGCCCCCGAGGCCGCTCGCGGCTGCCCTCGACACCGGGCCGTAGGGTCAATGCCCATGCTTCCCCGGCGACGCGCACGCCGCGCGAAGGCTGTCTTCCGAACGGGCCTGCGGCAGAGCCGCCGATCGCTGCGGCCGGTGGGCGCGCTCGACCGGCGGGTGACCGAGTCGATCGGCGAGTTCCCGCTCTCCCGGGTCGACGACGCCCTGCTCACGCTGACGCGCTCGGCCAACCACTCCGGCCTCTGGTTCGCCGCGGCCTCGCTGCTGGCGGGCCTGGGCACCCGGAAGACCCGCCGGGGTGCGCTGCGCGGGGTGTTCGCGATCGGGCTGGCGAGCTTCGCGTCCAACGCGGTGCTCAAGCCGCTCGTGCCGCGTCGGCGGCCCGCGGCGGACCTGCTGCCGCCCTCCCGCTCCCTGCCCGACCGGCCCACCTCGTCGTCGTTCCCCTCCGGGCACTCGGCGTCGGCGTTCGCCTTCGCGCTCGGGGTCGGCCTGGAGAGCCCCCGCGCCGGGGCCGCCCTCGCCCCGCTGGCGGCCACGGTCGCCTACTCCCGCATCCACGTCGGCGTGCACTGGACCAGCGACGTCGCGGTCGGCTCCGCGGTGGGGGCGGCGGCCGCGCTGCTCACCCAGCGCTGGCTGCCGCGGCGACCCGTCGACGAGGCGATCGCGCGGCCGTGGCTCGACGCGCCGCACCTCGAGCAGGGCGACGGGCTGTCCATGGTGGTCAACATGGGCTCCGGGCGACCGGGGGTGGACCCGGCGGAGGAGATCGCGGCGGCCCTCCCGAAGGCCACCCTCGTCCGGCTCGAGCCCGGCGACGACCTCCTGGCGCGGCTGCAGGAGGCGGCGGCGACGCCCGGGACGGCGGCGCTCGGCATCGCGGGCGGGGACGGCTCGGTCGCCGCGGCCGCGCGGATCGCCGAGGACCTCGACCTGCCGCTGGCCGTGATGCCGGCGGGAACGCTCAACCACTTCGGGCGCGACGTGGGCGTCTACGACCTGCAGGAGGTCGTCGACGCGACCGGGGCGGGCGAGGCGGTCGCGGTCGACGTGGGCGAGCTGCGCGTGTACTCGGCGTCGACGGGGCCCGCCGGTGGCGAGCGCGTCGTGTTCGTCAACACCGCCTCGTTCGGCGGCTACCCGGACATGGTGCGGCTGCGCGAGAAGTGGGAGAAGCGCTGGGGCAAGTGGCCGGCCGCGTCCGCCGCCCTCGTGGCGGTGCTCGTCTCCGCCAAGCCGATCCGGTGCCGCATCGACGGCCGGGAGACCTCGATCTGGATGCTCTTCGTCGGGAACGGTCCCTACGCCCCCGCCGGCATGACGCCCGCCTACCGGCCGCGGCTGGACACCGGGCTGCTCGAGGTGCGCTACCTGCGCGCCGACCGCCGCTTCTCCCGGGCGCGCGCGATCGTCGGGCTGCTCCTGGGCACGCTCGGGCACATCCGCACCTACGTCGAGCACACCGCCCGCACCCTGGACGTCGAGCTGCTCGACGGCCCGCTGGAGGTGGCCACGGACGGTGAGGTGATGGTCGCGGGCGAGCGGCTGGTCTTCTCCGTCGCCGACCACCCCGTGCCGGTCTACCGCCGGGACGAGACCCGTTGGCCGGAGCGCGCCACCGCCTGGTGATGGTCCCGGCGACCGTGCGTCACCGGCACTGACCGAGCGAACGGCACTCCCGCGCACCGAGAAGCTGCGAGAGTGCCGTTCGCTCGATGGGATTCAGGCGTCGGCGCCACCGGCGCCCGAGACCTCGTCGCCCGCGCCCGTGTCGCCGGCGGCGTCGTCCGCGGCCGGCTCCGTCGTGGGCAGGAGCGCCGAGAGCGCGGCACCGGTGATCCGGCGGAAGGACCGCCGGGGCCGGCGGGTGCGGTCGAGCAGGGCGACCTCGAGGGAGTCCACGCCGAGGGTGCGGTCCTCCGACGACGAGCCGTTCTGCGCCTGCAGCGCGTCGAGCGCGGTCCGCAGGGCGCCCTGCGTGTCCAGCGACGCGTCGTAGGAGGACTTCAGCGCCGTCGAGATGGGCTCGGTGGTGCCGCCCATGACGACGAACTGCGGCTCGTCGGAGATCGACCCGTCGTAGGTGATGCGGAAGAGCTGGTCGGAGTCCGCGTTCTCCCCCAGCGCCGCGACGCACAGCTCCACCTCGAACGGCTTCTGCTGCTCGATGAAGCTCGCGCCGAGGATGTTCGAGTAGGCGTTGGCGAGGGCCCGGCCGGAGACGTCGCGCCGGTCGTAGGAGTAGCCCTGCACGTCGGCCCAGCGGACGCCGGCACGGCGGAGGTTCTCGAACTCGTTGTAGCGCCCGACCGCGGCGAAGCCGAGCTGGTCGTAGATCTCGGAGATCTTGCGCAGCGACTTCGAGCGGTTCTCCGCGACGAACAGCACCCCGTCCGCGCAGCTCAGCACCACCACGCTGCGACCGCGGGAGATGCCCTTGCGGGCGAGCTCCGAGCGGTCGCGCATCAGCTGGTCGACCGACGCGTAGAACGGCATCGTCATGGCGGGGAGGCTCCCTCTTCGGTGGCGTGGGGTCGGTCAGGGCGGGGCGACGGGGAATCAGCTGGTCGCGCGCTCGCGGCGGCCGGCGACCACGGCCTCCGCGACGCCCTGGACCTCGTCGGCGGGCAGCTGGACCGCGCCCTGGGCGTCGATCGCCACGACGATCGGGAAGATGTTGCGGACGGTGTCGGGGCCACCGGTCGCCGAGTCGTCGTCGGCGGCGTCGTAGAGCGCCTCGACGGTGTTGCGGACCGTGGTGTCGCGGTCGGCGGACACGTCGTGCAGCTTCTTCAGCGAGGACCGGGCGAACAGCGAGCCCGAGCCCACCGCGGCGTACCCGCCGTGCTCCTCGTAGCGGCCGCCGACGACGTCGTAGGACACGATCCGGCCCGCGCGCGCCGGGTCGACGGCGTCGAGGTCGTAGCCCGCGAAGAGCGGGACGTAGGAGAGCCCCTGCATGGCCGCGCCGAGGTTGCCGCGGATCATCGAGGCGAGGCGGTTGGACTTGCCGTCGAAGGTGAGCCCGACGCCCTCGAGCTTCTCGTAGTGCTCGAGGTCGACCGCGAACAGCCGGATGGCCTCGACGGCGAGCCCGGCGGTGCCCGCGATGCCGGCCGCCGAGTAGTCGTCGGTGATGTAGACCTTCTGCATGTCCCGCTGGGAGATCAGGTTGCCCATCGTCGCCCGCCGGTCGCCGGCGATCACGACGCCCCCGTCGTAGACCGCCGCCACGATCGTCGTGCCGTGCGGCACGCCGCCCGCGACCTCGGGGGTCACCCCGCGCGCGGTCGGCAGGAGGTCCGGCCGGACCGTCGAGAGGAAGTCGACGAACGAGGAGGTGCCGGAGTCGAAGTACGCGGGGGCCAGCCCGTGGCTGCTCCTGGGGTCCATCGGCGGTCGTGGCTCCTCTGCTGGTGGTACCGGTACCGAGACGGCGCGGCGGGCCGGAACGTTAGTCCCGGCCCGCCGCTCGTGCACTGTCGATGCGCCGCGGTTCGCCCGCAGCGCAATGCGCCCTACTCGCCGCCCTTCTGGACGTACGCACGGACGAAGTCCTCGGCGTTCTCCTCGAGGACGTCGTCGATCTCGTCGAGGATGCTGTCGGTCTCCTCGCCGAGCTTCTCCCGGCGCTCCTGGCCGGCGGCGGTGGTGTCCTCGCCGCCGTCTCCGTCGTCGCCACCGCCCTGCCGCTGGGTCTGTTCCTGCGCCATGGCTGCCTCCCGGGACCGCTGTCGGTGCTGCTGGGTGCGACCCTACCTGCCCCGGGCCCGTCCCGATGTCAGGAACATCATCCGACTCCCCGTCGCGGCGCCCGCCCTAGCCGCGCGTGAGGGCCTCGACGAGCGCGGTGGCGTTCTCGGCGTTGTCGATGAGTTCGCCGACGTGCCCACGGGTGCCGCGCAGCGGCTCCAGCGTGGGGATCCGCACGAGCGACTCCCGGCCCAGGTCGAAGATCACCGAGTCCCACGACGCGGCCGCGACCTCGCTCGGGTAGCGCTCCAGGCACCGCCCGCGGAAGTAGGCGCGGGTGTCCTCCGGCGGGCGGGTCACCGCGGCGCGGACCTCCTCCTCGGTGACGAGGCGCTTGATCGACCCGCGGGTGACCAGCCGGTTGTAGAGGCCCTTGGCCTGCCGGACGTCGGAGTACTGCAGGTCGATCAGGTGGAGCTTCGGGGAGTCCCAGGGCAGGTTGTCGCGCTCCTGGTAGCTCTGCAGCAGCTTGAGCTTCGCCACCCAGTCCAGCCGGTCGGCGCAGCGCATCGGGTCGGCCTCGAGGTCGTCGAGGACCTGCCCCCAGATGTCCAGGGTCTCGCGGGTGACCTCGTCGACGTCGTCGCCCTGGGTCTCCTGCTCGTGCTTGACGGCCCGCTCGTAGTACTCGCGCTGGATCTGCAGGGCGGTCATCCGCTTGCCGTTGGCGAGGTCGACCTCGACCTGCAGCGTCGGGTCGTGGCTGATGCGGTGCACCGAGCGCACCGGCTCGAGCAGGCGCAGGTCGTCGAAGCGGACGCCGTCCTCGATCATCGAGAGCACGAGCGCCGACGTCCCGACCTTGAGGAAGGTCGAGTACTCGGAGAGGTTCGCGTCGCCGATGATGACGTGCAGACGGCGGTACTTGTCGGCGTCGGCGTGCGGCTCGTCGCGGGTGTTGATGATGCCGCGCTTGAGCGTGGTCTCCAGGCCGACCTCGACCTCGATGTAGTCCGCGCGCTGCGAGAGCTGGTAGCCGGCCTCGTCCCCGGAGGCCCCGAGCCCCACACGCCCCGCCCCCGTCATGACCTGGCGGGTGACGAAGAACGGGGTGAGGCCCGAGATGATGCTCGGGAACGGCGTCTGCCGGTTGCACAGGTAGTTCTCGTGCGAGCCGTACGAGGCGCCCTTGCCGTCGATGTTGTTCTTGTAGAGCTGGATCCGCCCGGTGCCCGGGACCACGGCCGCCTTCTCGGCGGCGTCCTCCATCACCCGCTCCCCCGCCTTGTCCCAGATGACCGCGCCGCGCGGGGTGGTCACCTCGGGGGCGGAGAACTCGGGGTGGGCGTGGTCGACGTAGAGCCGGGCGCCGTTGGTGAGGATGACGTTGGCGGCGCCGAGGTCGTCGAGGTCGCCGGTGTCCGGCGGCGGGCCGGCGCTCGGGCCGAGGTCGAAGCCGCGGGCGTCGCGCAGCGGCGACTCCACCTCGTAGTCCCAGCGGGCGCGGCGGGCCCGCGGGATGTCCGCGGCCGCGGCGTAGGCGAGGACGACCTGGGTGGAGGTGATGACGGGGTTCGCCGTCGGGTCGCCCGGCACGGAGATGCCGTACTCGATCTCGGTGCCCATGATGCGGCGCGCGGTCATGGGTCCGACCCTAGTTGGCTCCCGCCGCCGGTGCCGTCCTCGCCCGGCGCCAGAGCACCGTGAAGGCCAGCAGGGCGACCAGCGTGGCCCCGGTCATCGTCAGCCCCATCGGCAGCGCCGTGCGCCCGCCCCCGATCCCCACCAGCGGTGCCGAGAAGCCGCCGACGAGGAACTGCGCGGTGCCGAGCAGGGCCGAGGCGCTGCCCGCGTGCTCCGGGTGGTCGGCGAGGCTCAGGGTCGTCGCGGCCGGCAGCGCCGTGCCGACCCCGCAGACGGTGACGAACAGGCCCGGCACCACGCCCCAGACGCCGAGGCCGAGCGCCCCGGCGAGCACGGTGGACGAGCCGACGACGGCGATCGCGAGGCCGAGCGGGACCATCCGCTGCGGCCGGACCTTCTCCGCGCCGACCAGGCGCCCGGAGATCTGCACCGCGCTGACGATGCCGACGGAGTTCACCGCGAAGACGCCGCTGAACTCCTGGGGCGAGAGCCCGTAGAGGCCCTGCAGCACGAACGTCGACCCGGAGATGTAGGCGAACATCGCGGCGAAGCCGAAGCCCGCCGCCGCGACGCACGCGAGGACCCGGCCGTCGGCGAGCAGCACGCCGAACGCGTGCCGGGTGGTCCGCCACCCGCCGGTGCGGCGTCGGTCGGGTGGCAGCGTCTCGGGGACCGCGAGCAGCACGCCGACCAGCACGACCGCCCCGAGCAGGGCGAGCACGACGAACACCCCGCGCCAGGAGGTGAGCCGCAGCAGCTGGCCGCCCAGGACCGGCGCCACGATCGGCGCGACCCCGGACACGAGCATCAGCGCCGCGAACGCGCGGGCCGCGGCAGGTCCGTCGTAGAGGTCCCGGACGACGGCGCGGGCCAGCACGATCCCCACGGCGCCGAACAGGCCCTGCGCCAGCCGCAGGGCCACGAGGGTCCCGACGTCGGGGGCGACGGCGCAGGCCGCCGACAGGACGACGAAGCCGACGGCGCCGACGATCATCGGCCGGCGTCGGCCCAGGACGTCCGAGAGCGGCCCGGCGACGAGCTGCCCGACGGCGAGGCCGACCACGCACGCCGTGAGGGTCAGCGCCACCAGGGAGGCGGACGCCTCGAGCTCGACCGCGATCGCCGGGAGCGCGGGGAGGTAGGTGTCGATGGAGAGCGGGGCCGCCGCGGTCAACGCCCCGAGGACGACCGTGCGGGCGGCGCTCCCCCGGGTCCGGTCCTCCCGGTCCCGGTCCCGGTCCCCGCTCACCGCCGGTCGTCGACGACGGCCGGGGATGCCCCGTCGTCGGGAACAGCCAGCCAGCGCAGCAGGTGCTCGTGGATCCGCGGGTCGTTGAGCAGGTGGAAGTGGTGCGACGACGGCAGCGTCTCGACGTCGGCGATCGCGCCGCGCGCGGAGTCCACCGGGACGAGCAGATCGCCGAGGATGTTGGCGAGCGGGTGGTGGGCGTTCGAGGTGAGGCACGCGGCGACGCCGTGGTGGCTCGAGGACGCCAAGAGGGGCACGTCGGTGTCGGAGACCCCGGCGACGAGGTCGCGGATGCCGGCCGAGCGCCGGTCGAGGAACTCGCCCCAGGTCCGCGAGCGCGCCCAGCGGGACAGCTGCGTCGCGAGCTGGTCGACGCGGTGGGCCAACGGCGCACCCTCGTGCGGGGAGCCGAGGTAGACCATGCGGCGCACCGCGTGCACCCACGGTTCACCGGCGAGCACCGCGGCGTGGCAGGCGTGGCGCAGGACGAGCCCGCCCATGGAGTGGCCGACGAGGTCGAGCCGCTCGATCTTCTCCGGCCAGGCGTCGAACACCTCGCCGAGCAGCACCGAGAGCGCGGCGCCGTTGTGGGCGATGCGCATGCCGGTGTTGTAGCGCAGCAGCAGCGGCACCGCTCCGACCGCGGAGGCGATGCGCTCGGCGTAGCCCTCCCCCGCACTGTCCTCGTCGGCGAGCCGCCAGGCGTGCTCGGTCTCCCCCAGGCCGTGCACGAACAGCACGACGTGGGACAGGTCCCGCTCCGGGTGGTCGGCGACCCGGATGTCGTCGAGCCGCAGCTGGGCGTGCGGGTCGATGCCGTCCTCGGGGTCGCCGACGGTGGAGGTGTAGAGGGCCATCGGGACGGCGAGGTCGTTGTCGAGGGCCACCATGTGGTCCCCGACGAGGCCGTTGATGGCGCCGGTCAGCACCGCACCCGCCGGGCGCGACGTGATCGGGGTCCAGTCGGCCTTCCCGGACGCCTCGCGGTAGACCTCCGCAGCGAGCCCGATCCCGCGGCCCGCGGCGTGCCCGAGCCCGCGGACGGCGGAGTAGACGCCGGCGGAGATGCCGTCGTGCAGCATCTGCGCGGGCTTCGAGGCCGGGCCCAGGCCCGCCTTGCGCAGGGTGGCGAACACCGTGTCGGAGATGGCGCGGTGGGTGCCCTCGACGGGGCGGGAGATGATGTCGACGGCCTCGGACGCGACACCGGCCGCCCCCCGGACCTCGTTGCGAGGTGCGGGAAGCGGCCGGTGCTGCTCGTCCGTCATGGGGGTGACGGTACCCGGTACTACAGGTACTGGCCCGTGTTGGACGCGGTGTCGATCTCCTTGCCCTGCGTCGAGCCCTTGCCGGTGACGAGCGTGCGGATGTAGACGATCCGCTCGCCCTTCTTACCGGAGATCCGGGCCCAGTCGTCGGGGTTGGTCGTGTTGGGCAGGTCCTCGGACTCCGAGAACTCGTCCACCACGGCGTCGAGCAGGTGCTGCACCCGGAGACCGGACTGCTGGCTCTCCAGGTGCGACTTGATCGCGTACTTCTTGGCCCGGCCGACGATGTTCTCGATGACCGCGCCGGAGTTGAAGTCCTTGAAGTACAGGACCTCCTTGTCCCCGTTGGCGTAGGTGACCTCGAGGAACCGGTTGTCGTCGGTCTCGGCGTACATCCGCTCGACGACCCGCTCGATCATGCCGTCGAGGCACGCCTGGCGGTTGCCGCCGAACTCGGCGACGTCGTCCTCGTGGACCGGCAGCCCCTCGATGAGGTACTTGCCGAAGATGTCGATCGCCGACTCCGCGTCGGGACGCTCGATCTTGATCTTCACGTCGAGCCGGCCCGGCCGCAGGATCGCGGGGTCGATCATGTCCTCGCGGTTGGACGCACCGATGACGATGACGTTCTCGAGGCCTTCGACACCGTCGATCTCACTGAGCAGCTGCGGGACGATCGTGGTCTCCACGTCGGAGCTCACGCCGGACCCGCGGGTGCGGAAGATCGAGTCCATCTCGTCGAAGAACACGATCACCGGGGTGCCCTCGGACGCCTTCTCGCGCGCCCGCTGGAAGATCATCCGGATGTGCCGCTCGGTCTCGCCCACGAACTTGTTGAGGAGCTCGGGGCCCTTGATGTTGAGGAAGTGCGCCTTGATGTCGCGGCTGTCCTCGCCGCGCTGCTCGGCGACCTTCTTCGCCAGCGAGTTCGCCACCGCCTTCGCGATCAGCGTCTTGCCGCAGCCGGGCGGGCCGTAGAGCAGGACGCCCTTCGGCGGGCGGAGCTGGTACTCGCGGAACAGGTCCGCGTGCAGGAACGGCAGCTCCACCGCGTCGCGGATGGAGTCGATCTGCCGCGAGAGCCCGCCGATGTCGGTGTACGCGACGTCGGGGACCTCCTCGAGGACGAGCTCCTCGACCTCGGCCTTCGGCACCTTCTCGTAGGCGTAGCCGACCTTGGTGTCGACCATCAACGAGTCGCCGGGCTTGAGCTCCGGCGAGTCCGGGCCGAACAGCGAGTCGGCGAGGTGGATGACCCGTTCCTCGTCGGCGTGCCCGATGATCAGGGCGCGCGTGCGCGACCCGTCCTCCTCGGTGAGCACCTCGCGCAGCGAGCAGACCTCGCCGATGCGCTCGTAGTCGCCACCCTCGACGACGGTGAGCGCCTCGTTGAGTCGCACCGACTGGCCGCGCGTGAGTTCGCCGGCCTCGACGGCGGGGGACACGGCGACGCGCATCCTCCGGCCGGACGTGAAGACGTCGACCGTCTGATCCTCGTGGAGGGTCAGGAACACGCCGTAGCTCGACGGCGGCTGCGCGAGACGGTCCACCTCCTCGCGGAGCGCCACGAGCTGCGCCCGCGCCTCCTTGAGGGTGTCGGTGAGCTTGTCGTTGCGCTCGGTCAGTTGGGACACCCGCGCCGCCGAGTCCGCGAGCCGCTGCTCGAGGATCCGGGTGTGGCGCGGGGACTCGGTCAGTTTCCGACGCAGCAGGGCGACCTCTTCTTCGAGGAATCGCACCTGCGCGGCCATGTCGGCCGCACCGCGTTCGCGGCCCTGGTCGGATCGGCCCCTGGGGTCGTCGTTCATGCTCACGGCGCCCTCCTCCCGCTACTCCGTGGCGTCACCGTACCCGTGAATCCGGGTGTCCGTGGAGTAGCGAGCCGGTGACGGACTTCTCGCGTCGTTCCCTTGCTTTTGTCACCGAGCGTGCTTCTTGCGGGTTCAGACGTGTGCTACCGGCTCCGGGTGGGGCGACGCTGCACGCGCGGCGGGGTGACCCCGTCGGCGAGCCTCCGGGCGGTCACGAGGAACGCGGTGTGCGCGATCATGCGGTGCTCCGGGCGCACCGCCAGGCCGACGCTGTGCCACGGCCTGACCAGCGATTCCCACGCCTGGGGCTCGGTCCAGCCGTTCTGGTCGCGCAGGGCCTCGGTGAGCGTCGAGAGCTGGGTGGTGGTCGCGACGTAGCCCACCAGTACCCCGCCCGGAACCAGGACGTTCCGGACGGTCTCCAGCTGCTCCCACGGTGACAGCATGTCGAGCACGACCCGGTCGAACGTGCCCGTGGCCTCCGCCATGTCACCGAGGTGGAGGTGCCAGTTCGACGGGTGCTCGCCGAAGAAGCGGAGCACGTTGGCCTCGGCGTGCTCGAGGTGGTCGTCGCGGATCTCGTAGCTCGTGACCGTGCCCTCCGGGCCCACCGCGCGCAGGAGACTGCAGGTCAGGGCCCCGCTGCCGGCCCCGGCCTCGAGCACGTTCGCGCCCGGGAACACGTCGCCCCACATGACGATCTGGGCCGCGTCCTTCGGGTAGATCACCTGCGCGCCGCGCGGCATCGCCAGCACGTAGTCGGGCAGCAGCGGCCGTAGCGCGAGGTACGGCGTGTTGGCCGCGGAGTGCACGACGCTGCCCTCGGGCGCGCCGATGAGCTTGTCGTGGGCGATCGCCCCGCGGTGGGTGTGGTAGCTCTGCCCGGGCTCCAGGACGAGGCTGAAGTGGCGGCCCTTCGGGTCGGTCAGCTGGACCCGGTCCCCCGGGAGGAACGGCCCGGACCGGGCGGGCCCGCGCCGGTCGGTCTCCGTGTTCCCGACGGCGGGGCCGGTCGCCCCGGGCGCGTCGTCGTGCGGTGCGGGGAGGGCGGCGTCGTCGGCCGTGGTGTCGGCGACCGTGTCGTCGCCCGTCGTGTCGTCGGCGAGCGCCGGCTCGTCGTGCACCGGCCCGTCGTCGGGCTGATCGGCGGTCACGTCGGCGGGGTGCACGACGGACCACCCTAGGCGGGCGGCCCCTGGCCCCCGGTCGCCCCCTCGCCGGACCATGATCGCGATTTCGTGCGCGACGCGCGCAAGCCCTGATGCGACGCGCTCACGAAGTCCTGATCTCCGCCCCGCCGCGGGTCGCGAGCACCTCCTGGACGGTGCGGACGAACCCCTCGGGGTCGTCCCGCAGGTCGAACCAGTTCGTCCGGATCACGATCCAGCCCTCGACCATCAGCGCGTTCTGCCGACGCGCGTCCCGGAGGAAGGCGCGCAGATCCCGGTGGTAGGCCCATCCGTCGATCTCCACCACCACCAGCTGGTCGGCGAACGCGAGGTCGAGGACCGCCCGGCCGTAGGCACGGAGCCGGACCTCGTGGTCGGCGGTCCACCCTCGGATCCCGGCCGCCCGCAGGCTGCGGTGCGCCCGACGTTCGGCCTCGGACCGCGCTCCCCCGCCGGCGAGGACGAGCAGCGTGAACGCGAGGGCCGCTCCGTGCCGGCCCGCCCCGAGCCGATGGGCCCGCCACATCGCCTCGAGGTCGACGCCCGCCTGGAGCGCCTGGTCCATGAGGCGCGCACCGAGGGACGACCCCAGGGAGACGACGGCGGCCAGCACGGTGGCGGGCTTCTTCGTCACGGCCACCCCGTCGACCACCACGCGTTCGCCGTCGGGCACCGCCCGGTGCACGTACCGGACCCCTGTGCGCGGCCGCAGTCGCGTGCCGTGCGGGACCGCCACCTCGACGACGGCGGGGCAGACGTCGGTCAGCCGCCACCAGAAGGCCGCTGCGCACCCGACGACCGTCCCGACGTCGCCGACGGACAGCGCGACCGCGCGCACTCGGGAGCGGGGTGTGACGGTGTGGTCGGCGGCGCGTAGGACACCGTGCAGGTCCTTCTGCCACTCCCCCTTCTTCACCCGCGCCGCGATCTGGGCGCGCGTGAAGCCGGCCTCCTTCGCCTGCGCTGTGCTCAGCAGCCCGTCCTGGTCCCGGAACCGTGCCCGGACGACCCGATCTCTCGTCTCGACGCTCACACCCGTTCCGACGCAGCCCGGGGCCGCCCGGATCCGTCCGGCTTCGGGCGCATGGACCTCGTGAGCGTGTCGCGGCAGGGCCTGCGCGTGTCGCTCACGAAGCCGCGATCACGACGTGGGAGCGCGCCGGAGGCGGAGCGAGACTGTCGGGGGTCGGCCCTACCGTGCGGGACATGATCGAGACGACGACCTCCCCCACCGTCCCCGCCCCGCGGACGTCGCCGGAGGACCGGCCGCGGCGCCGGCCCGCCTTGTCGCCCTCCCGGGCCGGGGACTTCAAGCAGTGTCCGCTGCTCTACCGGTTCCGCGCGGTCGACCGGTTGCCGGAGCGGCGCAGCCCCGCCCAGCTGCGCGGGATCGTGGTGCACGCGGTGCTGGAGCGGCTCTTCGGGCTCGACCCACCGCTGCGCCGCCCGGCGCGGGCGCACGCGCTGCTGGCGGAGGTCGTGGCGGAGCTGGACGGCGACGACCGGGCCCTGCTCGGCGACCCGGCCGCGGCGGCCGCCCTCGTCGACGCGTACTTCGCGATGGAGGACCCCCGGCGGCTGCGGCCCGAGGCGTGCGAGGTGTACCTGGAGACCGAGCTCGCGTCCGGGGTCGGGCTGCGCGGCTACGTCGACCGGCTCGACGTCTCCCCGGAGGGCGACGTGCGGATCGTCGACTACAAGACGGGGGCGGCGCCCCGTGAGGTGTTCGAGGCACGGGCGCTGTTCCAGCTGAAGTTCTATGCGCTCGTCCTGCTGCGGGCCCGCGGTGTGCTGCCCCGCCAGCTGCGGCTGATGTACCTCGCCGACGGGCAGAGCCTCACCCACGCGCCGACCGTGCCCGAGCTGGAGCGCTTCGAGCGGACGGTGGTCGCGCTGTGGGCCGCGATCCTGCGCGCGGCGCCCACCGGCGACTTCCGGCCGAACCCGGGTCGGGCGTGCAGCTGGTGCTCCCACCAGGCAGTCTGCCCAGCGTTCGGCGGGACGCCGCCGGACTACCCCGGCTGGCCCGGTGAGAGCCGCGACGTGCGCCCCGACGAGACCGTGGAGACCGCTCCCCCATGACCGCCCCCGTCCCCGAGCCCTACTTCCGTCTCCTCGACGACGACCGCCCGGACGGCACGCGGGTCTCGGCGTCCGCGTCCACGGCCGGCCCGTGGTTCGCCGACGCCCAGCACATGGGCCCGCCGAGCGCGCTGCTGATCCGGGCCCTGGAGCGGCGCTCGGGCCGGGACGACGTGCGGCTCGCCCGGGTCACCGTGGAGGTGCTCGGCAAGGTCCCGGTCGGCGAGCTCGAGGTGCGCGCGGAGGTCACCCGCCCCGGACGCACGATCGAGCTCGTCACGGCGGAGCTCGCCGCGGCCGACCCGGCCGGCGGCCCGGCGCGGGCGGTCGCCCGCGCGCACGGCTGGTTCCACGGCGTCGGCGACACCGGGGACGTCGTCACGGTGCCGGGCACCGCGATGCCCGCCCTGCCCGGTCCCGACGCCGGGACCTCCCGCGACATCCCCGACGGCTGGCTGCCGGGCTACCTGACCTCGGTGGACTGGCGCTGGATCACCGGTGGCCTGGAGGTCAGGGGGCCCGGGCAGGCGTGGGGGCGGCTGCGCGGCCAG
Source organism: Actinomycetospora corticicola (assembly GCF_013409505.1). Lineage (NCBI taxonomy): Bacteria > Bacillati > Actinomycetota > Actinomycetes > Pseudonocardiales > Pseudonocardiaceae > Actinomycetospora > Actinomycetospora corticicola. The sequence continues at coordinate 1,721,682 of NZ_JACCBN010000001.1, read as the reverse complement.
GTCGTCGAGGGCGAGGAGCCGTCGCCGGCCCAGCGACTCGCCGCGGTGGCCGACTCGACGAACGGTGCCGCGAGCCGACTCGACCTGCGGAACTGGTTGTTCGTGAACACCGACCTCACGCTGCACCTCCACCGCGCGCCCACCGGGGAGTGGACCGGGCTGGACGCCGACAGCGTGATCGGCCCCGAGGGCACCGGCACGGCCTACTCGGTGCTCCACGACGAGCTGGGGCCGGTCGGCCGCGCCGCCCAGGCGCTGACCGTCCGGCCCCGCTGAGGGCGCTCAGCGGCCCGCGACGCCCATCCGCGCGACGGCGGGGTCGGACGACGAGGGCGACTCGGCCGGGGGCGGGGTGGCGCCCGGCATCGAGCTGACGCCGCCGTGTCCGGGCAGGACGGCGCGGCAGGACTGCAGCGAGGAGGTCACGATGCCGGTGCAGCCGAGGTCGGCGAGCTCGTCCATCACGTCGTTGACCCGGCTGCGGCGCACCATCGACCGCACGGCCACCCACCCGTCCAGCGAGAGCGGGGCGACGGTCGGCGACTGCACGCCGGGCGTGATCTGGACCGCCTCGTCCTGGACGACCTGGGGGCAGTCGTAGTCGAGCATCACGTACTGCCGGGCGAAGACGACGCCCCGCAGCCGCTCGATGAACCGGTACTTGGCCTTAGTGATGTCCACGGAGTCCGGCTGCTGGTCGAACTTGGCGTTGCGGTCGACGATGACGGCCTCGGACTCGAGGATCGGGTCGCCGATCGGCTCGAGACCGTGCTGCGCGAGCGTGCGGCCGGTCGAGACGACGTCGGCGATGGCGTCGGCGACCTCGAGCTCGATCGACACCTCGACGGCCCCGTCGAGCCGGATGACGTCCTTGGCCGAGATCCGCTGCTGGGCGAGGTTCGCGCGCACCAGCCGCGGGAAGGACGTGGCGATCCGCTTGCCCGCGAGGTCCTGCACGGTCCAGCCCTTGGCGATCGGCGCGGCGTAGCGGAACGCCGAGTTGCCGAACCCGAGCTTGAGCACCTCGTTGACCGAGGCCGACGACTCCTCGGTCAGGTCGTGCCCGGTGATCCCCAGGTGGAGCTGGCCCTCGGAGACGTAGGTCGCGATGTCCTTGGGGCGCAGGTAGAAGAACTGCACCCCGTTGTTGCGGTCGTGCAGGGACAGGTCACGGCTGTCCGACCGCTGCCGGTACCCGGCGTCGCGCAGCATGCGCGACGCCTCCTCGGCGAGGGACCCCTTGTTCGGGACGGCGACGCGGAGCATGGCTCTCTCCTGGCGGCACCACGCGCGGGGCGCGGTACCCGAGTTCGATGGTTCAGAGGTACTTGTACACGTCGTCGAGCGTCAGGCCCCGACCGAGCATGATCACCTGCGTCCGGTAGAGCAGCTGGGAGATCTCCTCGGCGAGCTTGTCGTCGGTCTCGTGCTCGGCGGCCAGCCAGACCTCGCCGGCCTCCTCCAGCACCTTCTTGCCCTGGGCGTGGACTCCGGCGTCGAGTGCGGCGACGGTGCCCGAGCCCTCGGGACGGTCACGGGCCTTGGTGCTGAGCTCCTCGAAGAGCCCGTCGAACGTCTTCACGTTCGCCGATGCTTGCATCTTCCGGGCTCCTCATGTGCATGGACGGGTGGTACTGCTCCGAACGGCCGAATCCGATCGGCGGACGTGTATCGCTCCGCGGCCGAACGATCGACCGAAGGGGTCAGGGCACGCTCGCCGATCGGAGCAGCCGCATGTCGCTCACGGTGAGGCCCTCCAGCGACTCCCGGAAGCTCCGGCGCCCACCGGCCGGCACCGGCGGGCCCGCGGGCACGACGAGTACCCACGCGCCGGCCGCCTCCGCCGAGGCCGCACCGGTCGGCGAGTCCTCGACGGCCACGCACGCGTCGGGATCGACGCCCAGCAGCTGGCAGGCCCGCCGGTAGGGCGCCGGATCGGGCTTGGTGGCCGTGACCTCGTCGCCGCAGACGGTGACGTCGAACCACTCGCGGCCGATCTGGTCCAGCGCGACCTCGGTGAGCTCGCGGTAGGTGCTCGTCACCAGGGCCGTGGCGACGCCGGCCGCCCGCACCGCCGCCAAGGCGTCCCGTGCCCCCGGCCGCCACGGCAGGCCCTCGGCGAACACCTCGTGGGTGCGGTCGAGCAGCCACCGACCGGCCTTCTCGACCGAGGCCCCGTCGTCGGGAAGACCGACCTCGCGCAGCACCGTGGCCGAGGTGCGGCGCAGGCTCGAGCCGGTCAGCTCCTCACGGGTCGCGAGGGAGAGCTCGCCGCCCAGGTGGGCGGCGAGCTCCGTCATCGTGATCGACCACAGACCCTCGGAGTCGACCAGCGTGCCGTCCATGTCCCACAGGACGGCAGCCAGATCAGGCATTGAAGTACTTGGCCTCCGGGTGGTGGACCACCAGCGCATCGGTGGACTGCTCGGGGTGGAGCTGGTCCTCCTCCGAGAGCTCGACCCCGATGCGGCTCGGGTCGAGCAGCTCCACGATCTTGGCCCGGTCCTCGACGTTCGGGCAGGCCCCGTAGCCCAGGGAGTAGCGGGCGCCGCGGTAGCCGAGCTTGAAGTACTCGTTCACGTCGGCCGGGTCCTGGTCGGCCATCGTCGACCCGTCGGCGAAGGTCAGCTCCTCGCGGACGCGGCGGTGCCAGAACTCGGCCATCGCCTCGGTGAGCTGCACGCCGAGGCCGTGGACCTCGAGGTAGTCGCGGTAGGAGTTCGCCGCGAACAGCTCGTTGGCGAAGTCCGCGATCGGCTGCCCCATCGTCACGAGGTTCATCGGCATGACGTCGACGCTGCCGAGCTCGGTCGCCTCCTCCCGGGTGCGGAAGAAGTCGGCCAGGCACAGGCGACGGTCGCGCTTCTGCCGCGGGAACGAGAAGCGGTGGAGCTCCTTGGCCTCGGGCTTGGCCTCGTCGAGCACGACGACGTCCTGGCCCTCGGAGATCACCGGGAAGTACCCGGCGACGATCGCGGCGTGGGCGAGGATGCCCTCGGACTGGAGCCGGTCGAGCCAGTAGCGCATGCGCGGCCGGCCCTCGGTCTCGACGAGCTCCTCGTAGGAGGGGCCGTCCCCGCCCTTGGAGCCGCGCAGCCCCCACTGTCCGAAGAACGTCGCGCGCTCGTCGAGCAGGGCGGCGTAGTCGGCGAGCCGGACGCCGCGCACGACGCGGGTGCCCCAGAACGGCGGCTGCGGGACCTCGATGCGGCGGGCGACGTCGGAGATCGCGTCCGGGTCGACGTCCTCGGACTCCTCCCGCTCCGCGTCGCGCTTGGCCTTGATCCGCTCGGACCGCTCGCGGCGCTCCTTGCGCTCGGCGGCCTTGGCCTTCTCGTCCTCCGAGGGGCCCTCGCCGGTCATGACGGAGTCCATGAGCCGCAGGCCCTCGAAGGCGTCCTTGGCGTAGCGGACGTCGCCCTGGTAGAGCTCGCCGAGGTCGTTCTCGACGTAGGAGCGGGTGAGCGCGGCACCGCCGAGCAGCACCGGGTACTTCTCGGCGATCCCCCGGTCGTTCATCTCCTTGAGGTTGTCCTTCATGACCACGGTCGACTTGACCAGCAGCCCGGACATCCCGATGGCGTCGACCTTGTTCTCCTCGGCCGCCTCGAGGATCGCGTTGATCGGCTGCTTGATGCCGATGTTCACGACGTCGTAGCCGTTGTTCGACAGGATGATGTCGACGAGGTTCTTGCCGATGTCGTGGACGTCGCCCTTGACCGTCGCCAGCAGGATCTTGCCCTTGCCGGAGTTCTCGGTCGCCTCCATGTGCGGCTCGAGGTGGGCCACGGCCGCCTTCATCACCTCGGCCGAGGCGAGCACGAAGGGCAGCTGCATCTTGCCGGCACCGAAGAGCTCGCCGACGACCTTCATGCCACCGAGCAGGTCGGTGTTGATGATCTCGAGCGGGTCCTTCTCCTCCATGCCCGCGTTCAGGTCCTCCTCGAGACCGTTTCGGTTCCCGTCGACGATCCGCTGGGCGAGGCGCTCGAACAGCGGCATGGCCGCGAGCTCCTCGGCGCGCTGGTCCTTCGACGACTGCGCCGACACGCCCTCGAAGAGGTTCATGAAGTGCTGCAGCGGGTCGTGGTCCTCGGTCCGCCGGTCGTAGACCAGGTCCAGCGCGGCCTGGCGCTGGTCCTCCTGGATCTGCGACATCGGGAGGATCTTCGCCGAGTTCACGATGGCGGTGTCGAGGCCCGCGTCCACGCATTCGGAGAGGAACACCGAGTTCAGCACCTGACGGGCGGCCGGGTTCAGACCGAACGAGATGTTCGACAGCCCGAGCGTGGTCTGGACCTCGGGGTAGCGCTCCTTGAGCTGCTTGATGGCGTTGATCGTCTCGATGCCGTCCTTGCGGACCTCCTCCTGACCGGTGGAGATCGGGAAGGTGAGGCAGTCGATGATGATGTCCTCGGTGCGGATGCCCCAGTTGGTGTTCAGGTCCTCGATGAGGCGGAACGCGATCCGGGTCTTCCACTCCGCGGTACGGGCCTGGCCCTCCTCGTCGATGCAGAGACCGACGATCGCGGCGCCGTGCTCCTTCGCGATCTTCATGATCTTCATGAACCGCGAGTCGGGGCCGTCGCCGTCCTCGTAGTTCACCGAGTTGACCGCGGAGCGGCCGCCGAGCTGCTCCAGGCCGGCCTCCAGCACCTCGGGCTCGGTGGAGTCGAGCACGACGGGGAGCGTCGAGGCGGTCGAGACGTCGTGGGCGAGCCGGTCCATGTCCGCCGTGCCGTCGCGGCCGACGTAGTCGATGCAGAGGTCCATCCAGTGCGCGCCCTCACGGGTCTGCGCCTTGGCGATGTCCACGCACTTCTCGTAGTCCTCGGCGACCATCGCCTCGCGGAACGCCTTCGAGCCGTTCGCGTTCGAGCGCTCGCCGATCATCAGCAGGCCGGCGTCCTGGCGGAACGGCACCGAGTGGTACATCGAGGAGATGCCCGGCTCGGGCTTCGGGTCGCGGGGCGTCGGCGTGAGGTCGCGGCAGGTCTCCGCGAGCGCCCGGACGTGCTCGTTCGTGGTGCCGCAGCAGCCGCCGACGAGCTGCAGGCCGTAGTCGGTGATGAACGAGGCGCAGTAGTCCGCGAGCTCCTGGGGCTGCAGCGGGTACTCGGGGCCGTTCGGGCCGAGCTCGGGCAGGCCGGCGTTCGGCATGACCGTGACCGGGATGCGGGACTGCCGGGAGAGCGCCCGGAGGTGCTCGCTCATCTCGGCCGGGCCGGTGGCGCAGTTCAGGCCGATGCCGTCGATGCCGAGCGGCTCGAGCGCCGTCAGGGCCGCCGTGATCTCGGAGCCGACCAGCATGGTGCCGGTGAGCTCGACGGTGACGTGGCAGATGACGGGGACGCGGCGGCCGTACTGCTCCATCGCGCGGTAGGCGCCGAGGATCGCGGCCTTGGACTGCAGGAGGTCCTGGCAGGTCTCGACGAGGATCGCGTCGGCGCCGCCCTCGAGCTGGCCGAGGACCGACTCGACGTAGGCGTCGCGCAGCTTCGCGTACGGGGCGTGGCCGAGGGTCGGCAGCTTGGTGCCGGGGCCGTTGGAGCCGAAGACGAAGCGCGGGCGGTCGGCGGTCGCGAACTCGTCGGCCGCCTCCCGGGCGATCTTCGTGCCGGCCAGCGACAGCTCGTAGATCCGCTCGGGGATGTCGTACTCGTTGAGGTTCGGCCAGTTGGTCCCGAAGGTGTTGGACTCGATGACGTCGGCGCCGGCGTCGAGGTGGCCGAGGTGGACCTGCTTGACGGCGTCCGGGCGGGACACGTTCAGAATCTCGTTGCAGCCCTCGAGATCCTGGAAGTCCTCGAGGGTCAGATCCTGGTCCTGCAGGGCCGTTCCCATCGCGCCGTCACCGATGAGTACGCGGGAGTGCAGGGCTGTCAGGAAAGGTGACTCACTCGGGGTAGTCATCACACGATCGTAACGTGACGAGCGGGTCAACCGTCTGCCCTGCGAGCCTCGTCACGACCCGTAAACTGGCCCGGTGTCCGCCTCCGACGACGCCGGAATCCCTGCTCGCGAGCTGAACGACCCGGTCATGCTGTGTGCGTTCGAGGGATGGAACGACGCCGGGGACGCCGCCAGCACGGCCGTGGAGCACCTCACGCTGAACTGGGATGCCACGGAACTGGGTGCGATCGACCCCGAGGACTACTACGATTTCCAGGTCTCGCGCCCGACCGTGCGGTTGGTCGACGGGATCAGCCGGGCGATCGACTGGCCCACCACGCGGTTCACGCTCTGCCGCCCGCCCGGTTCGGAGCGCGATCTCGTGCTCGTGCGCGGCATCGAGCCCAACATGCGCTGGCGGTCCTTCGTGGGCGAGATCGTGGCCAAGGCCGAGGAGCTCGGCGTCACCACGGTGATCACGCTCGGGGCCCTCCTGGCCGACACCCCGCACACCCGCCCGGTTCCCGTGACCGGCTCGTCGTTCGACAAGGAGTCGGCGGCCCGCTACGGCCTGTCCAGCTCCCGCTACCAGGGTCCGACCGGCATCACCGGGGTCCTCAACGACGCCTGCGTCCAGGCGGGCATCCCCGCCATCTCCTTCTGGGCCGCGGTGCCGCACTACGTCTCGCAGCCGCCCGCCCCGAAGGCGACGATCGCGCTGCTGCAGCGCGTCGAGGAGGTCCTCGACGTCGAGGTCCCGCTCGGGGCGCTGCCCGAGCAGGCCGAGAAGTGGGAGCGCACGGTCTCGGAGATGGCCGACGAGGACGACGAGGTCCGCGAGTACGTCAAGGCCCTCGAGGAGGCCGGCGACGCCGAGTCCGACCTCCAGGAGGCGTCGGGCGACGAGATCGCGGCCGACTTCGAGCGCTACCTGCGCCGGCGCGACCCGGGCGGTCCGGACGACGTCGCCGGTGGCCCGAGCCTCGGCGGTCCCTGGGAGCGGTAGCTTCCCGACGACGGGTCGTGGGTCCGGGTCCCGACGGTGCCGGGTTCCCTGGCACCGGACGCAGGCAGCGACGCACTGCCTGCGCTCAGCGGAGGGTCCGCGCCGCCTCGGCGGACAGGACCGGGCCCCGCGGCAGCAGGCCGACCACGCTGCGGGGAGCCGGGCGGGGGTCGCCCAGCCCGAGCGCGGCGGCCGCGGAGCGACCCGCCACCGGGAAGACCCGGCCGACCTGGTCGACGACCACGCCGCGGTCGGGGTCGAACGGCTCCCCCGGCCCGACCGGCACCACGTACGCGCCGGCCCCGGCCACCCGCACCGCCGTGACCGGCCCCGTAGCGCCGGGCTCGCCGAGCGGGGTCGGCGGCACCGGCGCGGGCAGGGTCCCGGCCACCGCGACGGTGGTGGCGCCTCCGACCGTCGGCGCGGCGCAGGCCACCGGCGCGTCCTCCACGCCGAGGACGCGCGGGAAGGTGCGGGGGTAGGCGCCGAGGTCGACGCCCACGCGCCGCGGCAGGCGGTCTACCAGGGCGGCGGGGAGTTCGGCGACCCGGGGATCGGCGCCCGGGGACGCGAAGCGGATGAGCTCGGCGACGACGTCGGGCACCTCCTGCACCCCGCCGTCGAGCACGACCAGGAACCGGCCGACCCCGGGCGTGGCCCCACCGACCCGGGCGACCGCCCCGACGGGGAGGCCGAGGGCGCGCGTGGTCGGGTCGGTCGGGGCGAGGCCCGCCCCGGGAATGCCCGGCGGCACCAGCGGCGCGCCCTCCGGCAGCGAGCCGAGCAGGGCGCTCCCGGCGGGGCGGGCGGGGATCCCGGCGATGCCCAGGCCGCGCACCACGGCCCCGGCCGCGGGGTCGACCGCCGCCCGCCGGCCGTCGCCGACCAACCACGTCCGCCCGTCGTCGCCGCGCAGCAGCAACGACTCCCCCGCCGTCAGGGTCCGGCCGAGCGCGGGTTCGCCGCCGAGCACGATCGCCCGCACGCCCGCGCCCGCGGGCACGTCGCAGACCGCCCAGACGTCGGGCGCCGCGGGGGTCGCGGTGTCCGGCAGCACCGCGGGTGCGCCGGCCAGGCCCACCGTCCCGGTGCGCTCGACCCCGGCCAGGGCGTCGTCCCGGACGGGGGTGGGATCGGCGGGGGCGAGTCGCGCGGCCGGGTCGGCCCGCCGGGGATCGACGTCGGCGGCGAGCAGGCGCGCCGAGCTGAGGTCGGTGGTGGGCACCAGGCGGGGCGAGGGCTCGCGCGCCACCACGTAGAGCGCGCCGCTGGGCACGCCGCGCACGATGGTCGCGGCGCGCCAGTCGGTGTCCCCGCGGGCCAGGCCGACCACGGCCGCCGCGGCCAGCCCCAGGACTGCGAGCACGGCTCCGACCACCACCGCACGACGGCGGGAGTGCTCCGGATCCCGGTCCGCGTGCGGGTCCCGCTCGACGAGGGCCTGGTCCAGCCGCCGCACCGCCCCGCGCCGCGCACGGGCCTGCGCGGCGGTCGCGGGGGGCGCGGGGCGGGACACGCGCTACTCGGTGATCGCGTGCGCGCGCAGGTCGTCGAGGTCCACCCACTCCAGCGTCCGGGCGTGGGTGGCCTCGAGCACGACCGGCGGGGCGACCCCGCCGTCGAGGGCCTCCTTCCACCGGCCCGCGCACAGGCACCAGCGATCGCCGGGCGTGAGGCCGGGGAAGTTCGCGTCGGACCGGGTGAGGTCGTTGCCCCGGGCCGCCGAGAACTCCAGGAACTCGGCGGTGACCCGAGCGCAGACCGTGTGCACCCCGGCGTCGTCGGGGCCGGTCTCGCAGCAGCCGTCCCGGTAGAAGCCGGTGACGGGGTCGTGGCTGCAGTCGGCGAGCTCGCCACCGAGCACGTTGCGGGCCATCGTGGGTTCCTCCTCGCGGATACGTCAGCGCAGGGTGATGCCCAGCAGCGCGTCGATCGCACCCGCCGCCCGGGACCCGCCGTCGGGAACGGTGCCCGAGCCGGGACGACGCAGGGCCTCGTCGGCCCACGCGTCGACCGCGGCGAGCGCCCCGGGGCTGTCGAGGTCGTCGGCGAGGTGACCGCGCACCTTCTCGACGGTCTCCGTCGGGTCGGGCGTCGCGTCCAGCGAGACCGCCTCGCGCCACCGGTGCAGGCGTGCCTGCCCGCCGGTGAGGAGCTCCGCGGTCCAGGAGCGGTCGGTGCGCCAGTGGCCCGAGAGCAGCGCGAGGCGCACGGCCATGGGGTCGACCCGGTCGGCGCGCAGGCGGGAGACGAAGACGAGGTTGCCCTTCGACTTCGACATCTTCTCGCCGTCGAGCCCGATCATCCCGGCGTGGCAGTAGTGCCGGGCCATGGGATGGATCCCGGTGAGGGCCTCGCCGTGCGCGGACCCGAACTCGTGGTGCGGGAAGGCGAGGTCGGACCCGCCGCCCTGGACGTCGAAGGCGTCGCCGAGGCGGTTCATCGCGATCGCGGTGCACTCGACGTGCCAGCCCGGCCGGCCGTCGCCGAGGTCGGAGGACCAGGACGGCTCACCCTCGCGAGCGGTGCGCCAGAGCAGGGCGTCGAGCGGGTGGCGCTTGCCGCGCCGGTCGGGGTCGCCGCCGCGCTCCGGGAAGATCCGCTCCATCTCCGCCGTCGAGTAGCGCGAGACGTAGCCGAAGTCCGCCGTCGTGGTGTGGTCGAAGTAGACGTCGGGGTGCTCGGGGTCGTCGGCGCGGTAGGCGGCGCCGGAGGCGAGCAGCTTGCCGACCAGCTCGGTGATCTCGTCCATCGCCTCGACCGCGCCGATGTAGTGCCGCGGGGGGAGCACGCGCAGCGACTCCATGTCCTCGCGGAACAGCGCCGTCTCGCGCATCCCGAGCACGACCCAGTCGTCGGAGTCGCGCTCCGCCCGCTCGAGGAGGGGGTCGTCGATGTCGGTGACGTTCTGGACGTAGTGCACGTCGTACCCGGCGTCGCGCCAGCACCGGTTGACCAGGTCGAAGGCGAGGTAGGTCGCGGCGTGCCCGAGGTGCGTCGCGTCGTACGGGGTGATGCCGCAGACGTACATCCGGGCCCCGGACGCGGCCGGCGAGGTGGGTCGGATCTCGCCGGTGGAGGTGTCGAACAACCGCAACGGGGGCGGGGTGCCGGGCACCTGGGGGACGTCGACTCCAGACCACGATTGCATGGGGGCGACCTTATGCCAGCGCACGCTCCCACCGGGGCCGGACGTGACCCGCGTGGGTCCCGGCCGGGTCCCGTCGCAGGTCCGTCGCGGGCGAGCACGACGGGCCTGTCCTCGCGGAACCGGGACCCGACCGGGGATGGCGGGAGTCGCGGGGGGGTTCGACTCCTGCCGTATCCCAGAGTAACCGACGCGCTAGGCCCGTTCGGGTGCACCCGATCACGCAACCGGTTATCTGTGGCACAACGGTGACCGTGAGCCACCGGGAGATCGTTTGTCTCCGCTCCTCACCGTCGCCGGCTGTGGAGGTAGTCACTCACCACGGCCGCCCCCAGCCCGTCCAGGTCGGGCGCGATCACCCGGCCACCGCTGCGCCGGGCGACCAGGTCGACGAACGCCTCGAGCCGCGGGTCGTCGCCGAGCATGAACACGGTCAGGGCGGCCTTGAGGCGGGCGATCACGTCCACCTCGTTGAGGGTCGCCCGCAGCGTCTCCGGGGTCGGCGGGTAGTCGAAGACCGCGTGCCCGTCCGGCTCGAGGTGCGCCGTCGGCTCGCCGTCGGTCACCACGAGCACCACCGGCGCCGCGTCGGAGTGCCGTCGCAGGTGCCGGCCCGCGAGGAGCAGGGCGTGGTGCAGGTTCGTGCCCTGCTCCCAGACCCCCTCCAGCCCCGTGAGCTGCCCCAGGTCGACCGCCTGCGCGTGCCGCCCGAAGGTGATGATCTGCAGCGCGTCGCCGCGGAAGCGCGTCGAGACGAGGTGGTGCAGGGCCAGCGCGGTGCGCTTCATCGGCACCCACCGGCCGTCGGCCACCATCGACCACGACGTGTCCACGCACAGCGCCACCGCCGCCCGTGTCCGCTGCTCGGTCTCCACGATCTCGACGTCGGTGACGTCGAGGGCGCGGTCGTCCCCGCCGGCCTTGCGCAGCTCGGCGTTGAGCAGCGTGCGCGAGGTGTCCCACCGTTCGGTGTCGCCGAAGGCCCACGGACGGGTCGCCCCGCTCGCCTCTCCCGCCGCCCCGGACCGCTGGGTCTCCCGCTCGCCGCGCCGCGTCGACAGCGACCCGACGACGTCCCGCAGCGCCGACTGGCCGAGCTGGCGCAGCGCCTTCGGCGACAACGTCAGCGCGCCGTCCGGGCCGCGCTCGAACACGCCCTGGTTCTCCAGCTCACGCTCGAGTTCGGCGAGCCGCTGCGCGTCCACCCGGGCCTGCCGACCGAGCGACGCCTCGAGCGCCTCCAGGTCGATGTCCTCCATGCGGGCGCCCGGGTAGCTCTGCGAGAGCTGCTCGGAGAGCGAGTCCAGCTGCGCGAGCTGCTCCATCGCCCGCGCGCCCTCGCCCATGCCCATCGGGTTCTCGCCCCGGAACCGGCCCTGCCCGTCCCAGTCCTCCCCCGGGCGCATGGCCTGCAGCTGCGAGTCCAGTCGCGAGAGCTGCTCGGCCAGCCGGGGGTCGCCGAACGCGGACTGCATGAGGCCCTCGAGCTCGGCGCGCTGCTCGGCGGACAGCGAGTTCATCATCCGCTGCGCCGCCGCGGAGCGTTGCGCGAGCGCGTCGATCAGCTCCTCGGTGTTGCTCGGGTTCTCGGGGAAGTACTCCCCGTGCTTGCCCATGAACTCGGAGAACTGCTCGGTGGTGTCCTCGCCGCGACCGTGGGCCTCGAGCAGGTCGTTGAGGTCGGAGAGCATCTCCTGCACCCGCTCGACGTCCTCGGGCGTCGCGTTCTCCATCGCCTGCTTCATGCCCTGGAAGCGCTGGTCGAGCGCCTCCCGGCCCATGAGGTCCTGGATCCGCTGGTAGGCCTGGCGCGCCTCGGCGTTGCGCCAGTCGTAGTTCTCCAGCTCGTTGACCGCGCCCGCCGTCGAGTCCGGCAGCGCGTCCAGGCTCATCTCCCGGAACCGCGCGTCGTCGGAGTCCTCCGCCTGCAGCGAGTTCCGCTCCGCCTCGAGCGCCTGGTTCAGCAGCTCCCGGATCTCCTGCAGCGTGCCGTCGAGCCGGTTCTCCCGCTGCAGCCGGCGGCGCTGCTCGTTGAGGCGACGCTGCAGATCGTCGAGCCCCTGCTGGTCGCGCAGGCCACGTCGCATCAGCTCGCGCATCGCCTGGCGTGGGCTGGTGCCCTCCATGACGTCACGGCCGAGCGCGTCCATCGCCTCGCGGATGTCGAACGGCGGGGCGAGCGGGTCGGGCCCGTCGTAGAACCGGCCGTAGGAGTAGCGGCCGGGCGGCGGCTTCCGCCCCGACCCGCCGTCGGGAAGATTCTCAGCCGCCATAGGTGACCGTCCCGTCGTCCTCGTGGTCGTCCTTGGCCAGCTTGCGGGTGAGGTAGAGGTGCTCGAGGGCCAGCTCGACGGCGGAGGCCAGCGGGCCGGGCGCCTCGGTGTCGCCCGCACCGAGCCGGTCGGCGACGGTCCGGACGACGGGGATCGACGGCAGCGTCGCGACGACCTCGCGGGCCGGGACCCGCTCCCCCGTCACCACGCGGCGGCCCTCGGCGACGGCGTCGGCGAGCGGACCGAGGTCCACGCCGGCGAGCCGCTTGCGCGCGGTCTCGGCGACCGCCCGCCGCAGCAGGTGGGTCAGCAGCTCCTCCTCGCGACCCTCCTCCCCGGACTCGAACTCGAGCTTGCCGCGCAGGACCGGCGGCACGGCCTCGAGGTCGACCGGGCGTGCGACCGGGACGTCCTCCCCCGTCACCGCGGCCCGGCGCAGGGCCGCCGCGGCCACGGTCTCGGCGGCGGCCACGGAGAACCGGGCCGAGACGCCGGAGCGCTGGTCGATGGCGCTGGCACCGCGCAGGTTGCGGGTGAAGCGGGCGATGACCTCGAGCAGGTGGTCGGGCACCTCGGAGACGACGTCCGCCTCCTGCCGGATCAGCGCGACCTCGCCCGCGACCTCCAGCGGGTAGTGGGTGCGGACCTCTGCGCCGAAGCGGTCCTTCAGCGGGGTGATGATCCGCCCGCGGTTGGTGTAGTCCTCGGGGTTCGCGCTCGCGACCAGGAGGATGTCCAGGGGCAGGCGCAGCGTGTAGCCGCGCACCTGGATGTCGCGCTCCTCCATGACGTTGAGCAGCGCGACCTGGATGCGCTCGGCGAGGTCGGGCAGCTCGTTGATGGTGACGATGCCGCGGTGCGCGCGCGGGACGAGGCCGTAGTGGATGGTCTCCGGGTCGCCCAGGGAGCGGCCCTCGGCGACCTTGACCGGGTCGACGTCGCCGATGAGGTCGGCGACGCTGGTGTCGGGGGTCGCGAGCTTCTCGGCGTAGCGCTCCGAGCGGTGCCGCCAGCCGACCGCCAGCGAGTCGCCCTCGAGCGTCGCCCGCCGGATGCTCGCGGGCATGATCGGCTGCTCCGGGTGCTCGCCGAGCTCGGAGCCGGCGATGACGGGCGTCCACTCGTCGAGCAGGGCCACGAGGCTGCGCAGCAGCCGGGTCTTGCCCTGACCGCGCTCGCCGAGCAGGACGACGTCGTGGCCGGCGATGATCGCGCGCTCGAACTGCGGCAGCACGGTCCGCTCGAAGCCGACGATCCCGGGCCACGGGTTCTCGCCGGCCCGCAGGGCGGTCAGGAGGTTGTCGCGCAGCTCGTCACGGACGCTGCGCGCGGTCTTGGCGGGGTGGTCGCTCGCGCGGAGCTCACCCAGGGTGGTGGGGAGGCCCTCCGGCTGGGTGTTCGGCGCCGGGGTGGACGGGCCGGTGGCCTGGTTCGGGCGCGGGGTGCTCACCTCCACCACGCTACGACGGCATCCGCTCCTCTGCCTGGCTCAGCGGGTCCCACCCTCCTGGCTCGTCCCGACGGCGGGTCGGCGCGCGCGAGGTGGTCCGGCCGCCGGACCATGATCACGTCCGGTGGACGCCCATGGCTGTTCCGAAGATCGACATCAGCTCTGGCGGTCCAGTCGACGTGATCTTGGTGTTGGCGAGTCCACTTTCCCAGTTCCGGGTCCGCCCGATCGGGTGCGGCGTGCCGACGGTGGATGTCCCCGACTCTCGACACCCACACGAGTTGACTCCCGCACCTCCGACGAACTGGCCGGTTCGTCGGTTTCGACCGAGTCGGGGGGCTCGAGATGAAGAAGACCATGATGGCTGCTGGAGCCGTGGTTGCGCTGATGGTGATGCCGGGGGTGAGTTCGGCGTCGACGTTCAGCGCCGCGCCGGCGTTGGCCTATCAGGCTGCCAATTGCGAGACCGACAGTGACGGCGGCGCGAAGCCGATCGACGAGGACACGGGAGAGGAGGTCGGTGGCGGAGGCGACGACACCGGGAGCGAGGACGGAGGCGACACAGGTAGCTCCGACGAGGACTCCGACGAGGGCGCCGACGACGGCGCTGAGGACGGCGCTGAGGACGGCAACGGGGGTGACGACGAGACCGGCGACGCAGACGGCGACGGGACCGGAGACGCCGACGACCCGGATGCCGACACCGGCGAGGCCGGCGGCGGCATTCCGTCGTCGCCCGAATCCTTCTCTGCCGGTCGGTCCTCGCTTCCGGCTCAGCAGGACTGCTCGGGCGCGCTGAATCCCGGGTCCGGCTACAGCGACGAGGACGGCGACGGCGAACCCGAGAAGGTCGACGGCATCGACGACGACGGCGACGGCCGGGTCGACGAGATCGACAAGAAGGCCCAGGTCAGCGTCGTTCCCGACGGTGGGGCGGAGACCGGTGACGGCAGCACCGGGGATGCGGTCGGCATGACGCTCGGAGGCGGCGCGGTGCTGGCGCTCCTGGGGGGTCTGGCCGTGTGGATCCGCCGCGCGACGTCCCGCCTCTGATCGCCGTGGGAGGTCGCCCCGGAACACGGGGCGGCCTCCCGCCCGCCCCGGGAGACCTCATGACGATCGTCAGTACACGGCTGGTCGACGACCTCGCGCGCACTCCTCCGCCCCGAGCCACGCTCGTCCTCGCCGTGGTGGCGGCCCTGCTCCTCGCCCTCGCGGCGCTGGTGTCCGTGCCGCCGGCACCGCCGCGGTGCGCGCCGGTCGGGGCACCGGTCCACCTCGACCGCACTCCCCTGCCGACGTCCGACCCCGTCTCCGTGACGGTCGGATCGATCGACGCGTGCTCGACGCTCCAGCCCGTGGGCGTCGACGCGCAGAAGCGGATCGAGGTGCCCTCGGTCCACACCCCCGAGCAGGCCGGCTGGTACCGGCTCGGTCCCACGCCGGGCGAGCTCGGGCCGGCCGTGGTCGTCGGGCACGTCAACGGCGACGGACGCGCGGGCGTGTTCGCCGACCTCGACGACGTCGAGGAGGGCGACCGGATCGCCGTCGCCCGGCGGGACGGGCGGACGGCGTTCTTCACCGTCACCACCGTCGTCCAGTCCGACAAGGACGCCTTCCCGACGACGGCGGTCTACGGCGACACCCGCGACGCCCAGCTCCGGCTCATCACCTGCGGCGGGGCCCTCGACCGCAGCGCCCACCGCTACGACGACAACGTGATCGTCTTCGCCGCCTACGACGGCTGGTCACCCACCTCATGAAGGAGACACCCATGAAGCGCCTCGCATCCGCCGTCGCCGTGTCGGCGGTCCTCGTGCTGGCCCCGGTCGGGCTCGCGGGCTCGGCCTCCGCCCAGACGTTCTCGAGCTGCAAGGAGGCGGCCGCCATCGGCGTCTTCAACATTCCTCTCGGTGCGCCCGGGTACCGGCCGGCCCTCGACCGGGACAAGGACGGCGTCGCCTGCGAGCGGGACGGCTCCGACGGTGCGGTCGATTCGGGCGACACCGGGCAGGACGAGTCGGTCTCCACGTCCGACTACACCCGGCCGGACCAGGTGACGGTCGTGCCGGAGGGCGGGGCGGAGACCGGCGACGGCAGCACCGAGAACGGCGCGGCCTGGTGGCTCGGTGGCGGGCTCCTCGCCGCGGCGGCCGGGATGGTCGGCGCGCGCCGGGTCCGCGCACGGGCCTGACGGCCTGCTGAGACGTCACGCATCGGGCTCCCGGGGCAGCCGGAGCCCGATGGGTGACGTCTCGCCCGAGCATGATCACGTCGAGTGGACCGTCATGGCTGATGTCGATCTTCGGAACAGCCATGTGCGTCCACTCGACGTGATCATGGTCAGGCGGCTCCGGCGAGCGTGGCGCGCGGCTGACGTCCGGTGCGCGCCGTGTGCCACCGCTGACATGAGCCAGGACGACCGGCGACACCGAACGACACGGGCGCCCGGAGCGCCTCAGCGCGAGGCAGCCACCGGCAGCCGCGACCCGTCGTCGGGAACGGTGAGCGCACGGCGGGAGAACCACATGCCGGCCAGCCCGATCAGCAGGACCGGGACGTGCACGGCCATGGCGACGCGGAAGACGTCGGCGTCCCACGCGTCCGGGGAGCCCGCACCCTGCAGGTCGAGCAGGACGCCGACCAGCGCCACGACGAGCAGTGAGGACACGAACCCGCCCACGTTCGTCATCCCCGACGCGCGGCCGATGGACCCCGGGGGCACCGCGGACCGGGCGACGTCGAAGGCCACGAGCGAGGCCGATCCCCCGCTCGCGACGATCACCACCAGCACCACGAGCAGCCACAGCGGCACCGTCCCCGGCCAGGCGAGCACCACGCACCAGGCCACCGCCTGCCCCAGCACCGACGCGGTGATCAGCGTGACGCGGCGGTGCGGGAACCGGCCGGAGAGCAGCCCGAACAGCGGGCCGAAGAGGATGGTCACCAGCACGACGCCGCTGGTCAGCAGCCGTGCCGGACCGACCGGGACGCCCTCCCCCGCCGTCAGGAAGGGGAAGCCCCAGAGCAGGCCGAATACGTTCGCCGAGAACGGCGAGGCGAAGTGGCACCAGAAGCCGAGCCGGGCGCCCGGGCTCGCGACGACCTCGCGCATGCGGCCGTGCTCGGTCGCCGCCACCACCCCGAGCGGGCCGGGCCGGACGACCAGCGCCGCGGCGACCGCGACCAGCCCCGTGGCGCCGGCCGCGACGAGGTACGCGGCGGTCCAGCCCGAGGAGACCACCAGACCGGCGAGCGGGATGGCCGACACCGCCTGCCCGAACTGGCCGAGGATGCCGGAGAGCTGGTTGACGACCGGGACGCGTCGTGGTGCGAACCACGTCGGGACGAGCCGCAGGACGCTGACGAACATGACGGCGTCGCCGGCGCCCGCGAGCACCCGCCCGACCACCGCGACCGGGAACGACGGCGCCACCGCCAGCAGCACCTGCCCGACGGCCACGAGCACGGCGCCGCCCGCGATGAGGCGGCGCGGGCCGAAGCGGTCGACGAGCATCCCGGCGGGGATCTGCAGCACGGCGTAGACGGCGAGCGAGAGCACGGCGAGCAGGGACAGCACGCCCGCGGAGACGTCGAACCGGGCCGCCGCGACGGGTCCGGTCGCGGCGAGCGCGGAGCGGCCGGTCACCGAGCAGACGTACGCGAGGACCGCCGTGCCCCAGACGAGCAGTCTCACAGCGTGCGGGACCCGCCGATCGGGAGGTCCCAGAGGTCGTCCCGGTCACGGCCGGCGCGGGCCCAGGCCCGGCGGGTCGCCTCGATCGGCTCGAGCACCGGCTCGCCGGAGAGCACGAAGGTGCCCCAGTGGACCGGGACCACCCGGCGCACGCCCAACGTCTCGGCCACCTTCACCGCCTCGGCGGGATCCATGTGCACCGTGCGCAGCAGCTCCCGCGGCGCGTAGGCACCGACCGGCAGCGCCGCGATCTCGATCCGGCGGTGCCGGGCGGCGATCCGGGCGACGTGCGGCCCGGCCGCGCTGTCGCCGGCGTGGTGGACCGCGCGGCCGTCGGGCGCGGTGACCACCCAGCCGCCCCAGAGCCGGTGGCAGTAGTCGGTCACCGTGCGCCGCGACCAGTGCCGGGCCGGGACGAACTCGATCCGCACCTCGCCGGAGAGCCCCGCGACGCCGACCGACTCCCACCAGTCCAGCTCGACGACGTCGGTGAACCCGCGGGCCCGGAAGAAGGCGGCGGAGTTCAGCCCCGCGAGGATGCGCGTCGACCGCGGGAGGGCGCCGAGGGTGCGGACGTCGAGGTGGTCGTAGTGGTCGTGGCTGATCAGCACCGCGTCGATCCGCGGCAGCTCCGCGACCGTCCGACCGGGCGGGGTCAGGCGCTTCGCCGCCCCCGGGATGCCCGGCGAGAGGACCGGGTCGACGAGCACCGTCACCCCGTCGACCCAGAGCAGCGCGGACGCGTGCCCCAGCCAGGTCACGCCGAGCCGTCCCGACGCCGGGTCGGGCAGCTCCGCCCCTGGCGTCACCGGGATGCGGGCCGCGTCCCGCCGCGCGTCGGCGTCGTCCGGGTAGGTCCACCACAGCCGCAGCGCCCCCCACGGGCCGAGCGGCTCCGAGCTCAGCCGGTGGCGGAAGTCCGGGGCGGTCACGTCAGAACGCCGGCCACGGGATCGGCGGCCACCCGCCGGAGGGCGAGGGCAGCTCGTCGTCGTGCAGCAGCCGGTCGGTCCGCGAGCGCAGCGCCTTGATCTCGCGCTGCGTGATGTGGTCGTTCAGCTCCTCGGCGAGGTCGGCGGCGTTGCCGGGCGAGAGCGCCGCGCGCAGCCGCTTCAGGCCGTCCTTGACCTCGTCGTCCAGCGGCTCGCCGACCCAGCCCCACAGCACGGTGCGCAGCTTGGTCTCCTGGTGCAGGCAGATGCCGTGGTCGACCCCGTAGGTGCGGCCGTCGGTGCCGGCGAGGACGTGCCCGCCCTTGCGGTCGGCGTTGTTGACGACGACGTCGAGCGCGGCCATCCGCCGCAGCCCCGGGTCGTCGGCGTGCACGAGCAGCGCCGGCTCCCCGTCGGCGCCGCGGGCCCGCAGCACGGTCCGCCAGCCGGGCTGCACCAGCTTCGGCTCGATGACGTCGACCAGCTCGCGCTCGTCGTCGGTCTCGATCCACCGCTGGACCATGCCCGGACCGAACGGGCCGTCGCGCAGGACCGTCGGCGGCACGACGTGGAAGCCGGCCGCCTTGCTGACCAGGTAGGTGGCGACCTCGCGGCCGGCGAGCGTGCCGTCGGGGAAGTCCCACAGCGGGCGCTCGCCGCGCACCGGCTTGTAGACGCAGTGCTCCTCGACGCCGTCCAGGGTGACCGCGCAGAACAGCGTCGTGTTCGAGGCGTCGGTCAACCGACCCTCGACGTCGAGGGTCCCCCGCCGCAGCAGGTCCTCGAAGCGGTCGACGTCGACCGGGTCCGGCGTGCTCTGGGTGTCGGTCAAGCGCTCCGTCCCCGGGAGCCGGTGCGGACCGTCACGACTCGGCCGCGACGCGTCGGAAGCCGTTCTGGCGCGGGCACACGTGGCCGGCGGCGTCCAGCGGCTGGGTGCACAGCGGGCACAGGCGGCGGCCGGCTCCCACCACGCGCTCGGCACGGGTGGCGAAGGCGCGGGCCCGCTCCGGGCTGAGGAACACCCGCAGGGCGTCGGGCCCCTCGTCGGTGTCGTCGAGCACCACCGACTCGTCGACCTCCTCCTCGGTGACCGCGAGCAGCTCGACCACGACGCTGCGGGACTCGGCGTCCCAGCCGAGGCCCATCGTGCCGACGCGGAACTCCTCCTCGACGGGGACCTCGAGCGGCGAGGTGTCGACCTCGTTCTCCGGCGTGGTCGGCGGCACCTCGGCCCCGAAACGCCGGGAGACCTCCTCGAGCAGGGTGCCGATGCGCTCCGAGAGCACGGACACCTGCTGCTTCTCCAGCAGCACCGACACGCGGCGGACCGACTCGGTCGCCTGCAGGTAGAACGAGCGGTCGCCCGGCTCGCCGACCGTGCCGGCGACGAACCGGTCGGGCTGGCGGAAGACGTGGATCACCCTGGGCATGGCCCCTCGATTGGTCGTGCTGATCGGGCCGAGATGGGATTCCCGGCTGGACGGCTCGGCATGCGCCGGGTCAGTTTACGCCGGTCGAGCCGCCGACCACCGCGTCGGCGGAGTCGTCGGCGGACCGGTCGGCCGCCCCCTCGGCGGCCTCGCTCCCGGGCTCCGGGTCGGGCTTCGGCACGAGCGAGGCGAGGTCGCCGCCGGTGTCGTTGACGCGCACCACGAAGGGCCGCGTCGGTGTGTAGCTGATCACACTGATCGACGACGGGTCGACCGTGATGCGCTGGAACGAGTCCAGGTGCAGCCCGAGGGCGTCGGCGATCACCGACTTGATCACGTCCCCGTGGCTGCAGGCGACCCAGATGGCCTTCGGGCCGTGCTCCTCGGCGATCCGGGCCGCGTGGCGCCGGATCGCGGCGACCGACCGGTGCTGCACCGCCGCGAGCCCCTCGCCGCCCGGGAAGACCGCCGCCGACGGGTGCGCCTGGACGACCTTCCAGAGGTCCTCCTTGCCGAGCTCGCCGAGCGTCTTGCCGGTCCAGTCGCCGTAGTCGACCTCCGCGAGGTCGTCCTCGACGACCGCGGTGAGGTCGCGGGCGGCCAGCAGCGGCCCGAGGGTCTCGTCGCAGCGCTGCAGCGGCGAGCGGACGGCGGCGGCGATCGGCAGCTGCGCGAGCCGCTCGACGAGCTTCTCGGCCTGGGCGCGTCCCGTGTCGTCGAGCCCGACGCCGGGTGAACGTCCGGCCAGGACCCCCGAGACGTTCGCGGTCGAGCGTCCGTGGCGGAGCAGGATCACCGTGGTCACGTCCGCCCACCCTAATCCTGCGCCGACGGACCGGGTGATCAGGTGGCCGGGACGACGCCGCCGAGGACGGCCAGCAGCACGACCAGGCCCAGCAGCACCCGGTACCAGACGAACACGTAGATGGTGTGGTTCTCGACGTAGCGCAGCAGCCACGCGATCGACGCGTAGCCCACGCCGAAGGCGATCACCGTGGCGAGCGCGATCTGGCCCCAGCTCGACGTCACCTGGCCCGGGAGGGCGGGCTCGCCGATGTCCTTGAGCTTGTAGATGCCGGACGCGAACACCGCGGGCAGGGCCAGCAGGAACGAGAACCGCACGGCGACGGCCCGCTCGAGCCCGAGGAACAGACCGGCGCTCGTCGTCGCGCCCGACCGGGACACCCCGGGGATCAGGGCGAGCATCTGCCCCAGGCCCATGAGCACCCCGTCGCGCAGGGTGAGCTGGTCGGCGCCGCGGCGCTGCCGGCCGTACTTCTCGGCCGCCGCGAGGACGAGGCCGAAGCCGATCAGCACCGAGGCGTTGAGCGCGAGGTTGCGCGCCGGGCCGTCGATGAGGTCCTGGAAGAGCAGACCGGCGACGCCGATCGGCAGCGAGCCGAGCCCGACGTACCAGGCGAGCCGGTAGTCGTAGCCCCGCTCGTGGCGGTTGCGCAGGCCGCGGAACCACGCCGTGACGAGGCGCTTGATGTCCGGCCAGAAGTAGAGGAGCACCGCGAACTCGGTGCCGAGCTGGGAGACGGCGGTGAACGCGGACCCGGCGTCGTGCCCGAAGAAGAACGCGGAGGTGAACCGCAGGTGGGCCGAGGACGAGACGGGCAGGAACTCCGTCAGGCCCTGGACGAGGCCGAGGACGGCGGATTCCAACCAGCTCATCTGCACGGGAACGGCACGCTATCGGACGGCCCTGCGGGTGTCGTCGGTCGGTCCGGGGGTGCCTCCCCCTACGCTCCCGCTCCGTGGAACAGCGACGACTCGGTGCCAGCGGGCTACGGGTCTCGCGACTCGCGCTCGGCACCATGACGTGGGGCCGCGACACCGACGCCGACGAGGCGGGGGCCGCGCTCCTGGCGTTCCTCGACGCGGGCGGCACCCTCGTCGACACCGCCGACGTCTACGCCGACGGCGAGGCCGAGGCGATCCTCGGCGGGCTGTTCGCCGACGTGATCCCCCGCAGCGAGGTGGTGGTGGCCACGAAGGCCGGCGCCCGCCGCGAGGACGGCCCGTTCGGCGGCGGGGCCTCCCGCGCCTCGCTGCTGGCCTCCCTGGACGCCTCGCTGGCCCGGATGGGCACCGACTACGTCGACCTCTGGCAGCTCCACGCCTGGGACCCCGAGGTACCGCTGGACGAGACGCTCTCGGCGGTGGACCTCGCGGTGTCGTCGGGCCGGGTGCGCTACGCCGGGATCGCCAACTACGCCGGCTGGCAGGTCGCCGCGGCGGCCCGTTCGGCAGGGCTGCCGCTGGTCAGCGTGCAGTCGGAGTACTCGCTGCTCGATCGCTCCGTGGAGGACGAGGTGCTCCCGGCGGCCGAGTACCACGGGCTCGGCCTGCTGCCGTGGGCCCCGCTGGGCCGCGGGGTGCTCACCGGCAAGTACCGCGACGGCACGCCCGCCGACTCCCGCGGCGCGTCCGCCCACCTGGGCCCCTACGTCGGCGCGCGGCGCACCGACCGGGCGGCCCGGATCGTGCAGGCCGTGGTCACGGCCGCGCACGGACTGGGCACCTCGCCGCTCGCGGTCGCCCTCGCCTGGGTGCGCGACCGGCCCGGCGTCGTGGCCCCCGTCGTGGGCGCGCGCGACGGCGCGCAGCTCCTCGGGTCGCTCGAGGCGGAGGAGCTGACGCTGCCCCCGGCGATCCGCGGTGCCCTCGACGACGTGTCCTCATCGCCTCTGGTGCCC
This sequence comes from Actinomycetospora corticicola, assembly GCF_013409505.1. NCBI lineage: Bacteria > Bacillati > Actinomycetota > Actinomycetes > Pseudonocardiales > Pseudonocardiaceae > Actinomycetospora > Actinomycetospora corticicola. The sequence continues at coordinate 1,699,149 of NZ_JACCBN010000001.1, read as the reverse complement.
CTCGGCGTCGTGGGGTCGGGCGACGACGCCCCCGCACCCTGGACCTGACGTACGGTGGTCGACGGCCGACCCAGGAGGTTGCACGTGAGTGACTCGCAGCGGTCCGTCCCCGCCGGCATGACCCTCGAGGCCGGCGTCGTCGACGGTGACTGGGAGTACCAGCCGATCCGCCTGCCGCGCGACGTGTCGCGGCTCAACGCCACGGCCGAGCTCGGCCTTCGGGCGCAGTTCGGCGGGTGGGAGCTGGCGCGGACGCTGCTCTACGCGGACGGCACCCGGAAGGTGTGGCTGCGCCGGAAGCTCTCGCGGATGCGCGAGGCCGTGTCGGTCTGAGCCCTGCTTCTGTGGCAGGAAAGCGTCGTTGCCGGCGTCCAGTGGCAGGGAATCCACTTTCCCGACGGCGGGTTCGGCCGGCTCGGGACGCCCGCCGCCCTTCGCTCAGCAGGGTCGGCCCGTCACGGCGTGACGACGACCCGCCCCGTCGTCGTGCGGGCGGCGATCGCGTCCAGCGCGTCCGGGAGCTGCTCCAGCGTGTACTCCGCGCCCACGAGCGGGTCGATGGCGCGGCGGGCCCACAGGGACTCCAGCTCCCGCTGCCACGCGTCGATCAGCTCCGGCGAGCGCTTCTGGTAGGCCGCCCAGTGCACGCCCACGACGTCGTAGTTCTTCACGAGCGCGTGGTTGGTCGGGGCGTCGGCGATCCGCCCGCCCGCGAACCCGATGACGAGGATGCGGCCCTCCCACGCCACGACACGGCGGGAGGCGTCGAAGGTGTCGCCTCCGACCGGGTCGTAGACCACGTCCACCCCGCGGCCGTCGGTCAGCTCCTTCACCGCCGGGATCAGCGCGGTCGCCTCGGCGTCCAGCACCAGCACCTCGTCGGCGCCACAGCGACGGGCCACGGCCTCCTTGTCGGCCGACCCCACGGTCGCGATCACCCGCGCGCCCGCCGCCTTCCCCAGCTGCACCGCCGCCGCGCCCACGCCTCCGGCGGCCGCGTGCACCAGCAGCGTGTCGCCCGCCGAGAGCGACGTCCGGTGGTGCAGCGCGCACCACCCGGTCTGGTAGGCCACCCAGAACCCGGACGCCTGCGCCGCCGACATGCCCTCGGGCCACGGGTAGGCCCACGACAGGGCCGCGTACTCCGCGTACCCGCCGTGCGGCATCGCCGCCGGGCCGAACACCCGCTCGCCGGTCTCCACGTCGACGCCCGCCACCTCGAGGCCCGGCGTGAACGGCAGCGGCGGCTTCTCCTGGTACGTGCCGCGGCAGTACAGGATGTCGGCGAAGTTGACCGAGGACGCCTCGACCCGCACCACCCGCCGTCCGGAATCCGGTGCAGGCTCCGGGAGATCCGTCAGCGACAGGACCTCCCGCGGCTCCCCGAACGACGTGACCGTCCAGCCGCGCACCCTCAGCCCTCCCAGGACAACGAAGGAGGTGCGTCGCCCGTCCGCGGCCCCGGCACCCCGCGGAAGCCGTACGGCCCCGGCTCGCGTCCGGGCTGCACGTACCAGCACTCCCCTGGCTCGCCGCGGTCGAGCATGGCGTCGACCGCGTCGGCGACGTCGCCCGGCGTCAGGAGCGGGAAGTCGCCGAACTGCTCCTTGATGTGCGCGATGAGCGCGGTGTCGGCGAACCCGGGGCACAGCGCCATCGCGCGGATGCCCTCCGGCGCGAGCGTCGCCGCGGCCGATCGGACGTAGCCGACCACGGCGTGCTTGGTGAGCGTGTAGATCGCGTCGCCCGGCAGCGGGACCAGGCCCGCGAGGGACGCCGTCGCGATGATCGTCCCGCCGCCGGCGCGACGGAGGGCCGGCACGGCGGCGTTCAGCCCGAACACGACGTGGTCGACGTTGACGCCGAGCACCGTGCGGTAGGCCGCGACGTCGAGGTCGGTGATCCCCGACTGCCCGCCGACGGAGCCCGCGTTGAGGTGCACGACGTCGAGCCGCCCGCCCCAGGACTCGACCTCGGCGAACGCGCTCGAGAGGGCCGACTCGGAGGTGACGTCGCACGCCACGGCGAGCCCCTCGATCTCGGCGGCCACCCGGGAGGCGGCCACGGCGTCCCGGTCGACGACGCCGACCTTCGCGCCCGCGGCGGCCAACCGCCGCGACACCGCCTCGCCGATCCCCGAGGCCCCACCGGTCACCAGTGCGGTCAGCACGTCCTCAGAATCCTCTCCAGCACGCGGACACCGAACTGCAGCGCGTCGACCGGCACCCGCTCGTCGATGCCGTGGAAGAGCGCCGTGAAGTCGAGGTCCGGGGGCAGCCGCAGGGGCGCGAACCCGAAGCAGCGCATCCCGAGCTGCTCGAACGCCTTCGCGTCGGTCCCGCCGGACATCATGTAGGGCAGCGTGCGGGCGTCGCCGTCCTCGGCCTGCACCGCGGTGGTGATGCAGTCGACCAGGTCGCCGGAGAACTCGGTCTCGACGGCGGGGAGGTTGCGGATCCACTCGCGCTCGACGTCGGGACCGAGGATCTCGTCGAGCTCCCGCTCGAAGGCCTCCTGACGGCCCGGCAGGACGCGGCAGTCGACGGTCGCCTCGGCGGTCGACGGGATGACGTTGGCCTTGTAGCCGGCCTGCAGCATCGTCGGGTTGGCGGTGTCGCGGGTGGTCGCGCCGACCACGCGGGCGACCCCGCCGAGCTTCGCGACGGCACCGTCGAGCGCGGCCGCCGAGTCGGTGGGGAACTCGATGCCGGTCAGGCGGGTGACCTCGTCGAAGAAGCCCTGCACCGACTCGGTGAGCGTCAGCGGGAAGCGGTGCCGGCCGAGGCGCGCGACGGCCTCGGACAGGATCGTCACGGCGTTCTCGTCGTGGATCATCGACCCGTGCCCGGGGCGCGAGCGCACCCGCAGCTTCATCCAGGCGATCGACTTCTCCGCCGTCATGACGGGGTAGACGCGGACGTCCTCCCCGAGCGTCACCGAGAAGCCGCCGACCTCGCCGAGCGCCTCGGAGCAGCCCTCGAACAGGTCGGGACGGTGCTCGGCGAGCCAGTGCGACCCGTACGCGCCGCCGGCCTCCTCGTCGGCGAGGAACGCGAAAACGATGTCGCGCGGGGGCACGATCCCCTCAGCTTTGAACTGACGCGCGAGCGCCAGGATCATCGCGTCCATGTCCTTCATGTCGACCGCGCCGCGGCCCCAGACGTAGCCCTCCTGGACCGCGCCGGAGAGCGGGTGGACCGACCACTCCTCGGCGTTGAACGGCACCACGTCGAGGTGGCCGTGCACCAGCAGCGCCGGCCGCGACCGGTCCGCGCCCTCGAGGCGGCAGAAGACGTTGTCGCGGCCCGGCGCGCCGGACTCGACGATCTCGGTCTCGTACCCGGCCTCGCGCAGCTTCGCGTCGACGTACCGGGCGGCCTCGGCCTCCCCCGTCGTCGTCTCCAGCTCGCCGGTGTTGCTGCTGTCGATCTGGATCAGCTCGCTCGTGAGCTGCACGACCTCGTCCTCGGCGGCACCCATGCGGCGCATCCTGCCAGCCGTAGCGACACCCCGTGTGATCGCTGCGGGACCGGTGTCGTAGTCTTCTTCCTGCAGGTCCGAGTGGCGGAATGGCAGACGCGCTAGCTTGAGGTGCTAGTCCCCGAGTAGGGGGTGGGGGTTCAAGTCCCCCCTCGGACACACACGAAGGGCCGTCGATCCGACGGCCCTTTTGTCATTCCCGACGACGGGTCGCGCGGGCCCGTCCACCGTCCGACCCGGAGCAACTGATGCCGCAGGGAACCGTCCGTTGGTTCGACGTCGAGCGGGGGTTCGGCTTCCTCGCCCCCGACGAGGGCCCGGACGTGTTCGTGCACGCCTCCGCGGTCCTCGGGGACGGGACGGTGCTGCGCGAGGGCCAGGCCGTCGAGTTCGAGATGGGCGAGAACGACCGCGGCCCCCAGGCGCTCCGCGTCCGCGTCACCGGCGACGTCGCCGCCGACAGCGCCCTGGGGGTGCTCGGCACCGTCACCTGGTACGAGCCGGCCAAGGGGTACGGCTTCGCGTCGCCGGACGGCGGCGGCGCCGACGTCTTCGTGCACAGCTCCGCGATCGTGACCGGCGGGGTGGTCGCCGAGGGGCAGCGGGTGGCCTTCGTCGTGGTCGAGGGCGAGCGCGGCCCGCAGGCCGGGCACGTGATCCCGCTGGGACCGGAGGCCGGCGCCCCCGCCGCGACCGGCAGCGCGACCGGCACCGGCGACGGCGCCGACGGCACGGTGGCCTGGTATGACGAGGACAAGGGGTTCGGCTTCATCACCCCCGACTCCGGCGACGGGGACGTCTTCGTCCACGCCCGGGCGCTGGACGAGGGGCTGACCTGGCTCGCGGAGGGCGACCGGGTCGCCTTCGACGTGGCCGCCGGGGACAAGGGCCCGCAGGCCCGGAACGTCGGCCTGGTCCGAGGCGCCGCCGAGCCGCAGGCCGCCCCGCAGCGGCCGGCACCCGCTGCGAAGCCGCCGTCGAAGAACGTGCCTGCGCGCGGCGGCGAGGGCGTCGTCGCGCGCTACGACGCCGACCGCGGTTTCGGCTTCATCACCCCGGACGCCGGCGGCGACGACCTCTTCCTCCACGTGTCCGTCATCGTGGGGTCGGAGTCGCTGGAGAAGGGCGACCGGGTCCGCTACAAGGTGCGGCAGAGCGACCGGGGCCCGCAGGCCGACCGCGTCGAGCGCCTCTGAGGGATCAGGCCCTCGCCCTCCTCGGCCGCTCGGCCTGCCCCGCCTTCTCGGCCTTGAGCCGGGCCTCCTCGCGCTGGGTCTCGGCGCGCAGGTTCCGCTCGTTGCGCAGCCACTCGGGCTGCTCCTCCTTGATGGCCGCGATCTGCTCGGTGGTGAGCGGCTCGGTGATCTCCGCGCGCGCCAGCCCCGAGATCGACACGCCCAGCCGGTCGGCGACGACGGGACGCGGGTGCGGACCGTCGCGACGCAGGTCGCGCAGCCACTCCGGCGGGTCGGCCTGCAGGGCGTCGAGCTCCTCGCGGGAGACCACGCCCTCCTGGAACTCGGCGGGCGTCGCCTCGAGCAGTACACCGAGCTTCTTCGCCGCCGTCGCGGGTTTCATCGTCTGCGTCTGGCGGGCCATGGGGCCACGATATCGGGCTCGTTATCCTCCCTCGGTGACCGAGCAGCCCGCCGCCTTCCGGCTCGGCCACGTCCCGGGCGTCACGCCCGACAAGTGGGCGCGGATGTGGGCCGAGCGTCGTCCGCAGGTCCCGCTGGAGGTCGGCCTCGGGACCACCGACGAGGTCGTGGCGCGGATCCGGGGCGGAGAGCTCGACGCCGGCCTGGTCCGGCTGCCGATCGACCGGACCGGGCTCCACGCGATCCCGCTCTACACCGAGGTCACGGTGGTCGTGGTGCCGAAGGACCACGTGGTCACCGCGGCCGAGGAGGCCACGCTCGACGACCTCGCCGACGAGATCGTCCAACGTCCGCAGGACGACACCCTCCCCTGGACCGAGCGGCCCGGCCGCGCCGCGGTGTCCGACCCGGAGACCACCGCCGACGCGATCGAGCTCGTCGCCGCCGGCGTCGGGGTGCTGGTCCTCCCCCTGTCGCTGGCCCGCCTGCACCACCGCCGCGACCTCACCCACCGGCCCCTCACCGATGCTCCGACCTCGGCGGTCGCGCTCACGTGGCCGGACGCGGAGAACAGCGAGGACATGGAGGAGTTCATCGGCATCGTCCGCGGACGCACGGTGAACAGCTCCCGGACCCCGCGGTCCGAGGAGAAGCCGCGCACCTCGGAGAAGCGGCGGACCGTGGAGAAGCGCCGTCCGCCCCGCCGCCCCCCGCGCCGCCGATGAGGGCGGGCGCCCTCGCGCTCGGCGCGATCCTCGCCGTCGTCTCCACCTTCCCGGCGATGTCCCTCGGCGGGCCGCCGGCGGTCGTCGGCGTCTACGTCGTGATCGTCGCGCTGGTCCTGGCCGCCGACGTCGCGCGTCCGCCGCGGTGGGTGCTCGGCGGCCTGGTCGCGGTCGTCGCCGTCGGACTGGTGGTCGCGTTCGTGCTCGGCCCGCCGTCGTGGACCCCGGGCCTCGGCAGCGATCGCGCCGACGCGCTCGACGTCGCGCTCACCCGCCTCGCGGGCGGGCTCTACCCGTACACCGGCCTGACCTACCTCGGGAACCCGATCACCCCGCTCCCCGGCTCGCTGGTCCTCGCCGCGCCGTTCTGGGCGCTGACCGGCCACGCGGCCTGGCAGAACGTCGCCTGGACGCTGGTGCTGCTGCCGGTGCTGAACGGAGGGTGGCGCCTGCGCCCGGCGCCGACGCTGCTGTGGGCGCTCGTGGCGATCACCCCCGAGGTGGCGCGCGAGTTCCTCGTCGGCGACGACCTCGTGTCGAGCGTCGTCCCCGCCGTCGCGGCCGCGGCCTGGGTGTTGCGGGCCCGCTCCCCGCTGTTCCTGACGACGGGGGCGGTCGCTCTCGGGATCGCCACGTGCACCCGGCCGCACCTGGCGCTCGTCGTCGTGATCGTGGCCGTGGCGGTGGGGTTGCGCCCCTCCCGTCGTGGCAGGAAAGCGTCGTTGCCGGCGTCCACTGACAGCAACGACGCTTTCCTGCCACAGGGGTGGCGGGCCGGCCTGCTCGTGGGCGGGATCGCCGCGCTCACGTGGGCGGTGCTGATCGTGCCGTTCCTCCTCGGCGGGACCGACCGGTTCTCGCCCCTGCACGTCGGCGCCAAGGTGACCGGCGAGCGCGGTCTGCACCCGGCCATCGTCGGGATCGCGGTCCTGGCGCTGGCCCTCCTGGTCGCCGCGCTGGTCCGGCTGCGGCCGACCACGGAGAGCGCGGTCGGCTGGTGCGCCGCCGCCGTCCTGATCGCGCCGACCGTGCTCTCGGCCGGGTTCTGGCTGCTGCTCACCAGCAGCGTGTGGCAGGCCGACCTGACGCTCGGGGCCGGCGCGGTCCCGTTCGCTGCCTGGGCACTCGCCCGTTCGCGAGGGGAGGATCCGAGCGCTCTCGTGACACGAGGGTTCCCCTCACGCCGGAGGAGGGTGAGCGCGTGAGCACCTTCGTGCCCTGGGGGACGTCGCACGTCGTCGTCGTGGTCCTCACCGTCGTCGGGGCGGTCGCGCTGGTGCCGTTCGCGCGGAGGGCGCCCGCACCCGTCGTCGGGAAACTGGAGCGGACGCTCGCGGTCCTGCTCGTGCTGACCACGCTGGCGTACCAGATCTACGCGTTCGAGCCCGCTCGGGCGGGTCAGACGCTGCCGCTCTGGCTCTCCGACCTCGTGCCCTACGTCGCGGCCTACGCCCTGTGGAGCGGGCGGCAGTGGGCCTACGGGATGACCTACTACTGGGCGCTGACGCTCACCGTCCAGGCCATCGCCACGCCGGCCCTCGGCGGCCCGGACTTCCCGGCCCCGAGCTTCCTCGCCTTCTTCACCGCACACGTGCTGCCGATCTGGGCCGCGGTGCTGCTGACGTGGGGCCGGCGTCGGCGGCCGGGCTGGACCGACTACGGGCGGACCGTCGCGGCGACCCTCGTCTGGGCCGCGGTCGCGCAACCGGTCAACCTGCTCACCGGTGCCAACTACGGCTACCTCGACCGCAAGCCCGACGCCGCCTCCATCCTCGACCTCTTCGGGCCCTACCCGACGTACCTGCTGGTGGAGGCGGTCGTGGTGCTCGCGGTCTGGGCACTGATCACGTTCCCCTGGACGGCCCTGGCCGCTCGGCCGGGCGGAGCGATCCCGGGTCAACGGGAGCTCAGCGGCGGGTGAGGTGGAGGTGAAGCGGGTAGGACCCGGTTCGTTCGCCTCAGGAAGGAAGCTCCCCATGACCGCGAGGAACGACGCGCCCTCGGCGCTCGTGCCGCCCCCGGAGGACCCGACCGACGAGGGCCGTGACGCCGAGGACTCGTCGTCGGGACAGAGCACGCTGTCGGTGATCCTCGCCTTCGCGGCGAACGCCGCGGTGGGCGTGCTCAAGCTCGTCGCAGGCCTGCTCACCGGCTCGTCGGCGATGCTCGCCGAGGCGGCCCACTCGGCGGCCGACTGCGTCACCGAGGTGCTGCTCTTCACCGCGCTGCGCCGTTCGGGCAAGCGGGCCGACCGGGCGCACCCCTTCGGCTACGGCAAGGAGCGCTTCTTCTGGGCGATGATCGCCTCGGTCTCGGTGTTCGTCGTCGGCGCCACGTACTCGGTCTACGAGGGCATCACGACGATCATCGAGAACGCGCCCGACCCGGCCGAGGAGCAGTACGCCTGGGTCGCCTACTCCGTGCTCGGGCTCTCCGCGATCATCGAGGGGATCTCCTGGCAGCAGGCGCTGCGGCAGTGCCTGCGCGAGCGCACGGAGCTGAAGCTCTCGCTCGCGCGCTACCTGCGCCTCTCCGACGACCCGACGGTCAAGAGCGTGCTCTTCGAGGACACCGCCGCGCTCGTCGGTCTGCTCTTCGCCGCGGTCGGGGTCGTGCTCCACCAGGAGACCGGCTCCTCGATCTGGGACGGCATCGCCTCGATCATGATCGGCCTGCTGCTGGCCGTCGTCGCCGTCATCCTCGGGCGGACCAACAAGAACCTCCTCATCGGCCGCGCCGCGGAGCCGCGCGTGACCAAGGCGATCTACGACCACCTCGACGCCGCCCCGGAGGTCACCGCGGTCGTCGACCTGCAGACCATGCTCACCGGCACCGACTCGGTCCTGCTGTGCGCCCGCGTCGACTTCCGGGACGAGCTCTCGGTCGGCGACCTCGAGCGGGCCTGCGTCCGGCTCGACGACGAGCTGCGGGAGCGCTTCGGCGACCTCGACCAGGTCTTCCTGGAGCCCGTCCCCCGCGAGGACGAGGACCTCCGGCGGGCCGTCCTGGAGAGGTTCGGCACCTCCCTCGCCGAGTGGCGGGCGGAGCAGGACAGACTCGGCGGATGAGCGACGGTCCCCTGCACCTCCACGACGACGGGGCGGTGCGGGTCCTCACCCTCGACGTCCCCGAGCGCCGGAACGCCCTCACCGTGCCCCTGCGCCGCGAGCTGCGCGCCGCGCTCGAGGCCGCCCATCTCGACGACGGGTGCCGGGCGCTCGTGGTGACCGGCGCCGGGAAGCACTTCAGCTCGGGGGGCGACGTCTCCTCGATGCCGCAGGGCGACCGCGCGGACGCCCGCGACCGGTTGCACCTAATCGCCGACGTCATCTCGCTGCTCGTCGAGGGCCCGCTACCCGTGGTGGCGGCGGTCGAGGGGGCCGCGGTGGGAGCCGGCACGTCGGTGGTCGCGGCGTGCGACTACGTCGTGGCCGGCCGGAGCTCGCGGTACGGCGCGATCTTCGGCCGCCTCGGGCTGGTCGCCGACTCCGGGCTCTTCTGGACCCTGCCGCGCAAGGTGGGCGCCGGACCGGCCCGCCGTCTGCTGCTGCGCGGCCGGTTGTTCGACGGGGCGGAGGCGGAGCGACTGGGCCTCGTCGACGAGCTCGTCGACGACGGGTCGGCGCTGGACGTCGCGGTGGAGCGTGCGCAGGAGATGGCGGCGGCCGCGCCGTTGGCCCTCGCGGCCACCAAGCGGATCCTCGCGAACCCGCCCACCAGCCTCGCCGAGGCGCTGCACGTCGAGGAGACCACGCAGGTCGGGATGTTCGAGACCGAGGACTTCGCCGAGGGCCGCGCGGCGTTCCTGGAGAAGCGCACGGCGCAGTTCCGGGGCCGCTGAGCCCGACGGGCGCGGGTTGCGGATCGATCACGGGAGGTGTGGGGTCGCGCGATCGGGTCATCCGTTGCGCAGCCCAACCATCGAGGAGTGCCCGTGCGTGCCACCGTCCGGACGTTCGCGACCCTGCTCGCGTCCGCCGCCCTCGTCCTGCTGCCGACGACCACCGCGTCGGCGAGCCCCGTCCTGCCGCCCGCGCCGCCCGCCCCGGTGCCCGTCGCCCCGGCCGCGCCGGCGCCCGTGTCGCCCACCCCCTGCGCGATCACGGCGAAGGCCTGCATGGACCTGTCGTCGCGCCAGGCCTGGCTCACCGACGGCGCCGGCCACATCACCTACGGGCCGGTCGCCGCCCGCGGCGGGAAGAAGGGGGCCGCGACCCCGGTCGGCACCTTCCACGTGCTCTATCGCGACAAGGACCACTACAGCCGCGAGTTCGACGCCCCGATGCCGTACTCGGTGTTCTTCTACCCGGGCGACGCCTTCCACGAGGACAACCCGAACGTCGCGTCCAACGGCTGCATCCACCTGCGCGCCGCGTCGGCGGAGAAGTTCTACGACACCCTGCGGACCGGCGACGAGGTCCAGGTCGTCTCCTGAGCCCGGGCTCGGCGCGCGCGACGATGGACGGGTCCGCTCCGCCGACCCCGGGAGACCGCACCGTGAGCCGTGCCCTCGACCTCGCCCGCGCCCTCGTCCGGCTCGACACCCGCGGCGGGGGTGAGCGGGTCGCCGCCGACCTGGTCGCCGAGCGGCTCGCCGACGCCGGGCTCCGGGTCGACCTCGACGAACCGCAGGCGGGGCGGGCGAACGTCGTCGCCCGGACCCGGGACGTCCGCGCCACCGATCGCCCCGTCCCGGTGACCCTGTCCGGCCACCTCGACACGGTGCCCGCGGACGACGCCGTCTGGTCCTTCGACCCGTTGGCCGGGGACGTCGTCGACGGGCGGCTGCGCGGCCGCGGCGCGAGCGACATGAAGGGCGGGGTCGCGGCGATGATCGAGGCGGCCACCGTCCACGCCCGGGACGGCGGCGGCGACCTCCAGCTCGTGTTCACCTTCGGCGAGGAGACGGGGTGCGACGGGGCCCGGGCGCTCGACCGGACGCTGCTCGCCCCGTCGCCGCTGCTCGTGGTCGGCGAGATGACCGGCGGTCGGCCCCTCCTGGGACACAAGGGGGCGCTGTGGTTGCGGCTGGTCGCGCGCGGCGTCCCCGCCCACGGGTCGCGCCCGGAGCTGGGACACAACGCTCTGGTCGACCTCGCCCGCGCGGCGCTGGCCGTGCACGCCCACGACGACTGGCCGGTCAGCGACACCCACGGCCCCATGACGGCGAACGTCGGCACCTTCCACGCGGGGGTCGTGCCGAACGTGGTGCCCGACCGCGCCGAGATGTGCGTCGACCTGCGCCTCGTGCCCGGGACCGACGCGGACGCGGTCGTCGCCACGATCGGCGGGCTCGTCGGCGACGACGTCGCCGTCGAGCGCCTGGTCGACCTCCCCGTCGTCGACACCGACCCCGCGACGGTGTCCCACGCCCGCCGTCTCCTCGGCGGCGAACGGGAGCCCGGGTACGCCACGTACTTCACCGACGCCGCCGTCCTCGCCGGCGCGCTCGGCGGGGCCGGCGTGATCATCTGCGGCCCCGGTGACCCGGACCAGGCCCACGTCACCGACGAGACCTGCTCGGTCGCCCGGGTCGAGGAGGCGGTCGCCGCGTACGGGCGGCTGCTCGCAGGCGGGTGAGACCCGTCGTCGGGAACCTCACTCCCCCGTCTCGCCGTCCACCGCCTCGCGAAGCAGGTCGGCGTGGCCGTTGTGCCGCGCGTACTCCTCGATCATGTGCACGAGGATCCAGCGCAGCGTGACCGGCCGCTCCGGCGGCTTCGGATCGCGGGCGACCGCGTCGAGCCCCTGCTCCCGCAGCGCCTCGGCCACCACGGCCCGGGAGCGGTCGACGGCCGCACGCCACTGCGACCGCAGCACGTCCGGCGCGGCGGTGGCGGCCCACGGGTCGTCCGCGGTGGCGACCGACCGGCCCGCGAAGTCGTCGGTGAACCAGGAGTCCTCCACCGCCGTCAGGTGTCCGAGCAGACCGCCCAGCGTCATGGTCGAGACCCCGACCCTCGTCGCGAGCCCCGCCCCGTCGAGACCGCCGCACTTCCACGCGAACGTCGCGCGCTGGAACTCCAGGAAGCCGACCAGGGTGTCCGCCTCGGGGGCGGCGATCGGCGGGTCGGGGCGGTCCCCGAGCACGAATCCGGCCATGGCGGTTGCCTATCAGGACACCCCGACGACGACCTCCCTTCCCCCGGCGGGCGCTCGTGCGGCAGGGTCGTGAGCATGGGCATCGATCAGACGACGGAGCGGGCACCGCGGCTGGGGCTGCGACGGGACGGGCTGGACCCCGCTCCCGAGGTCACGGCGCTGCGGGAGGCCGACGGGACCTGCCCGGTGACCACCCTCGTCGGGCACGCCGCGACGCTCGTGGCCGGTTTCGCCGACGCCCGGACGGTGCACGGCGACCCGGCGTTCGGGTTCGAGGGGCTCCCGCTGCCGCCCGGCGAGCTCGACGCCGACGAGATGGTGCGCCGCCGGGCCGGGATGCTGCTCGCGCTCGACCCGCCCCACCACACGCGCCTGCGGCGCATGCTCACCGGCCGGTTCACCGTGCGCGCGATGAAGGAGCTCGAGCCGCGCATCGTCACGATCGTCGACGACGCGCTCGACGCGATGGAGAAGGCCGGCTCCCCGGCCGACCTCGTCGCCGACTTCGCCCTCCCGGTGCCCTCCCTGGTGATCTGCGAGCTGCTCGGGGTCCCGTACGCCGACCGCGACGGCTTCCAGGAGCGCGCGGCCCTCACCCTTCGCTCCGACCTGCCGTTCGCCCGGCGGGCTCAGGTGATCACCGAGTCCCGCGCCTACATGGCCACGCTGGTCGAGCGCGCCCGTCGCGACCCGGGCGACGACCTCATCGGCATGCTCGTCCGCGAGCACGGCGACCGTCCCGCCGCGGACGGTGGCATCGACGACGACGAGCTGGCCGGGCTCGCCAACCTGCTGCTCGTCGCGGGTCACGAGACGACCTCGAACGTCATCGCGCTGGGCACTCTCGAGCTGCTGCGGGATCCCGTGCAGATGGCGGCGACCCGCGCGGCGCTCGACGACGACGCCGCGCTCGGTCGGGTCGTGGAGGAGCTGCTGCGCCACGTGTCCCCGGTCTCGGCGGGCTTCCCGCGGGTAGCCGCGCACGACGTGGTGGTGGGGACGCACGAGTTCCCCGCAGGCTCGCTGGTCACGGCCTCGCTCTGCGCCGCCAACCGCGACCCGGCGCTCGGCGAGGGGCTCGACCACCTCGACGTCCGTCGTACCCCGATCCCGCACGTCGCGTTCGGCTACGGCATCCACCACTGCCTGGGCGCCCCGCTGGCGCGGGTGGAGCTGCGGATCGCCTTCCGGGCCCTGCTGCGCCGCTTCCCGGACCTCGCCCTCGTCGACGGTCCGCTCGAGTACCGGCACGAGAACCTCATCCACGGGGTGGAGGCGCTGCCCGTGAGGTGGGCTACGCCCTCGTGAGTAGTAATCCGTGTCCCAGCACGGATTAGTGCTCACAGGCCGAAGGCACCCCAGAGGTATGCCTCTCGTCAGGATCGACCTCGTCCGCGGCCGCGCGCCGGAGGAGGTGCGCCGCCTCGCCGACACCGTCCAGGAGGTCATGCTGGACGTCTTCGCCGCCCCGCCCGGCGACCGCTACCAGGTGATCCACCAGCACGACGCCGGCGAGATCATCGCCGAGGACACGGGCCTCGGGATCGAGCGCACCGACGGCGTGACGATCATCCAGGTGACGCAGCAGGGCCGCGGGCGCGAGCAGAAGGAGGCCCTCTACGCCGCGCTGGCGAAGCGGCTCGACGAGGAGGGCCTGGTGCGCCCGACCGACCTGATCGTCTCGGTCGTGCGCAACGAGCCGGAGGACTGGTCGTTCGGGCACGGCCGCGCCCAGTTCCTCACCGGCGAGTTGTAGCGGCGTTCAGCTCGGCGTACCGGTCGGGCAGGACGAGCCGCGGCCCGTCCGGGTCCAGCCCCGGAATGATCGGCTCGGGGATGGGCCGGTCGGCGGCCGCGAGGATCTCGGCCACCGACCCGTACTGCCGGAGCTCGAGGAAGGTGCAGTACTGCGGCGGCAGCATCATCACGGTGTCGCCGGCTGCTGCCAGGGCCTCGTCGACCCCCAGCCAGGCCGCCGCGTCGGACTCCGTCGACACCCCGGCCGCCTGCTGCCCCTCCGGGCTCGCCGTCACGAAGAAGAACGTCCGGTAGCGGCGCGGCTCGAACTCCGGGGTGACCCAGCAGGTCCAGGCCCGCAGCAGGTCGGTGCGCAGGACGAGCCCGCGGTCGCGGAGCAGGTCGGTGAAGGCCAGCTCCCGCGCCTCGAGGGCACGCCGGGCCTCCTCCCACTCCGCGCCCGAGGTGTCGGAGACGACGGACGAGCCGTCGGGTCCGGCGAGGAGGACCCCCGTCTCCTCGAACGTCTCCCGGACCGCCGCGCAGACGACCGCGCGCGCCGGGCCCTCCTCGAGGCCGAGGCTCGCAGCCCAGTCCGCGGGTGAGGGACCCACCCACCCGATCTCGTCGGTCGCGTCCCGCGGGTCGACCCCGCCCCCGGGGAACACGACCATCCCGCCGGCGAACGCCATCTGGGTGCGCCGCCGCAGGAGGAACACCTCGACGCCGGACGTCCCGGACCGCAGCAGGACCGTCGACGCCGCGACCTTCGGCGTGGCCGGGTCGGCGGCGCGGGCGGTGAAGTCCGCGAGCTGGTCGGCGAAGCCGGGCGGGAGCGCCGTGGGGTCCATGGGCCCATCTGATCACATCCGGCTCACGCCGGAACCCCGACGAACCCGCCGTCCGCGGCCGCCGCGAGGTTCACACCAGGCAGGTTCCGGACCCGCCGGGCATGCCTGGTGTCACCCTCGCGGCGCCGCCGGGCTCAGCCGAGCGGGGCGCAGTCCAGCGTGACGCCGACACTCACACGTCGGCGAGCTTCGGCGCGGCCTCCCCCAGCAGCTCGATGGAGTGCAGCAGGTCCGCGTGGCGCAGGCGCGGGTTCGTCATCTGCAGGTTGATCCGGTCGATCCCACCGAGCTGCTCGGCCACCCGCGTCGCCTTCTCGACGATCATGTCGGGGTCGCCGATGAAGTACGCGCCGTCGGGACCGCGGGTCGCGTCGAACTGGCGCCGCGAGGGCGGCATGCCCCCGCGCTCGCGGGCGATCGTCGTGAACATCGCCTCCCAGCCCGGGTAGAAGGCGTTGGTGGCGGCCGCGACGTCGTCGCCGAGGAACCCGAAGCAGTGCAGCCCGACCTTGAGCTGCTCCGGCGGGTGCCCGGCCTCCGCCCCGGCGCGCCGGTAGAGGTCGACCAGCGGCGCGAACTGCGCGGGCGCCCCGCCGATGATCGCGATCATCAGGGGAAGGCCCAGCGCCCCGGCGCGGTAGAACGACTCCGGGGAGCCGCCCACGCCGACCCAGATCGGGAACGGGTCCTGCGCCGGCCGCGGGAACACCGGCTGGTCGTTCAGCGCCGGACGGTGCGGGCCGGACCAGGTGACCCGCTCGTTGTCCCGGATCTGCAGCAGCAGGTCGAGCTTGGAGGTGAAGAGCTCGTCGTAGTCGGAGAAGGGCAGGCCGAACAGCGGGAACGCCTCGGTGAACGACCCACGCCCGACGACGAGCTCCACCCGGCCGCCCGAGATCAGGTCGACCGTGGCGTACTCCTGCCACACCCGTACCGGGTCGGCGGCGGAGAGCACCGTGACGGCGGACCGCATGCGGATCTGCTGGGTCCGCGCCGCGGCCGCCGCGAGGATCACGGCGGGCGCGGCGTCGTAGTACTCGCTGCGGTGGTGCTCGCCGATGCCGTAGGAGTAGAGCCCCGCCCGGTCGGCGGTCTCGATCTCCTCCAGCAGGTGCGCGAACCGCTCGACCGGACCCACCACGTGCTCGGTGTCCGGGTCGGTGACCTTCGCGACGAAGCTGTCGACGCCGACGTGCACGGCACTACCTCCTGGGTCGTTGCATGTTCAACGACGAACCTGCGGAGCGGGGACGCTATTCCGTCACAGCGTGGCGGCGAGGCGCTGGGCGAGCTTCCCGACGAAGGCCGAGGGCTCCTTGAGCTCCCCGCCCTCGGCGAGCAGCGCCATGTCGTGCAGCAGCGAGGCGGTGTCGGCGATGCCGGCGTCGTCGGGCTTCGCCGCGTGCGCGGTCCGCAGGTTCTCCACCAGCGGGTGCTTCGGGTTGAGCTCGAGCGCCCGCTTCTGCACCGGGATCTCCTGCCCCATCGAGCGCATCATCTGCTCGAGCTGCGGCGGCAGGCCCCCGACCTCGCCCACGAGGCAGGCGGGGCTCGTGGTCAGGCGGGTGGAGAGCCGGACCTCGGAGACGTCGTCGGCGAGCGTCGTCGTCATCCAGGCGAGCAGGTCGTCGAAGCCCTCGGGCTTCTCGGCGTCGTCGGAGAGGTCGACGTCGCCCTGTGCGATCGAGGCGAACGGCTTCGCGTCGTCCCCGCTGCCGTAGGACGGCACCATGCCGACCCAGACCTCGTCGACCTGGTCGGTGAGGAGCAGGACCTCGTAGCCCTTGGCCCGGAACGCCTCGATGTGCGGGGAGTTCTCCACGCTCGCGCGGGACTCGCCGGTGACGTAGTAGATCGACTCCTGGCCCTCCGGCATCCGCGCGACGTAGTCGGCGAGCGTGGTGAGCTTCTCCGGGTCGTGCGTCGAGGCGAAGCTGGAGGCCTCGAGGATGGCCTGGGTGTTGTCCTGGTCGGAGAGCAGGCCCTCCTTGAGCGCCCGCCCGCACTCGCGCCAGAAGGTGTCGTACTTCTCGGCGTTCTCACCGCGCAGGCCCGTGATCGTCTGCAGGACGCGCTTCACGAGACGCTTGCGGATCAGCTGGATCTGGCGGTCCTGCTGCAGGATCTCGCGCGAGACGTTCAGCGAGAGGTCCTGCGCGTCCACGACGCCCTTGACGAACCGCAGGTACTCGGGGACGAGCGCCTCGCAGTCCTCCATGACGAAGACGCGCTTGACGTAGAGCTGCACACCGCGCTTGGCGTCGCGGTAGTAGAGGTCCATCGGCGCGTGCGCCGGGAGGAACAGCAGCGCCTGGTACTCGAAGGTGCCCTCGCCGGTGAACCGCATCGTCTCGAGCGGCTCCTGCCAGTCGTGCGAGACGTGGCGGTAGAACTCGGCGTACTCCTCGTCGCTCACCTCGGAGCGCGGGCGGGCCCAGAGGGCCTTGCGCGAGTTGATCGGCTCGTTCGAGGTGTCGGGCGTCGACTCGTCGTCGTCCTCGGCGCCCTCGACGACCGTGTCGGTGACGCCGCTGGGGTTCAGCAGGATCGGCCACGTGATGAAGTCCGAGTAGCGCTTCACGATCCGGCGCACGACCGACGGGTCGGCGTAGTCGTGCAGGTTGTCCTCGGCGTCCTCCGCCTTGAGGTGCACGGTGATGCTCGTGCCCTGCGGGGCGTCGGCGACCTCGGCGAGCTCGTAGGTGCCCTCCCCCGCCGACTCCCAGTGCACCCCGCCGTCGGTGCCGGCCCGCCGGGTGGTCATCTCCACGCGGTCGGCCACCATGAAGCTGGAGTAGAAGCCGATGCCGAACTGCCCGATGAGCTCGGCGGTGACCTCCTCGGTCCCCGACGCCTGGGCCTCCCGCAGCTTCGCGAGCGTCTCGGCCGTGCCGGACTTCGCGATGGTGCCGATCAGCGTGACGACGTCGTCGCGGCTCATGCCGATGCCGTTGTCGGTGATCGTGAGGGTGCGGGCCTCGGGGTCGGTCCGCAGCTCGATGTGCAGGTCCGACGTGTCCACGCCGAGGTCCTTGTCCCGGTAGGACTCCATGCGCAGCTTGTCCAGCGCGTCCGAGGCGTTGGAGATCAGCTCCCGCAGGAACACGTCCTTGTCGGAGTAGATCGAGTGGATCATCAGCTGCAGCAGCTGACGGGCCTCGGCCTGGAACTCGATCGTCTCGGTCATCGCTTCCCTGCGTCCTCTCGTGCTCACCGGCGTGGTCGACGCCCACGATAATCGGACCCCCCGACAGGCTGCGGGGACCGGGGAATGCCCCGCGACCCGCCGTCGGGACGGGCGGACCTACGATGAGCCGTTCGGATCAGCAGCACGGAGGAGCAGGGCTCGATGACGGGCACGACGGGCGGGACCGCGTTCGAGAAGCAGGTACTCGAGGCCGCGGAGCGTCTCACCGGCATCGCCGAGCTGACCCCGCTGCAGTACAACCCGCGCCTGTCCGCGGACTCCGGCACGAACGTCTGGTTCAAGCGGGAGGACCTGCAGGTCGGGCGGTCCTACAAGCTGCGGGGCGCGTACAACCTGATCTCCCAGCTCGACGACGAGGCGCGCGCGGCCGGGGTCGTCTGCGCGTCCGCCGGGAACCATGCCCAGGGCTTCGCCTTCGCGTGCCGGGCGCACGGCGTGCGGGGGCGGGTCATCATTCCGTCGACCACGCCGCGCCAGAAGCGCGAGCGGATCGCCGCGCTCGGCGGCGACATGATCGACCTGGTCCTGCAGGGCGACACCTACGACGAGGCCTCGGCCGCCGCCGGCGCCTACGCCGCCGAGACCGGAGCCACGCTGGTCCCCGCCTTCGACGACTCCCGCACGGTGGCCGGACAGGCCACGGTGATCGCCGAGGTCGTCGAGCAGCTCGGACACGCGCCCGACGTCGTGGTGGTCCCGGTCGGGGGCGGCGGCCTGCTCGCCGGCACCGCCACCTGGCTCGCCGCGACCTACCCGCGCACCCGCGTGATCGGCGTCGAGCCGGCCGGGGCGCGCAACGTCGCGGCCGCGCTGCACGCGGGCAGCCCCGTGGTGCTCGACGAGGACGGGTTCGACCGGTTCGTCGACGGTGCGGCCGTGCGGAAGGCGGGCGCCGTGACGTTCCCGCTGATCCGCCGTTCGGGCGCGCAGGTGCTCGCCGTCGACGAGGGCCTCGTGTGCACCGAGATGCTCGCGCTCTACCAGACCGAGGGCATCATCGCGGAGCCCGCGGGCGCGCTCGCCGGGGCTGCGGTGCGCTCCGACGGCCCGGAGCTCGACCTCGTGGCGGGCGAGACGGTCGTCGTCATCCTCTCCGGCGGCAACAACGACGTCTCGCGCTACGCCGAGGTCATCGAGCGCTCGCTGCGCTTCCAGGGCCTCAAGCACTACTTCCTCGTCGAGTTCCCCCAGGAGCCGGGCGCGCTGCGGCGCTTCCTCGACGAGGTGCTCGGTCCCGACGACGACGTCGCCCGCTTCGAGTACGTCAAGCGCGACAACCGCGAGTCCGGCCCGGCCCTCGTCGGGATCGAGATCGGCCGTCGCGAGGACTACGAGCCGCTGCTGGAGCGGATGGCGCGGACGCCGCTGCAGATCGAGGTCCTCGAGCCGGGCTCGCCCGCGTTCCGCTTCCTCGTCTGAGCCGCCTCAGCGACGCTCGGCGCGCACCGGCGTCACGGCGATCGCGGCGAGCGGGGCCAGTGCGGCCGCGGTGAATCCGATCCCGTAGCTCGTCGCGCCGATGATCGCGCCGAGCACGGGCGGGGCGAGGGACGCGACGATGTTCTGGGTCGTGTTCTGGACGCCGAGCGCACGCCCGGACCACGCCTGGCCGGCCATCTCGGCGGTCGACACGAAGGCGAGCCCGTTGTCGGCGACGGTGACGATCGCGCCGACGGCGATGCCCGCGACGGCGATCACCGGCACCCAGACCGAGCCCGCCGCGAACCCGAGCATCACGAGCGTCGAGCCCACGGCGAGCTGGCGCATCGGACGCAGCCGGGAGCCGACGCGGTCGGACCACCAGCCGGTCGCGATCCGCCCCGCGGCGCCCGCGATCTGGGAGACCGCGACGAACACCCCGGCGACGCCGGGCGACCAGCCCTGCTCGCGGACCAGGTACTCCAGCGCGAACGCGGAGATCGCGAACTGCGGGAGCACGAGCAGGGCCGACGCCGCGTGGAGGCGGTACAGCGTCGGGGTCCGGTAGGGGTTGCCGGTGGGCTCGTGCGGTTCGGGTGCGCGCCGGGGGGCGTCCTGGGCGATCCCGACGACGAGGCCTGCCGCGACCAGGCAGGCCAGGCCCGTCCACCCGAGGGCGACGAACGGTCCCTCGGTCGTCGCCAGCACGGGGAGGACCAGGGCGGCGACCGCGACCCCGAGCGGCTGCGCGGTCTGCCGGATCCCCATGGCGATCCCGCGCTCGTCGGCGGAGAACCAGCCCATGATCAGGCGGCCGCTCGCCGCGTTCACCGACGCGGCGCCGAGGCCACCGACGCCCAGGAGCAGGGCGATCACCGTCAGCGACGCCGGGGTCTCCAGCGCCAGCCCGCCCACGACGAGGCCGGCCAGGGTGAGTCCGGACGCCATCGGGATCCGCTCCCCCACCCGGTCGACCACGAATCCCCACGCGACCAGGGCGAGCAGCAGGCCCGTCGTCGGGGCCGCCACGACGACGCCGACCTCGGCCAGGGACAGCCCGCGCTCGTCGCGCAGGGTCGGCACGAGGAACGGGATGCCGTAGACGAACGACGACGCTGCGGTCTGGGCGAGCACGCCGACCACGAGGATCGCCCAGCGGCGTCGTGGTCGGGCGGGGGCGCTCGTCTCCGTGCTCACGGTCGTCAGCATGCCTCACGATCGCCCACCTGGCGAGACGCCGTCTCACACTGTGGTATGAGACGTGCGCCCACTCCGTACGAACGGTCCGTTCGTACGTTCTAGGCGCACGAACGGCCCGTTCGTCCGCTTCGGGGACGGCCGCGGCAGACGACGGACGCGGAAGGAGTGCGGCTCAGCGACGGGCGGCGAGCAGGTCCCGGGCGGCCCGGTCCTCGGCGACCCCGGCCCGGTGCCACTGCACGAGCAGGATCACCAGCACGCCCACCAGCGGCAGGTCGCCCATCCCCCACGAGAGCAGGGCCGCGAGGTGCTGGTCGGTGAGCAGATCCGGCGCCCAGGGCAGGCGCAGGCGGGAGTAGAAGTCGGTGACGAAGACCTGGCCACCCCCGCCGTCGGCGGCGAGCGTCGACGGCGTCTGCGCCACCGGGGTGTCGGCGGCCAGCAGGATCACGCCGAACAGCGCGTGGAACGGCATCGACGCGATCAGCACGGCGAGCCGTGCGACGTGCGGCAGCTTCTGACCCGGCGTCGGGTCGACCCCGACCACCACCCAGAAGAACAGGTAGCCCGCCGTCAGGAACCAGAGCGAGATCGCCGGCATGAGCCAGCCGAGCGGTTGGAGCAGCGAGAACAGCGGGGTGAGGTAGAAGGCGAACGGCGAGCCGACCATCAGCACCGCGGCGACGGCGGGGTGCGTGAGGAAGCGCAGGAGCGGCGCGTCGAGCACGGCCTCCAGGCGGTCGCGGGCGTCTGTGCCCGATGGTCCAGCTCCGCTTCGCTCCGTGTCCCCCTCGTCGGGCAGCGCCCGCCGCGCCAGCGACACCGGGCCGCCCAGCACGAGCAGCACCGGGACGACGACGCTGACCAGCATGTGCTCGGCGACGTGCACGCTGAACAGCGCGTCCGCGTAGCGGCCGACGCCGGAGCTCGTCGTGACCACCAGCAGCGCGCAGCCCGCGAACCACGAGGCGGCGCGCCCGACGGGCCACCCGTCCACCCGGCGCAGCCACCGCGCGTAGACCACCACGAGCACCACGGCCAGCACCGCGAACCACACGTCGAGGCGCCACGCGCCGAGCAGGCGGCCGAGGGTGGGCGGGTCGGGGATGCCGAAGCCGAGCATCGCCTCGGTCGGGGTGGTGTGGAACGGCGCCTGCACCGGCGGGACCGCCCGGGTCATCGCGACGGACAGGCCCGTGACGACGGCCAGCAGCACCAGCTCGACCAGCACGAGACCCCGGCCGGACGCGACCCGGCGCCGCACGAACACCCCGAGGGCCACGACCGTCACCGCCGCGGCCAGCAGGACGAGCACGCCGTAGGACGTCGCGAGCTCACCCCACGACGGGACGAGGACGGCCGACGCGAGGACCCCGCTCAGCACCGTCACCGTCGCGCACACCGTCGACACGGCGCCGCTGCGGGCGGGCGACACCGGCGACACGAGGAGAGCGCCGAGCGTCCCGAGCCACACCGTCGCCGCGATGACGTGCAGCGCCACGGCGGGGGTGCCGAGGTCCTTGCCGACCCCGTCGATCGCGTGCCCGGTCATCACCGGGCCGAGCAACGCCACGCAGGCCAGCACGCCGGCGCCCAGCGCCGACGACCACGTCCGTGCCTCGCGCACCCACACGGCGACGACCGCCGCGCCGACCGCGCACGCCAGCCACCCGACCGGGGCCGCCCGCACGACCATCCCGACGACGAGGTCGGGCCCCGGGGCCACGAAACCGCCGGAGACGTCGGCGACGGTGAACACGGCCGTGCCGGCCGCCAGGGCCGCCCACGCCCAGGCCGCGCCGGACGCGAGGCCGCGCAGCTCGGCCGACGGCCCGTCGGCCCCCGGCACCACGACGAGCCCGTGCACCAGGGCGCCCAGCACCACCGCCGCCGCACCCGCCGTCAGGAGCCGGAGCAGGGGCAGCCCGAGCTGCACCAGTTCGCCGGGGTCGGTGAGGCCGAGCACCGGGTACGCGGAGCGGCCGAGCAGCAGCGCGGCGACCAGGACGGTGACCAGGGCCGCGGCCCCGGCGGGGACGAGGCGCCTCACGGGTCGAGACGGTCGGGGAAGCGGGCCCGGTACTCGTCGAGGTGCTGGGACTTGCAGACGTGCTGTTCCTTCTCGTTGATCGCCTGGCGCATGCACTCGTCGAGCGTGCGGGCCTGCGACGCGTGCAGGTAGGTCACGGCGGACTCGATGGTCGGCCACTCGATCATGGTGCCGATCACCACCGCGATCAGCGCCACACCGAGGGCGGCCAGGGGCTTACCGCGACCTGACGCCCGGCCCGAGCGCACCCGCATCAGCGCGACCACCGCGGCGACCAGCGCCACGAGGCCGAGTGCCATGCCGCCCCAGCCCGTCCAGGCGCTGACCAGCGCCATCCCCGCCACGACCAGCGCGAACGTCGCCGCACCCGTGGCGCCCGCGGAGGTGTCGGTGGCAGCGTCCGGCGTGCTCTCGTCGGTGCTGGTCACGCCGACGATGGTGACACCAGGTGTGCACGCGCCCGCGTGGGGGGCGCATCATCGGGGGCATGACCGTCGCGGCTCCGCGGGAGGACCAGGCCGAGGACTTCCTCCTCACCGGCATGACGTGCGCGGCCTGCGCGTCCCGCATCGAGCGCCGGCTCAACAAGGTCGACGGCGTGATCGCGCAGGTCAACTACGCGACGGAGCGGGCGACGGTCACGCTGCGTCCCGACGTCGAGCGCTCCACCGTCGTCGAGGTCGTCGCGAAGCTGGGCTACGGCGCGACCCCGCTGAGCGTGCGTGACGACGGGTCGGTGCCGGAGGCGGAGGCCGCGCGCGACGACCGCGTGGCCGACCTGTGGCGGCGCCTCGTCGTCGCGGCCGTGCTGTTCATCCCGATGGTCGACCTGCCGCTGGTTCTCTCGGTGCTCCCCGAGGCCCGGTTCCCCGGGTGGGCGTGGGTGGTGGCGGCGCTCGCGGCCCCCGTCGTCGTGTGGTCGGCGTGGCCCCTGCACCGCGCCGCCTTCATCAACGCCCGGCACGGCGCGTCGTCGATGGACACGCTGATCTCGCTCGGGATCATCGCGGCGACCGTGTGGTCGCTCGGCTCGATCCTCACCGGGCACCTCCCCGACCCCTCGGCCGGCGCGCTCAGCGTCTTCCTCGACCCGGTGGGCCCGCTCTACCTCGAGGTCGCCGCCGCGGTGACGACGTTCGTGCTGGCCGGGCGCTACGTCGAGGCCCGGGCGAAGCGGTCCGCGGGCGACGCGCTCGCCTCGCTGGCCGCCCTCGCCGCGCGCGACGTCGCCGTGCTGCTCCCCGACGGCACCGAGGCGCGCATCCCGGCCTCCGCGCTCGCCGTCGGGACCCGCTTCGTCGTCCGGCCCGGCGAGAAGGTCGCGACCGACGGGACCGTCGAGTCCGGCGCCAGCGCCGTCGACCGCTCGATGCTCACGGGCGAGACCGTGCCCGTCGAGGTCGCCGCGGGCGACACCGTGACCGGCGGGACCGTCGCCGTGTCCGGGCGCCTCGTCGTCACCGCCACGGCCGTCGGCGGCGCCACCCAGCTCGCCGGGATGATCCGGCTCGTCGAGTCCGCGCAGGCGTCGAAGGCGTCCGTGCAGCGGCTGGTCGACCGCATCTCCTCGGTGTTCGTCCCCATCGTCATCGCGCTCTCGGTGCTCACGGCGCTGGGCTGGTGGGCCGTGGGCGGCACGGCCGGCGACGTGTTCTCCGCGGCCCTGGCGGTGCTGGTCATCGCCTGCCCTTGCGCGCTCGGCCTCGCCACCCCGACGGCGATGCTCGTCGCCTCCGGCCGCGGCGCCCGCGAGGGCATCTTCCTCAAGAGCCACCAGGCGCTCGAGACCTCGCGCGTCGTCGACACCGTGGTCTTCGACAAGACCGGCACCGTGACCACCGGCGCGATGAGCGTGCGGGCGGTGCACCTGGCTTCTCTTGATTCCCGACGACGGGTGCTGACGCTCGCCGGGGCGGTCGAGGACGCCTCCGAGCACGCCGTGGCGCGGGCGATCGTGGCCTGCGCCCGGGCCGAGGCCGACGAGTTCCCCGCCGTCGAGGGTTTCGGGGCCCTGCCGGGGCTCGGCGCGCGCGGCGTGGTCGACGGCGTGGAGGTGCGGCTGGAGAAGCCTTTGCGGGACCTGCCGGCGTGGGCGCCGGAGCCGGCCGCCGACTCGACGCTCGTCGTCGTGAGCCTCGACGGCGACCCGGCCGCGGTGTACGAGCTCGCCGACGAGGTCAAGCCGTCCGCGGCGCCCGCGATCGCGCGCCTGCGGGCGGCCGGTCTGCGGACCGTGTTGCTCTCCGGCGACCGGGCCGAGGCGGCGTCGGCGGTCGGAGCGGCCGTCGGGGTCGACGAGGTGATCGCCGACGTGCTGCCGGCGGGCAAGGTCGAGGCGCTGGAGGCCCTGCGCTCCGGCGGGCGACGCGTCGCCATGGTCGGCGACGGCATCAACGACGGCCCGGCCCTCGCGGCCGCCGACCTCGGGCTCGCTGTCGGCGCCGGGACGGACGTGGCCCTCGACGCCGCCGACGTCATCCTCGTGCGCGACGACCTGAACGCGGTTCCGGACGCCCTCGACCTCGCCAAGCGGACCGCGACCACGATCCGCCGCAACCTCGTCTGGGCCTTCGGCTACAACGTCGCGGCCATCCCGCTCGCCGCGCTCGGCCTGCTCAGTCCGCTCATCGCGGGCCTGACGATGGCGCTGTCGTCGGTGCTGGTCGTGTCGTCGAGCGTGCGGCTGCGGAACTGAGCCCAGCCAGATCTGCCTAGCGCGGCCTCACGCCGCCCGGCGACGGCGCTCGGCCAGGACCGCCGTCAGGAAGGCCTCCACGGACGTTCCCGACGGCGGGGCGGGTGCGGTCCGCGCGGCGACGTCGGTCGCGAGCTGCTCCCCCAGGGTGCGGCGGACCTCCGGGGCGAGGTCACCGGCCCGGGCGAGGAACTGGCGGGCCGCGAGTGCGAGGTCGTCGGGCAGTGCGGCGAGCTGGAGGGTCGAGGCCCAGCCGGCCAGCGCGGGATCCGGGTCGGGCAGGGTCGGGTGCCGGGTGGAGCGCGGGACCCGGTCGCGCAGGACGATCGTGCCCGCGAGCAGGTCGCCCACCCGCTGCCCGCGCCGGGTGCACGCCGACACCACGATCGCGACCACGCCGCTCGCGAGGCCGAAGTCGACGAACAGCCCGGCCAGCGCGCGCACCAGGGCCTGCCGGAAGCGGATCGGCCCGCCGTCGTCGGACACCACCCGCAGCCCGAACGCCATCTTCCCGGGCGTCCGGCCGCGGGTCAGCGTCTCCCAGGCGGTCGGCCAGACGACGAAGCCCAGCACCGCGAGCACCACCGCGATCGTCGCTGCGAGGGCCACGTCGACCTCGACGCCGGTGACCACCACGACGACCAGCGCCGCGGTGAGCAGGGCACCGACGATCACGAGATC
This sequence comes from Actinomycetospora corticicola, assembly GCF_013409505.1. Taxonomy (NCBI): domain Bacteria; kingdom Bacillati; phylum Actinomycetota; class Actinomycetes; order Pseudonocardiales; family Pseudonocardiaceae; genus Actinomycetospora; species Actinomycetospora corticicola. The sequence goes on along the minus strand of NZ_JACCBN010000001.1, from coordinate 1,673,403 downwards.
GAGCGCGAACGCGAGCGCGCGGCTCGGTAGCTTGGCGGGAGCGAGATCGAGCTCGACCGCCTCGCCGATCACGACGCCGGGATCGCGTGGGGTCATGATCGGACATGCTGCCATCCGGGCAAGCGCAGCGACGGGGCACGACGACGGAGAGGGGTTCCGCGAGTGGACGTCGACGCCTACACCGACGCCCACCGCGCGGAGTGGGACCGGCTCGAGCGGCTGCTCCGGGGCCGGCGCCGGTGGAGCGCGGACGAGGCCGACGAGGCGCTCGACCTGTACCGCCGAACCGCGACCCACCTGTCGGTCGTCCGGTCGTCCTCCCCCGACCCGGCCCTCGTGTCCCGGCTCTCCTCGCTCGTCGCGCGCGCCCGGTCGGCGGTGCTGGGGACGACGCCGTGGAGCTGGGCGGTGGTGCGCCGCTTCGTCACCGAGGAGTTCCCGGCCGCACTCGCCGCGTCCGCGCGCTGGTGGGTGCCGACGGCACTGCTCTCGGTCGCGATCATGGTGCTGGTCGGCACCTGGGTGGCGGTGAACCCCGACGTCGCCGGCGCCATCGCCTCGCCCGAGGAGACCCGCCGTCTGGTCGACGAGGAGTTCTCGTCGTACTACTCGTCGAACCCGGCCGCCTCGTTCGCCGCCCGGGTCTGGACCAACAACGCTCTCGTCGCCGCGACCTGCCTGATCACCGGGGTGCTCGTGCTCCCGGTGCTGTGGATCCTGGTCCAGAACGTGGTGAACGTCGGCATCTCGGGCGGCATCCTCGCCGCGAACGGCCGCCTCGACCTGTTCCTCGGACTCATCACCCCGCACGGCCTGCTCGAGCTCACCGCGGTCTTCGTGGCGGCCGGGGCGGGGCTGAAGCTGGGGTGGTCGTGGATCGACCCGGGGCCGCTCACCCGTGCCCGGTCGCTCGCCCGGCAGGCGCGCATCACGGTGGGCATCGCGCTCGGACTCGTGGGCGTGCTGCTGATCTCCGGCGTCATCGAGGCGTTCGTGACCCCGTCGGGTTTGCCCACGTGGGCCCGCATCGGGGTCGGTGTCCTGGCGTGGCTGCTGTTCGTGGCCTACGTGCTGCACGGCCGGCGGGTGCTGCGCACGCGGGCGGACGTCCTCGACTCCCCCACAGGACGGGAAAGCGTCGTTCCTGGCGTCCAGTGACAGCAACGACGCTTTGCTGTCACGAGGCGGGGCGGGGCGGAGTCAGAGCCGGCCGCGGGCCTTCAGCGCCAGGTACCGGTCGGCGACGGCGGGCGCGAGGTCGTCGGGCAGGGCGTCCACGACCTCGACCCCACGGCGCTGCAACCGCCCGACGACGGCCCGCCGTTCCTCCCGCGCCACGGTCGCCGCCGCGGCCCCGTAGACCGCCTCCCCCGAGCCCCGCCCGTCGGCGAGCGCGTCCACGACCGGGTCGGCCACGCCCACCACGAGCAGCGTGTGCCGGTGCAGCAGCGGGCCGAGCACGGGCTCCAGGCCCTCCGCCACGGCCGCGTCGTCGAGCCCGGTGAACAGCACGACCAGCGACCGGCGCGAGGCCCGCGTCAGCACGGTGGCCGCGAGCAGCCGCATGTCGGTCTCCACCAGGGCGGGCTCGACGCCGGAGAGGGCCGTCGTCATCGCGGGCAGCGGGTCCCGCGCGCCGATGACCGAGGCCCGCACCGCGCGGTCGACCGCCAGCAGGTCGACCCGGTCCCCGCCCCGCGCGGCCAGCGCCGCCAGCAGCAGGGCCGCGTCGAGCGCCGCGTCCAGTCGCGGTGCCTCCCCCACCAGTCCCGCCGACGTGCGGCCGGTGTCGAGCACGACGAGCACGTGCCGGTCGCGCTCGGGACGCCACGTCCGCACCACGGTGGACGTCGAGCGGGCGGAGGCCCGCCAGTCGATCGAGCGCACGTCGTCGCCTCGGACGTACTCCCGCAACGAGTCGAACTCGGTGCCGGCGCCCCGGACCTGCACGGCCCGCCGTCCGTCCAGCTCCCGCAGGCGCGCCAGCCGGGCCGGCAGGTGCCGCCGGGAGGCGAACTCCGGCAGCACGCGCACCCGGCCGCCCACCGCGCGCGACCCCTGACGCGCGGCCAACCCGAGCGGCCCCCACGCCCGCACCGTCACCAGCGCCGCCGCGTGCTCGCCGCGGCGGGACGGCCGCAGCGTCGTCGTCACCCGCCGGCGCTCCCCCGCCGGGACGTCGAGCCGGTGCACCTCGGCACGCGCGCCGCACGAGGGCGGCCAGGCGTCGCGCACGACCCCCACCACCCGCCGTCGGGAAGGATTGGCCACGACGAGCGTGGTCGCGGCCTCCTCGGAGAGCCGCACCTGCACCAGCTCCTCGGCCCGTTCCAGGCGCAGCGCCGCGGGCGACCCGGCCCGCACGACGTCGATCACCACCGCCACGAGCAGCGCCGCCACGATCCCGAGCACGCCCGCGAGCGACGGCACGAGCAGGCCCACGACGAGGGCGCCCGCCACCACCGCCAGTGCGAACCGCCCGGAGACGGCCATCAGCGCGGCACGGGGACCGAGTCGAGCACCCCGGTGACCACGCCGTCCGTGGTCACGCCCTCCAGCTCGGCCTCGGGGCGCAGCGCGAGCCGGTGGCGCAGGACGGGCAGGGCCCAGGCCTTGACGTCGTCGGGGGTGACGTAGTCGCGGCCGGCGAGCCAGGCCCAGGCGCGCGCGGCGACCAGCAGCGCCGTCGCGCCGCGCGGGGAGGCGCCGAGCGCGACCGACGGCGAGGTCCGGGTCGCCCGGCACACGTCCACGACGTAGGCCAGCACCTCCGGGCGCGCCGCGACCGCCCCGACCGCCGCCCGCGCCGTGGTCAGGTGCTCGGAGCCCGCAACCGGACGCACCGCCGACAGGTCGCGGGGGTCGAAGCCACCGGCGTGCCGTTCGAGCACCGTGATCTCGTCGTCCCGCGCGGGCAGGTCGAGCACGAGCTTGAACAGGAACCGGTCGAGCTGGGCCTCGGGCAGCGGATAGGTGCCCTCGTACTCCACGGGGTTCTGGGTGGCGGCGACGACGAACGGGTCGGGCAGGGGCCGCGGCGTCCCGTCCACCGAGACCTGGAACTCCTCCATCGCCTCGAGCAGCGACGCCTGGGTCTTCGGCGGCGTCCGGTTGATCTCGTCGGCGAGCAGGAGGTTGGTGAACACCGGACCGGGCCGGAAGTCGAACGCGGAGGTCCCGGCGTCGTAGACCAGCGAGCCGGTGACGTCGCCGGGCATGAGGTCCGGCGTGAACTGCACGCGGCGGTTCTCCAGCGAGCAGGCTGCGGCGACCGCGCGCACCAGCAGCGTCTTCGCCACCCCCGGCACGCCCTCCAGCAGCACGTGCCGGCGCGAGAGCAGGGCGATGACCAGGCCCGTGACGGCGGCGTCGTGCCCCACCACCGCCTTCGCCACCTCGCCGCGCAGTGCAGTCAGGGCCTCGCGGGCCTCGTCGGGGGTCACGGAGCACTCCTGTCTGTTCGGGTCGAGCTCCGCTGTGCTGCGTCTCCGAGGAGCTCGTCGAGATCGTCGGCCAGCCGCACGAGGGCCGCGTCGTCGGTCGGGTCCGCGCCGTCGAGGAGATCCTTCCCGACGCCGGGTGCGAGGGCCTCGGTGGGTGCGTCCGGCGGGAGGCCGCGCCGGGCGGCGAGACGTCGGCGGGCGTCGGCGCGCAGCACCGCGGCGGCCCGGCCGCGGGCCCCGATCCGCCGGTAGAGCGCGGCGCGACCGCGGGTGGTCTCGGCCGCCGCGACCCGCACCGGCAGGCGCTCGGCGACCACCGGCCCGAGCCGGCGACCCCGCCACAGTGCGGCCGCGCCGCCCGCGAGCAGCAGCATCACCGTGCCCCAGAGCCATCCGCGGGGCACGAGGTCGGCGAGCGAGGCGTCCCCGTCGGCGCCGGGGTCGGGCAGGTACCAGAGCACGCGCGGGTGGGCGCCGAGCAGCGTCATCGTCAGGGCGGCCGCGCCGTCGCGGTCGAGCGCCTCGTTGGTGAACGGCGTCGGCGACCCGATCACCACCGTCCGCCCGCTGACCGCCAGCGGAGCGACCCCCTCGGCGGCGTAGCACCCGACGGCGGGCGCGGTGACCTCGTAGACCGCGCCGTCGAGGGTGAGCGGACCGGCGGCGAGCGCGGCGGGCAGCGGGCAGGCGGGCGGAGGGACGACGCCGGTGGTGAGCAGGTCCGGCGGTGCCTGGGCGGCGCGCACGCCGGGGGTGAGCGCCTCCAGGGTCGCGGCGTCCGGGGCGACCAGCACGACGTCGGCGCCGCTGTGCGCCAGGGCGATCCGACCCGTCGTCGCGAGCCGGCCCGGGAACGCGACGAGCACCGTCGTGTCCCCACCGGCGCCGACGACGTCCTCGGGGCGGGTCACGACGTCCACCCGTACGCCCTGCTCGCGCAGCACCGTCACGAGCGCGCCGCTGCCCGCGGGGTCCACGCCGCCGGGCTGCAGCAGGCCCTGACCGGCCCGCGCACCGGCAATCGCGAGCACCACGGCCGCGAGGAGGACGAGCACGCCGGTCACGAGCGGCCCGCGGGCCCGCCGGGCGCGCACGAGCAGGGTCACCCGACGGCCACCCGCTGCTCGCGCACCACGGCGTCGGCGGCCCGCATGCGGTCGACCGCGGTGGCGTCGGCGGGGCGCCCGCCGTAGACCGTCTCGTCGAAGCACCGCGCCGCGTCGGTCAACGCCGCGTCCGCGGCCGGCAGGACGGCCGCCGCTTCGCGGGCCGCCTCCCCGGCGGTCCGCCCCGGCCGGGCGGCGAGCACGTCCCGCTCCTCCAGGTCGCGGACCAGCGCGCGCATCCACTCGCGCACGGCCTCGTCGTACCGGCACGCGTCGGCGTGCTCCGCGGCGCGGCGGCGGTGGTCGGCGGCGGTCAGCCCCGTGGCGTCCAGCGAGGCGGACGCCGTGCGGGCCGCCCGGGAGGCGCGCCCGAGCCGCCACCGCACCACGACGACGGCCACGACCACGAGCGCGACCACCACCAGCACGCCGCCCGCCCCGCCGAGGCGCTGGGCGGTGAGCAGCGCGACCAGGTCGTCGAGCCGGTCGAGCAGCCACTGCCCGACCCGCTCCAGGACGCCGGGCTCGCGCGCCCGGTAGGCGGTCTTCGCGAGCTCGCGCGCCGCCAGGTCCCGGGCCTCGTCGGCGGTCGGGGTGAACGGCGGCGGGGCCGGGATCACGCCAGCCCGTGAGCGGCCCGCTGCAGCTCGATGTCGAAGCCCTCACGGCGCATGCGCTGGTCGATGTAGAGGAGCCCGGTGACGCCGGCCTGGAAGGGGGCGGTGAGCGCCGTCCCGATGACGCTGCCGATCGAGGTGATCAGCAGCGGCACGAACGCGTACGGGCTGGTGCCCATCGCCGCGGCGACCGCGGCCGCACCGCCGCCGAACGGGATGCCGATGATCGACGCGATGATCAGCACGATCACGTAGGTGAGCAGCAGGGTGCCGAGGATCGGCCAGAACCGTCCGGTGACGAGCCGACGGGACCGGGAGAGAGCGGCGACCACGCCGATCCCCTCCAGGACGTAGGCCGGCGCGGCGAGGGCCAGCAGCACGCTCACGACGAGCGTGGCGGCGGCGCCGACGAGGATGCCGAGCACGCCCAGACCGGCGGCGAGCGTGGTCGCGCCGGCCAGGTACGCGAGTCCCGCGGGCAGGAGGAACACCGCGAACGCGACCAGGCTCACCAGCGCCACCAGCACGACGACGCCCAGCAGCCCGGGTAGCCGCGGGCGTGCGGCGGACCAGCACTCGCGCGCGTCGACGGGCGCGCCGAGCACCGAGCGGGACAGCACGACGACGAGCAGGCCGGTCAGCACCGTGTTGGCGAGCAGCCCGACCACCGCGCTCACCCCGAGCAGCGCCGAGGCGCCTCCCACCAGGCCGGAGAGCCGGGCGAGATCGGGCGTCGTCCCGGCCGGACCGACGAACGTCTCGAGCGACTGCCCGTACAGGGCCTGGAACGGGGCCTGGATGAGGGTGGTGACGACGGCGACCACCGCGGAGACGCCGAGCACGACCTTCGGGTGCGCCCGGATGTACTGGAACGCGCCGTCGAGCAGCTCGCCGAGCGCGAGCGGGCGCAGCGGCACGATGCCGGGCCGCGGCGAGCTGACGGGGCCGCCGAAGCCCCAGGGGTCGCCGGCCGGCGGCGGGGTCCGCGGCGGGCCGGTCGGTCCGCCCGGGGTGGCGGGCGCAGGACCGGACGCGGACGGGCCGGGGCTCTGCCAGCCGCCCGTGGCGGGCCGGTCGGACGGCGGGTCGGCGGGACGGTCGGCCGGGTCCCAGGGCGGGACGCCCCCCGAGCCCGGCCCCGAACCCGAGCCCGACTCCGACCCCGACCCGGACCCGTCGTCGGGAAGGCGTCGGTCCTGCGGCTCGCTCACGGCGTTCCCTCCCCGTCCGAGGTGACCTGATCGACTTCGTCCCCCACCGATCGTGCCACGATGTCGCGATGCCCCTCGGGACCGCACTCTGGCGCCGGTTGGACGAGCCCCACGGACTGGCCCACGGCGTGGTCTCGGAGATGGACCCGACCCCCGAGCAGCCCGACGCCGCGTTCCTGCTCGACGGCGCCGCGCTGGGTGCGGACTCTCCCGACGACACCGGCCCGATCGGCGAACAGGCGGTCCCCCGGCCGTGGTCGACCCGGTTCTCCGTGGTCGTCGACGCCCGGTGGCAGACCCGGGCGTGCTTCCTCGAGGCGCTCGGTGGCGACGGCCTCGACCGCGTCACGCTGACCGCCGACGCGCTCGGGCGCTGGACCCTCGACGGCCGGGAATGGCCCGAGCTCACCGGGTGCGTGGACGTCGACGTCTCGGTCAGCCCGCTCACCAACACCCTCGTGGTCCGGCGGCTCGGGCTCGCGGTCGGCGAGGAGCGCACGCTCGACGTCGCCTGGGTCGACGTGCCCTCGCTCGCCGTCTCGCGGGTCGCGCAGAGCTACCGGCGTGAGGCCGAGGACCGCTGGGTCTACGCGGACCCGCTGTACGGATCCTTCGTGTTCACCGTCGATCCGCTCGGGATGGTCCGCGAGTACCAGGGCCTGTTCGCCCGCGTCGGCTGAGTAGTCTGGGGTCCCGTCGGGAGCCGGCGAGCGAGAGGGACGGCGTGCGCAACCGGACGCGGGGCCTGCTGGCACTCGGTCTGCTCGTGGTGGCCGTGGTCGTGGCGGTGGTCGTCCCGTTGCCGACGCCGACCGAACTGCGCGAGTGGGTGCTCGCCGTCGGCCCCACGGCGCCGCTCATCTTCTTCCTGGTGCACGCCGCCATCACCACCACGCCCATCCCCCGCACCGCCTTCACGCTCGCCGCGGGCCTGATGTTCGGCCCGGTGTGGGGCATCGCAATCGCGGTGGCGGCGTCGATGGTCTCGGCGCTCGTCGGGTTCTGGATCGCCCGCCGGCTCGGTGGCCGGGCGATCCAGCGGCTGGGCCCGAAACGGGTGCAGGCGCTGGAGGAACGGCTCTGCGAGCGGGAGCTGCTGACGGTCACGTCGTCGCGCCTGGTCGGCATCCCGTTCGCGCCGCTGAACTACACTCTCGGCGTCACGAGCGTCCGCTGGCACGCCTACCTGATCGGCACGCTCGTCGGGCTCATCCCCGGCACCGCGGCGGTGGTCTTCCTCGGCGACGCGGTGAGCGGTGGCATCTCCCCGCAGTCGTTCATCGCGTTCGGGATCTCCGGGACGCTCGGCCTGATCGGGATCCTGATCTCGGCCCGGGGCCGCCGTCGCCGCCCGCTTCCCGACGACGGGTCGGCGACCTAGCCCCTGCTCGGTGCAGCCGGGCCCGGTGACAGCGAAGCGTCGTTGCTGTCGTGGGACGACAGCAACGACGCTTTCCTGCCACGGAGGTCGGGTCTAGCTCCCCGGCGCCGGAGCGGGCGCGCTCGTCGGGCGCGGCTCGACCTCGGAGGTCTGCGGCGACGGGGTCGGCTGCGGTCCCTCGGGGCCGGTCTCCGGGCGCGGCGCGTTCGCCGGGGCGGGCGGGGCGACGCGACCCGGCGTGATCTGCCCGGGCACCGGCGCGGGGCCGGGCGGCGGGAAGCCCTCCGTGGAGAACACGTTGGGGCTGGCCGCCGAGCCCGGCGCCGGCTCGGCGTCGTACACGCACCCCGACAGCACGGCCGCCGAGGCCGCCGCGATGACCAGCAAGGACGTCACCCGTCGGGTCTGCACGCTGCTCCTTCTCCTACGATGCCGTGTCGTACGAGCGGCAGCCTAGCGGTGCGGGCACGACCACGACGGGTCGGGCGCGCCCGGCGTGGATCACCCCGTGCGCCCCGCCAGGATCCCGCGCGGCGTGATCGAGCGGATCGGCTCGGGCGCCACGCCCTCCTCGCGCAGGATGTCGTTGGCCGCGAGCACCCCGGTCACGGCGGCCCGCTCCATGAGCGCCGACGGGATGTCGGTGGCGACCCAGTCCCCCGCCAGGCGCAGACCGCGGGCGTCGGTCACGACGCCGGGTCGCCGCGCGTGGTAGCCGGGGTCGAAGCCGGGCGCGTTGGCGTAGAGGTGGGCGTCGACGTCGAGGACCTCCAGGTCCCCGAACTCCGGCCACAGCCCCTCGAGCTCGCGGCGCATCTCGGCGACCAGCTCGTCGCGCGAGGCCTCGTGCGGGCAGGCGTAGGAGTGCAGCTCGATCACCGAGCCCCCGGTCCGGCGGGCCCAGGCGGCCGACTCGGCCTCGATGCGGTGGAACAGGGTCACCGAGTCGAGGATGCGCTCGCGGGTGACGCCGGTGAAGTCGGCGTGCGCGGCGTCGACGTCGCCCCGGCACCAGAGGCGGGCCACGACGTAGGGCTCGCCGCCGGGCAGCTCGGCCACCTGCGCGGCGAGCCGGGGAGCCGTCGTCGGGAAACCGGGTGAGCGGGCGAACAGCTCGCGGGTGCCGGGCACGTCGGTGGCGACGACGAGGTGACGGGCGGTGCGCGTCGATCCGCCCTCGACCCCGACCGACCAGCCGCCGGGGCCGTTCACGACGACGGTGGCCCGCGCGTCCGTCGTCACGGTCGCGCCGTGCTTGTCGAGCAGCGCGGCGAAGGGCGCCCAGATCGTGGCGTCGTACTGGTCGACCGGCACGTCCATCCCGAGGCCCTCGGGGTTGCCGGTGAAGTAGAAGTGGCACATGGCGAGGAACTCGGCCGCCGAGTAACGCTGCTCGGTGTTGAAGAACGAGTGGGCGAAGACCTCGAAGAGCATGGCGCGGCCGCGCTCGGAGAACCCGAAGGCGTCGAGGAGCTCGGCCGTCGTGCGGTGGTCGTGTTCGGCGAAGGTCCGCACCGGGTCGTAGCGCAGCATCGCCAGCGCCTCGCGGCCGTCGACCTTGCGCAGGTCGCGCAGCCGGAAGCTCGGCGACTTCCACACCAGGGCGGCGAGGTTGGCCAGCGGGGTGGTCGGCAGGTCGGTGAAGTCCTCGGACTCCCACTCCCGGCTCTCCACCGGGTAGCCCCCGACGTCGCGCAGGAACGACAGGTCCGGGTCGATCCGGCGCAGGACGTCGCGCAGCGTGTAGTACTGCCGGAAGAACCCGTGGTAGCCGTGCTCGACGGTGACCGCGGTGCCGTCGGGCAGCGTGCGCGGCCAGGTGCCGAGCCGCCCGCCGAGTCGGGGGGCGCCCTCGAGCAGTTCGACGTCCATCCCGCGCTCCGCGAGGACGGTCGCGGCGGTCACCCCCGCGAGGCCGCCGCCGACCACGACGACCTTCCCGGCCCCGTCGTCAGGAACGCGCTGGGGCAGGTCCGGGCGGGGAGCGACCACGACGTGCGGAGAGAACACGCCCCCGAGGGTAGGGACCCGGCGTCAGACGCGCCCCCGCTGGCGGTTGTGGCGCTGCTCCCCGGGGCACTGCTCGTCGACGACGGGACCGTGGCCGGGAGGTCGTGACTAGTCGGCCGACCGTCCGGGCACACGTGCGTGGACTCTCATCCCGACCGTACGAGACGAACGAGGAGCTGAGCGCACAGATGAGCGACGCCGACCGCGAGCGACGGGTCATCGAGGACGTCCCGAAGAAGCTGCTGATCGGCGGCCGGGAGCGGGACGCCGCGGAGGGGAAGACCTTCCCGGTCGAGGACCCGTCCACCGGCGAGATCCTGTGCGAGGTCGCCGACGCCTCCCCCGAGGACGGCATGGCGGCGCTCGACGCCGCGGCGAAGAAGCAGGCCGAATGGGCGGCCACGGCCCCCCGCGAGCGCGGCGAGATCCTGCGCCGCGCGTTCGAGATGATCACCGAGCAGGCCGACGACATCGCCATGCTCATGACCCTCGAGATGGGCAAGCCGCTCGCCGAGTCGAAGGCCGAGATCACCTACGCCGCCGAGTTCTTCCGCTGGTTCTCCGAGGAGACCGTGCGGATCAGCGGCGAGTGGAAGGTCAATGCCACCGGCTCCGGCCGCGTCCTCGTGATGCGCCAGCCGATCGGCCCGTGCCTGCTGATCACGCCCTGGAACTTCCCGCTGGCCATGGGCACCCGCAAGATCGGCCCCGCGATCGCGGCGGGCTGCACCATGGTGATCAAGCCGGCGTCGCTCACGCCGCTGACGATCCTCAAGCTCGCCGACATCCTCGCGCAGGCGGGACTGCCCGAGGGCGTGCTCAACGTCGTGACGACGAAGTCCACCGGCAAGGTGATGGGGCCGCTGATCGAGGACGGCCGCATCCGCAAGCTGTCGTTCACCGGGTCCACGGAGGTCGGCCAGAAGCTCATCGAGCAGTCGGCCAAGCAGGTGCTCAAGACCTCGATGGAGCTCGGTGGCAACGCACCGTTCGTGGTGTGCGCGGACGCCGACGTGGACGCCGCGGTCGACGGCGCGATGCTCGCCAAGATGCGCAACATCGGCGAGGCGTGCACGGCGGCCAACCGGTTCTACGTCCACGAGGACATCGCCGAGGAGTTCACCAAGAAGCTCGTCGACCGGATGGGGTCGATGAAGCTCGGGCGCGGGGTCGACGAGGGCGTCGAGGTGGGCCCGCTCGTCGAGGCCGACCAGCGCGACAAGGTCGCCGAGCTCGTCGACGACGCCGTGCAGAAGGGCGCGAAGGTCCGCACCGGCGGGGAGATCCCCAACGGGGCCGGCTACTTCTACCCGCCCACCGTGCTCGCCGACGTGCCGACCTCCGCGCGCCTGGTCAAGGAGGAGATCTTCGGGCCGGTCGCCCCGATCTTCACCTTCACCGACGACGACGAGGCCATCCGCGCGGCCAACGACACCGAGTTCGGCCTGGTCAGCTACCTGTACACCCGTGACCTCCAGCGGGCGATCCGGCTCTCCGAGCGCCTCGAGGCCGGGATGGTCGGGCTCAACCAGGGCATGGTGTCCAACGCCGGCGCCCCCTTCGGCGGCGTCAAGCAGTCCGGGCTCGGCCGCGAGGGCGGCGACGTCGGGATCGACGAGTACCTCGAGGTCAAGTACGTGGCGATGAACGTGTAGGTGCGCTTCGCGCCCGTGAGTAGTAATTCGTGCTCCAGAGCCTGTCGAACTTTGTAGTTCGATGACTGCCCCGCGGTAGGTGATTCCTGACGGCGGGTTGCTGATGGCGGGGTGGCGGCGCCCGGAGGGCGCCGCCACCCAGCGGTTCAGGGGCTGGCGACGTGGAGTTTGAGCAGGTTGTGGGTCATCGCGATCAGCTTGAACTCGGCGTTGACCGCGGCCAGTCCGCGGAGCCGGAACCGGTCGCCGGTGCGTTGCTTGATCTGCCCGAAGACGGGTTCGATGATCCCGGAGCGGCGCTGGTAGTGGGCGCGTCGGTCGGGTTCGCGGAGCCGTTCACGCATGCGCCGGGCGCGGGTGGACTGGCGTTGCGGGTCGTGCCCGCCGGGCTCGGGTCGCAGCGCCGCCCGGTCGGGCGGCACCACCGGCTCCGGGCCGAGACCTCGGTCGTGGGCGGTGTCCATCTCGGTGATGGCGGTGGTGTTCCAGTAGCCGGCGTCGGCGAGCACGGTGTGCGGGACCTCGAGCCCGAGCAGCCGCAGCATGATCAGCGCGGCGCGGGTCATCGGCGCGAGCTGCTGGGTGTCGTTGGTGTCGGTGACGACCTCGGCGTCCAGGATGACCTGGTCCTCGCTGGCCACGACCTGGGTGTTGTAGCCCTGCACGAAGCCCTGGCGGGTCGCCATCACCACCGAGTCCGGGTCGGTGGTGTTCGCCCGGCCCGGCTTGCGGTCGGGATCGGGAGCGGCCGGTGGCTTCGGGGGCCGCCCGCGCGGGTTGCGGCCGTGTTCGGCCCGGTAGGCCTCCCGCGCCGCGACCTTCTGCTCGTAGCGGGCCTGCGCCCCCTGCTGCTGGGCGGCTTCGGCCGCCTCGCGGGCCGCGATCCGCGCCGCGGCCGCCGCGAACCGGGACCGCTGCCCCGACCGGTCCCGCATCCCCGGCGGCGGTTCGTCGCCGCGATCGGAGCCGAACTCGGCATCCTCGGCCGCGTCGGTCGCCTCCGCGCGCCGCAGCTGCTCGGCGACCACCGCCGCGTCACCCCCAGCCCCAGGGGCGGTCTCGGCGTCAGGGGCGGTCTCGGCGTCGAGCGCGGCCTTGATGCCGGCGGCGGTGCGGTTGGCCCCGGAGGAGGCGTTGGCGCGCATCTTGGTGCCGTCGAGGGCGATGGTGCCGACCTTGACCAGCCCCGCTTCCCGACACAGCCGCAGGACCTGGACGAACAGGTCCGCGAAGGTGTCCCGGTGCCGGACCCGGAACCCGGCGATGCTGCTGTGATCCGGTGCGTCCCCGGCGGCGATCACCCGGAACGCCACGTCGTGCTCGCAGCGGGCCTCGATGCGGCGCGACGAGGACTCCCCGACCGCATAGGCGTAGATCAACAGCGCCAGCATCATCGCCGGGTCGTAGGCCCGCCGGCCCCGCCCACCGAGCCGGTAGGACCCGGTCAACGCGCTGAGGTCCAGCGCGTCGACCGCGTCGAGCACCGTCCATGCCAGATGGCCTTCCGGAAGCCAGTCCCGCATGTCCGGGGGCAGCAAGAACCCGGTGTCACGATCGACCGGACGGAACCCACGAGCCACCACAAGATCCAATCAGGACCGGTGGCAGCCGTCTACAAAATCCGACAGCCTCTCCAGCACGGATTACTACTCACAGGTCCGGAGGTCACCTCGCCCACACGAACACCGCCGTCCGACCGTCCGCGGACTCGAGGCGGACGAGCGTGTCGTCCTCGGCGAACACCCCGCCGACCGGCACGCGCTGGATACCGTCCTCGTCGATCTCCACCCAGCCCGGCCCGACCGTCCGCACGACGAAGTCGACCTCGTCCCGTCCGTCGGCGTACCGCGTGGAGCTCCGCGTGGTCGGGCGAGTGGTGGTCTTCTTCGAACTCGACGTGGTCGGCTTCGGGCGACTCGTCGTCGTCCCGGCGACCAGGGCCATCGACCCGGCCCCGGGAGGCTCGGACACCTCGATCGGCGTCCCGGTGACGACGGCCCGGCACTGCCCCGCTGAGCACCGGACGTCGGCGCTGCCCCCGCCGGAGCCGCACGCGCCGAGCAGGAGCAGGCTCGCCAGCCCCAGGACGGCCGCGAGCCGCCGGCCCGGCGGTGCACCGCGGCGCGGAGCGTGGGGTTGGCCACCGTCCTGCTGACGCTGCGCGACCTCCTTCCCGACGACGGGTCGGGTCGACTGGGCTGAACGAGCGGCCATGGCGCGCCTCTTCTCACTCTGGGTGTCGCTAGTGCCCGAATCATGCCCTGATCCGCCGTCCGGACACCAGATCCAGTCACGCAACGTGTCGACCACGGAGTGCGAGGATGCGCGGCATGAGTCCCGTCGTCGTGGCCCTCCTCGTCGGGGTGCCGGTGATGGCGGGCGCGACGCTGCAGCGCACCACCGGCCTCGGGCTCGCCCTGGTCGGCGCGCCCTTCCTGGTGGCGGTGCTGGGACCGCGGGACGGGGTGTCGTTCGGGAACGCCCTGCAGAGCGTGCTCTGCACGTTGGTGCTCGTGCAGACGTGGCGGGACGCCCGGTGGTCGGCCGTCGGCCTGCTGCTCGCCGGGGCGGCCGTGGGTGTCCCGACGGGCGCGCTCGTGGCGACGACGCTGCCGGAGGCGCCGCTGCTCGTGGTGGTCGGCGTGCTGGCGCTGCTCGGGGTGGCTCTCTCCGTGGTCCCCGCTGCCGGGGCGGCCCTGCGCGGGACCGCCGGCGCGGTGGGTTCCGGGGTGGCGGCCGGGTTCGTCAACGCCACGGCCGGTGTGGGTGGGCCGCTGATCTCGGCCTACGGCGCCTCGCAGCGCATCGAGCCGCGGGTCTTCGTGCCGACCGCCCAGGCCGTCCTGCTCGCGGTCAACCTCACCGCGCTGCTCGTGAAGGGCGTCCCCGACCTCGCCGCGACAACGTGGGTCGCCGGCCTCGTCGCCATCACGGCGGGCGTGCTGCTCGGCGGACCGGTGCAGCGGCGTCTCGACCCCGTCGTCGGGCGTCGCCTCATGCTCGCGGTGGCCGCGGTCGGGGCCGCGGCGACGGTGGCGCGGGGCCTGCTGCAGCTGTAGATCGTGACCGTCTCGTGATGCGGGCGGGTTGGTCGTCCTGGGGTTTTCCGGCCGTGACTGTCGGAGGTTCGATCTAGTGTTCGAATCATGACGACGGCGGTGGCGGGTCCGGGTGGGGCCGAGGGTGGGCCCGAGGCCGCGCCGCGCGCGGGGGTCGGGCCGGAGGGCCTGCCGGGGCAGTGGGTCGACGCCGGGTTGAGCGTGCAGTTCACGCTGGCGAACATCATGGCGTGGCGGCTGTGCCGGTGGCTGTTGGAGTGCTCCCGGGCGCGGGCCGGTACCGCGGAGCGGGTCACCTCGCGGCCGCGGGCGGGGAAGATCGTGGCGGCGTCGCTGGGGTGGTCGGAGTCCTACGGGGCGGCGCGGGTGGAGTTCGCCCGCCAGGTCCTCGAGCGGCTCCCGGTCCTCGGTGAGCAGATGCAGTCGGGGCGCCTGGAGGAACGCAAGGCCTCGATCGTCGTGGATCTGGTCGCCGACCTCGACGACGACCAGGCCCGCGCGGTGGTCGAGGAGATCGTCGAGTCCGCGCCGTCGCTGGGGTACGCGGCGTTGCGGGCGCTGGTGGGGCGGGTGGCGATGGCGGTGGACCCGGCGTGGGCCGAGCGGCGCCGCGCGGCGGGGATCGCGCGGCGGCGGGTGGCGTTGCGCTCGGCGCCCTCGGGGGCGGCGGAGCTGTGCGGGTTGGATCTGCCCGAGGACCCCGCCCAGGACGCCCACGACCGGATCGTCGCGTTGGCCCACGAGGTGTTGCGGCGGCTCAAGCGCGCCGGGATCGGCTCGGTGTCGGTGGGGACCGCGGAGTCGGAGGTGATGCTGACCCTGACCGGGCCCGCCGGGGCGGGAATGTACGACCTCGACGTCGTCGAGTACGTCGTCGCCGCCCTCGGCGGCCCCACCGACCCCGACCCCGACGACACCGGCCCTGGACCTGACCCCGACGACCCCGACGACCGTGGCCCCGACGACGAGCCCGGGCCTGAGGGACCTGACGGCGATCACGGGCCCGACGGCCCCGACGATCAGCGCGGCGGCGACGGCCCCGACGATCCGCGCGGCGACGGCCCGGGCGACCGCGTTGGTCCGGGCGGTGGACTCCCGCAGGAAGGCAAGCCGGACGGTGCCGGTGGCGGTCAGCCCGCGGTGGTGGCGTTCCGGGCGCGCACGGTGCTGCGGATGGAGCTCCGCGGCGTCCTCGGGCTCGACCGCTCCCCCGGCGAACTCCCCGGCCGCGGCCCGATCACCCACCGGGCCGCCGTCGCCATGGCCCGGGCCCGCACCCACACCCGCTGGCGCATCCGACTCCACGACCCGCACGGCCACCTCGAACACGTCCTGTCCTTCCGACCCCCCAGCGCAGGACCACCCCCGGCCGGCGGACGTCGCCACGCCCACATCGTCGAACTCACCGCCTTCACCAGCGACCTCGACACCCTCACCGCGCAGCACACCGATACGCGCGACCCCGGCGTTCTCGATCCCGACGCCGTCGAGCTGCTTCGCCGCGCCCGGCGCGCACTCGACAAGGAACGGGCACGCCCCGCCGACGAGCACCCCGCCCGGACCAGATCCGAGGCCGGCCACCGGTTCCCCTCCACCCGCCTGCGCGACTGGGTCCAGGCCCGCGATGACACCTGCCACGCCCCCGGCTGCGCCGTCGACGCCGTCAGCGCCGACCTCGACCACACCCGACCCGTGATCGACGGCGGCCTCACCCTCGCCGACGACCTCGGCCCCCTCTGCCGCCGCGACCACCTCCTCAAGTCCGACCCCACCAGCGGCTGGACTGTCACCCAGACGGCGCCCGGGCACTTCGAGTGGACCTCCCCCACCGGCCGCGTCCACCTCAAGACCCCGTACCGCTACCGGCCACTCCCCGCCCCCGTCCCCCGCACCGGACCCCGCCGCCGGCTCCCCGAGCACCTCCCGCGCCCGAAGCGACCCGGCACACCCCGCGCCAACCAGCACGGCCACATCACCGACCCCGCGTTCGACACCGCCTGGCACCTCGCCACCCGCACCGACCGCACCGCCTACGCCGGCGACGATCCGCCCTTCTGAGCCGGCTCAGGGCCGTCCGACGTCCAGCCCGTGCAGTACGTCGCCGGCCACGGTGTGCTCGCCGAGACGGTCGGCGGCCGGGCTGTCGTGGAGGACCAGGAGCGACCCCTCCCCCAGCACCGCGATCGCCTCCGGGTGGTCCTCGCCGTCGCCGGTCTCCAGCTCGCACACCGTCTCGACCTCGTCGGCCGCCACGGCCGGAGGCAGCCCCTGCGCGCCCCCACGGAGCCGCAGCACCCGCGCGGGCCGCGACAGCACCATCGTCGGCCCCGCGAGGACGAGCAGGTCCTCCCCGTCGCGGACGAGGTCGCGCACGCCGAGACCGCGCAGGTCCAGGAAGTGCTTCCGGACGTCGAGCAGTGTCAGCTCGCCGTCGCCCTCCCCCAGGGTCAGCTCGAGGATCACCGCCCACCCCCGCAGCACCGGCCCGCGCAACCCGAGGAGCACCCGGTCGTCCGCGATCGCCGCCAGGCCCTCGACGTCGAAGCCGTTGTCCTTGCCGGGGATGCCGAGGAACGGCCCGAGGTGGTCGTCGTCGGCGAGGGCGGCGAAGAGCCCGCGGTCGTCCGTGGGCAGCCGGACCCCGCTCGCCGTCGGGAGCCCGTCCTCCCCGCGCGGCAGCCGGGCCAGCAGCCGACGCGGCTCCTCCGCCGAGACCTTGCGGAGCCGCTTGGCGACCTTCTCGGGCGGCGTCCCCGGCTTGACCCGCTTCCGCTTGGCCGAGTGCGACCCGGTGACCCACACGTGGTCGCCCCGGACGTCGATGCCCTCGACGTCGACCTCGTCGCCGGGACCGCCCGGCAGGTCCACGAGGTCACCCAGCA
Source organism: Actinomycetospora corticicola (assembly GCF_013409505.1). NCBI lineage: Bacteria > Bacillati > Actinomycetota > Actinomycetes > Pseudonocardiales > Pseudonocardiaceae > Actinomycetospora > Actinomycetospora corticicola. The sequence goes on along the minus strand of NZ_JACCBN010000001.1, from coordinate 1,656,039 downwards.
GCAGCTCGACCGGCTCACTCCACTCCTGCACGGAGGAGTGCCGCGTCAGCCCGAGCAGCGCCGCCCCCTCGTCGGGCGCGAGCAGCATCCGCTCCCCGCGGACCGCCATCCCCGACAGCGAGAGCCCGTACGTGTGCGTGTGCTCGGCCAGGTGCAGGACCGCGCGCGAGGTCATGGCGTCATCCTGGCGTCGAGGAGGTACGGGGCGAAGTGCTCCCCGAGCGCCTCGGCGGCGAAGGCCGTCGCCTGCTCGATCCCGAGGTCGTACACCCCGTAGGCGCCGTCGCCGGCCGCCGTGGTGAACCACAGCGTCACCAGCCCGGCCCGGCGTTGGAAGGGCGTGCGGGTCAGCGTCCAGGTGAGGATGCCGTCGCGGCGCAACGCGACGGTGCGCCGCCCGGGCGCCCCGTGCCGCGTCACGACGTAGCGCCCGACCAGCCCGTGCCCGAGGTTGCGGTACGCCAGGCGGCCCAACCACCAGCCCAGCGCGAGCCCGAGGACCGCCGCGACCACGGCCGGGAACCACATCCCCGGCACCGGTCCGAGTGCCAGCGCCGCGAGGACGACCGCCGGGACCAGACAGGCCGCCGACGCCCACCGCACCCGGCGGGTCCGCGCCGCGAGCGGGTGCCCGCGCAGGTCGACCTGAGTCGTGGGCGCCGCCGGCTCGCGCAGCACCTCGGCCACCACCCGGTCGACCACCGCCGCGGGCGCGACCGGGAGCAGCCCCCGCGGGTCCGAGCGCTGCTCCTGACCGCTCGACAGCCCGGTCGCGACGGCGTCGAGCCGGGCCGCGCCGAACCAGCGCACCGCCGCCGGTTCGATCACGGCGACCCCGCGCAGCCGGTCCTCCTCGAGCGTCGTCGACCGCCGTGTCAGCAGACCCCGCCGCACGTGCAGGGCGCCCGTGCGCGGTTCACGGGTGAGGCGGTAGCCCCACCACGACTCCACGAAGACCGCCAGCGACGCCACCGTCCCCACGACCGCGACCACCACGAGCCCGACCACCAGCGACACCACCGCACCGAGCGCCAGCGCCAGCCGCGCCGCGTCGTCGAGCACGATCCGCTGCAGCCCGAACCAGTCCGAGCCCTGCAGCAGCGTGCCGAACGCCGCGACCCCGAGGACGGGGGTGAGCGACGACAGCGGCGCGAAGCGCACCCAGCCGGGATCGAGGACGGCGAGGGTCTCGTCGCGCGGGGCGGCCGCCGGCTCCTCCTGCGGCTCGCCCTTCCCGACGACGGGTCGCTCCAGCAGGTCGCGACGCACCGCCTCCGCGTCCGGGCGGCGCAGGGCCCGCAGCTCCAGCGGCCGGTCCGTCGCCGAGGCCTTCTGGCCGGTCCCGATCCGCACCGTGGCGAGTCCGAGCACCCGCAGGACGGGGTCGGCGGTCACCTCCACGGTGCGCACCCGCTCCCGCGCCAGTCCCTTGCGGGCCCGCACGACGATCCCGCTGTGCACCTCGACGCGCTCCGCGCCGATCCGGAACCGGGTCCGCAGGAGCCGGACCCACTCGAGGAGCGTGGCCGCCCCGACGAGCAGGACGACGCCCGTCCCGACGAGCCCCACCGTGAAGACGAACGTCTCCCGCCCCCGCTGGCCGAGCAGCACCGGCACGCCTGCGGCCAGGCAGGCCCCCAGCGCGAGGACCGCCGAGGCGAGGACCGTCCGCGGGTCGAGCCGCCGCCACCCGTCCTCGACGGTCACGTCGCGTCCCCGGGCACGGCCTGCGTCGCCCGGGTCAGTCCCTCCGCGATCTGCGCCGCGCGCTCGTGGTCGAGGCCCGCGACGGTCACCGCTCCCTTCGCGGAGGCGGTCGTGACGACGAGCGTGGCCAGCCCGAGCGCCTGCTGCAGCGGGCCGCGGGTGGTGTCGACGGTCTGGATGCGCGAGAGCGGCGCCGCCCGCCACTCCTGCCAGACGAACCCGGACCGCGTGTAGACGGCGTCCTCGGTGAGCTCCCACCGGTGCACGCGGTACCAGTACGCGGGGAACAGCAGCGCGACGACCAGCCCGAGCACCACCAGCGCCCCCGCCACCGGCAGGAACCAGCCGACCGCGGGGATCAGCAGCCCGAGCACCGCGAGGACGACGGCGAGCACGACCGGCCAGACCAGGCCGTGCACCCGCCACCACCACCGCACCCGCGGGTCGAGGGACTCGCGCGGCGGGCGCAGGGGCACCTCGGAGCCGGACATGTGCGCCACCCTGGGGCAGGAGCGGGCGTCAGGCCACCGCGCGGATGCGCCGCACCACCTCGTCGCCGCCGAGCACCCGGGTCACCTCGTAGAGGTCGGGGCTGCGCTGCGCCCCCGTCACGAGCACCCGGATCACGTTGGCGGCGTCGCGCAGCATGCCGGGGTAGGCGTCGGGGTCCTTCTTGTAGGTCTTCGGATTCGGGGCGAACCCGTGCCGCTCGGCGAGGTCGCGGATCTGCTGGAACCAGGTCGGCTGGTCGCCCTCCTGGACGTACCGAGCCGCCAGGTCCTCGGCCAGCCGCGCCACCAGGGCCGGGTCGAGGCCGTTGAAGCGCTCGTCGGCGGGGTCGGTGACGTCGGAGAACAGCTCGGGGAAGAAGAAGCCGTACGCGGTGCGGAACTCCGACCAGCAGGCGAGGTCCTTGCGCGGGTTGTCCACCCCGACGCGCTCGACGTCGATCGCGGCCAGCGCCAGCTTCTCGTTCTCGTCGAGCACCTCGACCAGCGTGGAGTCGTACTCCTGGGCCCAGCCGCGGACGCCGGCGAGGACGTCGGCGGCGGGCAGGGTCGCGATGTGGTCGGCGCAGATGTCGGCGAGCTTGACCATATCCACCAGCGGGCCCGCCGACTGGAACCGGTCGAGCTGCAGCGGGGTGGCCAGCGCCTCCGCGAGCGGGACCTCGGCGAGCGGCGAGTTCGCCAGCCCGCGCAGGTAGTAGAGGACCGCGTCGGTCGGGTAGCCGGCCTGCAGGTAGAAGTCGACCGACGCCTCGTCGTCCTTGCGCTTGGAGAGCTTGCGGCGCGAGCTGCCCTCCTGCTTCATCAGCGGCGCGAGGTGGGCGTACTCCACCTGAGGGAAGCCCAGCGCGGTGAACAGCTGCAGATGGGTGGGCACCGACGAGAGCCACTCGTCGCCGCGGACCACCAGCGAGGTCCGCATCAGGTGGTCGTCGACGACGTGCGCGAAGTGGTAGGTCGGCAGCCGCGGTTCGGTGGCCGAGGTCTTGAGGATGACGACGTCGTTGTGGTTGTCCTCGGCTTCCACGCGGCCACGCAGCCGGTCGGTGAACGCGACCCGCTCCCCCACCTTGCCCTCGGAGCGGAACCGGACCACGTACGGGTCCCCGGCCTCCAGACGACGGGTGACCTCGCCCTCGTCGGCGTCCCGCCACGGCGCCCAGCGGCCGTAGTAGCCGGTGGGCAGCTTGAGCTTCTTCTGCGCGTCGGAGATCTCGGCGAGCTCCTCCTTCGTCGCGAAGTCCGGGTAGGCGAGCCCCCGGCGCAGCAGCTCGCGGACGAAGCTCAGGTAGATCTCGCCGCGCTGCGACTGCCGGTACGGGCCGTAGGGCCCGTCGTCCTCGTGGCCGGAGAGGGGCCCCTCGTCGGGACGCAGGTCGAAGGCGTCGAACGCGCGGGCGAACTGGACGTCGGCGCCCGCGACCTCGCGGGCCTGGTCGGTGTCCTCGATGCGCAGGAAGTACGTGCCGCCGGTCGAGTGGGCGAGGTCGCGGGACACCATCGCGGTGTAGATGCCGCCGATGTGGACGAACCCGGTCGGGCTCGGACCGAAGCGGGTGACGAACGCGCCGTCTCCGACCTCGCGCGGCGGGTACCGCTGCTCCCACTCCTCGGTCTCGGGCAGGTCGGCCGGGAAGAGGGAGTCGACGGTCGCGCGATCCAGCATGGTGACCAGGCTAGTCGGGGCCGTCCTCCCGACGACGGGTCCGGCCCCGGTCAGGCGACGCCGACGACGACGGCGGGGTCGGTGCGGGTGGTGGTGAGCACGAGTGCCCCGGGCGCCGGGAGGACGACGTCCGCGGAGCGTCGGTAGAGCAGGGTGTCCCGGTCCGGGTCCGCCCCGTCCGGCGCGGGCGGTCCGAGGTCGACCGGCAGCACCGGGCCGTCGTCGACGCGCAGCGCGAAGCCCGCGCCGCAGAACCGCAGCGTCCCCGTGTCGGTGACGGCCACCGCCCCCTCCGGGGTAGAGCACTCGCCCGGGGCCTCCGCGGGCAGCGGCACGATCGCGCCGGTCCGCGGGTCGATCGATCCGGTCGGCAGCCCCTCGGTGAGGGCGAGGGCACGGACCGGGCCCGGTCGGACGGCGCCGAGGTCGAACTCGCCGAGACCGGGCACGGGGCGAGCCGCGCCGGTGGCCGCGTCGACGACCTGCGCGGGCGCGCCGCCCACCAGGACGGCGGAGCCGTCGGGCAGGGCCGTAACGGTTGGTTCGGCGCCCACGACCTCGCCGTCCGGCGTGACCATGGCGACGCCGGGCGTGCTCCACCGGACGGCCCCGGTGCGGTCGTCGAGGCCGGTGAGCACGCGGTCGCGGCCGCAGTCGAGCGGCGTGACCCCGACGTCCCGGGTGGCGAGCGTCCACCGTCCGGGCGGCCCGAGCGTCGGCGACCAGAGATCACCCAGCGTGCAGCCGGACGGCGGGGTCCAGGTCCAGGCCTGCCCGCCGTCCTCGAGCCGGTGCGCGACGAGCCGGTAGGTGGTCTCCGGTCGCGACGAGGACGACGACGTCGGGACCGGTGCGGGCAGGGGCTCGAGGACGGTGAGGACCCGTTCGGTGAGCTGCAGGACACCGCGGCGGATCGGCGTGACGACGGTGAAGCGGGTGGCCCCGGAGGCCGCGTCCAGCACGGTGACGACGGCTCTGCGCCCCGGCAGGACGTACGAGACGGCGAGCACCGTCCCGTCCGGCGAGGGCGTCAGCGCGTCCACGCGCCGTTGCCCGTGCCGGAACGTCCAGCGCGGCGCGCCGGTCGTGCCGTCGAGCGCGACGGTCTCGTCGCCCGGGCCCCCGACCTGAGCATCGACGTCCTCCGGGGCGTCGCCGCGCGGCCCGTCCGAACCCCGGAGCACGGCCACCCCGCCCCGGATCGGGACGACGTCGGCGACCGGGCCACCGGCCGACCAGGTCCAGCGGACCGTGTCCCCGCGGGTGATGAACGCGGTGTCCGAGATCGGCGCGTCCGTGGTGGTGCGGTGCGGGGTGTCGACGACTGGCCCGGCCCCGACCGCCGCCGCGACGGCGACGACCACGACCCCGGCGCTCCCGACGAGATGCCGTCGCGCGGTCACGCGCGCCACGCGGGCCACCGCTCCCCCGACGACGGCCGCGACCCCCACGAGCAGCACGCCGACCGCCGGCCCCGGCAGGCCGTCCCGGACCGCGCCGACCAGCTCCACGGCCGCCACGACTCCGGATCCCGCCGTCGTCACCGCCCCGATCCACCGGGCCGCCACCGCCCGCGACCGCGCGAGCAGGCCCCCGACGGCGAGCACCACGAGGGCGATGACGAGCACGGTGGACTCGGTGACCTCGCCCGCCCAGCCCCACCAGCCGGTGCGGTCGAGGACCGCACCGGTCACCAGCAGGGCGATCCCGACCGCCACGAGAGCTGCGCGCACGCCGCGGAGTCTCCCGACCTGGCGTCGGGAACGGGATGGGTGGTTCTACTCGGCTGCCCGGTGGGCCGCGCCCCCGTTCGACGTCGGGTTCCCCGGCACGGTCGAGCTCCGCTCCGCTGCGTCTCCCGACACGCCCTGCGTGGCGATGGCCTCGGCCTTCGCGACGGCCGCGGCGATCTCCGGGTCGGTCCGGGTGTCGAACCAGTCCGCGACGTCCTCGTCGTGGTCGCCCGCGCGCTTCGCCGCCGTCTCGTCGTCGACCGGCGAGGGCTGGAACCGGAACACGCCGTCCTCCCCGGGAGCGCCGAGCATGCGGGTGAAGCCCTCGAGCGCCTTGCCGAAGTCGCTCGGCACCACCCACATCTTGTTGGCGTCGCCCTGCGCCATCTGGGGCAGCGTCTGCAGGTACTGGTAGGCCAGCAGCTCCGGCGTCGGCTTGCCGGCCTTGATCGCCGCGAAGACCTTCTCGATCGCCTTCGCCTGACCCTGTGCCTGGTAGAACCGCGCGGCGCGCTCACCCTGGGCGCGCAGCATCCGGGACTGCCGGTCGGCCTCGGCCTCGAGGATCGCGGACTGCTTGGCGCCCTCGGCGTTGAGGATCGCGGCCTGCTTGTTGCCCTGCGCCTCGGTCACGGACGCCTCGCGATGCCCCTCGGCGGTGAGGATCATGGCGCGCTTCTCCCGGTCGGCGCGCATCTGCTTCTCCATCGAGTCCTGGATCGACGGCGGCGGATCGATCGCCTTCAGCTCCACGCGGACCACCCGCAGGCCCCACGGGCCGGTCGCGTCGTCGAGGGCCCGGCGCAGCCCGGTGTTGATCGTCTCGCGGGAGGTCAGGGCCTCCTCCAGGCTCATCCCGCCGACGACGTCGCGCAGGGTCGTCGTGGTCAGCTGCTGGACGCCGTTGATGTAGTCGCTGATCTCGTAGACCGCGTTGCGCGGCTCGGTGACCTGGTAGTAGACGACGGTGTCGATCGACACGGTCAGGTTGTCGCGGGTGATCACCGGTTGCGGCGGGAACGAGACGACCTGCTCCCACAGGGCCACGCGCTCGCGGATGCGGTCGATGAACGGCACCAGGAACGTCAGGCCGGGCTCGGCGGTGCGCTGGTAGCGGCCGAGGCGCTCGATGACGGCGGCCTCGGCCTGGCGGACGACGGTCACGCTCTTGGCGACCGTCGTGATCACGAGGATCACGACGAGCACCAGGAACACGAGCAGGACGGTTCCCATCCCTAGCTCCTTCCGTGCGGGGTGACGACGGCCGTCGCCCCGGAGATCTCGACGACGACGACCGCGGTCCCGGCCGCGAGCTCGTCGTCGTGCAGGGCGCGGGCGGACCAGACCGACCCGCGCAGCCGGACGGTCCCGTGGTCGGCCGTGATCGGCTCGACCACCTCGCCCTCGGTGCCGAGCAGGGCCCGCGTGCCGGTGTTCACCGGGTCGTGCACCCGGAGCCGGCGGTTCACCTGCGGGCGGACGAGCAGCACCAGCAGGGCCGCGAGCACCGCGAAGACCGCGACGTCCGGGCCGAGCCGCACACCGAGCGCCGAGGCGCCTGCCGCCCCGAGGGCGGCGGCGCCGAGCATGACCAGCACGAGCTCGCCGGACAGCACTTCGGCGACGACGAGCAACACTCCCGCGATCGCCCAGATGAGCGGGATCACGTCACCAGTGTGCCCCGGATCTCGCTCAGGTGGTGACGAAGTCGATCAGCTGTTCCATCGCGGTGATCAGCGGGGTCTCGAGGTCGTTCCAGGTCGACACCGCGCCCAGCACCCGGCGGGCCCCGTCGCGCTCGTCGCCCCAGCCCAGGACGTCGCAGACGCCCTTCTTCCACTCGATGCCGCGCGGGATCGTCGGCCACGCCCGGATGCCGACGACGGAGGGCTTCACGGCCTCCCAGATGTCGATGTAGGGGTGGCCGAGCACCTGCACGTACTGCGCGGCCGGCCCGAGATCCCGGCGCAGGCCGTCGGCGATCCGGGACTCCTTCGAGCCGGTCACCAGGTGGTCGACGAGCACGCCCAGCTTGCGCTCCGGACCCGGCGCGAACTCCCGCGCGGCCTCCACGAGCACGTCGGCGCCGTGCAGCGGTTCGACGACCACGCCCTCGACGCGCAGGTCGTGCCCCCAGACGCGCTCGACGATCGCGGCGTCGTGCAGACCCTCGACCCAGATGCGGTGCGGCAGGGCCACCTTCGCGCGGCGGTCGTCGCCGCGGACCGATCCCGACGCCGAGCGTTGCTGCTCCGGCGAGGTCCGCGGCCGCGGCGGCGTGAGCGTGGCCAGCCGGCCCTCGTAGAGGAACGACGCGGGCTTCATGGGGAACAGGCGCCGCCGGCCCTCCCGGTCCTCCAGCACGACTTCACGGACGTCGGCACGGATCACCGCGCCGCAGAAGCTGCCGGTGGCGTCCTCGACGACGAGCCCCGGCTCGGCCTCGACGGTGAGGATCTCGACCTTCGGCTTGTGGCTCGCCATCCCGGGGAGCCCGCCACTGCGCCCGCTTCCCGACGACGGGCCGCCCGCCCGCGGGCCCATCGGAGCGCGACCGGCCCCACCCGTCGTCCGGAACGCCGTCTCGCCGCCGGAGCCGTTCATGCCTCGACCCTGGGTCCTCGCCACGGGAGTGACGGTAGGTGCTGGGGCGTCGTCGCACGGCGACCGACACGCGTGCTTACCCTGGTCGGCATGCCTGCTGCGAGCGCGTCCCTGGCGGTCTGGAGCGCGGCCTGGATCGCCGGCGCCGCGGCCGCCGACGACGTCCTCGACGCCCTGGCCCCGTGGTCGGAGGCGCACGACGTGGTCGCGGCCGACGTGGGCGTCGCCGTCGCGACGGACCTGCCGACCCCCGACCACGCGGGCGCGGGCCTCGGGGCGCTGCTCGTGCTGCTCCGGCAGCGGGTCGGGCCGCTCGGGCTCGACGCGCGCGTGGTGCTGCCGGCACCCGGTGACGTGCGCGGCCTGCCCGGTCCCGAGCCGTTGCGCGCGGCGGCGCTGGAGGTCGGCGAGTGCGCGGTGTTCGCGGGCGCGGACCTCGCAGTCGTCCCGTCCGTCGTGGCCGACGGGGTGCTGCGCTGGACGACCTTCGAGGTCTCCGCGGTCCCCCCGCAGGCCCATCCCTCACTTCCCGACGCCGAGGCAGACCTGCGCTCCGGGGTTCGCGACGCGGCCTCGACGCTGGCCGAGATGGACGTCGCCCGCCCCCGCGCCGGGGTGCGGGAGGAGATCGCGGCGCGGCTGCGCGGCCGTCCGCAGCCGTCCTGGCCGGCCGGTACCCCGGGTCGTCCGCTGCGGGTGCTGCAGCACGCCGACGAGGTGGAGGCGATCCTCGTGGCGGCGTCCGGGGACGACCCGGGCGGCGCGTTGACCTCCGGCGCCGCCCTGGCCCGCACCGACGCGCTCCGTCCGCTCGCGACGGCCGTCCGGGCCGCCCGGGTGGCGGCGGTCGCCGAGACGGTGCGGGTGCTCAGCGCGGCCTGATCGCCGCCCCATCTCGAACGAACGGCACTGTCGCAGCGTCTATGTGCGCGACGGTGCCGTTCGTTCACCTCGTCGTGCGGCCGTTCGTTCCGATCAGGACGAGGTCGGTCGCCGCCGGGCGGGCGGCTCGCAGCACCCCGGCGCGCAGAGGGCCCCGTTGCAGCCCACCCCGGCGCGAGGTGCGGAGCCGAGGGTGCGCGGCGTGGTGTCGCCGGTCTGCTCCGTGATCAGCTCGACGATCATCCGGACGAAGCGCGGGTCGGAGCCGGCGCTCGCGGCACGCGCGAACCCCATGCCGATCTCGTCGGCGTGCTCCGAGGCCTCGTTGTCGAGGTCCCACACCACCTCGAGGTGGTCGGACACGAACCCGACCGGACTGACGATCACCGCGGACACGCCCTTCTCGTGCAGCGTGTCGAGGTGGTCGACGATGTCCGGCTCGAGCCACGGGATCTGGGGCGGGCCCGAGCGGGACTGCCAGACGAGGTCGTGGTCGGAGGCCCCGACCGCGTCCGCGACGAGCTGGGCCGCCTCCGTCATCTGGCGCGAGTAGCGGTGCCCGCCCTCCGAGGGGAGCCCGGCGGTCTCGTCGGCCGAGATCGGGACGGAGTGGGCGGTGAAGACGAGACGGGCCTCGTGCCCGGCGTCGAGCCGCTCGCGGGCGGCCCGCACGCCGTCGGCGACCGAGTCGATGAACAGCGGGTGGTCGTAGAAGTGCCGCAGCTTCATCAGGTCCGGCGCGCTCCCGGTGCGCTCGATCGCCGCGTCCCGGGCCCGCGCGATGTCCTCGTGGTACTGCCGGCAGGCCGAGTAGCCGCCGTACGCGCTCGTGGCGAACACCAGCGCGTTCGTGATCCCGTCCTGGGCCATCTCGGCGACGGTGTCCTCGGCGAACGGGTGCCAGTTCCGGTTGCCGAAGTACACCGGGAGGTCGAGCCCCGCCTCGGCGAGCTCGCGACGTAGCGCCGCGACCAGTTCCCGGTTCAGGGCGTTGATCGGGCTGACCCCACCGAAGTGCTGGTAGTGCTCCTCGACCGCGTCGAGACGCTCCGGCGGGACCCCGCGTCCGCGGGTGACGTTCTCCAGGAAGGGCCGGACCTCGTCCGGAGCCTCGGGGCCGCCGAAGGAGAGGACGAGAACGGCGTCGTACGGGGTGGTGCTCACACCACCATCGTTCCCCGTCTCGCGACTCGTGCCACCTGTGACCCACGCCCGCCCGTTCGGCCTATCTTCACGAACGGACGAGTCGATCTATCTTGTGACTACGCACGGCGAGGGGGGCTCGCCGGACGGGTCGCCGGGGGGCGTGGTGGACGAGCTCATCGACGTGTCGATCGTGGGCGAACCGGTGGTCTACGGCGCCGGGTTCATCGCGTTGTTGCTGGTTGTGTTCACCGGCTCATGGGCGGGGTCGATCCCGACCCTCGTCCACGAGGGTGCCCACGCCCTGATGAATGTCCTGACCTTCCGAGGGCTCCGCGGCATCCATCTGTCCGACGGCGGGGGTGGGTTCACAGAGAGCGGGACAGGCGAGTGGGGCGTCGGGCTCTACCTGACCGTTCCGGCCGGCTACCTCGGACCACCTCTGGTGGGCCTCGGCGGCGCGGCCGTGCTCGCGGACGGCAATGCATGGGGTGTTCTCGTGGCAGTCATCGTGATCCTCGCGCTCACATTCCTCGCCGCCGCGAACGCCCTCGCCAATCTCGTGTCACTGGTCGCGGTCGTCGGCCTGGTGCTGGTGCTGTGGTTGGGAAGCGACGTGCTGCAGGTTGCGCTCGCGGCCGTGGTCGTGTGGTGGCTGCTCCTCGGTGGCGTTCGCGCCTCGGTGATCATGAGTCGGCGAGCTCCATCCGACGCCGCTCGAATGCAGTCCCTGACCCTTCTTCCTGCTTTGGTGTGGCAGACGTTCTGGGTCACCGTCGCGGTGGTGTGCCTCTACGCGGGAGGACGGCTGCTGTTCGTCGGCGACGCGTGGCCGGACGGGGTGTGGCCGTTCGACGTCCGGGCCTGACCAAGATCAGGTCGAGTGGACCGTCATGGTTGCTCGCAGGGGTCCTGACCAGCCATGGGCGTCCACTCGACGTGATCATGGTCCGGCCGTCGCGGGCCCGAGGTGCACATCAGGCATGCCGCGAACCCATCGGACCTGCCTGATGTGGGTCTCGCGGTGCGGGGTGGGTGCCGCCTCTCGCGAGGTTCACATCAGGCAGGCCAGCGGCACACTTGGCCTGCCTGATGTGAGTCTCGTTCGCGAGGGTTCGGGAGGGCCGGCCTGCTCCCGCTCGGCGCCCGCAGAGGGATTCGACGACGCGGCGTTGCTGTCACTGGACGCCGGGAACGACGCTTTCCTGCCAAGTGGACCGCGGGCCCGCACCCGCCGTCGGGACGAAGGATCAGACGCCGACGGCGTGGAAACCACCGTCGGCGTGGACCATCTCGCCGGTGGTGGTGGGCATCCAGTCCGAGAGGAGGGCGCAGGCCGTCTTGGCCACCGGGGTCGGGTCGGAGAGGTCCCAGCCCAGGGGTGCCCGGTCGGTCCAGGCCTGCTCGAACGACGCGAAGCCCGGGATGGACTTGGCGGCCATGGTCTTGAGCGGGCCCGCGGCGACGAGGTTGACGCGGATGCCGTCGGGGCCGAGGTCGCGCGCGAGGTAGCGGGTGGTCGACTCGAGGGCGGACTTGGCGACGCCCATCCAGTCGTAGGCGGGCCACGCGACGCGGTTGTCGAAGTCCATCCCGACGATGCTCGACCCGCGTCCCATCAGCGGCCTGCAGGCCACGGCGAGCGACTTCAGCGAGTAGGCCGACACCTCGATGGCGGTCGCGACGTCCGACCACGGGGCGTTGAGGAAGGCGCCCTCCCCCAGCGCCGACGCGGGCGCGAAGCCGATGGAGTGCAGCACCCCGTCGAGGCCGTCGACGTGCTCGCGCACGGCGTCGGCGAGTCCGTCGAGCTGCTCCTGGTTCTGCACGTCCAGCTCGATCACCGGCGCGGGCTCGGGGAGTCGCTGAGCGATCCGCTTCACCAGCGACGGGCGGCCGAAGGCGGTCACGATCACGGTCGCGCCCGCCTCCTGCGCCGCCTTGGCGACGTGGAACGCGATCGACGCGTCGGTGATGATCCCGGTGACCAGGATGCGCTTGCCGTCGAGCAGACCCACGAAATCTCCTTGGTTCGATGTGGCCGGGGACCTCGTGAGCACTTCCGGTCGCTATGACGACCGGAAGTGCTCACCTGGCGAAGCCACCTAGTGGCCCATGCCGACGCCACCGTCGACCGGGAGGACGGCGCCGGTGATGTACGCGGCGTCGTCGGAGGCGAGGAACGCGACGGCCTTGGCGATCTCGTCGGCCTGGGCGGTCCGCCCGAGCGGGATCGCCGCCATCATCTCCTCGCGCCGCTTGTCGGTGAGGTCGGCGGTCATGTCGGTGTCGACGTAGCCGGGCGCGACGACGTTGGCGGTGATGCCCCGCCCGCCCAGCTCCCGCGCGACCGACCGCGCCATGCCGACCAGGCCGGCCTTGGAGGCCGCGTAGTTGACCTGCCCCGGCGCCCCGGTGAGTCCGACGACGCTCGAGATGTAGATCAGCCGGCCGAAGCGGGCCTTCATCATCCCGCGGGTGGCCCGCTGGGTGACCCGCCACGCCCCGGTGAGGTTCGCGTCGAGCACCCCGGTGAACGCGTCCTCCGGCATCCGCATGAGCAGGCCGTCCTGGGTGATCCCCGCGTTCGCGACGACGACCTCGACCGGCCCGTGCTCGGACTCCACCTGGGAGAAGGCGGCGTCGACGGCCGCGGAGTCCGTGACGTCGCAGATCACGCCGTGCAGCCCCTCCGGCGGCTCGCCGCTGCGGTGGGTGACGACGACGGTGTCACCGCGGGCGGTGAGCTCCTTCGCGATCGCGAGGCCGATGCCCCGGTTGCCTCCGGTCACGAGCACGACCCGGCTCACGCATGTCCTCCTCCGTCGGTGGCGCGGCGAACGCTAGTGGCTACCGACAGGTAGCGGCGACCGGTGGAGATGCATCACGTCTCAGGGCAACCGCGCACCCAGCGCGAACGCCGTGCCGAGCCCGATCACCACGAGGATCGAGCCGGCCAGCAGCCAGTCCCCTCCGGTGTCGACCTCCTGCGACTCGTAGCCGATCTGCTCGCGCAACGTGTCGTAGGTGGCCTTGAGGTCCTGCTGGGTGGCCGCCTTGGAGAAGTCGCCGCCCGAGCGGCGGGCGATCTCCTGCATGTCGGAGTCGGCGACCGGCACGGGCACCGGTCGGCCCTCGATCTCGATCTCCCCGTACTCGGTGCCGAAGGAGATCGCCGAGATCGGCACGTTCTGCTGCTTGGCCTGGTCGGCCGCCGTGAACGCGCCGCGCGGGGCCTCGAGGTCCGACGGGATGGTCTGCTTGCCGTCGGAGAGCAGGATGATCCGGCCGGGCGGCGGCTCCTCCGGGCCCTGGATCTGGTTGGCGACCGACCGGATCGACGCCAACGACGCCTGGATCGCCTCGCCGGTGGCGGTGGACTCCGCCAGCTGCAGCGTGGCGATACCCCGCTTCACCGTGTCGCGGTCGCGGGTCGGTGAGACCAGCACGGTGGCGGTGCCGGCGAAGGACACGAGGCCCAGGTTGATCCCGGGCGGCAGCTCGTCGACGAACTCGGTCGCCGCCTGCTGGGCGGTCTGCAGGCGGCTCGGGCTCACGTCGGTGGCCCGCATGGAGAGCGAGACGTCGATCGCGAGCATGACGGTGGCCCGGTTCCGCGGCACCTGTTCGGTGGCCAGCGGACCGGCCAGGGCCACGACGAGGCAGGTCAGCGCCACGAGCACGAGGGCGACCGGCGCGTGGCGCAGCCGCCCGGGCCGCTTCGGCGCGATCTTCTCGAGCACACCGAGGTTGGTGAAGCGCATCGTGTTGCGCCTGCGCCGGCGCTCGTTGACCACGTACGCGGCGGTCAGGGCGGCGACGACGAGGAGGGCGAGCAGCCACCACGGGTGCGAGAACATCAGGCCCTCCCCCCGCCCGCGAGCGGCGCGGTGCCCTGCCCCGACCAGCCCCGCTTGCGCGCGACGACGAAGCGCACCACGTCGGCGATCCAGTCGCGGTCGGTGCGCAGCCGCAGGTGCCCGGCCCCGGCGGCGCGGATCGCGTACGCGACCCGGTCGCGGTGCGCGGCCGCCTCCGCCGCGAAGCGCCGCCGCAGGGTGGGCGTGGTGGTCACCTCCCGCGAGTGCCCGGACTCCGGGTCGGCGAGCACGACGGTGCCGACGTCGGGCAGTTCCTCGTCCCGCAGGTCGCCCACCTCGATCGCGAGCACGTCGTGGCGCACGGCGAGCGCGCGCAGGGCGCGGCTCCAGTCGGTGTCGCCGAGGAAGTCGGACACCACCACCACGAGCCCCCGACGACGGGGCGGGTTGCGCAGGGCCTCGAGGGCGCCGACCAGGTCGCCGCGGGTGCCCTCCGGCGCGCGGGGCGTGCTCGCGATGCGACGCATCAGCCCGTGCACGTGGGCGGTCCCGCCCCGGGCAGGCAGCCGCACCAGGCCGGTGCCGTTGGCGACGACGGCGCCGATGCGGTTGCCCCCGCCCTGCGTCAGGTGCACCACCGCGGCGCACGCGGCGACGGCGAGGTCGCGCTTCTCGCAGCCGCCGGTGCCGAAGTCGAGGCTCGGCGACAGGTCGACGACGAGCCACGTCTCGAGCTCGCGGTCGGCGATCGTCTCCCGGATGTGGGGCTCGGAGGTGCGCGCCGTGACCGACCAGTCCATCCGCCGGACGTCGTCGCCGGGCTGGTAGACCCGCGCGTCACCGGCCTCCGACCCGGGACCGGGCACCAGACCGAGGTGGTTCCCCTGCAGGAGACCGTCGAGGCGTCGCCGCACGGACAGCTCGAGCGTGCGCAGCGCGGCCTGGAGGTGGGCGCTGTCCGGCGCCAGCGACGGCGGGTGCGGGTCGGGCCCCCCGCCGTCCCGACGACGGGGCTCCTCCCCCGAGGTCTCCGGCGCGGCCGACGGCTCCCCCTCCGGCGCCACCCCGAGCCGGCCGAGCAGACGCGGCCACCACGAGGGCCCCGGCGACGGACCGCCGGACGCGGACTCCTCCGGGCTCACGATCCGGCCGCCGCCTGCGGCCCGCCGTACTGCTGGCCCTGCTGCGGGCCGGGTGCCGAGCCGTGCTGCGGCGCCTGCGACGCCGGACCGGTGACCGCCACCGGCCGGGCGCTGACCTGCGGCAGCGGCACGGTCTGCAGGAGCCGGGTGACCACGTGGTCGACCGGGACGCCGTCGGCGAGGGCGTCGTAGGACAGCACGAGCCGGTGGCGCAGCACGTCCGGCGCGATGTCGACGACGTCCTGCGGCAGCACGTAGTCCCGCCCGCGGACCAGGGCGAGCGCGCGGGAGGCGGAGATGATGCCGAGCGACGCACGCGGGGACGCGCCGTAGGCGACCCACCCGGCGACGTCGGACATGCCGTGCTCCGCGGGCGAGCGGGTGGCGACCACGAGACGCACGACGTAGTCGACCAGCGCGTGGTGCACGAAGACCTGGGCGGCGACGTCCTGCAGGCGGCGCAGCTCCGCCGGGTCGAGCACCGTGTGCGGCTGCGGCGCGCGGACGCCCATCCGGTAGACGATCTCGCGCTCCTCCTCGGCGGTGGGGTACTCGACGAGGATCTTGAACAGGAACCGGTCGCGCTGGGCCTCCGGCAGCGGGTAGACGCCCTCGTTCTCGATCGGGTTCTGCGTGGCGAGCACGAGGAACGGGTCGGGCATCGGGTGGCTGACCCCGCCGATCGACACCTTCCGCTCGGCCATCACCTCGAGCATCGCCGACTGCACCTTCGCGGGGGCGCGGTTGATCTCGTCGGCGAGGACGAAGTTCGACACCACGGGACCGAGCTCGACGTCGAACGCCTCCCGGCCCTGCCGGTAGATGCGGGTGCCGAGGATGTCCGAAGGCACGAGGTCCGGCGTGAACTGGATGCGGGCGAACGACCCGCCCACCACCGTCGCGAACGTCTCCACCGCGAGCGTCTTCGCCACGCCCGGCACACCCTCGAGCAGCAGGTGCCCCTTCGCGAGGAGACCGACGAGCATCCGCTCGACCAGGCGGTCCTGGCCGACGATCACCCGCTTGACCTCCACCACCAGGCGCTCGAGCTGCGCGGCGTCGTGCGCGGGCGTCGCGGGACCGTCAGCAGCAGACACAACTTCTCCCTCGTCGGACATCGGGCGTGACGGTACCCATCCCCACCGACAACGTGAGGTGAGGTCGCTACAGCAGGCGGGTCACCGTCGGGACGATCTCGTCGTCGAAGCGGACGGGGACCACCCGCACGACCTTCCCCGACTCCGGCGCCTCGACCATCCGGTCGTCCCCGAGGTAGAGCGCCACGTGGTGGATGCCGTCGCCGTCGGCCCAGAACAGCATGTCCCCGGGCCGGCGCTGGTCGAGCGGGAACTTCGGCCCGGCGTCGGCCTGGTACCCCGAGTAGTGCGGCAGCGCCTTCCCGACGCCGGCGAAGGCGTAGACCATCAGCCCCGAGCAGTCGAAGCCGACCTTGTCGAAGTCCCCGAAGGCGTCCGCGACCCCGCCGTCGCGAATCCCCCGCGTCGGTCCGTCGCCGTTCCCGCCGCCCCACGCGTAGGTGGTGCCGAGCTCGGACAGAGCCCGGTCGATGACGATCTCCACCGGATCGGCGGGGGCGGGCGGTGAGGTCGTCGTCGGTGTCCCCGGACTTCCCGACGGCGGGTCCGGGTCCGGCGTGGTCACGGCGGGCTTCGGGGCGACACGGGCGAGCCGCGCCACGGCGGCGGCCCGTCGTGCGGCGTCGTCGGCGCTCTGCGCCTGCTCGCGGGCGGTCTGTGCCGCCTCGGCCCGCCGCCGCTGGGCGGCCAGGGCGGCGTCGGAGGCCTCGAGGGTGGCGAGCCGGGCCTGGGCGGCCGCGCGCTGTGCGGTGACGGCGGTGATGCGCTGTTGCTGCGCCGCGACCGCGGACTGGGCGGCCGCCAGCTGGTCGCGGGCGGTGGTCGCGGCGTCCCGCGCGGTGTCGGCCGCGGCCCGGGCGTCGCCCGCCGCCTTCCGCGCCCGGGAGTCGGCGTTCGCGGCGTCGACCCGCATCCGCTCGTAGCCGTCGAGGGCCGCGGTCTGCTCGTCGGAGACCAGGCCCTGCAGCTGCAGGCGCTCCGCGACGTCGTTCGGGCCGTTCGTCCCGGCCAGCGCGGCGACGATGCTCGAGGAGTCGGCCTGCTGGAACTGGGCGGCGACCCACGCGTCGACCCGCGCGCGGGCCTGCTCGGCCTCGCCCGCGATCCGGTCGGCGTCCTGCCGCGCGGCCGATGCATCGGCGCGTGTCGACGCCACCCGGGCTTGCGCGGCGGTCTCGTCGGCCACCGCACGGTTCGCGAGCTCGCGGCGGTGCCCGGCGGCCGTGGCCAGGTCGTCGAGCTGCGTCTGCAGGGTGGAGAGCTGCCCGACCAGCCGACCGACCTCCGCCGCCGGCCCGCCGGGATCCCCGGGCGGTGGCGGGGCGATCTGCGCGGCGGCCGGAGTGGCGAGCGCGAGCAGGAGGACGCCCGTCACGACGAGCGCTCGCACCACCGGTCCACCCCCGTCCTCGCCCCTCGGCGGCGGTAGTGGACCAGCCCGCGGTCCCGGCGCGGCGCCACCACGCGCCCGTGGGCGTGTCGGAGGGCACCCGACGGTGTCCGGCCCGTCCGACGTGATCGTCGTAACCTGGTTGCAGCAGGTCCGGGGGTGCGGGTGCGCCGTGGAGGGGGCGTGCGACAGACTCCCCGCGAGCGGGCGCCGTGCGGCCCTTCCGAGCGGCCGCCCACCTGCATCGACCAGGACTGACCGGGCGCGGCGCCGGGCACCACATCCGCAGACCGGCCGCGAGAGCAGCCAGCACCGACGGGCTCCCACCACGGGCCCTCGGGAACGAGGAGGAGACGCGTGAGCGAAGAGGCCAGCGGAAGCGTCGACAGTTTCGGCGCCAAGGGGACCCTCGAGGTCGACGGCAACTCGTACGAGATCTTCCGCCTGAGCGCGGTCGAGGGCCACGAGCGGCTGCCGTTCAGCCTCAAGGTCCTGCTCGAGAACCTGCTGCGCACCGAGGACGGCCTGGTCACCACCCAGGACACCATCAACGCGCTCGCGCAGTGGGACCCGCAGGCCGAGCCGGACACCGAGATCCAGTACGTGCCGGGCCGCGTCGTGATGCAGGACTTCACCGGCGTCCCCTGCATCGTCGACCTCGCCACCATGCGCGAGGCGGTCACCGAGCTGGGCGGCGACGCGTCGAGCGTGAACCCGCTCGCCCCGGCCGAGCTGGTCATCGACCACTCGGTCGTCGCGGACCTCTTCGGCACCCCGGACGCGTTCGAGAAGAACGTGGAGCTGGAGTACCAGCGCAACGAGGAGCGCTACAAGTTCCTGCGCTGGGGCCAGACCGCGTTCAACGAGTTCAAGGTCGTCCCGCCCGGCACCGGCATCGTCCACCAGGTCAACATCGAGCACCTGGCGCGCGTGGTCATGATCCGCAACGGCCAGGCCTACCCCGACACGCTGGTCGGCACCGACTCGCACACCACGATGGTCAACGGCCTCGGTGTGCTCGGCTGGGGCGTCGGCGGTATCGAGGCCGAGGCGGCCATGCTCGGCCAGCCGGTCTCGATGCTGATCCCCAAGGTCGTGGGCTTCCAGCTCTCCGGTGAGCTGCCGGCGGGCGCCACCGCCACCGACCTGGTGCTGACGATCACCGAGATGCTGCGCGAGCACGGCGTCGTCGGGAAGTTCGTCGAGTTCTACGGCGAGGGCGTCGGCGCGGTGCCGCTGGCCAACCGCGCCACCATCGGCAACATGAGCCCGGAGTTCGGCTCCACCTGCGCGATCTTCCCGATCGACGACGAGACGCTGACCTACCTGCGCTTCACCGGGCGCGACGAGGAGCAGGTCTCCCTCGTCGAGGCCTACGCCAAGGAGCAGGGCCTCTGGCACGACCCGCAGCACGAGGCCGACTACTCCGAGACGCTGTCGCTGGACCTCTCGACGGTCGTCCCGTCGATCGCCGGCCCGAAGCGCCCGCAGGACCGCATCCAGCTCGACGCCGCCAAGGAGTCCTTCCGCGCGTCGCTGCCGGACTACGTCGACGACGACGGGTCGGCGAAGTCGCAGTCCGAGGAGTCCGACAGCGAGTCGTTCCCGGCCTCCGACCCGCCCGCCGAGCACCCCAACGGGCAGGCCGACAAGCCCTCGGTGCACAAGCAGCCGAGCGACCCGGGCGGCCGCGCGTCGAACCCGGTGCCGGTCACGCTCTCCGACGGCACGCAGCTCGAGCTCGACCACGGCGCCGTCACCATCGCCGCGATCACCTCGTGCACCAACACGTCGAACCCGTCGGTGATGATCGGCGCGGCCCTGCTGGCCCGGAACGCCGTCGACAAGGGCCTCGAGCGTCGGCCGTGGGTGAAGACCTCCCTCGCGCCCGGGTCCAAGGTCGTCATGGACTACTACGAGCGCTCGGGCCTGCTGCCCTACCTGGAGAAGCTCGGCTTCAACCTCGTCGGGTACGGCTGCACCACCTGCATCGGCAACTCGGGCCCGCTGCCCGAGGAGATCTCGAAGGCCATCAACGACGAGGACCTCGCGGTCACCGCGGTCCTCTCGGGCAACCGCAACTTCGAGGGTCGCATCAACCCCGACGTCAAGATGAACTACCTGGCCAGCCCGCCGCTGGTGGTGGCCTACGCGCTCGCCGGGACGATGGACCTCGACCTCTCGACCGAGCCCCTCGGGTACGACCCGCAGGGCGACCCGGTCACGCTGGCCGACATCTGGCCCTCGCCGCGGGAGGTCCAGGAGGTCATCGAGTCCTCGCTCTCCGCCGAGCAGTTCACCTCGCGCTACGCCGAGGTGTTCGCCGGCGACGAGCGCTGGACCTCGCTGCCCACCCCCGAGGGCGAGACCTTCACCTGGGACCAGGAGTCGACCTACGTCCGGAAGCCCCCGTACTTCGAGGGCATGGACCGGGAGCCGTCGGAGGTCACCGACATCGAGGGCGCGCGGGTGCTGCTCAAGCTCGGCGACTCGGTGACCACCGACCACATCTCCCCGGCCGGTGCCATCAAGGAGGAGTCGCCCGCGGGCCGCTACCTCAAGGAGAACGGCGTCGAGCGCAAGGACTTCAACTCCTACGGCTCGCGCCGCGGCAACCACGAGGTGATGATCCGCGGCACGTTCGCGAACATCCGCCTGCGCAACGAGCTGAAGGACGCCGACGGCAAGGACCTCCCCCAGGGTGGCTGGACCGTCGACTACACCGACGGCGGCAAGCAGGCCGCGGTGTACGACGCGGCCCAGAACTACGCCGCCGAGGGCACCCCGCTGGTCATCCTGTCCGGCAAGGAGTACGGCTCCGGCTCCTCGCGCGACTGGGCGGCGAAGGGCACGACGCTCCTGGGCGTCAAGGCCGTGATCGCCGAGTCCTACGAGCGCATCCACCGCTCGAACCTGGTCGGCATGGGCGTGCTGCCCCTGCAGTACCCGGAGGGCCAGGACGCCGACTCGCTCGGTCTCACCGGCACGGAGACCTTCTCGATCTCCGGGGTCACCGCTCTGAACGACGGCGGCGTCCCCGACACCGTGCACGTGACCGCGCAGCCGGAGTCGGGCGACGCGATCGAGTTCGACGCGCGCCTGCGCATCGACACGCCCGGCGAGGCGGCGTACTACCGCAACGGCGGCATCCTGCCGTACGTGCTCCGCAAGATGCTCGGCTAGGACCTGACGGTCCCCCAGGGCGGTGCTCCTCGACGAGGGGCACCGCCCTCCGTCGTCTGCAGGGGGTCTAGGAGGCCGTTCCCGACGCCGGGTCGGTGCGGGTCGGGTGGCCCTCGAGCCGCTCCCGCGCCTCGTCGGGCAGCTCCTCGAGCCCGTACTCGGCGAGCAGCCAGCCGATCTCCTCGTCGGTCGGCGGCGTCTCCTGCTCGGAGAGGACATGCTCGAGGTGGGCCAGGAACTCCGTCGCAGAATCGGGCTCGGTGGTCTCCAGTCCGGTCGTCAGGACATCGCCGAGGTCGGCGTGGGACTCGACGGCCTGCAGCGGGAGGGCGATCACGGTTGCGGTCGGGCCGAGCACCACCTGCGGGTAGGCCTGCACGCTGTCGGCGTCCGCCTCCCAGCGCGCGTCGTCGCGCGTCTCGATCACGCGGCGGCCGAGCAGCAGCCCGAGGTCGAGGGCCAGCGACGGGGTCGCGTCGTCGACCGGCCGGGCCGCGAACCACTCCCCCACGGCGCGCCAGGCCTCGTCGTCGGGACCGTGCCCGAGGCCGAGCCGGTCGAGCAGCGCGGCCGCCTCGGCGACCCGGGCCGGCTCGGCGGCGAGGAGGCGGTGGTACACCCGACGGGACCGGGTGTCGTCGATCGTGGCGCCGGGGAACTCGTGGTCCTCGGTGTACGGGCGGTATCCGGGCAGGTCGGCAGGGGCCTCGACCGGGCGGTACGACGGCGTGCCGGGGATCCGGGCCCAGGGCAGGAAGGTCGACCAGAGCAGCTCGCGCACGGGGCTCACCTTGACACGGCCCTCACTCGGCCGGTTCCTCGCCCCGCTCCGCGGCGGCCATCGCCTCCGCGGCGGCCTGCTCCTCGCTCCTGCCGCGCCGCCAGTACCCGCAGAACTGGATGTCCCGGCGGTCGACGCCGCGCTCGCGGGTGAGGTGGCGGCGCAGGTCGCGCACCGTGCCGGCCTCGCCCGCGAGCCAGACGTACGGCCGGTCGCCGGGCAGGTCGGTCTGGGTGACGACGTCGAGCAGCGTCGCCCCGCCGTGTACCCAGCTCACCCCGACCTCCCCCGCCGTCGTGAAGCTCCGGGCCTCCGCGCCCGAGGACACCGCCGCGACCACCTCGGCCCGGGTGCCCGCGGGCAGCGACTCGACGATGGCGCCCATGGCAGGCACGGCGGTCTCGTCGCCGACGAGGAGGACCGCGTCGTGCTCGGATCGGGGCGAGTACAGGCCGTAGGGGCCGGTGAAGGCGACCCGGTCGCCGGCGGCCGCGTCGCGGGCCCACGACGAGCCGGGGCCGTCCCCGTGCAGGACCAGGTCGACGTCGATCTCGACGCCGCCGGGGTGGTCGCGCCGGCGGCGCAGGGTGTAGGTCCGCATCGGGGGGCGCTCGCCGTCGGGCATCGCGAGGTAGGAGCGGTACCAGCGTCCGATGTCGCCGTCCGCGGGGACCTCCGGGAGGGTCGGGACCCCCCCGCGGGTGAGCGGGAAGAACAGCTTGAGGTAGCCGTCCGGGGCGGCGTGGGGCAGGTCGGTGAGGTCGGGGCCGCCGAGCGTCACCCGCACCACCCCGGGGGTGATCCGTCGGCTGTCGAGCACCTCGGCGTGCCGGAGCGCGTACGGGGTGCCGGTCCGGGTGGCCTCGGTGGTCATCGCACTCTCCTCCTGTCGGCAGGTGAGGCTAACCTAACCGGCCATGAGGCGTCTGCTGCCGGCGGTGCTGCTGCTCGTGGCACTGACCGCGTGCGCCCCGGACGTCGAGCGCATCGAGGTCGTGCGTGCGCCCTCACCGGACAGGACGGTCGACGCCGTCGTGATGCAGAGTTCCGCGGGGTCCGGGAGCCCGTTCGGCTACACGCTGGGGTTCACCGCCCCCGGCTGCGCGGTCTCCGGCGAGCCCGTCCTGCGGGTGGTGGGCGCGACCCGCTCGGACTCGGCCGCCGGGGTGGCGGTCACCTGGACGGGAGCGCGGACGGTGCGGGTGAGCTGGCTCGACGCCCGTTTCCGGGACCCGGACGTGGACTCGCTGGTGGTCGCGACGACGGGTGGTCCGGTCACCGTCGTCTCCGGCGGCGGGGTGGGCGACGTGGCGGCGCCGCCGGGCGGAATGCCGCCGGTGACCGGAGCGACCCGGAGCTGCTGACCGGGCGTGACCGTCGGGGGTCGGCGCTAGCCTGCCGGCATGGACGAACTGGTGTTCGACGAGGCCCGGTCGGTGATCGTCGGGTCGATGCTGCGGGTGTTCGCCGCGGACGGCCGAGCGACGGCCGAGGTCCGAGCGCCTGTCGATGCACGTCGCGCGGACCGCCTCGAGGCAGGACCTCGTGGAGGTGGCCTACGACCGGGCGGCGCAGGTGCTGTCGGCCGCTGCGTGGAGCGCGTTGTGCGAGGAGCCGTGGCTGGCGGCCGAGCTGGACGCCGCGGCAGAGGCGCCCGCGCCGGTGGAGGTGCGGCTCGTGGTCACGGGCGCGACGCCCGAGCAGGTCCGCCGACTCCTCGACCGGCCGGTCGAGGTCCTCGGCGAGGCGCTCCCGCTCCTCGGCGACCCGGCCCCCGGGGCGCGGCGCTTCGACGGCGCCGCGCACCAGGGTCCGGCCGGGACCGTGCGGTCAGACCCCGCGGCGGATGAAGTCGGCGCACCGCTCGCCGATCATCATCGTGGTGATGCAGGGGTTGACGGTGATGAGGTCCGGCATCACCGAACCGTCCGCGACGCGCAGCCCGTCGACGCCCTTGACCTGCAGCGTCGGGGTCACCGGCGCCATCCGGTCGTCCTCGGCGCCCATCTTCACGGTGCAGGAGGGGTGGTAGACGGTGTTGTGGGTCTTGCGGATGTACTCGAAGAGTTCCTCGTCGGTCGAGTCCTGCTCCCCCGGCGCGAGCTCCTTGCCCACCCACTCCTTCAGGGCCGGCGCGGCCGCGATCTCCCGCGCAACCCGGATGCCCCGGATCATCACCTCGCGGTCGTGCTCGTGGGTGAAGTAGCGCGGGTCGACCTTGGGCTTGTCGTGGAAGTCGCGCGAGGACAGCCGCACGGTCCCCTTCGACTGCGCCCCGGTGACGTTCGGGGTGAGGCAGAAGGTGTTCTCTGCGGTCGGGTAGCCGTAGCGGACGATGTTGAGGTCGAAGGGCACCGAGCCGTAGTGGAACATCAGGTCCGGGGTCGTCCGGCCCTCGGAGCCCGCGAAGATGCCGATCTGCCACCACTGGGTCGACGCGGTGGGCATCGGCTGCAGGGCCTCCCACTGCACGAGGCCCTCCGGGTGGTCCTGGAGGTTCTCGCCCACGCCGGGCGCGTCGACCAGGACCTCGATGCCGACCTCGCGCAGGTGCTCGGCCGGCCCGATCCCGGAGAGCATCAGCAGCTTCGGGCCGTCGATCGCCCCGGCCGAGAGCACCGTCTCGCGGCGTGCGGTCACCTCGACCGCGCGGCGCTGGTCCGGCGTGCGCAGACGGGCCCCGGTCACCCGCGGGCGGGCCCCGGAGGTGTCCGTCGTCAGCTTCTCCGCCCGGTACCCGGTGAGCACGGTGAGGTTCGGGCGGTCCAGGTTCGGGTGGATGTAGGCCGTCGACGCCGACGAACGGGTGCCGTCGGGGTTCGCGTTCACCTGGAACCAGTTGGCCCCCCGGACCACGGTGCGTCCGGTGTTGAACGGCGTGGTCGGCAGCCCGACCTGCTCGCAGGCCTGCAGGAGCGCCTCGCCGCAGGGGTCCTGGTCGCCGACGGTGCGGATGGTCACGGGCCCGTCGGTCCCGCGACCGGGCGCCTCGGCGTGCTCCTGGCCGTCCAGGGCGGTCTCGAGCTTGCGGTAGAAGGGGTAGCACTCGTCGGCGGACCACCCGGTGGCCCCGCCGGCGGCCCAGTCGTCGAGGTTCTCCCGGGGCGCCCAGTAGGCGATCGCGGAGTTGTGCGAGGAGCAGCCGCCGAGCACCTTCGCCCGGGCGTGGCGCATCCACGAGTTGCCCGACTCCTGCGGCTCGATGGGGTAGTCCCAGTCGTAGCCGGACTCGAGCAGCTCCATCCAGCGGGAGAGGTCGAGGATGGCGTCGTCACCCACGTCGGACGGGCCCGCCTCGATCAGGCAGACGCTGACGTCGGCGTCCTCGGAGAGCCGCGCGGCCACGGCACACCCGGCGGTGCCGCCGCCGACGATCACGTAGTCGAACTCTGTCTGCACGGGTTCAGGCCTCCCCGACGACGGGCGTGGTGGACTCCGGGCTGGTCTCCCGCGCGTGCGCGGCGACGACCCCGGTCTTGTGACGCTGGATGGTCCAGTAGTAGGCGAAGCCGACGCCGAGGATCACGCCCGGCAGCAGCACCCCGCCCCACTGCAGGTACCAGTGGAAGGGCTCGGTGGCGTTGTAGACCTCGTTGCGCGGCCAGGCGAGGTTCACCGTCATGAAGCCGCCCCAGAGCACGGCGAGCACGTTGACGGGGACGCCCCAGCGGCCGAGCGAGAAGGCGCCCTCCCGCGGCTGCCACTGCCCGCGGAGCCGCTTGAGCAGCAGCGGCACCGTGACCAGCAGGTACGCGGTGTAGATCATGATGATCGCGATCGAGGTGACCACGGTGTAGATCTGCGGGCTGAACGTGACGAACAGCAGCACGATCGCGATGACGCCGATCGCCACCGAGGCGACCACGGGGGTGCCGAAGCGCGGGCTGATCGTGCAGAGCGTCGTGCCGCCCGGGAGGTTGTTGTCCCGGCTCATCGCGAACGCCAGCCGGATCGCCGCGGCGTGCACCGCGAGGGCGCACACCACCACCGCGATGACGACGGCGACCAGGATGACCGACCCGCCGACGGGACCGAGCACCGCCAGGATCAGGGCCTGGAGCCCGCCGAGGGAGCTGAACGCCGGGTCGGCGAGGTCGGGCGCGGACATCAGCGCGAACAGCAGGATGAGACCACCGAGCAGGAAGGAGAAGAACAGCGCGCGCAGGATGGCCTTCGGGGCGTTGCGGCGCGGGTCGTGGGACTCCTCGGCGAGCGAGGACGCGGTGTCGAACCCGTACATGACGTAGAGCGAGGCGAACATCGCGACGAGGAACGCGCCGGCGTAGCCCAGCGGCCGGCCCGATGCGTCGATCGAACCGGTGTCGAACACGATCTGCGGGCCGCGCACGATGTTGATGGCCAGCAGGACGATCAGCAGCACGGCGGCGATCAGCTCGATGAACACCCCGGCCGCGTTGATCTGCGCCATGAGCTTGGTGCCGAACGCGTTGACCGCCGTCGTGAACACGATGAGCAGCGCGGCGAGGATGACCCCGTTGAGCGCCTGGGCCCCGGTGTCGTCGTCCCCGGACATCGGGATGAACTGGAAGCCCGACCACAGCTCCGGCAGCGTGGCCTGCAGGGCGAGGGCGACGGCGGCGATCGAGACGATCGAGGCCGTGAGCATGGTCCAGCCGGCGAGCCAGGCGGTGTGCGGGCTGGAGAGCCGCTTGGTCCAGTTGTAGATCGAGCCGGCCACCGGGAACCGTGCCGCGAGCTCGCAGAAGCACAGCGCCACCATCAGCTGGCCGACGAACACCATCGGCCACGACCACCAGTACGCCGGTCCCCCGGAGCCCAGGCCGAAGTAGAACAGCTGGAAGGTCCCGGTGAGGATCGAGATGTAGCTGATCCCCGCCGCGAAGGTGTGGAAGCTGCCGAGCGAGCGGACGAGGCTGGGTTTGTAGCCGAATTCGTCGATGTCCTGGCTGTCGGTGCTGGTCATGAACCACTCCCTGTCGTGGAAGAGGGGAACCACCCGGTCGGCCCTGGCCGGGTGTTGGTCCAGATGTGCTTGGTCTCCTGGTACTCGGCGAAGCCGGCGCGGCCCAGTTCCCGGCCCACGCCGGAGTGGCCGAAGCCGCCCCATTCCGCGGCGGGCACGTACGGGCCGAAGTCGTTGATCCACACCGTGCCGTGGCGCAGGCGGCCCGCGACCTCCTCGCAGGTGCCGTGGTCGGCGGAGAACACGGCGCCGGCGAGCCCGTACTCGGTGTCGTTGGCGATCCGCACGGCGTCGTCGAGGTCGGTGAAGGTCTCGACGGTGAGCACCGGGCCGAACGACTCGTCGTGCACCACCGACATGTCCTGCGTGCAGCGGTCGAGGATCGTGGGCGGGTAGTAGAACCCGTCGGCCAGGCGCGGGTCGGTGGGCCGCTCGCCGCCGCAGCGCAGCACCGCGCCCTCCGCGACGCCCTGCGCGACGTAGGCCTCGACCTTCTCGCGGTGGGCGGCGGAGATCAGCGGCCCGGTCTCGGTGCCGGCGTCGTCGGGCCCGCCGAGCACGATGCGCTGCGCGCGCTCGACGAGGTCGTCGACGATCCGGTCGTGCGCCGATTCCTCGACGACCAGGCGGGCGCCTGCGGAACACACCTGGCCGGAGTGCAGGAAGATCCCGGTGAGGATGTTGTCGACGGCGGTGTCGTGGTCGGCGTCGGCGAAGCAGACGAACGGGTTCTTGCCGCCCAGCTCGAGCGCCACCTTCTTCACGGTCGCCGCGGCGTTGGCCATGAGGATCTTCCCGGTCGCCAGGCCGCCGGTGAAGCTGACCATGTCGACACGCGGGTCGGTCGACAGCGGTCCGCCCGCCGTCGCGCCCGCACCCAGGACGAGGTT
The DNA here is from genome assembly GCF_013409505.1 of Actinomycetospora corticicola. Lineage (NCBI taxonomy): Bacteria > Bacillati > Actinomycetota > Actinomycetes > Pseudonocardiales > Pseudonocardiaceae > Actinomycetospora > Actinomycetospora corticicola. The sequence goes on along the minus strand of NZ_JACCBN010000001.1, from coordinate 1,628,546 downwards.
TCCGACCCCGGACGGCAGCCCGGCCTCCTCCAGCAGTTCCATGAGGATGATCGCCGTGTGCGGGGTCAGCTCGCTCGGCTTGAGCACGAACGTGCACCCGGCGCCGATGGCCGGCGCGACCTTCCACGCCGTCTGCAGCAGCGGGTAGTTCCACGGCGTGATCAGCCCGCACACGCCGACGGGCTCGTGGACGACCTTGCTGCGCGCGTTCGGCACGCCGGTCTCGACGAGCCGCCCGTCGTCGGAGGCCGCGAGGTGGCCGAACCAGCGGAAGCAGTTCGTGATGTCGTCCATGTCGATCTCGGACTCGACCACGCGCTTGCCGGTGTCGAGGGTCTCGGCCCGCGCGAGCCGGTCCTTGTCGCGCTGGAGCAGGTCGGCGACCCGCAGCAGGAGGGCGCCGCGCTCAGCGGGTGCGACGGTCGACCAGCGTCCGTCGTCGAAGGCCGTCCGCGCCGCGCCGATGGCCCGTTCGGTGTCGCCCGCGGTCGCCTCGCTCACCTCGCCGACGAGCCGACCGTCGGCCGGGCACCGGATCTCCCGGCTACCGCCCTCCGCCGCGTCGCTCCACGTGCCGTCGATGTACAGCTGGCCCACCTGGGCTGCCTCCTCGGTCTCGGGTCGGTCCTTCGCGACTCCCCGACGACGGGTGCGCGAGCTGCCGGTGCCGTGTCGGCCCCCTGTGAAGAATCCGTACAGGTGTACACCGAGCGCGGACAGGTGTCCATAAGATGGTGTCGTGACCAGCCCGGTACGACGGAGCCGCACCAGCGACCCGGACCGCCGGGAGCGCATCGCCCGGGCCGCCATGGCCGTGATCGCGCGCCGTGGCGTCGACGGGCTGACCCACCGGGCGGTGGCGGCGGAGGCCGAGGTCCCCCTCGGGTCGACCACCTACCACTTCGCCACCCTCGACGACCTGCTCGAGGTCGCCCTGGACCGCGCGGCCGAGGACAACATCCGGCTCGTCCGTGCCTGGGCCAGCGGTCTCCCCGTGGACGCCGACCTGCCCCGCGCGCTCGCCGACCTCGTGGTCGAGCACCTCAACGACCAGCGGCCGCACACCGTCGTCGAGTACGACCTCTACATCGCCGCCCTGCACCGGCCGCGACTGCGTGTCCTCAGCACCGCGTGGGACGACGCGCTCGTCGAGATCTTCAGCGCCCGCACCGACCCCGTCACCGGGCGCGTCCTGGCCGCGATGTTCTGCGGGCTGCTCGTGCAGGAGGCGATCGCCGACCCGCCGTCGACGGTGGACGAACTCGACCGGCTCTTCCGTCGCGTGATCGAGGGCCCGACGGCGCGCTGACCCGTCGGGGGTTGCGGACGCGCGGCCGCGGGGATGCGGGGCCCGTGGGACGCAGCGCCGTGGTGGTCGGGGGCGGGATCGGCGGGCTCGCCGCCGCGCGGGGTCTGATCCTCGCGGGGTGGGACGTCGAGGTGCGGGAACGGCTCGACGACGGGGCGGGTGACGGCTCCGCGAGCCGACTCGGTGGCGGCATCTCGATCTGGCCGAACGCCCTGCGGGCGCTCGACGTGCTGGGGCTCGGCGACACGGTCCGCGACGAGGGGCTGGTGCAGGCCGCGGGCGGCATCCGGGACCGGCGGGGCCGCTGGCTCGTGCGCAGCGACAACCGCCGCATGATCGCCCGGCACGGCGACGGCATCACCGTGCTCCCCCGCGCCCGGCTGCTCGGGATCCTGCGCGAGGCGCTCCCGCCCGACGTCGTCCGCAGCTCCTCCCCCGTCGAGCGGCCGGCGGAGATCGACGCCGACCTCGTCGTCGGGGCCGACGGGATCGGCTCGGTGGTGCGCCGCGTGGTCGTGCCGCACGCCCGGCCCCGGGGCACCGGCACCGTCGCCTGGCGGCTCGCGGCACAGGTCGCCGAGCCTCCGGACGAGGGCGGCGAGACCTGGGGCGACGGCTGCTACGCGGGCGTGGCGCCGCTGCGCGACGGCCGGGTGAACCTCTGGGCGGTGGTCCGCGACGACGAGCCCGCCGCCACCGACCTCGACGCGCTGCGCCGCCGCCTCGCCGACTTCCACGCCCCGATCCCGGAACTGCTCGACGCCGTCGACCCGGGCTCCGCCCACGTCACCGAGCTGGCCTGGCTCCCGCCGTTGCAGACCTTCGTCCGCGGACGCCACCTCCTGCTCGGCGACGCCGCCCACGCCATGACCCCGAACCTCGGCCAGGGTGGCTGCCTGGCCCTCGAGGACGCCGCGGTCCTGTCCCGGTACGCCGACGACCCCGCCGGCTACGACCGCCTCCGGCGGCCACGCACGGCACGCCTCACCCGGCGGGCCCGGCTGGCCGGGCTCGTCGCGGGTCTCTCCGGTGCCATCCCGACGGCGGGTCGCGACGCCCTGGGTCGTCTGGTCCCGGCGGCGGTCACCGTGCGTGCCCTCGACGGCGTCCTCGGGTGGACGCCGCCGGGCGTGTCCGCCGCGCGTCGGCGCGCCACGCCATAAGCTGCCGCCCTCACCGAGGAGGATCATGGCAGGCACGAGGTGGAGCCGGGTGGCGGCAGCGCTGCTCGGGGCGTCGGTGGTGCTGGTCGGCGCGGGCGCGTGCTCGTCGGAGCCGCCACCGCCCGCGCGGCAGTACACCGTCCAGTTCTCGGTCACCGGCACCGGCGGCGGGAACGTCTTCGGTCGGTACGTGACCGTGGGCGAGCTGGGGAGCACGGCGGAGACCAACTTCTCCGGCGTGCCCTACGAGCTCACGCTCACCACGCCCTACCCGCCGGCGCCGAAGCTCCAGGCGGGGGCCGTCGGTGTCCCGCCGGGGTCCCGGCTCTCGTGCCGGATCAGCGTCGACGGGCAGACCGTGGCGTCCCAGACGATCTCCGTGCCCGGCCAGGACGTCATCTGCCGCGCGGGCTGACCGTCTCCCCGGGCGCGTCCCCGGCCGCCACCACCGGTCGTCGGGACCGTTCCCGCAGGCCCAGCGCCGTCACGGACACCGCGACCACGACGAGGCCCACCACCTGGGTCGCGGTGAGCGTGCCGCCGAGCAGCGTGACGCCGAGGACGGTGGCGGTGAGCGGGAAGGCGAGCTCGGCGAGCGTCGCTCGCGCCGCGGGCGTGCGGCGCAGCCCCGGGTAGTACAGGGCGAGCCCGAGCAGACCCGGGACCAGGGCGAGGGCGATCAGCGGCGGGAGCTGACCGGCCGTCACCGCCAGCGGGCCACCGCCCGCGAGCAGCACGACGAGCGCAGCCGGCAGCCCGATCGCGAAGCGCAGCACGGTGATCTCCCACGGCGTGGCGTCCGACGCCGCGCCGACGTGGCGACCCAGCACGGTGCCCGCCGCCCACAGGACGGCGGAGGCGGCCGCGAGCAGAGCAGCCACCAGGGCCTGGACGTGGACGTCGAGCGGATCGGCGAACGCCAGCAGCCAGGCCCCGACCAGCGCGGGAACGGCGTAGGCCCAGTAGCCGCGGCGCAGCTGCTCCCCCAGCAGCCACGCGGCGCCCAGGGCGGCGACGAGGGGCTGGATCTTCTGCAGCACCAGGGGCGTGACCGGGTCGCCGAGGGTGAGGGCCTCGGTGAACAGCACCGTGGCGAGTGCGGACGAGCCGGCGCCGATCGCCGCCATCGCCGCCCGGGCCCGCGCCGGCATCGCCCGGAACGCCCGCCACGCCCGCGGCAGCCACGGGACGAGGACCACGACGATGATCAGGTGTTCCCAGAACACGATGCTCGCCGCGGGCAGGGCCCCGGCGAGCGGCGCGCGGAGCAGGGCGTCCGTGCCCCACAGCGCCGCGCCGAGCGCGACCAGCCAGGTCAGGTCACCGGAGCCGCGCCACGAGGTGGGCCTCACCGTCACCCTCCTCGTCGACGAGCACGTCGAGGTGGTCGAACGCCGCCCGCAGCTCTCCCGGAGCGGCGCGGAACCGACCACCGGTGTCGCCGACCGTCGACAGCACCGTCATCACCAACAGTCCGCCGGGCGCCAGCAGTCCCGCGAACGCCGGGTAGAGCAGCGGATCCCGGAAGCGCTGGCAGACCACCACGTCGTAGGCCGGGCCGACCGGGAGCCCGTCGTCGAGATCGGCCTCGATCCAGCGCACCGACACGCCCTCGGCGTCGGCGAGCTCCCGGCCGAGCGCGAGCCCGGCCGCGGCCGCGTCGATCGCGTCGACCGCGAGGCCACGAGCGGCGAGCCACACCGCGACCGTGCCGCGCCCGCACGCGACGTCGAGCGCGCGCCCCGTCGTCGGCACGACGTCCTCGCGCCCGACCAGCACCGAGGGCGGGCCCGGACGCCCGACCCCCGAGGCCGCGAAGCGGTCGTTCCAGTCCACTACCGGCGGCGGGCCAGCGTCATGCCGAAGCGGCCCGCAGGGTCGGTCAGCCAGCCCACCGCGTCGAAACCGGCGGCGTCGAGCTCGGCGGCGATGCCGGCCCGCGTGAACTTGGTGGAGATCTCGGTGCGCATCTCCTCGCCCTCGGCGAACTCGACGGTGAGGTCGAGCGCGGGCACCCGGACCGTCATCGCCCGCCGGGCTCGGACCCGCATCTCGATGCGGCTGGACTGCGGGACCCAGGCGGCGACGTAGTCGAACCCGTCGAGGTCGAAGTCGGCGCCCAGTACCCGGTTGAGCACCGTGAGCGCGTTGAGTTCGAAGGCCGCGGTGACGCCCGCGGCGTCGTCGTAGGCCGCGACCAGCGTCTCCTCGTCCTTGACCAGGTCCGTGCCGACGAGGAAGTGCTCGCCGGAGGACAGGGTCTCGGAGAGCGCGGTGAGGAAGGCGCGGCGGTCCTCGGGCTCGAAGTTGCCGATGGTGCCGCCGAGCAGCACCACGAGCCGGCGGCCCACGGCCGGGATGCTGCGGAGGTCGGCGATGAAGTCGCCGACGACCCCGTGCACGTCGAGGTCGGGATAGCCCGCGACGAGGCCCGGGACGGCCTCCTCGAGGGCGGCGGCCGAGACGTCGACCGGGACGTAGTGGCGCAGCAGGCCGGTGCGGGACATCGCGTCGAGCAGGAGGGTGCTCTTCGTGGACGACCCGGAGCCGAGCTCGACGAAGGTGTCGGCCTGGGCGGTGCGGGCGACCTCGTCGGCACCGAGGGCGAGGGCCTCGCGCTCGGCGACGAAGGGGTAGTACTCGGGCTGGGCGGTGATCTGCTCGAACAGCTCCGAACCCTGCGCGTCGTAGAGCCACTGCGGGCGCAGGACCTTCGGCGTCGAGGTCAGTCCCCGGTGTGCGTCGGCGCGCAGCGCGGCGTCGGCGTCCTCCTGGGTGAGGTGGACGTCGACGGTGGGGAGAGTGCCATGGGTGCTCACGGCGGGAGTTCACGTCCGTTCGGTCGTGGCCCACCCCGGCAGAGGAGGGCCTGGTTCACGGCGTCGGGAAACAGGCGGGCGGCGGGTGGCTACAGGGCGGTGACCTCGACGGTGGCGGCGTCGCGGGTCACGACGAGGTGGTGGTCGGCGACCGGGGTCCAGTCGCCGCCGTCGAGCGGCTCCGAGGCGACGGTCACGCCGTCGGCGTCGGAGCGCCACGACAGCGCGTGGTCCACCGCGGTGGCGACCAGCACGGGCTCCCCCGCCGCACCCGGCGTCAGGAGCAGCAGGTTGAGCCGGGAGCCCGGCGCGGCGGCGAGGGTGCGGGTGACGACGTCGGCCACGGCGTCGGCCGGGTCCTTGCCCGCGTCGAGGCGGCGGCGGACCAGGGCCCACAACACCGCGGAGTCGGTCGGTGCGTCCAGCGTCATCAGGGTCTCGGGGTCGAGCTCGCCGGCCAGCTCCCGCAGCGAGCCGGGCCACCCGCGCACGACGCCGTTGTGGCTGAAGATGCGGGACCCGTCGCGGAACGGGGCGCAGGCACCGGTGGACACCGGCATCCCGACGGTCGCCGACCGGACGGCCGCGACGAACGCCGCCGACGTGACGGCGCCGGCGAGGTCGAGGAACGAGGCGTCGGTCCACATCGGCACCGGCTGCCGGTAGGAGTGCGCGGCGCCGGGGGTGTCGCCGTACCAGCCGACCCCGAAGCCGTCGGCGTTCACCGTGCCTCCGCCGCGCATGTCGGCCGGGGCGTAGGACTGCACGAGCAGCGAGTGCGGCGGCTCGGTCACCCGCGAGGCGAGGGTGACCGGCCGCGGGCCCACGTGGCCCAGATGTCGGCACACGTCGTCAGGCGTTCTCTGCTGACCGTGCGAGGCGGAAGCCGGAGAAGATCTGGCGGCGGATCGGCAGGTCCCAGTTGCGGAACGTGGTCCGGGCGTTGATCGAGCCCACGCCGAACGAGGAGCCGCGCAGCATCCTGAAGTCCCCGCCGAAGAACACCTCGGAGTACTCCTTGTACGGGAACGGTGCGAACCCCGGGTACCCCTCGAAGCCGGAGTCCAGCCACTCCCAGACGTCGCCGACGAGCTGGTGCACGCCGAGCGGCGACGCGCCCTTCGGGTAGGCCCCGACGGGAGCGGGCTGCAGGTGGCGCTGGTCGAGGTTCGCGAGCTCCGGCGTCGGGTCGTCGTCGCCCCAGGGGAACCGCCGCGTCTCCCCCGACGCCGGGTCGAACCGGGCCGCGTACTCCCACTCGACCTCGGTCGGCAGCCGTCGCCCGGCCCACCGGGCGTAGGCGTCGGCCTCGTGGAAGCAGACGTGCAGCACCGGCTGGTCGGCGACGTCGGCGATCGCCTGGCGTTCCCCGAAGCTCGTCCGGTACCAGGCCCCGTCGGCGTGCTCCCACGTCATCGGGGCGACCCAGCCCTCCGCCGTGATCTGGTCCCAGCCGGCGTCGGACCACAGCTCACGACGCGAGTAGCCGCCGTCGTCGAGGAAGCGGGCGTACTCGCCGTTGGTCACCGGCACGGCGCCGAGGTGGAAGGGCTCGACGTCGACGGGGTGCGCGGGCCGCTCGTTGTCGAGGGCGAAGACGTCGGCGCCGGTCGCGTCGACGCCCATCGTGAAGCGGCCCCCGGGGTGGAACACCTCGGTGCCGATCAGCTCCTGCGCGAGCTCCGAGGCCGGCGGCGGCGGGGCGTGGAGCGCCTTCGGGCCGACCCGGAGCTGGTGGGTCGCCAGCATCGTCTCCACGTGCTGCTGCTCGTGCTGGGCGATCATCCCGTAGACGAAGCCGTCCTCGAGCAGCGGCCGACCGTCGGCGCCGGCCGCGTCGAGGATCTCCAGCGTCCGCTCGCGCACCGTCCGTCCGTAGGCGCGCGCCTCGGACGGGTCGAGCAGCGGCAGCTGCGGGCGGCCGGCGCGCGGGTTGGTGAACGCGTCGTAGAGGTGGTCGATGTCCTCGCGGACCCCGGGAGTGACCCCGTCGCCCGGCGTCGCGCGGCGGACCAGCCAGAAGTCCTCCATGTTCGCGATGTGCGCGACGTCCCAGTGCAGCGGGGACATCAACGGCGAGTGCTGACGGGTCAGCTCGACGTCGTCCACGGCGTCGGCGAGCGCCTGCGTGCGGCCACGGGCGGTGGCCAGCTCGTCGGCCAGTCGGGCACGCAGGTCGTCGGGGTAGCGGCTCATGTGGGATCGCCTCCGGGGGACACCGGGTCGCGCGGGTCGGGGTACGGGTTCTCGACGGCGGGTCCGAGCTCGCCCTCGCCCGGCTCCACCGTCGGGTCGTCGGCCGGGCAGCGGCCGCGCAGCGTCCGGCGCTCGGCCACGTCGGCGACGAGGGCCGCGAGGTCGGGGTCGGTGGCCGCGAGGCTCGCGTGGGCGAGGTCGACCAGGCGGGCCGCGGCCCGGGCCAGCTCGGCGTCCTCGAGACCGTGCCGCGCCGCGGCGACCCAGCGGTGCCGGACGCCGGCCACGGCCTCCCGGGCGTGGTCGAGCGTGTCCGGGTCGGCGAGCAGACCGGTGATGAGGGCGAGCGGGACCGCCCACTCCCCGCCGGGCTGCTGGTCGACGTACCGGATCTCGACGTGGCCGTGCGGCCGGACCGGCGGGAACAGCGTGGTCAGGTGGTAGTCGAGGTCGTCCCACGTGGGGGCCTCGTCGAGCCCGCCCAGCCCGTCGATCCAGTCACCGAAGGTGACCGCCGGAGGCGCGTTCCAGTGGCCGTGGCGACGGACGCAGAGCAGCTGCGTGCCGAGCGCCCGCTCGGCCCACTCGAGGGCCGGATCGTCGCCGAGCAGGTCCGGCGGCCGGGTCCGGTCGGGGTCGAGCGAGAGCCACGCCGCCATCCGGGAGGACTTCCACCCGGTGCGCCGCCCGTGCGCGGCGGGCGAGTTCGCGAACATCCCGACGAGCGTCGGGCCGAACTCGTGCAGGGCCTGCCACCGGGCCGTGACCTGGCTGCCCTCCCCCGCGTCGAGGCAGAGCTGGACGGCCGAGGTGGAGCACATCATGGTGCGGCCGTGGGGGCCGACGCGGTCGAACGCGGCCTCCATCGCCGCGTAGCGCGGGACACGGAGGATGCGCCGCGGGGCCCGGAGCGGGTCGGCGGCGCGGTCGACCAGGGTGAGGCCCTCGGTGGCGAGACGTTCCCGGATCGCGGCGGTGTCGGTCTGCACCGCCGCGACCAGCGCCGACAGATCCTCCAGCGGCGGGGTCGCGATCTCGACCTGGCCGCCCGGCTCGACGGTGACCGTGCTCCCGGCGGGGAGCGGCTCCGGAGCGCGGGGTGCCGGCGACGGCGGCGGGGCGCCGGTGACGGTGGGGACGGAGGTGCGCAGCGTGCTCGGCGCGTGGGGGCCCAGGACCCGCAGGAGCTGGGCGGGGTCGACCTCGTCGGCGGGGCGCCAGGCGGAGCGGACGAGCCACTCCAGTTCGGCACCCAGCAGCCTCGGCGGTCCGTGCTTGAAGCAGACCGACGCGACGTAGGCGGTGGCGGCGGCCCGGTCGGGGACCGGGGCGGCCGGATCGAGCTCGATCGCGGGGGCGGCCATCGGGGTCTCACTCTCCCCTCGGTGCACAGCGGGTGATTCACCATGTGCCCCAGGGGTCCCGTGCGGCACGGCGATCGACGCTACACGCGGGCACCGGCCGGTGCAGGGCTTCGATCGCTGGTGTCCGTCGTATCACTCACCCCCGACAACATCACCCACGGTGATCAGGCGGCCCCCACGAACTGCGTGTGGTGGAGGTCCGCGTAGCGCCCCGCGCGTGCCAGGAGCACGTCGTGCGAGCCCTGCTCGACGACCCGGCCGTCCTCGACGACCGCGATGGTGTCGGCGCTGCGGATGGTGGACAGGCGGTGCGCGATGACGATCGCCGTGCGTCCGACCAGCGCCTCGGTGAGCGCCTCCTGGACCGCCACCTCCGACTCGGAGTCCAGGTGTGCGGTGGCCTCGTCGAGGATGACCACCCGCGGGGCCGCGAGGAGCAGGCGGGCGATGGTCAGCCGTTGGCGCTCGCCGCCGGAGAGCCGGTAGCCGCGCTCGCCGACCACGGTCTGCAACCCGTCGGGCAGGTCGGCCAGCAACGCCCCGAGCCGCGCGCGCTGCAGGGCGGTGACGAGTTCCGCGTCGGTGGCCTCCGGCTTCGCGTAGCGCAGGTTGCCGGCGATCGAGTCGTGGAACAGGTGGCCGTCCTGGGTGACCACGCCGATCGCGCCGCGCAGGTCGGCGAAGGAGGTGTCGCGGATGTCGGTCCAGCGGCCCTCGCCGCCGACCTCCACCGCGCCGGAGTCCACGTCGTAGAGCCGCGGCACGAGGGAGGCGATCGTCGACTTGCCGGCGCCCGAGGGCCCGACCAGTGCCAGCATCTGCCCGGGCGCCACCTCGAGGTCGACGCCGTGCAGCACCTCGTGGTTCTCGGTGTGCTCCAGCGTGGCGACCTCCTCGAGGCTCGCCAACGAGATGGTCGAGGCGTCGGGGTAGGTGAAGCGGACGTCGCGCAGGCGCACCCCGAGCGGCGTGGCCGGCAGCGGGGTCGGGTCGGCCCGCTCCGTCAGCGACGGCTTCAGGTCGAGCACCTCGAACACCCGCTCGAAGCTCACCAGCGCGCTCATCACGTCCACGCGGGCGTTCGCGAGCTGGGTGAGCGGCCCGTAGAGGCGGGTGAGGAGCAGGGCGAGGCTGACGACGGTGCCGGCCTCGATCCGTCCGGTGAAGGCGAGCCAGCCGCCGACGCCGTAGACCATCGCCTGGGCGAGGGCGCTCACGAGCGTGAGGCTGGTCATGAACACGCGGTTCGCCATCGCGGTGCGGACCCCGATGTTGCGCACCCGGTCCGCGCGGTCGCCGAACTCCTCGGCCTCGGCCTCGGGGCGCCCGAACAGCTTGACCAGCGTGGCGCCGCCGGCGGAGAAGCGCTCGGTCATCTGCCCGGTCATGGCGGCGTTGAGGTTCGCGGACTCGCGCTGCAGCGCGGCGATCGTCCGGCCCATGCGGCGCGCGGGCAGGATGAAGATCGGGAGCAGGACGAGGGCGAGCAGCGTCACCTGCCACGCCAGCGTGATCATCACCGCGACGGTGAGCACGAGCTGGATGACGTTCGTGACCAGCCCGGAGAGCGTCGAGGTGAAGGCCCGCTGGGCCCCGATCACGTCGTTGTTGAGCCGGCTGACCAGCGACCCGGTGCGGGTGCGGGTGAAGAACGCGACCGGCATCCCCTGCACGTGCCCGAACACGGCCCGGCGCAGGTCGTAGATCAGGCCCTCGCCGATCCGGGAGCTCATCCAGCGCTCGGCCAGCCCGAACAGGGCGTCCACCACCGCCAGTCCGGCGATGACGACCGCGATCCACACGACCGTCGAGAGCCCGGTGCGGTTGACGATCGCGTCGACCGCACGGCCCGCGAGGACCGGTACCGCGACCGCGATCACGGCCGAGACCGTGGTCAGGGCGAGGAAGGCGTACAGCATCCGGTGGTGCGCCGACGCGAAGCGCCAGATGCGCGTCAGCGTGCCCTTCGGTACCGACCTCGGCAGTTTCTCGCTGCGCGACATCGACATCATCAACATCCAGGCGTTCTCCACGCCGCTCTCCCCACCTCGCTCGGACCTGGCCCCGAGCGTGCGACCTCGACGAAGGTCGAGGTCAAGCGGACGTCCGGTCGGCCGTGGCGGGTGGTGGTCCGCCGGTCCGGCCTCCGATCATCCTCCGGAGGGCGTGACACCGCGCGAGCACCACGGGGGTGTTCGCTACGGGCAGGACGGCCACGGACCCGACCCGCCCGCTGCTGGACGGACCCGGGAGACCGCGTGACGATCCGGCGACTACGGCGTCAGGAGGACTTCTTGGTGCGGGTCGCGCCGCCGCGGCCGCGCAGGGTGACCCCGGACTCGGAGAGCACCCGGTGCACGAAGCCGTAGGACCGGCCCGTGGACTCGGCGAGCGAGCGGATGCTCGCCCCCTTCTCGTACTTCTTCTTGAGGTCGGTCGCGAGCTTGTCCCGCTGGTCGCCCGTGATGCGGGCGCCCTTCTTCAGGTCGGCCATGGTTCATCCACCCCTCTCCCGGACGGTGCCCGGTGGACCCATGATGATCGCCGGAGTCGATGTGCGCCACGGCACATTCCACATGATCGGTGAGCGGTTGGGCCGATCGGAGCGAGATCACCTCCGGCCGGACCAATGAGCATCGTTCCAGCTCAGCAAGGCCGTTCGACGGTCAACGAGATCAACCGCAGGAACTCAGGCGAGCTCGACGAGCTCCAGGTGCTCGGCGTTGAAGTGGTCCTCGGTGCCGTCCGGGAGCAGGATGACCCGTTCCGGCTCGAGCGCCTCGACCGCGCCGGGATCGTGCGTCACGAGCACGACCGCCCCCTCGTAGTGGCGCAGCGCGTCGAGCACCTTCTCCCGCGAGGCCGGGTCGAGGTTGTTCGTCGGCTCGTCGAGCAGCAGGACGTTGGCGGCACTGGACACGAGCCCCGCGAGCGCCAGCCGGGTCCGTTCGCCGCCGGAGAGCGTGCCGGCGGGCTGGTCGAGCTGCTCGCCGGTGAACTGGAAGGCGCCGAGCAGCGTGCGCAGCTGCTGCTCGGGGGTGTCGGGCGCGGCGGAGCGGGCGTTCTGCCAGACCGTGCGGTCCATGTCCAGGGTGTCGTGCTCCTGGGCGAAGTAGCCCCGCCGCAGGCCGTGGCCCGGCGTGACCGCCCCGGTGTCGGCGGTCTCGACGCCGGCCATGATGCGCAGCAGCGTCGTCTTGCCCGCGCCGTTCAGCCCGAGGATGACCACGCGCGACCCACGGTCGATCGCGAGGTCGACCCCGGTGAACACCTCGAGCGAGCCGTAGCTCTTGGACAGGCCGGCCGCCGTGAGCGGGGTGCGGCCGCAGGCCTGCGGCGTCGGGAAGCGGATCGCGGCGACGCGGTCGGCCACCCGCTCCTCGTCGAGCCCCTCGAGCAGGGCGCTGGCGCGCTTCTGCATCTGCTTGGCGGCGACGGCCTTGGTGGCCTTCGCGCCGAGCTTCGCGGCCTGCACCTGCAGGGCGGACGCCTTCTTCTCGGCGTTGGCCCGCTCCCGCCGGCGCCGGGCCTCGTCGTCGGCCCGGGCCTGCAGGTAGTTCTTCCAGTTCATGTTGTAGACGTCGAGCTCACCGCGCGTCGCGTCGAGGAACCAGACCTTGTTGACCACGTCGGCCAGCAGGTCCGTGTCGTGGCTGATGACCACGACCCCGCCGTCGTAGGACTTGAGGAACGTCCGCAGCCACGAGATGGAGTCGGCGTCGAGGTGGTTCGTCGGCTCGTCCAGCAGCAGCGTGGTGCCCGCGTTGCCGCCGTCGCCCGACGCCGCGAACAGGATGCGCGCGAGCTCCACCCGGCGGCGCTGCCCGCCGGAGAGCGTCTGCAGCGGCTGGGCCAGGACGCGGTCGGGCAGGCCGAGGTTGGAGCAGATCCGCCCGGCCTCGCTCTCCGCGGCGTATCCGCCCAGGTCGGAGAAGCGCTCCTCCAGTCGCCCGAAGCGGGCGATCGCGCGGTCCCGCTCGGCGTCGTCGGCCAGCTCGGCCATCGCCGTCTGGGCCTTCTCCATGTCCCGGAGGATCTGGTCGAGGCCGCGCGCGGAGAGCACGCGGTCCCGGGCGAGGACCGTCAGGTCGCCCTCGCGGGGGTCCTGCGGCAGGTAGCCGACGGGTCCCGTGGACCGGACGGTGCCGCCGTACGGCTCGGACTCCCCCGCGATCGCACGCAACGAGGTGGTCTTCCCGGCCCCATTGCGGCCGACGAACGCGATGCGGTCCCCCGGCTGCACGCGCAGGGTCACCCCGGCGAGCAGGACGCGGGAGCCGGCACGCAGCTCGAGGTCGGACGCGGTGATCACGGGGGTCCAGTGTAGGCGAGGCATTGCGCGGGGTCCGCCGGTCGGTCACGATGACCGGCTCCGTAGTGACCACCCCGACAACGACCCGTGCGTAGGGCTGCTTCACACGGTCCCCGGATAATGGTGGGTATGGGCCTGTTCAGCTGGTTTCGCCGCTCGGGGTCGTCCGGCCTCGGAGCCGACGGCCGACGCCAGGTCCTCGACCGGGAGGGCGGTCCCGCCGACCTCGAGCACCTGCGCGCCTTCGCGGCCAGCCGGACCGGGGTGGAGTTCTTCGTCGAGCCGGAGACCACCGCCACCGACACCACCGTCGTCGCGGTGGCGAAGGACGGCGAGTGGACCCGGCGTCGGGTGGGCACGCCGCGGGCCGCGGAACGGCTCGCACGCCGGTGCAAGGTGCCCGTCTACGACGTGCAGGTGACCGGCTACCCCCAGGCCATGCGGGACTGGAACGCGCGGGCCAAGGCTGATCGCGAAAGACTCGCCGCGTGGGAGCGGGAGATCGGCGACTGACCGGACGCGGGGCCGACGTCCTCGTCGCCGGAGGCGGTCCGGCGGGGTGGTCGGCCGCGCGGGCGTGCGCACGACGGGGTCTGGCGGTGACGCTCGTCGATCCGCACCCCGACCGGCGGTGGCGGCACACCTACGGCGCCTGGGCCGACGAGGTGCCGCTGAGCGGCCCGGACGCGCTGCCCGGGCCCGTCGTCGCCGCCTCCGGCCCGGGGTTCGCGATCGCACGCCGGACGCACCCGCTGGCCGGCGACTACGCGGTGCTGGACACCGGCGCGCTGCAGCACGCGCTGTGCGACCCCGACGTCACCGTGCACCGGGACCGCGTCGTCGGCGTCGGGGACGGCGCGGCCGTCCTCGACGGGGGCACCCGGCTCGCCGCGCCCCTGGTCCTCGACGCCACGGGCGCCGCGCAGACGCTCTCCCTGTCCCGACGACGGGTGGCGGGCGCGGCCGAGCAGACCGCCGTCGGTGTGATCGTCCCGTCCGCGGTGGCGGCCCGGGTGACGGGCGGGCGGCTCGTGTTCATGGACTGGCGCCCGCTGCACGGGCGGCCGGGCTGGCCCACGTTCCTCTACGCGATCCCGCTGGGCGGCGACGACTGGCTGCTCGAGGAGACCTCCCTCGCCCGTCGCCCGGGGCTCCCGCTGCCGGAGCTGACCGGACGCCTCCGACGCCGGTTGCTCGCGTGCGGCCTGACGGAGGACGAGATCCCGCTCGACGACCGCTCCCGCGTCGAGCACGTGCGCTTCGCGGTGGACACGCCGGCGCACCGCTCCCCCGCCGGGGTGGTGCCCCTCGGTGCCGCCGCGTCCCTGGTGCACCCGGCGACCGGCTACTCCCTGACGCACTCCCTGGCGGTCGCCACTCGACTGGCTGATGCACTGATCACTCGACCCGACCATGCAGAGCGGGTCGACGCGGCCGGTCGAGCGGTGCGACCGGCGGCGGGACGCGTCGTGCACGCCATGCGGCGGCGCGGGCTCGACGTCCTGCTGCGGATGCCGCCGTCGGACGTCCCCGAGTTCTTCGAGCGCTTCTTCAGCCTCCCGGCGGTCGCGCAGCGCGGGTACCTCGGCGCGCACGACGACGTCCGCGCCTCCATGCGTGCGATGCTCTCGGTGTTCGTCCACCTCTCCCCGCGTCTGCGCGGTCACCTGATCGCCGGATCACTTCTGGGTGGCGGGAGCGATCAAACCGGACGAGACGGGGAATAGGACGTCCGAACGGAGTACCGCGTTACCATCCGCGGCTCCCGCTCGTTCCGTGGACGGGCGGGATGAGACCGCCAGAAACCGGAGCAGACCACCATGGGCGCCTACCAGATCGTCGCCGTCGGCACGGACGGATCCGACTCCTCCTTCCGCGCGGTGGACCGCGCGGCCACCGTCGCCGCCGACGCGGGGGCCACCCTGCTGATCATCAGCGCGTACCACCCGGCGCGGAACACCGGCCAGGCCGAGCAGGCCCTCGGCGAGGACGCCGCCTACCACGTCGTCGGGTCGACCCCCGCCGAGGAGGCGCTGCGCACCGCGAAGGAGCGCGCGTCGGCCAAGGGCGCGGGCGACGTCGAGACCGTGGCCAAGGAGGGCGACCCCATCGAGGTCGTCACCGCCGTCGTTACCGACCGCAAGGCCGACCTGCTCGTCATCGGCAACCGCGGGCTGAACAGCCTCTCCGGCCGCCTGCTCGGCTCGGTGCCGCAGGGCATCTCCCGCAAGGCCCCGACCGACGTGCTCATCGTCCACACCACGTGAGCGGTCCCTCCTGGTCGGAGGCGCGACACGAGGTCGAGGACCTCCTCGTCGGCGGCGACCGCACGCTGCGGCGTGCGGAGGTCGCCGACCGGGCCGGTGTGCCGCTGGAGCGGACCGGCCGGCTGTGGAGCGCGCTGGGCTTCCCGCGCGTGCCCGACGACGTCGAGGCCTTCGCCGAGTCCGATCTCGACGCCCTCGCGGACGTGGAGGACCTGCTCGCCCAGGACGCGTTCGACGAGGACGAGGCCCTGGCGGTCGCCCGCACCCTCGGACAGAGCATGGCCCGCCTCGCGGAGTGGCAGGCGAACCTGCTGCGCCGGGTGATCGCCGAGCGCGGCACCGCCGACGACCCCGAGGCCGTGGTCGACGCCGTGCGGTCGCTCGTCCCCCTGCTCGAGAAGCTGCAGACCTACACCTGGCGTCGGCACCTGCTCGTCACGGCGGGGCGGATGATGTCCTCCCTCGCCGACGAGGGTGCCGACGACGGGGGCCGGACGACCGCCGCGGTCGGGTTCGCCGACATCGTCGGCTTCACCTCGATGTCCCGGCGGACCGACTCCGACGAGCTCCGGGCTCTGCTCGAGCGGTTCGAGAGCGTGTCGAACGACGTCGTCTCCCGCTACGGCGGCCGCATCGTCAAGACCATCGGCGACGAGATCCTCTTCGTGTGCGGCGACGTCGGTGCGGCGTGCGACATCGCGTTCGCCCTGCACGACGAGGTCCCCGACCCCGACGGGCGCCTCGCCCTGCGCATCGGGCTGGCCTACGGCGACGTGCTCCCCCGCTACGGCGACGTGTACGGCCCGACGGTGAACATCGCGAGCCGCCTGACCTCGCACGCCCGTCCCGGCACGACGCTGCTCGACGACGAGATGACCGACGCCGTGCGGGCCGCCGAGCTCGACGTCGAACTCCGGTCCGTGCCCGCCCTGCACGTGCGGGGGTACAAGCACCTCAAGCCTCACGTGGTGCGCCGCAGCAGCTGACCGTGGTAGCGGAGCGTCGTTGCGTGCATGCGGTGGCAGGAACGCCACATCGTCGTCGCGGCCCACTCCCGTGCCGACCATGATCACCAAACGGTGGCGGCTCTCCGCGACCACTGACCTCATCCGCTACGTCCCGGTGATCATGGTCGACTCAGACTCAGCGCAGGAGAGACCTCGACGGGGAAGAGCTGACCGGGAGCTGAAGTGGCGGACGCGGCCGACCTGTCACCGGAACAACGGCAAGAGACCACCAGTTCCGGGGACGAGCGATACCGCGGCCGGATCGGCTTCGCCGTCCTCGAGTTGCGGCGAGCGGATGCGGTCGAACGTCCGCGACGCGGGTCCTATGTCATCACCGAGCAAGGCCGCGAACTGCTACGGCACCATGCGTCGGGCCTGGGACAGCGCGAACTCCTCGAACTGCCCGTCTACAGGCAGCGGCTGAACGACGAGCGGGGTGCGCGCGGACAGTCTTCTCGTTCGCACCACGAGGTACTGCCGCTCGACACACTCGACGGACCACCTGAGGTGGCTCCGAAGGAGCAGATCGCCGATGGCGTCGAACGACTCCACGGTGACGTCGCCCACGAATTACTGGAGCGGCTCCGGTCCTCGGGCCCGGACCTCCTCGAGCACGCGGTGGTCGACCTGCTTGTGACCATGGGATACGGACGGCGGGGGGAACGGCCGCGAATCACGGGTTCCGGCGATGGCGGCCTGGACGGCGTGATCGACCAGGACCCGCTGGGTCTCGGCCGCATCTACGTGCAGGCGAAGCGCTACGCGGCGGACAACGTGGTCGGACGACCAGCCATCCAAGGCTTCGTCGGGGCACTGCACGGGCAGCAGGCCAACCAGGGCGTGTTCATCACGACGAGCAGCTTCAGCAGGGAGGCGGGCGACTACGCCCAGCACGTCAACGCAGCCGTGGTGCTCGTCGACGGGAAACGTCTCACCGACCTGATGATCCAGTATCGGGTCGGCGTCCAGATCGAACAGACGTACACCGTCGTCAAGGTCGACGAGGATTACTTCGAACTGTGAGTACTAATCCGTGCCAGGGCACGGATTAGTACTCACGAGGCGAAGCCACCTAGACGGTGAACCCGAGCGCGCGGAGCTGCTCGCGACCGTCGTCGGTGATCTTGTCCGGGCCCCACGGGGGCATCCAGACCCAGTTGATGCGCACGTCGTCGACGAGGCCACCGCCCGGGCCCTTGGTCAGGGCGGCACGGGACTGGTCCTCGATGACGTCGGTCAGCGGGCAGGCCGCGGACGTCAGGGTGAGGTCCAGCGTGGCGACCGTGCCGGCGTCCTCGTGGTGCACGTCGATGCCGTAGAGCAGGCCCAGGTCGACGACGTTGATCCCGAGCTCGGGGTCGACGACGTCGCGCATGGCCTCCTCGAGGTCGTCGATCGAGGGCGTCTCCGCCTTCGGGGCGGCCTCGGGCATGCCCTCGGCGCCTCGCGTCGGTTCGGTCGTCTCGGTCATGCCTGTCCCTCCAGCTCGGGGGCGTTCGCGTCAGCCTGCGCCACCGCGTCCTTGAACGCCAACCACCCGAGCAGCGCGCACTTGACGCGTGCCGGGTAGGCGGCCACACCGGCGAACGCCACGGCGTCGTCCAGCACGTCCTCGTCGGGCTCGACCTTGCCGCGGCCCTGGACCATCTCCTGGTAGGCCGACAGCACCTCGAACGCGTCGCCCACGGTCTGTCCGACCACGAGGTCGTAGGCGACCGAGGTGGCCGCCTGGCTGATGGAGCAGCCGAGCGCGTCGTACGACAGGTCGACGACCTTCGCGTCCGCGCCCGACCCTTCCAGGTGCACCCGCACCGTGACCTCGTCGCCGCACGTCGGGTTGACGTGGTGGACCTCGGCCTCGTAGGGCTCGCGCAGGCCCTTGCCGTGCGGGTTCTTGTAGTGGTCCAGGATGATCTCCTGGTACATCGTCTCGAGCTTCACGGCGGTGACCTCCTCCTACAGAGAAACGCCGTCGCGGGCGAAAAAGTCCTGGGCCCGCCGCACGCCGTCGAGCAACGCCTGCACCTCGTCGAGGGTGTTGTAGACGTAGAAGCTCGCGCGGATCGAGCTCTGGACGCCGAACGCCCGGTGCAGCGGCCACGCGCAGTGGTGGCCGACGCGCACCGCGATGCCGGAGTCGTCGAGGACCTGCGACGCGTCGTGCGGGTGCACGCCGTCGATCTCGAACGACACCGCTCCCCCGCGGGACTCGGTGTTGCGCGGACCGATGATCGTCACGCCGTCGATGCCGGCCAGGCCCTCGAGGGCGGCCGCCGTCAGCGTGTTCTCGTGGGCGTGCACGTTCTCCATGCCCAGCGCGTTCAGGTAGTCCACGGCGGCACCGAGCCCGACGGCCTGCGAGGTCATCGGCACGCCGGCCTCGAACCGGGCCGGCGGGGCGGCGTAGGTCGAGCGCTCCATGCGGACCAGCTCGATCATCGAGCCCCCGGTGAGGAACGGCGGGAGCGCCTCGAGCAGTTCGCGCCGCCCGTAGAGCACGCCGATCCCCGAGGGGCCGAGCATCTTGTGGCCGGAGAATGCGGCGAAGTCCACCCCGAGGGCGTGGACGTCGATCGGGGCGTGCGGCACCGACTGGCAGGCGTCGAGCACGGTGTAGGCGCCCACGGCCTTCGCCATCGCCACGATCTGCTCCACCGGCGTCACCGTGCCGAGCACGTTCGACTGGTGGGTGAACGCGACGACCTTGGTGCGCTCGGTGATGACCGACGGGTCGAGGTCGAGCCGCCCGTCGGAGGTCACGCCGAACCACCGCAGCGTCGCCCCGGTGCGCCGGCAGAACTCCTGCCACGGCACCAGGTTCGCGTGGTGCTCCATCTCGGTGACGACGACCTCGTCGCCGGGGCCGACGCGGAACCGCGCCGCCGCCGGGTCGTCGGACGTCAGCGCGTTCGACATCCCGTAGGCGACGAGGTTCAGCGCCTCGGTCGCGTTCTTGGTGAACACGATCTCGCCGTCATCGGCGCCGATGAACGCCGCGATCCGCTCGCGGGCGGACTCGTAGGCGTCCGTGGCCTCCTCGGAGAGCGCGTGCGCGCCGCGGTGCACGGCGGCGTTCGACGTCTCCAGGAAGTGCCGCTCGGCGTCGAGGACCTGGCGCGGACGCTGCGAGGTGGCGCCCGAGTCCAGGTAGATCAGCGGCTTCCCGTCCCGGACGGTGCGGCTCAGGATGGGGAAGTCCGCGCGGAGCTTCTCGACATCCAGGGTCGCACCCGCCGTGGTGGGGACGGATGCGAGTGAGGTCATGCCGGCTGCTCCTCCTTGGCGGTGGTGAAGCGCTCGTAGCCGTTCGCCTCGAGCTCGTCGGCGAGCTCGGGGCCGCCGGACTCGGCGACGCGGCCGTTGGCGAACACGTGCACCTTGTCCGGCGCGATGTAGCGCAGGATGCGGGTGTAGTGCGTGATCAGCAGGACGCCGACGTCGGACTGCGCCTTGTAGTCGTTGACGCCCTTCGACACGACGCGCAGGGCGTCGACGTCGAGGCCGGAGTCGGTCTCGTCGAGCACGGCGAAGCGGGGCTTGAGCAGCGCGAGCTGGAGCACCTCGTGGCGCTTCTTCTCACCGCCGGAGAAGCCCTCGTTGACGCTGCGCTCGGCGAACGACGGGTCGATCTCGAGGTCGGTCATCGCGGACTTGACCTCCTTGACCCAGTGCCGCACCTTCGGCGCCTCGCCGCGGGCGGCGGTGGCGGCGGAGCGCAGGAAGTTCGACATCGAGACGCCGGGCACCTCGACCGGGTACTGCATGGCGAGGAACAGGCCCGCGCGGGCGCGCTCGTCGACGGCCATCTCGAGGACGTTCTCGCCGTCGAGCAGGACCTCGCCCTGCGTCACCGTGTACTTCGGGTGGCCCGCGATGGAGTACGCCAGCGTCGACTTGCCGGAGCCGTTCGGACCCATGATCGCGTGGGTCTCGTTCGAGTTCACCGTCAGGTCGACGCCGCGGAGGATCTCCTTGGGGCCGGACTCGGTCTCGACCTCGACGTGCAGGTCGCGGATCTCGAGGGTGGACATCAAGCCTCTTTCGGAATGCGGAACGTGGTGGACGTCAGGCGCCGACGACCTCGAGCTCGGCCTCGATGGCCGCCTCGAGCCGGTCGCGCAGCGCGGGCACGCGGATCTTGTGGATGACCTCGCCGAAGAACCCGCGCACGACGAGCCGCCGCGCCTGCTCCTCGGGGATCCCGCGCGCCATCAGGTAGAACAGCTGCTCGTCGTCGAAGCGGCCGGTGGCGCTCGCGTGGCCGGCGCTGACGATCTCGCCCGTCTCGATCTCGAGGTTGGGCACCGAGTCGGCCCGGGCGTTGTCGGTGAGCAGGAGGTTGCGGTTGAGCTCGTAGGTCTCGGTCGCCTCGGCCTCCTTGCGGATCAGCACGTCGCCGATCCAGACCGTGTGCGCGGCCGTGTCGCCCTCGGCCCCCTGCAGCGCGCCCTTGTACATCACGTTCGAGCGGCAGCTCGGCACGGAGTGGTCGACGAGCAGTCGGTGCTCGAGGTGCTGGCCGCCGTCGGCGAAGTACAGCCCGTCGAGCTGGACGTCGCCGCCCGTCGCCCGGTAGTTGACCACCGGGGAGAGCCGGACGAGGTCGCCGCCGAGGGTCACCGACGTGTACCGGATCGTCGCGTCGCGCCCGACCGAGAGGTGCTGGGCGCCGACGAACACGGCGTCGTCCGCCCAGTCGTGGACCTCGACGATCTCGAGCTTCGCGCCGTCGGCGACGACGAGCTCCGTGTTCGCGGCGACGGTGCCGGAGCCGCGGTGGTCGACCACGACGACGGCCTCGGCGTGCCGCTCGAGGCGGATCTGCAGGTGCGCGTACGCGGTCTTCCCGACGCCGGGTCCCTCGACCTGGACGGTCAGCGGCTCGTCGTCCGAGCGGGGTTCGGCGACGGTGATGACCGTCGCCGTCGGGAAGGAGGACCAGGCCTGGGCCGCGACGCGGTCGGAGGGGATCCCTCCGTCGCCGAGGCGGCCGTCGCCGCGCTCCACGGTCTCGACGCGGACGCCGCCGAGCTCGTCGGAGGCCGAGTCACCGAAGCCGGAGCGCACGGTGACGGCGAGCTCGCCGTCGGCGGTCGCCGACCCGTCGTGCAGGCCGTGCAGGCGCCGCAGCGGCGTGAACCGCCACTGCTCCTCCCGACCGCGCGGGACCTCGAAGGCCTCGACGTCGTAGGAGGTGAAACGCTCCTCCCACGGCGCGAGCGCCGGCGAACCGGGCCGCGACGCCGGGGGCGACGCGGCCGCGATGCCGGGGTCGTACTCCTCGGCCGAGTCGGCGGGGGCGCTGATGACGCCCCCACCGACCTGCGCCGCGGGCTCGTTCTGGGGCGGGGTCACTAGCCCACCGCTCCTTCCATCTGCAGCTCGATCAGGCGGTTGAGCTCGAGCGCGTACTCCATGGGCAGCTCACGCGCGATGGGCTCGACGAACCCGCGCACGATCATCGCCATGGCCTCGTCCTCGGTGAGGCCGCGGGACATCAGGTAGAAGAGCTGGTCCTCGCTGACCTTCGAGACGGTCGCCTCGTGGCCCATCGTGACGTCGTCCTCGCGGACGTCGACGTAGGGATAGGTGTCCGAGCGGCTGATGGTGTCGACCAGCAGCGCGTCGCACTTCACCGTCGACCGCGAGTGGTGCGCACCCTTGTTGACCCGCACCAGACCGCGGTACGAGGTCCGGCCACCGCCACGGGCCACCGACTTCGAGATGATCGTCGACGACGTGTGCGGCGCGAGGTGCACCATCTTGGCGCCGGCGTCCTGGTGCTGGCCCTCGCCGGAGAAGGCCACCGAGAGCACCTCGCCCTTGGCGTGCGGACCCATCAGCCAGACGGCCGGGTACTTCATCGTCACCTTGGAGCCGATGTTGCCGTCGACCCACTCCATGGTCGCGCCCTCTTCGGCCTTGGCGCGCTTGGTGACCAGGTTGTAGACGTTGTTCGACCAGTTCTGGATGGTCGTGTAGCGGCAGCGGCCGCCCTTCTTCACGACGATCTCGACGACCGCGGAGTGCAGCGAGTCGCTCGAGTAGATCGGCGCCGTGCAGCCCTCGACGTAGTGGACGTAGGCGTCCTCGTCGACGATGATCAGCGTCCGCTCGAACTGGCCCATGTTCTCGGTGTTGATCCGGAAGTAGGCCTGCAGCGGGATGTCCACGTGGACACCCTTCGGCACGTAGATGAACGAGCCGCCGGACCACACCGCGGAGTTCAGCGCGGAGAACTTGTTGTCGCCGGCCGGGATCACCGAGCCGAAGTACTCCTCGAACAGCTCCGGGTGCTCACGCAGGCCGGTGTCGGTGTCCATGAAGATGACACCCTGCTGCTCCAGGTCCTCGCGGATCTGGTGGTACACGACCTCGGACTCGTACTGCGCCGCGACACCGGCGACCAGGCGGGCCTTCTCGGCCTCCGGGATGCCCAGCTTGTCGTAGGTGTTCTTGATGTCGTCGGGCAGGTCCTCCCAGGAGGCCGCCTGCTTCTCCGTCGACCGCACGAAGTACTTGATGTTGTCGAAGTGGATGCCCGACAGGTCCGAGCCCCAGTTCGGCATCGGCTTCTTGTCGAACATGCCCAGCGCCTTGAGGCGGAGCTGCAGCATCCAGTCCGGCTCGTTCTTCTTGCCCGAGATGTCGCGGACGACCGCCTCGCTCAGGCCGCGCTGGGCGCTCGCCCCGGCGCTGTCGCTGTCGTGCCAGCCGAACTGGTAGCTGCCCAGGGAGGCAATGGTCTCCTCCTGGGTCAGCGTCTCCTTCTCCGGAGCGGTGGTCATACGACCTGCCTTCCCTGGTCCTCGGGTGCTCCGCCGGTGGTGACGGCGGAGGGACGTGCGGTGGTGTCGGTCCGCTGGGCTCGTTGGGCCGGCACGTGGGTGGTGCACGCGGCGTCGCCCCGGGCGATGGTGGCGAGCCGTTGTACGTGGGTCCCCAGCACCTCGGCGAAGACCTCGGCCTCCGCCTCGCACAGCTGGGGGAACTCGGCCGCGACGTCGGCGACCGGGCAGTGGTGCTGGCACAGCTGCTCGCCGCCGCCGGTCGAGGTGGCACCGCGGCTGGACGCCGCGTACCCCTCGGCGGTGAGCGCCGTGGCCAGCCGCTGCACGCGCTCGGCGCGGTCGGCGCCGGCCTCGACGTGCTCGCGGTGGGCACCGACCATGGCCAGTGCGCGGTCGCGGGCGAACGCGCGGACGGCCTCGTCGCCGGCCGCGTCACCGAGACGGCGCAGCGCGGCGACCGCGAGGTCGGCCGGTCCGTGCTCACCCCGACCGGCACGGGCGCGCCCGTCGGTGGTCAGCAGGAACTGCCGGGCCGGACGGCCGCGCTTGCCGGAGGCGGGGGCGTCCCGCGTGGCGACGGTGCCCTCGGTGCACAGGGCGTCGAGGTGCCGCCGGACCCCCGGGCCGGAGAGCTGCAGCTGGTCGGCGAGCGTGGCGGCGGTGGTCGGGCCGCGCTCCAGGAGGAGCCGGACGACCGCGTCACGCGTGCGCCCGTCGGCGGCGGAGCGTGCGTGCTCGGCGTGTGCGCCCTGCAGGCGTGTCCCCGTCATCTCCCACCTCCGATCGACGTCGTCCCGATCATGACACATCGGGCATCGCTTTTGGCAACACCAGTCTTGCCTATATGTTCCGGGGCGGCAAAGCCGGGCCGGACGAGGTGGCACGGGTCACGACGACGGGAGCCGCGCCCGCCCGCGAGGCGGGCCCGACCCGGCGTCGGGAAGGCGCTCGGTATCGTTCGCGTGGTGACCGCGACGGCGCCGACGGCTCCCCCCGGGCCCGACGGGTCGGGCACGCGTTCGGCCCGCGAGGCCCCCGCGAGCGTCGACGAACGTCGGCGGCTGCGGTTCTGCCGGCGGTTCGGCTTCACCGGCGCCCTGCTCATGGCCGTGGGCGCGCTGGGGTGCGGCGCGACGCCGGCGTCGGCCTACAACCCCCTGCTGGGCATGCGCGTCCTCGGCCTGCCCGGGCGGCTGCCGACCGTCTCGATCGCGCTCGCCTACGTGGGCATGGGCATGGTCGTCCTCGCGTGGCTGTGGCTCGGCCGCCTGGCCTGGCCGGGGCGCGTGCGGCTGACGGTCCGCCAGCTCTCGCGCATCCTCGTCATGTGGTGCGCGCCCCTGGCCGTCGCCCCTCCCCTGTTCTCCACCGACGTCTACGGCTACCTCTCTCAGGCCGAGGTCGTCTCGCGCGGCTTCGACCCCTACGTCTTCGGGGCGGCCCAGGCGCTCGGGCTCGACGACCCGTTGGTCGCCTCGATCCCGACGATCTGGCGGACGACGCCCTCGCCCTACGGCCCCGGATTCCTCACCTTCGGGCGGCTGGTCACCACGATCGCCGGCGAGAACATCGTGCTCGGCGTCTACCTGCACCGGATCCTGGCGCTGATCGGGCTCGGTCTCGTGATCTGGGCGGCACCGCACCTGGCCCGGCGGGCCGGGGTGGAGCCGATCGCCGCGCTGTGGCTCGCCGTCAGCCCGCTGGTGCTCTTCCACCTGGTCTCGGGCATCCACAACGACGCGATCATGATGGGCGTCGTCCTGTTCGGCCTGGAGATCGGCTTCCGCTACTCCTGGTTCGTCGGCGCGCTGCTCATCGGGCTCGGCGCCTCCGGCAAGATTCCCGCGATCCTGGCGCTCGCGTTCCTCGGGGCGCACGTCGCCCGGGAGCGCTGTCTGGCCGCCGGAAAGGATCCCTGCGGACGGGACGGGCTGGTCGCGTTGATCCGGTGGGGCGCGGCGGTGGCCGGGACCGGGCTCGCCGTCGTGGTGGCCGTGTCCGTCGGCTCGGGGCTCGGCTTCGGCTGGATCACCGCGCTGTCGGTACCGAACCTGCTGCGCTCGTGGCTGTCGGTCACCACCGACCTCGGGGTGCTGGGCGGCCAGATCGGCATCTGGCTCGGCCTCGGTGACCACACCGACGCCGTGCTCTCCCTCACCCGCTCGGCCGGGCTCGGCGTCGCCGCGCTGGTCTGCGCGCTGCTGGTGTTCATGGTGCTGCGCGGGCGGCTGCACCCGGTGGCGGGTGTCGCCTACGGCTTCGGAGCGGTGTTCCTCGCCGGGCCCGTGCTGCACCCCTGGTACCTGCTGTGGCTGATGGTGCCGCTGGCCTGCTCGGTGACCGCCCCGCGCGTCCGCGGCTGCGCGGTCGCGGTGTGCGCCGCGGTGTCCCTGCTCGTGCCGCCCACCGGCAACGACTTCACCTTCCGGGCCTACCAGCTGCCGATGGCGATCACGGCCGCGCTGCTGGTCGCGATCGTGCCGCTGCTCGCCGCCCGCGGGAACACGCCGCGGATCCCTCCCCGCACCGGGACCGACGGACCCACCTAGGCTGGCGGCGTGAGTCAACCGGCCGTCGAGGTGCGCGACCTCGTGGTGCGCTACGGCGCGACGACCGCGGTCGACGGGCTCGACCTCGACCTGCACCACGGGCGGGTCCTCGCCCTGCTCGGACCCAACGGTGCCGGCAAGACCACCACCGTCGAGGTGTGCGAGGGCTTCCGGTCCCGGACAGCGGGTGCGGTGCGGGTGCTCGGGGCGGACCCGGCGGGCGCCCCGGAGGCGCTGCGGGCCCGCATGGGCGTGATGCCGCAGGGCGGCGGGGCGTACCCGATGGTGCGGGTGCGCGAGATGCTCGACCTCGTCGCCGCCTGCTCGGCGCACCCGCTCGACACCGGCTGGCTGATCTCGACCCTCGGCCTCGACTCCTGCGCGAAGCTGCCCTACAAGCGGCTCTCCGGCGGTCAGCAGCAGCGGCTCAGCCTGGCCTGCGCGATCGTCGGGCGGCCCGAGCTCGTGTTCCTCGACGAGCCGACCTCCAGCCTCGACCCGCAGGGCCGCCACCTCGTGTGGGACCTCGTCCGCGCCCTGCGCGCCGACGGCGTGGCCGTGCTGCTGACCACGCACTTCATGCAGGAGGCCGAGGCGCTGGCCGACGACGTCGTGATCGTCGACCACGGCCGGGTCGTCGCCGCCGGCTCGCCGGACGAGCTGACCACCGCCGGCGCCGAGGAGACGATGCGCTTCCGCGCCCCGGGCGGCATGGACCTCACGCTGCTCGAGGGCGTGCTGCCCGAGGGCTACCTGGCCAAGGAGGGCCCCGCGGGGCACTACACGGTCTCCGGTCACATCGACCCCCAGGTGCTCGCCGCCGTCACCGCCTGGTGCGCCCGCCAGGGTGTCCTCGCCGACGACGTCCGCGTCGGGCGCCGCAGCCTCGAGGACGTCTTCCTCGACCTCACCGGACGGGAGCTGCGCTCGTGAGCACGGCGTTCGAGGACGGCACCTTCTCCCCCGAGCCCGGCGTCGGCTCGCGCGGCCGCATGCTCGCCGTGCACACGCGCACCGAGACGCTGCTCGCGCTGCGCCACTCCGAGCAGCTGCTGCTGACCCTCGTCATCCCGCTGGCGCTCCTGGTCGGGCTCACCCTGCTCCAGGGCCTCGTGGAGCTCCCCGAGCCGCGGGTGAACGCCGCTCTCGGCACCGTGCTCGCGCTCGCGATGATGTCCACCGGCTTCACCTCGCAGGCGATCGCGCTGGGCTTCGACCGCCGCTACGGCCTCATGCGGCGGCTCGCGGCGACCGCGATCCCGCGCTGGCTCGTGGTGACCGGCCGGCTCGGCGGGATGGCCGCCGTCGTCGTCATCCAGGTGGTCGTGCTCGGCGGGGTCGCGCTGGCGCTGGGATGGCGTCCCGACGCCGGGTCGCTCGGCTGGGCCCTCCTGCTCGTCGTGATCGGCGCGGGCGCGTTCGGGGCCTGTGGGCTGCTGCTGGGCGGCTCGGTCCGGGCCGACCTCGTGCTCGTGATCGCCAACGTCGTGTGGTTCGTCCTGCTGTTCGTCGGCGGGATCGTGGTGCCGGCCGACCAGCTGCCGGGTCCGCTGGGGGCGCTCGTGGTGCTGCTGCCCAGTGGGGCACTCGCGGAGGGGCTGCGGGACGTGCTGCTCGGCGGGACGCCGGGGCTCGGGCACGTCGTGGTGCTGCTCGTGTGGGGCGTCGTGGCCGGGCTGGTGGCGGGCCGCACGCTGAAGTGGGACTGACGCCTCCTCGTGGTCGCACTCCGCTCCGCTGCGTCTCCGACGCCCTGTCGTAGGCTGGCCCGGTGAGGACTCCCCCGGCCCTGATGCGAGGGCTCGCGGTCGCTGCCGTGGTCGGCCAGGGCGGGATCGCGGTGACCGGCGCCGCCGTGCGCGTCACCGGCTCCGGCCTGGGCTGCCCGACCTGGCCGCAGTGCTTCCCGGGCAGCATGGTCCCGGTCGCGCACGCCGAGGTGGCCGTGCTGCACCAGTGGATCGAGTTCGGCAACCGGCTGCTCGGCATCGCGCTCGTACTCGTCACCGCGGCGTGCGTGATCGCCGCCCTGTTCGTGCGCCCGCGCCGCCGCCGACTGCTCCTGCTGGCCTGCACCATGCCGTTGGGCGTGGTCGCGCAGGCGGTCCTCGGCGGGATCACCGTGCTCACCGGGCTCGCCTGGTACACCGTCGCGCCGCACTTCATCGTCTCCGTGCCGCTCGTGTGGCTGGCGGTGCTGCTGGCCCGCGACGCCTGGGCCCTGCCGGACGCCGCCGAGCAGCGGGAGACGGTCGTGCCGCGGTCCGTGCGCGGGCTGGTCGGGGTGAGCGCCGGGGTGCTGTTCGTGCTGGTGGTGCTGGGCACGCTGGTCACGGCGGCCGGGCCGCACGCCGGGGACCCCGCGACGCCCCGGTTGACCGCGTTCTCGGTCGCCGACCTCGCGATGGCGCACGCCCACGTGCTCTTCGCGTTCCTCGGCCTGCTCGTCGGGCTCGGCTTCCTGCTGCACGCCGTGGCCGCCCCGCGGTCGGTGCTGGTGCGGTTCCGGGTGCTGGTCGGGGTGACCCTGGCCCAGGGCCTGCTCGGTGGCATCCAGTACGCCATCGGCGTGCCCGAGGTGCTCGTGGCGCTGCACGTGCTGGGCTCGATGCTCGTCGTCGCGGCGACGGCGTGGCTGTGGGCCGGGACGACGCGACCCGCGGTCGCCGACCCGTCGTGGGGAAGCTCCCCGCGGGAGATGGTGGCGGCGCAGGCCTAGGGTCCGGCGGCATGCGTGCCGTTCGTGTCGAGGCCCACGGCGGGCCCGAGGTCCTGGTCCCGTCCGAGGTGCCCGAGCCGGACGTCGGCGCGGAGGACGTGCTCGTCGACGTCGCCGCCGCCGGGGTGAACTACATCGACACCTACCTGCGCAGCGGCCTGTACCCGTCGACCCTGCCGACGGTGCCCGGGCTGGAGGGTGCCGGGACCGTGCGCGCGGTGGGGTCGTCGGTGTCCGACGTGGCCGTAGGCGACGTGGTGGCGTTCTGCGACGGTCCGGGGGCCTACGCCGAGACGGCGGCGGTCCCGGCGGCGCGGTGCGTGCCGGTGCCCCCGGGGGTGTCGGCCGACGTGGCGGCGGCCGTCCTGCTGCAGGGGCTGACCGCCCACGTCCTGGTGCACGACACCTACGCCGTGCGCCCGGGCGACACCGTGCTCGTACACGCCGGGGCGGGCGGCATGGGGCTGTTGCTGTGCCAGATGGCGTCCTCGCTGGGGGCGACCGTCGTCGCGACGACGTCGACCGCGGAGAAGGCCTCGTTGGCCCGGTCCGCGGGGGCGGCGCACGTGCTGGGCTACGAGGGGTTCGCCGAGGAGGTGCGCGCGCTGACCTCGGGTGACGGCGTCGCGGCCGTGTACGACGGGGTGGGCGCGACGACGTTCGACGGTTCCCTGGCCTCGTTGCGCGTGCGGGGCGTGCTGGTGCTGTACGGCGCGGCGTCCGGACCGGTGCCGCCGGTCGACCCGCAGCGACTCAACGCGGCCGGCTCGGTGTACCTCACCCGCCCGTCGTTGGGGTGGCACGTGCGGACGACTGCTGAGCTGCGCTCGCGGGCGGCCGAGGTGTTCGCGGCCGTGGCGGACGGGTCGCTGTCGGTGCGGATCGGCGCCCGCTACCCCCTCGAGGCGGCCGCCGACGCGCACCGTGACCTCGAGGGCCGGGCCACGTCGGGGAAGCTGCTGCTGGTGCCGTCCCGAGGGTGACGTGAGGCAGGTTCCGCGGGCCGTGCGGCTGCCTGGTGTGCACCTCGCCGGGCGGTGGGCCAGCTGCCTACGCGAGGGTGACGTGAGGCAGGTTCT
Source organism: Actinomycetospora corticicola (assembly GCF_013409505.1). Lineage (NCBI taxonomy): Bacteria > Bacillati > Actinomycetota > Actinomycetes > Pseudonocardiales > Pseudonocardiaceae > Actinomycetospora > Actinomycetospora corticicola. Next base: position 1,598,971 of record NZ_JACCBN010000001.1, on the reverse strand, counting down.
TCCGGCCGTGCGGCTGCCTGGTGTGCACCTCGAAGACCGGACGGAACCGATCGGGCGTCGACGGACTCCAAGCTGGTGTGGAGCACATCATGGGGCCGTTCCGGGCGAACGAGGCCCTCGCAGCTGGAGACATCACGCGCGGTCGGCTCGCCGGGCCGTCGACGACACGTCTGTTTCCCAACGTCCGGGTGCTGACGGACCAGGTCGCGGACCCGGACGATCTCGTCGGACGGGCGCGGGAGGCCGTGCTCTATGTGCGTGGGGACCCACCGGTCGTGGGCGGATATGCAGCTGCCGAGGTCCACGGAGCCCACATCGCCCCGCCGGACGCGGTGGTCGACCTGATCGTGGGCCGACGGAGCGTCCGCCCACGGCCGGGCCTGTCCATCCGCCGGGACACCGTCGCCGGGGACGACGTCGTGGAGGTCGACGGGCTCCTCGTGACCTCGACGGAGCGGACGGCGTGGGATCTCGTCCGCCGGCTCGGCTTCGTCGACGGGGTGGTCGCGCTCGACGCCCTGGCCCGGGTCGGCGAGTTCGATCCGGCGCGGTTGCTGGACCGGCCGGCCGGAGCCCGCGGCGCCCGACGTGTGGCACCCGCGGTCGAGGCTGCCGACCCTCGGTCGGGCTCCCGGCCGGAGACGGTGATGCGCCTGGCGATGGCGCGCAACGAGGTCCCGACACCGACCCCGCAGTTCGAGGTCCGTGATGCCCAGTACCTCTTCGTGGCCCGCGTCGACTTCGGCTGGGACGAGTTCAAGGTCGCCGCGGAGTACCAGGGCGACGGACACCGGATGGACCTCAAGCAGTGGCGCCGCGACCAGTCACGCCTCGCCGAGCTCGCATCGTGCGGGTGGATCGTCGTGCCCTGCACGGCAGACGACCTGCTGTTCCCGCTGGCGTTCGTCCGCCGCCTGCTGAAGACCCTCGCGCTGCGCGGCTGCACGGTGTGATCCGACGAGATTCACATGGTGCAGGTTCCCGGGCCGCCGGAGATGCCTGATGTGCACCTCGCGGCGGGGGGCCGGACGATCAGCCAGGGCTAGAAGGGCCAGCCGAAGACCGGCCACCCGAAGGCCGAGTCCACCGCCACCGCGACGAACAGACCCGTGAGGTAGGTGTTCGACAGGTGGAACAGGCGCATCGAGTTGACGACCTCGTCGCGGTGCACGGCCCGGTCCAGCCGGTGGGCGGCGACGAGGAACCACGTGCCGCCGACGACGGCGGTGGCGAGGTAGATCCACGACGTGGCCGGGACCAGGAGCACCGACCAGGCCACCATCGCCCACGAGTAGAGGACGATCTGGCGCGAGACCCGCTGCGGGGACGCGACCACGGGGAGCATCGGCACCCCGGCGGCGGCGTACTCGTCGCGGTAGCGCATCGCGAGGGCCCAGAAGTGCGGTGGGGTCCAGAAGAAGATGATCCCGAAGAGCACCAGGGCCGGCCAGCCGACGTTGCCGGTGACGGCCGCCCACCCGATGACGACGGGCATGCAGCCGGCGGCGCCGCCCCACACGATGTTCTGCGAGGTCCGGCGCTTGAGCACCAGCGTGTAGACCACGATGTAGAAGGCGATCGCGGCGACCGAGAGGGCCGCGGCCGTCCAGTTGGCGGTGAGGCCCAGCCACACGGCCGAGATCGCCCCCAGCACCAGGCCGAACACCAGGGCGTGGGAGCGCGGCACGGCGTCGCGCGCCAGCGGCCGCTTCCGCGTGCGGGCCATCTTGGCGTCGATGTCGGCGTCGATCACGCAGTTCAGCGCGTGGGCGCTCGCCGCGGCCATGGCGCCGCCGAGCAGCACCGCCAGGACCAACCAGAGCGAGGGCACCGCACGCTGCGCGAGCATCATCGCCGGCACGGTGACCACGAGCAGCTGCTCGATGATCCGGGCCTTGGTCAACGCGAGGTACGCGCGGACGGTGGCCACGGAGCGGTCCCAGTACCCGCCGAGCCCGGTCCTCGCCCCCGTCGGCGTCGGACCGACCGCCGTGCTCACCCGATCACCCGGTCCTCTCAGGCGTTCGGCGGCCCGTCGGGCCGCCTCCTACACGCTGTCGTGGATGCAGTCTGCACCCCGGGCGCCCCTCGCGCTCGCCCGCCCCCCGGAGGGGGGTGATGGTGCGGGGCACGTCACGCGCGCGAGCGCAGAGATCGATCCTAGAGGGCCACACGTCGTGCCTCGTCGGGCCCCGCCCGGGCGTGTCCGTGCGGCGCCCAGCGGGTATTAGCGCCACTGGTCGGGCAACTGGTCGCCCGACTGGTCACCCGACGGTTCCCGTGGTGTCGCCCCGCCGTGACAGCATGGGCTCGACGGACATTCCGGATCGATCCAGATCGCACCGGTGCGACCCGGACCCACCGGGGCGCCCGAGCCGCGTCGGGAGGGATCCGGACAACAGGGCCGCTACCACGCGCGTACGGCTCACGACGTGAGACACAGGGAGAGCAGGTTCGTGACCACGACCGAGAGCACCCACCCGGCGAGCGAGTCGCCCGAGGAGATCGAAGCCCTCACCACCCCGCACCGTCCCGACGACTGGTCCGACCTCGACCAGCGCGCGGTCGACACGGTCCGCGTGCTCGCCGCCGACGCGGTGCAGAAGGTCGGGAACGGTCACCCGGGCACCGCGATGTCCCTGGCGCCGCTGGCCTACACGCTGTTCCAGCACACGATGACGCATGACCCGGCCGACGCGAACTGGCCGGGTCGCGACCGCTTCGTGCTCTCCGCCGGGCACTCCAGCCTGACCCTGTACATCCAGCTGTTCCTCTCCGGCTACGGCCTGGAGATGGGCGACCTCGAGGCGCTGCGCACCTGGAACTCGAGGACTCCGGGCCACCCCGAGCACGGCCACACGACCGGGGTCGAGATCACCACCGGCCCGCTCGGCCAGGGTCTGGCCTCGAGCGTCGGCATGGCGATGGCGGCCCGCCGCGAGCGTGGTCTCTGGGACCCCGAGGCGGCACCGGGCGAGAGCCCGTTCGACCACTTCGTCTACGTCATCGCCTCCGACGGTGACATCGAGGAGGGCGTCACCGCCGAGGCCAGCTCGATCGCCGGCCGCCAGCAGCTGGGCAACCTCGTCGTCTTCTACGACGACAACCACATCTCGATCGAGGACGACACCTCGGTGGCGCTCTCCGAGGACGTGGTGGCCCGCTACGAGGCCTACGGCTGGCACACCCAGGTGGTGCGCGGCGGCGAGAACGTCGTCGGCATCCGCGAGGCCATCGAGAACGCGAAGGCCGAGACCGGGCGCCCCAGCTTCATCGCGCTGCGCACCGTCATCGGCTATCCCGCGCCGGAGAAGATGAACACCGGCGCGGCGCACGGCGCGGCACTCGGGGACGACGAGGTCGCCGAGGTCAAGAAGATCCTCGGCTTCGACCCGGAGAAGTCGTTCCAGATCGAGGACGAGGTCCTCGCGCACGCCCGCCAGGTCAAGGACCGCGGCCACCAGGCCCACGAGGCCTGGACGAAGAAGTTCGACGACTGGGCGCAGGCCAACCCGGAGCGCCGCGAGCTCTTCGACCGCATGGCGAAGCGGGAGCTCCCGGCCGGCTGGGCGGACAAGCTGCCGACCTGGACCACCGACGACAAGCCGCTCGCCACCCGCAAGGCGCTGCAGAAGATCCTCGGTGCGGTGGGCCCGGAGCTCCCGGAGCTGTGGGGCGGCTCGGCCGACCTCGCCGAGAGCAACAACACGACGATCCCCGACTCGCCGTCGTTCGGTCCCTCCAGCGTGGAGACCAACAACTGGGGCCGGATGAACGAGTACGGCCGCGTGCTGCACTTCGGCGTCCGCGAGCACGCCATGGGCTCGATCCTCAACGGCATCGCCCTGCACGGCGGCACCCGCGTGTTCGGTGGCACCTTCCTCATCTTCTCCGACTACATGCGGCCCCCGGTCCGCCTGGCGGCGCTGATGAACCTCAACACCACCTACATCTGGACCCACGACTCGATCGGCCTCGGCGAGGACGGCCCGACCCACCAGCCGATCGAGCAGCTCGCGAGCCTGCGCGCCATCCCGCGCATGTCCGTCGTCCGGCCCGCGGACCCGAACGAGACCGCGTACGCGTTCCGGGCGGTCCTCGACAACCCGACCGGCCCGGCCGGTCTCGCGCTCACCCGGCAGAACCTGCCGGTGCTCGAGGGCACCTCGGCCGAGGGCGTCGCGCGCGGCGGCTACGTGCTCGAGGACGCCTCCGGCGACCCGCAGGTGATCCTCGTGGCCACCGGCTCCGAGGTGCAGCTCGCGGTCGAGGCGCGGAAGACCCTCGAGGCCGACGGCGTTCCCACCCGTGTGGTCTCGATGCCCTGCCTCGACTGGTTCGAGAACCAGGACGCGGACTACCAGGAGAGCGTCATCCCCGCGGCCGTGACCGCCCGCGTCTCCGTCGAGGCCGGCGTGGCGCAGCCCTGGTACCGCCTGCTCGGGACGACGGGTGAGCCCGTGTCCATCGAGCACTTCGGTGCCAGCGCGGACTACGAGACCCTGTTCGAGAAGTTCGGTTTCACCGCCGAGGCCGTCGTCGACGCCGCCCGCCGCACCATCGCGCGCGCGTCGAAGTGACCCCGCTGCGACTGTCGAAGTGAGGACTACATGAGCACCACTCCCCTGGCCGACCTCTCGGCCGCCGGCGTCTCCGTCTGGCTCGACGACCTGTCCCGCCAGCGCATCATGAGCGGGAACCTGGCCGAGCTGATCGAGCAGAAGCACGTCGTCGGGGTCACGTCGAACCCGTCGATCTTCCAGGCCGCGCTCGCCGACGCCGACCACTACGCCGAGCAGCTCGACGACCTCGCCCGCCGGGGCGCGTCGGTCGAGGACGCCGTCCGCGAGATCACCACCGACGACGTGCGGCACGCCTGCGACATCTTCCGCAACGTCTACACCGAGACGGCGGGCAAGGACGGCCGCGTCTCGCTCGAGGTCGACCCGCGCAGCGCGCACGACACCGAGAAGACCGTCGCCGAGGCCGTCGACCTCTGGAAGACCGTCGACCGGCCCAACCTGATGATCAAGATCCCGGCCACCCCGGAGGGGCTGCCGGCGATCACCCGCGTGCTCGCGGAGGGCATCAGCGTCAACGTCACGCTGATCTTCTCGGTGGACCGCCACCGCGCCGTCATGGACGCGTTCCTCGCCGGCATGGAGCAGGCGCGCAGCAACGGGCACGACCTGTCGGTCATGGGCTCGGTCGCGTCCTTCTTCGTCTCGCGCGTGGACAGCGAGGTGGACAAGCGGCTCGAGGCCATCGGCACCGACGCGGCCCTCGCGCTGCGCGGGACGGCCGCCGTGGCCAACGCCCGGCTGGCCTACCAGGCCTACCTCGACACGTTCTCCACCGAGCGGTGGGCGACGCTCAAGGGCGCCGGCGCCACCGTCCAGCGTCCGCTCTGGGCGTCGACCGGCGTGAAGAACAAGGCGTACCCCGACACGCTGTACGTGACCGAGCTCGTCGCGCCCGACACCGTGAACACGATGCCGGAGGCCACCCTCGACGCCTTCGCCGACCACGGCGAGCTGCACGGCGACGCCGTGTCGGGCACCGCCGACGCCGCGGGCGAGGTGTTCGCCGCGCTCTCCGACGTGGGCATCGACGTCGACGACGTCTACCAGGTCCTCGAGGACGAGGGAGTCGACAAGTTCGAGAAGGCCTGGACCGAGCTCCTCGAGACCATCTCCGAGCAGCTCACCCGGCGCAGCCCGGAGCAGTCGTGAGCGCCCCCGTCGAGGCCCCGCTGACGGTCTCGCTGGTGGACCCCCAGCTCGCGGAGGCGGCGTCCGCCCTCGTCGAGAAGCTGGTCACCGACGAGGTCGCCTCGAAGCTGGCCCGCCAGGACGACACGCTCTGGGGCCCCGACGCGCAGGACGAGGCCTCCAAACGGCTGTCGTGGGTGACGCTCTACGAGTCGTCCAAGCCGCTGGTCGAGCGTCTCACCGCACTGCGGGGCGACCTGCACGGCGAGGGCGTCGACCGCGTCGTCCTCGCCGGGATGGGCGGGTCGTCGCTGGCGCCCGAGGTCATCTGCCACACCCGGTCGGGCTCGGCGGTCGGTGGCCGGCACCCGATCACGGTGCTCGACACCACCGACCCGGGGCAGGTGCGGGACGCCCTGGCCGGCGACCTGTCGCGCACCGTGCTGGTGGTCAGCTCGAAGTCCGGCGGCACCGTCGAGACCGACAGCCAGCGCCGGGTCTTCGCCGAGCAGTTCGCGGCGAACGGCATCGACGCGGCCTCCCGCATGGTCGTCGTCACCGACCCGGGCACGAAGCTCGGGGACCAGGCGGCCGAGCAGGGCTACCGCGCCACCGTCGAGGCCGACCCGGCCGTCGGTGGCCGCTACTCGGCGCTCACCGCCTTCGGGCTCGTGCCGAGCGCCCTCGCGGGCGTCGACGTCGGGGGCCTGCTCGACGAGGCCGCCGCGGCGGCCCCGGAGCTGCAGCGCGACTCGGCCGACAACCCCGCGATCCAGCTGGGCTCCGCACTCGCGGCCGCCCACAACGCCGGCGCGGAGAAGGTCGTGCTCGCCGACTCGGGCTCCGGGCTCGTCGGCTTCGGCGACTGGGCCGAGCAGCTCATCGCCGAGTCCACCGGCAAGCAGGGCCTCGGGCTGCTGCCCGTCGTCGTGGAGTCCCCGGACGCCCCCGGGTTCGCCGACCACGGCCACGATGCGACCACGGTGACGATCGGACCCGCCGTCGGGAACGCGCAGATCGCGACCGAGGGGTCGCTCGGGGCGCAGTTCCTGCTCTGGGAGACCGCGGTGGCCCTCGCCGGCCGCCTGATCGGCATCAACCCGTTCGACCAGCCCGACGTCGAGTCCGCGAAGCAGGCCACGCGGGACCTCCTCGACGGGGACGGCACGACCGGCACCGACGAGGCGCCGGTGCTCGTCGAGGGCGGGATCGAGGTCCGCGGCGAGTGGCTGCGCTCCCCGTCGACCCTCGTCGAGGCGCTCGGGCAGCTCATCGCCGAGGCCCCCGACGGCGGGTACGTCGCCGTGCAGGCCTACCTGGACCGGCTCGACGACGCCTCGGCCGAGGTGCTGCGTCCGGAGATCGCGAAGAACACCGGGCTGCAGACCACCTTCGGGTGGGGCCCGCGGTTCCTGCACTCCACCGGGCAGTACCACAAGGGCGGCCACCAGAACGGCGTGTTCCTGCAGATCACGGGCTCGGTGGCGGACGACCTGGCCATCCCGGACCAGCCGTTCACCTTCGGCGAGCTGCAGCACGCGCAGGCCGCCGGCGACGCCCAGGTGATCTCCCAGCACGGCCGTCCCGTCCTGCGCCTGCACCTGGCCGACCGCGCGGCCGGCCTCGTGGCCCTGACGAATGCGGTGGCGGAGGTCCGGCGGTGACAGCTCCCGCCGCGTGGCGCAACCCGTTGCGGGACGAGCGGGACAAGCGTCTGCCGCGGATCGCCGGCCCGAGCGGCCTCGTGCTGTTCGGGATCACCGGCGACCTCGCGCGCAAGAAGCTGATGCCCGCGATCTACGACCTCGCGAACCGGGGGCTCCTGCCGCCCGGCTTCGCGCTGGTCGGCTTCGCACGGCGGGACTGGTCGCACGAGGACTTCGCCGAGATCGTCTACGACGCCGTGCGGCAGCACTCCCGCACGCCGTTCCGCTCCGAGGTGTGGGACCGGCTGGCCGAGGGGCTGCGGTTCGTGCAGGGCACCTTCGACGACGACGCGGCCTTCGACCGGCTCGCCGACACGGTGTCCGCCCTGGACCGCGAGCGCGGGACCAACGGCAACCACGCGTTCTACCTGTCGATCCCGCCCGATGCCTTCCCGACGGTGTGCAAGCAGCTCTCCCGGGCGGGCCTCGCGGACTCGACCGAGGACGCCTGGCGGCGCGTCGTCATCGAGAAGCCGTTCGGGCACGACCTGGCGTCGGCGCGGGAGCTGAACGCGATCGTCAACGACGTCTTCCCCGAGGACTCGGTGTTCCGCATCGACCACTACCTCGGCAAGGAGACGGTGCAGAACCTGCTCGCCCTGCGCTTCGCCAACGAGCTGTTCGAGCCGATCTGGAACGCCCACCACGTCGACCACGTGCAGATCACGATGGCCGAGGACATCGGGGTGGGCGGCCGGGCCGGCTACTACGACGGCATCGGCGCCGCACGGGACGTGATCCAGAACCACCTGCTGCAGCTCCTCGCGCTCACCGCGATGGAGGAGCCGCTGTCGTTCTCCCCGGACGACCTGCGCGAGGAGAAGATCAAGGTCCTCTCCGCGACGAAGCTCGCCGAGCCGATCGACGAGACGACGGCCCGGGGCCAGTACGCCGCCGGGTGGCAGGGCTCGACCGAGGTCAAGGGCCTGCAGCAGGAGGACGGCTTCCCCACCGACTCGGTGACCGAGACCTACGCCGCGATCACCTGCTCGGTGAACACGCGTCGCTGGGCGGGCGTGCCGTTCTACCTGCGCACGGGCAAGCGACTCGGACGCCGCGTCACCGAGATCGCCGTCGTGTTCAAGCGGGCGCCGCACCTGCCCTTCGACCAGACGATGACCGAGGAGCTGGGCCAGAACGCCCTGGTGGTGCGGGTGCAGCCCGACGAGGGCGTGACGCTGCGCTTCGGCTCGAAGGTGCCGGGGTCGGGCATGGAGGTCCGCGACGTCACGATGGACTTCGGGTACGGCACCGCGTTCACCGAGGCCTCCCCCGAGGCCTACGAGCGGCTGCTGCTCGACGTCCTGCTGGGCGAGCCGTCGCTGTTCCCCACCAACACCGAGGTCGAGCTGTCCTGGCGGATCCTCGACCCGGTGATCGAGAAGTGGCACCGCGAGGGCTCCCCCGACCACTACGCCGCGGGCACCTGGGGCCCGCCGTCGGCCGACGAGCTGCTCTCGCGGACCGGCCGGGTCTGGAGGCGACCGTGATCGTCGATCTGCCCTCGACGGACACGTCGGCGGTCAACCGCAAGATGGTCCAGCTGCGGGAGTCCGCAGGCGCGGTCGCGCTCGGCCGGGTGCTCACCCTGGTGATCGCCACGGTCGACGGGCCGGAGGCCGAGCAGGCCATCCAGGCCGCCAACGACGCGTCCCGCGAGCACCCCTGCCGGGTGCTCGTGCTGGCGCGCGGTCAGCGCGAGGCCGCCACGCGGCTCGACGCCCAGATCCGGATCGGCGGGGACGCCGGCGCCAGCGAGGTCATCGTGCTGCGGATGTACGGGCCCCTGGCCGAGCACGGCGGGTCGATCATCGTCCCGCTGCTGCTGCCCGACGCCCCCATCGTCACCTGGTGGCCGGGCGAGCCGCCGCGGTCGCCGGCGGAGGACCCGGTCGGGGCGGTCGCAGGACGGCGCATCACCGACGTCTCGACGACGTCGACCCCGGCCGCGACCCTGCTCGAACTCGGCGCCCACTACCGGCCGGGCGACACCGACCTCGCGTGGAGCCGCATCACCGGGTGGCGGGCGCTCATCACGTCGGCCCTGGACGAGCCGCCCTACGACGACGTGACCAGCGCCGAGGTCGACGGGCTCGCCGAGTCCGCGTCCGCGGATCTGCTGGCGGGCTGGTTGTCCTCGCGCCTGGGGGTCCCCGTGACCCGACGCGTGGTCGACGTCCCGGGAGGTCATCTCGGGGCGGTCCGGCTCGAGCGGCCCTCGGGCACGGTCGAGCTCAAGCGGCAGGACTCCAAGACGGCGAAGCTCACCCAGCCCGGTCAGCCGGTCCGCCGGGTGGCGCTCCCGCGCCGGACCGCGCGGGACTGCCTGGCGGAGGAACTCCGCCGGCTCGACCCCGACGAGATCTTCGAAGAGGCGCTCGAGGCCATCCCCCGCGTGGAGGCCGAGAAAGGCACGGTGGACGCGTGAGGGAGCGGGAGATCGTCACCCTGCCGGACGACGGGTCGGTGGCGGCGGACGGCGCGGCACGGCTGCTCGCGGCGCTCGCCGCCGCGCAGTCCGCCCGCGGCGTGGCGTCGGTGGTGCTCACCGGCGGCGGGATCGGCATCGCGATGCTGGAGGCGGTGGCGGCCTCGCCCGACGTGGACTCCGTCGACTGGTCGCAGGTCGAGGTGTTCTGGGGCGACGAGCGCTTCGTGCCCGCCGGCTCGGAGGACCGCAACGACGCCCAGGCGCGGGCGGCCCTCCTGGACCGCGTCGCGCTCGACCCGGCCCGGGTGCACCCCATGGCCTCGTCGACGCCGGGTCCCTCGGCGCTGGAGTCCGAGGACTCCGCCGACCCCGACCAGGGCGCCCAGGCCTACGCCCAGGTGCTCACCGAGGCGGCCGCCCGGCTCGGCGAGGGCGTGCCCGGCATCCCGGCGTTCGACGTGCTCCTCGCCGGGTGCGGGCCGGAGGGCCACACGCTGTCGGTCTTCCCCGACTCCCCCGCCGTGCACGCGACGGCGGCCGGGGTGGTGGCCGTCCGCGACTGCCCCAAGCCGCCGCCGACCCGCGTCTCCCTGACCCTCGCCGCGGCCCGGTCCGCGCGTGAGGTGTGGCTGGTGGCCGCCGGGGAGGGCAAGGCCGAGGCCCTCGCGAAGGCCGCGCACGGGGCGACCGAGGTCGAGATCCCGCTGGCCGGGCTCGCCGGGACCGAGCGGACGCTGTGGCTCCTCGACGAGGCGGCCGCAGCGCAGATCTAGGCCCGACCCGGGACGAACGAACGGCCCTCTCGCAGCATCGATGTGCGCGAGAGGGCCGTTCGTTCGTTCTGGTGGCTCAGCCGATCGGCCGAGCGGTGCTGCGCGGGGTCTCCCACCCCATGGGTCGAGCTCCGCTCCGCTGCGTCTCCCACGGCCGCAGCGACCGGTCGTAGGCCGCCCACGCCTGGCGCTGGGCCGCGACCCGGCGGGCGAACGCGGCGAGGAGCCGCAGGTCCGAGGCCGGGGTGTGGCCGTACTGCGGGCCCCGGGGCAGGGCGGGGTCGCGGTGGTCCGCGCCGTCGTTCGAGCGGCTGTCGGCGCCGTAGCGGGCGACGAGGGCCGCCACGGCGGCGAGGACGAGGACGACGGTGAGCAGCTCGAACATGATGACTTCCTTCGTGGTCAGGAGGTGGTATCTCTAGAGTGGCTGGACATTGACAGGCGTGCCACGGCCATTGGCTCCACAGTGGCAGGCTGAGTGGCAGAAGTGGCAGGTGACCGGTGGAACAGCAGCTCGGTGGCAACGCGCTCGTCCGTCAGCTCGGCGAGTTCGCCGACGGCTCGATGGGTTATGCGGCCCTGGCCGGACGGATCCGCACCCTGCTGGGCGACGGCCGGCTCGCCGTCGGGACGCGGGTGCCGAGCGAGCGGGAGCTGGCGCTGGCCCTGGGCATCGGGCGGGGCACGGTCGCCGCGGCCTACGAGCAGCTGCGCGAGAGCGGCCACCTGCTGCGGCGCCGCGGGTCGGGCACCTGGACCGCCCTGCCGTCCGGGACCCCGACCACCTCCCCCGCGCCCTTCGCCCCGAGCGGCGCCTTCGCGGTGTCGCCCGACCTCCCCCAGGGCGTGATCGACCTCGCGCACGCCGCGCCGGCCGCCCCGATCGAGGCGATGACGGCCGCCGGCGCCGAGGCCCTCGCGGCCCTGCCCACCCACCTCGTCGGGCCGGGCTACGACCTGCTGGGGACGCGGCTGCTGCGGACCGCGATCGCGGAGCGCCTCACCGCCCAGGGGCTGCCGACCGCGCCCGACGAGGTGATGGTCACCGCCGGCGCCCAGCACGCCCACGCGCTCGCCGTCCGGGCGCTCGTGCGGCCGGGTGACCGCGTCCTCATCGAGCAGCCCACCTACCCGGGTGCGGTCGACCTCGTGCGGCACACGTCCGCCCGCCCGGTCCCGATGGCGCTCGACCGCGATCACCACGGGCGCACCCGCTGGGACGTCGCCGCCTTCGCCGCGGGCCTGCGCGAGTCCTCCCCCGCGCTGGCCTACCTGGTGCCCGACCACCACAACCCGACCGGCGCGGTCATGGACGCCGACACCCGCGGCGCGGTCGTCGCGGCGGCCCGCCGGCACGGCGTGCCTCTCGTCGTCGACGACTGCCTGCGCGAGATGTGGCTCGACGAGCCGGTCCCGCCGCCGCTCGGGGCCTGGGCGACGACGGCCGGCGAGGCCCCCGTGCTCACCATCGGATCGATGAGCAAGACCGTCTGGGGCGGCCTGCGCATGGGCTGGATGCGGGGCCCGCGGGCCGTCCTGCGCCGGATCGCCACCAGTCGGGCCTCCGACGACATCGCCTCGCCCGTCCTCGAGCAGCTCGTCGCCGCGGCGCTGCTCGCGCGCCTCGACGACCTGCTGCCCGAGCGCCGTGCGGCGGCCGCGGCGCAGCGCGACCACCTCGTCGCGGCCCTGCGGCGCGCCGTGCCGGAGTGGACGGTGCCCAGCCCCACGGGCGGGCTCTCCACCTGGATCGACCTGGGCGCACCCCGCTCCAGCGCCCTCGTCGACGCCGCCGCCCGCCAGGGGCTGCACCTCGCGGCGGGGCCGCGGTTCGGCATCGGCGGCGCGTTCGAGGGCTTCCTGCGGGTGCCCTACACCCACCGGGTGGACGTGCTCGACGACGCGGTCGAACGGCTCGCCGCCGCGTGGGCCTCGCTGGGCTCCACCTCGGCCGCCACGCTCACCACCGTCGTCTGACACACCTTCATCCTGCGAGACCTCAGGGCTGGACGACATGGCCGATCCACGGACATAGTGGCGTCGTGACTTCGACTCTCGAACCCCGGGGCCGCTCCTACCTGGAGAACGACAAGGGGCTCCTCGACGACGTCAACCGGGCCATCCTGCGGGCGCTCGCGGACGATCCCCGGCTGTCCATGAGCGCCCTCGGGCGCGTGGTGGGCATGAGCGCGCCCGCCGTCACCGAGCGGGTGCAGCGCCTCGAGCGGGTCGGCGTGATCCGGGGCTACCGCCTCGACGTCGACCCCGCCGCGGTCGGCTTCCCGATCGGCGCGTGGGTGCGGGTGCGGCCCGCGCTCGGGCAGGGCAAGGCACTCGAGCAGATCGTGGCGCGCACCCCGGAGGTGGTCGAGGCCCACCGGATCACCGGCGAGGACTGCCTGCTGGTGCGCATCCAGGTACGCGACGTCGCCGACCTGGACCGGGTGCTCGAGCTCTGGATCGAGCGCGGCTCCACCGTCACCTCGGTGATCAAGACCTCGCTGGTCGAGCCACGGGCGGTCGGGATCGACGCGCCCTCGTCCTGACGACGGGTGCCGGCCCGGCACCCGTCGTCGGGAAGGGGTTAGGGCTCCTCGCCGAGGTCACCGGCGAGGTAGTCCTGGTAGGCCGCGAGGTCGAGCAGGCCGTGGCCGCAGTAGTTGAAGAGGATGACGCGCTCCTCGTTCTTCTCGGTCGCGTCGTTGGCCTCGGCGATCGCGGAGGCGATGCCGTGACCCGCCTCGGGCGCGGGCAGCTTGCCCTCGACGCGGGCGAACAGCACGTTCGCCTCGAACACGGCCTTCTGGCGGTGCGCCACGGCCTCCATCCGGCCCTCGTGGACCAGCTTGGAGATGATCGGCGAGTCGCCGTGGTAGCGCAGGCCGCCGGCGTGGATGCCGGGCGGCATGAAGTCGTGGCCGAGCGTGTACATGTTCATCATCGGCGTGAGGCCCTGGACGTCGCCGAAGTCGTACTCGTAGGTGCCCTGCGTGAGCGTCGGGCACGACGCGGGCTCCGCGGCGAGCAGCCGGACCGACGGGTCGGGCAGGAACGGCAGCGCGAGCCCGCCGAGGTTGGACCCGCCACCGCAGGGCGCGATCACGACGTCGGGGCGGGTCTCGCCCGCGAGCGCGAGCTGCTGCTGGGCCTCGAGGCCGATCACGGTCTGGTGCAGCAGCACGTGGTTGAGCACCGAGCCGAGCGCGTAGTGCGTGTCGTCGCGGCCCATGGCGTCGGCGACCGCGTCGGAGATCGCGGAGCCGAGCGAGCCCGCGTTCGACGGGTCGTCGATCGGCGAGGGCACGACCGAACCGCCCCAGGTCTCCATGATGACCTTGCGGTACGGCTTCTGCTCGAAGCTCTTGCGCACCATGTAGACGGCGCACTCGAGGTCGTACTGCGCGCACGCGAAGGACAACGCGGTGCCCCACTGGCCCGCCCCGGTCTCCGTGGAGAGCCGCTTGATGCCCTCACGGGCGTTGTAGAACGCCTGCGGCACCGCGGAGTTCGGCTTGTGCGAGCCGGCGGGCGAGACGGACTCGTCCTTGAAGTAGATGCGCGCCGGCGTCTTCAGCGCCGCCTCGAGCCTGCGGGCCCGGATCAGCGGCGTGGGCCTCCACAGCCGCAGGACGTCGAGCACCTCGCCCGGGATGTCGATCCACGGGTCGGCCGACATCTCCTGGCCGATGAGCTCACCCGCGAACAGCGGGGCGAGGTCGTCGGGGCCGACCGGCTCACGCGTCGCGGGGTGCAGCGGCGGGTCGAGGGGGCTGGAGAGGTGCGGGGCGACGTTGAACCAGGCCGAGGGGATCTCGGCCTGGCTCAACGAGAAGCGGGTGTCGGTGATCTCTGCGGGCACGGTCACCCGGACACCCTGTCAGAGGATCAGTTCTCCCCGCGACGGGCTCGGAGCTTGCCGAGCGCCTCCTCGAGCAGGGCCTCGCCGTCGGCGTCGCTGCGCCGCTCCTTCACGTACGCGAGGTGCGTCTTGTACGGCTCGGTGCGGCGCGCGGGCGGCGGGTTCTTCATGTCGGTGTTCGCGGGCAGGCCGCAGCGCGGGCAGTCCCACGTGGCGGGCAGCTCGGCGTCGTGTGCGAACGAGGGCTTGGTCTCGTGGCCGTTCGAGCACCAGAACGAGACGAGCACACGCTGCGCGCTCTCGCCCCGCTCCGACTCACCCATCGGACCGGACCCGACCCGGGTACCCCGGATCGCGTTGCCAGTAGCCATGTCGGCACTACCTCCGCATCGTCACGAGCCCGGTGCCTGGGTCCGGGCCGGTCAACCTTCGATCTTGATGAGCAGGCCCGTCCCGACGATGGCGATCAGCCAGATCGCACCGACGAACAGGGTGAGGCGGTCGAGGTTCTTCTCGACCACGCTTGAGCCGGCGAGGCTGGACTGCACACCGCCGCCGAACAGCGACGAGAGACCTCCGCCCCGGCCACGGTGCAGCAGCACGAGCAGCACCAGCAGCACGCTGGACACGATGAGCAGGATCTCCAGGAACAGTCGCATCGCGGGCTCCGTGACCTCCAGGTCGTTCTCTCGCCCCGTCGTGCGGGGCGGGGGTTCGTGCGTCACACTACCCGGCCCCTCCGACCGGACGGTCCGGGGTCACTCCGTGGAACGACCGGGCGCCGACCCGGTGACGAACGAAGGGCCCCTTCCGTCGATCCACCCGACGGAAGGGGCCCTTCGCTGAAGAACGGGGTGCCTACAGCGGGCCACCCGCCGCGAGGGCGCACAGCTCGGCGAAACCCTCCGGGTCGAGCGAGGCGCCGCCGACGAGTGCGCCGTCGACGTCGGCCTGCCCGACGATCTCCTTGACGTTGCCGGACTTCACCGACCCGCCGTAGAGGATGCGGATCCCGTCGGCCACCGCACCCCCGTGCTGCTCGCGCAGGCGGGCCCGCAGGGCGTGGCAGACCTCCTGCGCGTCCTGGGCGGTGGCGGTCTTCCCGGTACCGATGGCCCAGACCGGCTCGTAGGCGAGCACGACCCGCCCGACCTGCTCCGCGGAGAGGCCGGCGAGCGAGCCGTCGAGCTGCCCCGTGCAGTGCGGGACGTGGTTCCCGGCCTCGCGGACGTCCTCGCCCTCGCCGAGGCAGAGGATCGGGGTCAACCCGTGCTCGAGGGCCTTCGCCACCTTGCGGGCCACCAGGGCGTCGTCCTCGCCGTGGATCGTGCGGCGCTCGGAGTGCCCGAGCACCACCCACGTGCAGCCCAGCTTCGCGAGCATGGCCGCCGAGACGTCCCCGGTGAAGGCGCCGGACTCCTCCGGCGAGCAGTCCTGCCCGCCGTAGGTGATCGGCATGGAGTCCGCGTCGATCACGGTCTGCACGCTGCGCAGGTCGGTGAACGGCGGGCACACGGCCACGTCGACGTGGTCGTAGTACTTCGTCGGCAGCCCGAAGTAGAGCTTCTGCACCACCCCGATGGCCTCGAGGTGGTTCAGGTTCATCTTCCAATTGCCGGCGATGAGCGGCGTGCGTGCCACTACGAGGCCTCCTCGAGTACGGCGATCCCGGGCAGGTCCTTGCCCTCGAGGAACTCCAACGAGGCACCCCCACCGGTGGAGATGTGCCCGAAGCGCTCCTCGTCGAGCCCGGCCGCGCGGATCGCCGACGCCGAGTCGCCCCCGCCGATCACCGAGAACGACGGCGAGTCGGCCACGGCCTCCGCGACCCCGGTGGTGCCGGCCGCGAACGGCTCCATCTCGAACACGCCCATCGGGCCGTTCCAGAACACCGTCGCCGCGTCGGCGAGCTTCTCGCCGAACAGCCGGACCGTCTCCGGCCCGACGTCGAGCCCCATCCAGCCCTCCGGGATCTCCGTGACCGGCACCGTGCGGGTGTTCGCGTCCGCCGCGAAGGCGTCCGCGACGACGACGTCGACCGGCAGCACGAGGGTGTCGGCGTACTCCGAGAGCAGCCGCCGGCAGGTGTCGACCTGCTCGGCCTCGAGCTTCGATCCGCCCACGTCGTGGCCCTCGGCGGCGAGGAAGGTGAAGCACATCGCGCCGCCGACCAGCAGCGTGTCCACCTTCGGCAGCAGGTTCTGCAGCACCGCGAGCTTGTCGGACACCTTCGACCCGCCGAGGATCACCACGTACGGGCGGGCCGGGTCGCCGGTCAGGCGCCGCAGCACCTCGGTCTCGCGGGCGACCAGGTCGCCGCCGTAGGCCGGGAGTTTGCGCGCGATCTCGTACACCGACGCCTGCTCGCGGTGCACCACGCCGAAGCCGTCGGAGACGAACGCCCCGCCGGGCACCAGCTCGGCGAGCTCGGTCGCCAGGGCGTCGCGCTCGGAGCCGGAACCCGTCTCGCGGGGTTCGCACCGCACGTTGGCGAGCATCGCGACGCCGCCGGCGGTCAGCGCGCCGGCGACGTCCCGGGCCGACTGCCCGACGACGTCCTCGGCCAGCGACACGCGCTGGTCGAGCAGCTGCCCGAGCCGCCCGGCGACCGGCGCGAGGCTGGACCGCTTGTCGCGGCCCAGCGGCTCCGGATCCCTGATCCGGCCCAGGTGGGCCATGACCAGCAGCTTCGCGCCCGCCCCGACGAGCTTGGTGATCGTCGGCAACGCCGCGCGGATACGCCCGTCGTCGGTGATCGAGTAGCCGTCGAGCGGGACGTTGAAGTCGGCCCGCAGCAGGACGTGGCGGTCCTGCACGCCCTCCGCGATCAGGTCGTCGACGGTCTTCATGAGGTCGAGCTCCGCAACGCTGCCGTCTCCCGCCTCATCAGAGCTTGGAACCCACGAGCGTGGTCAGGTCCACGACGCGGTTCGAGTAGCCCCACTCGTTGTCGTACCAGCCGATGATCTTGACGGTGTTGCCGCCCAGGACCTTCGTCATGCCGGCGTCGAAGGTGCACGACGCCGGGGTGCCGACGATGTCGGTGGAGACGATCGGGTCCTCGGTGTAGACGAGCACGCCCTTGAGCTCACCCTCGGCCGCGTTCTTGAAGGCCTCGTTGACCTCCTCGGCGGTGACCTCGCGGTCGAGCGTCGCGGTCAGGTCGGTCACCGAGCCGTCCGGCACCGGGACGCGCATCGCGACGCCGTTGAGCTTGCCCTCGAGCTCCGGCAGGGCGAGCGCGGTCGCCTGGGCCGCACCCGTCGTCGTCGGGATGATGTTGACCGCGGCGGCGCGGGCGCGGCGCAGGTCCTTGTGCGGGGCGTCGTGGACGCGCTGGTCGCCGGTGTAGGCGTGCACGGTGGTCATGAAGCCGGTCTGCAGGCCGAACGCGTCGTGCAGCACCTTCGCCATCGGCGCCACGCAGTTGGTGGTGCAGGAGGCGTTGGAGAGGATGTTCTGCGAGCCGTCGTAGGCCTTGTCGTTGATCCCCATGACGACCGTCAGGTCCTCGCCCTTGGCCGGGGCGGAGATGACGACCTTCTTGGCGCCGGCCTTGAGGTGCTTCCCGGCCGAGTCGGCGTCGGTGAAGATGCCCGAGGACTCGATGACGATGTCGACGCCCAGGTCGCCCCAGGGCAGGTCGGCCGGGTCGCGCTCGGCGAAGGCCTTCACCTCGGTGCCGTTCACGATCAGCGCGGAGTCGTTGTACTCGACCGTGCCGTCGAAGCGACCGTGCACCGAGTCGTACGTGAGCAGGTGCGCGAGCGTCTTGTTGTCGGTGATGTCGTTGACCGCCAGCACCTCGATGTCGGCAGTACCGGCGGCGCGCTGGACCTCGAGCGCGCGGAAGACGTTGCGTCCGATCCGGCCGAAGCCGTTGATGCCGATCTTGATGGTCACGCGCAGTCCTGTCTCTTCGGGTGTCCGTGCTGGCAGGGCCGACCCTAACGAAGCGACCGTGCTGCGCGCACCGTCGCAAACGCCTCACCCGTAAGCGCTTACGCCCGTCCTGACGGCAGGTCGCGCGGCTCCGGCGTCAGTGCTCGCGGCCCGCGGGGACCTCGACCATGTCGTCCTCGAGGTCCTCGGCGGAGACCGCCGCGGACGTGTCCGGCACGCGCATGTCCTTGGCCTTCTTGTCGGCCATCGCGAGCAGCCGACGGATGCGGCCGGCGACGGCGTCCTTGGTCATCGGCGGGTCGGCGAGCTGGCCGAGTTCCTCCAGGGAGGCCTGCTCGTGCTGCACGCGCAGGCGGCCCGCCGTGATCAGGTGGTCGGGCACCTCGTCGCCGAGCAGCTCCAGGGCGCGGTTCACCCGGGCGGAGGCGGTGACGGCGGCCTTGACCGAGCGGCGCAGGTTCGCGTCGTCGAAGTTCGCGAGGCGGTTCGCCGTCGCGCGCACCTCGCGGCGCATCCGGCGCTCCTCCCACTGCAGCACCGAGGAGTGGGCGCCGATGCGGGTGAGCAGGGCGCCGATCGCGTCGCCGTCGCGCACCACCACGCGGTCGGCCCCGCGGACCTCGCGCGCCTTCGCGGCCACGCCGAGCCGACGGGCGGCGCCGACGAGGGCCATCGCGGCCTCCATGCCGGGGCACGTGATCTCCAGCGCGGACGAGCGGCCGGGCTCGGTCAGCGAGCCGTGGGCGAGGAACGCCCCGCGCCACGCGGCCTCGGCGTCGCACACCCCGCCCGAGACGACCTGCGGCGGCAGCCCGCGCACCGGCCGGCCACGCGGGTCGAGCAGACCGGTCTGTCGGGCCAGCGAGTCGCCGTCGGTGGCCACGCGCACGACGTACCGGGTGCCCTTGCGCAGGTTGCCCTGGGAGAGCACGTGGACCTCGGGCTGGTGCCCGTAGAGCTCGTGGATCTCGCGACGCAGGCGGCGCGCGGCGTTGCCGGTGTCGAGCTCGGCCTCCACCACGACGCGGCCGTTGACGATGTGCAGCCCGCCCCCGAACCGCAGCAGGGCCGACACCTCGGCCCGCCGGCAGCAGGTCTTCGTGACGGCGAGCCGGCTCAGTTCGTCCTTCACCGCAGCGGTCATGGCCACCGTAGGTCCTCCTCGTCGTGGCGGTAGGCGCCGTCGGTGGGCGTGAAGAACACGTCCGCTCCGAGCCGGCGCCGTGCCGCTCTCCCCCAGGTCTCGACTCGCGCGTCCCACTCGTCGTCGGGCACGCGCTCGCGCGAGGCGGCACTGCCCGCCGCCTCCCGCAGGGCCCCGGCCAGTGCCACGGCATCGTGGCGCGGGGCGCCGTCGGGTTCGCCGACGGCGGTGAACAGGGTGGTCGCGCCGAACGCCTCGGCGCCGCGGCGGAGCCGGTCGGGCTCCGGCGTCGCGTCGGGATCGGCGATCACGACGTCGAGCCGCAGCCGCGGGGCGTGCTCGGCCAGCGCGTCGAGGTGCTGCTCCGGCGAGAATCCGGCGGTCTCCCCCGGCTGCGGCGCCAGGTTGAGCACCAGCACCCGCCGCGCCTCGGTCTCGCACAGCGCGGTGAACAGCTCGGGCACGAGCAGGTGCGGCATGACGCTGGTGAACCAGGAGCCCGGCCCGAGCGTCACCACGTCCGCCGTCCGGATCGCCTCGACGGCCTCCGCGCACGCCTTCGGGCGGCGGGGCACCAGCCGGACCTGTCGGACGTGGCCCGGCGTCGTCGCGACCGCGACCTGCCCCCGGATGCGGTGCGCGATGTCGTCGTCGGTGGCCTGCGACGGCGAGAGGCCGAGGCCCGTCACGTCGGCCTCGATGTCGACCGGCACGGTGCTCATCGGGAGCACCCGGCCGCGCAGCCCGAGCAGCTTGCCCGCCTCGTCGAGGGCGGCGACGGGGTCGCCGGTGACGTCGAGGAGGCCTGCGAGCACGAGGTTGCCGACGGCGTGCCCGGCCAGCGCGCCCGACCCGCCGAACCGGTGCTCGAACAGCCGTCGCCAGGCCGAGACGTCGGTGGGTCCCGCGTGGTCGCGCTCGGCGAGCGCGTCGAGCGCCATCCGCAGGTCGCCCAGCGGCAGGATGTCGAGCTCCCGGCGGATCCGGCCGGACGACCCGCCGTCGTCCCCGACCGTCACCACCGCGGTCACGTCGTCGGTGAGCCGCCGCAGCGCGCGCAGCGTGGCGTGCAGGCCGTGGCCGCCGCCGAGGGCGGTCGCGCGGAACGGGGCGCCGGGGCCGTCGCCGTTGCCGTTGCCGT
This sequence comes from Actinomycetospora corticicola, assembly GCF_013409505.1. Lineage (NCBI taxonomy): Bacteria > Bacillati > Actinomycetota > Actinomycetes > Pseudonocardiales > Pseudonocardiaceae > Actinomycetospora > Actinomycetospora corticicola. The sequence continues at coordinate 1,578,303 of NZ_JACCBN010000001.1, read as the reverse complement.
TCACTCGCGCCCCACGTCCCGGTGCGACACGGTCACCCGCACCCCGTCCTCGCCGGCCATCCGGCGGGCGATCTCCTCGGCGATCGCGACGCTGCGGTGCTTCCCGCCGGTGCAGCCGACCGCGACCGTGAGGTAGCGCTTGCCCTCCCGGCGATAGCCGACGCCCACGATGCGCAGCAGCTCGAGGTAGCGGTCGACGAACTCCGCCGCGCCCTCCTGGGTGAGCACGTAGTCGCTGACCACGGCCTCACGACCGTCGTGCTCGCGGAGCTCGGGGATCCAGTGCGGGTTGGGCAGGAACCGGACGTCGACGACGAGGTCGGCGTCCTGGGGCAGCCCGTGCTTGTAGCCGAACGAGAGCACGGTGACGCTCGAGGTGACCTCGGCGGCGCTCTCGTGGAACGCCTCCTCGATCGCCTTGCGCAGCTCGTGCACCGAGCGGTTGGAGGTGTCGACGACGAGGTCGGCGAGGTCGCGCAGCGGGGCCAGCAGCTCTCGTTCCGCATCGATCCCGTCGACCAGGCGGCCGTCGCCCTGCAGCGGGTGCGAGCGGCGGTTGGACTCGAAGCGCCGGATCAGCACGCTGTCGTCGGCGTCGAGGAAGACCACGCGCGGACGGGCGCCGCGGGTGTCGAGCTCCTTGATCTGGGTGCCCAGGTCGGCGGTGAACGCGCGGCTGCGCACGTCCATGACGACGGCGATCCGGGTCACCTGGCCCTGCGAGCGGGCGCCGAGGTCGACGACGGTCTCCAGCAGCTCGGGCGGCAGGTTGTCGACGACGAACCACCCCAGGTCCTCGAGGACCTTGGCCGCCGTACTGCGCCCCGCCCCCGAGACCCCGGTGACGATGGCGACCTCGACGCCACCGTCGTGCTCCCCCCGGCCGCTCACGACGCCTCCCCCGTGTTGAGTGCCTGCAGGACCGCCTCCGCGGTGCGCTTCCCGACGCCCGGCACCTCGGTGATCTCCTCGACGGTCGCCGCCCGCAGTTTCTTGACCGACCCGAAGTGCTTGATGAGCGCGGTCTTGCGCGTCGACCCGAGGCCCGGCACGCCGTCGAGCTCCGAGGCCGTCATGCGTGCCGAGCGCTTCTGGCGGTGGTAGGTGATCGCGAACCGGTGCGCCTCGTCGCGGATCCGCTGCAACAGGTAGAGCGCCTCGGAGGTGCGCGGCAGGATCGCCGGCATCTCGTCGCCCGGCAGCCAGACCTCCTCGAGGCGCTTCGCGAGGCCGCACACCGCCACGTCGGTGATGCCGAGCTCGGAGAGCACCTCCTGCGCGGCGGCGACCTGCGGGGCGCCGCCGTCGACGACGAGCAGGTTCGGCGCGTAGGAGAACTTGCGTGGCCGACCCGTCGTCGGGTCGATGCCCGGGAGCGGGCCGTCGATCTCGGCGGGGTCGATCTCGCGCGTCGCCGGGGCCCCGTCGGCGGTCTCGCCGGAGCAGGAGGTCGTCGTCGGGTCGTGCTCGGCGTCCTCGGCGGTCTCGCGCAGGTAGCGCTGGAAGCGGCGCCGGACGACCTCGGCGATCGCGGCGACGTCGCCGCCCTCCGCGCCGCCACGGATCGCGAACCGGCGGTAGTCGGCCTTCTTCGGCAGCCCGTCCTCGAAGACGACGAGGCTCGCGACGACGTCGGAGCCCTGCACGTGGCTGACGTCGGTGCACTCGATGCGCAGCGGCGCCGAGTCGAGCTCCAGGTACTCCTGGATCTCCTCGAGGGCCGCGCTGCGCGCCGTGAGGTCGCCCGCGCGCTTGAGCTTGTGCTGGGTCAGCGACTCCTTGGCGTTCCGCTCGACGGTCTCGGCGAGCGTGCGCTTGTCGCCGCGCTGCGCGACCCGGACGCTGACCCGGCTCCCCCGCAGACCGGTGAGCCACTGCGTCAGCGTCGCGTGGTCCTCCGGCAGCGCCGGCACGAGCACCTCGCGCGGCACCGGCTGCACGGCGTCGTCGGCCGACCCGGCCAGCGCGGCCTGCTCGCCGTAGAACTGGGAGAGGAACTGCCCGACGAGGACCTCGAGCGAGTCCTCCTCTCCGCGCTCCACGACCCACCCGCGCTGGCCCCGCACGCGCCCGCCGCGCACGTGGAAGACCTGGACGGCGGCCTCCAGCGGGTCGAGCGCGAAGGCCACGACGTCGGCGTCGGTCCCGTCGCCGAGCACCACGGCCTGCTTCTCGACGACGCGGCGCAGCGCACCGGCGTCGTCGCGCAGGCGGGCGGCCCGCTCGAAGTCCATCTCCGCCGACGCGGCCTGCATCTCCTTCTCGAAGCGGGTGATCAGCTGATCGGTGTGGCCCGCGAGGAAGTCGCAGAAGTCGAGCACGATCTGCCGGTGCTCCTCGGCGGAGACCCGCCCCACGCACGGCGCCGCGCACTTGCCGATGTAGCCGAACATGCAGGGCCGGCCGATCTGACCGTGCCGCTTGAAGACACCGGGTGAGCACACGCGGGCCGGGAAGACGCGGGTGAGCAGCTTCAGCGTCTCGCGGATCGCCCAGGCGTGGGCGTACGGCCCGAAGTAGCGGACGCCCTTGCGGCGGGGGCCCCGGTAGACCTTGAGCTGCGGGTACTCCTCGTTCAGCGTGACCGCGAGGACCGGGTAGGTCTTGTCGTCCCGGTAGCGGACGTTGAACTGCGGGTCGTACTCCTTGATCCAGTTGTACTCGAGCTGGAGGGCCTCGACCTCGGTGCCGACCACGGTCCACTGGACCGCCGCCGCGGTGGTGACCATGCGGCGGGTGCGCGGGTGCAGCCCCGACAGATCGGCGAAGTAGGAGTTCAGGCGGCTGCGGAGGCTCTTGGCCTTGCCGACGTAGATGACGCGACCGCTCGCGTCGGAGAACCGGTAGACGCCAGGCGCCTCCGGGATGGTTCCCGGGGCGGGGCGGTAGGTGCTCGGATCGGCCATGGCGAGCACCAGCGTAGGCGTGTCTCCTCAGCGTGTCGGCGTGCACCCAAGCGGGTGGTGTCGGCGTGTCGTTCGGCGTGTCCCACCGCGAGACACTTGCCAACCGGTGTGTCGGCTTGCGTCACCAGCGGCCGTACGTGTCCTCCCGCTGCCACTCCTCGCGTCGCCGCTCGAGCGACCTGCGCAGCCTTCGGTCGCCCCGTCGCGCGACGCACACGGCGGGCCCGCCCCGACCCGGCGTCGGGAAGGGCTACTTGGTGTCGAGGACGAGGAAGCCCTCGGCGTAGCGGCGCTGATCGGCGGGGGTGCCGTCGTCGCACCAGCCCGCGGACTTGGCCTGGGAGTAGCCCCACATCTGCATGCGCTCGGCGAGGTCGGTCATGTGGCCGGTCTGCGACTCGTGGGCGCGGAGGGCCTCGATCTTGAGGTCGATCGTGTCGGTGATGTCGAGGTAGCGGTCGGCGCCCTCGCCGGGGTTGGCGATCCAGGTCTCCGGCACGGTCCAGGCCTCCAGGCCCTCGTCGGCGAGGAGCTCGGGGTGGGCGAAGGGGTTGCGGGCGTCGGGGTAGATCGCGCACATGGACGCCTCGCCGGCGGCGATGTGGTCGGGGTGGCTGCCGTAGGTGCTGCGCAGGTTGCGGGTGGGCGACGGGACGACGGCTCGGTCCGGGCGACGCTTGCGGATCACGCGCGAGAGGTCGCGGCGCAGCTCGTGGGTGACGTAGAGCCTGCCGTCGGGATAGCCGAGCCAGTCGATCTCGCCGACGCCGTAGACGTCGGCGGCCGCGCGCTGCTCCTTGCGACGCAGCGTCGCCATCTCCCCGCGACCGACGGCCTCGTCGAACCCGCCCGCGTCGCCGTCGGTGACGATGCAGTAGTCCACGGTGTCGCCCTCGGCGATCCACTTCGCCACCGAACCGCCGCTGCCGAAGTCGATGTCGTCGGGATGCGCGACGATCATGAGGATGCGAGCCACGAGCACCGTTCTACCGGGTCAGGCCCCGAAACGCCGGTAGAGGGGTCGCAGTGCCTCGCGGGCGTCGACGCCGTCGACGCTCACGCCGAGCGGCGGCATCTGGTCGAGCAGCTCCTCCGAGGCCCCTGCAGCCGTGTCGGTGTGCCCCACCTCGGGCAGCGGACCGCCGGCCGTCCAGAACCGGTCGACGACCTGCGCGAGCGGGGTGACGGCGGGCCCGGTGTCGTCGCGGCGGTCGCGGATGCCCGCCAGGAGGGTGGAGCGGTCGCGGCCGCGCCACCGCAGGATGAGGAACGGATCCTCGTCGAATCGTTCCGCGACCAGGTAGGCGACGGCCGCGAGGTGCTTGCACGGGACCGACCAGTCCGGGCAGGAGCAGTCCATCGGCATCTCGCGGGCCCCCGTCGGGAACAGCGAGAGCCCGACGCGCGCGAAGACGTCCTCGAGGTCGTCGGGCACCGTCCCGCCGAGCAGCGAGGCGGCGAACCAGGAGTCGGCGGCGAACGCGCCCTCGACCGCGTCCCAGGCCTCGTCGGCGAACGTCGTGATCCCGATCCGCGCGCGGTAGGGCTCGGAGCGCGACCCCTGCACCGTCGCGACCACCTCGCCCGGGTCGATCGCGAGGTCGATCACCTGCCCGGCCCGGGCGTAGGTCTTCCCGCGGTCCAGCCGTCCGCCGACGCCGAGCTTCTCCAGCACGGCGAGGAACCGGCCCGACCACCAGGACTCCCCGATCGCCCCGCGGCGGCTCTTCGCGGCGATCCCGTCCTCGACGGCGATGCGCCTGCCGTACTCGGAGAAACTCGCCGGAGGCTCGGGGAACTTCTCCCGGAACGGCTCGGCGGAGCGGCGACGTCTAGGCGGCATCGTCGTCGTCCTCCAGGTCGGCGTCGCCCTCGTCGTCGGCGTCCGTCGTCGCGTCGGCGCCGAGCGACACCATGCGGCGCAGCTCGTCGGTGGACAGGCCGGTGAGCCAGTCGGGGTCGTCCCCGCCGTCGCCGATGACCTGCCCGGCGAGGGTGCGCTTGCCCTCGATCAGGTCGTCGATCCGCTCCTCGACGGTGCCGCCGCAGACCAGCTTGCGGACCTGCACGGTGCGCTTCTGGCCGATCCGGAAGGCCCGGTCGGTGGCCTGGTCCTCGACGGCCGGGTTCCACCACCGGTCGAGGTGGATCACGTGCTGGGCCGCGGTGAGCGTCAGGCCCGTGCCGCCGGCCTTGAGCGAGAGCAGGAACAGCGGCGGACCGCTCCCGTCCTCGGCCTGGAACGCCTCGACCATGGCGTCGCGGGCCCGTCGCGAGCTCCCGCCGTGCAGCCACAGCACCTCGACCCCGAACCGCCGCGCCAGGTGCGGGGCCAGCGCGTCGCCGAACTCGGTGAACTGCGTGAACAGCAGGGCCTTCTCCCCCGCGGCCAGGATCTCGGCGACGATCTCCTCGACGCGGGCGAGCTTGCCGGAGCGCCGGCCGAGCGCGGACCCGTCGTGCAGCAGCAGGGCCGGGTGGTCGCACACCTGCTTGAGCTTCGTCAGCGCCGCGAGGACCTTCCCGCGCCGCTCGATGCCCTCACGGCCCGCCGTCTCCAGCCCGGACAGCGTCTCGGTCATCTCGTCGACGACCACCTGGTACAGCGACGCCTGCTCGGCGGTGAGACTGCAGCGCTCGACCGTCTCGATCTTGTCGGGGAGGTCGTCGACCACGGTCCGGTCGGTCTTGACCCGCCGCAGCAGGAACGGGCGGACCGCCGCCTGGAGCCGCTTCGCGACGTCGCCGCGGCCGTGTCGCTCGATCGGCACGGCGTAGCGGTCGCGGAACGCGGTGACGGTGCCGAGCAGGCCGGGGTTGACCGCATCCATGATCGACCAGAGCTCGGCGAGCCGGTTCTCCACGGGCGTGCCCGTGAGGGCGAGCCGGTGCTCGGCGTCGATCGCGCGCACCGCGCGGGCGGCCCGCGAGCGGTTGTTCTTCACCAGCTGCGCCTCGTCGAGCACGAGCCGGTGGTAGCGGTGGCGGGACAGCTCGGTGAGGTCGCGGGTCAGCGTCCCGTACGAGGTGACGACGAGGTCGGCCGCCGCGAGCACCGCGCCCAGGTCGCCCGTGGTCCGGCCCGCGCCGTGGTGGACGACGACGCGGAGGCCGGGGGTGAACCGCGCGGCCTCCCGCTGCCAGTTCCCGACGACGGAGGTGGGCGCGACGAGCAGCGTGGGCGCCGCTTCCCCGCTGTCGGGAGCCCGCTCGTGGGCCTCCAGGGCGAGGACCTGCAGCGTCTTGCCGAGGCCCATGTCGTCGGCGAGCACCCCGCCGACCCGCAGCCCGGACAGGAACGCGAGCCACGAGACGCCGCGCCGCTGGTAGGGCCGCAGGGTCGCCTCGAGGGCGGGCGGGTCGTCGAGCAGCTCGAGGTGCGCGTCGGCGGCGCCGGAGAGCAGCGCGCCGAGCGAGCCGCCCGCCGTGACGTCCTCGACCGGGAGCGGCGCGGCCCACTCCGGCGGCAGATCGTCGTGGTAGGCGGAGTGCAGGGTGAGGACGTCGCCGACGGTCCCCTCGGTCGGCGCCCGGTCGAGGAACTCCAGGCCCGCGCGGAGCCGGTCGGGGTCGACCGCGACCCAGCGCCCGCGCAGGAACACGAGCGGTGCCTTCGCGTGGACCAGCGCCCGCATCTCGTCCTCGGACAGCGACTCGCCGTCGACCGCGAGCTTCCACGAGAACTCGACGAGCTCCTCCTTGCGCAGCCGTCCCCGGAGCGCGACGACGCCCTCGGGTCCGGCGCCCCCCGGCGCGTTCGCGGTGATCCCGAGGCGCGCCGGCTCGGACCACCAGCTGGGCAGCAGCACCCCGAACCCGGCCCGGTCGAGCGGGGCCGCCACGTGGAGCAGGAAGTGGTGGGTGCCCGCGCGGTCCAGCTCCATCCCCGTCGGGCGGGGCACGCGCAGCGCGTCGGTCAGCTCCGGGTAGAGGGCGGCCGCCCGTCCGAGCTCGGCGAGCAGCATCTCGCTCGGGTCGTCGAGCCACCGCCGCAGCGACCCGGCGTCGCGCCAGATCGACTCGGCGGTGACGCGCAGGCTGGCGTCCTGGGCGGACTGCAGCGAGAACTCGAGCCAGAACCGGGGCTCCCCCTCCACGGCGTGCCCGAGGTCGTCCACCACGATCTCGGTGAGCCGGAACGTGCCGCGGGCCGGCCCGGCGTGCGGGGCGCCGACGACCTCCCAGCGGGCGAGCCCGGCGTCGAGCTCCCCGGCCGCGACGGCGTCGAGGAGCGCGGGGGCGGGCGCCTCCCCGCGGAGACGGTGGCGGGCCTCGGCGTCGACCAGGGCCGTGAGCGCCTCGGTGAGGAGCTCGGCCGGGTCCGGCCCCACCCCGTCCGCCACCGGGCGGCCGTCGAGGGCCTCGGCGCGGACGGCGGGCGGCAGCACGGCGGCGAACGCGTCGGCGGCGACGAGGTCGGGGCCCTGGAGCACGGGGTGCCAGCCGAGCGGCCCGTCGTCGTGCTCCGGGGCCGGGGCGGGGAGGACCCGGCCGCGGGTGACCAGGTCGGCCGCGAGCCGTCCGAGCGTGCGCAGGACCGCGAACTCCGCGCCCTCTCCCGGGAGCGGCTCGCTACGCAGCAGGACGTCGGGCTCGAGCTCCAGGACCGGCACGGTCCACGGGGCGAGCGCGGCGGCGTCGGCGGGGGCGTCCGCGGGCACCGGGGCACGGGTGGCACCCGCCGGACCGTCGGTGGAGGGCAGGTGCAGGACCGCCTGCCCCTCGGCCCCCGTCGTGCCGAGCGCGGCGGCGACCGCCCGCAGCTGCTCGTGGTCGGCGGCGAACGGGTGCGGCCGGGCGCCGCGCGCCCGGCTGCGGGCCGCGGTTACCGCGAGGCGCGCCGGGTCCTCGGCCCAGAGGCAGAGCCCCCGGCCCGGGGACCACGCGGCGTGCAGCGCCAGCATGCGGTGGGGGCCCGTCAGGCGAACTGGACCTGCCCGTTCACGACCGTGGTCGTGACGGGGGTCAACCCGCTGTCGGCCGGGCCCTTCTTCAGGGCGCCGGACGTGGCGTCGAACTGGCTGCCGTGGTTCGGGCAGGTGATGGTGCCGCCCTCGGGCGGGTCGACGGTGGTGCCCTGGTGCGGGCAGGCGGCGTCGAAGGCCTTGATGACGCCGGCCTGGGGCTGGGTGAGCACGACCGGCCCGTTCGGTCCGTCCACGACCACGCCGCCGCCGACCGGGATCTGCGACACCGGGGTGCCGCTCGCGGCCGGGGCGGTGGTGGCCCCGGACGCGCCCGTTCCACCGGTACCGGTCGCCGGGGGCGCCTCGCTGCCCGACGAGCAGGCGGCGAGCGCCGCGGGCGCGGCGAGCGCGACGACGAGCCCGCAGAGGGCACGACGGCGGGTCAGGCCGGTGGGGGTCCCGGGCGCGTTCTCGATGGTCACGGGTGGTGGCCTCCGTCGGGGGTCGCGGTGGTGTCGCGGCTGGTGGTCGAACCTACCGGGGCCGTCACTCGGGCAGGGCGAGCAACCCGGAGACGACGTCGTCCAGGGTCTCGGCCACGACGTGCGGCCGGAGTACGGCATCGGGGACCCGACCCTCGAGGCGCTCGCAGTAGCCGCCCAGCAACCCGGCGGACAGTGCGCCGTGCACGTCCCACGAGTGCACGGCGACCAACGCCGTGCGTGCGGGCTCGCCGCCGACCCGCTGCACCGCGAAGTCGTAGACCCGCCGCGGCGGCTTGAACGAGCCGATCTCCTCGCAGGAGAAGACGTCGGCGAGCAGGTCCCGGACGCCCGCGTTCTGCAGGGCGGCGCTCGCGGTCTCGGCCGAGCCGTGGGTGAACCCGTACGCGGCGATCCCGGCGTCGCGGAGCAGCGTGAAGGCCTCGCGGACGTCGTCGTGGGCCGGCAGCTCGCGGAACCCGTCGAGCACGGACGCGACCTGGTCGTCGTCGAGGTCCCGGCCGCTGGTGCGGCGCAGCATGTCGGTGGCAACGGTGCGGAACGACGGCGCCTCCCCCGCGAGCGTCATGGCCATGCCCTGGTGCAGCAGCCGGGCGAAGAACAGCTCCAGCTCGTGCTCCGGGCGGCCCAGCGCGACGAACCGAGGCCGCAGGCCCTCGAGCTGCAGGCAGGTCTCGAAGAGGTCGAACAGCACGACCTTCGGACGGCGGGCGGGCGCGAGCTGCGGGGCGGTCACGGGCGCCCATCGTGCCGGGTGGGCGGCAGGTCGGCGCGCCGAGGAGCGGCCCGACGCGGGGCGCTGCGGGACGCGACGGAGCCGCGGGAGCCGACCCGACCCGACGTCAGGAACGGGCGAGCTCGGCGTTGACGCGCGAGGGCCAGGCCGGGCCGCCGTAGACGAAGCCGGTGTAGGACTGCACGAGCGTCGCGCCGGCCTCGAGGCGGCGGCGGGCCTCCGCGGCGTCGGCGATCCCGCCCACGGAGACGATCGTGAGGCGGCCGCCCACGCGGGCGACGAGCCGGTCGAGGATCGCGCGGGCGGGCTCGACCAGGGGCGCGCCGGACAGTCCGCCGGTGCCCGCGGCGTCGACGACGGCGGGGTCGGAACGCAGGCCGGTGCGCGCCACCGTCGTGTTGGTGGCGACGATGCCGTCGAGGCCCGCGGAGACGGCGAGGTCGGCGACCGCGTCGACGCCGTCGTCGTCCAGGTCGGCGGTGATCTTGACGAGCAGCGGCGTGGCGCCGATCTCGGCGCGGACCGCGGCGAGCAGGGGCCCGAGGGCGTCGACGCCCTGGAGGTCCCGCAGCCCCGGGGTGTTCGGGGAGGACACGTTGACGACGACGTAGTCGGCGTGGGGTCCGAGGGCCCGCGCGGAGTACCGGTAGTCGGCGACCGTCTGCTCCGGCCCGGACGCGGCCTTGGACTTGCCGATGTTGACGCCGAGGACGGTGCCCAGGGGTCCCGCGGCCCGGACCTCGGCGAGCCGCTCCCCCACGGCGTCGGCGCCGGCGTTGTTGAAGCCCATCCGGTTGACCAGCGCGCGGTCGTCGGGCAGACGGAACAGGCGCGGTCGCGGGTTGCCGGGCTGCGGGCGGGCGGTGACGGTGCCGATCTCCACGGCGCCGAAGCCCAGGCGGGCGAGCCCGCGGATGCCCTCGGCGTCCTTGTCGTAGCCCGCGGCGACCCCCAGCGGGGACGGGAACGTCAGCCCCATCGCGGTGACGGCGAGCGCCGGGTCCGGCGCCCGTTCGGGCAGCACCGGCGTGGCCGCGGCGAGGGCGCGGAGGCCGATCCGGTGGGTCCGCTCGGCGGGCACCCGGACCGCGACGTGCCGGAAGAGCTGGTCGTAGAGCGACATCACCCGGCGTACTTCGCGTACAGCTCGCGCAGGGACCGCACGCCGCGCACCGCGTGCTCGCGGTCCACCGCCTGGATCGCGGAGACCACGAGGTACTCGTCGTCGGGCAGGTCGAGGCGAGCGAACTGGGCGCCGTCGGGGAAGCTGATCCCGACGACGTCGGTCCAGGCCACGCGGCGGGTCAGCAGCGTCGCGCGCACCTCGACCCCGCCCGAGCCGGCCCGGACGCGGGGCCGGGTGAACAGCAGCGCGCAGCCCGCGAGGATCAGCCCGAGGACCACCATCGCGACCTGGTCGGCGGGCCGGAAGTTGAAGCCCGCGGACTGCACGTACACCAGCAGCGCGCCGGTGGCGAAGAACGCGAACAGCAGGACCGCCAGCACCCACGCGACCCAGCGGATGCGCCGCGGGCGGATCTCCAGCTCGACCGGCCCGAGCTCGAGGCCCTCGGGCGGGACGACGACCGGGGAGTCGGCACTCATCGGGCGAACCCGCCCGGGCTGCGGTGGGCGCCGTCGCGCAGGTCCTTCAGCGTCAGCGCGGCGTCGAGGGCGGCGACGACCGCCTCGAACCCCTTGTCCTCGGTCGACTGCGGGGTCCCCGCGCGCTCCCAGGCCTGGTCGAGGTTCTCCGTCGTCAGGACCCCGTTGCCGACCGGGGTGCGCTCGTCCAGCCCGACCCGCAGCAGCCCCGCCGTCACCGCGTCGCAGACGTAGTCGAAGTGCGGGGTCGCGCCCCGGATGACGACGCCGAGCCCGACCACCGCGTCGTGTCCGGCGGCGAGGCCCTGGCAGACGACGGGCAGCTCCATCGCGCCGGCGACGCGGACGACCGTGGGGGCCTCGACCCCGGCCCGGTCGGCGGCGAGGAGCGCGCGCTCCAGCATCGTCTCGACGATCTCGGCGTTCCAGCGGGTCGCGGCGATACCCAGCCGCAGGCCCGTCGCGTCCGGTGCCGCGATCTCCGGGCGGCCCTGGGTGCTCATGCGCCGGACTCGCTGCTCGCCAGGCCGGCCTCGTACACGTCGAGCCCCTCGAGGTCGTGGCCCATCCGGTCCCGCTTGGTGCGCAGGTAGCGGAGGTTCTCCGGGGTGGCCCGGAGCGGGAGGGCGACGCGGTCGAGGATCTGCAGGCCGTAGCCCTCGAGGCCCGCGCGCTTCTCCGGGTTGTTGGTCAGCAGGCGCATGCTCTTGACGCCGAGGTCGGCGAGGATCTGGGCGCCGGTGCCGTAGTCGCGGGCGTCGGCGGGCATGCCCAGCGCGAGGTTCGCGTCGACGGTGTCCGCCCCGGCGTCCTGCAGCTGGTAGGCCTGCAGCTTGTGGATCAGGCCGATCCCCCGGCCCTCGTGGCCGCGCACGTAGAGCACGACCCCCCGGCCCTCCGCGGCCACCGCCGCCATCGCGGCGTCGAGCTGCGGCCCGCAGTCGCAGCGACGGGAGCCCAGGACGTCGCCGGTGAGGCACTCGGAGTGGACGCGGACGAGGACGTCCTCGCCGTCCCCGAGCTCGCCGTAGACGAGGGCGAGGTGCTCGATGCCGTCGAGCAGCGAGTCGTAGCCGTAGGCCTCGAACTCGCCGTGGATCGTCGGGAGGTGCGCGTGGGCGACCTGCGCGACCTGCTTCTCCGAGCGGCGTCGGTAGGCGATGAGGTCCTTGATGGTGATCAGCGCGAGGTCGTGCTCGTCGGCGAACACCGCGAGCTCCTCGTAGCGCGCCATCTCGCCGTCGTCCTTCTGCGAGACGATCTCGCAGATCGCGCCGGCGGGCTCGAGCCCGGCGAGGCGGGCGAGGTCCACCGCGGCCTCGGTGTGGCCGGGGCGGCGCAGCACCCCGCCGTCGCGGGCCCGCAGCGGGACGACGTGGCCGGGGCGGGAGAGGTCGGTGGAGGCGGAGGCCGGGTTCGCGAGGACCTTGATGGTGCGCGCCCGGTCGGCCCCCGAGATGCCCGTGCCGACGCCCTCGCGGGCGTCGACCGACACGGTGTAGGCCGTGCCGTGCCGGTCCTGGTTGATGGAGTGCGCGGGGGGCAGGTCCAGGCGGTCGCAGGCGTCGCCGGTCAGCGGCACGCAGATGTAGCCGGAGGTGTAGCGCACCATGAACGACACCAGTTCCGGCGTCGCCATCTGCGCGGCGAAGATGAGGTCGCCCTCGTTCTCGCGGTCCTCGTCGTCGACCACGACGACGGCCTTGCCCTCGGCGATGTCGGCGATCGCCCGCTCGATGTGCTCGAAGCCGTCCACGTGGTTCATGCTCCCGACTCCGTCCGTTCCGACTGCTGCTGCGGCGACGCTCCGGTGCCCAGCAGCCGTTCGACGTACTTGGCCACGACGTCGACCTCCAGGTTCACGGTCGCCCCGACCTCGCGCGACCCGAGGGTCGTCTCGGCGAGGGTGGTGGGGATCAGCCCGACGGCGAACCCGTCGTCGTCGACCTCGGTCACGGTGAGGCTCACGCCGTCCACGGCGATCGAGCCCTTCTCGACGATGTACCGGGCGATGCCGACCCCGCCGTCCGCGGCGCGCGGCGTGCTGAACCGCACCGCCGTCCAGTGCTCGGAGGCCTCGATGCCGGACACCGTCGCGGTGCCGTCGACGTGGCCCTGCACGATGTGTCCGCCCAGGCGGGCGCCGGCGGCGAGGGCGCGCTCGAGGTTCACCGGGGTGCCGGAGGCCGCGTCGGCCAGGCTGGAGCGCCGCAGCGTCTCCCCCATGACGTCGACCGCGAACGAGTCCGGCGCAGGGTCGACCACGGTGAGGCAGACGCCGTTCACGGCGATCGAGTCACCGGGCCGGGCGTCGGAGACCACCAGCGGGCCGCGGATGCGCAGCCGCGCGGAGTCGGCCTGCGGGGTGACGTCGACGATCTCGCCGACCTCCTCCACGATCCCCGTGAACACTCGCGGCTCCCTGCCCGTCGACTACGACCGTCTTCGACTCTGAACGAACGACCTCGCCTGCATCATCCTCGCGCGGCCCCACCGCACCGGTCCCGTTCCCGGTGACAACCGCCACTGCCCAGGTTACTCGCGAGTAGTGAGCGAACGGTGGGGGGACACGGCCGCCGCCTGCTCCCGCAGGGCCGCGACCGCGCGGGCCGGATCGTCCGCGCCGTAGACCGCGGAGCCCGCGACGAAGCAGTCGACGCCGGCCTCGGCGGCCTGCTCCACGGTGTCCGCGCTGATCCCGCCGTCGATCTCCACGAGGACCGTCAGGTGCCCGGTGTCGACCAGGCGCCGCGCCGTGCGGACCTTGTCCAGCACCTCGGGCATGAAGCTCTGGCCGCCGAACCCGGGCTCCACGCTCATGACGAGCAGCGTGTCGTAGTCCGCGAGGACCTCGATCCAGTCGTCGAGCGGGGTCTTCGGCTTGATGGACAGCCCGGCGAGCGCGCCCGCGGCGTGGAGGTCCTTCGCGAGCTTGCGCGGGTCGCGCGCGGCCTCGGCGTGCACCGTCACGTTGTGCGCGCCGGCCTCGGCGTACGGCGGGGCCCAGCGGTCCGGGTCCTCGATCATCAGGTGGCAGTCCAGCGGGATGTCGGTCGCCTTCAGCAGGCTCTCCACCACCGGGAGGCCGAGCGTCAGGTTCGGCACGAAGTGCGCGTCCATGACGTCGACGTGCAGCCAGTCGGAGCCCGCGACGGCCGCGGCCTCGTCCGCGAGCCGGGCGAAGTCCGCGGACAGGATGCTGGGCGCGATGAGCGGGGCGGGCACGGCCCCAGTCTGTCGCACCCGGGATCAGCCGCTGCGCCGCAGGGTGGCGCAGTACATGGCGTCCGTCCCGTGCCGGTGCGGCCACAGCTGCACCCCGGGCCCCGTCCCGACGTCGGACCCGGTCAGCTCGGGCAGGCTGCCGGCGGTGTCGAGCACCTCCGCCCCGGTCGCGGCCGCGACCGCGCGCACGACCTCGACGGTCTCCTCGGGGTGCGGGGAGCACGTCGCGTAGGTGACGACGCCGCCCGGCCGGACGCGCTCGAGGGCGTGGGTCAACAGGTCGCGCTGCAGGGCCGTGAGGTCGGCGACGTCCTCGGGCCGGCGGCGCCACCGCGCCTCGGGTCGGCGGCGCAGGGCCCCGAGCCCGGTGCAGGGGGCGTCGACCAGCACGCGGTCGTAGGCCGCCTCGGGGAGGGCGATCTCGCGGGCGTCCCCGGTGTGGACCCGGACGGGCAGGCCCGCCGTGGCCTTCTCCACCAGCGCGGCGCGGTGCGGCGCGCGGTCGATCGCGTCGACGGTGGCGCCGCTGACGGCGGCCAGGGCCCCGAGCATCACGGCCTTGCCGCCGGGGCCGGCGCAGAGGTCGAGCCACAGCTCGTCGCGGCCGTCGAGCGGGGCGCGGGCGGCGGCGAGGGCGACCAGCTGGCTGCCCTCGTCCTGCACGACGGCGAGCCCCTCGCGGACCGGTTCGAGGTCGCCCGGGTCGCCGCCCTCGGTGAGCAGCACGCCGTACGGCGAGTACGGCGCCTCGTCGCCCCCGGTGACGGCGGCGAGCTCCTCGGCGCTGATCTCGCCCGGCCGCGCGGCGAGGTGGACGGCGGGTCGCGCGTCGTCGGCCGCGAGCGCCGCGTCGAGCTCGGACTCCGGCAGGGACCCGGCGAACACCTCGGCGATCCAACGCGGGTGGGCGTGGCGGAAGGCCAGGTGGCCGACCGGGTCGGTCGAGGCGTCGGGCGCGAGCTCGTCGATCCAGCCGGCCTCGTCGCGCTCCGCCACCCGGCGCAGGACGGCGTTGACGAACCCGGTCGGCTTCGATCCGGCCCGCGAGCGCACCAGCTCGACGGTGGCGCCGACGGCGGCGTGCGCCGGGATCCGGGTGCGGAGCAGCTGCTGGGCGCCGAGACGCAGGGCGTCGAGGACGACACCGTCGAGCCGGTCGAGCGGGCGGTCGACGCAGGCGGAGAGGACGGCGTCGAGCAGCCCCTGCGCCCGGCAGGCGCCGTACGTGAGGTCGGTGGCGAGCGCGGCGTCGCGGCCGGTGACGCGCCGCTCGCGCAGCAGCTTCGGCAGCGTCAGGTTCGCGTACGCGTCGTCCTCGCGGACCGCGCGCAGAGTGTCGAGGGCGGCCTCCCGGGCGACGTCGCCCTGCGGTGGCCGGTTCGGGCCGGACCGCCCGCGGGGCGGGCCGGAGCGGTGTGGCCGGTCGGGCCTGCGGCGCGGCCCCTTGCCGGAGCGGTGGCCGCCCGCCGGGACGGAGCTGTCGGTCATCCGGTCCCCGTCGCTTCGCTCGCCTCGGTCATGCCGCGACCTCCCCGTCGAAGCGCTCCCCCGCGGCGGGCTGGGCGCCGCGGCTCCAGTCGACCGCGGGCATCATCGGCTTCCCGGCCGGCTGCACGGTGCTCAGGACGACGGGTGCCGCGGCGGTGCCGACCAGGACGCGCTTGCGCTCGACGACGATCTCGCCCGGGGTGAGGTCGTCGAAGCCCGTCGTCGCGACCGGCCCGAGCTTGATCCGCGCGCCCCGGAACTCCGTCCACGCACCGGGGGCGGGCGTCACCGACCGGACGTGCCGGTCGATCGCGAGCGGGGGGTCGGTCCAGCGGACGCGGGCGTCGTCGACGGTGACCTTCGGGGCGACCGACACGCCCTCGGCGGGCTGGGGCACGGGGTGCAGCGAGCCGTCGGCGATGCCGTCGAGGGTGGCCGCGAGCAGACCGGCGCCGCTGAGGCTGAGGCGCTCGAGCAGGGCGCCCGCGGTGTCGTCGTCGGCGATCTTCTCGGTGACGGTGCCGAACACGGGGCCGGTGTCCATGCCCTCCTCGAGGCGGAACGTGCTCGCGCCGGTGATCTCGTCGCCGGCGCGGATCGCGGCCTGCACGGGCGCGGCCCCGCGCCAGGCGGGCAGCAGCGAGAAGTGCAGGTTGACCCAGCCCTCGGGCGGGATCGCGAGGGCGGCGGGGCGCAGCAGGTTGCCGTAGGCGACGACGGGCGCGCAGTCCGGCGCGATCGCCGTCAGCCGCGCGAGGAACTCCGGGTCCGACGCCTTCGCCGGGGTGAGGACCTCGATCCCGGCCTCGTCGGCGAGCACGCCGACCGGTGAGCGCTGCAGGCGCCGCTTGCGCCCGGCCGGGGCGTCGGGGCGGGTGACGACCGCGACGACCTCGTGCGGGCCCTCGAGCAGGCGGCGCAGCGCGGGGACGGCGGGCTCCGGGGTGCCGGCGAACACGAGCCGCACTAGCGGACGCCCCCGAACAGCGGGTTGCCGGTCGCGTGCGGGTTCTGCTTGATGCGCGGCGGGGCCGTGGGGTCGAACCAGTCGGCGTGGCGGATCGCCGCCATCGCCTCCTTGCGGGTCGCGGCGTCGAGGCGGTCGAGGAAGAGCACGCCGTCGAGGTGGTCGGTCTCGTGCTGGATCGCGCGGGCCAGCATCGCGGTCCCCTCGACCCGCACCGGTTCGCCGTGCATGTCCCAGCCGGTGGCGACGACGTGGTCGTAGCGCGTGCAGTCCCACCGGAACCCCGGGATGGACAGGCAGCCCTCCGGGCCGGTCTGCTCGGTGTCGTCGAGGACGTTCCAGGTGGGGTTCACCAGGTGGCCGTGCATGTCCTCGCCCGCGCGGTAGGTAAACACGCGCAGCCCGACGCCGATCTGGGGCGCCGCGAGCCCGGCGCCGCCCTGCTCGCGCATCGTCTCGTCGAGGTCGGCGACGAGCTGACGGAGCTCCTTGTCGAACGTCGTCACCTCGGTGGCGCGTTCGCGCAGGACGGGATCGCCGAAGAAGCGAACGGGCTGGACGGTCACGGTCGTCCAGTCTAGGCGTGCCCGGATTCTGGTCCGATCGGCGGAGTCAGAGCGGGTCGTGCGGGTCGAGCAGGATCCGCACCGGCTCGCGTTCGCGGCGGGCGCCGCGGATCGACTGCGCCTGCGCCAGGGCGCGCGCGAGGTCCCGACCGACGGGTCGCGGCACCCGGACGAGGGTGCGCTCGGCTCGCTCGGTGCGTTCCTCCGCCCCGGGCAGGCGGGTGCCCGGCGGGAGTTCCACGGGGCCGAGGACGTCCGCCGCGTCGGGCAGGTGGGCGGTCTCGACCAGGTCGCGCAGCGCCGCCGGCTCGCCGTCGAGGGCGGCCATCCGGACGGCGGGTGGGAGGCCCAGTTCGGTCCGCGCGTCGAGCTCCGCCCCGGCGTGCCCGGCCGGGTCCCAGCGGACCAGCGCCTGGACCGCCGGCAGGTTCGACTCGGCCACCACCACGACGCGGCCGCCGTCGGGGGCCGGCCGCACCAGGCTCGCGGCGGCGAACCAGCGCCGGACCGTCTCCTCGGCCGCGCGCAGCTCGGGCCGGGCGAGCAGGGCCGCGCCGTCGAGCAGCAGGGCCGCGCCGTACCCGCCGTCGGCGACCGGTTCCGCGCCCGGCGTGGCGACGACGATGGCGGGGGCCGCGTCGACCGTCTCCAGGATCGTCGACCCGCCGCCCGAACTCCGCACCACGGTCTGCGGGAAGGCCCGCCCGAGCTCCTCGGCGGTCCGCCCGGCGCCGACCGCCGTGGCCCGCAGCCGCGGCGAGGCGCAGGCCGGGCAGCGGTAGTTCGTGGCCGGGCGGCCGCACCATCGGCAGGTCGGCGGCGCGGGCACGTCCTCGGTGCCGGCCGGGATGCCGAGCGGACCGTGGCAGTGCCGGCACCGGGCCGGCTCCCGGCACTGCGCGCACGCGATCGCCGGGAGGTACCCGCGGCGCGGC
Source organism: Actinomycetospora corticicola (assembly GCF_013409505.1). Lineage (NCBI taxonomy): Bacteria > Bacillati > Actinomycetota > Actinomycetes > Pseudonocardiales > Pseudonocardiaceae > Actinomycetospora > Actinomycetospora corticicola. Next base: position 1,560,465 of record NZ_JACCBN010000001.1, on the reverse strand, counting down.
ACCTGGACCAGCACCGGCCGGGCGGCGGCGAGGGCGGCGCGCGCCGCCTCGAACGCCACCGAGGGGACCCGGGCGGCCCGGGCGGTCGGGTCGCGCAGCAGTTGGCGGTCGTCCTCGCCGATGGCGGTGACGCGCGGGGCGTGCTCGCGGACGGTGGCGCGCTCGGCGACCACCGGGTGCGCCCACCCGGAGCGCACCAGCACCTCGGCCTCGGCGGTGCGGGTGATGCCCGCGACCAGCAGGGCCGCGCCGCTGGTGTGGGCGCGGGCGATCAGGACGTCGCGGGCGTGCGGGTAGGGCGCGCGCGGCTCGGTGTGCGAGTCGTCCCCGTCGTCCCACACGACGAGCAGCCCCGGGTCGCGCACCGGGGCGAAGGCGGCCGCCCGGGTGCCGATGGCCAGCCGCTTGCGCCCACGCGAGACGGCCAGCCAGCGGCGGTACCGCTCGGCGGGCCCCAGGTCGGCGGCGAGCGCGGCGACGTGCTCGTCCCCCACCACCTCGACGCACGCCGCGTGGAGCCGGTCCAGGTCGCGCCGGTCCGGCACGACGATCACCGCACCCCGGTCCGCTGCGAGCGTGGCGCGGGCGGCCTCCGCGAGCCGCCGGGCCCAGTCCTCCCCGGGCAGCGCCTGCCAGACCGCGTGGGCCGGTCGGTGCCCGGCCAGCGCCTCGAGGAACGCCGGACCGCGGGGGTAGGCGGCCCAGCCCGACCCGGCGTCGGGACCGGGCACGGCGACCGGCCCCGGCCCGGCGTCAGGAAGAGGCTCCTTCTCCACCCGCGCGTGCCGCGGCGGGAGGGCGAGGCGCAGGACGTCGGCGAGCGTGCCGGCGTAGCGGTCGGCGACCGTGCGGCACAGCGTGGCGAGCTCGGGCGACAGGACCGGCTCGGAGGAGACCACCTTGTCCAGCCACTGGAGCCGGCCCTCGTGCTCGGTGGTGTCCGTGCGGTCCAGCACGTAGCCGTCGACCATCCGCCCGGCGAACCGCACGCGGACCCGTGCGCCGACGACGGCCGCCTCGTCGAGCTGGACGGGGACGCGGTAGTCGAACGGCCGATCGAGGTGCGGCAGGGAGACGTCCACCGCCACCGACGCGACCGGGTTCCGCTCCGCGGGCAGCCGCTCGTTGTGCTTCGGCGTCCTCGCCACGACGGGTGGCGGGGGCGGGGGCGGCGACGGCATGCCGGGCAGCGCCTCGTCGCCCGGTGATCCGCTCACGGGCGCCGGTCTACCAGAGCGCCCCGACCCTCCGGGCGACGACGGGGATTTCCTGCCCCTGGACGCGAGCAACGACGCTGCACTGCCGCGAAGGGGCGGGCACGACGACGGCCCGACCACCCCTCGCGGGGCGGCCGGGCCGTGGCGTGGTGCAGCGAGGTCAGCCGGCGATCGACTTGAGCTGGTCGGCGCGGTCGGTGCGCTCCCAGGGCAGGTCGAGGTCGTCACGGCCGAAGTGGCCGTACGCGGCGGTCGGCTGGTAGATCGGGCGCAGCAGCTCGAGGTCGCGCACGATCGCGCCGGGGCGCAGGTCGAACACCTCGGCCATGGCCTTCTCGATCTTGGCCGGGTCGACGTTGGCGGTGCCGAACGTCTCGAGGAAGACGCCGACGGGCTCGGCCTTGCCGATGGCGTAGGCGAGCTGGACCTCGGCGCGCTTGGCGAGACCGGCGGCGACGACGTTCTTCGCCACCCAGCGGCCCGCGTAGGCGGCGGAGCGGTCGACCTTCGACGGGTCCTTGCCGGAGAAGGCGCCGCCACCGTGGCGGGCGTAGCCGCCGTAGGTGTCGACGATGATCTTGCGGCCGGTCAGGCCGGCGTCACCCATGGGGCCACCGACGACGAAGCGACCGGTCGGGTTGACCAGGATGCGGGTGTTCGACGAGTCGAGGTCGATGCCCTCGAGCACGGGCTGGATGACCTTCGCGCGGATGTCGGGCGCGAGCATCTCGTCGAGGTCGATGTCGGCGGCGTGCTGCGTGGAGAGCACGACGGTCTCGACGCCGACCGGCTTGTCGCCGTCGTAGGCGATGGTGACCTGGGTCTTGCCGTCGGGACGCAGGTAGGGCAGGACGCCCTCGCGGCGGACCGCGGTCAGCTTGCGCGCGAGCCGGTGGGCGAGCCCGATCGGCAGCGGCATGAGCTCGGGGGTGTCGGCGTCGGCGTAGCCGAACATGAGGCCCTGGTCGCCGGCGCCCTGCTTGGCGATGGCGTCCTCGGAGCCCTCGACGCGGGACTCGTAGCCCTCGTCGACGCCCTGGGCGATGTCGGCGGACTGCGCGCCGATCGAGATCGAGACGCCACAGGTCTCGCCGTCGAAGCCCTTGGCCGACGAGTCGTAGCCGATGTCGAGGATCGTCTTGCGGACGATGTCGACGTAGTTGACGTGCGCGTTGGTGGTGACCTCGCCGGCCACGTGGACCTGGCCCGTGGTCACCATCGACTCGACGGCCACACGACTCTTCGGGTCCTGCGCCAGCAAGGCGTCCAGAATCCCGTCGGAGATGGCGTCACAGATCTTGTCCGGGTGGCCCTCGGTGACGGACTCGGAAGTGAACAAACGCCTAGCGGGCACAATTTCTCCCTGCCTCGACAGTGGGACGGGAGCAACAGTAACGGCATCCGGCCGAACTGGCAGGCCTCTGACCGGGCCTTCTGCGCAGCCGGTCACAACGCGGTTGTGCAGCGTGACCGAGTGTGGGAATGGCACCAGGGAGCGATTTCCGACACGCTCCGTGGTCAGATGGTCACGCCAGGCGGTCGGCCACCGTGTCCCAGACGCGCGCGGCGAGCGCCGCCTTCGAGCCCATCGGGAGCGCGACGGAGGACCCGTCGGCGCCCAGCAGCCATCCCTCGTTGTCGGCGCCCTCGAAGGCGTTGTGCCCGGTGGGACCCCCGACGGCGTTCACGACGAGGTAGTCGCAACCCTTGCGCTCGAGCTTCGCGCGGCCGAAGGAGAGGACGTCGTGGTCGGCGTCACCGGTCTCCGCGGCGAACCCGAGGACGAGCCGACCGGGGACCTGCTCGGCCACGAGCTCGGCGAGGATGTCGGGGTTCCGTGTGAGAGGGATCGCTTCCGGTTCCCCCGGGCCCTTCTTGATCTTGAATCCGGCGACGTCCGCGGGTCGGAAGTCGGCCACCGCGGCCGCCATGACGACCACCTCGGCGCCCTTCCCGGCGTCGAGCACGGCCGTGCGCATCTCCTCGGTGGTGCGCACCCGCACGACGTCGACCGCGGCGGGCGGGTCGAGGTCGGCGGTGGTGCCCGCGACGAGGGTGACGTCGGCGCCGCGCTGGGCGGCGACCCGGGCTAGCGCGTAGCCCTGGCGACCGGAGGAGCGGTTCCCGAGGGTGCGCACCGGGTCGAGCGGCTCCGCGGTACCCCCCGCGGACACGACGACCCGACGGCCCTCCAGATCCCGGGGCAGTGCGCCGGGTGCCTCGAGCAGGAGCCGCGCGAACTCCGCGATCTCCACGGGCTCGGGCAGACGGCCCGGCCCGGAGTCGGCGCCGGTGAGCCGGCCGGAGGCGGGCTCGAGGACGATGGTGCCGCGCCGGCGGAGCGTGGCGACGTTGTCCACCGTCGCGGGGTGGTCCCACATCTCGGTGTGCATCGCAGGGGCGGCGAGCACGGGGCACCGCGCCGTGAGCAACGTTGAGGTCAGCAGGTCGTCGGCGCGGCCCACCGCCATCCGCGCGAGCAGATCGGCGGTGGCGGGGGCGCAGACCACGAGGTCGGCGCGGCGGCCCAGCGCGACGTGGGTGACGTCCGGGACGTGCTCGAAGACCTCGGTGAGTACCTCGCGCCCGGAGAGGGCCTCGAAGGTGGCCGCCCCGACGAAGCGCAGGGCGTTCGGGGTGGCCACCACCTGGACCTGGTTCCCGGCCTCACGCAGCCGGCGGAGCAACTCGCACGCCTTGTAGGCGGCGATGCCGCCCGCGACGCCGAGGACGATCTCAGCCATGGCGGCCCGATGCCCGTTCCGTGGGGGTGGTTACTCGCCCTCGGTGTGCTCGAGCAGGTGCGAGTGGATCTCGCGCATCGCGATCGACAGCGGCTTCTCGCGCGGGCCCGGCTCCACGAGCGGGCCGACGTACTCGAGCAGGCCCTCGCCGAGCTGCGCGTAGTAGTCGTTGATCTGACGGGCCCGCTTGGCGGCGTAGATCACCAGTGCGTACTTCGAGCTGACGGTCTCCAGCAGCTCGTCGATCGGCGGGTTGGTGATGCCCTCGGGCACGTCGTGGAAGCCACCGGTGACGCGACTGGTGGTGATGCTCATTCACTGGCTCCTGCGGATCGGGGTCCGATGGCGCCCGCGCGGGTGTCCGTGCAGGCAGCGGCGTCGGAGGGGTGTGCCAAGTCTACCAACCGCCGTGCGGTCTCCCGGACGTCGTGGTTCACCAGGCCCACGTCGAACTCCCGACGGGCGTCGAGTTCGATGCGGGCGGTGGCCAGGCGCCGGTCGATCACGTCCTGCGGCTCGGTGCCCCGGCCGGTCAGCCGGTCCACCAGGACCTCCCACGAGGGCGGTTCGAGGAAGACCAGCAGGGCGTCCGGCCGACGCTGCCGGACCGCGCGGGCCCCGGCGAGGTCCAGCTCGAGCAGGACCGGCTCGCCCGCGGCGAGGTGCGCCTCGACCGGGGCGGCCGGCGTGCCCGAGCGGTGCAGACCACGGTGGATCGAGGCCCACTCCAGCATCTCGCCCTCGTCGACCATGCGGTCGAAGTCGGACTCGGAGACGAAGTGGTACTCGCGGCCGTCCTGCTCCCCCGGGCGGGCCGCCCGGGTGGTGGCCGAGACGCTGAACCACAGCGGCGCGGCCATCCGGCGCAGCTCCGCCACGACGGTGCTCTTGCCGACGCCGGACGGGCCGGCGAGGACGAGCAGACGTCCCCGCCCGCCCGTCGCTCCACCGTCGTGCGTCACTCCCCGTCGAACTCCGCGAGCAGCGCCTTGCGCTGGCGCTCGCCGAGGCCGCGCAGGCGGCGGCTGGGGGCGATCTCCAGCCGCTCCATGATCTGCTGGGCGCGGACCTTGCCGACGCCGGGCAGGGCCTCGAGCAGCGCCGAGACCTTCATCTTGCCGAGCACCTCGTCGGAGTCGGACTGCTCGAGCACGTCACCGAGGGTGGTGCCGCCACGCTTGAGCCGCTCCTTGAGCTCGGCCCGGGCGCGGCGGGCAGCGGCGGCCTTCTCCAGCGCGGCCGCCCGCTGCTCCTCGGTCAGCTCGGGAAGTGCCACGGTCTCCTCCGATATCAGTGCTGTGATGGTCTCCGGGCTCCCGCCGACGGCGGGTCCCCTCGTCGCCAGCGAACGTACCGTCTGGCGTGCGAGTCCACAGTGCTCGGGTGTCCGGGGTGTGAACGGTGTCGCGGGCCCCGCCGGGCCCGCCGACCGGGCTCCCCGCCCGCCGGACGGGCCGGTCGGCGCGTGTCACGCGCCGATCGGCCCGGCGGGCAGGGCCAGGGCGCGCAGGGCGCCGTTCAACGCGAGACACGCGTCGCGCAGCGCCTCCGGGTCGGGGCCCGCGGACAGGATCTCGCGCGAGCTCGACGGGACGACGGGTCCCGTGCCGTCGGCGAACGTGCGCGCGAGGTCGTCCGGGGTCGCCCCCTGGGCCCCGAGGCCCGGCACCAGCACCGGCCCGTGCAGGCGGGTGAGGTCCAGACCGTGCGCACGGCCCGTGGTGCCGCCCGTGGCGCCCACGACGACCCCGGCCGGCCCGCTGCCCCCCGCCCGGACCCGCGCCGCGTTGGCGGCCGCACACGCGTCCACCACGCCCTGCGCGACCTCCCGCATGCCGGGACTCGACGGGTCGGACAGCGCCGTCCACGACTGCGCCGACTGCACCGCCGCCGCCTCCGCGTTCGACGTCCGGGCCAGGACGAACACGCCCCGCCCGGTCTCGGCGGCGAGGTCCAGCGCCGGGGTGAGCGAGCCGACCCCGAGGTAGGGCGACAGCGTCACCGCGTCCGCCGCCAGCGGGGAGGTGTCGGCCAGCCAGGCCCGCGCGTAGGCGGTCATGGTCGAGCCGATGTCACCCCGCTTGGCGTCGGCGATCGTCAGGAGCCCGGCGTCGCGCGCGTCGGCGAGGACGCGCTCGAGCGCCCGCACTCCCCCGCTCCCGTGCACCTCGAACAGCGCGACCTGGGGCTTGACCACGGCGACGTGCCCGGCGAGGGCCGCGACCGCGTCGCGCCCGAAGCGCTCCACGCCCGCCGCGTCGTCCTCGTGACCCCACCGCGCGAGCAGACCCGGGTGCGGGTCGATGCCCACGCACAGCGGGCCGTGCGCGCCGACGGCCGCGGTGAGCCGGTCGGTGAAGGCGGCCCGCGCCGCGTTCCTCCCCGTCGCCGCGCTCGCCCCCGCCGTCACACGACCTCCGTCGCCCGGGCTTTCGCCAGCCGCTCGTGCAGCACCTGCAGCGGGGTGACCGTGATCTCCCCGCGGATGACCGACTCGATGCCCTGCACGGCCGCCGCCGCCCCCTGCACCGTGGTGATGCACGGGACCCCGACGTTGAGCGCCGCGGCCCGGATCTCGTAGCCGTCGATGCGCGGCCCGGTGTGGCCGACCGGCGTGTTGATGATCATGCCGACCTCGCCGGCGAGGATCGTGTCGACGATGCTGTCGGGCCCCTCGAAGTGCTTGCGCACCACCTGGCACGGGATGCCGTTGCGCTCGAGGACGCTCGCCGTGCCCGCCGTCGCGAGGATCTCGAAGCCGAGGTCGGCCAGGCGCTTCACCGGGAAGATCAGCGCCCGCTTGTCGCGGTTCGCCACCGAGACGAAGATCCTTCCCGACGTCGGGAGGGGTCCGGCGGCCGCCGCCTGCGCCTTCGCGAACGCCGTCGAGAAGGCGACGTCGATGCCCATGACCTCGCCAGTCGACTTCATCTCCGGGCCGAGCAGCGAGTCCACCCCGCGGCCGTCGGGCCGGCGGAAGCGGTGGAAGGGCAGCACGGCCTCCTTGACCGCCACCGGGTGCTGGGCGGGCAGGTGCCCGCCGTCCCCGGAGGCGGGCAGGACCCCCTCGTGGCGCAGGTCGGCGATCGTGGCGCCGAGCATCACGCGGGCCGCGGCGCTCGCCAGCGGGACCCCGGTGGCCTTCGAGACGAAGGGCACCGTGCGGCTCGCGCGCGGGTTGGCCTCGAGGACGTAGAGCGTCTCGTCCTTGAGCGCGTACTGCACGTTCATCAGGCCGAGCACCCCGAGGCGCCGGGCCAGGGCCACCGTCGAGGCCCGCACGACCTCGAGGTCGGAGAGCCCGAGGGTGATCGGCGGCAGGGTGCACGAGGAGTCGCCGGAGTGCACCCCGGCCTCCTCGATGTGCTCCATGACGCCGCCGAGATAGACCTCGCCGGTGGCGTCGCAGAGCGCGTCGACGTCGATCTCGATGGCGTCGTCGAGGAAGCGGTCGACCAGCACCGGGTGGTCGGGGGTGACCTCGGTGGCGCGGGCGATGTAGTCGGCCAGCGTCTCGTCGTCGTAGACGATCTCCATCCCGCGCCCGCCCAGGACGTAGGAGGGGCGGACCAGCACCGGGTAGCCGATCGTCGCCGCGATCTCGCGGGCGCCGTCGAAGCTGGTGGCGGTGCCGTAGGGCGGCGCGGGCAGCCCGGCGTCGTGGAGGACGTGGCCGAAGGCGCCGCGCTCCTCGGCGAGATCGATGGCGGCGGGCGGGGTGCCCACGATCGGCACGCCCGCGGCCTCGAGCGCAGCGGCGAGCTTCAGCGGGGTCTGCCCGCCGAGCTGGACGACCACGCCGGCCAGACCGGCGGAGTACCCGCCGCCGGGCAGCCGGGTGGCGTCCCCTCCGCCGGACGTCCGCTCCGAGTGGACCACCTCGAGCACGTCCTCCTCGGTGAGGGGCTCGAAGTAGAGGCGGTCGGCGGTGTCGTAGTCGGTGGAGACGGTCTCGGGGTTGCAGTTGAGCATCACCGTCTCGAAGCCCGCCGCGCGCAGGGACGTCGCGGCGTGCACGCACGAGTAGTCGAACTCGATGCCCTGGCCGATCCGGTTCGGCCCGGAGCCGAGGATGATGACCTTCGGCCGCTCGGTCTGCGGGGCGACCTCGGACTCGGCCGCGGGGTCGGACTCGTAGGCCGAGTAGTGGTACGGCGTGCGGGCCTCGAACTCGGCGGCGCAGGTGTCGACGGTCTTGTAGACCGGGCGCACCCCGAGCCGGTGGCGCAGGGCGCGCACCCCGGCCTCCCCCGCGAGCTCGGGGCGGACGGTGGCGATCTGGAGGTCGGAGAGCCCGGCGCGCTTGCCGCGGCGCAGTAGTCCGGCGTCGAGCACGGGGGCCTCGGCGATCTCGCGACGCAGCGCGACGATGCCCTCGATCTGCTCGACGAACCACGGGTCGATGCCGGAGGCCTCGCTGACCTCGGCGACGGACGCGCCGAGCCGCAGCGCCCGCTCGACGGCGTAGAGCCGGCCGTCGCGGGGCAGCGCGGCCTGCTTCACCGCGTCGGCGGCGGACAGGCCCTCCGGGTCCGGTCGCGTGCCGAAGCCCGCGTCCTTGGTCTCGGCGGAACGCAGCGCCTTGTTGAGCGCCTCGGGGAAACTGCGGCCGAGCGCCATGCCCTCGCCGACCGACTTCATCGTCGTGGTGAGGGTGGGGTCCGCGCCGGGGAACTTCTCGAAGGCGAACCGCGGCACCTTGACCACGACGTAGTCGAGCGTCGGCTCGAAGCTCGCCGGCGTCTCGCCGGTGATGTCGTTGGTGATCTCGTCGAGGCTGTAGCCGACGGCGAGGCGCGCGGCGATCTTCGCGATCGGGAAGCCGGTGGCCTTCGAGGCCAGCGCACTCGAGCGGGAGACGCGCGGGTTCATCTCGATGACGACGAGGCGGCCGGTGTCGGGCTGCACCGCGAACTGGATGTTGCAGCCGCCGGTCTCGACGCCGACCTCGCGGAGCACCTTGATGCCCATGTCGCGCATGAGCTGGTACTCGCGGTCGGTGAGCGTCATCGCGGGCGCGACGGTCACCGAGTCGCCGGTGTGCACGCCCATCGGGTCGACGTTCTCGATCGAGCAGATGACCACCACGTTGTCGCGGTGGTCGCGCATGAGCTCGAGCTCGTACTCCTTCCAGCCGAGCACCGACTCCTCGATGAGGACCTCGTGCACCGGGCTGGCGGCGAGGCCGGTGCCCGCGAGGCGCTCGAGCTCCTCGTCGGTGTAGGCCAGGCCCGAGCCGAGCCCGCCCATCGTGAAGCTCGGCCGGATGACCACGGGCAGCCCGACCTCGGCGACCGTCGCCCGGACCTCCGCCATGGAGTGGCAGACCTCGGAGCGCGGGACGTCGCCGCCGACGGAGCGGACGATGTCCTTGAACTTCAGCCGGTCCTCGCCCCGCTGGATCGCGTCGACGTCGGCGCCGATCAGCTCGACGCCGTAGCGCTCGAGCACCCCGGCGTCGTGCAGGGCGATCGCGGCGTTCAGGGCGGTCTGCCCGCCCAGCGTCGCGAGCAGGGCGTCGGGTCGCTCGGCCTCGATGACCTGGGTGATGTGGGCGACGTCGATCGGTTCGACGTAGGTGGCGTCGGCGATCTCGGGGTCGGTCATGATCGTCGCCGGGTTCGAGTTGACCAGCGAGACGCGCAGGCCCTCCTCGCGCAGGACCCGGCAGGCCTGCGTCCCCGAGTAGTCGAACTCGGCGGCCTGCCCGATCACGATCGGGCCGGACCCGATGACCAGGACGTGGTGGATGTCCTCGCGGCGCGGCATGAGTGTCAGCGCCCTCCCATCAGGGCTGCGAATCGGTCGAAGAGGTCGGCGGCGTCGTGCGGGCCCGCGGCCGCTTCCGGGTGGTACTGCACGGAGAACGCGGGGACCGACGTGCAGGTCACGCCCTCGACGACGTCGTCATTCGGACAGCCGTGCGAGAGGTGCACCCGGCCGAACGGGGAGTCCACGTGCTCACCGGGCGTGCCCGTGAGCGCGAACCCGTGGTTCTGGCTCGTGATGGCGACGGTCCCCGTGGTGTGGTCGTACACCGGCACGTTGATCCCGCGGTGGCCGTAGCGCAGCTTGAACGTCCCCATCCCCAGGGCGCGCCCGAGGATCTGGTTGCCGAAGCAGATGCCGAACAGCGGGACGCCGCGCTCCAGGACGCCGCGGGTGAGCTCGACGGCGTGGTCGGCGGTGGCCGGGTCGCCCGGGCCGTTGGAGAGGAACACCCCGTCGGGGGACCCGTCGAGCAGCTCGTCGAGGGTCGTGGTGCTCGGCAGCACCCGGGTCTCGATCCCGCGCTGCGCGAGCATGCGGGGGGTGTTGGCCTTGATGCCGAGGTCGAGGGCGGCGACGGAGAAGCGCCGGGTGCCCTCGGCGGCGACGACGTAGGGCTCGGCGGTGGTCACCGCGCCCGCGAGGTCGGCGCCCGCCATCTCGGGGCTGTCGCGGACGGCCCCGAGCATCTCGCGCTCGGTCGCGAGCCCGTCGCCGGAGAAGACCCCGGCGCGCATCGAGCCGTGCTCGCGCAGCCGTCGGGTCACCGCGCGGGTGTCGACGCCGGCGAGACCGACGACCCCCTGCCGCTCGAGCTCGTCGTCGAGGGTTCGCCGGGAGCGCCAGTTCGAGGGCGTCCGCGCCGGGTCGCGCACCACGTAGCCGGCGACGTGGATGCGCGTGGACTCGTCGTCCTCGTCGTTCCACCCGGTGTTGCCGATGTGCGGCGCGGTCGCCACGACGATCTGGCGGTGGTAGCTCGGGTCGGTGAGCGTCTCCTGGTAGCCGGTCATGCCGGTGGTGAAGACGGCCTCGCCGAGGGTGCGGCCGGTCGCCCCGAAGGACTCGCCGCGATGGACGGTGCCGTCCTCCAGCACCAGCAACGCCTCAGACCTCATGAGTGATGACCTTTCCGTCCTGCACGGTCCATCGTCCCCGCAGCATGGTGTGCACCACGCCGACGGGGAGCTCCATCCCCTCGTAGGGGGTGTTGTCGGCAATGCTCGCGAGGTCCGCCCCGCGCACCGTCCAGCGGGCGTCGGGGTCGACCAGCACGAGGTTCGCGGGTTCGCCGACCACGAGCGGGCGGCCCTGGTCGGACAGCCCGGCGATCGCGGCCGGGACCTCGCTCGTGACCCGCGCCACGCCGCGCCAGTCGAGCAGACCCGTCGTCACCATGGTGGCGGCGACGACCGGGAGCGCGGTCTGCAGTCCCAGCATGCCGGGTCGGGCCTGCGACCACTCGCAGTCCTTCGCCTCCACCGCGTGCGGTGCGTGGTCGGTGGCGACGCAGTCGATCAGCCCGTCGGCCAGCGCCCGGCGCAGCGCGAGGGTGTCGGCCTCCGGGCGCAGCGGCGGGTTGACCTTGTGCACCGGGTCGTAGTCCTCGGCCGCGGTGTCGGTGAGCAGCAGGTGGTGCGGGGTGACCTCGGCGCTGACCCGTGCCCCGGTCCCCGGCAGCAGCGTGTCCCGCGCCCAGCGCAGGACCTCGACCGAGCCCGCCGTCGAGAGGTGGCAGACGTGCAGCCGGGCCCCGGCGGCCGCCGCGAGCATCGCGTCGCGGGCGACGATCGACTCCTCGGCGGTGGCGGGCCACCCGGTGAGACCGAGCCGCGCCGCGACCGGCCCCTCGTGGGCCTGGGCGCCGACGGTGAGCCGGTGGTCCTCGGCGTGCTGGGCCACCACGACGTCGAGCGAGCGCGCGTACTCGAGGGCGCGCCGCATGATCAGCGGGTCGTTCACGCAGCGGCCGTCGTCGGAGAACATCCGGACGCCGGCCGCGGAGGCGGCCATCATCCCCATCTCGGCGAGGCGCTCCCCGCCGAGTGAGACGGTGACCGCGCCGACCGGGTGGACGTCGACCAGCCCGACCTCGCGTCCGCGTCGCCAGACGTGCTCGACGACGACCGGCGAGTCCTGCACGGGATCGGTGTTCGGCATCGCGAACACCGCGGTGTAGCCCCCGAGCGCCGCCGCGGCCGACCCGGTGGCGATGGTCTCGGCCTCCTCGCCGCCCGGCTCGCGCAGGTGGGTGTGCAGGTCCACCAGGCCCGGGAGGGCGATCAGGCCCTCGGCGTCGACGGTCTCGTCGGGGTCGTCCACCGCGTCGACGAGGACGCCGCCCGAGACGTACAGGTCGGTCGGGTCCTCGCCGTAGGGGCGGGCGTTCGCGATCCTCGTGGTGCTCATGCGACGTCCTCTCCGGCCAGCAGGTGGTAGAGCACGGCCATCCGCACGTGGACCCCGGCGGTGACCTGCTCGCCGATGGCGGCCCGGTCGGAGTCGGCCACGGAGCTGGCGATCTCCATGCCGCGGACGGCCGGGCCGGGGTGCAGGACCACGGCGTGGTCGGGCAGCGTGTCGGCGCGCCGCTGGTTGAGCCCGAAGCGCACGGCGTACTCCCGCGCGCTCGGGAAGAAGCCGCCGTGCATCCGCTCGGCCTGCACGCGCAGCATCATCACGGCGTCCGGGCCGGTGGCGAGGTGCGCGTCGAGGTCGTGGGTCACCGTGACCGGCCACGCGTCGACGCCCGCGGGCAGCAGGGTCGGCGGGGCCACGAGCGTGACCTCGGCGCCGAGCGTCGCCAGCAGGTGGGCGTTGGAGCGCGCCACCCGGCTGTGCAGCACGTCGCCGACGACCGCGACCCGCCGTCCCGTGAGGTCGGTGCCGAGCCGCTTGCGCAGGGTGGCGGCGTCGAGCAGCGCCTGGGTGGGGTGCTCGTGCGTGCCGTCACCGGCGTTGACCACGGCGACGTGGCCGTCGGTGTGCGAGTGCCCGACCCGGTCGAGCCAGCCCGCGATGCGGTGCGGGGCCCCCGACGCCGGGTGCCGGACGACGATCGCGTCCGCTCCGGCGGCCGCGAGCGTGGACGCGGTGTCGCGCAGCGACTCCCCCTTGCCCACGCTGGAGCCGCTCGCGGACACGTTGATGGTGTCGGCGCTCATCCACTTGCCCGCGACCTCGAAGGAGACCCGGGTGCGGGTGGAGTTCTCGTAGAACAGCGTCACCACGGTGCGCCCGCGCAGCGTCGGCAGCTTGCGCACGGCCCGACCGGTGAGGGCCTGCTCCATGCTCGCCGCGGTGTCGAGCAGCGCCTCGGCCTGCTCGCGGCGCAGTCCCTCGGTGGAGAGCAGGTGGCGCAGCCCGATGTGGTCGTCCGGCGCGCTCATCGGATCGCCACGCCGTCCGCGCCGTCGGACTCGAGCAGCGAGACCGCCACGTCCTCGGCGCGGTTGGTGGGCACGTTCTTGCCGACGTAGTCCGCGCGGATCGGCAGCTCCCGGTGCCCGCGATCGACGAGCACGGCGAGCTGCACGGCGCGCGGGCGGCCGTGGTCGCGCAACGCGTCGAGGGCGGCCCGCACGGTGCGACCGGACATCAGCACGTCGTCGACCAGCACGACGATCACGTCGTCGATGCCGCCGGCGGGGATGTCGGTCTCGGCGAGCGGCCGGGTCGGCTGGCGCCGGAGGTCGTCGCGGTAGAGCGTCGGGTCGAGGGTGCCGACCCCGACGGTCGTGTCCGCGTCGATCGCGGTGATGCGCTCGGCCAGGCGACGGGCCAGGTGGATGCCGCGGGTGGGCAGCCCGAGGAGCACGACGGGTGCTCCGGACTCCGCGGTCTTCTCGAGGATCTCGTGGGCGATCCGTGCCACCGTCCGGGCGAGGTCGGCCGAGGAGAGGAGCTCGCGCTCACCCTCGGCGTTCGACGCACCGTTCGGTACGGGACCGCCCCGGCGCCGCGTGGGCACTCGGGGACCTCCTTCTCCGCCTCGCGGGACGGCTCTTAAAGGACGTCTGATGGGTCGTGACCGACACTATCAGCCACGTTCTGCGACCGATCGCGTCGGTTCCGCCACGCTCGACGCCTCCGTGCGGGCGCAGCGCGGCCACACGATCACGGGGGGCGTTCAGTGGCGGGCAAGCGAATCCACCCGACCGGACCGGCGTGCCGCGCGACACACCGGAGGAACCCTGGGAGCACCCCGGCTTGACCTCGTGATCGCCGAGGGCGCATCATCACTCTCCGTATCGACTTCAGCATGGCTGCGTCGGAGCACCCACAGCTCGGCGCGCGGGGAACGGGGTGCCGCCACATGGGCGACTACGCGAAGGCGCTGGGCGCCAAGCTTCGGGGGATCCGGCAGCAGCAGGGTCTCTCGTTGCACGGCGTCGAGCAGAAGTCGGGCGGTCGCTGGAAGGCGGTCGTCGTCGGATCCTACGAGCGCGGCGACCGGGCGGTGACCGTGCAGAAGCTCGCCGAGCTGGCGGACTTCTACGGCGTGCCGGTGGCCGAACTGCTGCCCGAGGGCCGGATCCCGTCGGGGTCCGAGCCGGCGGCGAAGATCGTGATCAACCTGGAGCGGCTCCAGCAGTTGCCCGCGGACAAGGCCGGGCCGCTCGCCCGCTACGCCGCGGCGATCCAGAGCCAGCGCGGCGACTACAACGGCAAGGTCCTCTCGATCCGCAACGAGGACCTCCGCTCGCTCGCGATCATCTACGACATGACCCCGGGCGACCTGTCCGACCAGCTCGTCGAGTGGGGCGTGCTGCCCCCCGAGGCGCGGCTGGCCCGCGAGGACTAGCGCGCCCGACCCACGCCGTGACGAACGAAGGGCCCCGTCGGTCGATCTCCTCGACCGGCGGGGCCCTTCGCTCATTCCGGGGCCGGGTCGGAGGGCGTCGTCTCCCCGGCCGGCTCGGCGTCCGGCGGCAGCTCGATCCGCTCGCGGGCCGGGGCCGTCACGGGCACCCGCTCCCCCGACGCCAGGGCGGCGAGGACGCCGTTGACGAAGCGCGGCGAGTCGTCGGTCGACAGCTCCCGGGCGAGGCCGATCGCCTCGTCGATCGCCACCGCGTCGTCGACGTCGGCGGTGAAGAGGATCTCGAACGCCCCGATCCGCAGGATCGCGCGGTCGACGGCGGCCATCCGCTCCACCGACCAGCCGCGGGCGAGCTCACCGAGCGCGGTGTCGATGTGGTCGCGGTGCTCGGTGACCCCCTCGACGAGGGTGGCCGCGAAGTCCGACACCGGCGGGGCGTCGGCGGTCGCGATCCGACGGCGGAGCACCTCGAGCGGGTCCTCCGCGCGGGCCTCGGACTCGAAGAGGATGTCCAGGGCCCGTTTCCGGGCCTTCGAGCGGGATCCCCGACGTGTCGCGTGCGGTGCGCCCCGAGCTCCGCTGCGCTGCGTCTCCCCAGGCACTAGCTCGACACGCGGCCGAGGTACCGACCGTCGCGGGTGTCGACCTTGACGACGGTGCCGGTCTCCAGGAACAGCGGCACCTGGATCTCCGCGCCGGTGGAGACGGTGGCGGGCTTGGTGCCGCCGGTGGAGCGGTCGCCCTGCAGGCCCGGGTCGGTGTGCGTGATCTCGAGCTCCACCGAGGACGGCAGCTCGATGAACAGCGGCGCGCCGTCGTTGAAGGAGACCTGCACCTCCTGGTTCTCCAGCAGGAAGCGCGCGTTGTCGCCCACGGTGCCGGCCGGGACCGGAATCTGCTCGTAGTCGCTCGCGTCCATGAACACGAAGTCGTCGCCGTCGCGGTACAGGAAGGTCATGTCGCGCCGGTCGACGTTCGCGGTCTCCACCTTGGTGCCCGCGTTGAAGGTCTTGTCGACCACCTTGCCGGTCAGCACGTTCTTCAGGGTCGTGCGGACGAAGGCGCCGCCCTTGCCCGGCTTGACGTGCTGGAACTCGGTCACGGACCAGAGGTTGCCGTCGATCCGCAGGACCAGGCCGTTCTTCAGGTCGTTCGTCGTCGCCACTGCCGCGTCGTCTCCTGCGCTCGTGATCGTGTGGTTGCTCGCCGGGCACCCGTCAGCCCAGGACCACCAGATCCCGCGTCGACGCGGTCAGCGGTTCGGCGCCGGAATCGGTGACCACCAGGAGGTCCTCGATCCGCACACCGCCGCGACCGGGGAGGTACACGCCCGGCTCGACGGTGACCGTCATGCCCGCCTCCAGGGTAGCGGTCGCACTCGCGGACATCGCCGGAGCCTCGTGGATGACCAGTCCGACCCCGTGCCCGACCGGGTGGACGAACTGTTCGCCGTAGCCCGCCTCGACCACGACGTCCCGGGCCGCGGCGTCGATCGCGCTCGTCGGGACGCCGGGACGCAGGGCGGCCCGCCCGGCCGCGGCGGCCGCGTCGACCAGCGCGTAGATCTCCCGCTGCCAGTCCTGCGCCGGGCCGAGCAGCACGGTGCGCGTCATGTCGGAGTGGTAGCCGTCCACCAGCGCGCCGAAGTCCATCGTCACGAGGTCGCCCGGGGCGAGGGGGGCGTCCGAGGGGTGGTGGTGCGGGATGGCCGAGTTGGCGCCGGCCGCGACGATGGTGTCGAAGCTCGGCCCGGTGGCCCCGGCCGCGACCATCCGTTCCTCCAGCTCGTGCGCGACCTCCCGTTCGGTGCGTCCGGCGGCGAGCACGCCGTCGGCGATCGCGCCCGCGAGGGCGGCGTCCGCCGCGGCGCACGCGAGGCGCAGCGCGTCGATCTCGGCGGCGTCCTTCACCGCACGGAGCCGTTCGACGAGGCCGGGCGCGCGGACGAGCTCGCCACGGGCGGCGGCGGCGAGCACGTCGTGGGCGTCGACGGTGACCTGCGCGCTGTCGAAGCCGACCCGACCCGCCGTCGTGAGCGTGAGCAGTTCCGGCGCGCACTGCCGCTCGACCAGCAGCCGCAGGTCGGGGCTCTCCGCCGCGGCCTGCGTGGTGTAGCGGCCGTCGGTGGCGAGCACCGTGCGGTCCTCGGCGTCGGCGGAGTCCCCGGCGTGGACCACCAGCGCGGCGTTCGAGCCGGTGAAACCGGTCAGGTAGCGGACGTTCACGAGGTCGGTGACCAGCAGCGCGTCCACGGCCGCCGCGCGCAGCAGCTCCCGCAGGGCTTCCCGACGGCGGGTGCCCGCAGGATGCGGTCGGGGCCGGGTCACGGCACGGGGGGCGGTCACCCGCGCGAGGGTAGTGCGGGGCCGTGACCTGCCGCACCGTACGGTGAGGCCCGTGCGTCCCTGGCTGCTGCGGGCTCTGGTCATGACCGTGCTCTACGGCGCGGGGCAGACGACGTTCGTGGCGCTCTCGTCGCGGTTCGTGTCGCTCTCGCTGCTGTGGACCCTGCTCCTGCTCGGCGTGCTGCTGCTCGTCGGTCTGGTCTGGGGCGGCGCGGAGGTGATCGCCGACCGCATGCCGCCGGAGTGGACCTGGCTCAAGGCGTCGCTCGCCGCCGGCCCGGCCGCCGGGCTGCTCACGTGGATCCTACTCGCGTCCTTCGTCGACGCGACCGGGGTCGAGGACCTCGGGGCCGCGTTGGTGGGACGCGCGTCGTTCACGATCCTGCTGATCCTCGCCTCGGTCTCGCTCGGCGCCCGCTTCGGCTGGCTCTCGCTGCGCCGCGCGGACGACCCCCGCGCCGACGACGACCCGGGCGCCGACGTCGACCTCCCCGCCGGGGACGCCCCGGACGCCCCCTCGACGGTGGCCGGCACCTCCGACGAGCCGCCCGTGCTGCCGGCCTCGACCACCGAGAAGGTCGCCGCTCGGCGGGCCGGGGGCCGCACGCGGCAGCCGGCGGCCGCACCGACGGGTACCCGCCGTCCCCAGCGTGTCCCGGACGACGAGCCGACGCGGCTGCCGTTCGGCACCGGGCCCTTCGCGGAGCGTCCGGGCGCCCACTCCCCCGTCGTCGCCGTGCTGCCGCCGGTCACGCCGCTGCCCGACACGGTCCGGCCCGCCGCCGCCGACGAGCCCGACGAGGCGCCGGAGCGGCCGTCCCGCCGCCGGTTCGGACTTCGCCGTCCGTCCGACGACGAGGCCTGAGGACCTACCGCAGCGCGCCGAGCACCGCGGCGAGCGGGGGCCACGTCTCCCGGCCGCGGCGCACCACCGGGCGGCACCGCAACCGCACCGGCGGGTCGGGCAGGTCCAACACCCGGATCCCGTCGCGCGTGGGCCGGTTCGTGGGCAGCAGCCCCACCCCGAGACCGGCGAGGACGAGGTCGTCCACCAGGTCCAGGCTGTCGGCCTCGTGCGTGACGTGCAGGTCGAACCCGGCCGCCGCCCCGAGGAGCCGCAGCACCCGTTCGTCGGCGTCGTTGCGGGAGTCCCCGATGAAGGCGCGGTCGGCGTAGGCGGCGAGCACCTCGGCCGAGGTCGCCGCCCCGACCGGCACCGCCCCGTCGTCGGGAACACCGAGGCCCCAGCGGACCTCCCAGAGCCGCCGGCCGGCCCGGACGGAGGGCGGCATGGGGGCGGCCGGGGCGAGGTCGTAGTCGTAGACGAGCGCGAGGTCGGCGGCGTCGGCCTCGAGGAGGGCGAGGGACTCGGCGGGCTGCTGCTCGTGGAAGGTGAGCCGCAGGCCCGGGTGCCGGACGGCGAGGTCGGCGACGATCGGGATCAGGGAGCGGCGGATCGCGCTGGCGAACCCGGCGACGCGGACGGTGCCGGAGGGCTCGGCCGCGGGGTCGAGGTCGTCGCGGGCGGCGTCGACGGCGGCGACGATGCGGCGGCCGTGCTCGGCGAGGCGGCGACCGGCGGGCGTGAGGCGGACCCGGCGGCCGTCGGGCTCGACCAGCGTGGCCCCGACCTCGCGGGCGAGCGCCGCGATCTGCTGCGACACCACGGAGGTCGACGTGCCGAGCGCGTCCGCGACGGCGCGCATCGAGCCGAGGCGGTCGAGCTCGACCAGGTGGGGCAGGCGGCGGGTGTCCACCGTCCTGATCCTACGGACGTTCCGTCCGTGATCCTCACGTGGACGCGGACGGTCGCGCGGCGTTGACTCGTCGCCCGTGACGACCCCCCGCGCCCGCTCGGGTGCCCTGCTCGCCCTCGGCTCCATGTCCTGCGTCCAGCTCGGCCTCGCCGCGTCCGTCGGCCTGTTCGCCGTCGTGCCGCCCGAGGGCGTCGCCGCGCTGCGACTGGGCTGGGCGGGGCTGCTGCTCCTCGTGATCGCACGGCCCCGGCCCTCGTCGTTCACCCGGTCCTCGTTCGGCGCGGCGGTGCTGCTCGGGGTGGTGACGGCGGGGCTGACGATGCTGTTCATGGCCGCGGTGGCCCGGATCCCGCTCGGGACGGCCAGCGCGATCGAGTTCCTCGGGCCGCTCGGGGTCGCCGTCCTGCGGGGTCGGGGCCGGGCGTTGCTGTGGCCGGTGCTCGCCGCGGGCGGGGTGCTCCTGCTGACCGAGCCGTGGCAGGGCGGCACGGACCTCCTCGGGGTCGGCTTCGCCCTGGCCGCCGCATGTTGCTGGGCGGGCTACATCCTGCTCACCCAGCGGGTCGGCGACGAGGTGACGGGGCTGCAGGGGCTGGCGGTCTCGATGCCGGTCGCGGGCCTCGTGAGCGCGGTCGCGGCCTCGGCCCTCGTGCCCGACCTCGGCGGCGCGCTGACCTGGCCCGTGCTGCTCGTCGGCCTCGGCCTCGCGCTCCTGCTGCCGGTCGTCCCGTTCGTCCTCGAGCTGCTCGCCCTGCGCCGGCTCGCCGCCGGGGCCTTCGGCACGCTCATGGCGCTCGAGCCCGCGATCGCCCTGCTGGTGGGCGCCGTGGTGCTCGGCCAGGTGCCGTCCGTGCTCGCGGTCGCGGGGATCGTGCTCGTGGTGACGGCGGGCGTCGGGGCGGCCCGCACCGGGGACCGACGTCCCGACGACGGGCCGCGGGTCGCCCGCGAGGCGTCCCCGGCGGTGGGCTGACCCGGCCGGGCCCCTGCCCGCCGCCCGCCGGAGCCGCTAGCCGCCGGAGCCGACCACCGCGACGACGGTGTAGCGGGCCCGCTCCGGGGTCCACCCGGTCCGCCGCGCGACGTCCTCCACCAGCGAGTCGGCGGCCCCGGGCGACGTGTCCGTGTCGAGGCCCGCCTCGCGCACGAGCAGGGCGGGCAGCGCGGCGGCGAGGGCGGCGCGGTCGTCGGCGGGCAGGACGGCGCCGAGGGCGCCCAGGGCCGCGGTGCTGCCCCGGCGGGCGTCATCGGTGCGATCGAGGCCGGCGCGGGTGGCCACCCCGTCGAGGAAC
This sequence comes from Actinomycetospora corticicola, assembly GCF_013409505.1. Taxonomy (NCBI): domain Bacteria; kingdom Bacillati; phylum Actinomycetota; class Actinomycetes; order Pseudonocardiales; family Pseudonocardiaceae; genus Actinomycetospora; species Actinomycetospora corticicola. The sequence continues at coordinate 1,540,519 of NZ_JACCBN010000001.1, read as the reverse complement.
TCCTGATGTCGCATGGACCCACGTACCCGGTCACGTTCCGGGCGCACGCCCCGACCTGTGCTCGGCGAAGACGGCCTCGACGGCCCGTTCGGCCCGCAGCACACCGTCGGTGGGTCCGAGCCGGTGCCGGACGACCCGGCCGTCCGCGCGCCGCGGCACCACCAGGAGCCCACCGGGACGCACCGCCGCGACCCAGAGCGGCGGGACCTCCGCGGCGACCGAGAGGAACGCCACGAGCCGGTCGACCGGGCCGACTGGAGGGAAGGCGCGGAGCGCGTCGCCCGCCGTCAGGTGCACGTTGGTCCGGCCGTCGGCCGCGAGCAGCTCCTGCGCCCTGGCCACCACGCCGGGATCCACGTCGACGGAGTGCACGGCCCCGCCGTCACCGACGGCGCGGGAGAGCACCGCGGTGGCGAAGCCCGAGCCGGTGCCGATCTCCAGGACCGTGCCGCCCTGGGCCAGGTCGAGCAGGCGCAGCATGGTGAGCACGACGTCGGGTCGGGTGCTCGCGGGGTAGGGCGAGCCGTCCGCCGCGCGCTGGTAGCGGCCGGGGTCGGTGCGGGCGAACGCTCCTCCGACGTCGGCCCGGGGCCGCATCCTCGCTCGACCGGCTCAGTCCGCCAGCGCCCCGTAGGCGGCCGCCAGCTCGTCGGGCGTCGGCCCCTCGAGCCGGCCCGGCCGCGCGAGGCCGTCGAGGACGACGAACCGCAGCATCGCCCCGCGGCTCTTCTTGTCGACCTTCATGGCCTCGACGAGGTCGGGCAGCGCGTCGGGGTCGTAGCGCGTGGGGAGGCCGACCGAGGCGAGCACGTCCCGGTGCCGGGCGGCCGTGGCGTCGTCGAGACGGCCGGCCCGGCGGGCGAGCTCGGCGACGAACACCAGCCCCACGCTCACCGCCTCGCCGTGGCGCCAGCGGTACCGCTCGCGCCGCTCCACGGCGTGCCCGAGGGTGTGCCCGTAGTTGAGGATCTCCCGCAGGTGGGACTCGCGCAGGTCGGCGGCGACCACCTCGGCCTTGACCCGTACCGAGCGCGTGACGAGCTCGGCGATCACGTCGCCGTCCGGGTCGACGGCCGCCTTCGGGTCGGCCTCGACCAGCTCGAGGATGCGGGGGTCGGCGATGAACCCGGTCTTGATCACCTCGGCCATCCCGGCCGCGATCTCCTCGGCGCCCACGGTGCGCAGGCTGTCGAGGTCGGCGACCACGGCCGCCGGTTCGTGGAAGGCACCGACGAGGTTCTTCCCGGCGGCGGTGTTGATGCCGGTCTTGCCGCCGACCGCGGCGTCGACCATGGCGAGCAGCGTGGTGGGGACGTGGACGACCCGTACCCCGCGCATCCACCCGGCCGCCACGAACCCGGCGAGGTCGGTGGCCGCGCCGCCGCCCACGGCCACGACGGCGTCGGAGCGGGTGAGCCCCATGCGCCCGAGGGCCTCCCAGCAGGAGCCCGCCGTCGTGAGGTCCTTGCCGTCCTCGGAGTCGGGGAGCTCGACGTGGTGCACGTCGACCCCCGCGGCCGAGAGCCCGTCGGCCACGTCGTCGGCGATCGAGGTCACCGCCGGTTGGTGCAGCACCGCGATCCGGGCGGCCCCGGCGAGCGGGCCGCCGTCGGCCACGGCGGCCGCCACCGTCCCGGTCACGCCGCGCCCGATGGTCACGTCGTAGGGGCTGCCGGAGGCGACCCGCACGGTCTCGACCGGCTCAGCCACGGGAGGCGACCTCCGTCCCGACCAGACCGTGGACGGCCTCGGCGACCGCCTCGGCATCCAGGGAGTCCGTGGCGACCTCGTGGGCGGCGACCGCCCGGTAGACCGGCAGCCGTTCGCTGAGCAGCGCCGCGAACGTGGCCCGCGGGTTGACCCCGGCCAGCAGCGGGCGCGCGGTGGAGAGTCCGGTGCGCCGCACGCCGGCGGCGAGCCCGACCGACAGCAGCACCACGGGGTGTCCCACGAGGACCTGCCGGGTGGCCTCGGCCAGCACCGCTCCCCCGCCGAGGGCCAGGACCCCGTCGTGGCCCTCCAGCGCCTCGGCGACGGCCTCGCGCTCCAGGGCGCGGAACGCGGGCTCGCCGTCGGTGGTGAAGATGTCGGCGATCTCCCGGCCGGCCTTCTGCTCGACCAGGGCGTCGGTGTCGGCGAACGGCACGCCCCACCGCGCGGCGAGCAGCCGCCCGACCGTCGACTTCCCCGCGCCCGGCGGCCCGACCAGCACCACCACCGGGCTCATCGGTCCACGACCCGCAACGGATCGATCCCCGCGCGGTAGGCCGCCGCATTGCGGGCGGTCTCGGCCAGCGAGTCCCCGCCGAACTTCTCCAGGGCGGCGTCGGCGAGCACGAGGGCGACCAGGGCCTCGGCGACCACACCGGCGGCCGGCACGGCACAGACGTCCGAGCGCTGGTGGTGCGCGGTCGCGGCCTCCCCCGTGGCGAGGTCCACGGTGCGCAGCGCGCGCGGGACGGTGGAGATCGGCTTCATCGCGACGCGGGCGCGCAGCGGCTCGCCGTTGGTCATGCCGCCCTCGATGCCGCCCGCACGGTTGGAGGCGCGGTCGATCCCGCCCTCGCCGGCGGCGTCGATCTCGTCGTGGGCGGCCGACCCGCGACGCCGCGCGGTGGTGAACCCGTCCCCGATCTCGACGCCCTTCATCGCCTGGATGCCCATGAGGGCCGCGGCGAGGCGCGCGTCGAGGCGACGGTCGGCCTGCACGTAGGACCCGAGGCCGACCGGCAGCCCGTGCGCCACGACCTCGACGACCCCGCCCAGGGTGTCGCCCTCCTCCTTGGCGGCGTCGACCTCGGCGACCATCCGCGCGGTGGAGGCCTCGTCGACCGCGCGGGTGGGCGAGGCGTCGATGCGCTCCCCGTCCCCGGGGGCCGGGATGAGGTCGGGCGTGGCGTCGGCGGTGCCCAGGGAGATCACGTGCGAGAGCACCTCCACCCCGAGCGCCTGCGCCAGGAACGCCTTGGCCACCGCGCCGAGGGCCACCTTCGCCGCGGTCTCCCGCGCCGACGCGCGCTCGAGGACCGGGCGGGACTCCTCGAAGCCGTACTTCGTCATCCCGGCCAGGTCGGCGTGCCCCGGGCGCGGCCGGGTCAGCGCCGCGTTGCGGGCCCGCCCCTCCAGCAACGCCGGGTCCACCGGGTCGGCCGCCATCACGGTCTCCCACTTGGGCCACTCGGTGTTGCCGATGCGCAGCGCCACCGGGCCGCCCTGGGTCAGCCCGTGCCGCACCCCGCCGAGGATCTCGAGCTCGTCGGCCTCGAAGCTCATCCGGGCCCCCCGCCCGTAGCCGAGGCGACGGCGGGCCAGCTCGGCCGAGATCTCCTTCGACGACACCGACACCCCCGCGACCATGCCCTCGAGCACCGCCATCAGGGCCGGACCGTGCGACTCACCTGCCGTCAACCAGCGCAACACGTCCGCCATCGTTCCATGTCCGGTCCGCCTCCCCTCAGCCCGCGGCCAGAAGGACGATCCAGCTCACCCCGAGCAGCGGCGGCCCGAGCGGCAGGGCGCGGCGGCGGCGGAGCAGCGCGGTCACCGCGAGCACCGCGGCGGCGGCCACCGGCACCACCCCGAGGGCCCACCAGCCGACCGCGGCGAGGGGCGCACCGAGCGCAGCCGCGAGCTTCACGTCCCCGCCGCCGGTCGACCCGGGTGCGAGCAGCGCCACCGCGAGGTGCAGCCCCCCGAGCAGCAGCGTCCCGCCGATCCCGGCGAGCACGGCGCCGCCGCCGAGCGGCACCAGCGCGGCCCACCCCGCCGGGATCGCGGGCAGGGTCACGACGTCCGGCAGCCGGCCGGACGTCAGGTCCGTCGCGGTCCCCGCGACGGCCACCACCGACACCAGCAGCAGCGCGGGCACCCACGCCGCGGCCACCAGGCCGACCACCGCCGCCGTCAGGACCGTCGCCCAGGCCACCGCCACGCCCGCCTCGCACCACCCGGGGCCGACCGGCACCCCGCGGCGGACACCCGCCAGCCCGCGGCGCACCGCGGCCCCGACCAGCGCGCCCGTCCCGAGGGGCACCAGCACCCCGAGGACCACGTCCACCCACATCGCCACGGACCGAGCGTGGGCCGCGGCCACCCCGGACGTCATGTGCAGAGCAGTGCTCTGGGGACAGGTGCGGTCGTCGAGGCCGGTGGGGACGGAGCGCTACGGCGGACGGACGTCGAAGCCGGTCGCGCGGACCAGCGCCCGGTGCATCTCCCGGCGGGGCGCGCTGCGCCCGGTGAACTGCTCGACCTGCCCGAACGCCTGGTGCAGCAGCATGTCCAGCCCGGTGGCGACGGCCAGCCCCCGCCGGGCGGCCGCCGCGGCGAGCGGCGTGGGCCACGGGTGGTAGACGGCGTCGAGGACGACGGCGTGGTCCGGCACCCCGGCGACCAGACGGTCGGCGAGCGCGTCGTCGACCGCCCCGGCGGGCGTGGTGTTGACGACGGCCCGAGCGCGGGACAGGTCGACCTCGTCGAGCCGGTCGAACGTCCGCACCAGGCCGCGCATGCCGTACGCCTCGACGACGACCGCGGTCTCCGCCGCCCGTGCCGGGTCCCGCACGACGAGCTGGACGTCCTCGTTGCCGATCTCGTCCAGGGCGCCCACGGCCGCGGACGCCGTCGCGCCCGCGCCGAGGACCACCACGTCGTGCAGGCCGGCGGCGAGTGGCGCCGGCTCCACGATCCCGGCCGCCCGCAGGGCACCGGCGATCCCGTCGACGTCCGTGCAGTCCGCCGCCCAGCCCGCGTCGGTGCGCACCAGGGTGTTGGCCACTCCGAGCCGGTGCGCCCGGGTCGACGCCGTCATCGCGTACGCCAGCGCCGCCTTCTTGCCCGGCATCGTCACCGACAGCCCGACCCAGGCCCCGTCCAGGCCGTCCACCAGGCCCGGCAGCTCCTCGGCCGTGCACTCGCGCCGCTCGTAGGTCCACCCGGACAGGCCGAGGGCCGCGTACGCGGCGCCGTGCAGCACCGGGGACAGGGAGTGGGCCACCGGCGAGCCGAGGACCGCGGCGCGCCGGGGCGCACCCATCAGGCGATGCCCATCAGTAGACGCCGCGGTCCTGGGCGAGCCGTCGGTTCGCGTCGTGCTCCTCGGGCGTCACCGCGAAGCAGGAGGCGCCGTCCTTCTCGCACTTCACGAAGTACACCCACGCCCCGACCTCGGGGTTCAGCGCCGCCGTGAGCGCGGGCGTGGACACCGCGCCGATGGGCGTCGGCGGCAGCCCGAAGTTGAGGTAGGTGTTGTACGGCCCCGGGGTGTCCCGGTCGACCGGCGTGGTCAGCAGGGTCTGCCGGTCGAGCGGGTAGTTGATCGTCGAGTCCATCTGCAGCCGCATGGGGATCGGGAGCCGGTTGTAGATCACCCGCGCGACCCGCCGGAAGTCGGACTCGATGCCCTCCCGCTCGGCGATCGAGCCGATGATCAGCGCCTGGTAGGGCGTGACGTCGTTGGCCGCGGCCTTCGTCACGAGTCCCGCCGACTCCAGCGTCTCGGCGGAGGTGCGCACCACCGTGGTGAGCGCGGAGACGGCGTCGGAGCCGGGCCGCACGTCGTAGGTGCCGGGCGCGACCAGGCCCTCGAGCCGCCGCTCGGGCGGAGCCTTCCGCAAGCCGTCGAGGGCCCAGTCGGGCACGCCGAGCTGGGCGGGGTCGGTCCCGACCATCGCGCGCCGCAGGTCGTCCACCGACACGCACCGCCGCTGCCCCGAGTCCTCGACCACGCACGTCGCCTGGGCGATCAGGGACAGCACACCGGGCACCCGGGCGGAACCGACTCCCGCCGTGTCGTCGAGCTGGATCCCCCCGCGGACCTCGAGACGGCCGAGCCGCGAGGCAGGGTCGAGCATCCGTCCGACCGCCTCGGCGGCCGTCATCTGCCGGGCCATGTCGTAGTAGCCGGGCTGGATGCCGCGGCCGCGGGGGTCGTCCTCGGCGGCCTGCCCGAAGCCGCGGGCCGAGGCCACCACCCCCGCCGTCACCAGGGACTCCCCGATGTCGCGGGTCGAGTCGCCGTCGGCCACCTGCACGACGACGTGCCCGGAACCGGGGCCGTCGAAGTCCGGGGGGAACACCACACCCCAGAGGTCGCGGGCGAAGAACGCCCCGCCGGCGAGGGCGAGGACGAGCACCGCGGCGACGATCGGCCAGACCAGCCGACGCCGGGCCGGCTGCCCGTCCGCCGGGTCGCCCGACGACGGCGTCGACGTGGATCGACCGAGCTCGCCCAGCCCGCCGAGCACGTCCAGGTCGTCCCCGGAGCCCCCGGGACCTCGCGACGCCGGGTCTGCGCCGGAGCGGCGCGCGCCGCCGGAGGGCGTCGGGCCGGTCGGGGCCCAGGACGCGCGGGCGGCCGCGGCCACGGGCTGGGTGCGGTGCTCCGCGGGACCGCCGCGGGGCCGCACCGGCTCGGGCGGGTGCGGCAGCGCGACGCGCGAGGGGACCTCGGGCACGTGCCCGCGCCGCATCGTGTCGGTGACCGCGTCCGCCCCGTCGGAGGCCTGCTCCGACTCGCGGGCGGCGAGGGCGGTGGTGGGCGGCTCCCATTCCCGACGACGGGTGGGGTGGCCCTCGGCGGACGGCCCGCCCGGGCGCCGCAGGCCGCGCTCGCGACGCGGGATCCGCACCTCCGACCCGGTGTCGTCCTGCCGGTCGGAGCGGGTGGACGTGGACATCGGGACCAGGCGAGGCCGTCCGGCCTCCCGGGTCACGTGGCCGTCCCGCGGCGGGCGTCCAGCCAGGTCTGCAGGATCGCCACCGCGGCCGCCTGGTCGATCACCCGGCGCTGCGCACGCCCCTTGACCCCGCGATCGGAGAGCATGCGCCCCGCCGTCACGGTGGAGAGCCGCTCGTCGGCCATCGTCACCGGCACCCCCGACACCCCGCGCTCGTCGAACACCTCGCGGAGGTCGTCGGCGTACCCGAGGGCGGCCTCGGCGGCCGGGCCCTCACGCCCGGCCAGGGTGCGCGGCAGGCCCACGACCACCTCCACCACCTCGTGCTCGACGACGAGATCCACGAGCTGGTCCAGGTCGGACCACGTCGTCTCGTCCCGATCGAGCGTAACGAGCGGCGTGGCGAGCACTCCGGCGGGATCGGAGAGGGCGACGCCGACGCGCACCGCGCCGACGTCGACCCCCAGCACACGGCCGGTCACGCTCAGACGCCCGCCGTCGCCACCTGCGCCCGCAGCGCGTCGATGGCAGCCCCGATCCCGGCGTCCATCCCGGCCGGGCCACCCGAGGGCGCACCGCCGCCCTGGGCCAGGTCGGCCTTGCCGCCACCCCGGCCCCCGACGGCGGGCGCGAAGGCCTTCACCAGGTCACCGGCGGCGAGTCCGCGGTCACGGGCGGCGGCCGTGGTGGCGACGACGAAGGAGAGCTTCTCGCCGTCGGGGGCGAAGAGCGCGACCACGCCCGGCCGCTCGCCGAGGCGGCCCCGGACGTCGGAGGCGAGCGTGCGGAGGTCCCCGCCGCCGACGCCGTCCGGGGTCCGGGTGGCCACGAGGGCGACGCCCGCGACGTCGTCGGCACTGTCGGCCAGCGCGCCGGCCGACGACAGGACCTCCTTCGCGCGGACCGTCTCGAGCTCCTTCTCCGCGGCGCGCAGGCGGTCGACGATGCCGGAGATGCGCTCCGGGAGCTCCTCGGGCTGGGCGCGGAACTGCTCGGCGAGCTGGTTCACCAGGACGTGCTCGCGGGCGAGGAACCGGAAGGCGTCGATCCCGACGAGGGCCTCCACGCGGCGCACGCCCGACCCCACCGAGCCCTCGCTGAGCAGCTTGACGAGGCCGAGCTGGCCCGCGCGCTCCACGTGGGTGCCGCCGCAGAGCTCGCGGGAGTAGTCGCCGACCTCGACGATCCGCACGGCGTCGCCGTACTTCTCGCCGAACAGGGCGACGGCGCCGAGCCGGCGGGCCTCCTCCATGTCGGTGACGAACGCCCGGACCTCGTCGTCGCCGAGGAGTACCGAGTTGACCTCGTCCTCGACGTCGGCGAGCACCGTCGTCGGGACGGCGCCCTCCGGGGAGGTGAAGTCGAACCGCAGCCGCCCGGGGGCGTTGAGCGACCCGGCCTGCGCGGCCGAGTCGCCGAGGGCCTTCCGCATCCCGGCGTGCACCAGGTGCGTGGCGGTGTGCGAGCGGGAGATGGCGGCGCGGCGCTCCATGTCGATCTGGGCCGACACGGGGGCGTCGCGGGTGATCTCGCCGTAGACGACGCGGCCGCGGTGCACCGAGAGCCCGGGCACGGGCGTCTGCACGTCGGTGATCTCGACGGCGAAGCCGTCGCCGGTCAGCCGGCCGGTGTCGGCCTGCTGCCCGCCGCCCTCGGCGTAGAAGGGCGTGCGGTCGAGCATGACCTCCACGGCGTCGCCCTCGGTGGCCGCCGGGACCCCGACGCCGTCGACCACGAGCCCGACGACGTGGGCGTCGGCCTGCTGGTCGCGGTAGCCGAGGAAGTCGGTGAGACCCGCGCGCTCGAGGATCTCGCGGTAGGCCGACGCGTCGGCGCCGCCGTGCTTGCGGGCGGCGGCGTCGGCCTTGGCGCGGGCCCGCTGCTCGTCCATCAGCCCGCGGAAGGCGCCCTCGTCGACGTCGAGACCGGCCTCGGCGGCCATCTCGAGGGTGAGGTCGATCGGGAAGCCGTAGGTGTCGTGGAGGGCGAAGGCGCTGGCGCCGGGCAGCGTCGACGCGCCGGAGGCCCGGGTCTCGGCCACGGCCGACTCGAAGATGCGCGAGCCGGTGGCGAGGGTGGCGAGGAAGGCCTCCTCCTCGCGGCGGACCACCGCGGCGATCCGCTCGAAGCCGGTCGCGATCTCGGGGTAGGACGGGCTCATGACGTCGCGCACGACCCCGACGAGGTCGACCAGCACCGGCTCGGTGATCCCGAGCAGGCGGGCGTTGCGGACCACGCGGCGCAGCAGGCGGCGCAGCACGTAGCCCCGGCCCTCGTTGCCCGGGACCGCGCCGTCGCCGATGATCATCGTGGCGGTGCGGACGTGGTCGGCGATCACGCGGAAGCGGACGCCGTCCTCCTCGGTGCCCGCGTCGTAGGAACGGCCCGAGAGCTGCTCCACGCGGTCGATCACGGGGCGGACGAGGTCGGTCTCGTAGACGTTGTCGACGCCCTGGAGCAGGAACGCGACGCGCTCCACCCCGAGGCCGGTGTCGATGTTCTTCTTCGGCAGCTCGCCGACGGGGGCGGCGCCGTACTTCGGGCTCTCGGTCCCCCGCACGTCCTGCATGAAGACGAGGTTCCAGATCTCGAGGTACCGGTCCTCGTCGGCGACCGGCCCGCCCTCGACACCGAACTCCGGGCCGCGGTCGTAGTAGATCTCCGAGCAGGGTCCGCCGGGGCCCGGGATGCCCATGTCCCAGTAGTTGTCGCGCCCGTCGCGACGCTGGATCCGCTCCGGGGGCAGGCCGATGACCTCGTGCCAGATGCGCTCGGCCTCGTCGTCGTTCTCGTAGACGGTGACCCAGATGCGCTCCGGGTCGAAGCCGTACCCGCCGTCGTCCTGGCTCGACGTGATCAGCGACCAGGCGTGGCGGATCGCGCCTTCCTTGAAGTAGTCGCCGAAGGAGAAGTTGCCCGCCATCTGGAAGAACGTGTTGTGGCGCGTGGTGCGCCCGACGTTCTCGATGTCGCCGGTCCGCACGCACTTCTGCACCGAGGTGGCCCGCGGGTAGGGCGGCGGCGCCTCGCCGAGGAAGTACGGCTTGAACTGCACCATCCCGGCGTTGACGAACAGCAGCGTCGGGTCGTCCAGGATCAGCGAGGCGCTGGGGACGGGGGTGTGGCCGGCGGCCTCGAAGTGCGCGAGGAAGCGTCGACGGATCTCGTGGGTCTGCACGTCAGTCCTGCTCGTCGTCAGTGGTGCGGGCAGCACCCATCATTCCGCGTGCCCGACGGGCAGCGACGGGTGCCACCCGCGGAGGTGGGTGGCTCGGGTGCGGGACGGTCCCGACGACGGGCGCGCTCAGCGCCCGGCGGGTCCCCGCCGGGACGCTCGTGCGTGGCGGCCACTGGGCGTCGGGTCGACGATCGGCTGCGGACGCACCGGGATCTCGGTCGTGTCCTCGACGAGCGAGTACAGCTCCTGCTCGCGCTCGTTCATGCCGGCGCGGACCTCGGCCCCGAAGGCCCCGAGCCCGGCGCCGAGCTCGCGCAGCCCCTCGCCGAGGCTCGTGCCGATCCCGGCGGGCGTGGCCCGCTGCGTGACCTGGTTGACCTTGCGGGTGGCGCTGACGCCGATCGCGACGCCGACCCCGACCCAGAACAGACGCTTCATGCGCGGGCGCTCCGCTTGCTCCTGGTGGACCGCTTCGAGGGCGGTGCGTTCTTCAGCTTCCGGGCCTGGCTGGCCTTGCGCAGCCCGTAGGACAGGGCGGCCGCCTTGACCAGCGGGCCGCCGAGGGTGGCGGTGAACAACGAGCTCAGCGCACGGGTGTTGGCCGCCACGGCCTGCGCGCTCGCGGTGACGCCGTCGACGCGCTCCAACTGCGTGTTGACCGTGGTCAGCGTGACCTGCGCGTCGTTCAGCAGCGGCGCCGACCCCTCGTGCGTCTTGCGGATGGCGATCGTCGCCTCGTCCAGCGTGCGACCCAGCTTGATCAGCGGAACGGCCAGCAGCAGCACCAGGATCACGAACGCCACCGCGGCGACGATGGCCGCGATCTGCCCGACCGACACGGTCATTCCCCATTCGCTGGTGGTCGTCTGTCCGCTCCCGGCCCGCGGGCCGGACGGTGGCGGAAGGCTACCGGTAGGTCATGATCGGCGCGTGCCCCGGCCGCGCCGCGGGGCGGCACCGCCGGTCACGCCGGCGATGGTGGACCGGATCTCCGCAGGCCGTGAGGGGGTTCCGGCCCGGCGTGACGGCACCTGGGCCTAACGACCGCGGATCACCTCGCGGAGCCGGGCGAGGCGTTCGGCGATCGCCCGTTCCTCCCCGCGCCCGGTGGGGGCGTAGTAGTCGCGGCCGACCAGCTCGTCGGGCGGGTACTGCTGGGTGACGACGGCCGAGCGCTCGTCGTGCGGGTACCGGTAGCCCACCGCGTTGCCGAGCTTCTGCGCCCCGGCGTAGTGCCCGTCGCGCAGATGGGGCGGCACCGGCCCCGCGGCGCCGGTCCGGACGTCGGACATGGCCGCGTCGATCGCGGTGATCACGGCGTTCGACTTGGGCGCCGTGGCGAGGTGGATCGTCGCCTGGGCGAGCGCGATCCGGCACTCGGGCAGACCGATCAGCGCGACGGCCTGGGCCGCGGCGGTGGCGGCCTGCAGCGCGGTCGGGTCGGCGAGTCCGACGTCCTCGCTGGCGTGCACCACGAGCCGGCGCGCGATGAACCGCGGGTCCTCCCCCGCCACGATCATGCGGGCCAGGTAGTGCAGCGCGGCGTCGGGATCCGAGCCGCGGATCGACTTGATGAACGCCGAGATGACGTCGTAGTGCTGGTCGCCGGCCCGGTCGTAGCGCACCGCCACCTCGTCGACGACCTGCTCGACCACGGCCAGGTCGATCGTCCCGCCCTCCCCCACGGCGTCGGCCGCCGCCTCCAGGGCGGTGAGCGAGCGCCGGCCGTCGCCGGCGGCGAGCCGGACGAGGTGGGCACGTGCGTCGTCGGTGAGCGTGACGGTGCCCGCGAGGCCACGGTCGTCGGCGACCGCGCGGTCGAGCAGCGTCGCGACGGCGTCGTCGGTCAACGCATGCAGCCCGAGCACCAGCGACCGCGAGAGCAGTGGGGCGACGACCGAAAAGCTCGGGTTCTCGGTCGTCGCCCCCACGAGCAGCACGACCCGGTCCTCGACCGCGCCGAGCAGGGCGTCCTGCTGCGTGCGGCTGAAGCGGTGGATCTCGTCGATGAACAGCACCGTCCGGCGGGGGTCGGACGCGGCCAGCCGTCGGCGGGCCACCTCGATGACCCCGCGGACCTCCTTCACCCCCGCCGAGAGGGCCGACAGCGCTTCGAACGCCCGCCCGGTCGCGAGCGAGATCAGCCGGGCGAGCGTCGTCTTCCCGGTCCCGGGCGGGCCGTGGAGCAGCACCGACGCGGGTGCGGCGCCCTCGACGAGACGGCGCAGCGGGGCACCGGGCGCGAGCAGGTGGTCCTGGCCGACGACCTCGTCGAGCGAGGCGGGCCGCATCCGGACGGCGAGCGGGGGGCGGACGTCATTGCCCGCCGGCATGGGACGGTCCTCGACCACGCCCCGCGTCACCGGGCGCAGGTCCTCGACGGCGGGCCGCTCGGGCTCCGGCGGCGCCACGTCGAACAGCCCCTCCTCGCTCACGCCCCCGACGCTACTGCCCACCTCCGACCCCCCGCCCCGAGACTCACCTGGGGCAGGTTCCGGCACCCCGGACCGTGTCTGGTGTGCACCTCGCGGCCGAGGCGGGCGGCCCCGCCTGCCACTCCGGCTGAACCGCCAGCCACGGACGCGGTGGAGGCCCCACTAGGGTCACCGACCATGCGGGAGATCCTCACCGTGCTGGAGTCCGACGCGCACGCGAGCGCCGAGCGCATCGCGACGCTGACCGGGATCGACGAGGCGACGGTGCGCGAGCACATCGCCGCGTGGGAGGCGTCCGGGGTGATCCGGCGCTACAAGACGGTCGTCGACTGGGACCGCTTCGGCGACCAGCGCGTGACCGCGTTCGTCGACGTCACCGTGGCACCCGAGCGCGGGCGCGGGTTCGACGACGTCGCCGAGCGGATCGCGCGCTTCCGGGAGATCCGGGCGGTGCACCTGGTCAGCGGGGCGCAGGACCTGCGGGTCGAGGTGGAGGGGGACTCCATGAAGGAGGTCGCCGACTTCGTCGCCCAGAAGCTCTCGGGCGTCGACCGGGTCACGGCGACCAGCACCCACTTCCTGCTGCGTCGCTACAAGGACGACGGTCAACTGCTCACCGATCCCGAGCCCGACCAGCGGCTGTCGGTGACGCCGTGAGCGCCCCGCAGAAGCCCTTCTCCCGCACGGTCGCGGCCATCCCGCCGTCGGGAATCCGCAAGTTCTTCGACCTCGCGCAGAGCATGCAGGGGGTCATCTCCCTCGGCGTGGGCGAGCCGGACTTCCCGACGCCGTGGAGCGCCCGCGAGGCCGCGATCCACGCCCTCGAGCACGGCGCGACGACCTACACGAGCAACTCGGGCCTGCTCGAGCTCCGCGAGGCGATCACCGACGACCTCGCCGACCGCTACGGCGTGCGCTACCGCGCAGCCGACGAGTGCCTGATCACCAGCGGCGTCTCCGAGGGCCTCGACCTCACGCTGCGGGCGCTGCTCAACCCGGGCGACGAGGTGATCGTCCCGGAGCCCTGCTACGTCGCCTACCAGCCGTGCGTCGCGTTCGCGGGCGGCATCCCGGTGCCCGTCGCGCTCGACCCCGGCGACGCCTACCGGCTCGACCCGGCGATCATCGGCGCGGCGATCACGGAGAACACCAAGGCGATCCTCTTCGGCTCGCCGTCCAACCCCACCGGCAGCGCCCAGAGCGCCGCCGACCTCGAGGCCCTCGCGGCGCTGGCCCGCGAGCACGACCTGTGGCTGATCTCCGACGAGATCTACGACCGGCTCACCTACCACGGCACGCACACCCCGGCGGCCGTGAGCGCCCCGGAGCGCACGGTGACCCTCGGCGGGTTCTCGAAGTCCTACGCGATGACCGGCTGGCGCGTCGGCTACGCCTGCGCCCCGGAGCCGCTCGCGCAGCTCATGCACCGCATCCACCAGTACACGATGCTGTGCGCCCCGCACATGTCGCAGATCGCCGCCCTCGAGGCCATGCGCACCGCCCAGGACGACGTCGACGAGATGGTCGCCGACTACGACCGGCGGCGTCGCCTCTTCTCCAAGGGCCTCGACGAGCTCGGGCTCACCTGCCCCGTGCCCGGCGGCGCCTTCTACGTCTTCCCGTCGATCGCGTCGACCGGCATGACCTCCGAGGAGTTCGCCGAGGGCCTGCTCACGCAGGAGAAGGTCGCCGTGGTGCCCGGCAACGTGTTCGGTCCCTCGGGCGAGGGCCACGTGCGCTGCTCCTACGCGACCGCGCTCCCCCAGCTCGAGACCGCGCTCGAGCGGATCGCGCGCTTCATCGGTTCCTGAGGTCGCTTCAGAAGGTCAGTTCCCGAGGCCGGTTCCCGGCGCCGCTTCCCGACGCCGGGTCCGGGCGCCTCTCAGCGCCCGCCGAAGGCCGGGAACACCGGGAGCGGCACCTGCCCGCCGTACGGGGCGAGCGCACGGACGACCGCCTCGGCGAGGTCGACCACGGCCGGCTCGCCCTGGCGACCGGCGTCGGTCGCGAGGCGCTGCCAGTAGCCCGACAGCACCGCCGCGGCGCGCATCGGCGGACGCCCGACGACGACCTGCTCGGGCACCGTCCCGTCGCCGACCACGAGCGGCAGCAGCGACCGCGTGCACACCCACACCCACAGCGTCGTCGCGGCGAGGTGGCGCGGGCCGGCGACGGCGGGGTCGGCGAGTTCGGGCCACACCCCGGCGACCTCGGACTGCCACGACGCCGTCATCGCCTCGGCCATCCCGGTCGGCAGTGCGTACGGCGCCGCCCACCCCGGGAACGGCAGCCGCACCGACGAGGCCGTGAAGGCGACGTCGCGGAAGCAGCCCCACTCGAAGTCGAGGAACCGGGCACCGGCGCCGGTGAGCAGGCAGTTCTCCGGCGACACCTCCGACGGGCTGAAGGCCCGGTACCGCGTGCCGCCCAGGAGCGCCGCGGCGCTGCGGGCGTGCTCGACCGCCGCGGGCGCGGCCTCGACACGGAGCCGGTGGGCCAGCAGGTCCGGGATCTCCGCGAGCGCGGTGCGGGCGTCGTCGGCGAGCGGGTCCCGCCAGTGCTTGACGCCGGAGCGGCGCAGGAGGGCGCCGAAGTCCCCCTCGCGGGCGGCCGTCGCCGCCTGGAGCCGCCCGAGCGCACGGGTGGCGCCGAGCAGGGCGCGCTCGGCGGCCTTGGCGTCCCCGCCGTGGAGCTTGTCGGCCAGCGTCGCGCCGCGGCCGAGGTCCTCGAGCACGAGCAGGCGTCGCTGCGGGTCGTTGGCGTAGAGCGTGGGGGTCGCCCGGTCGCCTGCGGGCATGGCCGTGAACAGCTGGCAGCTGGCGGCCTCGTACGGGAACGGATCGACACGCTCCGTCGCCGACGTGCGGGCCGAGGCCGTGGCCTCCCCGAGGTAGTGCTTCACGACGAGGGAGCGCGGCAGCGAGAACGGGTTCTGCGCGACCCGGACCCGCACCACCCTCGACCGGGAACTCCCGCCCAGATCCTCCGCATCCGCGAGCCGTACGCGGGCGCCGGCCCGGCGGGTGAGGAGTTCCTCGGCCAGCGCGACCGTGCGCTCGACCGAACGGTCGGAGGGCGCCGTGGCGTCGAGGACGGAGGGCGTGTCGGAGTCATCGGCCGTGAGCGGGGTCATCAGACGATGGAGCCTACCGGCCGCGGCGTGCACTACTCGCGAGTAATTCGCTCCGACGGCCTTCGGAATCGATGCACGTGAGTGAGCCGAGCCCCACGATACGGTTGCGCGGCGTCACCGATTGTGAGAGCGACGGCGCGCAACCGAACGTCGGGTCGGGGCCCGGACCCGGCGTCAGGAGGGCTGCGTCCCGGGGTCCTCCACGGGCCGGTCCTGGGGCTTCACCGGGTTCGCCGGCAGCGTCCCCGATCCCGGCTCCGCCGGCTTCGTGGGCTTCGCGTCGACCCCCGCCTCCTTGCGCTGCAGCGCCGTGATCGGCGCGGGCGCGGCCGTCAGCGGGTCGTACCCACCACCGGTCTTCGGGAACGCGATCACGTCGCGGATCGAGTCGACCCCCGCGAGCAGCGCACAGATGCGGTCCCAGCCGAAGGCGATCCCCCCGTGCGGCGGCGGGCCGAAGGAGAAGGCGTCGAGCAGGAAGCCGAACTTCTCCCGCTGCTCCTCGGCCGACAGGCCCATCAGGGCGAACACACGCTCCTGGACGTCCTGACGGTGGATACGGATGGACCCGCCGCCGATCTCGTTGCCGTTGCAGACGAGGTCGTAGGCGTAGGCCAGCGCGTTCGCCGGGTCCTCCTCGAACCGGTCGATCCACTCCGGCGTCGGCGAGGTGAACGCGTGGTGCACGGCGGTCCACTGCCCGGAGCCGACCGCGACGTCCCCCGCCGCCGTCGCCTCGTCGGCCGCCTCGAACAGCGGCGCGTCGACCACCCACACGAACGACCACGTGCCCGGCTCGATGAGGTCCTGACGACGGGCGATCTCGCCGCGGGCGGCGCCCAGCAGCGCCCGTGAGGACGAGCGCGGCCCGGCGGCGAAGAAGATGCAGTCGCCCGGGGCGGCGCCGACGGCCTTCGCGAGGCCCTCCCGCTCGCCGTCGGAGAGGTTCTTCGCGACGGGGCCGCCCATGCCGACCTCGCCGTCGTCGCCGACGAGCACGTAGGCCAGCCCGCGGGCACCGCGCTGCTTGGCCCACTCCTGCCAGCCGTCGAAGGTGCGGCGGGCCTGGGACGCGCCGCCCGGCATCACGATCGCGCCGACGTACGGGGCACGGAAGACGCGGAACGGCGTCTCCGCGAAGTAGTCGGTGAGCTCGGTGAGCTCGATCCCGAAGCGCAGGTCCGGCTTGTCCGAGCCGTAGCGCGCCATCGCGTCGGCGTAGGTGATCCGCGGGACCGGCGCGGGCAGCTCGTAGCCCGCGAGTTCCGACCACAGGGCCCCGATGACGGCCTCGCCGAGCGCGATGACGTCGTCCTGGTCGACGAAGCTCGCCTCGATGTCGAGCTGGGTGAACTCGGGCTGGCGGTCGGCGCGGAAGTCCTCGTCGCGGTAGCAGCGCGCGATCTGGAAGTAGCGTTCGAGGCCGCCGACCTGGAGCAGCTGCTTGAACAGCTGCGGGGACTGCGGCAGCGCGTACCAGCTGCCCGGGCGCAGCCGTGCCGGGACGAGGAAGTCGCGCGCGCCCTCGGGGGTCGACCGGGTCAGGGTCGGGGTCTCGACCTCGACGAAGTCGCGGTCGGAGAGCACGTCGCGGGCGATCTTGTTCGCCCGCGAGCGCATCCGGATCGCGTGGGCCGGGCCCTCGCGGCGCAGGTCGAGGTAGCGGTAGCGCAGCCGGACGTCCTCACCGGGCGTCTCGTCCATCTGGAACGGCAGCGGCGCGGACTCCGAGAGCACGGTCAGCTCGGTCGCGCTGATCTCGACGGCGCCGGTCGCGAGGTCGGCGTTCTCGCTGCCCCCCGGGCGGGCCTCGACGCTGCCGACCACCTGCACGCAGTACTCGGCGCGCAGCCGGTGGCTCGCCTCGGCGACCTCGCCGGAGCGGAAGACGACCTGCACGACCCCGGAGGCGTCGCGCAGGTCGATGAACACCACGCCGCCGTGATCCCGGCGTCGGGCCACCCATCCGGCGAGGGTGACGGTGGCGCCGACGTGCTCGGCGCGCAGCGTGCCGGCGGGGTGCGTGCGCATCATCTGCGGTGAATCTCCTGGTCGCGTCGGGTGGGGAGACTCCCAGGCTATCTAGCCGCTCACGCTCGGCCCCGCCCGGTCGAGGTGGATCCGCACCGCCACCCGGCGCTCCGAGCGCATGGCCTCGTCGAACTCGTCCCAGTCGTCGTGCTCGCCGCCCGTGACCTGTCGGTAGAGCGCCCGCAGCGGCTCGTGGGCCGCGGGCAGGTCGACGATCTCGACGTCCCCCTCCACCTGCGCCCACTCGCCGAAGAACCCGTCGGGGAACACGCACACCCAGGCGCGCGGCGTGCGCCGCAGGTTCTTCGCCTTCATCGCGGTCTCCCGGGTGCTGATCACCGCGGCGCCGTCGTCGTCGATCCCGACGACGACGGGCGAGAGCTGCGGGGCGCCGTCGGAACGGGTCGTGGCGAGCACGGCGTGGTGGTGCTCGCGGAGGTAGGAGCGTGCCTGGTCGAGGTCCATGCCCGGGGAGTACCCCGGGAGCTCAGCCGTCGTCGAACGCTCCGCGGCGCGTGGCGTCCGCCGCCGCGGCCGCCGATCCGGCGAGCAGGACGCCCGCGAGCCAGAGCGCCCCCGCGGCGCCGGTGGCCCCCGCGACGAGGCCCGCGCCGGCCGGGACCGCGACCTGCCCGAGCCGGTGGGCGAGCAGCCGCAGGGCGAGCGCCGTCGAGCGGGCGGAGACCGGGGCCGAGCGCACCGTCAGGGTCATCGTCAGGGGTTGGCCGATCCCGAGGAAGAACCCGCACAGGGGCAGCGCGACCGCGAGGACCGGGACCCCGGCGCCGGGCCACGCGGCCACCACGAGGGCCACCGCCGAACCCGCCGCACTCGCGACGACGAGGGTCGAGCGCGACCACCGGGCCGCGAGGCGCGCCAGGAGCAGCCGTGAGGCCAGCGACGCGCCCGCCCGTGCCCCGAGGAGCAGCCCGACCACGGACGGGGCGATCCCCCGCTCCTCGGCGAGCAGCGGCAGGTAGGCGGTGACGAGGTCGACGGTGGCGAGCAGCGCGAGGCTGACGAGCAGTCCCGGACGCATCCCGGGGCGGCGCAGCAGCGCGGGGATGCCGGTGCGCCCGCCCTCCGGCGCCGCCCCGGCGTCGGGAAGAGGGATCGCGCGACGCAGCCGGCGTGCGGCGGTCACCGCCGCGACCGGCAGGGCGGGGAGGACGCACGCGCCGGCGACGAGCAGCGCCGTGCGGCTGGCGGGCAGGAGCGCCGCGCCGCTCGCATCGCCGAGCAGGGCACCCGCGAGCAGCGGGCCGACGAGCTGACCGGCCGAGGTGACGGCGGTGAAGACGCCGAAGGTCCGGTCGAGGTCACCGCTCGCGCTGCGCGCCGCGACCAGGCCCTGCGCGGCGATCATGAAGGCGAGGTGGCCGAAGCCGAGCGCGGTCGAGGCGAGCCCGACCGTGACCAACGTGTCCGCCCCGGCGAGCAGCAGGGGGCCGACGCCTAGCAGCACGACGCCGAGCAGCAGCACCTCGGCCGAGCGCCCCAGCCGGTCGGTCGCCCGGCCCAGCGGCACCGCCACGACGATCGGCAGCAGCGCGTACGCGGCGGTGACGACGCCGACCGCCGTCGCGTCCGCCCCCAGCGCGATCGCCCGGTAGGAGACCAGCGGGCGCGCGAGGTTCAGGGCGGTCTGGGTGGCGAACACGCAGACCAGCAGGCCGAGGAACCAGGCGGGGACGCGTCGCACGGACCGAGCCTCGCCGATCGTGACCACGACCAGAACGGCTCCGCCCGTGACCACTACGACCACTACGCGCTTCGGTTCTCCAACGTCGACCGCGCCCCGCGTCGACCCGCACGGTGGTCCCCGTCACGCCGGAGCGGTCGTCGTCGATCACACCAGGAGGAACCCCGTGCTCGTCATCCTCGGCTTCCTCATGATCGGGGTCTTCATGACCCTGATCATGACGAAGAAGCTCACCCCGGTCGTCGCCCTGGTGCTGGTGCCCACGATCTTCGGGCTCTTCGCCGGCGCCGGCCTCGGCCTGGGCGACATGGTCATCGACTCGGTGAAGAGCCTCGCGCCCACCGCGGCGCTGCTCATGTTCGCGATCATCTATTTCGGCACGATGATCGACGTCGGGCTGTTCGACCCGATCGTCCGCGGCATCCTGCGCGTCGTCGGCGACGACCCCGCCAAGGTGGTGGTCGGCACCGCGGTGCTCGCCGCGGTCGTCTCCCTGGACGGCGACGGCTCCACCACGTTCATCATCACCGTGGCCGCGATGCTCCCGGTGTACCGGCGCCTCGGGCTCTCCCCGGTCATCCTCACCGCCGTCGCCGGCGTCGCCAACGGCGTCATGAACATCGTCCCCTGGGGCGGGCCGACGGCCCGGGCGGCGAGCGCGCTGAAGATCTCGCCGTCCGAGGTCTTCGTGCCGATGATCCCGTCGATGCTCGGTGGTATCGCGACGGTGCTGCTCCTCGCGTGGGTGCTCGGCCGCCGCGAGCGCACCCGACTCGGCACGGACCCGTTCGCCGAGGCCCGCCGCCTGGTCGGGGCCGAGCGGGTCCTCGTCGCGGAGGCCGCCGGCACCAGCTCGACCACGACCACGACCACGACCACGTCGACCGGCACCGCGACGACCGTCCTGACGCCGCCCTCGGGCACGCCCGCCGTCGGCCGGACCGGATCCGGCACACCCGCGACCGGGGACGACTCCCACGACGACGGCGTCGGCGACGCGCTCGACCCGAACCGGGCCACGCTGCGCCCGAGGCTCTACTGGTTCAACGCGACCCTGACGCTCGCGATGCTGGGCCTGCTGATCCTCGACGTGCTCCCGATCGCCGTGCTGTTCATGATCGGCTGCGCGATCGCCCTCGTCGTGAACTTCCGCTCGGTCGACGAGCAGGCCGCCGAGCTCAAGGCCCACGCCGGGTCCGTCGTCTCGGTCGTCTCGATGGTCCTCGCGGCCGCCGTGCTCATCGGCATCCTCGACGGCACCGGCATGGTCGACGCGATGGCGCAGTGGATGGTGTCGGTGATCCCGGCGTCGTTCGGCCCCTTCATGGGCGTGGTCACCGCGCTGATCTCGATGCCGCTGACCTTCCTGATGTCGAACGACGCCTTCTACTTCGGCGTGCTGCCGGTGCTCGCCGAGACCGCCGCGAACTACGGCATCTCTCCCGCCGAGATGGCGCGCGCCTCCATCGTCGGGCAGCCGGTCCACATGCAGAGCCCGCTCGTCCCGGCGATCCTGCTGCTGGTGGCGCTGGCGAAGGTCGACCTGGGCGACCACCACCGCAAGGCGCTCTGGATGGCGGGCCTCGCCTCGGTCGCGATGCTCGTGGTCGGGGTGCTCGTCGGCGCGATCCCCTTCCTGGCGTGAGTCAGAGCGCCCGGTAGCGGCGCTCGGGCCGACCGGCGGTCCCGTACCGCAACCGGACCTCGGCCCGCCCGCCGTCGGTGAAGAACTCCAGGTAGCGCCGGGCGCTCACCCGCGAGATCCCCACCCGCTCCGCGGTCTCCGCCGCCGACAGGTCGCCCTCGGCGGCCCGCAGTGCGGCGGCGACCAAATCCGCCGTCTCCGCCGACAGGCCCTTGGGCAACGACGCCCGGGGGCCTGTCCGCGTGCCGGGCCCCGACGGCGCCGGGGCCGGCCGCCCGCCGCCGAAGAGCTGGTCGACGGCGGACTGGTCGGCGTCCTGCTCGGCGGGCAGGGCCCGCCGGCCGGCGGCGTACCGCAGGAGCCGGTCGCGCAGGTCCTCGAACCCGAACGGCTTGATCAGGTAGTGCACCACCCCGCCCCGCACGGCGGCGCGCACCGTCTCGGCGTCCCGGGCGGCGGTGACCATGAGGACGTCGACGTCGGGCACCGCGGTCCGCAGGTCGGCGAGGACGTCCAGGCCGCTGCGGTCGGGCAGGTAGAGGTCGAGCAGCACGAGGTCCGGGCGCAGCTCGACCGCGCGGGCGAGCGCCTCGGCCCCGTTGTGCGCCACCCCGACGGGGCTGAAGCCGGGGGTCCGCGCGACGAACCCGCCGTGGACCTTCGCGACCATGAAGTCGTCGTCCACGACCAGGACGCGCAGGGCTTCGGTGGCGTCACCGCCCGACGCCGACCCGTCGGTCATCCGCTGTCCTCTCCCTCGGCAGTCGTGCGGTGAACACCGCACCCTCCCCCGACCGCGACGTCACCGCGACCTCTCCCCCGCGGCGGACGCAGACCGCCCGCACCAGGGCCAGCCCGATGCCGCGCCCGTCGCCCTTGGTCGACACGCCCCGCCCGAACACGGCGTCCGGCGGGTCGGTGCTGACGCCGGGGCCGTCATCGGAGACCTCGACGTGGACGTCGCCGTCCGGGTCGGCGAGGTCCACCGTCACGGTGCCCCCGGTGAGGGCGTCCAGCGCGTTGTCGACGAGGTTGCCGACCACGGTGACCAGGTCCGCGGACAGGTCGTCGGAGACCCGCCCGAGCGATCCGGTGACCTCGAGGACCACGCCCCGCTCCCGCGCCAGCCGTGCCTTCGCGACGAGCAGGGCCGCGAGCGACGGGTCCCCGACACGCCCCGTCACGGCCGCGTCGTCCTCCGCGGACCCTTGCAGCGTCCCGACGTAGCGGACCACCTCGTCGTACTCGCCGATCTCGATGAGCCCGGAGATGGTGTGCAGCCGGTTGGAGAACTCGTGCGCCTGGGCCCGCAGCGTCTCGGTGGTGCCGCGGGTGGTGCCCAGCTCGCGCTGCAGCGCGGCGAGCTCGGTGCGGTCGCGCAGGGTGGTCACCCATCCCCGCACCGTCCCGTCGACCACGAAGGGCCGCCGGTTCGCGACGACGACGGCGTCGGCGCGCGGGATGACGGCGTCCTCCGCGGTGCGGTCGGGTCCGCTCAGCACCTCGCGCACGTCGGGGTCGACGCCGAGCTCGGTGAGGGTGCGCCCGACCGAGCGCTCCGGCAGCCCCAGCAGCTCCCGCGCGGTGTCGTTGACCAGCACCACGCGGCCGTCCGCGTCGACACCGAGCACGCCTTCCCGGATCCCGAGCAGCATCGCCTCCCGTTGCTGGACCAGGGCGGTGATCTCCCGCGGTTCCAGCCCGAGGGTCTGGCGCTTCACCCGCCGGGCGAGCAGGAGCGACCCGACGACGCCGAGCGCGCTCGCGAGGCCGAGGTAGGTCAGCAGGTCCGGCGCGGAGGCGGCCAGGCGGGTCAGGGCGTTCGGCAGGTTGCTCGTCACCGCCACCGCACCGATCTGCCGGCCGTCGGTCGCGAGCACCGGGACCTGGGCCGCGACGGCGAGCGGACCGTCGGGGGTGAGGCGGAGGTAGCCGGTCCAGCTGCGGCCCTCCGCGACCCGGCTCGGCTCCCCGCCGTCGGCGTCGGCGGTGCTCAACGGGGTGCCGACCAGGGCGAGGTCGGTGGCGGTGACGACCGTGAGATCGGCGTCGGTGACCACCACGGCGGTGGCCCCCGAGACGGCGCGGGCGCCGTCGGCGACCGCGGTCACCGGGTTGCGCGGCGAGACCGTGGGCGCGCGGAGCGCCTGGCGCACCACGCCGTCCACCGCGACGTCCTCGGCCACGGCCAGCACCCGCCGGCTCTCGGTGCGGGTGAACGCGGCGAGGGACTGCGTGACGCTCACCGCCGCGACCGCCACGAGGACGAGCGCCACGACCCCGAGCTGCAGGGCCAGCGCCTGGCCCGCCAGCGTGCTGCGGCGGCCCCACCCCCGGGTAGGGGTCGCGGGCGGCTCGGTCACGTCGAGCAGTCTGGCGCCTCGGCGGGCGGGTGACACGCGGGACGGATGGGACAGTGATCGTCGTGCGACGAGCGGGCCTGGTCCTCGCCGTGCTGCTGGTGCTCCTCGGGGGCTGCGCCAGTGGCACCGGTGACCTGCGCCTGCTCGTCCCCACCGAGGTCGGCGGCGGCTACGACCTCACCGCCCGCACCCTCGCGGCCGCCCTCGCCGAGCAGGAGAGCGAGCCCGGCCCCGCCGTCGTCGTCGTGCCGGGCGACGGTGGGCGCGCCGCCCTCGCCCGCCTCGCGGCGGAGCACTCGGGGCCCGACCTGCTCATGGTCATGGGCCTCGGGCTGCTGGGGGCCGTTCCCGACGACGGGGGTGGTCCGGGCGGGCTGCGCGCCACCCCGGTGGCCCGGCTGATCACCGAGCCGGAACTCGTCGCCGTCCCGGCCGCCTCGCCGTACCGCACCCTGGGCGACCTCGTGGCGGCGTGGCGGGCTGACCCGACGCGGGTGGTGGTCGGCGGGATCTCCGCCCGCGGCGGTCCCGACTGGCTCGTGGCGTCCCGGCTCGCCGCCGCGATCGGCCTCCCGCCGGGGGCGCTGCGCTACACCGCGCTGCCCGGGGACGCGCTGCTCCCCGCCGTCCTGCGCGGCGACGTGGCCGTGGCGGTCACCGGGCTCGCGGAGACCGCGCCGCAGGTGGACCTCGGCACGGTCCGGACCCTCGCCGTGACCTCGGCGAGCCGCTCCACCCGCGTCGACGCACCGACCCTGCGCGAGGCCGGCGTCGACGTGGTCTTCGAGAACTGGCGCGGCCTGCTCGCGCCGCCCGACCTGGCCCCGGCCGACCTCGACCGGCTCACCGCCCTGGCCGCGGACGTCCGCTCGACCGCGGCCTGGCGCGCCGCGGTCGCCCGCAACGGGTGGACCGACGCGCCCCTCACCGGCGCGGCGTTCGGGTCGTTCCTCGACGCCGAGCGGGCCCGGGTGCGTGCCGCCCTCGCCGGCGCGCCCTGAGCTCACCGTCGCGAGACGTACACCAGGCAGCTCCGGGCGCCTCAGGACCTGCCTGACGTGACCCTCGCAGACGGGAGGTCTGCACGAGCGGCCCGCTCGCAGCATCTACGTGCGCGAGAGTGCCGTTCGCTCGGACTGCTCGGGGTCCCCGCCGTCCGGCTGCCCCTGCCCGCGGGTGCGGATGAGGCTGGCGACGGTGGTGACGGCGAGGACGCCGATGATCACGGCGAGGGAGAGCTCGATCCCGATCAGCGGCACCTCGACCGGCCGGCCGGCGTGGATGAACGGCACGGTGTTGGTGTGCAGGGCTTCGAGGACCAGTTTGACCCCGATGAACGCCAGGATCACCCCGAGCCCGTACTGCAGGTACACCAGCCGGGAGAGCAGCCCGCCGAGCAGGAAGTAGAGCTGGCGCAGCCCGAGCAGGGCGAAGGCGTTGGCGGTGAAGACGATGTAGGGGTCCTTGGTGAGCCCGAAGATCGCCGGGATGGAGTCCAGGGCGAACAGCAGGTCGGTCAGCCCGATGGCGATCATCACCATCAGCATCGGGGTGATCATCCACCGCCCCGCCTCCCACACGCAGAGGGCAGTCCCGCGGTAGGTGTCGGTCACCGGGACGGCGCGCCGCACGAGACGCAGCAGGGCGTTCTCGCTGAACTCGTGCGAGTCGTCGCTCTTCTCGAGGCAGACCTTCACCGCGGTGATCACCAGGAAGGCGCCGAAGAGGTAGAACACCCAGGAGAACCGTTCGATCACCGCGGCGCCGGCGAGGATGAACCCGCCGCGCATCACCAGGGCGATGAGGATCCCGACCAGCAGCACCCGGTGCTGGAACGCTTTCGGGACCTGGAACGCGGTCATGATCAGCAGGAACACGAACAGGTTGTCCACCGACAGCGAGTACTCCGTGACGTACCCGGCGACGAACGCGGTGCCCTGCTCGCGGCCCCCGAACCAGAAGATCCCCGCCGCGAACACGACGGCCAGCCCGACGTAGATCGCCACCCCGCGGGCCGCGTCGCGCATCGTCACCTCGCGGGCCCGACGACCGGCCCACAGATCGACCGCGAAGATCGCCGCGAGTCCGGCGATGGTCAGGGCCCAGACCCAGAACGGCTCACCGCTCGGGGCGGGGACGGGTGGGACAACAGCAGACGACATGGCTCCTCCGGTGACGACGCATCACGTGCACACCGGAGGTCTCTCCCGCCGCCGGACCCGTCGTGGGCCCGGCACCGGGTGCCCCGGACGGCGTCCGAGCCGTCGTGCTGACGAGGCACCCGCAGGCGTTCCGGGGATACTCCCCTCCGCGCTCCGAGATGCTCCCCGTGCGGCCGACCCGTGTCTCCGTTCGGGAGATTGACCGCGTTGTGGTCGTAGTGGTCAGAGCAGGGAGAGCTGCTCCGGCGGGGTCTGCTCGACGACGGCCGCCGGCACCCGGGGCAGCGCGCCGTCGGGCCACGGCTCGGGGTTGTCGGGCGCCACGCCCTTCCCGCCGTCCACCCGGGTCGAGTTCCGCTTCGCTGCGTCTCCGTCGAGGCGCCCACCCATGTGGTGCCCCCCGCCATCGAGACCGTGCCGGCGGAGCAGCACGGCCACCCGCCGGGCGAGGTCGTCCCGGTAGGCCTGCTGCACGTACGCGCCCCGCCGGTAGAGCTGCGCGTACCGCTCCAGCAGGTGCGGCTGTTCCCGCGCGAGCCAGCCGTGGAACCACTCGCGCGTGCCCGGCCGCAGGTGCAGGGCGAGCACCGACGCCCCGCTCGCCCCCGCGGCGGCGATCTCCCCGAGCAGCGCGTCCAGTGCCTCGTCGGAGTCGGTGAGCCCCGGCAGCACCGGCGCCACGAACACCCCCACGGGCAGCCCGGCGCCGGCGATGCGACGGACGAGGTCGAGCCGGGCCCGCGGGGTGGGGGTGCCGGGTTCGACGGAGCGGTGCAGGTCGGCGTCGAGCAGCGCCAGGGACACCCCGACACCCACCGGGACGTCTCGCCCCGCGGCGACGATCTCCGGGAGGTCGCGGGCGAGCAGCGTGCCCTTCGTCAGGATCGACAACGGCGTCCCGGACGTGCCGAGCGCCCGGATGATGCCGGGCATGAGCCGGTACCGGCCCTCCGCCCGCTGGTAGGGATCGGTGTTGGTGCCCATCGCCACGTGCTCGCGGTTCCAGCGCGGCGAGCGCACCTCCCGGGCGAGCACCTCGGGCGCGTTCAGCTTGACCACGACCTGCCGGTCGAAGTCCGCCCCGGCGTCGAGGTCGAGGTAGGTGTGGGTGTTCCGGGCGAAGCAGTTGTGGTGGACCAGGCCGACGGCCACGTAGTCGCCCGTCGTCGTGGTGACGTCGTAGACCGTCTCCTCGCCCGCGGGCTCCACGGCGACGAGGGTCCGGTCGGCGCCCCGGGACTCGTCCAGGACGTCGCGGACCCCGGCGAGGCCCGGTGCGGGCAGGGTCTCGGCGCCGACCAGGGCGTCCCCCGGTACCAGCCACGTGCCGCCGTGCCCGTCGGCGCCGGCCCGGGAGACGTGCCGCCACCCGGTGCGGGCCAGCAGCCGGTGGTCGGCGCCGACCACGACCTCCGTGCCGTCGGCCAGGCGGACCCGCACCACCCGGCGTCGGCTCGACCAGTGCGCGAGCACGTGGGTCCGCACGAGCCGCCGGACGCCGCCCTCGGTGACGGTGCCGACGATCGCGTCGCCCACGGCCAGATCGGCCATCGCGACGGTGCCGCCGTCGGCCCGCAGGACCGGTGTCGAGCCGACCGTGCAGTAGGTGCACGCGTGGGAACAGCCGCGGTACGGGTTGACCGTCCACGCGAACGGCATCGGCGAGCCGCCCGGCACCCGGTTGAGCACCGAGCGGGCCCGCACCTCGTGGAAGGTGATGCCGGCGAACTCGGGGGTCTGCACGCTGCGCACGAGGCCCTTCAGGGCCGGCATCCCCGGCAACGTCCCGTCGTCGTCCAGCTGCTGACCCGCCCACCGCATGACCAGCAGTCGAACACGTGTTCGGATCGAACGCAAGTTCGATCATGCCGGGTTGGTTTCGGTACCCCCGGTACGCGGTACTGCAGATCACACCGGACCGGGAGGACGTGCCATGGCGTTCACGCTCGAGCTCACCCCGGCGCATCACGAGCTGGTGCGCCGCGCCCACACGTTCGCGGAGGAGGTGATCCGGCCGGCGGCCGCGAAGTACGACCAGCTCCAGGAGTGCCCCTGGGACATCGTCGACGCGGCCGCCCGCGAGGGCTTCTACAGCCCGCTGTTCTACGCCGACATGATCGCCGACCCCTCGGGCCTCTCGCTGCCGCTGTACCTCGAGGAGATCTTCTGGGGCTGTGCCGGCATCGGACTGACCCTCGTGCTCCCCGCCCTCGCGCTCTCGGCCCTCAACCAGGCCGGGACCCCGGAGCAGCTCGCCAAGTGGGCGCCGGAGATGTTCGGTGAACCGGGCGACATCAAGCTCGCGGCCCTGGCCGTCAGCGAGCCGCAGGGCGGCAGCGACGTCGCGAACCTGCAGACCCGCGCGGTCCGCGACGGCGACGACTGGGTGCTGAACGGCACCAAGATCTGGATCGGCAACGGCGGCATCGCCGACGTGACGATCGTCAACGCCGTGGTCGACCCGGAGCTCGGCACCAAGGGCCAGGCGATGTTCCTGGTGCCCAAGGGCACGCCCGGCATGGACCAGGTACGGCGGCTCGACAAGCTCGGCCACCGGGCCTCGCACACCGCCGAGCTGTCCTTCGTCGACTGCCGGATCCCCGGCGACCAGCTGCTCGGCGGCGCCGACAAGCTCGAGCACAAGCTGGAGAAGGCGCGGCGCGGCGAGGGGCGCTCCGCGGCGCTCGGCACCTTCGAGCAGACCCGGCCCATGGTGGCGGCGATGGCCCTCGGCGTCGCCCGGGCGGCCTTCGAGTACGCGTGCGACTACGCGTCGCGCCGGGAGGCCTTCGGTGGCCCGGTCATCGAGAACCAGGGCGTCGCCTTCCCGCTCGTCGACATCGCTGCCGAGATCGACGCCGCCCGGCTCCTGTGCTGGCGGGCCTCCTGGATGGCCGCGAACGGCGTGCCGTTCCACCTCGGCGAGGGCTCGATGTCGAAGCTGAAGGCCTCGGAGGTCGCCGTGCGCGCGGCGGAACAGGCCGTCCAGGTGTGCGGGGGTTGGGGCTACGTCTCCGACCTGCCCGTGGAGAAGTGGTACCGGGACGCGAAGCTCTACACGATCTTCGAGGGGACGAGCGAGATCCAGCGGATGGTCATCGGGCGCACCCTGGCCACCGAGGCCTCGCAGACCCCCCAGCACCACCAGCTGCCCGGCGACCACGGGGGGCTGTCCCGCAAGTTCGGGCACGGGTCGCTCGCGCGGGCCCGCGCCGGCGAGGTGTTCATGAAGCTCGCCCAGAAGGCGCCCGACCGGCTCCTGGAGCTGGGCGGGCGACTCGCCTCCCCCGGGCGCTGATCACGGCGGGGTCGGGGTCGACCCTCTATGGTTCTGCCACACCACCCGTCCCCCGGATGTCGTAGCGAGGGTCACCGATGACGCAGTCGCCGCCGTCTCGTCGTGCCGAGCCGGCCCCGGGGGTGTTCGACACCGTCTACGCCCTGGCGGCCGCCTCGGCGCGGACCGCGGTGGAACTGACGCTGCGCGGGCCCTCGATCGTCCGGGGGCTCGCGTCGGCGGCGCACACCGTGTCGGTGGAGGTGACCCCGCTCGTCGGGGACGCGCTGCGGGCGCTCCCCCGGGTGGTGACCGTGCTCGAGCAGCTCCTGCCGCTCGCGCAGGACCTGCAGCGCTCGCTCGACGAGCTGGCCTCCGCCACGCCCGACCTGCACGCGCTCGCGCAGGCCGTCCCGGCGCTGCAGCAGCTCGGCGGCGCGGCCGACGACATCCACGCGCTGCGCGAGGCGGTCCCCGCCCTGCAGCAGCTGGGTGGAGCGGCCGGCGACATCCGCGCGCTCACCGCGGCCGTGCCCGCCCTGCAGCAGCTCGGCGGCGCGGCCGAGGACATCCGCGCACTCACGGCCGCGGTCCCCGCGCTCCAGCAGCTGGGCGGCGCGGCGGAGGACATCCACGCGCTGCGCGAGGCGGTCCCCGCCCTGCAGCAGCTCGGTGGGGCGGCCGGCGACATCCGCGCGCTGACCGCGGCGGTGCCCGCCCTGCAGCAGCTCGGCGGCGCGGCGGAGGACATCCACGCGCTCACCGCGGCCGTGCCCGCCCTGCAGCAGCTGGGGGGTGCGGCCGAGGACATCCACGCGCTGCGCGAGGCGGTCCCCGCCCTCCAGCAGCTCGGGGGCGCCGCAGCCGACATCCACCTGCTCACCGGCGCCGTCGACTCGCTGGCTCAGCTCGGGAGCGCGGTGGACGACCTCCGACGCATCGCCGCCGCCACCGACGACATCGGCACGATCGCCGGCGCGGTCACCACCGTGGAGCAGATCGCCGCCGCGGTCCCGACGATCGAGCGGATCGCCGACGCGGTCGGCACCGTCGAGGCCATCGCCGCGGCCGTCCCGACCGTCGAGCGGATCGCCGACGCCGTCGGCACCATCGAGCAGATCGCCGGCGCGGTGCCGTCCATCGAACGGCTCGCGGAGGCCACCGGCACGATCGGGCGCCTGGCCGACGCCGTCCCCACCGTCGAGCGGGTGGCCGACGCCGTGCCGACGGTGCAGGCGGTGGTCGACGCGGTCCCGACGGTCCGGCAGATCGCCGACGCCGTCCCCGCCATCCGGGAGCTGGCCGAGGCCGTCCCCGAGGTCCGCAAGCTGACGGCGGCGATCGAGCACGTCGAGACGCTCGCCCACCACGCCGACACGACGTTCCCGGAGCTGCCGCCCCGCCTGCAGACCCTCGACTCGTCGCTGTCGGTCGCGGCGTCGGAGCTGGTCCGCGTCGCACCGGACCTGCGCACGGTCGCCGGGCGCATCGAGGACCTCGACGGCCAGATCAAGGTCCTCGCCGACGCCCTCGCCCCGCTGCAGGGCACCACCGAGCGGCTCGGACGCATCGTCGACCGGCTCCCGTCGGGCCGGAAGCAGAAGGCCGTCGAGGGCTGACGCCGGCACCGGAGACCTTCCCGACGACGGGTCGTGCCCCCGACGCGCGTGGGCGGCTCAGTAGGCCGGGTCCCAGCGGGTCGCGCGGATCGCGTCGCGCAGCTCGTCGTCGGACGCCTCCGGCGCGACC
This sequence comes from Actinomycetospora corticicola, assembly GCF_013409505.1. Taxonomy (NCBI): domain Bacteria; kingdom Bacillati; phylum Actinomycetota; class Actinomycetes; order Pseudonocardiales; family Pseudonocardiaceae; genus Actinomycetospora; species Actinomycetospora corticicola. The sequence continues at coordinate 1,510,167 of NZ_JACCBN010000001.1, read as the reverse complement.
CCGTCGGCGACCGCCTGGCGGGCCACCGCCAACGCGATGCCGTCGGCGACCGCCCGCACGTCGGCCCACGCCGGCAGCAGGGGAGCGTGCGGGTCGTGCAGGGCCGGGGACGCGTCGCCCAGGGCCCGGGCGGCCGCCCGCATCATCGCGTCGGTGACCCGGGTGGCCTTCGCGGCGGTCACCGCGAGCCCGACGGCCGGGAAGATGTAGACGTTGTTGCACTGCGCCACCGGGACGTCCGGGCCGTCGGCGCGGGCCAGGGGCGGGAACGGCGACCCGGTCGCGATGAGCGCGCGCCCGTCGGTCCAGGAGTCCAGCTCGGCCGGGCGGGCCTCGGCGTTCGCCGTCGGGTTGGACAGGGGGAAGACGACGGGACGGTCGACCTTCGCCGCCATCGACCGGACGATGTCCTCGGTGAAGGCGCCCTGGGCGGTGGACAGCCCGAGCAGGACCCCGACGGTCACGTGCTCGACGACGTCCGCCAGCCCGGGCAGACCCTCGACGTCCCAGTCGGCGACGTCGGCCGGGTCGTGGGCGAAGGCCCGCTGGTCGCCGGAGAGGTCGTCGCGGTCGGTCGTCAGGAGCCCGCGCACGTCGACGACCCAGCACCGGGACCGGGCCTCGTCCGGCGAGCGCCCCTGGTCGACCATCTCCTGGCGGACCATCTCCATGACACCGATCCCGGCGGACCCGGCGCCGAGCATGACCACCTGCTGGTCGGCCAACCGCGTCCCGGCGACCTCGGCGGCGCCCTGCAGTGCGCCGAGTGCGACGGCGGCGGTTCCCTGGATGTCGTCGTTGAAGGTGAGCAGCCGGTCGCGGTACCGCGCGAGGATCGGCGCCGCGTGCGGCGTCGCGAAGTCCTCCCACTGGAGCAGCACCTCGGGCAGCTCGGCCTCGACCGCGGCGACGAAGTCCTCGACGAACGCGAAGTAGTCCTCGTCGTCGATCCGGCGGTGCCGCCAGCCGAGGTAGAACGGGTCGTCGAGCAGGTCGGGGTTGTCGGTGCCGACGTCGAGCAGGATCGGCAGCGTGCGCGCCGGGTCGATCCCCCCGATGAGGGTGTAGAGCGAGAGCTTCCCGACCGGGATGCCCATGCCGCCGACACCCTGGTCGCCGATGCCGAGGATGCGCTGGCCGTCGGTCACGACGATGACGTCGACCTCGTCGTGCGGACGGTTGCGGAGCATGTCGCGCAGGGCGTCGCGGTCGGGCCACGCCAGGTAGAGGCCGCGCGGACGGCGCCACAGCTCGGAGAACCGCTTGCAGCCCTCCGCGACGGTCGGGGTGTAGACGAGCGGGAGCGCGGTCGGGACGTCGGCGGCCAGCACCGAGTAGAACAGGTGCTCGTTGCGGTCCTGCAACGAGCGCAGGTAGACGTAGCGCTGGAGGTCCGTCGCCTGGCGGTCCACCTCGCCCCAGCACCGGCGCACCTGGTCCTCGAGCGTCGTCACCGCGTAGGGCAGCAGCCCGCGCAACCCGTGCTCCGCGCGCTCCTCGGCGGTGAACGCGGTGCCCTTCGTCCGCATCGGGTCGTCGAGGATGACGCCGTCGTCACCCGTCCCGGTCACCGTCATCGCGAGCTCCTCCCCTACCGGCCGTCGCCGGTCAGCGTGCCCCACACGCTGCGTTACCCGCGGGTACCGACCAGGGGTTCTGAGGAGAAGCTGAGCATGGGGGCGATAACCGATGTGCCAAATGGGTCGTTACTGTGTCGTTCACCTGATCGTCGTGATCACGACCGAGCACGTTCATCGCGGGCGTCGCCCGGCGGGACGGAGTCACGAGCATGTCGCATCCTGCGGGGCCGGCGCCGGTCGAGCGCTCCGACCTGGCCGAGGCCGGCCGGATGCTGCTGCGCACGGTCCTGCCCGTCGGGGTCGGGCTCCTCCTGGCGCTCGCGGTGTACGGCGGTACCGGGCACGACCTCACGATCGTCCTGCAGGACCGCTTCCCGGAGGACTCCGAGTACTCCGGGTTGTTCACGATCATGTTCTCGAGCGCCCTCATGGTCTGCGCGGGCATCGCCCTCGGGTCGCTCGTGGTCTCCCGCGCCTGGGTCCGGTACGCCGGCGCGGACCGCACCGCGTCGCCCGCCGCCACCGCCGGACTGGCCCTCGCCGTGCTGTGCATCTGGCTCGGCTTCGACGACATGATGATGGTCCACGACGCCGTCCTGCCCGGCATGGGCATCCCGGAGGACGCCGGGCTCGCCGTCTACGGCCTGGCCGGTGTCGCCCTCGTCGTCTGGGCGTTCCGCCCGATGCGCGCCGAGCGCCTCGGACTGACCTTCCTCGTCGGCCTCGCCCTGCTCGGTGGCTCGCTCGGGGGCGACGTCCTAGAGTCGCTCTTCGAGGGGCGCAACGAGACGATCGCGACGTTCCTCGGGCACGCCGAGGACGTCGTCAAGTTCCTCGCCTACGCCGCGCTCTGTCACCTCTGCATCCTGCTCGGGCGCCGTGTCATGGCGAGGACGCTCGCCGCGGCCACGGAGAAGGCCGCCCGCGAGGCGGTCGAGCGCGCGGGTGCCGCCCCGGTCCCGACGACGGGCTCGGGCCGGGTGCCGCTGCGGGTCACCGCCGGGCGGCACGCCGCCCCCACCGGCGCGGCGCCCACCCCGGTCCCGGCCGGGGACGACCTCACCCGGCCCATCCCCCGGCCCTGACCCGCACCCGTCGTCAGGACCTGCCGCGGTCCCGACGACGGATCCGGGCTCAGCCGTGCAGCGCCCGGTCGACCGCGGCCGCCGCGTCCGGGAGCGCGACCTCGGTCTGGCTCCCGTCGCGCAGGTCCTTGAGCTGGATCGTCCCCGCCTCGAGGTCCCGGTCGCCGAGCACCAGGGCGTAGCGGGCGCCCGACCGGTCCGCCGCCTTCATCGCCCCCTTGAGCCCGCGGCCCCCGTACGCGAGGTCGGACCGGATCCCGGCGCGCCGGAGCTGCCCGACGAGCCCGACCAGGTGGTCCTTCGCGGCCTCGCCGAGCCCGACGCCGAACACCTCGACCCGGCGCGCGGGCGCGACCTCGAGCCCCTCGGCGCGGCAGGCCAGCAGGGTCCGGTCCACGCCGATGCCGAAGCCGACGCCGGACAGGGACTGCCCGCCGAGCTCGGCCATCAGGCCGTCGTACCGCCCGCCGCCGCCGATCCCGGACTGCGAGCCGAGGCCGTCGTGGACGAACTCGAACGTCGTCTTCGTGTAGTAGTCCAGCCCGCGGACCATGCGGGGGTTCTCGGTGTAGGCCACGCCGAGCTGGTCGAGGTACTGCGTCACCTTGGCGTGGTGCGCGGCGGCCGCGTCCGAGAGGTGGTCGACCATCAGCGGCGCGTCGGCGAGCTGCTCGCGGACCTCCGGGCGCTTGTCGTCGAGCACCCGCAACGGGTTGATCCGGGCCCGCTCGCGGGTGGCGTCGTCGAGGTCGCACTTCTCGAGGAACCGCTGGAGCTCCGCGCGGTAGGCCGGGCGCGTCTCGGCGTCGCCGAGCGAGGTCAGCTCGAGGCGGTACCCGGTGAGCCCGAGCGCGCGGAACCCGGCGTCGGCGACGGCGAGCACCTCGGCGTCCAGCGCCGGGTCGTCCACGCCGATCGCCTCGACGCCGACCTGCTGGAGCTGCCGGTACCGGCCGGCCTGGGGGCGCTCGTAGCGGAAGAACGGCCCGGCGTAGCGCAGCTTGACCGGCAGGGTGCCGCGGTCCATCCCGTGCTCGATGACGCTGCGGACCACGCCCGCCGTGCCCTCGGGGCGCAGGGTGACGCTGCGTCCGCCGCGGTCGGCGAAGGAGTACATCTCCTTGGAGACGACGTCGGTGGACTCGCCCACACCGCGGGCGTAGAGCGCGGTGTCCTCGAAGACCGGCAGCTCCAGGTGGGCGTAGCCGGCCCGGTCGGCCTCGCGGACGAGGGTGTCGCGGACGGCGACGAAGTCGGGCCCGACGTACTCGGGGATGCCCTTGGGCGCGGCGAAGCCGCCAGCCGGAAGGGATGTCACAGCGATCTCGCCTTCGATCTCTCTAGAGGTTCCGGCCGGGGGCGTTCTGCGGCCCCTGCAGGAACGGGTTGGTGTGCCGCTCGTCGCCGATCGTGGTCGGCTGCCCGTGACCGGGCAGGACCGCCGTCTCGTCGGGCAGCGTGAGGAGCTTGGTCCGCAGGCTCGTCATCATCTCCTCGAGCGAGCCGCCGGGGAGGTCGGTGCGCCCGATGCTGCCCTGGAACAGGGTGTCGCCGGCGAGCACGAACGGCGCCCCGTCCTCGGTGGCGCCGCGGAAGACCACCGAGCCCCGGGTGTGGCCGGGCGTGTGGTCGACGGTGAGCTGCAGACCGGCGAGGTCGAGGGTGGCGCCGTCGGTGAGGGTCTCCACCCGCCGCGGCTCGCGGAACTCCAGCCCCGGGTACATCGCGGCGAGCTGGGCGCCCATCGGGCCGACCCCGGAGAGCGGGTCGGCGAGCATCGACCGGTCCTCGGGATGGATCCACGCCGGGATGTCGTCGCCGTCGCACACCGGCGTCACCGACCACATGTGGTCGAGGTGCCCGTGGGTGAGCAGCACCGCGACCGGGCTCAACCGGCGTTCCGCCAGCACCCGGCGCAACGGCTCCTCGGCGTCCTGCCCCGGGTCGACGACCACGCACGGACCGCCCTCGTCCGGGGCGATCACGAAGCAGTTGGTCTGGAAACTCCCGGCCGGGAACCCGGCGACCAGCACGTGGGTCCACCCTCCTCGCGACGACTGGCGTCCAGCCTAGTCGGCGTCGCCCGGCCTCCCCTGACCTGCCCGAACTCACCCGGGCCTGACTTCCTAGGATGCCGCCGTGCCGACCAACGAGCAGCGCCGCAAGGCCGCCAAGCGCAAGCTGGAGCGACAGATCGAGCGCCGGGCCGAACGCGCGCGCCGGCGTCGCCAGCGGCTGTCGATCATCGCGGTCGGCGCGGTGGTCGCCGTGCTCGCCGCCGGGATCGCGATCTACATCGCCACCCGGCCCTCCGACACCACCGCGGCCCCGGCGACCGCGGCGGGCGCCTGCACCTACACCGCGGACGGCCAGGCCTCGCGTCCCGTGCAGACGCCGGACCCGAACCCGGAGCGGACCGGGGTGGTCGGGCTGACCCTGCAGACCTCGCAGGGCGCGATCCCGCTCACCCTCGACCGTGCCCAGGCCCCGTGCGCGGTGAACGCCGTGACCTCGCTCGCCCAGCAGGGCTTCTACAACGACACCCCCTGCCACCGGCTCACCACCGGCGAGGGCCTCAAGGTGCTGCAGTGCGGCGACCCCAGCGGCACCGGTTCGGGTGGCCCGGGCTTCCGCTACGCCGAGGAGCCCCCGACCAACCTCGCCCCGTCCCCGCTCGGCCAGGGCGCGTCGAACTACGCCCGCGGCCTCGTCGCCATGGCCAAGACCTCACAGCCGGACACGACCGGCAGCCAGTTCTTCCTCGTCTACGCCGACTCGGCGCTGCCGCCGGAGTACACCGTGGTGGGCCGCATCGCCCCGGAGGGCCTGGCCGTGCTCGACAAGGTCGCCGCCGCCGGGACCGACAACTCCAACGGCGACGGGGACGGCAAGCCCCGCACCGCGGTCCAGATCCAGCAGGCCCAGGTCCAGTCCTGAGGGCCCGTTCCCGACGGCGGGTCGCGCCGCGACCCGCCGTCGGGAAGCCCGGTCTCACACGCTGAGCGGCAGCGCCCCGGGGTGGACGGGGGCCGGCAGGTCGGTGCGTCCGTCGGCGGCGAGGTGGGCGTCGACCGCCGCAGCGGCCGAGCGGCCCTCCGCGATGGCCCAGACGATGAGCGAGGCGCCCCGGTGGGCGTCCCCGCACACGAACACCCCGGGCACGTCGGTCTGCCAGTCCGAGCCGCAGCCGATCGTGCCCTTCGGCGTGCGCTCGATCCCGAGGCCGGGGATGAGCGCCCGGTCGTCGGGCCCGGTGAAGCCGATCGAGAACAGCACCAGGTCGGCGGGGAGGGTGTGCACCTCCTCGGAGGTCGGCACCACCTCGCGGCGGCCGTCCTCGGTCCGGCGCACCTCCACCGTCGACAGCTCGACCGCACGGACGTGCCCGCGGTCGTCGCCGACGAAGCGCTTCACCGCGGAGGCGAACAGGCGCTCGCCCCCCTCCTCCAGCGCCGGCGGCGTCCGGTACATCACCGGCCACGTCGGCCACGGCGAGGTCGACTCGTCGCGGGTCTGCGGCGGCGCCGGGTACTGGTCGAGCTGGTGGACCCCGATCGCGCCCTGCCGCGTCGCGGTGCCGTAGCAGTCCGCTCCGGTGTCGCCGCCGCCGATCACGACGACGTTCTTCCCGCGGGCGTTGATGGGCGACGGCCCGTCGCCCTCGCACTCCCGGTTGGCCGGGGTGAGGTAGTCCATCGCCAGGTGGATGCCCTCGAGGTCGCGGCCCTCGATGCTCCGGTCGTCCCGCCCCTCGAGCGCGCCCACGGCCAGCACCACGGCGTCGTACTCGGCCCGCAGCCGCTCCACCGGGAGCCCCTCGCCGCCGACCTCGCAGTTGACGACGAAGCGCGTCCCCTCCGCCCGCATCTGCTCCAGGCGACGGTCGAGCTCCCACTTCTCGAACTTGAACTCGGGGATGCCGTAGCGCATGAGGCCGCCGAGCCGGTCGTCCCGCTCGTAGACGGTGACGTCGTGCCCGGCCCGGGTCAGCTGCTGGGCCGCGGCGAGTCCGGCCGGGCCGGAGCCGACGACGGCGACGCTGCGTCCGGACGACTCCGCGGCGGGCTGGGGTGCGACGTGACCGTCCCGCCAGGCGACCTCGGCGATCGACCACTCGATCCGCTTGATCGTCACCGAGCCCGGTTGGTCGGTGATCGACAGGACGCAGGCCTCCTGGCACGGCGCCGGGCACAGCGCGCCGGTGAACTCCGGGAAGTTGTTGGTCGCGTGCAGCCGTTCGCTCGCCCGGTCCCACTCGCCGCGCCGGACGAAGTCGTTCCACTCCGGGATGAGGTTGCCCAGCGGACAGCCGGCGGTGCCGGAGTGGCAGAACGGGATGCCGCAGTCCATGCAGCGCGCCGCCTGGTCGCGGGTGCCGGCCTCGATCGCCGGGTCGGTGACGTCGGCGTACAGCTCGTGCCAGTCGTTCCGCCGCTGTTCGACGGGCCGCTTGGGGTTGTCCTCGCGCTCGTGGGTGAGGAACCCGCGGGGGTCAGCCACCAGCCACCTCCATGATGACCTCGTTCGGGTCGCGACCCTCGGTCGCGGCGCGCTGCTCGGCGTCGAGCACCCGCTGGTAGTCGCTCGGCATGACCTTCGTGAAGTGCCCGACCTGGTTCTCCCAGTCGTCGAGCAGCCGGGCCGCCTTCGGGGAGCCGGTGTACTCGAGGTGGCGCTCGACGACGTGACGCAGCCAGTCGTCGTCCTCCCCGGTGACCTCGAGCAGGTCGACCATCTCCTCGTTCACCCGGATCGCGGGCAGGTCGTGCACGAACGCGATGCCGCCCGACATGCCGGCGCCCAGGTTGCGGCCGGTGGCACCGAGCACGACCACCCGGCCGCCCGTCATGTACTCGCAGGCGTGGTCACCGACGCCCTCCACGACGGCGAGCGCGCCGGAGTTCCGCACGCAGAACCGCTCCCCCACCTGGCCGCGGAGGAACACCTCGCCCGACGTCGCGCCGTAGGCGATGACGTTGCCGGCGATGGTGTGCAGCTCGTCGGGGTCGTCCGGCGAGCCCGGCGTCCCGGTGAACTGCGCACCCTCGGGCGGGCGGACGATCACCCGGCCGCCGGAGAGGCCCTTGGCGACGTAGTCGTTGGCGTCGCCGACCAGGTCGAGCGTCACGCCCTTCGGCAGGAACGCGCCGAACGACTGGCCGGCCGATCCGGTGAACCCGACCTGGATCGTGTCGTCGGCCAGACCGTGCCGGCCGTAGCGCCGGGTGACCTCCGCGCCCAGCAGGGTGCCGACCGTGCGGTTCACGTTGCGGACCGGCAGGTCGATCCGGACGGGTCGGGCGTCGTCCAGCGCGCCCTCGGCGAGCTGGATCAGGGTGCGGTCCAGCGCCTCGTCGAGCCCGTGGTCCTGGGACTTCGTGCGGTGCCGGTCGGTGGAGGCGCCCTCCGGGACGTCCGGGACCGCGAACAGCGGCGTCAGGTCGATGCCCTGCGCCTTCCAGTTGTCGACCGCCTCGCCCGCGTCGATGAGCTCCGAGTGGCCGACCGCCTCGTCGACGGTGCGGAACCCGAGCTGCGCGAGGTACTCGCGGACCTCCTCGGCGATGAACCAGAAGAAGTTCTCGACGAACTCCGGCTTCCCGGTGTACCGCTTGCGCAGCTCCGGGTTCTGCGTCGCGACGCCGACCGGGCAGGTGTCGAGGTGGCAGACCCGCATCATGATGCAGCCGTTGACCACCAGCGGGGCCGTCGAGAACCCGTACTCCTCGGCGCCCAGCAGCATCCCGACGATGACGTCGAAGCCGGTCTTCATCGCGCCGTCGACCTGCACCGAGATGCGGTCGCGCAGCCCGTTGAGCATGAGCGTCTGCTGGGTGTCGGCGAGGCCGATCTCCCACGGTGCCCCGGCGTGCTTGAGGCTGGTCAGCGGGGCCGCGCCGGTCCCGCCGTCCCAGCCGGAGATGAGCACGACGTCGGCGTGGGCCTTGCTCACCCCGGCCGCCACGGTCCCGACCCCCACCGAGCTGACCAGCTTGACGTGGATCCGCGCGGCGTCGTTGGCGTTCTTGAGGTCGTGGATGAGCTGCTTGAGGTCCTCGATCGAGTAGATGTCGTGGTGCGGCGGCGGGGAGATCAGGCCGACCCCGGGGGTCGAGTACCGCACCTCGGCGATCCACGGGTAGACCTTCTTGCCCGCGAGCTGGCCGCCCTCGCCGGGCTTCGCGCCCTGCGCCATCTTGATCTGGATGTCGTCGGCGTTGACCAGGTACTCGCTGGTCACCCCGAAGCGCCCGGACGCGACCTGCTTGATCGCCGACCGCTTGGCCGGGTCGACGAGCCGGACCGGGTCCTCGCCGCCCTCCCCGGTGTTGGACTTGCCGCCGATGTTGTTCATCGCGATCGCCAGGTCGGTGTGCGCCTCCCCGGAGATCGAGCCGTAGCTCATCGCGCCGGTGGCGAACCGCTTGACGATCTCGGTGGCCGGCTCGACCTCGTCGAGGTCGATCGGGGTGCGGTCCTCGAGGCGCAGGCGGAACAGGCCGCGGAGCTGCCCGCCGCTGCGGGTCAGCCGGTCGACCTCGGCGGTGTACTTCCGGAACACGTCGCGCTGCTTCGTGCGCGTGGAGTGCTGCAGCAGGAAGACCGTCTCCGGCGTGAACAGGTGCAGCTCGCCCTCGCGCCGGTAGGCGTACTCCCCGCCCACGTCGAGTCGGCGGTGCGCCCGCTCCGTGGGGTTGGCGGGGTAGGCCGACCGGTGTCGGGTGGCGACCTCCGCGGCGAGGACGTCCAGCCCGCCCCCGCCGAGCTTCGAGGAGGTGCCGTGGAAGTACTCGTCGAGGAACTCCTGCGACAGTCCGATGGCCTCGAAGACCTGCGCCGCGGTGTAGCCGCTGACCGTCGAGATGCCCATCTTGGACATCACCTTGAGCACGCCCTTGACGCAGGCCTTCACGTAGTTCGCGATGGCCTGCTCGACCTCGAGGTCGTCGAGCCACCCCGAGGTGATCATGTCCTCGATCGACTCGAACGCGAGGTAGGGGTTGACCGCGGCGGCGCCGTAGGAGAGCAGCAGCGCCATGTGGTGGACCTCGCGGGCGTCGCCGGCCTCGACGACCAGGGCCACCTGGGTCCGCTCACGGGTGGCCACGAGGTGGTGGTGCACGGCCGAGACGAGCAGCAGCGACGGGACCGGCGCCCACCGGGCGTCGGAGTCCCGGTCGGAGAGCACGAGGATCCGCTTGCCGTCCGCGATGGCCTCGCTCGCCTGCCGACGCACCCGGTCCAGCGCCTCGCGGAGCGCGGTCTCCCCGCCGTCGACCTCGTAGAGGCCGGAGAGGACCGTGGCCGCGAAGCCCGGCATGTCGCCGTCGGCGTCGATGTGGATGAGCTTCGCGAGTTCGTCGTTGTCGATCACCGGGTACGGCAGCACGACCTGCCGGCAGCTGGCCGGCCCGGGGTGGAACAGGTTCTGCTCGGCGCCGATGGGCCGGGCCATGCAGGTGACGAGTTCCTCGCGGATCGCGTCCAGCGGCGGGTTGGTCACCTGGGCGAACAGCTGCACGAAGTAGTCGAACAGCAGGCGGGCGCGGCGCGAGAGCGCCGCAGTGGGCGTGTCGGTGCCCATCGACCCGAGCGGTTCCGCGCCCGACGTCGCCATCGGGGCGAGCAGGATGCGCAGGTCCTCCTCGGTGTAGCCGAAGGTCTGCTGACGGCGCATCACCGACTCGTGGGTGTGCACGACGTGCTCGCGGTCGGGGAGCTCGTCGAGCCGGACGAGACCCGCGTGCAGCCACTCGGAGTAGGGCTCGGCGGCGGCGAGCTCGGACTTGAAGGCGTCGTCGTCGACGAGGCCCCGTCCCCGCGTGTCGACGAGCAGCATCCGGCCCGGCCGCAGCCGGCCCTTCGCGACGACGTTCTCGGCGGGCACGTCCAGCACCCCGGACTCGCTCGCCAGGACCACCCGGCCGTCGGCGAGCTCCCACCACCGGCACGGCCGCAGGCCGTTGCGGTCCAGGGTCGCACCGAGCAGGGTGCCGTCGGAGAAGACCACGGCCGCGGGGCCGTCCCACGGCTCCATGAGGCTCGCGTGGAACTGGTAGAACGCCCGCTGGTCGGCGGGCATCTCGGCGTGGTTCTCCCACGCCTCGGGCATCATCATCATCACCGCGTGCGGCAGCGAACGTCCGCCGAGGGTGAGCAGCTCGAGCACCTCGTCGAAGCTCGCCGAGTCCGAGGCGTCGGGCGGGCACACCGGCATGGCCCGCTGCAGGTCGCCGGGGAAGTGGTCGGTGCCCAGCAGCGCCTCCCGCGACCGCATGCGGTTGCGGTTGCCCTTGATCGTGTTGATCTCCCCGTTGTGCGCCATCGCGCGGTACGGGTGGGCGAGCGGCCAGCTCGGGAAGGTGTTCGTGGAGAACCGGCTGTGCACCACGGCGACCGCGCTGCGCAGCCGCTCGTCGCGCAGGTCGGGGAAGAACAGGGGCAGCTGGTCGGTGGTGAGCATGCCCTTGTAGGTCACGGTCCGGCTCGACAGCGAGGTCACGTAGAGCCCGCAGCCCTGCTCGACGGACTCCCGCTCGACGCGCTTGCGCACGACCCAGGCGACCCGGTCGAGCTCGATCCCGGCCAGGGTCCGCTCGGGGTGGGCGACGAGCACCTGGGCGAAGTGCGGCATCGCCGACCGGGCGACCGACCCGACGTCGGCGCCGTCGGGGTCGACCGGGGTCTCGCGCCACGCGAGCACCTCGAGGCCCTCCTCGGCGGTGATCCGCTCGAGCAGGGAGACGGCCTTCGTGCGCGCGTCCTCGTCGACGGGCAGCATGATCAGGCCGCAGGCGTAGGCGTACTCGTCCTGGCCGCCGTCGGCCGAGGGCCGGGGCGCCGGGAGCTCCGCGTCGACGGTGGCGCGGAGCAGCTCGTCGGGCACGCCGAGCAGGATCCCGGCCCCGTCGCCGCTGGTCGGCTCGCTGCCGGCAGCGCCGCGGTGGTCGAGGTTGTGCAGCACCTGCAGGGCGTCGGCCACGATGCCGTGGGAGCGGCGACCCTGGGTGTCGACGACGGCACCGACGCCGCAGGCGTCGTGCTCGAAGGCGGGGTCGTAGAGGCCCTGGGGCCCGGGAACGGACGAGAACAGCACGGGGCGGGCCTCCTGGGCGCCGGGCTCCGCGCCCGGAGGTCCGCCGGGCGCTCGGCGGTCGTCGCGAGCCGGATGGTGGTGATCCGGGACGACGATGGCCCGGGAGGGAGTCTAGCCCGGCGGACGGCCGGCGGCGGGGCGTGCAGAGCCCGGGGGCAGGTGTGGGACCGGGCCCGCTCCGCTCCCGGTTCGAGCTAGTGCGCGCTCGACGGCGGGGCCGCCGAGGCGTCCTCCTCGGGCTGCATGCCCTCGGGCTCGGCGTCGACCCCGGACGGTTCGGAGGCGCCGTGGTGGGTGGCGGTGTCGTCCCGGTCCGGCGCGGCGGCGTCGTCGCGCGAGGCCCGGGCGGCGCGGGCGTCGTCGTTCTCGTCATCCCTCGGTGTCACGAGTCCGGGCGTACCCGGGCCGCCCCCGGCCGAACCGGCCGACTCGACCGGCATGGACGCGGAGAGGTCCTCGCGAGGTCCGCGGGCGAGGGCGAGGTAGAGCAGGGCCGCGACACAGACGACGGCCGCGACGATCACGTTGACCCGCACGCCCTCGACCCGGGTGAGGGCGGGATCGGTGCGCAGCATCTCGATCCAGAAGCGGCCCAGGGTGTAGCCCGCGACGTAGAGCGCGAAGGCCCGCCCGCGGGCGAGGGTGAACCGTCGGTCGGCCCAGATCACGAGGACGGCGACGAGGATGTTCCAGATCAGCTCGTAGAGAAAGGTCGGCTGGACGATCTCGAGGGGCGTGCGGTCGACCGCCACACCCGCGAGGTTGTCCACCGCCCCGGTGCCCGGGTCGATCCGGCGGTAGATCTCGAGCCCCCACGGCAGGGTGGTCGGCGCGCCGTAGAGCTCCTGGTTGAAGTAGTTGCCCAGCCGTCCGATCGCCTGCGCGAGCACGATGCCGGGCGCCGCGGCGTCGGCGAAGGCCGTGAGCGGCACCCCCCGACGACGGCACGCGATCCACGCGCCGACACCACCGAGGGCGATGGCGCCCCAGATGCCGAGCCCGCCGTTCCACACGTACAGCGCGGCCACCGGGTCGCCGCCCGGTCCGAAGTAGGTCCGCCAGTCGGTCGCCAGGTGGTAGAGCCGGCCGCCGACGAGGCCGAACGGCACCGCCCAGACCGCGACGTCGATGACGAACCCCGGCGCTCCGCCGCGGGCGACGAAGCGCCGCTCGGTCAGCCAGACGGCCACGATGATGCCCGCGATGATGCACAGCGCGTAGGCCCGCAGCGGGACCGGACCGAGGTACCAGACCCCCTGGGGAGGGCTGGGGATGGTCATCGGCAGCGACGCGAGCACGGTGGCCACGCTATCGGTCACCCCCGACACCGTCCGTGAGGTGGGGGCGGGCTCAACGCCCGGTGTGGTTGCCCCGGACGCCGGCCGCGAGCTCGGTGGTCAGCCGCGCGACCGCGGCCCGTCCGTGCTCGGCGGCGGAGACCAGCGCGGACCCGACGATGACGCCGTCGGCGAACTGCGCGACCTCGCCCGCCTGCGCCCCGGAGCGAACACCCAGACCCACCCCGATCGGCAGGTCGGTGTGCCGCCGGGTGCGCTCGACCAGGGCCGGGGCGGTGTCGGAGACGGCGTCGCGGGCGCCGGTGACGCCCATGGTGGAGGCCGCGTAGACGAACCCGGTCGTGGCCGCGACGGTCGACGCGAGCCGCTGCTCGGTCGACGACGGGGCCACCAGGAAGGTCCGGCCGAGCCCGTACCGGTCCCCGGCGGTCAGCCAGTCGGCCGCTTCGTCGGGCACCAGGTCCGGCGTGATGATCCCGAGTCCGCCCGCGGCCGCCAGGTCTCGGGCGAACGCGTCCACGCCGTAGCGCAGGATCGGGTTCCAGTACGTCATGACGACGGCCCGTCCCCCGCGCGCGGCGACGGACTCGACCGCGTCGAGGGTGTCCCGCGTGCGCACCCCGGCCCGCAGGGCGGTCTCCACCGCGTGCTGGATCACCGGCCCGTCGAGCACCGGGTCGGAGTAGGGCAGCCCGATCTCGAGCAGGTCGGCGCCGGCGTCGAGGGTCTGGGCGAGCAGTCCCTTCGAGCCGGCCACCGTCGGGTAGCCGGTGGGCAGGTAGCCGATCAGCGCGGCGCGCCCCTCGGCGCGGGCGGTGCTGAAGACCTCGTCGAGCACCGCGAGGCCGGTTCGGGTGCCCGTGTCGCTCACAGCTCCCGCTCCCCCGCGGCCGCGTCGTCCGGCACCGGCTCCGTGGTCGGCAGGGCGGCCGGGTCGACCACCTCGAACCACCGCGCCGCGGTCTCGACGTCCTTGTCACCGCGACCCGAGAGGTTCACCAGCAGCATCGCGTCCGGCCCGAGCTCGCGGCCCAGGCGCAGCGCGCCGGCGATCGCGTGGGCGGTCTCGATGGCGGGGATGATGCCCTCGGTCCGGCACAGCAGCCGGAACGCGTCCATCGCCTCGGTGTCGGTGACGGGGACGTACTCCGCCCGGCCGATCTCCGCGAGGTACGAGTGCTCGGGCCCGACGCCGGGGTAGTCGAGGCCGGCCGAGATCGAGTGGGACTCGACGGTCTGCCCGTCCTCGTCCTGCAGCACGTAGGTGAGCGCGCCGTGCAGTGCGCCCGGGGATCCGCCGGTGATCGACGCGGCGTGCCGGCCGGTGTCGACGCCGTCGCCCGCCGCCTCGCACCCCACGAGCCGCACGTCCGTGTCGTCGAGGAACGGGTGGAAGATCCCGATGGCGTTGGAGCCGCCGCCGACGCAGGCGAGGACGGCGTCCGGGAGGCGGCCGTGACTCGCCAGCACCTGGGCGCGCGCCTCGAGCCCGATGACGCGGTGGAAGTCGCGCACCATCATGGGGAACGGGTGCGGGCCGGCGGCCGTGCCGAGCACGTAGTGGGTGTGGCCCACGGTGGAGACCCAGTCGCGGTAGGCCTCGTTGAGGGCGTCCTTGAGGGTGCGCGAGCCCGTGGTCACCGGGACGACCTCGGCGCCGAGCAGCCGCATCCGCGCGACGTTCAGCGCCTGCCGCTCGGTGTCGACCTCGCCCATGTACACGACGCACTCGAGCCCGAGCAGCGCCGCGGCCGTCGCGGTGGCGACGCCGTGCTGGCCCGCGCCGGTCTCCGCGATGACGCGGGTCTTGCCCATCCGCACCGCGAGCAGCGCCTGGCCGAGCACGTTGTTGATCTTGTGCGAGCCCGTGTGGTTGAGGTCCTCGCGCTTGAGCAGGACGGTCGCCCCGCCCGCGTGCTCGGACAGCCGCCGCGCCTCGGTGACCGGGGACGGTCGGCCGGCGTAGTCGTGCTGCAGCCGGTCGAGTTCCGCGAGGAACTCCGGGTCCTGACGGGCCTTCTCGTACTCAGCGGCGACCTCGTCGACCGCGGCGATGAGGGCCTCGGGCATGTACCGGCCGCCGAAGCGGCCGAAGTGGCCGCCGACGTCGGGGTCGTGGTCGTGCCGGGCGAGACCGTCGGAGGCGGTGGGCAGGCTCTCCGGCCGGGTCGGGCTCATCGCGCCGGCTTCGGGCAGGCGGGGTGCGACCCGGCCGTGACCAGCTGGCGGACGGCGGCCCGCGGGTCCTCCGCGGTGGCCATCGACTCGCCCACGAGCACGGCGTCGGCCCCGAGGCCGGCGTAGGTCATGAGGTCGCCGGGACCGCGCACGCCGGACTCCGCCACCCGCAGCACCTCGCCGGGCAGCCCGGGGGCGAGCCGGCTGAACACCTCGCGGTCGACGTCGAGGGTCCTGAGGTTCCGCGCGTTGATGCCGACGAGCTTCGCGCCCGCCTGCAGGGCCATGTCGGCCTCGATCTCGTCGTGGATCTCCACGAGCGCGGTCATGCCGAGGGAGTGCACCCGGTCGACCAGCGCGTCGAGCGCGTTCTGCTCGAGCACCGAGCACATCAGCAGCACCAGGTCCGCGCCGTGGGCCCGCGCCTCGTGCACCTGGTAGGTGCCGACCACGAAGTCCTTGCGCAGGATCGGCACGTCGACCGCCGCGCGCACCTCGTCGAGGTCGGCCAGGGACCCCTCGAAGTAGTGCTGCTCGGTCAGCACGCTGATGATCCGCGCGCCGCCCTCGGCGTACTGCCGGGCGAGCTTCGCCGGGTCGGGGATGTCGACCATGTGGCCGCGCGACGGCGAGGCGCGCTTGACCTCGGCGATCACCCCGATGCCCTGGCCCTGCAGGGCCGCGAGCGCGTCCTTCGCCGGCGGTGCGGCGGCGGCGGCCGCCTTGACCTCGTCGAATCCGACGGCGGCCTCGCGGGCGGCGAGGTCGGCCCGGACCCCCTCGAGGATCTGCTCCAGGACGCTCACGCGGCTGCTGCCCCCATCCTTCGGGCTCTCGATCGAGCCGGTTCCCTGCAGGTGCGGGGCGCCGGATCCGGTCCCTGGCGAGTACACCGGAAGTTTAACTCCCGGTCCCCTGGGTTCCGTCCGGTGCCCTCGGTGTCGGGCTCTGCGGACGGGCCGTGGGATCGTCCCCGGCGTCGAGCGCCTCCCACAGGGAGCGCTCCTCGTCGTCCTCCCGACGACGGGCGGGGGCACCCGGCGCGTCGTACCGCGCGCCGAGGCGCGGCATCACGGCGCCACGCAGGGCCACGAGCAGCCCCACGCCGATGAGCAGCAGGCCGCCCACGCCCCCGAGCAGCGGCCACACGACCGAGGCCTGCACCCCGACCGCCCGGCCGGCCTGCTGCGCGGCGACCGGCAGCGCGTCGGGCGCGGGGGCCGCGAGCCCGGACAGCGAGCGCAGCAGCGCCCACAGCCCGGCGACCCCGACGACGGCGCCGACCGCCCGGCGGCCCCACCCCGACGTCGCGAGCAGACCGCCGATGGCGGCGAGCGCGAGCAGCGCCCAGGGCACCAGGACCGGCTCGGCGTCCGCCCCGGTCGCCGTGACCACGACCCTCCCCCGCACCGGCACGTCCCAGGTGGCGGTCAGCCACGTGCCCCGCGAGGCGCCCCACAGCGCGAGGGCGGCGAGCAGCAGCCCGACGACCGCGAAGCCGAGCAGGCGGGAGCCCTTCACGTCGTCGCGCCGGGCTCGGGGGCGCGCAGCGTCGCCGCCGTCGCGACGGCGGCGAGCACCGCCCGGGCCTTGTTCGACGCCTCGGTGTCCTCGGCGACGGGGTCGGAGTCGGCGACCACCCCGCCCCCGGCCTGGACGTGGGCGACCCCGTCGCGCAGCAGCCCGGTGCGGATGGCGATCGCGGTGTCGGCGTCGCCCGCGAAGTCGAGGTAGCCGACGATCCCGCCGTAGAGCCCGCGGCGCGTCGGTTCCAGCTCCTCGATGATCTCCATGGCCTTGGGCTTCGGGGCCCCGGAGAGCGTGCCGGCCGGGAAGCAGGCGGCCACCGCGTCGAAGGCGCTGCAGCCCTCGCGGAGCCGGCCGCTCACGGTGGAGACCAGGTGCATCACGTGGCTGTAGCGCTCGATGTCGAAGAAGCGGTGCACCTTCACCGTGCCCGGCACGCAGACCCGACCGAGGTCGTTGCGCCCCAGGTCGACGAGCATGAGGTGCTCGGCGCGCTCCTTCTCGTCGGTGAGGAGGTCCTTCTCCAGCAGGAGGTCCTCCTCGGCGTCCGTCCCGCGCCAGCGCGTGCCCGCGATCGGGTGCGTGGTGGCCACGCCGTCGCGCACCGTCACCAGGGCCTCGGGGCTGGAGCCGACGATCTCGAACGGCTGATCGGCGGCGTCGGTGAGGCGCAGGAGGTACATGTACGGGCTGGGGTTGGTGGCCCGCAGCACCCGGTAGACGTCCAGCGCGTCCGCGTCGGTGTCGGACTCGAACCGCTGGCTGACCACCACCTGGAACGCGTCGCCCGCCCGGATCCGCTCCTTGGCCGACTCCACCGCCGCGAGGTAGGCGTCGCGGTCGAAGCGGCGCCGGACCTGCGGCGAGCGCCCCGCCGTCGGGTCGTACTGCGCGACGGTGGAGGGCGCGGGGGCACCCAGCTCGGCGGTCATGCGGTCGAGGCGGGCGACCGCGTCGTCGTACGCGGCGTCCGCGCGCTCCGGACTGTCGTCCCAGTTCACCGCGTTGGCGATCAGCGTGACCGTGCCCTCGTGGTGGTCGAGCGCGGCGAGGTCGGTGGCCAGCAGCATCACGAGCTCGGGGATGCGCAGGTCGTCGTCCGCGAGCTCGGGCAGCCGCTCGAGGCGGCGCACCGCGTCGTAGCCGATGTACCCGACCAGTCCGCCGGTGAGCGGCGGCAGCCCGGGCAGCGGATCGGTGCGCAGGCGCTCGAGGGTCTCGCGCAGCGCGTCGAGCGGGTTCTCCTCGTCGCCCGGCAGCCCGACCGGCGGCGTCCCGGTCCAGTACGCCCGGCCCCCGCGCTCGGTGAGGGCCGCCGCGCTGCGGGCGCCGACGAACGACCAGCGCGACCAGGACTCGCCGTTGGCGGCCGACTCGAGCAGGAACGTCCCGCTGCGCCGGCCCGCGAGCTTGCGGTACACCCCCAGCGGGGTCTCGTCGTCGGCGAGCAGGCGCCGCACCACCGGGATCACGCGGTGGTGGGCGGCGAGCTCGTGGAACTGCTCGCGGCTCGGCTGGACGGCGCCGAGGGTGGTCGGCGGGTCGGTCACGGACACGCTGCCCATTGTGGACGCCGGGTCCGACACTCTCAGGCGGCGGCCTCCTCCGGGGCCGGCTCGGCACGGCGCCGCACGGCGACGGCCACCGCGGCGATGACCACCGCGCAGCCGACGAGCTGCCACGCCGTCGGGAACTGTCCGAGCACCAGCATGCCGAGCAGGACCGCGCCGACCGGCTGCAGCAGCAGGATCGACGCCCCGGTCGACGAGGGCAGCGCCGCCATGCCGCCCGCGATGAGCACCCAGCCGATCGACTGCCCGACCACCGCGAGCAGGGCCAGCCACGCGATCGCCGTCCAGCCCGGCGTCAGGTCGACGCCCTCCCAGACCGAGCCGAGCGCGAACGAGCTGATCGCGGCCGCGACGGTCGCGAGGGTGACCGGGGCCGCCTTCTCGCCGGGCGCCGCCCCGAGGCGCAGGAACAGCAGGTAGCCCGCGTAGGCGAAGGCCGCGAGCAGGGCGAGCACGGTGCCGAGCACCGGGTCCGGTGCCGTGCCCGGGTCGCTGTCGACCAGTCCCCCGGCGAGCGCGACGCCACCGAGCAGCACCGGCACGGTGAGCAGGAAGGACAGCCGGATGCGCTCGCCCAGCACCAGGAAGGCGAGCAGCGGCAGGATGACCACCTGCGCGTTGACCAGCACCGTCGAGACCCCGGCGCCGACGGCGTGGATCGCCCCCGTCCACAGCGTCATGTCCAGCCCGAGCAGCAGGCCCCCGACGACGACGAGCCAGGGACGACCGAGCCGCCCGGTCCCGAGGGCCGCACGGCGGGTGCGGCGCCGCTCGAGCAGCGCGAGCGGGATCAGCACCGGCAGCGCGAGCAGGCAGCGGAACACCGTCGCGGTGCCCGGCGAGGTGCCCGACAGCGAGATGAGGATCGGGGACAGCGCGATGCACAGGCTGCCGACCACGGCCATGAGGCGCGGGTCGGCGGCCCGACGACGGGTGGGGGTCGCGAGGGTGTCGGGGACGGCCACGGGTCCAGCCTGCGGGGCCGCACTGTTCAGGACCAGCGACTTCTCCTCGCCGGGAACCGTAAGCTGCGCTGCATGTTCGGGATCGCGCGGCTGCAGGCCCTGCACGCGGTGGCCACCCACCGCACCGTCGGGCGGGCCGCGACGGCGCTGCACCTCACGCCGTCCGCGGTCTCCCAGCAGCTGGCGACGCTGGAGCGCGAGGCGGGCACCCGCCTCACCGAGCCCGCGGGCCGCGGGATCCGCCTGACGCCCGCGGGCCTGGTGCTCGCCGAGCACGCCGCCGCGCTGCTCGACCGGATGGCCGCCGCCCGCCGGGACCTCGACCGCCTCGACGACGAGGTAGTGGGTCCGCTGCGGATCGGCGCGATCCCCACGTCGGCGCACGCGCTGGCCCCCGCGACCCTCGCCCGCCTGCGGGTCGCCCACCCCGACCTCACCGTGCTGCTCGACGACGGCGAGGCGGAGGAGACGATGCCGGCCCTGCTCGCGGGCGACCTCGACCTCGCGGTGGTGGAGAACTGGGAGGGGCTGCCGTCGCCCTCGCCGCCGGGCATCAGCCGCACCCAGCTCTGTGACGACGTCCTCGACCTGGCGCTCCCCTGCGAGCACCCGCTGGCCTCCGCCGGCCACGTCGCGCTGTCCGAGCTCGCCGGGGCGGGCCTGGAGTGGGTGGCCGACACCCGCAGCTCCCGCGCGCACGACTGGTTGCTCGACACGTTGCGGCGTGCAGGCGTCGAGCCGCGGGTGACCAGCCGGGTGTGCGGGTTCGCCATCCACCTCGAGCTGGTCGCGGGCGCGGGGCTGGCGGCGATGGTGCCCCGGCTCGCCCGGCCCGTGGTGCCGACCGGGGTGCGGATGCTGACCACGACGCCCGTGCTCGCCCGCACCGTGGACGCCGTGTGGCGGACCGACCGGGAGACCCCGGCGGTCCGCGCGGCCGTCACCGCGCTGCGGGCGACGGCGGCCGCCCGGGCGCCGGGTCAGGCTCCGCCCGCTCAGGCCCCGTCGGCGAGCAGCACGTCGGCGTCGAAGCAGGTGCGGTCGCCGGTGTGACAGGCCGCGCCCTGCTGGTCGACGAGCACCAGCAGGGTGTCGCCGTCGCAGTCGAGCCGCACCTCGTGCACCGCCTGGGTGTGGCCGCTGGTGGCGCCCTTGATCCAGAGCTCCTGGCGGGAGCGGGACCAGTAGGTGGCCTCGCGGGTCTCGAGGGTGCGGGTGAGGGCCTGGTCGGACATCCACGCGACCATGAGGACCTCGCGGGTGTCGTACTGCTGGACCACCGCGCACACCAGGCCGTCGGCGTTCCAGCGCACCCGCGCCGCGAGCTCGGGCGACATCGTGGTCATCGGACCTCCACCCCGGACTCCCGCAGGGCGTCCTTGACCTCGCCGATCCGCATCATGCCGAAGTGGAACACGCTGGCCGCCAGCACCGCGTCGGCGCCCGCCTCCACGGCCGGGGCGAAGTGCTCGACCGCACCGGCCCCGCCCGACGCGATCACCGGCACGTCCACCAGCGCCCGGACCCGGCGGAGCATCTCCAGGTCGAACCCGTTCTTCGTGCCGTCGGCGTCCATCGAGTTCAGCAGGATCTCCCCGACGCCGAGCTCGGCACCGCGCTGCGCCCACTCCAACGCGTCGATGCCGGTGCCCCGTCGGCCGCCGTGGGTGGTCACCTCGAAGCCCGAGGGTGTCGGCTTCCCGTCGGCCGGCACCCGGCGGGCGTCCACGGAGAGCACGATGCACTGCGAGCCGTAGCGGCGGCTCGACTCCCCGAGGAACTCGGGGCGCGCGATCGCGGCGGTGTTGATGCCGACCTTGTCGGCCCCGGCGCGCAGGAGCTTGTCGATGTCCTCGTTGGTCCGCACGCCCCCGCCCACGGTCAGCGGGATGAAGACCTGCTCGGCGGTGCGCCGGACGACGTCGTAGGTGGTCTCGCGCTCGCCGGACGAGGCGCTGACGTCGAGGAACGTGAGCTCGTCGGCGCCCTCGGCGTCGTAGAGCCGCGCCATCTCCACCGGGTCCCCGGCGTCGCGGAGGTCGACGAAGTTGACGCCCTTGACCACGCGCCCGGCGTCGACGTCCAGGCAGGGGATCACACGGACGGCCACACCCATGCGATCAGCCTACTGAGCCGGACGCGCCGCGGCGTCGAGCGCTTCGGGCAGGGTGAACGCCCCCGCGTAGAGCGCCTTACCGACGATGGCGCCCTCCACCCCCTGCGGGGCGAGCGCCGCGAGCGCGCGGACGTCGTCGAGGGTCGCGACCCCGCCGCTGGCGACCACGGGCGCGGAGGTGCGCTCGCAGACGGCGGTCAGCAGCTCGGTGTTCGGGCCGGTCAGCGTGCCGTCGCGGCCCACGTCGGTGACGACGTAGCGGGAGCACCCCTCGGCGTCGAGCCGGGCGAGGACGTCCCACAGGTCCCCGCCGTCGGACACCCACCCGCGGGCGGCGAGCCGGTGCTCCCCGTCGCGAATCTTCACGTCGAGCCCGACCGCCACCCGGTCCCCGAACTCCGCGATGGCCTTCGCGCACCACTCCGGGTCCTCGAGGGCCGCGGTGCCGATGTTGACCCGGGCGCACCCGGTGGCGAGCGCGCGGCGCAGCGACTCGTCGTCCCGGATGCCGCCCGAGAGCTCGACGTTCACCGGGGTGGCGGCCACCAGCGACGCCAGCAGGTCGGCGTTCGACCCGCGCCGGAACGCGGCGTCGAGGTCGACGAGGTGGATCCAGCGGGCCCCGTCGTCGACCCAGCCGCGCGCCGCCTCCAGGGGGTCGCCGTACCCGGTCTCGGTGCCGGCCTCGCCCTGGACGAGGCGGACGGCCTGGCCGGCGACGACGTCGACGGCGGGCAGCAGGTCGAAGCTCACGGCCCGTGATCGTAATCGCCCGCCTCCACGGGCCCCGCGCCCGGCGTCATCGGGACCCGAGCGACGACTCCCGCAGATCCTCCAGACGCCGGGCCAGGAGCTCGCGCTCCGCCTGGTTCGACGCGAGCTCCGCCGCCCGTTCCAGCTCCATCGCGGCGTCGGCCGGGCGGTCGAGCTGGACGAGCAGGTCCGCCCGGACGGCCGGGAGCAGGTGGTAGCGGGCCAGGGCCGGGTCGTCGCGCAGCCCGTCGACGATCGCGAGCGCCGCCGCCGGTCCGGACGCGCGGCCCACGACGACGGCCCGGTTCAGCTCCACCACCGGGGACGGGGCGACCGCGGCCAGCTCGCCGTAGAGCTCGGCGAGCCGGGCCCAGTCGGTGGCGGCCACGCTGCCGGCGCGTGCGTGCTCGGCCGCGATGGCCGCCTGGAGGGTGTAGGCGTCGGCGCCCCCGAGGGAGCGGGCGCGGTCCAGCCCGGCGAGCCCGCGGTGGACGAGCACCCGGTCCCAGCGGCCGCGGTCCTGGTCGGCGAGCAGCACCGGGCGCCCGTCCGGGCCGGTCCGCGCCCGCAACCGGGAGGCCTGCAGTTCGAGCAGCGCGAGCAGGCCGTGCACCTCGGGCCGGGCGGGGAGCAGCGCCGCCAGCCGTCGGCCGAGCCGCATCGCCTCGTCGCACAGGTCGTGACGCATCCAGTCCGCACCGGCCGTCGCGGTGTAGCCCTCGTTGAACACCAGGTAGACGACCTCGAGGACCGCGCCCAGCCGGGCGGGCAGCTCCTCCCCCGACGGGATCTCCAGCTCGACACCCTGCGCCGAGAGCCGCTTCTTGGCCCGCGAGATGCGCTGCCCCACCGTGGTGGAGGCGACCAGCAGGCCGCGGGCGATCTCGTCGGTGGTCAGGCCGCCGAAGAGCCGCAGCGTCAACGCCACCCGGGACTCGCGGGCGAGGACCGGGTGGCAGGTGGCGAACAGCAGCGCGAGTACGTCGTCGCCGACCGTGCGCGTCGGGTCGGCCACCACGTCGGCGGCGTCCGGCGCCACCCGGTGGGACTCCGCGCGACCCACCTCCTCGGCCTTGCGCGCGAAGGTCTGCTCCCGCCGGATCGTGTCGATCGCCCGCCGCCGGGCCGTGGCGGCCAGCCATGCCCCGGGGTTGTCCGGCACACCCTCGGCCGGCCACTGCTCGAGCGCCGCGACGAGGGCGTCGTGGGCCAGCTCCTCGGCGAGGCCGACGTCGCGCACCACCCGCGCGACGCCGGCCACGATCCGCGCCGACTCCGCCCGCCACACGGCGTCGAGCACCGCGAAGGGATCGCGGGACGGACTCATGTCTGCTGCTGGTCCACCTGGGAGCGCATCCGTGCCTCGGCCTCGATCACCTCGTCGGGCGCCACCCCCGCGAAGTCCTCGGGGTCGAAGACCCGCCGGATCTGGACACGCTCGCCGTGGCGGAACGGCGCCCGACGGGCCCAGCCGACGGCGTCGGCCAACGAGTCGACCCGGAGGATCCAGAACCCGCCGATGAGCTCCTTGATCTCGGTGAAGGGCCCGTCGGTGACGGTGGGGTCCTCCCCCTCGCCGTCGCCGAACGCGACGATCGCGCCCTGCGCGCTGGGGGCGAGCCCCTCGCCCGCGAGCAGGACACCGGCGTCCACCATCGCCTGGTTGAACCGCCCCATCTCCTCGAACATCTGCGGCTCCGGCGGTCGTCCGGCCGCCTCGGCCTCGTCGTAGGTCAGGACGAGCATGAAACGCATGTCGGGCATCCTCCCCGGTCGGTCAACGGGCGTTGCGCTCGGCGATCCGGGACCGCAGGGTGGCCTCGGCGTCGATCACCTCGGCCGACGCGACGTCGGAGAACTCGTCGAACTCGTGCACCCGGCGCACGGCCAGGGTCACGCCGGAACCGACCGGGCAGCGCCGGGCCCACTGCTCGGCCTCCACCCGCGACGCGACGTCGAGCAGCCAGAAGCCGGCGATCAGCTCCTTGGCCTCGGTGAAGGGCCCGTCCGTGACGGTGGCCGCCTCCGACGCCGGGTCCTCCTTCGTCACCGTGAAGCCCTCGGCGCTCGACGCGAGGCCCTCGGCGGCCAGCAGCACCCCGGCCTCGACCAGCTCGGTGTTGTAGCGGCCCATCGCCTCGAAGGCGGCGTTCATGTCGTCCGGCTCGGTGACCATCGCGGACTCGGGGGCCTGGATCATCATCAGGTAGCGCATCGGAGTGCTCCTCGGTGCTCGGCGGCCGGGTCCGTCCCGGCCCGCACCGACGCGTCGAACGGGCCGACGGGTCTTCGACACCCGGCGTCGAGAAAACTTCTAGAGCACCGCGAGCCAGTTCTCCAGCAGGCGCCGCCCCGCGTCGCCGGACTTCTCGGGGTGGAACTGTGTGGCCCAGAGCGGCCCGTTCTCCACCGCCGCCACGAAGTCCTCCCCGTGGTGCGCCCACGTGACCCTCGGGGGCGTGAACGGCTCCACCGGCTCCATCTCCCAGCGCCTCGCGGCGAAGGAGTGCACGAAGTAGAAGCGCTCGTCGGCGGGCATGCCGGCGAACAGCTGCGAGTCGGCCGGGGCGGAGACGGTGTTCCAACCCATGTGGGGCAGGACGTCGGCGTGCAGCTTCTCGACGGTGCCCGGCCACTGCCCGGCCCCGTCGGCCTCCTCGCCGAACTCCACCCCGCGCTCGAAGAGCACCTGCATCCCGACGCAGATGCCGAGCACCGGCCGCCCGCCGGCGAGCCGCTGCTCGAGGATCCGCTCGCCGCCGACGGCCCGCAGGCCCGCCGCACACGCGGCGAAGGCGCCGACGCCGGGGACGACCAGCCCGTCGGCGTCGATCGCGGCCCGCGAGTCGGAGGTCACCTCGACCTTCGCGCCCGCCCGCTCCAGCGCCCGCTCCGCGGAGCGCAGGTTGCCCGACCCGTAGTCCAGGACGACGACGTGGGGAGGTGTCGACATGCCCCCAGCCTATCCGCGACGCCCGACGGTCGAGCTCCGCTGCGCTGCGTCTCCCACCGTCACCACCCGGGGCCGCTCACCACCCGGGCCCGCCCGTCGGGGCCGACGCCGCGACGACCTCCAGCACGGCGACGACGTGGCGGCTGCCCGCGGAGGGGTGCAGCGGGTGCTCGCCGGTCTCGAGCACGCGGGCGATCCGGCGGGAGGCGAGGCGGCGCAGGTGGTGCTCGACGTCCGGCCAGCCGTCGGTGCTCACGGTGAGGACGATGTGCCCGCCGCGGTGCACCACCCGCGCGAACTCCACGAGGGCGGTCGGCGCGAGGTGTCCCACCTCGAGCGCGTTCACGCAGGTCACCACGCCGAACTTGTCCGGGG
This sequence comes from Actinomycetospora corticicola, assembly GCF_013409505.1. Lineage (NCBI taxonomy): Bacteria > Bacillati > Actinomycetota > Actinomycetes > Pseudonocardiales > Pseudonocardiaceae > Actinomycetospora > Actinomycetospora corticicola. The sequence continues at coordinate 1,484,669 of NZ_JACCBN010000001.1, read as the reverse complement.
CGCCGGGCAGACGTTGGGTGAGGTCGGCGGGCCCGAGGTCGTGGTAGACCCGGCGGGTCCGGGAGCGGGCGCGGGCGATCATGCGGGGTGAGATGTCGAGGCCGTCGACGGAGGTGAACCCGTGACGGGCGAGCGCCGCGCCCACCAGGCCGGTGCCGCAGGCCGCGTCGAGCACGTCGGTCTCGGGCTCGTCGAGCCGGGCCACGAGGTCGGCGACGATGCCCGGCAGCGGGTAGTCGTCCCCGGCCGGGCCGCAGAGGTCCTCGTCGTAGGTGGGGGCCCACTCGTCGTAGACCTCGCGCACCTCGGCCGGGTTGGTGGCCGCGCGGGCCCGGACCGCGAACGCCGCCCTGCCACCGTGCTGCGTCTCCACCCTCACCACCCCCGCGTCGCGATCCCGGTTTCTGGTTCCCCGGGGACGGGAGTTCAACCGTGCACGACCGGAGGCCGGCGCGGGAGCCGGATCACACGAGGCGCAGGACCGCCGCGACCGCCGCCAGGACGGACAGCAGGGCGAGGATCCCCGCCGGGATCCAGCGGCGCTCGCGGCCGAAGCTGATCACACCGCCGATGAGGAACCCGGCGAGGACCAGCAGCCCGACGGCCACCAGCTGCGCACCGCTCACGTCTCCAGCACGCCCTTGGTGGACGCCGTTCCGCCGTCGAGTCGGGCGTCCGGCTCGGTGGCCGCCCGCAGCGCCCGGGCGATCGCCTTGTACTCGGCCTCGGTGATGTGGTGCGGGTCCCGCCCGCCGGTGACGCGGACGTGCAGCGCGATCCCGGCGTGGAAGGCGATCGACTCGAACACGTGCCGGTTGAGCACCGTCGGGTAGTTGTTGCCGACCACGAACCCGGTCATCACCTCGGGCTCGCCGGTGTGCACGCAGTACGGACGACCGGAGACGTCGACGACGGCCTGGGCGAGGGCCTCGTCCATCGGGATCCAGGCGTCGCCGAAGCGGCGGATGCCGGACTTGTCGCCGAGGGCCTGACGCAGCGCCTGGCCGAGGACGATGGCGACGTCCTCCACGGTGTGGTGGGCGTCGATCTCCACGTCCCCGGTCGCGCGCACCACCAGGTCGAAGCTGCCGTGCTTGCCGAGCGCGTCGAGCATGTGGTCGAAGAACGGCACCCCGGTCGCGACCTCGGTGCGTCCCGTCCCGTCGAGGTCGATCTCGACGAGGACGGACGACTCCTTGGTCACGCGCTCCACGCGCCCGGTGCGGCTCATGACCCCAGTGTGACGCACCGGCTCACCGGCGCCGGCGCACCTCCACGATCTCGTCGGTGATCGTCGCCTCCTGCCCGCCCGGGCCGGTGGCGACGCGCTCCGCGGACTCGCAGCGTCGGACCTCCCAGGTGTCGTCGAGGGCCAGCCCCTCGAGCACCTCCGCGGCCGTCGACATCCGCAGGGACGGGTCCCACGACCACGGCGCCAGCCGGCCGTGCCCGACGACCAGCAGGGTCCCGCCCGGGGCCACCGCCTCCGCCGCGCGGCGCAGGATCGTCGTGCGGGGGAAGTCGGCGTTCGGCGAGTGCAGGAAGGAGGCGCTGACCAGGTCGAACGACCCCTCCGGGAACGTCTCGGTGAGGTCGTGGCGCTCCGTGGTCACCGGCAGGTCGCCCGCCAGATCGCCGATCCGGTCGCAGGCGGTCTGCGAGACGTCGACCGCGGTCACCCTCCAGCCCCGCTCGGCGAGCCAGAGCGCGTCGCCGCCCTCCCCCGCGCCGAGGTCGAGCGCGGTGCCCGGCTCGAGGGGATCGGCGACGTCGCCCACCGTCGCGTTGACCCGGCCGCTCCAGATCTGCTCGCGCGCGGCGTAGAGGCGCTCCCAGAACTCCGGGCTCCCGTCGCGGCTCGCGTTCACGGCCAGGCGGACGTCCTCGGCGACCAGGTCGGCGTTCACCGCCCCCGCCACCGCCGTCCCCGCCGCGGCCGCCCCGATGACGACGGTGCGCAGGTCGGCGGCGTTGCCCACCACCCACAGCCCGTCGACCGCGGTGGCACCGCCCGGCTGCGTCTCGACGACGTCGCCCACGAGCACGTCGCCCATCCACTGCTCCACGACGGGCACCCCGAGCATCGTCGGGACCTCAGCCCGGGCCCGGGAGACCGGCGCGACGGCCAGCGCGTCGAGCCGGACCGTGGTCCCGTCGGCGAGCTCCGCGCCCTCCAACGCCGTCCCGACGACGAGGCCGGTCACCTTGCCCGGGACCACCTCGATCCCCCGCGCCGAGAGTTCCCCCTCCGCGACGTGGTTCAGCTCGATGGCGTCGTTGTCCAGCAGGACGACGTCGTCGCTCCACTGGCGCAGCAGCTGCACCTGGTGCAGGGCGAGCGGGCTCGTCGCGAGCACGCCGATGCGGCGGTCGCGGACCTCCCACCCGTGGCAGTAGGGGCAGTGCAGGACGTCGCGGCCCCACCGTTCGCGGACGCCGGGCAGGTCGGGCAGCTCGTCGGTGACGCCGGTCGCCACCACCAGCCGCCGTGCGTGCAGCGTCTCCCCGGCCTCCAGCCCGAGGTCGAACCCGCCGCCCTCGGACACGGCGGCGGAGACCACGCGACCGGAGCGGACCACCCCGCCGTAGCCCTCCACCTCGGCCCGGCCGATCGCGGTCAGCTCGCCGGGCGGGGTGCCCTCCCGGCCCAGGTAGTTGTGCACCCCGTCGGCCGGGGTGTTGCGGGGGTCGCCCGCGTCGACCACCAGCACCCGGCGCCGGGACCGCGCCAGGGTCAGGGCCGCCGACAGGCCACCCGCGCCGCCTCCGACCACCACCACGTCCCACGTCTCGTCGTTCATGGGACCGAGCCTGCGCCGCCGGCCTCGCTCTCGGCAAATATCCTTGCTACAACAGCAATATGGAGGACTTCACCCCGGTGCTCGACGGCGTCGGCCCCCGGCTGCGCGACCTGCGCACGGCCCGGAGCATCACGCTGACCGACCTGGCGGCGGCCACGGGGATCTCACTGTCCACCCTGTCGCGGCTCGAGTCGGGCGGCCGGAAGCCGACCCTGGAGCTCCTGCTGCCCCTGGCGCGGGCGTTCGGGGTGGCGCTCGACGAGCTCGTCGACGCCCCGGCCACCGGCGACCCGCGGGTGCGGCTGCAGGCGGTGCAGCGGCACGGCATGACGTTCCTGCCGCTGTCCCGGCGCCCGGGCGGCCTGCAGGCCTACAAGCTGATCATGCCGGTGGGCTACCCGCACCGGGAGCTCACCCAGCAGTCGCACGAGGGCTACGAGTGGGCCTACGTGCTCTCCGGCCGGGTGCGGCTGCTGCTCGGGAACGACGACGTGGTGCTGCGCCCGGGCGAGGTGGTCGAGTTCGACACCCACACCCCGCACGCCTTCGCGAACCCGGGCGACGAGCCGGCCGAGCTCCTCGCCCTGTTCGGTCCGCAGGGCGAGCGCGCGCACATCCGCACCCGTCAGGCCTGATCGTGCTCCGGGCGGACCGCGCGGGGGTCGAGCTCGGGCAGGAGCACGACGCTCTCCTGCTCGTTCGGGTCGGTCCGGGCGACCACCGCGAACGCCGGCTCGGTCGCGCTCGGGTTGCCCGGCAGGTGCGGCACCCCGGCCGGGATGTAGACGAGATCGCCCGCCTGCAGCCGCTCGTAGTGCTCGAACTCCTCGCCCCACCACATCTCGCCCTCGCCCGAGACGACGAGCACGGCGGACTCGTGGTGGTCGTGGCGGTGGGCCCGGGCGCGGCCACCGGGCGGGATCACCTGGGTGTGCAGGCACAGACCCTGCGCCCCGGCGGACTCCGCCGAGATCCCGGCACTGGAGTACTCGACCCCCTGCTTGCCCAGGTAACCCCCACCCCGCACCACCCGGCACTCCGCGTCCGCCACGCCCCCGACGGTGACACGTGCGGCGCCCGACGAGAATCCGCTGCGGGAGTGGAACAGCTCCACACGAACAGCCGAGATCCACTCACCCCACTGCCGCGTCCGCGCGTGCTGGACTCGTGACGTGGCGGAACTGGACCCGACGGGACCCCTGCGGCGCATCGTGATCCTCGGCGGCGGCTCGGCGGGCTGGATGTCCGCCTGCTACCTCGCGAAGTCCCTCCCCGACGTGCGGGTGGTCGTCCTCGCGGCGCCCGAGATCCCGCGCATCGGGGTCGGCGAGGCGACCATCCCCAACCTGCAGAGCGTCTTCTTCGACCTCCTGGGGTTGTCCGAGGACGACTGGATGCCGCACTGCAACGCCAGCTTCAAGATGGGGATCAAGTTCGTGAACTGGGCGACGCCGGGCCGGGGCGAGGCCCGGGTCCGCGACGCCTACTACCACGTGTTCGGGCTCCTCCGGGAGCACGAGGGACTGCCCCTGTCGCAGTACTGGACCCAGCGGCGCGCCGACGGCGAGCCCACCGGCACCTTCGACGAGGACTGCTACTGGGAGCCCGCGCTCATGGAGGCGCGCCGGGGTCCGCGGTTCGCCGACGGCACCTCGGCCACGGCCCACGCCTGGCACTTCGACGCGAACCTGCTCGCGGACTTCCTCGCCCGGCACGCGACGACCGTCCTCGGGGTCGAACACGTCGAGGACCGCATGACCGAGGCCCTGCTCGACGAGCGCGGGTACATCACCGCCCTGCGCACCGCCGGCGGGCGGGACCTCGAGGGGGACCTGTTCGTCGACTGCTCGGGCTTCGCGTCCCTGCTGATCAACCGGACGATGGGTGAACCGTTCCTCGACATGGGCGACCGCCTGCGGTGCGACCGCGCCGTCGCCACCCCCGTCCCGTACGACGACGCCGACCTCGAGCCCTACACCTCCTCGATCGCCATGAGCGCCGGGTGGACCTGGAAGGTGCCGCTGCTGGGGCGGTTCGGCACCGGCTACGTGTACTCGGCGGACTTCCAGGACCCCGACGACGCCGCGCGGGAGTTCTGCGACCTCTGGGGTCTCGACCCGGCCGAGGCCGACCTGCGCCACCTGCGGTTCCGGGTGGGGCGCAACGAGCGGGCGTGGGTGCGCAACTGCGTCGGCATCGGACTGTCGTCCTGCTTCCTCGAGCCCCTGGAGTCCACCGGCCTCTACTTCGTCTACGGCGCCCTCTACCTGCTCGTCCGGCACCTGACCGACCGGCGCTTCGCCCCGGGCCTCGTCGACCGGTTCAACGCCGAGGTGGTGCGGATGTTCGACGACAGCCGGGACTTCCTGCAGACCCACTACTGCCTCTCGCCCCGCACCGACACCGCGTTCTGGCGGTCGCAGCAGGACCTGACGCTGAGCGACGACGTACGGGAGAAGATCGCCACCTACCGGGCGGGGCTGCCGGTCAACCAGCCGACGGTCGACGTCGGCACCTACTACGGCAACTTCGAGGCCGAGCTGCGCAACTTCTGGACCAACGGGAGCTTCTACTGCGTCTTCGCGGGCCTCGGGATCGAGCCGGACGGACCGATGCCGGTGCTCGCCCACCGGCCGGAGGCCGTGCGGTCCTCGGCCGACGCGTTCGCGGCGGTGGCCGCCGAGCGCGACCGGATGCTGCGGGACCTGCCGCCCACCGTGGAGGACGTGCGCCGGGTTCAGGGGCGGGGCGACCGGACGACCTGATCGACCGCGGCGACGGCCGAGGCCACGGCGGACTCCACCCACGCGGGTCGGTCGGCCGTGTGCTCGCCGGCGAAGGCGAGACGTCGGGTCCCCCGGAGCCGGGCCGGTCGCCGGGCCACGCAGCCCCGCGCCCACGGCTCGTCCGCCCAGGCCACCGAGGCCGTCCCGACGACGAGGTCGGTGAACCCGGGCAGGGCGCGGTCCACGTCGGCGAGCACCCGCGCGTGACGCTCGTCCGCCGGGAGGGCGCCCAGGCCCTCGGCGTCCTCGGCGATGGCGTAGCCCGCGAGCGCCGCGGCGGCTCGGCCGGGCACGGCGTCGGGGAGGTAGAGCTGCCGGGCGACCCCGCCCACGAAGGAACCGCCACCGGTGGGGCGGACCGGCGCACGCAGGGCGACGCCGACCTTCGTGGCGGCGCCGTACGGGGTGGTCGCCACGAGCTCGTGGTCACCCGTGGGGAGACCGAACAGCGACATGGTGCGCAGCACGGGGACCGGCGCCGTGCACACCACCGCGTCGTGGACCGAGCGGTACCCGTCGGCGGTCGTCACCGTCACGTGGTCGTCCGCGGCCGCGATCCCGACGACGGGCCGGTCGAGTTCGACCGGCAGTCCTGCCGCGAGCCTGTCGGTGAGGACGCCGAGTCCGCCCTCGAGGGTGCACAGCGCGGGGTCGAGTTCCGATGCCAGGTCGAGGACGAAGCCCGCGAGCCCCGCCCCGCACCGTCCGCGCAGGTCGTCGTCGCCCCGCAGCCGTCCCGCCAGCCCGGCCGGTCCGCCCGGCACGTCGTCCGACAGCCCGGCGGCGATCGCCGGGGCGTCGGCGCGCACGGAGCGGCGCGCCTCCGGCGGGCCGAGGGCGTCGACGACGGCCACGAGCCACCCGAGAGCACCCGCGCGACGCTCGTCGAGCGGCCGACCGGCCAGCCCGCGGGCCTCGGCGGCGAGCACCGGGCCGGCGTCGGCGACCCGGACCGGCCCGGTCGGGCGGAGCACGACGTCGTCGGCGTGGCCGAACATCGTGCGGAACGGTCGCAGGCGTGCCCCGAGCCCGAGCTCCTCGACCAGGGCGAGGGTGCGGTGCGACTCCGGCGGCAGCCGCATCGCCCCGAGGTCGACCGCGGCGCCGCCCGGGAACCGGTGGGTGCGGACCCGGCCGCCGATCCGGCCGGAGGCCTCGAGGACGCGGACCCGGACGCCGCGGTCGACCAGGCGGCGCGCCGCGACCAGCCCGGCGACGCCGGCCCCGACGACGAGCACGTCGCGGGTCACCGCAGCGCGGCGCTCACCTCGAGGAACCGGTCGTTCTCCTCCGGCGTGCCCACCGTGACGCGGAGGTGGCCCGGGATCCCGACGTCGCGCACGAGCACCCCGGCGTCCAGGTAGGCCTGCCACGTGGCGTGCGCGTCGGCGTGCGGGAGGCCGCCGTAGAGCAGGAAGTTCGCCGTGGACGGGACCACGGCGTAGCCCTGGTCGGTCAGCGCCGCCGCGATCCGGTCGCGCTCCCGCGACAGCGTGCCGACCAGAGCCAGGGTCTCGTCGGCGTGGCGCAGCGCGGCGAGCGCCGCGGCCTGGGTCAGCGCCGAGAGGTGGTAGGGCAGCCGGACGAGCATGAGCGCGTCCACGACGGCGGGGGCGGCGGCGAGGTAGCCCAGGCGGCCGCCGGCGAAGGCGAACGCCTTGGACATCGTGCGGCTCACCACGAGCTTGTGCCCGTGGGTGGCGAGCAGCTCCACCGCGCTCGGGCCGGAGGAGAACTCCACGTAGGCCTCGTCCACCACGACGATGCCGGGCGCCGCGTCGGCGATCGCGGCCAGCTCGTCGAGCTCCACCGACTGCCCCGTCGGGTTGTTCGGCGTGGTCACGAACAGGATGTCGGGCCGTGCCTCGCGCACCACGTCCACGGCGGCCGCGGCGTCGAGCGAGAAGTCGTCCCGGCGCGGCGCCGGCAGCCACTCGGTGCGCGTCCCGGCCGCGAGGATGGGGTGCATCGAGTAGCTCGGCTCGAATCCGAGGGCGAGTCGCCCCGGGCCGCCGAACGCCTGCAGCAGCTGCTGGAGCACCTCGTTCGAGCCGTTGGCGGCCCAGAGGTTCTCCGGCGCGAGCGCCACCCCGGTGGCGGTGGTCAGGTACTCCGCGAGCGCGGTGCGCAGGGCCACGTGGTCGCGGTCGGGGTAGCGGTGCAGCGTCGCGGCCGCCTCGCGGGTCGCCGTGGCGACGTCGTCGACGAGCGCCGGCGGCGGCGGGAACGGGTTCTCGTTGGTGTTGAGCGCGACCGGCACCTGCAGCTGCGGCGCGCCGTAGGGCGAGCGGCCGCGCAGATCGTCGCGCAGCGGGAGGTCGGCCAGCTCGACGCCCGCACCGACGACGTCGCTCACTTGACCCACTCCCGACGGTTCCCGAAGCGGGCCGCCACGGCCTGGCCGTGGGCCGGGAGGTCCTCGGCCTCGGCGAGCGCGACGACCCGGTCGGCCACCTCGCGCAGGGCGTCCTCGGAGTAGTCGACGACGTGGATGCCGCGCAGGAACGTCTGCACCGACAGCCCGCTGGAGTGCCGGGCGCACCCCCCGGTGGGCAGCACGTGGTTCGACCCGGCGCAGTAGTCGCCCAGCGAGACCGGGCTGTGCGGCCCCACGAAGATCGCGCCGGCGTTGCGGATCCGGGCGGCGACGGCGGAGGCGTCGGCGGTCTGGATCTCGAGGTGCTCGGCGGCGTAGGCGTCGACCACCGCGATCCCGGCGTCGAGGTCGGCCACGAGGATCGTGCCGGACTGCGGGCCGGACAGGGCGGTGCGGATGCGCTCGTCGTGCTTCGTGGTGCCCACCTGGGTGGCGAGCTCCGCGTCGACGGCGTCGGCGAGCTCCGGGCTCGTGGTGACCAGTACCGAGGCGGCCGACGGGTCGTGCTCCGCCTGGCTGATCAGGTCGGCCGCGACGTGCACCGGGTCGGCCGTGTGGTCGGCCAGGATCCCGATCTCGGTGGTGCCGGCCTCCGAGTCGATCCCGATGCGCCCGCGCAGCACGCGCTTGGCCGCGGTGACGAAGACGTTGCCGGGGCCCGTGACGGTGTCCACCGGGTCGAGCGGCGTGCCGTCGGTGTCGGTGCCGCCGTAGGCGAGGAGCGCCACCGCCTGCGCGCCCCCGACGGCCCACACCTCGTCGACGCCGAGCAGGGCAGCGGCGGCGAGGATCAGCGGGTGCGGCCGGCCATCGAACTCCTGCTGGGGCGGCGAGCAGACCACGAGGCCCTCGACGCCCGCCGCCTGGGCCGGCACCACGTTCATGACGACGCTGGACGGGTAGACCGCGAGACCGCCCGGCGCGTAGAGGCCGACGCGGGCGACGGGCACCCACCGTTCGGTGACGGTGCCGCCGGGGACGACCTGGGTGGTGGTGTCGGTGCGCCGCTGGTCGGCGTGGACCGTCCGCGCGCGCTCGATGCTGGTCTCCAGGGCGGCCCGGACCTGCGGGTCGGTCGCCTCGAGGGCCTCGCGCAGCGCCGCGGTGGGCACCCGCACGGACTCCGAGCGCACCCGGTCGAAGCGCTCCCCGTACTCCAGGACCGCCTCGACCCCCCGGTCGCGGACGTCGTCGATGATCGGACGGACCTTCTCGACGACCGCGTCGACGTTCATCTCGGCGCGCGGGAGCATCGAGCGGAGTTCGGCGGGGGCCGGGACGCCACCGCGGAGGTCGGACCGGGACAGGAGCGTCGTCACGTGCCCAGGGTAACGAGGCACCCCGACATCATCAGGTGCAGGATGGTTGTGGAAACAACTGTTAGCCGTCCGAAGGAGCACCCATGAGCGACGACGCCCGGCGTCCGCTGCTGCAGATCATCGTCGCGAGCACCCGGCCGGGACGCATCGGCGAGCCGATCGCGCGGTGGTTCGCGGAGTACGCCCGGGCGTACGAGGGCTTCGAGGTCGAGATCGTCGACCTCGCCGAGGTGGACCTGCCGATGTTCGCCGAGCCCGAGCACCCCCGGTTCGGCCGCTACACCCTCGACACCACCAAGGCGTTCAGCGCGACGATCGCCCGGGCGGACGCCTTCGTGTTCGTCACCCCGGAGTACAACCACAGCTTCAACGCGGTCCTCAAGAACGCGCTGGACCACCTCAACCGCGAGTGGGCCGGCAAGCCCGCCACGATCGTCAGCTACGGCGGGGTCGCGGCGGGGACCCGCGCCGCCGAGGCGCTCTGGCCGGTGCTCGTCGGGCTGAACATGGTGCCGGTGTCGGCTGCGGTGCCGATCCCCTTCGCCATGAAGAACGTGTCCGGCGAGGGCGACGAGCGGGTCTTCTCCCCCGCGCCCGAGACCGAGGCGGGCGCGAAGGCCGCCCTGGACGGGCTCGCGGCCTGGGTCGGGAAGCTCGGTCTGCAGGGCACGCGCGCCTGAGCGCCGTCCCGGAACGACAGGAAAGCGTCGTTGCCTGCACCGGGTGCAGGCAACGACGCTTTCCTGTCAGGGGGGTGCGCTACAGCCCGTTCCGCGTCACCGAGAAGTTGGTGACCTTGAGGCCCTTGCCTCCGGTCCACGGCTCGAACCCGGCCTGGACGCTGGTCATGTACCAGGTGGACTTGATCACGCCGCGGGCCGTGGCGTCCTTGACGAACGAGTCGATCGGCAGGTTCGACACCGACGTCGTCGGGACCTTCTTGACGTAGGAGATGACCGGCAGGTCGATCTTGCCGTACCAGACGGTGTAGACCTGCCCGCCGATGTTCACGTCGTAGTACGGCTTGCCGATCGGCTGGACCCACGAGGTGCGGTTCAGCCAGATCATCATCTCGGCGCCCGTGTTGCGGCCGGACTGCGTGGCGCTCGGGTCGAACCAGATGTCGTAGGCGGTGTTGTACTGGTTGACCGGCTGCGACTTGTCCGGACCCGTCGTCGCGAAGTTCGAGCGTACGGTGCCGAGAGACTTCACCGGGGCCGGGAGGACGTTCGTCGAGCCCGGGGTGCAGTAGCCGTACACGCAGCCACGGTAGAGCGACGGGTACGAGGACGGGCCGCCGTTGTTGGTGCCCTCGGCGACGTCGAGCGAGAAGCCGGTGTCGAACGGGGTGATGCACTGGTTCCTGCTCGTGCCCCACCGGTTGTTCTGCGCGACGTACTTGCCGCCGACGAGCTTCGAGCCGAACTGGTCGCACACCTGGGGGTACGTCGCGGCCGACGCGACCGCGTTGCCGACGAGGAGCGAGCCGGCCGCCACCACGAGGGTGAGCAGCGCAGCGACGAGGAACCGCGTCCTGTGGGTGGCGCGGGTGGCGGCCCGGCGTACCGCTGCGCGACCGCCGTGGTGGGTGACCGTTGTGTCCGGCGTCCGATCCATCATCGTCTGTCGTACTCCCCGTGACCGTCCGCAACGGTCTGCTGCCATTGCGGTACGACCGCTACCTCGCGGTCGCGGGGACCGTCGTTAGCGGTTCCTTCGAAACGTCACCCCGTCGAGCGTGTGCGCCCCCCGTTCGCGGGCACACTGCTCCTCGTGAGTCAGACAGCGGAGATCGGCGTCAGCGGCCTCGCCACGATGGGGCGCAACCTCGCACGGAACCTCGCGCGGCACGGGCACGCCGTCGCGCTGCACAACCGGACCGACAAGCGGACGAAGGACCTCGCGGAGAACTTCTCCGACGAGGGCACGTTCGTCCCGACGTACTCGGCCGAGGAGTTCGTGCAGGCCCTCGAGAAGCCGCGCCGGATCATCCTCATGGTCCCGGCAGGCAAGGCCACCGACGCGGTGATCGACGAGTTCGTCCCCCTCCTCGAGCAGGGCGACGTGATCATCGACGCGGGCAACGCGCACTACGCCGACACCCGCCGTCGGGAGAAGGCGCTCTCGGAGAAGGGCCTCAACTTCGTCGGGATGGGCGTGTCCGGGGGCGAGGAGGGCGCCCTCAACGGCCCCTCGATCATGCCCGGCGGGCCGAAGGAGGCCTACGACAGCCTCGGCCCGCTGCTCGAGGACATCTCGGCCAAGGTCGACGGGGAACCGTGCTGCACCCACATCGGGGCCGACGGCGCGGGTCACTTCGTCAAGATGGTGCACAACGGCATCGAGTACGCCGACATGCAGCTCATCGCCGAGGCCTACGACCTCCTGCGCAAGGGCCTGGGCATGGACCCGGCCGCGATCGCCGAGACGTTCACGGCGTGGAACCGGGGCCGTCTCGACTCGTACCTCATCGAGATCACCTCCGAGGTCCTCGCGCACGCCGACGCCGAGACCGGCAAGCCGTTCGTCGACGTCGTCGCCGACGAGGCCGAGCAGAAGGGCACCGGCCGCTGGACCGTGCAGGCGGCGCTCGACCTCGGGGTGCCCGTCACCGGCATCGCCGAGGCGACGTTCGCGCGCTCGCTCTCGGGCAACCGCACGCTGCGCGACGCGGCGAAGGACCTGCCCGGCGTGTCCGGCGCCCGCCTCGAGGGCGCGGCCGCCGAGGGCTTCGCCGACGACATCGAGCAGGCGCTCTACGCGTCCAAGATCGTCGCCTACGCACAGGGCTTCAACGAGATCCAGGCCGGGGCCGAGGAGTACGGCTGGGACATCGACCTCGGCAAGGTCGCGAGCATCTGGCGCGGCGGCTGCATCATCCGCGCGAAGTTCCTCGAGGAGATCACCGCGGCCTACGAGCGGGAGCCGGGCCTGACCACCCTGCTGACCGACCAGGCGTTCGCCGAGGCCATCGGCGGGGCCCAGGACTCCTGGCGTCGCGTGGTCGCGTCCGCCGCGCAGCTCGGGATCCCGACGCCGGGCTTCTCCTCGGCCCTCGCCTACTACGACGGCATCCGGGCCGACCGGCTCCCGGCCGCCCTGGTGCAGGGCCAGCGCGACTTCTTCGGGGCGCACACCTACCGGCGCACCGACCGCGAGGGGACCTTCCACACCGCCTGGGCGACCGACGACCGGGCCGAGTCGGAGGCGTAGATCTCGGACGTCCGGGAGAAAACCGGACGACCCGGACGTTGAGAGGTCATGCTCCCCGTGCAGGCACCTGCGAGCGACGGCGGTCTCGCCGGCTGGGCGACCGACCTCATGGCCTCGTTCGGGGCCCCCGGCGCCGGCCTCATCGTCGCCATCGAGAACGTGTTCCCCCCGATCCCCTCGGAGATCATCCTGCCGCTGGCGGGCTTCGCGGCGGGTCGGGGGGAGTTCTCGGTCTGGGCGGCGATCATCTGGACGACGGCGGGGTCGGTGGTCGGCGCGGTCGCGCTCTACCTGGTCGGGATGCTCTGCTCCGACGGCTGGGTCCGGCGCACGATCGCCCGGATGCCGCTGGTCTCCGAGGACGACGTGGCGAAGGCGGAGGCCTGGTTCGACCGGCACGGTCGCGCCTCGGTGTTCTGGGGCCGCATGATCCCCGGCGTCCGGTCGTTCGTGTCCATCCCGGCCGGCCAGCGCCGCATGCCCTGGTGGGAGTTCACGGCGTTCACGGCGCTCGGCAGCCTGATCTGGAACTCGGTCTTCGTGGGCGGCGGGTACGCGCTCGGCTCGCAGTGGCAGCTCGTCGAGCAGTACGCGGGGGTCTTCCAGACGGTCGTGCTCGTCCTGCTGGTGGCCCTCGTGGTGTTCATGCTGGTCAAGCGCTACCGCAGGCACCGGGCGGTGAAGAAGATGGAGGCGCCGACGCAGGTCCTCCGCGTTCCCGACGACGAGGCCTGACGGCCGGTCCTCAGGGCTTCCGCGAGATGCCGCCGACCAGATCCACGACGCGGTCCCAGGGATTGCGGGCCCCGTCGGGGTAGCGCCGCCGGGAGCGGAGGTCCCGCCGGGATCCGGGGCTGTACCGACGGCGGGCCCAGGGCGAGGTCGGGCGGGCCAGGCGCAGGGCGCCCAGCAGTGCCACGGGTGGCACGAACACCCCGATGATCGCGGTGACGATCTTGCCCTTGAACGCGGCCGTGATGGCCGCCCCCGTCGTCAGGATGACCGACAGCGCGACGCCGAGCGCGCCGTCCTCGCCGTTCGTGCCGAAGGGGTTGGCGCCGAGCACGAGCAGCGTGCCGACCACGGTCACCATGAGCACCGCGTCGACGGAGAGCCGACCCTCGTCGGACCAGTAGACGTCGGCGAGGCGCAGCCACAGGGCGAACTCGTCCAGCGCGAGCGCCGCCCCCGCGCCGAACGCGACGGCGAGGACCGTGCGCCACCCGCCGTCGGGACGGTAGATGAACTCCCCCGCCCCGGCGAGCAGCATCAGCGCGATGCCGTAGACGAGGTGGTGCACGTGGACGCCACCGACCGAGGTGTCGCGGAACGGGCCGCGGCCGGCGCGGATCAGCCGGGTGATCCCGCGGGTCACGAGGAACACCACGAGGAACGACCCGAGCATCCAGACGGCCGTGATCCGCCCGTCGTCGAGCCGCAGGTCGAAGGTCACGCTCATCGGGGCCTCCTCGGCGTCACGCGCATCGTGACGGACCGAGGAGCCCCGGGGCGAGACCTACGTGCCGGCGAGGCCCTGCTTCTGCCGCGACCGCTGCCGGTTGCGGGTGTGCGAGTCGAGCTCGACCTTGCGGATGCGGACCGCGGACGGCGTCACCTCGACGCACTCGTCCTCGGAGCAGAACTCCAGCGCCTGCTCGAGGGACAGGTGCCGCGGCGGGGTGAGCCGCTCGAGGACGTCCTGGCTGGACTGGCGCATGTTGGTCAGCTTCTTCTCGCGGACGATGTTGACCTCCATGTCCTCCGAGCGGGAGTTCTCCCCGATGACCATGCCGGTGTAGACGGTGGTGGTCGGCCCGACGAAGAGGTCGCCGCGGTCGGCGAGCAGGCCGACGGCGTGGCCGGTCACCGCTCCCCCGCGGTCGGCGATCAGCGAGCCCGACAGCCGCGCCCGGAGCTCGCCCACCCACGGCCCGTAGCCGTCGAAGAGCTGGTTCGCGATGCCCGTGCCGCGGGTCTCCGTGAGGAACTCCGTGCGGAAGCCGATGAGGCCCCGCGACGGCACCCGGTACTCCATGCGCACGTGCGACGAGGTCGCCGAGTGCGTCATCTCGAGCATCTCGCCCTTGCGGGCCGCGAGCAGCTGGGTGACCGCGCCGAGGTGTTCCTCGGGGACGTCGACCGAGAGGCGCTCGAACGGCTCGTGAAGCTTGCCGTCGACGGTCTTCGTGACGACCTCGGGCTTGCCGACCGTGAGCTCGAAGCCCTCGCGGCGCATCTGCTCGACGAGGATCGCCAGCGCCAGCTCGCCGCGGCCCTGCACCTCCCAGGCGTCGGGACGCTCGGTGGGCAGGACGCGCATGGACACGTTGCCGACCAGCTCGGAGTCCAGGCGGTTCTTCAGCAGGCGCGCGGTGAGCTTCGTGCCCGGCTTCGGGTCGCGCCCCGCCAGCGGCGAGGTGTTGATCCCGATCGTCATCGAGATCGCGGGCTCGTCGACGGTGATGCGCGGCAGGGGGTGCGGGTCGTCCGGGTCGGCCAGGGTGTCGCCGATGGTGACCTCGGCGATGCCGGCGACCGCGACGATGTCGCCCGCGTCGGCGTGCTCGGCCGAGACCCGCTCGAGGCCCTCGGTGCGCAGCAGCTCGGTCACCTTGACGCGGGTGACGGTGCCGTCGGCGCGGCACCAGCCGACCTGCTGGCCGCGGCGGATGCGCCCGGAGCGGACCCGGCACAGCGCGATGCGGCCGAGGTAGGCCGACGCGTCGAGGTTGGTGACGTGGGCCTGCAGCGTCCCGTCCGGGTCGTCCGCCGGCGCCGGCACCTCGGAGAGGAGCAGCTCGAACAGCGGGTCGAGGTTCTCGGACTCGGGCACGGTGCCGTCGGCGGGGCGCTCCAGGGAGGCCTTGCCGGCGCGGGCCGAGGCGTAGACGACCGGGAGCTCGAGGAGCTGGGAGACGACGTCGTCGTCCATCTCCAGGTCCGTCGCGAGCTCGAGGAGCAGGTCGAGCGACTCGTTGACGACCTCC
Source organism: Actinomycetospora corticicola (assembly GCF_013409505.1). Taxonomy (NCBI): domain Bacteria; kingdom Bacillati; phylum Actinomycetota; class Actinomycetes; order Pseudonocardiales; family Pseudonocardiaceae; genus Actinomycetospora; species Actinomycetospora corticicola. The sequence goes on along the minus strand of NZ_JACCBN010000001.1, from coordinate 1,469,186 downwards.
TCGCACCGGGCGTCGGCGCGGTCGGTCTTGTTCACGGCGAGGATCACGGGCAGGCGGGCCGAGAGCGCCTTGCGCAGCACGAAGCGGGTCTGCGGGAGCGGGCCCTCGGAGGCGTCCACCAGCAGGACGACGCCGTCGACCATCGACAGCCCGCGCTCGACCTCGCCCCCGAAGTCGGCGTGGCCGGGGGTGTCGATGATGTTGAAGGTGACGTCCCCGCGGCGCACGGCCGTGTTCTTCGCGAGGATCGTGATGCCCTTCTCGCGCTCGAGGTCGCCCGAGTCCATGACCCGGTCGACGAGCTCGGCACGCGCGGCGAAGGCGCCCGACTGGCGGAGCATGGCGTCGACGAGCGTGGTCTTGCCGTGGTCGACGTGGGCGACGATCGCGATGTTGCGCAGGTCGGTGCGCAGGGCGGGATCGGCGGACCCGGGCCGCTCGGGTGCGGACGTGGTCACGAGGAGAGACTTCCTTCAAACAGGGTGCCGGACCCTTCCAGGTTACCGACCGTGATCCGCCGGGTCGTCGGGTGGACCGATGGCGTGCGCCACGTGGTCCCCGTCGACCGCTCCGGCCAGGCGTTCTCCCAGCAACGGGGCGAACTTCGCGAGGTTCCCGCCCCACAGGACGTGCACGTTCCCGGCCCGGGCCGTCCGTACCCCGTCACCCTCCCCCGCCGTCGGGGTGCAGGTGACCTCGTCGACCGGGGCCGGGTCGAGCTCGGGGATCCGCTCCGCGACGTGCGCCGTGACCGCGTCGCGGGACCGGCGGCGGACCTCGTCGAGGGAGTTCTCACCCGTCGTCGTGAGGGCGTCGGGCAGGTGGCCGCCGATCGCCCAGGCGCCCTCCGGCGTGCGGTGCTGGTAGGTCGAGGCGAGATCCGGTCCGGGGGTGCCGTCGAGGTGGGCGGGCGGGACGGTCGCCCGCGGCGCGCGGAGCCGGAACGCGAGGCGGACGTGGTGGCAGAACTCGGCGGGCACCTCGATGCCGACCTGCGCGGCGAGCTCGGCGGTGCCCGCCCCCGCCGTCAGGACGATCGCGTCGGCGATCAGCTCGTCCAGGTCGACCACCCGGCCCGGTCGCAGGACCGGGCGCAGGGCCTCCTGCAGCAGGCGGCCCGCGCCGGCGAGGTCGAGCGCTCCCCCGGCCGGATCGCGGAGCGTCGGTCCCTCGGTGCGTCCGAGCGTTCCCGACGGCTGGTCGCCCACCTCGTGCGCCGCACCGGCGGCTCCCATGGCCGCCGCCCAGTCGTCGACCCGTGGGCCGGAGACGATCGCGCCCTCGGCGCCGAGCAGCGGGCGCCCGGCGCGCTCCGACCAGGCGTCCCAGAGCCCCCGGGCCTCCGCCGCCGCGGCCACCAGGGCGGGGTCGCCGTGGGCGAGCCGGAAGATCCGGGACGCCCCGACGCTGCGTGCGCCCATCGGCCGGCGCGCCTCGAGGACGGTCACGTCGTGCCCGCGCCGGACCAGCGCGTCCGCCGTCGCCAGCCCCACGATCCCGGCACCCACCACGGTGACCCGCATGAAACTCAGGGTCGCACCCCGATCCCGCGCGGCGCAGTCCGGCGCAGGCTCGACGTCATGAAGATCGTGGTGTGGGTCCTGGTCGGTATCGGCGCGCTCGTGCTCCTCGGCGGGGTCGTCCTGCCGCTCGTGCACTTCCTGCTCGGCGCCCTCGGCTGGCTGATCGCGGGCGCGCTCGTGATCAGCGGCGGCATCTGGCTCGCGAAGCGGGCCGGTGCGCACGGGGAGGTGGACGCGGGCGACCCGCAGCGCCTGAGGTGACACCGGCAGCTCACGAGGGTCACGCCAGGCAGCTCCCCGAGCCGTCGGCCCTGCCTGACGTCACCCTCGCGGCGGTCAGCGCGTGCCGACGAGGACCGGCCGCCCGACCCCCTCGGCCTGCAGACGGGAGCAGTCGCCCGGCACCGCGACCGGGAGGGACCTCGTGCCGAGCGCGCGGAGGGTCAGCCCGATGGCCAGACCCGCCGTCGGGAGCTGGCCGTGACCGATGAGGATGCCGTCGCAGACCGCCTGGAGCCGGATCGAGCGGATGCCCGGCAGCGCGGACGAGGCGGGTGGGGTGACGGTGTCGTCCTGGTCGGTCCACAGCGAGAGCCAGGGGATGTCCGGCCGGGGCGCCGCCGCGAGCCGGGCGAGCAGAGCGCTGCCGGGGGCGAGCTGCTGGCAGGCCCGGGGGCAGGCGCCGGGCACCAGGGCACCGCCGGCCGCGGCCAGCTCCGCGCCCTGCAACGGTGACCCGAGGGTGACCACACGGCGGATCGCGGGCGCCGTCGTCCCGGTCTGCAGGTACAGCCACGAGGCGACGCCGCCGGCGGAGTAGCCGATGAGGTCGACGCTCGTGGCGTCGTCGTGGCGGATGAGGTCGCGGACCGTGTCGTCGATGGCCGCCGCCTGCGCGGCGAAGTCGCCCGTCCCGCCGTCGGGGAGATCGACGACGACGGCCGGCCGCCCGACCACCCGCAGGCGCAGCGCGAGCGCCTGCAGCGCGTCGGTGTTGCCGCCGTATCCGGGGACGAGCACGACCGGGCCCATGACCGCCGGGTCGGCCTGCGGCGGCACGGCGTACTCGCGGGCCACCGACACCCCGACGAGCACCGCCACGGCCAGCACGATCCCCGCCATGACCAGCACGAACAGGCGGCGTCGCGGGGCGAGGCCGCCGAGGGGCGCACGCTGGGGCCACCGGGTCACGACCTCCAGTGTGCCCATGATCGTGTGTGCTCGCGTTAGCGTGCGTCCTCGTGGAGCCCCGTGACGTCGCCCGCGTGTACCGCCGCCTCGAACCCCTGCACTCGATGATCTACTTCGCGCCCGAGGTCGGTGAGGAGCTCGGCGAGCTGGGGATCGAGCACCCACGGGCCCAGTACTTCGCGCAGCGCTCGGCCGCGATGGGCGCAATCGGGCCGGGGGTCGTGGCGGCGACGTACTACAACTTCAACCCGGCGCTGGTCGCCCGGTTCGTACCGATGATCTGGCTGTCGGCCCCGCCCGAGGTCGTGCTCAACGCCCGCCTCCGCGCCGCCGACCGGGCGCTGCGCCGCCTGCTCGGGGACGCCGTGTCGTCGCGGGAGTGCGAGCGGGCGGGCGTGCTGGCCCGTCGGGCGTCGGAGGCCTGCACCTCCGAGGACCGCGTGCTCTACGCCGCGCACGCCGACCTGCCCTGGCCCGACGAGCCGCACCTGGCGCTGTGGCACGCGATCACGCTGCTCCGCGAGTACCGCGGCGACGGGCACCTCGCGGCCCTGCTCGCGGCGGGCGTGTCCGGGGTCGAGGCGCTCGTCCTGCACACCGCGACCGGGAAGGGGTTCCTCCCGGAGGTGGCGCAGAAGACCCGCGGGTGGTCGCCCGACCAGTGGGGCGAGGCGGTCGCGGGGCTGCGGGACCGCGGGCTGGTGGACGGCGAGCTGTCCCTCACCGCGGAGGGGGCGGCCTTCCGTGAGGAGATCGAGACGCAGACGTCCCGGACTTCCGCGGCGCCGTGGGAGCACCTCGGCCCCGACGCGACCGCCGAGCTCGCGGAGGTCGGCGGCGGCCTGACGAAGCGGCTCCTCGCGGCCGGCGCCTTCCCCGAGGGCGTCTTCGCGCCGGCCGCGGACCGGTCGGCGACGTAGCCGCTCCCCGCCGCGAGGGTGACATCAGGCAGGGCAGACGGCGCGGAGAGCTGCCTGATGTGGCCCTCGCGTGCGTTCCGGGTTCATCCGCCGCCGGCCGGATGATCGGGGCCACACTGAGCTGACGCAGGCGTTGCAGTGCGCAATGGTTGCGTGCGTGAACGAAGCGGTGGACGCCCTCATGGGCACGACGAGGCTGCTCGTCGGGATCGCGACCCGGGCGCTCGAGGACCTCGACGTGACCCTCCCCCAGTTCCGGCTCCTGCTCGTCCTCGACGACCTCGGCCCGAGCGCGGGCACCGTCGCCGCGCACCGGCTCGGCTCCGCCGCCTCGTCGGTGACCCGCCTCGGCGACCAGCTGGAGGCCTCGGGCCACCTGACCCGTCGTCGGGACCCGGCGAACCGCAGCGTCGTGGTGCTCGAGCCCACCGAGGCCGGGCGGGCCGTGGTCGCCACCGTCCTGGCCCGTCGTCGGGAGGCCCTCGCGGACCTCGTCGGCCGCCTGCCGGAGGAGCACCGCGACGCCCTCACCACCGCCCTCTCCGCCCTCCGGGACGCCGCGGATCCCGACGGCACCGGCCCTCTGGAGCTGATGAACCCGTGACCGTGACCCGACGTCCCGGACCCCTCGCCGACTTCACGCTGACCCCGCGCGTCGGGGCGATCGTCGCCTGGGCGATCCCGATCGGTGCCCTCGGCGCCGTGGCCGCGTGGCTGCTGCTCCGGCTGATCGGACTGATCACCAACGCCGTGTTCGGCGGCCGGTTGGCGACCGACACGGTGAGCCCCGGGCAGCTGCACGCCCCGTGGTGGGTGGTGCTCGGCGCGCCCGTGGTCGGCGGGCTGGTCGTGGGCGTGATGGCGCGCTACGGCTCGGAGAAGATCCGCGGCCACGGCATGCCGGAGGCGCTCGAGGCGATCCTGTTCAAGCGCAGCGTCGTGGAGGGGAAGGTCGCGCTGCTGAAGCCGACCTCGGCCGCGATCAGCATCGGCACCGGCGGGCCGTTCGGCGCCGAGGGCCCGATCATCATGACCGGCGGGGCCCTCGGCTCCCTCGTCGCGCAGCGGCTGCGCCTCACCGACGACGAGCGGAAGGCGCTCATGGTCTCGGGGGCGGCCGCGGGTATGGCGGCGACGTTCAACGCCCCGCTCGCGTCCGTGCTCCTCGCCGTCGAGCTGCTGCTCTTCGAGTGGCGGCCGCGCAGCTTCCTGCCCGTGACGGCGGCCGTGGTGACGGCGACGTTGCTCCGGGCGCCGCTGCTCGGGTCCGGGCCGCTCTTCGGGCTCGACACGGCGGGCTGGCGCATCGACGTGCCCGCGGAGCTCCTCGCGATCGGGATCGGGGTGCTGGGCGGGCTGCTCGCCGTCGCCGTGACCGCGCTGGTCTACCGCTCCGAGGACACCTTCGAACTGCTCCGCGGCCGCCTGCACTGGATGTGGTGGCCGGCGATCGGCGGACTGATCATCGGGATCGGCGGGCTGATCGTGCCCCGGGCGCTCGGGGTCGGCTACGACGTCATCGGTGACCTGCTCTCCGGCCACGCCGCGCTCTCGCTGATCGTCGGCATCCTCGTGGTGAAGTCGCTGATCTGGGGGCTGTCGCTCGGCTCGGGGACGTCGGGCGGGGTGCTCGCGCCGACGTTCATGATCGGCGCGGCCCTCGGCGCGCTCGCCGGACTGGTCCTGCCGCCGGTCGGGCCGGGGTTCTGGGCGCTGGTCGGGCTCGCGGCGACGGTCGGTGGTGTGATGCGCTCGCCGCTGACGGGCGTGGTCTTCTCGCTCGAGCTCACCCACGCCTGGTCGGCGCTGCTCCCGCTGCTCATCGCCTCGGCCACGGCCTACGGCGTGTCGATCCTGCTCCTGCGCCGGTCGGTGCTGACCGAGAAGATCGCCCGCCGCGGCGGGCATCTCTCCCGCGAGTACGCCGTCGACCCCTTCTCGGTGCGGTTCGTCGACGAGGTCATGTCCCCCGTTCCGGACGACGGGTCGGGGCGCCTCCGCCTGCGCGTCGCCGACGACGGCCGGCTACTCGGGGTGGAACGGCGCTCCGGGGAGCTCGTGGCGGACCCGGTGACGGTCGGTCCGGACGACACGCTCGCCGACGCCCGGGAGCGGCTCCTGGCCGCCGGGGTCTCGGCAGCACCCGTCGTCGGGAAGGACGGGGAGGTGCTGGGGACGACGACCCTCGCGGCGCTGCTCGGTCAGCCCGCCGGAGCGGGGGCGAGCCGGACGAGGCTGTCCGCGGCGGGGATGACGTAGTAGGCGCCGGTGAGGGCGGTCGTGTAGCGGGTCAGGGCGTCCCGCGGACCGTCCTGCCCGGCCATGGCGTCGAGCATCGCCGCGAGCGGCCCCTGCGAGGCGCAGAAGCCGACGAACATCGTGCCGTGGTCGGTGGTGTCCCCGTAGGCGGAGTTGCGACGGACGATGTGGCCGTAGGTGTCCTGGTCGGTCCGCGCGGCGTGGGCGTCCGCCGGCTTCGGGTCGAGCTCGACCGAGTCGGGCTTCGTCCGGCCGATGACGTCCTCCTGGGTGCTGCGGTCGAGCGCGGTCCAGCGGTCGGCGTCGTGGCGCCACTTCTGCAGCAGGAGCACCGACCCGCCCGCGCCGGGCTGCCCGTCCGGCACGAGCACGACCCCGGGGGCCTCGGCCGCGGGCGGGTTCTCGGTGCCGTCCTCGAAGCCGGTGAGGTCCCGGTCGTGGTGGTGGGACCAGGCGGCGGTCTCGTCGGCGAGGTCGGCGACCCCGTGGAGGGCGGCCACCGCGGTGGTGCCGCCGTCGAACACCACCGAGCGACTGCCGCCGGACACCCAGATCACCGCGTCGTGCTGCGTCGCGGGCATCGAGAAGCCGTCCGGGCCGGTGACCGGCTCGTCGTACCCGTGCACGTCCGCCGGGGCGTCCTGCGGCGCGGCCTCGGCCCACAGCTCCGGGCGCATCCCGACGACGAGGCTGACCGCACCCGTCGTCCGGACCGAGACGGCGAGCTCCGCGAGCGCGTGCGCGAGGGCGGCGGCGTCCACGTGGGGTCGGCGGTCGAACTCGAGGTAGACGTGCGAGGAGGTGCCGAGGGCGAGCACCCCGTTCTGCGGGACGGCCATGGTCGGGACGGTACCGGCGTCACCGGGCGGGATCGGCCTACTGCGCGACGTCCTTGGTCGTGAAGTTCGCCCAGGCCGCGAGCATGAGGATCACGACGTAGGCGGCCTGCACGATCAGGCCGGCCCGGATGTCGCGCAGGAAGATCGGGTCGCGGAAGAAGTCGATCCAGGCCAGCCAGTACCGCGTGGGCAGGTACGGGGTGACCGAGGCGGCCGCGTCCAGCGTCACGAGCACCTGCGAGGAGATCAGCGCGGCGAGCGCCCCCAGGGTCGCCCCGAGGGAGGAGGCGGTCACGGTGGAGAGGAACAGCGCGATCGCCCCGACGCCGAGCATGGAGATCGTGATGTAGGCCATCGCCCCGAGCAGCCGCAGCGCCAGGTCGGCGGGCGAGAGCGGGTCGCCGGAGAGCGACGCGACGGAGTCGGCGGCCCGCTCCCGGGCCTCGGTGGGATCGAGTTGGCTCGACGAGCCGGTGTCGGGCCCCGCGGCCGGGGCTCCGGGCGCGGCCGGGGCCGGTCCGGCCGGGTCGGCGGCGCTGGCGGAGCCACCCGCGGACGGCGCGGTCGCCCCGGTGCCACCGCCGCCCCCGGAGGCGGAACTCGACGAGCCTCCCCCGCCCGGGCCCGAGATCTGCGGGATCGCGTTCACCACCGCGACCGGATCGCCGGCGCCGAACAGCGTCACGCCCACCACGTACGACGTGCCCGCCACGGCGGCGACCGTCGCGACCACGAAGGCGACGACCGACACGAGCTTGGCCACCAGCAGCTTCGTCCGGCCGACCGGCCGCACGAGCAGGTACCGCAGCGTCCCGGCGCCGGACTCCCCGGCCACCGTGTCGCCCGCGATCACGGCCACCGCGACGGGCAGGAAGATCGGCAGCACCAGGGCCAGCGCGGCCGCGGGGTACAGCGACCCCGACTCCAGCACCGCGGACAGGAACGCCGCCCCCTGCCCCGGCGGCGGGGCGATCCGGGTCGACGCCAGGAACACCGCGACGATCGCCGGCAGCAGGCAGAGCAGCCCGATCGTCACCCACGTGCGCGGCCGTCGGAACAGCTTGCGCAGCTCGACCACCATCATGCGCGGTCGCTCCCGGGGCCCGTGATGCGCACGACGACGTCCTCGAGGCTCACCGTCTCCGGCTCCAGCGCGTCGAGGCGCACACCGGCTCCGACGAGGTGGCGGGCGAGGCCCGCCGCTCCCGCGTCGTCGGCGGGGCTGACCACGAGCCCGCCGTCCGGCGTGCGGTCCACCAGCGCGGACCCGAGCGCCGCTGCTGCGCGCTCGACGTCGGGTGTGGTCACCACGACCCGCCCGGTGTGGCGCCGCACCGCGTCCAGCGGTTCCTCGAGCACGAGCCGTCCGCGGTCCACCACCCCGACCTGGGTGCAGAGGGCCTCGATCTCGGCCAGCAGGTGGCTGGAGAGGAAGACGGTGGTCCCCTCGTGGTTCAGCTCGATCAGCAGTTCGCGGATCTCCCGGATGCCGTGCGGGTCGAGCCCGTTGGTCGGCTCGTCGAGGATGAGCAGGTCGGGCTTGGACAGCAGCGCGCCCGCGAGCCCCAGCCGCTGGCGCATGCCGAGCGAGTAGGTGCGCACCGGTCGGCGGTCGACCCCGCCGAGTCCGACGCGCTCCATGGCCTCGCCCACCCGCCGTCGGCGACCCGCGCGGGGACCGGGGCCCGAGGCGTCCAGCAGGTCGAGGTTGGCGCGGCCCGAGAGGTGCCCGTAGGCCGCCGGGCCCTCGACCATCGCGCCGATCCGCGGGAGCACCCGGTGGACCTCACGCGGCACCTCGTGGCCCAGGACCCGGATCTCCCCGCGGGTCGCGAAGACGAGCCCGAGCAGCATCCGGACCATGGTCGTCTTGCCCGAGCCGTTCGGACCCAGGAAGCCGTAGCGGTCGCCCTCGGCCACGTGCAGGTCGACCTCGTCGACCGCGGCGCGCGAGCCGTACCGCTTGGTCAGCCCCCGGGTCTCGATGACCAGCGGGGTGTCGACCGGGGGCCCCGGGAGCGGTCGCGCCCGCTGGACGGGCACCGGCTGGCTCGGGGTGCGCACGCCCGTCGAGCGACGGGCCCCGTCGCTGCGTTCACCCAGGTTGGTCACGGTGCTCCAGAGTCGGCGGCGATGTCGGTCACGGCGCGGTCGAGGACGTCGTCGGTCACGAGCCCACCGACCGCCCACGCCCGGTTGCCCACGCGGAGCACGGCCAGGCGCAGCAGCGAGGACTCGAGGGCGCCGGCGGTCGCGTTGGCGGTGCGCCCGGTCGCGTTCTCCGGGGCGGTGACCGTGATGGTCCGGCCGGCGGACCCGGCGTCGTCGATGTTGTCGAGCAGCGAGGAGGCGATGTCGGCGGGCAGCGGGACCACGATCAGCTGCGACAACGTCGTCCCGTACTTCCCGATCGCCGCGAACCCGCGCTGCGGCGTCACCCGGTCGACGCCGTCCACCGCGGGCGGCACGGCGTCCGGGCTGCCGCGGCCGAGCACGCCGAACAGGTCCGAGGTGGGGCTGCGGGTCACCCCGACGCCGGGCGTCGGCTGGGCCACGAACACCGCCGGGTCCGGCACCTCGCGGTCGAGCTCGAGGAAGCTGGTCCCGACGACGGGTCCTCCCGCGAGCGCCCCCGCGGCGCTCTTCGTGCGCACCTCGACCGCGACCGGGAGGCCGTCGACCGGGTCGGCCCAGACGTCGAGCGCGCCCACCGTGGTGCGCGGGTCGGCGATCGTGACGCGGAACCCCGCCGCGTCCACCCCGGCGACGCGTCGGGCCGGCAGACCGGACACGGGATCGTCGGGCAGGGTCCCGGAGAGCAGCCGCCGTGCGAGCTGGGGCGGGAGCAGGTCGTCCGGGCGGGGCAGCCGCACGAGCGGGTCCCGCCGGACGTAGGTGAGCAGCTGCGCGCCGTAGTCCCACACCACCTGGCCGGTCGCCGTGGTGTAGCGGCTGCGCTCGCCGCCCGCGTAGAGCTGGTCGACCCGCACCCGGTCGGGCGCCGCGTACCAGCCGCGCAGCCGCGAGGTCCCGGACAGCAGCGTGGTGACGTCGGAGAACTGTGCGACGTCGGGCAGGTTCAGGCCGCCGGATGCCTCGGCGTACCCGGACCACGGGAGGTTCCCGGAGGCGGCGACCCGATCGCGCAGCTCCGTCGGGGACACCTGGACGGCGGGCGACACGGGCCAGGCGGCCACGACGGCGGGGATCGCCACGAGGAGCGCCGCCACCACCGCGACGACGGTCCAGCGCCGGACCCGGATCGACCGGATGGGCGGGGGCGTCCCGCCGTCGCCCCCCGGGCGCAGGCGGTCGAGGACAGCCGTCACCGAGTCTCGAGATCCGTGCCGGCGTCCGCGCTCACGTCATCGAGAGTGCCATCCGTGAGGCGCGGGCGCCGTGAGGCCTCACACCGATTCGAGATCGCGGTCCTTGCTCGCCCGGGTGCGGATGAGGCTGGCGACGGTGGTGACGGCGAGGACGCCGATGATCACGGCGAGGGAGAGCTCGATCCCGATCAGCGGCACGTCCACCGGCCGGCCGGCGTGGATGAACGGCACGGTGTTGGTGTGCAGGGCTTCGAGGACCAGTTTGACCCCGATGAACGCCAGGATCACCCCGAGCCCGTACTGCAGGTACACCAGCCGGGAGAGCAGCCCGCCGAGCAGGAAGTACAGCTGGCGCAGCCCGAGCAGGGCGAAGGCGTTGGCGGTGAAGACGATGTAGGGGTCCTTGGTGAGCCCGAAGATCGCCGGGATGGAGTCCAGGGCGAACAGCAGGTCGGTCAGCCCGATGGCGATCATCACCATCAGCATCGGGGTGATCATCCGCCGCCCCGCCTCCCGCACGGTCAGCTTCGCGTCGCGGAAGTCCTCGGTCACCGGCACGACCCGGCGCAGCCCGCGCAGCAGGACGTTCTCCCGGAACTCCTCCTCGCCGTCGTCGGAACCCTCGAAGCACACCTTCACCGCGGTGATCACCAGGAAGGCGCCGAAGAGGTAGAACACCCAGGAGAACCGTTCGATCACCGCGGCGCCGGCGAGGATGAACCCGCCGCGCATCACCAGGGCGATGAGGATCCCGACCAGCAGCACCCGGTGCTGGAACGCCTTCGGGACCTGGAACGCGGTCATGATCAGCAGGAACACGAACAGGTTGTCCACCGACAGCGAGTACTCCGTGACGTACCCCGCGATGAACGCGGTCGCCTGCGGCTGCCCGCCGAACACCAGGAGCCCGGCCGCGAAGAGGACGGCGAGCCCGACGTAGATCGCCACGCCCCGCCCGGCCTGGCGCATCGTCACCTCGGCGGGCTGACGGCCCGCCCACAGGTCGACCGCGAAGATCACGGCGAGACCGGCGATGGTCAGGGCCCACACCCAGAAGGGCTCACCCCCGGTGGCCGCGACGGGCCCCGGCACAGCAGACAGCAACACGGATTCCTCCGGTGGGAAGGTCGGCACCACACCGGAGGTCTCTCCCACGACCGGCCCGTCACGGGTCGGCGCGCCGTGCGCCCCGGACATCTTCCGGCTGTCGTGCTGACGAGGCGCTCGCAGTGGTTCCGGGGATACTCCCCTCCACGACGGACTATTCCATTGCCCTCGCCCGACGACCACGTGGGGTGTCCTTCACTTCACTCTCCGGTGGCCAACCCCGCTCCGCACGCCCACATCACCGCCGCCACCTAGGGTTCCGGAGGTGATCCGCCTGTTCGTGCTGCCCCTGGTCGTGCTGCTGGGGGTGCTCCTCGCGGCGCCGGCCCAGGCGGTGCCCGCCCAGGAGCAGACGCCGACCGGCGAGGTGCGCACGCAGGACCTCCGCATCGAGGTGCGTGACGGTCCCGCCCGCGACCAGCCGCAGTCCCTCGACGCCACCCTCTACCTGCCCGCACGGACCCCGGCGCCCGCGATGCTCCTCGCGCACGGGTTCGGGGCGGACAAGCGCTCGGTCGCCGGGGAGGCCCGGAGCCTCGCGGCCCGCGGCTACGTGGTGCTGGCGTGGTCGGCCCGCGGGTTCGGGCAGAGCACCGGGCAGATCGCGCTGAACAACCCCGACTACGAGGTCGCCGACGCGTCCCAGCTCGTGGACTGGCTCGCGCAGCGCCCCGAGGTCACGCAGGACGGGCCGGGCGACCCGCGGGTCGGGGTCATGGGCGGCTCCTACGGCGGGGCGCTCGCCCTCCTGCTCGCCGCCTACGACCGGCGGATCGACGTCACCGTCCCGATGATCACCTGGAACGACCTCGGCCAGGCCCTGTTCCCGAACGACGCAGCCACCGGAGCCCTGCCGGCCGCCACCCCCGCCGTGGGCGCGGACGCGCCGGACGGGGTGTTCAAGCGCTCGTGGGCGTCGCTGTTCTTCGGGATCGGCACGCGCAGCGGCTCCGGGCAGGCCCCCGACGTCTGCGGGCGCTTCCTCCCCGAGGTGTGTGCCGGGTACGTCGAGGCGGTGCGCACCGGGCGGGAGCCGGCGGCGCTCGCGAGCTACCTCGAGCGCTCCTCCCCCGCGTCCGTCGCGAACCGCATCCAGGCCCCGACGCTGCTGGTGCAGGGCGAGAACGACACGCTCTTCGGCCTCGACCAGGCCGACGCCAACGCGCGGGCCATCGCCTCGGGCGGCGGGACGGTGGCCGTGGCCTGGTTCAACGGTGGCCACGACGGCGGGTCCCCCGATGCGCGCACGAACGCCCGGATCTCGGCGTGGCTCGACCACTACCTGCTCGCGGACGGCGCCGGTACAGCGCCGCCCACGGAGTTCACCTACGCCCTTCCCTCCGGCGTGCGCAGCCGATCGGCGCCCACGCAGCGGGTCGTCACCGCGCCCGCCTACCCGGCGACGGCACCCCGGACCGGGCTCGCGCTCACGGGAGACGAGCAGTCCGTCGTCTCGCCCGCGGGCGGGGTCCCCGGTTCGATCTCGTCGATCCCGGGTCTCGCGGCGATCGCCGGCGGGGCCACGGGTGGGTCCGGCGGCTCCGGTGACGACGAGGGTGACGACGGCGGGTCGGGCGGCGGCTCCGGTGGTGGCGGCTCCGGCGGCGGAGGTGGCGGGGCCGGTGCCCTGCTCGGGCGGCTGGCCGCCGATCTCCCTGGACAGGCGGCGACCTTCCGCACGGAACCGCTGGCCGACCGCACGATCGTCTCCGGATCCCCGCAGGTCCGGATCGCCGTCACGACGACGGGGACGACCGCCCCGGGCGCCCCGGCCCCGACGTCGGGACCCGTGCTCTTCGGCAAGGTCTACGACGTCGCGCCCGGTCAGAACGGCGCCCCGGACACCCGGACGCTGCTCGGCAACGCCGTGGCGCCCATGCGCCTGGCCCTCGCGCCGGCCGGGACGCAGACCGTGACGGTGACCCTCCCCGCCGTCGCGGCGACCGTGCAGGCCGGGCACCGCCTCGAGGTCGCGATCGCCACCACCGACCAGGGCTTCGCCTCGCCCGCCGATCCCGCCGTGTACCGGATCGCGCTGGCCGACCGGACCCTGTCCGTGCCCGAGGTCCCGGGTGAGCAGACCGGCGGGTCGAGCGTGCCGGCCGGGCCCTTGGTGGCCATCGGGGTGCTCCTGCTCGGGGTGGTCGCCGCGGTGGTGATCGGGCGCGTCGTGGCCGCGCGGCGCCGTCGTCGGGACCTCGAGCCCGGCGGCGACCTGGCGGTCGACCCGGACCTGGTCGACGTGCCGCTGGTGGTCCGCGGCCTCGCGAAGCGGTACCGCAACGGGTTCACCGCCGTGCGCGAGGTGTCGTTCCGGGTGGAGCGCGGGCAGGTGCTCGGGCTGCTCGGACCGAACGGGGCCGGCAAGACGACGACGCTGCGCATGCTCATGGGGCTGCTCCGGCCGAGCGCGGGTGAGCTGCGGGTCTTCGGCGTGCGGGTGACGCCCGGAGCGCCGGTCCTGGGGCGGATCGGCTCGTTCGTCGAGGGCCCGGGCTTCCTGCCGCACCTGTCGGGGCGCGCGAACCTGGAGCTGTACTGGGCGGCGACCGGGCGACCCATCGGCGAGGCGCGGATGGACGAGGCGCTGGAGATCGCCGGGCTGGGCACCGCGGTCGACCGGGTGGTGCGCACCTACTCGCAGGGCATGCGGCAGCGGCTCGCGATCGCGCAGGCGATGCTCGGGCTGCCCGACCTGCTCGTGCTCGACGAACCGACCAACGGCCTCGACCCGCCCCAGATCCACGCCATGCGCGAGGTGCTCAAGCAGTACGCAGGCGAGCGGCACCGCACCGTGCTCGTCTCCAGCCACCTGCTGGCCGAGGTGGAGCAGACCTGCGACCACGTCGTGGTGATGCACCGCGGCGAGGTGGTGGCGGCCGGTGAGGTCGCCGAGCTCGTGGCGGGCGGACAGGTGGCCGTGGCGGTCACCGGCGACCGGGACCGCGCGGTGATCCTGCTGCGCGACGCCGGGTACGCCGCCGAGTCCGACCCCGACCGCGAGGACGTGGTGATCGCGGAGGCCGCGACCGAGGCCGAGCGCTCCGCCGTCGTACGGCTGCTGGTCGGGGCGGGGGTCGCCGTCGTCGGGGTCGGTCCCCGGCGGCGGCTCGAGGACGCGTTCCTGGCCCTCATCGGAGAGGAGAGCCGCTGATGACCGACCGCGACGCGCAGCGCGGCGGAGCCGGCGCCCTGACCGACGGCGACGTGCGGCTGGGGCCGCGCGAGGCATCGTCGGGAAGCACCCTGCCCGTCCGGATCGAGCTGCTCCGACAGCTCCGACGGCGGCGGACCCAGATCACCCTCGGCCTGTTCGCGCTCCTGCCGGTGATCCTGTGGATCGCGTTCTCGGTCGGGAACGACTCGTCGGGGCAGGCCGGGCTCTCGCTGACCGACCTCGCCCAGACCTCCGGGCCGAACTTCGTGATCTTCGCGCTGTTCTCCTCGGCGAGCTTCCTGTTCGTGGTGGTCGTGGCCCTCTTCTTCGGGGACACGGTGGCGAGCGAGGCGTCGTGGTCGTCGCTGCGCTACCTGCTCGCCATCCCGGTCCCCCGGGTGCGGCTGCTGCGCCAGAAGGTGATCGTCGCCGGCCTGCTGTCGATCACGGTGATCGCGGTGTTGCCGCTGGTGGCCCTCGCCCTCGGCACGCTGGTCTACGGCGACGGCCCGCTGGCCTCCCCGACCGGCGAGACGCTCGCCTACGGCACCGGGGTGCTGCGGCTCGCGATCGCGGTGGTCTACATCGCGCTGCAGCTGACGTGGGTGGCGGGCGTCGCGACGCTGCTGTCGGTGGCGACGGACGCACCTCTCGGAGCGGTCGGCGGGGCCGTGCTCGTGTCGATCCTGTCGCAGATCCTCGACACCGTGGACGCGCTCGGGTCGATCCGGAACGTGCTGCCCACGCACTACGCCTTCGCGTGGACCGACCTGCTCACCGCCGACGTCGACGGCACGGAGATGGCGCGGGGCGTGCTCACCGCGCTGGTGTGGGCCACGGCCTTCGGGGCGACCGCGGTCTGGTGGTTCCGGAGCAAGGACATCACGAGCTGAGCCCGCCCCGGCCCGCGGACGCGGGCCGGGCGCCGGCACACGGCCGCCGGGCTCAGGCGCGGCGACGGAAGCCGTGGATCAGCCGCCGGGCCACCCGCGGCTCGTCGTCGGCCGCCGGTGCGGCGTCCTCCTCCGGCGTGGTCGGCGTGGGTGCAGCGTCCGGCGGGTCGGCGTCCTCCGACACCGGGGCGTCGACCGGCTCGGGCCCGTCGTTGCCGCTGCCGTCGCCGTCGGCCTCCTCGGCCGTGGGGTCGGGCGCGAAGATGACCGGGTAGGGCATCGGGGCCGGCTCCTCGGTCCTGCCGTCCTCCGGGACCGGGGAGGGCGGCGGGAGCACGACCATGACCGGGGCGAAGGAGCTGCGCCGACCCGGGTCGGCGGCCGGCACGACGGTGTCGGCCGGCGGGGCGGGTGCCAGGACCGGCCGTGCGAGCTCGTGCGTGACCGCCGCGGCGGGGCCGGCCGTCTCGGGGCCGTCGGTCGCGGGCGCATCGGGCAGGGCGATCGCGGTCTCGGTGGTCTCGGCGGTGTCGGCGCCCGGGTCCACCGCGGGGAGCGGGGCCGTGGCGATCCGCGCCGTGAGCGCGACCCGACCCTTCGGGGCGGCCGGGGCGGCCGGGGCGACCGGGGCGACCGGGGGCGCGGCCACCACCGGAGCCGGGACCGGCGGCGGGGGCACGAACGTCGGAGCGGGCTCCCCCGAGGCGACCGGCGCCTCCCGTGGCGCCGGGATACGCGGGGCGTGCGACGCACCCATCGGACCGTCCAACCCCGCGAGGGCCCCCCGCGACCAGGGCAGACTCCCCTGGGCGCGGCTGATCCGCAGGGCCACCCACACCGACTGCGGGTGCCCGGGTCCCGCCAGCACCAGGCGGGACAGGTGGATCGCGGACGGGGTGGTCGTCACGACGTCCTCGAGCTCGCGGCGCCCCGTGCGCGACGGATCCGCCGCCTCGCGGGCGCGGTCGAGCAGGGCGCCCGCCGACCCGGGCGGGCCGCCCCACTCCCCCAGGACGTGCCGGCCGGAGACGTCGACCACCGCGATGTGCTCCACCCCGGGCAGACCGGTGAGCGCCTCGACGTACGGGTGGGTCGGCCCGGGCTCGTCCTCGCCCCGCGCGTCGTCCACGGTCGGTGTCGCCTGTGCAACCACGCCATACCCCGTCGCTGTCGAAGATCCCGGCCCCGAGACGGTAGGGACGCCCCCGAGAGGGCGACACCGCCGAATGGACATCGCGTCCCGAGGGCGCGGTGTGACAGCTCACGGGGAGTGATCCGGGCCGCCCTCGTCGTCGTACCGACGGGCCGGGGCCGGTGCGTCACCTTGGGCCCGTGGGGTCGACGCGGGTGGTGCGGCCGGCCCGCGAGGGTGGACCGACCCGGGGGCGATGCCTCCTGCCCGGTCCCGGGCTCGGGGCCGGGACCGGTCGACGAGGAGGGAACGATGTCCGAGCACGGACGCCACGGCGCCACCCTGACCGGGGAGTCGGACCGCGACACCACGGTCATCGGTCTGCTGGCCGACCCCGACACCCCGACCGAGGTCGCCGAGAAGGTGGCCGGTCAGCTCTCGCCCCTGCTCAGCGACTACGTCGACGGTGAGGTGGTCTGGGACGTGCGCACCATGACCCATCCGGTCACCGCCTCGGTCCAGGACCCCGAGCAGGTCCTCGACGCGGTGGCCGACCACGCCGCGGAGGCCGGCTGGGACATGGGGGTCTACCTGACCGACCTGCCGATCCAGCACGGGAGCCGCCCGATCCTGGCCGACATCGACCACGACCGGAACGTGGCCGGACTGTCCCTGCCCGGGTTCGGGGCCGTCCGGCAGCACGAGAAGGTCCGCAACGCCGTCGTCCGCCTGGTCGCCGACCTGGCCGGGGTCGCCGACGCGGGGCTCGACCAGGAGGAGCACCACCCGGGCCGTCTCGGGCGGGCACTCGGCCGACGTCTGGGTCGGATTCGCGCCGTCGAGGGCGACGAGGGTCGACACACCCGGCGTTACGTGACGAGCCCCGGGTACGGCCGGGTCCGTCTGCTGCTCGGGATGGTGCGCACCAACGAGCCGTGGAAACTCGTGCTGGGGATGCGCACGGCCCTGGCCGCCGTCGTCGGCACGAGCGCCTATCTGACCATCAACTCGACCATCTGGTTGCTCTCGACCCGTCTCGGTGCCCCCAAGCTGGCCCTGACCATGGTGGTCGCGGTGGCGCTGATGGTGGTGTGGATCATCGGCGCCCACAGCCTGTGGGAGCGTGCCCAGGACGCGGAGGAACGCGAGGAGGTCTGGCTCTTCAACGTGTCGACGGTGCTGACCCTGTCCATCGGTGTGCTGGTGATGACGGCGGCGGTGTACGTGCTCACCCTGCTCGGATCACTGTTCTTCCTCGAGCCGTCCGTCTTCGCCCAGTCCCTGGGACGACCTCCGACGTGGGGTGACCACCTCCTGCTGTCCTGGCTGGCCACCGGCCTGGCGACGGTGGCCGGCGCCCTCGGCTCCGGCCTCGACAGCGAGGAGGCCGTGCGCCGCGCCGCCTACGGGTACCGCGAGCGCCAGCGTCGCGACGAGGTCGGCGAGGAGCAGGAGAGCGGGCAGGGCACCGGGAACGACGACGGGGACCGGGGGGACCGGTCCTCGTCGTCGTCCTGAGCACCGCCGGGCCTACCCGCCGCCGCGACGCGTCGCGGCGGCGAGCGCCCGGGCCCGCTCCCGGTCGCGCTGCTCGTCCTGCAGCTTCACGTACCCGTCGTCGTCGCCCCCGACGGGCTTCGCGGCGCCCTCGAGCGCCTCACCCACGAACCGGATCGGGACCGGGAGCCGTCGGTGCGTGAGCATCACGAGGAACGGGGCCGCGGCGATGAACGCGGCCAGGGGTGGATCGACCAGTCCCAGCGCCAGGGCGCCGCCGACACCGCCGAAGTAGCCGAGCGAGCGCGGGACGTCGACGAGGACCGGACCCACCCGGATCTCGAGGATCGCTGAATCGTCCGACACGGGCACCTCCTCAGGGGGTGAGCACGACCTTCTCGCAGCCGTCCGCCTTCTCGACGAAGGTGCGGTAGCCCTCCGGTGCCCGATCCAGCGGCAACCGGTGGCTGATCACGAACGAGGGGTCGATGTCGCCGTTGCGGATGTGCTCGAGCAGCTTCGGCATGTAGCGGTGCACGTGACACTGACCGGCGCGCATCGTCAGGTAGCGGTTCATGAACGACCCCATCGGGAACTTGTCGACCACGCCGCCGTAGACACCGATGACGGACACGATGCCGCCGTTCGCGCAGCTCATGATCGCCTCGCGGAGCACGTGCGGGCGTTCGGTCTCCAGCCCCACCGCCTGCTTCGTGCGGTCGTAGGCGTGCAGGGCCCCGTTGGCGTGGTGGGCCTCCATGCCCACGGCGTCGATGCACTTGTCCGGCCCGCGCCCCCCGGTCATCTCCGCGAGGGCCTCCGGCACGGACACCTGCTCGTAGTCCAGCGTCTCGGCCCCGGTCTCCCGCGCCAGCTGCAGCCGGTGGTCGACGCGGTCGACCGCGATCACCCGGTCGGCGCCGCGGAGGAAGCAGCTCGCGATCGCGAACTGACCCACGGGACCGCAGCCCCACACCGCGACGACGTCACCGGGGCCGACCTCGGCCATGTCGGCGCCCATGTACCCCGTCGGGAAGATGTCCGAGAGGAACAGGACCTTCTCGTCGGGGAGATCGGACTCCACCTTGAGCGCCCCGAAGTCGGCGAACGGCACCCGGGCGTACTCCGCCTGGCCACCGGGGTAGCCGCCGAGCATGTGGGAGTAGCCGAAGAGCGCGGCCGGCGAGTGCCCCATCAGCTTCTCCGCGATCCCGGCGTTGGGATTGGAGTTCTCGCACAGCGACGTCAGGCCGCGTTCACAGGCCCCACAGACGCCGCAGGCGATGGGGAAGGGCACGACCACCCGGTCGCCGACGGAGAGGTTGTCCACCCCGGGGCCGGTCTCGACGATCTCGCCCATGAACTCGTGCCCGAGGACGTCGCCCTCGCGCATCGTCGGGATGAAGCCGTTGTAGAGGTGCAGGTCGGACCCGCAGATGGCCGTCGAGGTGATCTTCACGATGGCGTCGCGCCGGTTGAGGATCGTCGGGTCCGGGACGTCCCGGACCTCCACCGACTGTTTGCCGGTCCAGCAGTTGGCTCGCATGCTCGTCTCCTTCCGCCTCAGGCGACCGGCTGGGCCGGTCGCTGGGCGAGTTGCTGACGGGTGGACTGACCGGACGGGCTGCCCTCGGAGCGGACGACCTCGCCGATCTCCAGGACCTGCTTGAAGCGCCGGAGGTCGTCGCGCAGCTGCTGGTTCGGCTCCTCCCCCAGCAGCTTCGCCACGGCGGCTCCCGTGCTCCCGCCGGGCGGGCGGTACCGCAGGTCGACGACGATCTCGGTGCCCCGACCGCCGGCGGCGTCGCGGAACCGCACCGTGCCCGCGTTCTCCACGTCGGCGCCGGCGACGGAGCGCCAGGAGATCTCCTCGTCCTCGCGGTCCGTCGTCATCTCGGCGTCCCAGCGGACCGTCGTGCCGGCCGGGCCCGAGGCCTCCCAGTGCGATCGTCCCGACGTGTCCTCCCGCACCGTGCGGAGGTGCGCCATGAACTCCGGCAGGTGCTCGAGGTCCCGCCAGTGGCGGTACGCCTCGCCCCTCGACCGGTTCACGGTGATCGCGGCGGTCGCACCGCACTCGCCGTCGTCCCCCTCCTGCGACAGTCGGCGGGCCGCCACGACGTCCGTGGCGGTCACCCCCGCGAGCGCGGCGAGGGTCAGTCCGAGCCGGGTCGGCGAGGCCCCGGACCGGGCCGCGCCGGTCAGCACCGTGGCGATGTCGAGCACGTCGCCGGCGATCCGGGTCCGTACCCAGGTGGCCTTCCTCCGCCCGCCGAGGATGCCGGCCCCGTGCACCAGCTCCCGGACGCCGTAGAGCACGGTCGTCGCGCGGCTCGTGGGGCCGGCGTCCCGGACCCCCGCCAGCCGGGCGATCACCCCCGGGGCGGTGATCTCCGCGGTGCCGAGCGCCAGGCTGAACACGCCCAGACCCTGCACCAGACCCGCCGCCCCGTCCCGGCGGGCGGGCCGGCCGATTCGTCCCGTCGTCGTCATGCCGTCCTCCTCTGCTCCAGCACTGCGAGGTGGTGGTATCCCGTCACGACGCGTCTCCGGCCGCCGGGCGCGAATCTCGTCCGACGGGGCCGACGGGGCCGGGACGGATGCGGTCCGGCGGGTCGAGGCGGGACCCCCGGTCGTCCGTCCGGGGGAACGACGGGTCGGGACTTTCGACCGCACAGACCGATGCCCGGTGGGTCCGGTCCGGGACACCGTGACGGGGCAGGGTCAATCACCGCGGACGAGGAGTGACAACACCGATGACGGACGTGATGCGAGCGACGTGGCCGGCGGCGGACGAGGACGAGGAGGCGGCGGACCTGCTGCTCGCCGCCCTCCGGAGGTCCGCGTACGGCGTCGCCGGGAGCGATCGGACCGCGGACGCGCTGACGCGGATCGCGGAGGGAGCGGCGGCCGTCATCCCCGGTGTCCTCGACGCGGGTGTCACCGTCCGGGGTTCCGGCGGGCTCACCTGTGCGGTGCACACGACCGAGACGGCGGCGGCGGTCGACCGGGCCGCGATCCGGCTGGCGGAGGGTCCGTGCATCGACGCCGTCGCGGGCGCCGACACCGTGGTCCTCCCCGACGCCGCCGCGGAGACGCGGTGGCCCCGGTTCGTCCGGGAGGCGGTCCGCCACGGCGTCCGGGCGAGCCTGTCGGTGCCGTTCTGCAGCACGTGGCCCGTGGGCGCCCTGAACCTCCACGTGACGCGCCACGCCCTCCGCGACGACGCGCTCCGGCGCCGGATCCGCCGCGAGGCCCGCATCTTCGCCGTCCACGCCTCGATCGCCCTCGCCGGCGCCCACCGTGTGGAGCACCTGGAGCGTGCGCTGGAACGACGCGACGTGATCGGGCAGGCGAAGGGCATCCTGATGATGCAGCACGGCATCGACGCGGACGAGGCGTTCACGCGACTGCGACGCGCGTCCCAGCACACCAACGTCAAGCTCTACGACGTCGCCGCCTGGCTCTGCACCCGGGGCACTCCTGCGGAGCGGCCCGACGCTTGACCCCGAGACCCCGTTCGGGTTTCGTGTCGTAATGACGGACACGCAGCGTAGCGACGCCAATCCCATCGGCGACAATCGGGTGGAGGACGACGGAGAGGACCAGAGCGAGGAGGACGTCCGACGGGAGGTCGAGGCCGCCCTGGCCCGCGAGTACCGCTTCCAGGAGCAGCTCAGTCGCGCCCTGACGGCGGATGTCCCCGAGCAGGGCATCGCCGAGGTCCTCCACGACCACCTCGACCTCGACGTCGCCGTGGAGGACCCCTTCGGCCGCCTCCTCGCCCGGGCCGACGGCGACGCCACCCACCCGCGCCTGACGCGCAGCCAGCGCGACCACCTCGTGGACGCGGCGCGACGGGTCGCGGGTCCGCTCCGGGTGAAGGACCTGCTCGTCAGTGTGGCGGCCTCCCACGGCACCCTCCTCGGCCTGCTCGTCGTCCACGACCCGGACCGCACGCTCGAGCCCGCGCACAAGAAGGCCCCCGAGCTCGATGCCCAGCCCGGGAGCCCCCGGGCCGGAGCACTGCACGCGATCGGCCTGGCGACGGGAGCCCTGACCCTGCACCTGCTGCACCGTCGCAACCTGGCGCGGACGGAGCTCCGGCTCCGGCACGACCTCGTGGAGACGGTGCTGCTCGAGTGCGAGCAGGACGACCTGGAGGCCGAGGTCGAGCGTCGGGTCGGCCGGGCGTCCGCGCTCGACCACGACCTGACCGGTCCGCACCGCGTGCTCGCGCTCCGACCCCGCCACGGTCGCTGGCCGGACGGCTCCGCCGTCGGCGACCTCATGGAACACGCCGCACGCATCCTGGACATGGCGTTCCTCGGCACCCTGCGGGGACAGACCGCCATCCTCGTGTGCCGGCCCCCCGCCGCATGGCTCGACGACAGCGGCACGGCGATCGCCCCCTGGGCCCACCGACCGACGACCGGGAGCCCGGGTGCCGGGCGGACCGGGTCGGACGAGCCACGGTCCGGCCCGGCCTGGCAGGTCCTGCACGACGCCTTCACCGAGGTGCTGCAGGACGCTCCCGCCATCGGCGTCGGCAGCTTCGTGGACCGGCCGGAACACCTCCCCCGCTCCTACCGCGAGGCGATGCAGGCGCTCACCGTCCGCTCCCGCCAGACGGACACCCGAGGGCTGATCACCTTCGAGGACCTCGGCCTCTACCGCCTCCTGGCCACGCCCGAGGGACGCCGGGGGGCGGGCGCGTTCGTCGAGGACTGGCTGGGCAGCCTGCTCGCCTACGACGCCGAACGCCAGGCCGACCTGGTCCACACCCTGGGCATCTACCTCGACCAGGGCGGCAACTACGACGCCGCCGCCGCGGCGCTGCACATCCACCGCTCCACCCTGCGCTACCGCCTGCAGCGCATCCGCGAGCTCTCCGGCCACGACCTCGCGGACACCGACACCCGGCTCAACCTGCACGTCGCCGTCCGCGCCGCGGTCGTCGCCGAGCCCGCCGTCCTCCCTGGGCGGGGCCCTCTCGTCCCGTGAGTGCCGGGTCGGCCGCCACACCCCGCTCGACCCGCCGGGCGGGGGTCCACCGCACGGATGTGCTCTGCCGAGTCGATGTCCCGGCCGCCACGCCCCGGCACCGTGGTGACCCGGGCCGGAGCGGTCCGGAGCGGAGGAGGTACGGGTGACCACACGGACGGACGGTCGGGCGGACACGGCAGCCGCAGGGAACGTGATCGACACGGCGCCACGACGATCCGGCCCCGCGGCGGGACGCCGGTCCCCCACAGTGGGCGCACTCCCGCGGACCGACCGCGAGGGCGACGGCGCCGCCCTCCGCGTCGCCGTCGTCGCGCCGCCCTGGCTGGAGCTGCCGCCCGACGCCTACGGCGGCGTGGAGTCGATGTGCAGTGACCTCGTGGACGCCCTGGTCGACCGCGGCGTCGCCGTCACCCTGCTGGCCCCCGGACGACACGGGACGGCCGCGGCGTTCCGTCCGACCGGACCGACCGCCGACCCCCGGCTCATGGGCCAGGCGCTTCCCGAGGTGGTGCACGCGGCACAGCTCCCCGAGCTGCTGATGGACCTCTGCGTCGACGTGGTGCACGACAACACGCTCGCGGGCCCGCTGGTCGCCGGGTCGCACGGACTCCCCACCGTGGTCACCGCGCACGGCCCGGTGCAGGGCGACCTGGGCTCGTACTACCGGACGCTGTCGCGGCGCGCGTCCCTGGTCGCGCTCTCGGACGCCCAGCGGGCGCACCTGCCGTCGGCGCGGTGGGCGGCGACGGTGCCCAACGGGGTCCGCCCCGAGCGGTTCCCGTTCCGCGCGACCAAGGACGGCTACGCCCTCTTCCTGGGCCGCATGAGCCCGGACAAGGGCCCGGTGTGGGCCATCGACGCCGCTCGCGCCGCGGGCCTCCCCCTGGTGCTGGCGGCCAAGTGCCGTGAGGACGCCGAGAAGGCGTACTTCGAGGACAACGTGGAGCCGCTCCTCGGCGGGGCGGTGGAGTGGATCGGCGAGGTCGGTGGTCAGCAGAAGCACGACCTCCTCGCCGGCGCCCGCTGCCTGCTGTTCCCGATCGACTGGGAGGAGCCCTTCGGGATGGTGATGATCGAGGCCATGGCGTGCGGGACCCCCGTCGTCGCCCTGCGGCGCGGCGCGGTCCCCGAGGTCGTCGACCACGGTCGGACGGGCTGGGTGTGCGACCGGCCCGCGGAGCTGCCTGCAGCACTCCTCCGTGCGGCCGAGATCGACCCGCGTGCCTGCCGCGCCGCCGTCGAGGACCGGTTCTCCGCCGCGGCGCTCGCCGCCGGCTACGAACGGGTGTACCGCCAGGTGGCCGCCTCCGGGGGTCCCCCGGCGGCGGCGCGGCCCGCGTCCTGAGCGGGCAGGGGCCTAGCTGGACGGCGCCCGCTCCGAGCCGAGGGTCACCGGGACCCCGCGGGGCGGGCCGCCCGGCGACTGCACGGTCAGCGTCACCCGTGCGCCCGGGTCCTCCGCCCGCACGGCGGCGACGAGCGAGTCGCCGTCGTCGATCAGGCGGTCGTCCAGCTTCGTGACCACGTCGCCCGGCCGCAGGCCGGCGGTCGCGGCCGGGCCGCCCGGGGTGACGGAGCCGATGGTGGCCCCGTTCCCCGTGGCGCCCTGCTGCCGGTCGGACGCCACGCCGACCCCGAGGACCGCCTGGGTGGCGAAGCCCTGCCGCGCGAGCTGGTCACCGATCCGCTTCGCCTGGTCGATCGGGATCGCGAACCCGAGGCCGATCGAGCCGGACTGCTGCTGACCGCCCGCCCCGCCGGACGAGGAACCGAGCGACGCGATCGCCGAGGTGATCCCGACGAGGCGGCCGTCCATGTCGACGAGGGCGCCCCCGGAGTTGCCGGGGTTGATCGCGGCGTCGGTCTGGACGGCGTCGATGACGGTGGCCTGGCCGCTCTGCGCACCACCGGTCGCGACCGGCCGGTGCAGTGCGGACACGATGCCCGAGGTCACCGTGCCGGACAGACCGAGCGGGGACCCGACGGCGACGACGCCCTGGCCGACCCGGAGCCGGCTCGGGTCGCCGAGAGCGATCGGCGCGAGGCCGGACAGTCCGGCTGCACGCACGATCGCGAGATCCGCGGTCGCGTCGGTGCCGACCACCTGCACCGGGGCGCGCCGTCCGTCCTGGAGGACCACCTGCAGCTGCGGCGGCGCCTCCGGCGGCCCGCCGCCTCCCTCACCGGGTGCCGGGGTCCGGGCCCGGCCGGCCTCGAGCACGTGGGCGTTGGTGAGGATGAGCCCGTCCGCGGACATGATGACGCCGGAGCCCTCGCCGGATGCGCCGCGCAGCTGCACGACGCTCGGCAGCACCTCCTGGGCCACGGCCTCGACCGATCCGGTCGGCGCCGCCGCGACGCCCGGGGACGGTGCGGGGCTCGCGGTGTCCGAGACCACCGAGCTGGTCGCGCCGGCGCTGCCGGAGCTCGTGGTCCCGCAGCCGACGGCCCCACCCGCGACGAGCAACGCGGCCACCGCCGCAGGCACGAGCACGAGGGGGCGACGACGCCGCCCGGGGTCGGAGGCGGGTCCGTAGGGCCTCCCGGCCTCGACGTCGGGGTGCTGGTCGGTCATGGGTCCTCCTTCGGACCGGACGGTCAGGGACGACCGGGCGGCGTCGGCACCGCCGTGACGTGGGGCGGCAGGCCGGACACCTGCCACCCGTCGGCGTCGACCTCGAGCTCCAGCCGCGACCCGGCCAGCGGCACACCACCGACCCGGAACGGCAGCATCGCCTCGGGCAGGGCCGGTGCGAGCCCGAGGCGCCCGCACCGCAGGTCGGGGTGGAACCGCAGGAGGGTCCGCAGGAGCGAGACCGGCGTCGCCGCCGCCCACGCCTGCGGGGAGCACGACGTCGGGTAGGGCACGGGAGCCGGGAACTCGTCGCGGTCGAAGCCGCAGAACAGCTCCGGCAGACGGCCGCCGAACGCGCGGGCGGCATCGAGGATCCCGAGCGCCACCTGCTGGGCCTCGGCGACGAACCCGTAACGCATGAGTCCGGCGGCCACCAGCGCGTTGTCGTGTGGCCAGACCGACCCGGAGTGGTAGCCCATGGGGTTGTAGGCCCCCATGTCCGCAGCGAGCGTCCGGACACCGAACCCGGTCCACATCGTCTTCCCGACGAGTGCCCGGGCGACCTCCCCGGCCCGTTCCGGGGGCACGATGCCCGACCAGAGGCAGTGGCCGATGTTGCTGGTGAGCGCGTCCACGGGTTTCTTCTCGCCGTCGAGCGCCGTCGCGTACCACCCGCGGTCGGGCAGCCAGAAGCATTCGTCGAAGCGCTCGCGGAGCTCCGCCGCGCGTCGGCGGTGGTCGGTCGCGGTGGCGGGGTCGTCGACCGCCTCCGCGAGCTCGGCGCGCGCGCAGTGGGCTGCGTACACGTAGCCCTGCACCTCGGCCAGGGCGATCGGCGGCTCGGCGATCCGCCCGTTCGCCGCGGTGATCCCGTCGAACGAGTCCTTCCAGCCCTGGTTGACCAGCCCGCGGTCGGAGGCCCGTCGGTACTCCACGAACCCATCGCCGTCGCGGTCGCCGTGGTCGCGCGCCCAGGCCAGCGCCCGGTCCGCCGCCGGCAGCAGCTCGCGGAGCTCCGTCGTGGGGAGCCCCCAGCGGTGCAGCTCGCCCAGCAGCACGACGAACAGCGGGGTGGCGTCCACGGTGCCGTAGTAGGCGGAGGACCCCACCCGCCCGACGCTGCCCTCCCGCCCGCAGCGCACCTCGTGGACGATCCGGCCGGGTTCCTCCTCGGTGATCGGGTCGACCCGGGTGCCCTGCAGGTCGGCGAGCATGCGCAGGGTCCCCAGGGCGAGCTCCTGGTCCACCGGGAGCGCCATGAGGCTGGTGAGCAGCGAGTCGCGGCCGAAGAGCGCCATGAACCACGGGGCACCGGCCGCCACGACCCGACGGTCGGGGTGGGCGGGATCGGCGATCTGGAGCGCGCCGAGGTCCTCGGTGCTCGTGTGCAGGGTGGTCTCGAGCCCCGGGAAGGGCGACTCGGGCACCGGCGCCGACAGCCGCCAGCGGGCCATCCGCCGGGAGGCTTCGTGCTCCGGGCTCGCGTCGTCCGGCGAGGGCAGCGTGTCGTGCGGCCCGAGCGCGACCGCGACGGTCCAGCGGGTCCGCCACGTCGACCGGCCCGGGACGACGATCGTGTGCCGGAACGTCCCGCCGGCCGCCACCGGATCCCCGTCGCCCACCACCCGCATCCGCGAGCGGTGCGGGGAGGACGTGAGCACGAAGGTCACCCCGAGCCCGTCGTCCTCCGTCGCGATCCGGGGCCGGTGGTCGACCCGGCTCTCCTTGACCTCGAAGAGGTCGGCGAAATCGGCCTCCACCTCGAGTTCGACCGTCAACCCGGCCGCCTCCGCCGCCAGGTTGCGGATGGTCACCTCCTCCACCATCCCGTCGCCGACGCTACGGGTGCGTGCGACCAGGAGGGTGGCGTCCGCCCGCCCCGTCCGGGGTGGCGTCCGCCCGACGAACGTCGTCCGGAACCGCTCGCTCTCGAGGAGACCGAGCGGCTCGACGGGCGCACCGTCGATGCGCAGCCGCCAGCCGGACACGACGCGGGTGTCGTCGACGAAGAGACCCTGCACCCCGCCCGCGGTGATGTCCCCGCCCACGGCGGACAGCGAGAACGACGTCCCCGCGACCAGCGTCGTCGTGCCACCGTCGACGTCGACCCGCGGCGGGGCCTCGTTGGAGACCCCGCCGCCGGCCGCGGCGCCGTCGGCCGTCACGTCCGGGCGCGCCGTCGTGTCACCAACCGATAGATGCCGAGCAGGATCAGCGACCCGAGCAAGGCCAGGACCCATGTCCGGAGATCGAAGAAATCGCCCAGACCGGTGCCGAACAACGCCCGGCCGATAAACCCGCCGAGCAGGGCGCCCACGATCCCGATCAGGGTCGTCACGATCACGCCACCGGGGTCGTCGCCGGGCATGACCAGTTTGGCCAGTGCACCCACCACGAGTCCCAGGACGATCCACCCCAGAATGCCCATGACTGCTCCCTTGCTCTCGTGCCGCGATTCCGATGTGTCGGCGGAGTGTCGGCGGAGCGCCGGGAGGTGGGTCCCGGTCCGGCGTCCGCTCCGGACGTCCACGATGTGCCGCGCACACCCCGACCGTCGCGGTCCCGCCGGGTCGAGAACCCGCGTCCGCTCTCGTCCTGGCATGCGGGTTCGGAGGGTGCCGGCGAGAGGACTCCGGGCGGGCCGGCGCAAGGGCCGGGACCCCGCCAGGGGTCCTCTCGTTGGAACGTGCTCAGGGCTGGAAGACCGCGCGCACGCAGCCGTCCTCCTTGTTCTTGAACATGTCGTAGCCACGGGGGCCCTCGTCCAACGCCATGACGTGGGTCGCCAGGTGGCTGGTGGAGATCTCGCCGCGGGCGAGACGGTCGAGCAGCATCGGGAGGTACCGCTGCCCGTGCTGCTGGGCGCCCCGCAGGGTCAGCCCCTTGTTCATCAGCGCCCCGAGCGGGAACTTGTCGACCAGGCCGGCGAACACCCCGAGGGCGAACACCGACCCGCCCTTGCGGCAGGCCATGACCGCTTCGCGCATCGCGATCGGCCGGTCGTTCTCCAGCCGCAGCTGCTGCTTGACCTTGTCGTAGAGGTACTCGGGGCCGTTCGTGGCGGACTCCTGCCCGACGGCCTCGATACACACGTCCGGACCGCGGCCACCGGTCCGTTCCCGCAGCTCGGCCCCGACGTCGGTGGCGGTGTAGTCGATCGTCTCCGCCCCCACGTGCTGCTGGACCATCCCGAGCCGCTCGGGCAGCCGGTCGATGACGACGACCTGCTCGGCGCCGAGGAGCATGGCCGCGTGGGCGGCCATCTGGCCCACGCCGCCGGCGCCCCACACCGCGACGGTGTCGCCCGGCCCGACGCCGCCGAGGTGCGCGCCCATCCAGCCGGTGGGCAGACCGTCCGAGGCGAACAGGGCCGTGAGGTCGTCGACCTCCTCCGGGACGGTGAACGCACCGTGGTCGGCGAAGGGGACCCGCACGTACTCGGCGTGACTGCCCATGAAGCCGCCCATGGCGTGCGAGTAGCCGAAGATCCCGCCGGGATCCTGGCCCCACAGCCCCTGGGTGATCCCGGGGTTGGTGTTGGTGTTGTCGCACAACGACCAGAGGTCGTTGTCGCAGTACCAGCAGCTCCCGCAGCCGATGAACGAGACCACCACCACCCGGTCGCCCACGGAGTGCTTCGTGACCTCCGGGCCGACCTCGACGACCTCGCCCATGAACTCGTGCCCGATCACGTCGCCGGCCTCCATGGCCGGGATGTAGCCGTCGAGCAGGTGCAGGTCCGAGCCGCACGACGTCGTGTACCGGACCTTCACGATCACGTCGTGGGCGTTCTGGATCCGGGGATCGGGCACCCGCTCGACCGCGAGCCGGTTGACGCCCTCCCAGCACAAGGCCTTCACAGTCGCCCCTCTCCCCACGCCCGCGAGGTCACCGCGCGCAGCACCTGCCCGGCCGGTCCGGGATGGCTCGACCCCGGACGGGACGGTTGGACGACCTCGCCGCACTCGAGGACGGACTTCTGCTCGCGCAACGCCCCGCGGATCGCCCGGCGCAGGTCGACCGACCCGCCGTCGGGAGCCGTGGGGCGGGCCGCGAGCTCCGTGCCCTTGTCCCCCGGCGCCGGGCGGACGGTCACCTCGATCTCGTGCCGCATCCGGCTCAGCGGGCCCGTCCCGTCCACCGCGGTCCGGACGTCGTCCGGCGCCCGGTAGACGGTCACCTTCAACCACCGGCCGGAGCCCGTGTCGTCCTCGCCCGCGGGCCGGTCGGTGCGCCCGACCAACCCGAGGACCGTGTCGATCGCGCGCCCGGCCAGCGTCGCCGGGTCGATCACCGCTCTGCTCATCTGCTCGACCCCGGCCTCAGGAGCTCTGTCCGGGGTGCAGCACAACCTTGGTCCAGCCGTCCTCGCGGGCGTCGAAGTGCTTGTAGGCCTCCGCCGCCTGGTCGAGCGACAGGTCGTGCGAGACGATCCAGGACGGCGTGACCTTGTCCGCCGCGATGAGGTTGCGCAGGTGGCGGTTGTAGCGCTTCACCGGGCACTGGCCGGTGCCCATCTGCTGGCCCCGGAACCAGAAGTTCCCGAAGTCGAAGCGGGCCTTGCCCCGCTGGGACAGCTCGTCCGGGCCGCCCGGATCCTGCGGGACGAAGACGCCCACGGTGCCGATACCGCCGGTGAACCGCACCGAGGCGACCAGCTTGTTCAGCGTGTCGGCGTTGTCCTCGTGGCCCTGCGGGTCGTGCGCCTGGTAGCCCACGCACTCGCACCCGCGGTCCGCCCCACGACCGGTCGTCAGTTCCATCACCTGGTCGACGGGCGAACCCTTCGAGTCGTCGACGGGAACCGCACCGATCTGCTCGACGAGCCGCAGCCGGTCGGGATGCCGGTCGACCACCATCACCAGCGCGGCGCCCTTCGTGATCGCCGAGAGCGCGGCCATCTGCCCGACCGGGCCGCCGCCGTAGATGACGATGCTCTCCCCCGGCTTCAGCCCGGACATCTCCGTCGCGTGCCACCCGGTGGGGAAGATGTCGGACAGCATCACGTAGTCGTCCTGCTTGTCCCGGGCGTCCTCGGGCAGGCGCAGGCACTGGAAGTCGCCCCAGGGGACACGCAGGTACTCGGCCTGCCCGCCGGGCCACGGCCCCATGTCGGCGAACCCGTACGCCGCCCCGGCGATCCCCGGCTCGTTGGCCCGCAGGCAGTAGTTGGTGAGGCCGTGCTCGCAGTTCTCGCAGTGCCCGCAGCTGACGTTGAACGGGGCGGAGACCATGTCCCCGACCTGGACCTTGTCCACGGCGTCGCCGACCTCGACGACCTCCCCGAGGTTCTCGTGACCGAAGATCCGTCCCTGCTCGAAGTCGGTGCGCCCCTCGTACATGTGCAGGTCCGAGCCGCAGATGTTCGTCGCCGTGATGCGGACGAGGACGTCGGTGGGCCGCTCGATCCGGGCGTCGGGGACCTCGTCGACGCTGACCTGGCGGGGACCGTGGTAGACGACTGCCTTCATGGTCGTGTCCTTTCCGTGGGAGGGGTGGGTCAGGCGCCGGCGGGGGTCCGGGCGAACTGCCCGACGATCGCGGCACAGAAGGCGGCCATGTCCTGCGGACCGCGGCTGGTGGTGAACTGGCCGTCGACGCAGACCTCCTCGTCGACGACCTCGGCGCCGGCGTTGCGCAGATCGGTGCGGATGCTCGGCCACGACGTGAGCCGCCGCCCGCGGACGCAGTCGGCCTCCGCGAGCGTCCACGGGCCGTGGCAGATCGACGCGATCGGCTTGCCCGACTCGACGAAGGAGCGCACGAACGCGACCGCGTCGGCGTTCGTCCGGAGCTGGTCCGGGTTCATCGTGCCGCCGGGCAGGAGCAGGGCGTCGTAGTCGTCCACCGACGCCTGACCGACCTGGCGATCGACCGGGAAGGATCCGGCGGGATCGAGGTCGAACTGCCGGGCGGCGATCTCGCCGTCGTGGATCGACAGCAGTTCGGTCCGGGCGCCCGCTCCGTAGAGCGCCCCTCGCGGTGCCTCGAGCTCCACGCGCTCGACGCCGTCGGTGGCGAGGATCGCGACCGTGAGGCCGCGCAACTCGTCTGCCATGAAGGTCCTCCTGATGGTGGGCAGGAATCGTTCGTGGCCAGGAGTGGGCACGGCGGAGGGCCCGTAGACGGCGCGGCGACGGTTCCGGCCGCGCGGGCGGACGGCGCCGCGGCGATTTCGTCCCACCGGGTCGAGGTGGACCCGCATCTCCCCGCGGACGCGCGAGGACTAGGGCCGCTCCCCCACGTACGTCCCCGTGACCCGGAACCGGAGCCCCGGCTCGGCGTACTGCTCGATCGCGTGGGCGACCCACCCGACGGTGCGGGCGACCGCGAAGATCGCCTCCCCGGCGTCGGGCCGCATCCCGTGCGCGTGCATCACCGCCGCCAGGCCGAGATCGACGTTCGGGAACATCCCCGCCCGACCGGCGACCTGGGTGGCGAGTTCGCCGACCAGGGCTGCCTCGCGGGTGCCGGCGATCGTCCCCAGCAGCACGTCGGTGCGCGGGTCCCGCCCGCGGTAGATCGTGTGCCCGAACCCCGGCAGCCGCTCCCCCGCACGCAGGCGGTCGGCGACCGCGCGGACCGGGTCGTCGAGGGCCTCGCCGAGGAACCGGTACGCGGCGGTCGACGCCGTCCCGTGCACCGGACCGTCCAGCCCCCCGAGCCCGGCCGACACCACCGCGTAGGGGTGGGCCCGGGTGCTCGCGGCGACCCGGGCGGCCAGGGTCGACGCCGCGAGACCGTGGTCGGCGAGCAGCACGAGGGCGGTGCGCAGGACGTCCGGTGGCTCGGGCCGGTCCGACAGCGCGGGCCACAGGCCGCCGAGGACCGCCGTCATGCCGCGCCAGCACCGCAGCCCCGTCGTCGCGGCGGCCGCGAGGTCGAAGCGCCACGGGTCGCTGGGGGCGAGCGCGGCCACGGCGAGGCGCAGGCGGTCCACCGGGCGCGGGTCGCCGGGCATGCCCGCCACCAGCCCGCGCACCGTGGCGACCACCGCCTCGTCGGGATCGGCCTCGGGCAGCGGTGCGTCGAGGTCGCCGAGCCAGAGCAGCGCCGCGACCCGGTCCGGCGTCTCCGTGCGCGCGAGGTCGACGAGCCGGTGACCCCGAACGACCACGTCGTCCGCCTCGACCAGCGTCAGGCGCGTCGTGATCGTCTCCGCGACCCCGGCCGGCCGGCGCCCGCGGCCGGCCACCAGCGCGTCCACCTCGTCGGCGTCGAAGGTGCTCGGCCGCCCGCCGACGCCCCGGGTGGAGGTGAGCAGCCCGCGGCTGACGTAGGCGTACAGCGTCTCGGGCTTGACCCCGAGCCGCGCGGCGGCCTCGCGGGTCGTCAACGTCCGCACCCGTTGACGCTATCAAGATTGACGACATTGATCGATCGGCGCAGCGTTCTCGTCATGACATCGACACTCGACCTCCCTGCCGGGCTCCGCGGGGTCGTCGTCAGCGACACCGCGATCGGCGACGTCCTCGGCGCCGAGGGCACCTACCACTACCGGGGCCACCCGGCGGTCGACCTGGCCCGCACGGTCTCCTTCGACGAGGCCGCCACCCTCGTCCTCGACGGGCTCCTTCCCGACGACGGGGGTGCGGGCTTCCGCGCCGAGCTCGCCGACCACCGCGCGCTCCCCGCCGCGGTGGCGGCCGTGCTGCCCACGGTGGCGGGCGCCGGTGCCCGGTTCGACGCGCTGGCGGGCCTGCGCGCCGCGCTCTGCGTCCTGGCGGAGGCCGACGGACAGCAGCCGACCTGGGGCGCGACCCCGGCCCGTCGTCGGGACGACGCCCTGCGGGTGGTGGCGGTGACCCCGACGGTCCTCGCCGCCCTGTGGCGCCGCCGACAGGGTCTCGAGCCCGTCGCGCCGCGGGACGACCTGCACGGCGGCGCGGCGTGGCTGTGGGCGCTGCACGGGACGGAGCCGGACCCGGCGGCGGCCGCGGCGGTGGAGCGCTACCTCGTCGCGACGATCGACCACGGGTTCAACGCCTCCACGTTCACGGCGCGGGTCGCGGCGTCGGCCGGCACCGACGTCGCGTCCGCGGTCGTGGCCGCGATCGGCACCTTCGTCGGCCCGCTGCACGGCGGCGCGCCGGACCGGGCGCTGGAGGCCCTCGACGAGATCAGGTCCCCGGACCGCATCGAGCCCTACGTGCGGGCGAAGCTCGCCGCCGGCGACCGGATCATGGGCTTCGGGCACGCCGTCTACCGGACGGCCGACCCGCGCGCCGTGCTGCTGCGGGAGGTGGCCGAGCGCACCGGCGGGCCGCTGGCCGAGCTGGCAGCGCTGACCCAGGACCGCACCGAGGCGCTGCTCGCCGAGCACCGCCCGGGCCGCGACCTGCGGGTGAACGTCGAGTTCTGGGCCGGCGTGGTGATGGCGCAGGCCGGAATCCCCCGCGATATGTTCACGCCGACGTTCGCGGTGAGCCGGGTCGTCGGCTGGTGCGCGCACGTGCTCGAGCAGACGCGCAGCTCGACGATCATCCGGCCGTCGGCGCGCTATGTGGCTGCGCCAGGTGAGCAGAAAGTGGGGCTATAGCCCCACTTTCTGCGCACATGCTTGCCCGTTTACGGGCAAACACCTGGCCTGAATCGTCGAAGCCGGGCAGTCTCGTCGGCATGGACCCCGAGCTGGTGCGCCACGTGGCCGCCTCGACGGGTCTGCCCGGTCCGGTCGCCGCGCGCGTGGTGGCCGACGTCGTCGCCTACTACTCGGAGACCACCGAGGAGTTCGTGCGGCGACGCCACCGGGAGCTGCAGGCCCGCGACCGGCGCAACGCCGAGATCTGGGCGGTGATCGCGTCGGAGCTCGTGGCGCGCCCCGTCCGGGCCGGCGAGGTCAGCGAGCGGCAGCTGCGGCGGATCGTCTACGGCTGAGGCTTCAGGGGGCAGGAACATGTGCGGCATCGTGGGCTACGTCGGCAACCGACCGGCGGCGCGGATCCTCGTCGACGGGCTCGCCCGGCTCGAGTACCGCGGCTACGACAGCGCCGGGATCGCCGTCGTGCACCGCAAGGCGCTCCGGACGACGAAGGCGGTCGGCCGGGTGGACGACCTCCGGACGAAGGTCGGGAACGACCCGTCGTCGGGACGGACCGGCATCGCGCACACGCGGTGGGCGACGCACGGCGAGCCGAGCGAGCGCAACGCCCACCCGCACACCGACGCCGCGGGGCGGATCGCGGTGGTGCACAACGGCATCGTCGAGAACGCCGAGGAGCTGCGGGCGAAGCTGATCGCGGACGGGGTGACCCTGGCCAGCGACACCGACACCGAGGTCCTCCCCCACCTCATCGCCCAGGCCGTGGAGCAGCAGGACACGCTGGAGGCGGCGGTCCGCGAGGCGCTGCGCACGGTCGAGGGCACGTACGGGCTCGTGGTGCTGGACGCCCGTCGTCCGGACGAGCTGGTGGTCGCGCGCAACGGCAGCCCGATCGTGCTGGGGCTCGGCGACGGCGAGATGTTCGTGGCGAGCGACGTCGCGGCGCTGGTCCGGCACACCCGGCAGGTCGTGTTCCTCGCCGACGGCGAGATCGCGACGATCACCGCGACCGGGTACGAGGGCTCGCGCCTGGGCCCGCCCACCACCGTGGAGGTCGGCGACGACGACTACGACCTGGACGGGCACCCGGACTTCCTGTCCAAGGAGATCCACGAGCAGCCCGCGGCGCTGCGGCGGGTCCTGGCGGGCCGGCTGGACACCCGATTCGCGACCTCCCGGCTCGACGGCCTGCGCCTCGACCCGCGCGAGCTGCGCGGGATCCGGCGCGTGACGTTCCTGGGCTGCGGGTCGGCGCACTACGCCGGGCAGATGGGGGCGGCGCTGGTCGAGGAGCTCGCCCGCGTCCCCGCCGACGCGGAGCAGGCCAGCGAGTTCCGCTACCGCAACCCGCTGGTCGACCCGGACACGCTCTACGTCGCGGTCAGCCAGTCCGGCGAGACGATCGACACCCTGGCCGCGGTCGAGGAGCTGCAGCGCAAGGGCGGGCGGGTCGTCGGCTGCGTGAACGTCATCGGGTCGGCGATCGCGCGGCAGTGCGGGGCCGGCATGTTCATCCACGCCGGGCCGGAGGTCAGCGTCGCCTCGACGAAGGCGTTCAGCTCCATGACGACGTCGTTCGCCCTGCTCGCGCTGCTCCTCGGCCGGGTCCGCGACCTGTCGGCCGCGCACGGGACGCGACTGGTGGAGGGGCTGCGGCGGCTCCCCGACGCGGTGGCCGAGGCCCTGACGGTGGAGGACGAGATCGCGGCGGTCGCCCGGCGCTACGCCGACGCGCGGTCGATGTTCTTCCTGGGTCGGGTGCGGGGGTCCGCGGTGGCCCGCGAGGGCGCACAGAAGCTCAAGGAGATCTCCTACGTACACGCCGAGGCCTACGCGGCCTCGGAGCTCAAGCACGGCCCGCTGGCGCTGGTCGACGCGACGATGCCGTGCGTGATCGTCGTGCCCGACGACGAGCTCGTGTCGAAGAACATCTCGACGATCGAGCAGGTCAAGGCCCGGGGCGGCCCCGTCATCGCGGTGACCAACGCCGACCTCCCCGAGGGGCTCGCCGACGCCGTGATCCGCGTGCCCTCGGTGGAGCCGGAGCTCGACCCGATCCTGCTCGGCGTGCCGCTCCAGCTGTTCGCGTACCACTGTGCCGCGGTGCTCGGCCGTGACATCGACAAGCCGCGCAACCTGGCGAAGTCGGTGACCGTGGAGTAGGAGGTGGCCTGCGGCCCCGTGAGTACTCATCCGTGTTCTGGCACGGACAAGTACTCACAGGCGCGTCAACGCACCTCGAGCCGCAGCTGCCCGTCGAGGACCACCTCGGAGCCGTCCCGCACCGCGCCGGCCACGATCCGTCGCGAGAGCGGGCGCTCCACCTCGCGCGCCACGACCTGCCGCAACCCGCGGGCCCCCGACGCCGGGTCGGCGCGGGAGGCGAGCGCGGCGAGCGCCGCGGGCTCGACCGTGAGCGTGACGCCCTGCGCCGCGAGGCGTTCCCGGGTGGTGTCGAGCGCGAGCCCGACCACCCGGGCGAGCAGGTCCGGGGTCAGCCGGCGGAAGAGCACGATGTCGTCGATCCGACCGAGCAGCTCGGGGCGCAGCGAGCGCCGCAGCACCCGCAGCACCGGCTCGCGCGCGAGCTCGGGATCGTCGACGATCTTCAGCTCGGCCGCGGCGAGGTTCGACGTCATGATGAGGACGGTGTCGGCGAAGCTCACGGTCCGGCCGTGGGAGTCGGTGAGGCGCCCGGCGTCGAGGACCCCGAGCAGCACCGCCACGACGTCGGCGTGCGCCTTCTCGATCTCGTCGAACAGCACCACCGACGCCGGGTGCCGCCGGACGGCCTCGGCGAGCTCGCCGGGCCGGTCGTGGCCGACGTACCCGGGGGGCGCGCCGGTCAGCCGCGACACGGTGTGCGCCTCGCCGAACTCGGCCATGTCGAAGCGGATCAGCTCGGAGCCGAGCGCGTCGGCCAAGGCCCGCGCCAGCTCGGTCTTCCCGACCCCAGTCGGCCCCACGAACAGCATCGCCCCGTGCGGGCGCTCCGGATCGGCGAGCCCCGCCCGGCCGGCGAGCACCGTGTCGACGACGGTGTCCACCGCCCCGTCCTGCCCCACGACCCGGGCCCGCAGGCGCGTGTCGAGCTCGAGCAGGCGGGTGCGGTCGTCCTCGGTGAGGTCGGCGACCGGGATCCCCGTCAGGTCGGCGACCACCCGCGCCACGTCGTCGACGCCCACCGTCGGGTGCCCCTCGGGGTCCTGCATCCGGACCCGCGCCGACGCGCGGTCGAGCGCGTCGATCGCCTTGTCGGGGAGGAAGCGGTCCCGGACGTGGCGGGCGGTCAGCTCCACCGCCGCGCGCCGGGTGGCCGGGGGCAGCACCACCCCGTGGTGCGCCTCGTAGCCCGGCGCGAGCCCGTCGAGGATCGTGATCGTCTGCGCCGGGCTCGGCTCGGGCACGTCGACGGCGGCGAACCGCCGGGCGAGGGCGGCGTCGGGCTCGACGTGCCGCCGGTACTCGGCGGTGGTGGTCGCCCCGACGAGCCGCAGCTCCCCGCGGGCCAGGGCCGGCTTGAGGATCCCGGCCGCGTCCATCGGCGACTCCTGCGCAGAGCCCGCCCCGACGATCGCGTGCAGCTCGTCGACGAACAGGATCGTGTCCGGGTGCGAGGCCTCGGCGACCAGGGCCGTCAGCCGCTGCTCGAACTCGCCCCGGTACTTCGTCCCCGCCACCATGCCCGAAAGGTCGACCGACACCACGCGGGTGTCCCGGATGGCCGCGGGCACCTCGCCCGCCGCGATCCGCGCGGCCAGCGCCTCGACGATCGCGGTCTTCCCGACGCCGGGCTCCCCCAGCAGTACCGGGTTGTTCTTGCTCCGCCGCGCGAGGATCTCGACGACCTGCGAGAGCTCGTCGTCCCGCCCGAACACCGGGTCGAGCCGGCCCGCCCGGGCGTCCGCGGTCAGGTCCCGGCCGTGCCGGTCGAGCGTGGGGGTGCGCCGCGAGGGCCTTCCCGACGGCGGGTCCTGCCGGGGCGCGTCCCAGCGGTCGTCGCGGCGGTCGCCCCCTCGGTCGTCGCGCCGGTCGTCGCGGTCCGGCCCGTCGAAGCCGCCGAAGAGCGTGCCCAGGTCGAGGTCGACCAGTCGTCCGAGGAGGTCCTCGAACAGCGGACCCGGGCCGGGGTCCTCCCGGCGCCCTCCCCCGTCGCTCCGCTCGCCCGATCGGGTGCGGTCCTGGTCAGCCATGACCCCATTGTGCGCGTCCGTCGGCGGTGCCCCGGCCCGAATCCGGTGTCGCGCCCGGCCGCGCGGGAGTAGGAAGTCGCGTGTGGGCACTCTCGCGCTCTACACCTTCGGCCTGCTCGACCCGGCCGCCGAGCCGACCGCCATGGCCGACTTCGCCCGCCGGGGCGCCGAGATCTACCGCGCCGTCGTACGCGCGCGGGGCTTCCTCGGGCGGGGCGATGCCCACCGTGACGACGACGAGGGCCGCTGGGGCGCGTACGCCCTCCCCCTGGGGCTCCCGGACTTCGCGGGACACGACCCGCAGGTCCACATCGCGACGTTGAGCCGCTGGCAGGACGTCGCCACCGCCCGGCAGTTCGTCTACGCCGGCCTGCACCGCGAGGCCCTGCGCCTGCGCCACGACTGGTTTTTCCGGGGCCCGTGGCCCGGCCACGTCCTCTGGACCATCGAGGACGGTGCCCGCCCCTGCTGGGCCGACGGCGTCGCGCGGCTCGAGGCGCTCGCCCACGACGGTGAGTCGGCCGAGCACTTCACCTTCGGGTCGCCCTGGGCACGGGCCTGACCCGGCCTGGTCGTCGTCGGGCAGCCATGTTGTCGAGAGCCGCGAGCAGCCGAGCGACGGCCGATCGCCGTCGAGACTCAGTACTGCTGGACCGACTCCACGCCCGGCAGTCCGCGGACGGTGTCGGCGAAGGCGTCGCACTCGTCGGTGGTGAGGGCGACGGTGCAGGTGATGCTCGTGCAGGAGACGCCCTCGTGGACGTCGACCGCGAAGTCCGGGATCCGGTAGCCCAGCTCGCAGAGCGAGGACGCGAGCGTCATGACGCCGGACATCCCACCGGTGGTGACCATCGTGAACGGGCGGGGCAGGCGCGAGGCGCGACGGCCGGGTCCGTTGACGGCCCGCTCGATGGCGGCGGCGGGGATGCGGGCGGGCTCGAGCGTGGTCATGACGACTCTCCTGGACGTGCTGGGATCCGCTGTCTGGAATCCGAGCCAGGTCTCGGGAGTCGTACTCTCGGGCTCACGGCGGCGCGCCGTGGTGTGCGCGCCGGGAGCCTGGCTCACCCGACGCGCTGGGGTACTACCTCTGCCCGCGCGATCATGACGGTGATGTTACTCAGACCACGTGGGTGTGCAACTCCGGGGCGGCGTGTCCGCCCCGGAGCCGCCGATCAGGTCATGACGATCCCGCCGTCGATGATCCCGGCCTGCCCCGTCATGTAGTCCGCGTCCGGACCGGCCAGGTAGGAGACGTACCCCGCGACGTCCTGCGGGGTCTGCGGGCGTCCGAGGGCGATCAGCTGCGAGTACTGCGCGAACGCCTCGCCCTTCCCGGTCCCGAGGTAGCCGCCGAGCCCGGCGTCGATCTCCTCCCACATCGTCGTGTCGACGATGCCCGGGCAGTAGGCGTTCACGGTGATGCCGTGACCCGCCAGTTCCTTCGCCGCGGCCTGGGTGAGCGCCCGGACCCCGAACTTGGACGCCGAGTAGTGCCCGAGGTGGTCGAAGCCCTGGTGCCCGGCGATCGACGACGCGGAGATGATCTTGCCTCCGCGACCCTGCTCGATCATCGTCTCCGCGGCGGCCTGCAGACACCACAGGACGCCGCCGACGTTGACGGCGAGCATGCGCTGCAGGTCCTCCGGCGTGACCTCGAGCAGCGTCTTGACCTGGGCGATCCCGGCGTTGGCCACCATGACGTCGAGGCCGCCGAACGCCTCCCGGGTGGCGGCGACCAGCGCAAAGCACGCGTCGCGGTCGGAGACGTCGGCGGCCTGCGCGGCCGCCCGTCCGCCGGCCTCGGTGATGGCCGCGGCGGTGCGCTCCGCGGTGGCCCCGTCGATGTCGGAGACCATGACGGCGAGCCCGTCCGCGGCGAGCCGCCGGGCGATCGCCTCGCCGATGCCCCGGCCCGCGCCGGTGACGACCGCCGTCCTCGTGCCCGGCGCGCTCACGGGTGCACCAGGATCTTGACGTTGGACTCCTTGTGGTCGATCAGCTCCCGGAAGCCCTGGTCGACGATGTCCTCCAGCGCGATGCGCCCGGTGATGAACTGGTCCACGTCCACCGTCCCGCTGCGGATCAGCTCGATGACCTCGGCGTGCCGGTTCGCGTAGGCGAGCGAACCGACGAGGTTGATCTCGGAGAACACCAGCGAGTTGACGTCGAAGGTGGCCGGGTGGCCCCAGATCGACACGTTGACGCAGGTCCCGCCCGGCCGCGTGGACGCGACGGCGGCGGCGAGCACCTGGTCTACACCCGCGCACTCGAAGGTCACGTCGGCGCCGCGGCCGCCGGTGAGCTCGCGGATCGCGTCGGGGACGTCGACCTCGGTCGGGTCGAGCACGTGGTCGGCGCCCGCCCCGGGGGCCTTCGCCTTCCGGGCGTCCGCCGGCTCCACGACGATGACCTGCCCCGCACCCGTGGCGCGCAGCGCGGCCGCCGTCACGAGCCCGATCGGGCCGGAGCCGAAGACCGCCGCCGTCCCGCCCCGCTCGAGCCCGGAGAGCTTCGCGGCGTGGTAGCCGACGGCCAGCGGCTCGACCAGGGCCCCCTGCTCGGCGGTGAGACCGTCGATGCGGTGCGCCCAGCGCGCGTCGACGACCATCTTCTCGGCGAACCCGCCCTGGTCGCCGTCGAGGCCGATGAAGCCGAGCTGACGGCAGGTGTTGTAGCGACCGTCGCGGCAGGCGACGCACGTGCCGCAGACGTCGTAGGGCTCGACCACCACCCGGTCGCCCTCGGACAGCCCGGTGACGCCCTCCCCCACCTCGGCCACCACGCCCGAGAACTCGTGGCCGAGGGTGATCGGCACGGCGCCGCCGGTCAGCGGGTGCGGTGCGGCGCTCGTCGGCGCGAAGATCGGCCCGTCGAGGTACTCGTGCAGGTCGGTGCCGCAGATGCCGCACCACTCGACGGCCACCTGGATCTGGCCGGCAGTGGGATGCGGCTCGGGGATGTCCTCGATGCGGACGTCACCGCGGCCGTGGAAGCGGGCAGCTCTCATGCGGTCCTCCTCGTTCGGGATGGGCCCATCCCACGGGAGTGACCGGGGTCACGGCGACCGTTGCAGCGGTGTTGCAGGTCCGAGCAGCCCGTTCATGACGTCGGGAGGGGGCACCTCGACCCCGACGCCGGGGGCGATCCGGTAGGGCCGGGCGACCACCAGGTTCCCCAGCACCCGGCGCAGCCGCGAGAGCTCGGCCCGCACCGTCACCAGGTGGTCGGCGTCGTCGTAGAGCGCCCGGCTCAGGGCCGCGGCGTCCAGTCCCGTCGACCCGGCCCGCATGAGCAGCGCGAGGATCTGCAGGTGGCGCCGCGACAGCGTGTGCCGCCACGTCTCCCGGCCCTCGACGACCGCCGCCGGCGGCTCGGCGGTGAGGTCGAGCCGCAGGCGCGTCGACCCCTCGCCGCCGACCGGGTGCAGCAGCCACCCGCCGGGCACGGGCTCCGGCAGACAGGCACCGAGGCCGTGCACCAGCAGCACCTCCCCCGCCCGCGGCGCCGCGACCCGGTCGCGCGGCGGGAGCCCCGTCGCTCCGGCGACCCACCCGTGGTCGTCGACCACGAGGGCCGGGCCGCGACTGCGGGCGAGCAGGGGTGCCGCGACCGATCGCAGCGAGTCGAGGCGCTGCTCGTGCTGGG
Organism: Actinomycetospora corticicola; assembly: GCF_013409505.1. Classification (NCBI taxonomy): domain Bacteria; kingdom Bacillati; phylum Actinomycetota; class Actinomycetes; order Pseudonocardiales; family Pseudonocardiaceae; genus Actinomycetospora; species Actinomycetospora corticicola. Next base: position 1,427,374 of record NZ_JACCBN010000001.1, on the reverse strand, counting down.
CCCAGAGGCCGGACTCGGCCAACCGGACGGCGGTGTGCACGAGCGCGACCGTGGTCGGGTGCACGGTCGGCGCGGGACCGGAGAGGTCGACGACGCCGAGCATCTCGCCGGTCCGCGGGTCGTGGATCGGGCTCGCCGTGCAGGTCCAGGGGTGCTGCGCCCGGGCGAAGTGCTCGGCGGAGAACAGCTGCACCGCGGCGTGCTCGGCGAGGGCGGTGCCGATGGCGTTGGTGCCGACCGACTCCTCGGTCCAGTCGGCGCCCGGCGAGAACCCGAGGCCCTCCGCGAGCCGGGCGACCCGGCTCGCGCCCTCCCGCCACAGCACGAAGCCGTCCGCGGCGGTGATCACCATGATGTGCTCGGCGTCCTCGGCGACCGCCGTCAGGCTCGCCCGCAGCTGCGGCAGGACCCCGGAGATGGGCGACTCGGCGCGGCGCCGCTCGACGACCTCCGGCCCGGCCGGGTCGGGCAGCGACCGGACGTCGGGGGTGACGCCGAGCGCGAGCATGCGGTCCCACGAGCGGGACACGACGCGGCGCAGGCCCGTCGTCACGCGGGACCCGGAGAGCCGGGCGTCGTGGGCCTGGTGGAGCAGGCGCGCGTGCTGCCGGAGGTCCGTACTCCGCGTCACCGCGCAGACGCCGTCGTCCACCACGTGCACCTCCTGTGGTCTGCAGCATAACCGGGCGCGTGGTCCCGCTGACAGTTCTCGACGGCGGGTCCGGCCGGGCTGGGGCAGGCTCGCGGCGTGGACGTGCGGCGCGCGGTGGTGGAGGACACGGGGTCGATGGCCGGGGTGATCGCCGCGGTGGCCCCGGAGGACACCCTCGGCGCCCAGCCCCCGGTCGACGTCGAGGGGCGGGCGCAGGGGTTCCGGGAGCTGATCGCCGGGTCGGGCGCGGCGTGGGTCCTGGTCGAGGCCGGCGCGGTGCTCGGGTACGTGTCGCTGACGCCGCGCACCCGTGGGGTGTTCGGCCTCGGCATGGCGATCGTGCCCGCCGGGCGCGGACGTGGGGGTGGACGTGCGCTGGTCGAGGCGGCCCTCGGGTGGGCGCGGTTGTCCGACGCGCACAAGGTCGACCTCGAGGTGTGGCCGGACAACGCCCGCGCGATCGCGCTCTACGCGGCGACCGGGTTCGTGGTCGAGGGGCTCCGCGACCGGCACTACCTCCGGGCCGACGGGACGTTGCGCTCGTCGTTGATCATGGCCTGCCGGGTCGACTGAGGCGCCGCCCGGTGGCGAGGTCCACACCATGCAGCTCCCCGGGCCCGCCGGGATGCCTCACGTACACCTCGCCGAGCGGCCGGCTGACCGGATGCGCCCGCCCCGCCGCGAGGTTTACGCCATGCAGGTCTCGCGGCCTGCTGGGATGCCTCACGTGCACCTCGGGAAGCGCGGGTGACCCGGGACCGCCGTGGGCACCCCCGGCCGGTGACCGAGCCCCTGTTCCCCGTCGGGGAGGAGTCCCCGACGCCCTCCGTCGCCGTCTCCGAGGCGCCCACCCTGGACGATCTGCGCGACCGCGCCGCGGGCTGCACCGCGTGTGAGCTCTACGAGGGCACCACCGGCACGGTGTTCGGCACCGGGCCCGCGACGGCGCGGCTCATGTTCGTCGGCGAGCAGCCCGGCGACCAGGAGGACCGCCAGCTCTCCCCGTTCGTCGGGCCCGCCGGGAAGCTGCTCGACGACGCCCTCGTCGAGGCCGGCATCGCCCGCGAGGACGCCTACGTGACGAACGCCGTGAAGCACTTCTCGTTCCGCCGGCAGGGCAACCGCCGCATCCACCAGACGCCGAAGGTCGGCCACGTCCGGGCCTGCCGCCCCTGGCTCGACGGCGAGCTCGCCCTGGTCCGCCCGCACGTCGTGGTCACCCTCGGCGCGACCGCCGGGAAGGCGCTGCTCGGCTCGTCGTTCCGCATCACCGGCGAGCGCGGCACCGCCCGCGAGTGGGAGGGCACCACGCTCGTCCCGACGATCCACCCGTCGGCGATCCTGCGCGCCGACCCCGCCCGCGGGCAGGACGGCGACGAGATGCGCGAGGGCTTCGTCGCCGACCTCCGCGTCGCCGCCGCCCTCCTGGGCTAGGACCCGGACGGCGGCCGGGCTACTTCACCCCGGCCGCGTCCATCCCCCGCATCTCCTTCTTGAGGTCGGCGATCTCGTCGCGCAGCCGCCCGGCGAGCTCGAACTGCAGGTCGCGCGCCGCGCTCATCATCTGGTCGGTCAGCTGCTGGATGAGGTCGGCCAGCTCGGCGCGGGCCATGCCGCTGGTGTCGCGGTGCTCCACGACCCCGGAGTGGCCCCGCGTCCCGCCGGCCTCACCCGCGGCGCGGCGCCCGCGCGAGGCGTTGCGGCCGGATCCGCCGATCTCCACCTCGGTGTCCTCGGCCTCGCGGTAGACCCGGTCGAGGATGTCGGCGATGTTCTTGCGTAGCGGCTGCGGGTCGACGCCCCGCTCGGTGTTGTAGGCGATCTGCTTCTCGCGACGCCGGGCCGTCTCGTCGATCGCGTACTGCATCGACTCCGTGATCCGGTCGGCGTACATGTGCACCTGCCCCGACACGTTGCGGGCCGCGCGACCGATCGTCTGGATCAGCGACCGCTCGCTGCGCAGGAAACCCTCCTTGTCCGCGTCGAGGATCGCCACCAGCGACACCTCGGGCAGGTCGAGGCCCTCCCGGAGCAGGTTGATGCCGACCAGCACGTCGTACTCGCCCGCGCGCAGCTGCCGGAGGAGCTCCACCCGGCGCAGGGTGTCGACCTCGGAGTGCAGGTAGCGGACCTTGATGCCGAGCTCGAGCAGGTAGTCGGTGAGGTCCTCGGCCATCTTCTTGGTCAGCGTGGTGACCAGGGTGCGCTCGTCCTTGTCGACCCGCGTCCGGATCTCCCCCACGAGATCGTCGATCTGGCCCTTCGTGGGCTTGACGATCACCTCGGGGTCGACCAGGCCCGTCGGGCGGATGACCTGCTCGACGAACTCGCCGCCGGCCTGGCGCATCTCGAAGTCCCCCGGCGTCGCCGAGAGGTACACCGTCTGCCCGATGCGGTCGGCGAACTCCTCCCACGTCAGCGGCCGGTTGTCGGTGGCGCTGGGCAGGCGGAACCCGTACTCGACGAGGTTGCGCTTACGGGACATGTCGCCCTCGTACATGCCGCCGATCTGCGGCACCGTCACGTGCGACTCGTCGATGACCAGCAGGAAGTCGTTGGGGAAGTAGTCGATGAGCGTGGCGGGCGCCGTGCCCGGCCCCCGGCCGTCGATGTGGCGCGAGTAGTTCTCGATGCCCGAGCAGAACCCGACCTGGCGCATCATCTCGATGTCGTAGCTCGTGCGCATGCGCAGCCGCTGGGCCTCGAGCAGCTTGCCCTGGTTCTCCAGCTCGGCGAGCCGCTCCTCGAGCTCGGACTCGATCGCCTTGATCGCCCGCTCCATGCGCTCCGGCCCGGCGACGTAGTGCGTGGCCGGGAAGATGCGGACGTCCTGCACCTGGTTCACGACGTCGCCGGTGAGCGGGTTGAGGTAGTACAGCGACTCGACCTCGTCGCCGAAGAACTCGATGCGGATCGCGAGTTCCTCGTACGCCGGGATGATCTCCACCGTGTCCCCGCGCACCCGGAAGGTGCCGCGGGCGAAGGCCATGTCGTTGCGCGTGTACTGCACGTCGACCAGCGCCCGGAGCAGGGTGTCGCGGTCGATCTCCTCGCCGACCTCGAGCTTGACCGACCGGTCCAGGTAGGACTGCGGCGTGCCCAGGCCGTAGATGCACGACACCGACGCCACCACCACGGTGTCGCGGCGCAGCAGCAGGTTCGAGGTGGCGGAGTGGCGCAGCCGCTCGACGTCCTCGTTGATCGAGGAGTCCTTCTCGATGTAGGTGTCGGTCTGCGCGATGTACGCCTCGGGCTGGTAGTAGTCGTAGTACGAGACGAAGTACTCGACCGAGTTGTTCGGCAGCAGCTCGCGGAGCTCGTTCGCCAGCTGCGCGGCGAGCGTCTTGTTCGGCGCCATCACCAGCGTGGGCCGCTGCACCCGCTCGATGAGCCAGGCCGTGGTGGCCGACTTGCCGGTACCGGTGGCGCCGAGCAGCACGATGTCGTGCTCGCCGGCCCGCACCCGGCGCTCCAGCTCGTCGATCGCGGCCGGCTGGTCCCCCGCGGGCTGGTACGGGCTGATGACCTCGAACGGCACGCCGGTGCGCTCGATCTCGCCGATCGGCCGGAACTCGGACTCGGCCAGGGCGTCGTCGGGCAGGCCCTCGGGGTTGTCGAGCAACGTGCCCGTCTCGTGCTCGTGCTGGTCACGGGCGGCCCCGGGGACCTCGGTCGCGAACGCCATGACACGAGGCTAACCCGACCCCCCGACAGTCACGATTCCCGCAGCTCAGGACCCGCTCAGGACCCGCAGTCGCACGAGCAGCAGCAGTCGCCGTCGCCACACTCCGAGCAGCAGTCGCAGCAGTCCCACGAGCAGGACGAGCAGTCCACGCAGTCCGTGCACCGACCCTGGCGCGGCTGCCCGGTCCAGGGGTCGGGGAACTCGTCGGCGCAGCAGAGCTGCCCGGTGCAGCACAGTCCCGCGGCGGCCGCACAGCCGGCGAGCAGGCCGCGCTGCGGCCCGACCCGCCGCGGACCCGATGGGTCCGCCTCGTCCGGACCCGGGACCTCGTCGGGCTCCGGATCTGCACCCGGATCTGCACCCGGATCCGCACCCGGCGGCCGCGCCGGATCCCACGGCGCGAGGGGCGGCTCGCTCCCGCGGGCGGGCACCAGGAGTCCCTGCTCGACCCGCGCCACCGCGCGGCCGGACTCGTGCACCAGCAGCTGGTGGGTCAGACGGCGGGCGTCCCCCGGGTCGAGCGCCACCTGCCGCAACGCCGTACCGATGCCCGCCACCGCCTCCCGGCAGCGGGCGAGGGCGTCGCGGCTCGACGTCCCCGTCGCCTCGAGGGGGTTCCACCGTCCGGCGAGACCGTCGGCCGACCGGTCCGCCACGGCGTCGAGCAGGTGCGCGAGGCGACCCAGGAGCCGTCCGGCCTCGTCGAGGGGTCCGACGTTGTCCGGACGTTCGGCGAGCACCGCCGTGTGGGCGAGGGCCGCCCCCACCGCCGCCTCCGTCGGGGCGGTGACGCGCGTCAGCGTCGTGACGGCGCCCTCGGCCTCCCGCTGCCGGGCGGGGACGGCGAGCAGGGCGGCCGGGTCGAACCCGACGCCGGCGGCCGTCGCCGAGCCCGCCCGCGCCCACCGCGTCGCCACGCGACCGCCGACCGCGGCGGCGGGTCGGGAGGCGAACGGCCCGTCCCCGTCGTCGACGTGGTCGGCGACCCGGTCGGCGGCGAGCAGCAGCGCGGTCGACGCGGCGAGCCGGGCCCCGTCCCCGGTCACGACGCCCGCGGACCGCATCCCCCGCAACGGGCAGGGTCCGGCCCGGCGACCGTCCACGACGCCCTGCGCCTCCGCCAGCACGGACACGACGAGCGCGTCGACGTGCGTCGTCGTCCGGGCCAGCTGACCGGCCTCGTCGCGCAGGGTCAGACAGAGCCCGCAGAGATGGGCGCTCCAGAGGCCGTGCAGCTCGGGGCCCAGGTGGTGCCGACACGGACGGAGGAAGCCGAACACCGGCACAGGATCGTGGTGGCGCTGCGTGCCCGCCAGCGTCCGTTCGAGCGACAGCCGACCCGGCGCGGCCCCGCGTCGCCACCCGTCGTCGTTAGGGTCCCGCGGCGTGGCGCTGCATCCCCCGAAGGTCGAGACGTTCGCCGTCGCCGAGTACACGAACACCGACCCGAAGGGCTTCGTCCGGGCCGTCGACCTCTACCGGACCACGACGTTCGGGCTCTACCTCTCCCGCCCGATGCCCGACCACCCGTCGCTCACGCACATGCGGTCCTGGCTGCTGCCCGACCTCGGCATCCGCGTCACCGACTTCGCCTTCCGGCCGGGGTTCGAGCGGCAGCAGGACTTCTACGTCGACGTCGCCGGCATCGACCGCGACGGCGACACCTGGACGACGACCGACTACTACCTCGACCTCGTCGTGCACACCGGCGAGCGCACCGAGCTGCTCGACGTCGACGAGTACGTCGAGGCGGTCGCCGCCGGCGTGCTCGCCCGGGAGCCGGCGGAGCGCGCCCTCACCACCGCGACGGTCACGCACGCCGGGATCGCCCAGCACGGCCACGACCTCGACGCCTGGCTCGCCGGGCACGGCGTCACCCTCGACTGGCCCTGGAGCTGACGTCCCGACGACGGGTCACTCGGCCCGGCGCGCGCGCTCGCGCGCGTCCAGGAGCCCGCCCGCCACGTCGGACGACTCCGGGGCGACCGTCACCCGCACCGGCCGGACCGGGTCGGCGCTGCCGAACCGACCGTCCCCAGCCGTCGGGAAGCCGATCCCGCCGAACGGGCCGGCGAGCTCGTCCGGCGACGCGTCGCTGAGCACCAGCAGGTCGATGACGTCGGGGGCCGACCCTCCGGGCGCGGCCGTCGGCCCGACGTGTTCCACCCGGTCGACGTGCTCGCGCCCGGCCAGGACGAGCCGCGCGGCCAGGCGGCGCGCCTGGTCCGGCCACGTCGGGTCGGCCGCCACGTCCTCCTCCGGCCACGGCGTGACGGTCCCGGCCCGGATCGCCGCCTCGAACGGCACGAGCCGGTCGTGCCACAACGCCCGCACCCCGGCGCGCACCTCGTCCTCGGAGCCGACGTTGTCGATCCACACGTCCGCGGCCGCGCGCCGGGCGTCGGTCGTCGCCTGGGCCCGGATGCGCGACCGGGCGTCCTCGGCGGACATGTCCCGGGTCCGGCCCAGCCGCTCCACCCGGACGTCCTCGGGTGCGTCCACCACCACGACCAGCGCGAACGCCGCCTCCATGCCGTTCTCCACCAGCAGCGGGACGTCGTGCACCAGGACGGCGTCGGACGGCGCGGCCGCCACGAGATCCCCGGTCCGTGCCCCGATGCGCGGGTGCAGGATGCCGTTGAGGCGTGCGCGGGCCTCGTCGTCGGCGAAGACGATCCTCCCCAGCGCGGGCCGGTCCAGAGCCCCGTCGTCGTCCAGGACGTCGGGACCGAAGGCCTCGACCACGGCGGCCAGGCCGTCGGTCCCCGGCTCGACCACCTCACGGGCGATCTTGTCGGAGTCGACGATCACGGCACCCAGCGACGCCAGCTCGGAAGCCACCGTCGACTTGCCCGCCCCGATCCCACCGGTCAGACCCACACGCAGCACGCGGGCAGTCTGCCGGACGGGACCATCACGCGAGAGCCGTGTGCCTCGGCGTCGCGAAGAAGGTCTCGAACAGGCCGCGACGGGACACCGCAGGGACCTCGAGGGCCGCGGCCACGGCGACGAACTCGCCCGCCCAGGTGAGACCGGTGGACCCGAGACGGTGCCGACCCGGCCGACGACGCCACGAGAACATTCCGACCCCCACGATGCCTGTGTCCGATGTGACTGACGGGACGCAAGATACCGGAGTGACATCGCCGGGGCACCCCCGACACGACGACGGGCCCCCACCCCGGGAAGGGGTGAGGGCCCGTCGGTCAGGCTCCGGGGGCGATCAGTTGCCCGAGAGCTTCTCCCGCAGCGCGGCGAGCTGGGCGTCGCTGGCGAGCGAGCCGGCACCGGACTGCGACGGCGGGCCCTGGCCCGGGTCGTCGTCGTCGCGGGGCTCGGCCGAGTCGTCGGCCTCGTCGCTCGGACCGCCCGAGGAGTAGTTGGCCGGGGCCGCCTCGGCGGCCTCCGCCTCCTGCTCCGCGGTGCGCTGCAGCTGCGCGATGTGCTGCTGGTAGCGGGCGTACGCCGCCTGGTACTGGCGCTCCCACTCCTCGCGCTGGGACTCGAAGCCCTCGCGCCACTCCCCCGTGTCGGGGTCGAAGCCCTCGGGGTAGATGTAGTTGCCGGCGTCGTCGTACTCGGCGCCCATGCCGTACAGCGCCGGGTCGAACTCGGTCTCGGTCGTCATGCCCTCGTTCGCCTGCTTCAGCGAGAGCGAGATGCGGCGACGGTCGAGGTCGATGTCGATGACCTTGACCATGACGTCGTTGCCGACCTGGACGACCTGCTCCGGCACCTCGACGTGGCGCTCGGCCAGCTCCGAGATGTGGACCAGACCCTCGATGCCCTCGTCCACGCGGACGAACGCACCGAACGGCACGAGCTTCGTGACCTTGCCGGGCACGATCTGGCCGATCTGGTGGGTCCGGGCGAACTGGCGCCAGGGGTCCTCCTGCGTCGCCTTGAGCGACAGCGAGACGCGCTCGCGGTCCAGGTCGACGTCCAGGACCTCGACCGTGACCTCCTGGCCGACCTCGACGACCTCGGAGGGGTGGTCGATGTGCTTCCAGGAGAGCTCGGAGACGTGGACGAGGCCGTCGACCCCGCCGAGGTCGACGAACGCACCGAAGTTGACGATCGAGGAGACCTGACCCTTGCGGATCTGGCCCTTCGCGAGCTGGTTGAGGAACTCGCTGCGCACGGCGGACTGGGTCTGCTCCAGCCACGCGCGCCGGGACAGGACCACGTTGTTGCGGTTCTTGTCCAGCTCGATGATCTTGGCCTCGATCTCCTTGCCGACGTACGGCTGGAGATCGCGGACGCGGCGCATCTCGACCAGCGACGCGGGGAGGAAGCCGCGGAGGCCGATGTCGAGGATGAGACCACCCTTGACGACCTCGATGACGGTGCCCTTGACCGGCTCGTCGTTGTCCTTGAGCTGCTCGATCGTGCCCCAGGCGCGCTCGTACTGCGCGCGCTTCTTGGACAGGATCAGCCGGCCCTCCTTGTCCTCCTTCTGGAGGACGAGGGCTTCGACCTCGTCGCCGACGGCGACGACCTCGTTGGGGTCGACATCGTGCTTGATGGACAGCTCACGCGAGGGGATGACGCCCTCGGTCTTGTAGCCGATGTCGAGCAGGACCTCGTCGCGGTCGACCTTGACGATGGTGCCCTCGACGATGTCGCCATCGTTGAAGTACTTGATCGTCTCGTCGATGGCAGCGAGGAAGTCCGCTTCCGACCCGATGTCGTTGACAGCGACCTGGGGGGCGCTGTGGCTCGGGGCGGTGTGGGTGTCGATGGACATACGGTGGATGGCTCCGGAATGGGCAGGTCTCGGCGGGTGGACGTGTGTTTCGACCCACGAGGGCGGACGTCGTCCTGACGCGCTGGTCGGCCTGGGGGGCCGGAGAGATCGCTGCCCGCCGGAGCCGACCGGACAGGGCGAGACCACTGACGTGGACCCCCATCGTATCCACTCGGTCGACGGACCGGCAAACGGGTCACACCGGGGGCGTCCGCCCGGCGTGTCCGGCATGTCCGGACGCCGTGCCAGGATGCCGCCCATGAGCGCCGGTGCCGTGGGGGACGCGGAGTCGGTCGCGGCCTCGCGTGCCTGGTGGGACGCCGACGCGGCGGACTACCAGGCCGAGCACGGCGCCTTCCTCGGCGACGCCGACTTCGTGTGGTGCCCGGAACGCCTCCGCGAGGCCGACGCGGCGCTGCTGGGCCCCGTGGGCGAGCTGGCCGGGAAGCGGGTCCTCGAGGTCGGCTGCGGCGCGGCGTCCTGCGCCCGCTGGCTCGCCGACCGCGGCGCGGACGCCGTCGGGCTCGACCTCTCCCTCGGCATGCTGCGCGAGGCCCGCGCCGCGTCCTGGCGCTCCGGGACCGCGGTGCCGCTGGTCCAGGCGGACGCCGGCCGCCTGCCCTTTCCCGACGACGGGTTCGACCTCGCCTGCTCCGCCTTCGGGGCGGTCCCCTTCGTGGCCGACTCCGCCGGGCTGATGGCCGAGGTGGCCCGGGTGCTGCGCCCGGGCGGCCGGTGGGTGTTCGCGGTGAACCACCCGCTGCGCTGGATCTTCCCGGACGATCCCGGCGAGGAGGGGCTCACCGTCGCCCACTCCTACTTCGACCGGACCGGCTACGCCGAGTTCGACGACGACGGGCGCGCCACCTACGTCGAGCACCACCGCACGCTGGGCGACCGGATCGCGGAGATCGTGGGCGCCGGCTTCGTGCTCGAGGGTCTGGTGGAACCGGAGTGGCCGGCCGGTCTCGCCGACGTGTGGGGCCAGTGGTCGCCGCTGCGCGGCGCACTCTTCCCGGGCACGGCGATCTTCCGCTGCCGGTTGCCGGGCTGATGCCCCGCCACGCGGCGCGCGTCGCCCCCGAGGCCCCGGCCCAGGTCCTCGCCGACCTCCTCGAGCTGCAGCGTCGCCGGTTCGCGGCGCTCGACCCGCGGCTGCCCGATGCCGTCGCTCCCCCGCCGGGCGACATCGTCGTGTTGGGGACACCGCCGCAGCGCGTCGCGGGTGTGGTCACCCACCACACCTGGCCCGCCGGCAGCGGGCCGCTGCTCTGGTCGGCGGCGCAGGTCTCCGAGCTGCACCCCGTCGTCGGCGCGGCGGGCCACGCGCCGCTGCACGCCCTCGTGGAGGCGTGGCGGGGACGCCTCCTGCCCGCGGTGCTGCGGGAGCCCGACTCCGCGGCCACCGTGACCTGGCCGAGCCGCGACGTCGTCGCGACCCGGGTCTTCCTCGACCACGGCCTCGTCCCGCTCGCCGTGCTCGCGGTGCGCCCGCCCGCGCCGCTGCCGGCGCCGCCGCCCGACCCCGAGCTCGAGATGCGGCGGGCCACCACCGACGACCTCGAGACCTGCGTGCGCCTCGCGATGGAGGAGCTGGCCTACTCCAGCCAGGTGGGCGGGTCGCTCGTGCGCGCCGACGCGGAGGCGGTCAAGCGCACCACCATCCGCGACCGCCTGACCCGCGGCGAACCCACCTGGATCGCTCTCCGACGCGACCACGCCGTCGGGATGGTGGAGTGCGGCCGGGCCGAGTCGACGCCGGGCACGTGGCTCGCCGGGCTGCTGCCGCACGGCGCGTGGGGCTACGTCAACTGCGCCTCGGTGACTTCGTCGGAGCGTGGCGGCGGGGTCGGCCACCGTCTGGTCGCCACGGCCCTGCCCGAGCTCGAGACCACGCGGTCCGGCCTCCCGGTCCGCGGCACGTACCTCTACTACAACCCGCCGAACCCGCTGTCGTCGGTCTTCTGGCCGCGCGCGGGGTACCGCCCGCTCTGGACGCTGTGGGAGGTCCGGCCCGCCGGGGGCCTGCGGTGACCCGTCTCTTCAGCGCCCGTCGCGCGGCCGCAGGTTCCCGACGTCGGGTGCGTCGGGGAGGTCCTCCGGGCGCCGGTCGCCGTACGCGCTCGTCGCGAGGTCGCGGTACACGTGGGCGAAGGCGTCGAACAGCTCGCGCGTCAGGCCCGCGGCGGCCTGGGTGTCGGCGATGGCCGTCATCTCGTCGACGAACCGCCAGGCCTTGGTGGCCGCCGCGGCCGCCGGGCCCGGACCCGCCGTCGGGAAGTCCACGCGCAGGTCGGCGACGACCTCGTCGAGGACGCCGTGGTGCTCCGCGGTGACCAGGGCCTGGGCGAGCAGCCCGACCCAGCCCTTGCGGACCGAGGCCGTGCACATCTTCGTCGCGCTGGCGGCCCCGGGTGTCGCACCGAGCACCACCCAGGCCACGCCCGGGACGGTGAGCCCGGCGACCTCCTCGGCGCGGGGACCGGCCAGGAACACCCGGGTCGGCGGCGCCGCCCCGGGGGCCGGCGGCGGACCGGAGATCGCCGCGTCGACGAGGTCGGTCGGCAGGTCGGCCGCGATCGCGGTGACGGTCGCCGGGGCGACGGCGTTCGCCTCCACCACGAGCGGCCGGGCCCCGGTGCGCGTGCAGGCCGCCCCGATCTCGGCGGCGGCCTCCTGGGCGCGGCCGGGCGGCACGACGCTCACCACCACGTCCGCGGCGACCACCGCGTCGAGCGACCCGGCGTCCGGGAGCCCGGCCGCCTCCAGGCGACGTGCCGTGGCCGGCGACCGCCCGGCGGCGGTCGTCAGGACCTCGTGCCCGCCGGCGCCCACGCACCGGGCGAGCGCCGTCCCCATCGCGCCCGGTGCGTGGATACCGATCGTCGTCACGCGGAGATCGTGGCGCGCTCCGGCTCGAAGCGCATGCCCTCCTCCAGGCTGCCGCGGCGCAGGGCGACCGCGTCGATGGCGTAGTTCATGGCCAGCGCCCACGGCTTGCGGTCGCCGCCGCGGGGCAGCTCGTGGATCGAGCGCTGCACGTAGCCGGCCTCGAAGTCGAGCAGCGGGCGCTCCTCGACGGCCGGGTCGCGCTCCGGGGTGGCGACGGTCTTCCCGTGGGCGTCCATCCAGCGCAGCAGCCGGCAGAAGTACTCGGCGACGAGGTCGACCTTCAACGTCCAGGAGGCGTTGGTGTAGCCGATCATGAACACGAGGTTCGGCACGCCGGAGAGCATCATGCCCTTGTAGGCCATGGTGTCGGGCAGCTTCACCGGCTCGTCGTCGACGGTGAGCGTGGCGCCGCCGAACATCTGCAGGTTCAGGCCGGTCGCCGTGATGACGATGTCGGCCTCGAGCTCCTGGCCGGACTGCAGCCGGATCCCGCGCTCGGTGAAGGTGTCGATCTTGTCGGTGACGATGTCGGCGTCGCCGCGTTTGATCGCCTTGAACAGGTCGCCGTTCGGGACCATGCACATGCGCTGGTCCCACGGGTTGTACGGCGGGTTGAAGTGCGTGTCGACCTCGTAGCCCTCGGGGAGCTGAGCGGCCGCCTGCTTGCGCAGGACGCCCTTCATGAACCCCGGGAAGCGCTGGGAGATCTGGTAGAGCGTGATGAGCTGCGCGATGTTCTTCGCCCGGACGATCGGGTCGGCGATACGCGCGGGCAGCCACTGCGACAGCTTCTCGGCGATCGGGTCGGTGCGACCGATCGCGAGCACGTAGCTCGGCGTGCGCTGCAGCTGCGTGACGTGCGCGGCCCGGCCCTCCCCCGACGTCATGGCCGGCACCAGCGTCACGGCGGTGGCGCCGGAGCCGATGACCACGACCTTCTTGCCCGCGTAGTCCAGCTCCGGGTCCCACAGCTGCGGGTGGACGACCGTGCCGCCGAAGTTCTCGATCCCGGGGAAGTCGGGCGTGTAGCCCTGGTCGTAGCGGTAGTAGCCCGAGCACCACAGCAGGAACGAGCAGGTCAGGTGCTCCTCGCCCGCGGCGCTCGACACCGTCAGGTCCCAACGCTGCTCGGCGCTCGACCAGGCGGCCGCGGTGACGCGCCGCCCGAACCGGATGTGCCGGTCGACGCCGTACTCCTCGGCCGTGTCGCGCACGTACTGCAGGATCGACGGCCCGTCGGCGAGCGCCACCGAGTCCGGCCACGGGCGGAAGCGGAAGCCCAGCGTGTGCATGTCGGAGTCCGACCGGATGCCCGGGTACCGGAACAGGCTCCACGTGCCCCCGAGGTCGTCGCGCGCCTCGAGGACCGCGTAGGAGCGGCCCGGGTGCTCGGTGGTCAGGTGGCAGGCCGTGCCGATGCCCGACAGGCCCGCGCCGACGATGACGACGTCCAGGTGCTCGGGGGTGGCCCCGTCCGCGGTACTCATACGTACCACCCTAGCGCCTGGTACCGCCGCGTACCAGTCCGAGTCCCGGTCCGTGCGCCGCTCTCGTGGGCCGCTCTAGTGGGCCGCCTGGTCCCACGACCGCCCGAACCCGACCGACACCTCCAGCGGCACGTCGAGGGCGAACGCGGCGCCCATCTCGCGACGCACCAGCTCGGTGACCTGCTCCCGCTCCCCCGGCGCCACCTCGAGCACGAGCTCGTCGTGCACCTGGAGCAGCATCCGGCTGCGGAGCCCCTCCTCGCGCAGGGCCGCGTGCACCCCGAGCATCGCGACCTTGACGATGTCGGCCGCACTGCCCTGGATCGGGGCGTTGAGCGCCATCCGCTCCGCCATCTCGCGGCGCTGGCGGTTGTCGCTCGTCAGGTCGGGCAGGTAGCGCCGGCGCCCGAGGATCGAGCTGGTGTAGCCGTCCTTGCGCGCCTGGTCGACCACCTGGAACAGGTAGTCCCGCACCCCGCCGAACCGCGCGAAGTAGTCCTCCATCAGCTCCTTGGCCTCCTCGGTGGAGGTGCGGAGCTGGGCGGAGAGGCCGTACGCCGAGAGCCCGTAGGCCAGGCCGTAGTTCATCGCCTTGATCTTGGCGCGCTGAGCGGTGCTGACCTCGTTCTCGGCGACCCCGAACACCTTCGCCGCGGTGACCGAGTGGAAGTCCTCGCCGGACTTGAACGACTCGATCAGCTCGGCGTCGACCGAGAGGTGCGCCATGATCCGCATCTCGATCTGCGCGTAGTCCGCCGTCATCAGCTCGGCGTACGCACCGTCGGCGGAGTCGGCCCCGACGACGAACGTGTCGCGGATCCGGCGGCCGGCCTCGGTGCGGACCGGGATGTTCTGCAGGTTCGGCTCGGTGGAGGAGAGCCGCCCGGTGCGGGCGATGGTCTGGTTGAAGGTGGTGTGGATGCGGCCGTCGTCGGAGGTCGAGTCGAGCAGGCCCTTGACGGTCACCCGCAGCCGCGTGGCGTCGCGGTGCTCGAGCAGGTGCTCGAGGAACGGGTGCGGGTTGGACTCGTTCAGCGTCTGCAGCGCGTCGGCGTCGGTGGTGTAGCCGGTCTTCGTGCGCTTGGTCTTCGGCATCTGCAGCTCGTCGAAGAGCACCACCTGCAGCTGCTTCGGCGACCCGAGGTTGATCTCCTTGCCGATCACGTCGTACGCGGACTGCGCGGCCGCCTGGACCCGGCCGCCGAACTGCGCCTCCAGGTCCTGCAGCGCCGAGACGTCGACCGCGACGCCGGCGGCCTCGAGGTCGGCGAGCACGGCGAGCAGGGGCAGCTCGAGGTCGGTGAGCAGGGCCGTCCCGCCGAGCTCCTCCAGGTCGGAGTCGAGCTTGTCGGCGAGGTCGGCCACCGCGCGGGCGCGCAGCATCTCGGTCTGCGCGAGCGTCGCGTCGGCCTCCTCCTCGCCGCCGTCGAGGGTGAGCTGGTCCCCGCCCGCCGCGCCGTTCGCGCCGGTCTCCTCGACCCGCAGCTCCCGGCGCAGGTAGCGCAGCGCGAGGTCGGCCAGGTCGAAGCTGCGCTCGCCGGGCCGGGCGAGGTAGGCGGCGAGCGCGGTGTCGCTGGTGACGCCCTCGAGCCGCCACCCGCGGGCCCGCACCGCGTGCAGCGGCCCCTTGATCTCGTGGCCCGCCTTCGGCACCTCGGGATCGGCGAGCCAGGCGGCCAGCGCCGTCTCGTCCTCCGGGGTGACCGCGCGGGCGTCGACGTAGGTGGTCTCCCCGTCGGCCGCCGCGATCGCGACGCCCTCGAGGTCCCCCGTGCCGTGCGACCACGTGCCCTTGAAGCCCAGACCCGCGCGGCGCCCGTCGCGGGCGTGCGCGTCGAGCCACGCGGCGACGGCACCCGGCTCGAGGGCGGCGCCGCGCACCTCGAAGCCCTCGTCGGCCTCCGGCTCGGCGGACTGCAGCGTGGAGAACAGCCGCTCGCGCAGGACGCGGAACTCCAGCTCGTCGAACAGGCGGTGCACCGCGTCGCGGTCCCACGCCCGCGCCTCGAGCTCCGGCGGGGTGACCTCCAGCTCGACGTCGCGCACCAGCTCGGTGAGCTGCCGGTTGAGCACCACCGACGACAGGTGCTCGCGCAGCGCGTCCCCGGCCTTCCCGCGCACCTCGTCGACCCGCTCGACCAGCGCGTCGAGGCTGCCGTACTCGCGCACCCACTTCTGCGCGGTCTTCTCCCCCACGCCGGGGATGCTCGGCAGGTTGTCGCTGGGGTCGCCGCGCAGGGCCGCGAAGTCGGGGTACTGCTCCGGGGTGAGCGTGTACCGCTCGAGCACGGCCTCGGGTGTGTAGCGGACGAGGTCGGACACGCCCTTGCGCGGGTAGAGGACGGTGACCTGGTCGGACACCAGCTGGAAGGCGTCCCGGTCCCCCGTGCAGATGGCCACCCGCATGCCCTCGGCCACGGCCTGCGTGGTGAGCGTCGCGATGACGTCGTCCGCCTCGTAGCCCTCCCGCATGATCACCGGGATGTGCAGCGTCGCGAGGATCTCGCGGATCAGGTCGACCTGGCCGCGGAACTCGTCGGGCGTCGCGCTGCGGTTGGCCTTGTAGGCGGCGTAGGTCTCGGAGCGGAAGCTCTGGCGCGACACGTCGAAGGCCACGCCGACGTGCGTGGGCGCCTCGTCGCGCAGCAGGTTGATCAGCATCGAGGTGAAGCCGTAGACGGCGTTCGTCTTCTGCCCCGAGGTGGTGGTGAAGTTCTCCACCGGCAGCGCGAAGAACGCCCGGTAGGCCAGCGAGTGCCCGTCGAGCAGCAGCAGCCGCGCGCCCCCGGCCTGGTCCCCCGGCGTCGTCGAGGGCTTCTCTGCGGTCTTCGTCCCAGCCACGGACCCGAGTCTGCCAGGGGGGTCCGACACTCTCGCCCGACGTCCCTAGGGTGCAGTCGTGGCAGACGGAGACGAAGCGCAGCGGAGCTCGACCTCGGGAGCGCGGTCCCCCGAACAGCAGGCAGTCCCCGAGCTCGAGGTCGCCTACCCCGACGAGCAGCTCGGCGCGAAGATGGGCATCGAGATCACGGAGTGGGACCCGGCCCGTGTGGTCGGCACCATGCCGGTGACCGGCAACCGCCAGCCCTTCGGCCTGCTGCACGGCGGGGCCAGCGCGGTGCTCGCCGAGACGATCGGCTCGACGGCGGCCTACCTCAACCGGATCGGCGAGCGCCGTCCGGTGGGGCTCGAGCTCTCCTGCACCCACCACCGCAGCGCGCTCTCCGGGCTCGTCACCGCGGTGTGCACCCCGGCGTCGGTCGGGAGGACGGTCGGGACGTTCGAGATCGTGATCTCCGACGACGAGGGCCGACGCGTCTGCACCGCCAAGCTGACCTGCGTCTACCGCGACGCGACCCCGCGGGCCTGACCGCGCGTCACCGCCGCGCCACGCCCGGGTGATGTTTTGCTTACACGATCGGGTGGAGCTAACCTCCCGGGTCGACGACGACTGAGTGTCGCGATCTTTTCCTGAAGACCCCGGACGACCGCCGCGTGGAAACCACCCGGCGTCGCGCGCCGTCCGTCACGATCCCCACCGCCCCCGGACCGGGGGCGCCCGGAGGCGCGACGGTGACGACACACGTGTCCCCCTGCCCGCCCTCGTCCGGCCCGGTTCCCGGCCCCGGACGCATGGAGGGCTTCTTCGAGGCGGTCGTGGACCGCTGGCCCGACCGCGTCGCGGTCGAGGCCGACGGCGAGGCCGTCCGCTACCGCGACCTAGAGGCGCGGGCCAACCGGCTCGCGCACCTGCTGGCCGCCCGCGACGTCGGTGCCGGCGACCGCGTGGCGGTGCTCCTGCCGCGCTCCGGGTCGACCTACGTCGCGATCCTCGGCGTGCTCAAGGCCGGGGCCACCCTGGTGCCGATCGACCCCGGCTCGCCCGCTGACCGCGTGGCGCACGTGGTCGTCGACGCCGAGGTCGCCCTCGTGCTCACCGTCCGCGCCCTCGCGGACCGGGTCACGCGCGCCGGCGTGATCGTCCTCGACGAGGCCGGCGACGAGCTCGCCGCCGCGAGCGCCGCCCGGCCGGCTCCGCGACCCGACGTCGGGACCGCCTACGTGATCTTCACGTCCGGCTCCAGCGGACGACCCAAGGGCGTCGCGGTGTCCCACGCGAGCATCGCCAACTTCCTCGCCGTGATCCCGGGCGTCTACGACGTGCGGCCCGACGACCGTGTGCACCAGGGCATGACGATCTCCTTCGACTTCTCCATCGAGGAGATCTGGTCGGCCTGGGCGGTCGGCGCGACCGTGGTCGCCGGCCCCGACGACGAGCGCGCGTTCGGCGCCGACCTCGGCGAGCACCTCGCGCACCGACGCATCACCGTGCTCTGCGCCGTGCCGACCCTGCTGGCCACGGTGCCCACCGAGCTGCCGGACCTGCGGACCGTGCTCGTCGGCGGGGAGGCCTGCCCCGCGGAGATCGTGGAGCGCTGGGCCCGGCCCGGGCGCCGCCTGCTCAACACCTACGGGCCCACCGAGGCCACCGTCACCGCCACGTGGTGCGAGCTCACGCCCGGACGCCCCGTGACGATCGGCCGTCCCCTCCCGACCTACACCGCCGAGCTGACCGACCCCGACCACCCCGACCACCCGCCGGTCGCCGACGGTGAGGTCGGGGAGATCACCCTCGGCGGACCCGGCGTGGCACTGGGCTACCTGGGCCGGCCCGAACTGACCGCCGAGCGCTTCGTGCTGCACCCGGACACCGGCGAGCGCGTGTACCGCACCGGCGACCTGGGGCGGCTCGACGCGGACGGCGAGATCGTCTACCTGGGCCGCGCCGACGCCGAGGTGAAGGTGCGCGGGCACCGCGTGGACCTCGGCGAGATCGAGAGCGTGCTGCTCGCCGACGAGGAGGTCGGTGCCGCGGTGGTCGCCCTCGACCCGGCCTCGGGGGACCTGGCGGCCTACGTGGTCGACCCCGTGGGCCGTCCCGTCACCGACCCGGACGCCCGCCGGCACCGCCTGCACCGCGTCGCCACCGACCGGCTGCCGGCCTACATGGTCCCGGCGACGCTCGACGTCCTCACCGTGCTGCCGACCCAGGCCAGCGGCAAGGTCGACCGCTCCGCACTCCCGGCCCCGGTCGGCCCGCGTTTCGTCGGGGCGGGGGTCACCGGCGACGCCCCGGCACCCGGGCCCGAGTCGCGGATCGCGGACGTGGTCGCCGGGGTGCTGGGCCTCGAGTCGGTGCCGGCCACCGCGGACTTCTTCGACGACCTCGGCGGGCACTCGCTGCTCGCCGCCCGCACGGTGACCGCGCTGCGCGCCGCGGGCTTCGGGGTGGCGGTGCGGGACCTCTACGCCCACCCCGACGTGCGCTCGCTCGCCGCGGCCCTGCACGACCGGCCCACGACGGCGGCCCCGGCCGAGCCGCCGTTGCGCCACTCCGACCGACGCGTCGCGTTCGCGGGCGGAGTGCAGGCGGTGGGGCTCTACCTGGTGCTGCTCGCCCTGACGCTGCCCGCGTCCGTCGTCTACTGGTGGAACGACGGCGTGGTCTCCCCGGCGGTCCTGCTCGAGATCCTCGCGGCGGGCACGGCGACCTACCTCGGCGTCCGCTGGGTGCTGCCGGTCCTGCTCGTCCGCCCGCTGACCCTGTTCCTGCGCCCGGGCACGTATCGGCTGTGGGGCGCGGTGTACCTCCGGCTGTGGGCGGTCGACCTGCTGCTGCGGCTCTCCCCGCTGCCCGTCCTGGCCGGCGGCCCGTTCGCGGCGCCCTACCTGCGCCTCCTCGGGGCCCGGATCGGGCGGCGGGTCCACCTCGCCGCCGCGACGGTCAGCGCCCCGGTCCTGCTCCGGCTCGGCGACGACGCCTCCCTCGGCTACGGCGTCTCGCTGCGGCCGTGGCAGGTCCGCGCCGGGCGGGTCGAGGTCGGCGCGATCACCGTGGGCGAACGGGCCGCCGTCGGGACCGGGACGCTGCTCGCACCCGGCAGCAGGGTCGGCGCCGACGCCGTCGTCGGTGAGCAGTCGGTCCTGGCCCGCGACGGGGACGTCCCCGCGGGCGCCACGGTCGCCGGGTCGCCGCCGGTCCCCGCCGCGGCCGCCGACCCGATGCTCGCCGCGCTCGGCCGGGCCCGACCGGCCCGTGGCTGGCGCTGGTACCACCTGCCGCCGGCGGTGGCGGGCGTCGTCGGGCTGGAGGCGGCAGCGGTCCTCATGGTCGTCCCGACCGTGGTCGCCGTCTGGGCGGCCCTGCTGACGTGGGGCGTCCTCGCCGGGCTCGTGGCCACGCTGCTGTCCGGGCCGCTGTTCGTCCTCACCGTGTGCGGGATCGTGGCGGCCGGACGCCGGCTGCTCCTCCCCCGCACCCCCGTCGGCGTGCACGCCGTCCGCTCCGGCCTCGGCCTGCGCAAGTGGCTGGCGGACGCCCTGCTCGTCGACTCGCTGACCTTCACCAACTCGCTCTACGCCACGCTCTACACGCCCGGCTGGATGCGCCTGCTCGGCGCACGGATCGGCCCGGGCGCGGAGGTCTCCACGGTGGCCCACGTCGACCCCGATCTGCTCGACCTCGGCGGCGGCAGCTTCGTCGCCGACATGGCGGGGGTCGGGAGCGCCACGTTCGCCCGCGGGTGGATGCTCCTGCGGCCGACCGAGGTCGGGGAACGGGCCTTCGTGGGGAACGCGGCCCTGCTGCCCGGGGGCACCCGGGCCGAGAGCGGCTCGCTGGTGGGGGTGGCCACGGCGCCGCCGCCGGTGGTCGGCCGCGACAGCGCGTGGCTCGGTTCGCCCGCGATCCACCTGCCCCGGCGCGAGGCGTCGGAGGAGCACCCGGACTCGGAGACCTTCCGGCCGTCCCGACGACGGGTGCGCCGCCGCCTCGCCGTCGAGTTCGTCCGGGCCTCGCTGCCCGCCTCGCTCCTCGGCCTCGCGGTGTACCTGCACCTCACGGTGCTCTCCTCCGTCGCGGACGGGCAGCCGCTCTGGGTCCCCGCCCTCGTGGCCCCGGTCATGGCCGCCACGGCCTCCGCGCTCGTGATCGGCTACGTGGCGGCGGTGAAACACCACGTCGTCGGCGCCTACCGCCCCCGCACCGCGCCGTTGTGGGACGAGTTCGTGCGGCGCTCGGAGTTCGTCACGGGCCTCTACGAGGCCGCCGCCGTGCCCGCCGGGCTCGCCCTGCTCACCGGCACCCCGTTCCTGCCCGGCGCGCTGCGGCTGTTCGGCGCCCGCATCGGGGCGCGGGTGTGGCTGGGGACCACGTACCTCACCGAGTTCGACCTCGTCGACCTCGGCGACGACGCCACCGTGGGGCGGGAGGCCTCACTCCAGACCCACCTGTTCGAGGACCGCGTCATGAAGATGTCCACGGTGCGGGTCGCACCGGGCGCCACGGTCGGCGACCGGTCGATCGTGCTGTACGACGGCGAGGTCGGCGAGGGTGCGGAGCTCGGCCCGCTCAGCCTCGTCATGAAGGGCGAGCACCTCGCCGCCGGCAGCCGGTCGCGCGGCATCCCCGCCGAGGCGGTGGCGGCGTGAGCCTCGCCCTCGTGTACCGCGGGCCGGCGACCCTGCCGGGCTGCCCGGAGGCGGTGGCCGCGCTCCTGGCCGACCACGGTCTCGACGTCGTCGGGGTCGGTCCCGACGGCGAGCGTCCGCTCGACGCCCGCACGCTCGCCGACGCCGCGGTCTACGCGCAGCCCGGCGGCGGGACCCTGCGCCCCGCGTGGCGCCACCTGCGCCGCCACCGCCGGACCCTGCGCGAGTGGGCGGCCGGCGGCGGGTGCTACCTGGGCTTCTGCCTGGGCGCCTACCTGGCCGGCCGGGGTCCCGGGCTCGGCCTGCTGCCCGGCGACACCGACCAGTACGTGACGTCCCCGCACGCCACGGTGGACGACCCCGACCTCGACACCCTCGTCGAGGTCCGCTGGCGCGGCACCGTCCGGACGGTGTTCTTCCAGGACGGCGCCCGCTTCGTCGGGACCCACGACACCGAGGTGCTCGCCCGCTACCCCGCCGGTGAACCGGCCGCCCTGGTCGCCCCGTACGGCTCGGGGCGGGTGGGGGTCGTCGGACCGCACCCCGAGGCGCCGCCCGACTGGTTCACCGACGTCGGCCTGCCGGTGCACGACGCCCGGGACCTCGCCCACGACCTCGTCGCGACGGCGATCGCGTGATCCGCGCCGCGGTCGTCGCCGCCCTCCTCACGCTGCTCGTCGCGTGCTCGTCGGCCCCGGCCACCCCGCCCCGGGCCGCCCCGGACCCGGCGCGGCCCGTCGTCTCGCTCGCGTTCGCCGTGGCGGACGACCTGCGCGGGGCGACCGGTCGCGAGCGCGTCGCGTTCACCCCGGACGCCCCGGTGTGCGAGCTGGTGTTCCGGGCGTGGCCGAACGCGCCCGTGTCCGCCGCGGAGGGCAACGCACTGCGCGTCGACTCCGCCGCCATGGACGGCACGGCGGTGACGCCGCGGATCGACGCGGCCGGTGCCCCGGCCGGGGCGCCGGGCACGCTCGTGACGCTGCCCCTGCCGTCCTGCGTGCCCGCGGGACGGACGGTCACCGCGGACCTCGGATTCACGCTGACGCTCGGGCCGGACGCCGACGACCGGCTCGGCACCTCCCGGGGCATCGCGTGGTTCGGCTCGGCCTTCCCCCTCCTCGCGTGGGTCCGCGGCCAGGGCTGGGCCCGGACCCCGGCCGCGGCCGTGCCCGGCGAGAACGCGGTGTCCGAGGAGTTCGCGCTGCGCTCGCTGGAGGTCACCGCGCCGAGCGGGCTCGCCGTCTCGGGCGTGGGCCGCGCCCTCGACCCGGTCCCCGCGGGCGGCCGCACCACCCACCACTTCACCGCGGACGCGGTCCGCGACGTGGCCGTCGCGGTCGGGCCCTACGAGGTGACCGAGCGGGACGTCGCCGGCACGCGCCTGCACCTCCTGCTGCCGCCCGGGACCCGCACCGGACCCGGCCGCTGGGTCGCCGAGCTCGACACCGCGATCGGGCGGCTGGAACCGCTGCTCGGCCCGTTCCCCTACCCCGACCTGTGGGTCGCGCTCGCCCCCGGCCAGTCGTCCGGGATCGAGTACCCGGGGGCGCTGCAGTTCGGCGACACCCGCCCGGACGACCTGGCGGGTCTCGCCACCCACGAGCTCGCCCACCAGTGGTTCTACGGCCTCGTCGGCAACGACCAGGGCCTGCACCCGTGGATGGACGAGGCCTTCGCCACCTGGGCCGAGGCGGTCGCCACCGGCCGGCCCGACGAGTACTCCCTCGACGCCGTCCCCGACCGTCTCGACGGCCGGCTCGGGGACCCGATGTCCGCCTGGGGCGATCGCTTCGGCCGCTACGAGGCCGGCGTCTACACCCAGGGCGCCGCGACGCTGCTCGAGGCCCGACGACGGGTCGGCGCTCCGGCCTTCGACGACGCCGTCCGTCGCTACCTCGCGGTGAACGCCCACCGCGTGGCGACCCCGGCGGACGTCGCCGCCGCCTTCCGCGGCCTCCCCGCCGTCACCGACCTGCTCACCGCCCGCGGCGCGCTCCCGCCCGCCTGAGCGCCTTCCACCCCACCCTCACGAGGAGGACCCGCGATGACGCACGCCCTCACCCGGCCGCCCGCAGCACCCGCCCCCGAGGCACCCGCTCCCCCGCGGGGACGCGTCCTCGGGGTCGACCTCGCCCGCGGCCTCGCCCTGCTCGGCATGATGGCCGTGCACTCGCTCGACGAGACCGACGCCGCCGGGAACGCCACGTGGACCTCGGTGCTGGTCGGCGGGAAGTCGGCCGCGCTGTTCGCGGTCCTCGCCGGGGTCGGGATCGCGTTCACCACCGGCCGGGCCCGGGTGCCGCTCCGCAGCGACCGCGCCCTCCCCACCGCCGTCGGTCTCGTGGTGCGCGGCCTCGCCGTCGGGCTGGTCGGGCTGCTCCTGGGCGGCAACGACGCGAGCGTCGCGGCGGTGATCCTGGCCTACTACGCGCTGCTGTTCGTGGCGGCGGTGCCGCTGGTGTTCCTGGGGCGCCGGACGCTGCTGGTCCTCGGCGGCCTGCTGGTCCTCGCCGCGCCGGTCGCGAGCCAGGCGCTACGGGCGCACCTGCCGGTGGCCACCGGGACGAATCCGTCGTTCACGGGACTGGTCGGCGATCCGCTCGGGCTCCTCACCGAGCTGACCGTGACCGGGTACTACCCCGTGCTCTCCTGGCTGCCGTACCTCTGTGTCGGCCTCGCCGTCGGACGGATGCGCCTCACGTCGGCGCGGACGGCAGCAACGCTCGCAGGGGCGGGCACCGCGCTCGCCGTGGCCGCCGTGGTGGTCTCCGACCGGCTCCTGGCGCGCGGGCTGCCGGCCATCCTCGCGGCCTCCACGGGCGCCGACCCCGACGCCGTCCACGAGGCCCTCACCGTCGGCCCGGACGGCGTGACCCCGACGACGACGTGGTGGTGGCTCGCCGTCGACACCCCGCACTCCTCGACCCCGCCCGACCTGGCCCTGACGATCGGGGTCGCCCTGGCGGTCCTCGGCGTCGCGCTGCTGGCCGACCACGTGCGGTCGGGTGTGCTCGACCTGGTGCGCGCCCCCCTCGCGGCCGCGGGTGGGATGACCCTGACCTTCTACGCGCTGCACGTGCTGTTCATCAACTCCGACCTCGACGTCTACGGCCCGACGGCGGGCTACGTCATCCAGGTCGTCGCCGTGCTCCTGCTGGGGTGGGGCTGGCGGGCGACGGCCGGCCGCGGTCCGCTCGAGGCGGCGGTCTCCGCCCTGAGCCGGCGCGCGGCCCGGGCGGTCGCCGCGGCCCGGTCCGGGCGACCG
The DNA here is from genome assembly GCF_013409505.1 of Actinomycetospora corticicola. Lineage (NCBI taxonomy): Bacteria > Bacillati > Actinomycetota > Actinomycetes > Pseudonocardiales > Pseudonocardiaceae > Actinomycetospora > Actinomycetospora corticicola. The sequence goes on along the minus strand of NZ_JACCBN010000001.1, from coordinate 1,403,155 downwards.
GCACGCTCGCTCACCTAGACAGCGCGAACGGGCCGTTCGCTCGGAACGGGCGGCCCGGCAGAGCGGCGAGCGGGCCCGTCCGGCCGCATCCCCGGAACGAGCGAGCGGCACCGTCGCAGCATCCATGTGCGCGACAGTGCCGCTCGTTCCGAACGGGGCGCTACGAGACGCCCAGGTACGCGTCCTGGATCGTCGGGTCGGCGAGCAGTTCCGAGCCGGGCCCGGAGCGGGTCACCTCCCCGGTCTCCAGCACGTAGGCCTGGTGGGCGAGCCCGAGGGCCTGCGTGGCGTTCTGCTCCACGAGCAGGACCGTCACGCCCTCCTTGTTGATGTCCTCGATCACCCGGAAGATCTGCTGGATGAACTGCGGGGCGAGTCCCATCGAGGGCTCGTCGAGCAGCAGCAGCCGCGGCCGGGCCATGAGCGCCCGGCCGATGGCGAGCATCTGCTGCTCACCGCCGGAGAGGGTGCCGCCGACCTGGTTGCGCCGCTCGGCCAGCCGCGGGAAGTACGTGAACGCCCGCTCCTGGTCCTCGGTGAACTCCTTCGAGCGGCGGTCGGACCGGACGAACCCGCCCATGTCCAGGTTCTCCAGCACCGTCATGCCGGGGAAGATCCCCCGCCCCTCGGGCACCTGGCAGATCCCCTTGCGCACCCGCAGGTCGGCGCGGACCTTCGTCAGGTCCTCGCCGTCGAAGGTCATCGAGCCCGACTGCAGGCCGAGCAGCCCCGAGATGGTCTTCATCGTCGTCGTCTTGCCGGCGCCGTTGGCGCCGATCAGCGAGACGATCTGCCCCTCCTGGACCGACAACGTGATGCCGCGCAGCGCCTGGATGCGCCCGTAGGCGACGTTGACGTCCGCGAGCTCGAGCAGGCTCACTCCTCCACCGCCGTTCCGAGGTAGGCCGACACGACCGCCGGGTCGCGACGGACGTCGTCGGGGGCGCCGTCGGCGATCTTGCGGCCGAAGTCGAGGACGACGAGCCGGTCGGTCACGCCGAGCACCACGCGCATGTCGTGCTCGACGAGGACGACGGTGAACCCGTCGTCGCGGATCTTGAGGATGAGCTCGGAGAGCGCGTCCTTCTCGATCGCGGAGAACCCGGCCGCGGGCTCGTCGAGGCAGAGCAGCTTCGGCTCCGTCGCGAGCGCGCGGGCGATCTCGAGCCGCCGCTGGTCGCCGTAGGGCAGCGACGTCGCCTTGTCCGCGGCCCGGTCGGCGATCCCGACGAACTCCAGCAGCGCCATGGCCTTGTCGACGGCCTCCCGCTCCTCCCGGCGGTGCCGCGGCAGCCGCAGCAGCGCGCCGGGCACCGAGGTGCGGTGCCGGGCGTCGGTGCCGACGACGACGTTCTCCAGCGCCGTCATCGCCCCGAAGAGCCGGATGTTCTGGAACGTCCGGGCCACGCCGGCCTGGATGATCTTGTACCGCTTCATCCGCGCGAGCGACTGGCCCTCGAGCCGGATGTCGCCCTCGGTGGGCCGGTACACGCCGGTGACGATGTTGAAGCACGTCGTCTTGCCGGCACCGTTCGGGCCGATGAGCCCGAGGATCTCGCCGCGCTTCACGTCGAAGGACACGTCGTCGAGCGCGGTGAGCCCGCCGAAGCGGACCGTGAGGTTCTCCACCGCCAGCAGGGTCTCCCCCGCCGGCACCGAGATCTCGCGGTCCGCGGCGACCTTCTCGGCCACCACGGCCTCGTGCTCGGCGCGCTCCTCGGGCGCCATCTGCTCGACGGCCTCGAGCAGGCCCTCCTCGGGTGCTGGGCTGCTCATTCGCCACCTCCCTGCGGACGCGACCCGGACCGGTCGTCGGGAACGGCCTCCGGTGGGTCACCCGCCGGTCTGCTCGCCGGTGTCAGCGACGTCGGCGCCACACCGGTCCCCGCCCCGAAGAGCTTCTGGTAGGCCTGCCGACCGTAGGTCAGCAGGTGCTGGCGCATCCCGAGGATGCCCTGCGGCCGGAAGATCATCAGGATGATCAGGGCGAGACCGAACACGAGGAAGCGGTACTCGGGCTCGAACTGGAACCGGTCCGGGATGTAGGACACGAGGAACGCGCCGACGACCACGCCGATCTTGTTGCCCTGCCCGCCGAGGACCACCGCGGCGAGGTAGAGGATCGACGTGGTCACGTCGAAGCGTTGGTTGTTCACGAAGCCGACCTGCGCGGCGAACAGCGTGCCGGAGAGGCCGCCGACCGCGGCGCCGATCGCGAACGCCCAGATCTTGAAGCGGTACGTCGGGACCCCGGTGAGCTCCGCGGCGTCCTCGTCCTCGCGCACGGCGATCCAGGCACGCCCGACCCGCGAGCGCTCCAGGTTCCCCATGAACAGCAGGATGATGATGACGATGGTGACCGCGAGCCAGTAGAAGCCCTGGGCGTCGTTCTGGGTGAAGATCGGCGAGCCGTCGGAGTAGGTCCCTCCGGGCTTCGCGATGTCCTGGAAGCCCCGGTTGCCGCGCAGCGGGTCGATGTTGTCGGCCAGCAGGCGGACGATCTCACCGAAGCCGAGCGTGACGATCGCGAGGTAGTCGCCGCGCAGGCGCAGCGTCGGCGTCCCGAGGATGACCCCGGAGATCATCGTGACGACCATGGCGATCGGCACGATCACCAGCCACGGGAACCGCACCCCGAGCTCGGAGTCGGGCGACGAGAGCAGCGCCGCGGTGTAGGCGCCGATCGCGAAGAAGCCGACGTACCCGAGGTCGAGCAGACCGGCCTGCCCGATGACGACGTTGAGGCCGATCGCGATGAGCGCGAACACCGCCGCGTTGAACAGCGCGATCGGGAACGAGGTCGCCGGCTCGGTGGTGATGATCGGCGGGTTGAGCACCGGCAGCAGGTAGATGATCGCCGCCACCGGCACGAGCAGACCCCACTGCTGGGGGCGGCTACGGGCGTTCCACCAGCGGGAGAGCTCGGCCCTGCGGCCCGGCTTCCCCGGCGTTCCCGACGACGGGGCCGGGCGCTCTTCGGTCGTCGTCATACTCTCGCCTTCCCCAGCGACTCGCCCAGGATCCCGGTCGGGCGGAACATCAGGACGCCCACGAGCAGCACGAACGCGACGACGTCGCGCCAGTCGCCACCGAACAGGGACTGCCCGTAGTTCTCCGCGATGCCGAGGATCAGGCCGCCGAGCAGGGCACCGCGCAGGTTGCCGATGCCTCCGAGGACGGCGGCGGCGAACGCCTTGATGCCGAGCAGGAAGCCGCCGTTGAAGACCGCGCCCTGCGGGATCGTCATGAGGTAGAACAGCGCCGCCGCGCCGGCGAGCAGGCCGCCGAGCAGGAACGTGATCATGATGACGCGCTCGCGGTTGACGCCCATGAGGGTCGCCGTGGCGGGGTCCTGGGCGACGGCGCGGACGCCACGGCCGAGGCGGGTGCGGTTGACGAACGTGTCGGCGATGACGAACAGCGCCAGGGCCGCGACGATGATGATCACCTGGAGGTTGGTGACCGGCGCCCCGAAGATGCGGAAGAGCGGCTCGGGTGGCAGCAGCCGGATCGTCCCCTCGGGGTTCGAGCCGCGGGTGATCCGGAAGATCTGCTGGATGACGAACGAGGCGCCGATCGCCGTGATGAGGAACGCGAGGCGGGGCGCGTTGCGCTTGCGCAGCGGGCGGTAGGCGACGCGCTCGAGGATCACGGCCGCGACCCCGGCCAGGATCATGCCGACGGCCCCGGCGAGCACGAGGTTGGCGATGATGCCGGCGAGCGGGACGTTCGGCGTCTGACCGGGCTGGAAGCCGAGCGCGAGGAACGTGAAGTACACGCCGAACACCCCGATCACGAAGATCTCGGAGTGGGCGAAGTTGATGAGCTGGAGCACCCCGTAGACCAGGGTGTAGCCGAGTGCGACCAGGGCGTAGATGCTCCCGTAGGAGAGCCCGTTGATCGTGTTGGCCCAGAAGCGGTCGAGGAACAACCCGACGTCGAAGTTGATCCACGGCCCGGTGCCCTGGCTGACCAGGTCCGTGACTGCGGTGAGGGTGTGGATGACGCTCTCCTGGTGGGGGTCGCCGTCGGCCGGGGCGGGTGATCCGGCCGGGGGAACGCGGCGGGGGTGACCGTAGTGGTGCCGCAGGGGCGGACGTACGACGGCCGCGCCCGGGCTCCTTCGCCCGGACGCGGCCGTCGTCGAGGGGGATCAGCCGGAGATCGGCGAGTCCGTGACGATCTTGTCGCCGTCGACCCGGTAGACGTACACCGGGGTGTCGGTGAGCTCGCCGTTGGGCTGCCACTGGAACTTCTTCGTCAGGCCCTGACCGTTGTAGGACTTGACGAAGTTGAGCAGCGCCGGACGCGAGTTCGCGCCCTTGTCGATGCCCTGCAGCAGGATGGTCGCGGCGTCGTACGCCTCGGCCGAGTAGGTCTGCGGCGGGGTGTTGTAGGCCTGCTGGTAGGCCTGCGTGAAGGCGGTGAAGCCCTCCTGCGGGACGCACGGGCAGGTGAGGTACGAGCCGTTGGCGGAGCCGGCGGCGTTGACCACGAACTGCTCGTCCTTGACGCCGTCCGGCGCGACGAACGGCGTCTGGACGCCGGCGTCACGCAGCTGCTGGATCAGCGGCGAGGCCTCGGTGTAGTAGCCCGCGTAGAAGATCGCCTGCGGGTTGGCCTGCTGGATCTGGCCGACCGTCGCGGAGAACTCCTTCTGGTTGGTCTTGACGTCGCCCTGGCACGCGGCGACCTGGGGGCCGAGCGCCTGGGTGACCGCCTGGGCCAGCCCGATGCCGTAGTCCGAGTCGTCCTTGATGACGCAGATCGACTGCGGGTTGAACTTGCCCTGCATCCACTTCGCGGCGGCCGGGCCCTGGACGGCGTCGTTACCGAGACCGCGGAAGAAGGTGGTCCAGCCGTTCTGCGTCAGGCCGGGGTTCGTGGCCGACGGCGTGATGTTGACCAGACCCGCGGCGTTGAGCGCCGGGCCGACGGCCTTCGACTCGCCGGAGAACGGCAGGCCGACGATGCCGAGGACGGCCTGGTTGTTGATGACGGCCTGCGTCGGGCCGACCGCGGTGTCGGGCGTGCCGCCCGAGTCGGCCTTGACCAGGGTGACCTGGCAGCCGGCGTTGGCCTGGTTGTGCTGGTTGACCGCCAGCTCGGTGGCGTTGGCGATGGCCTGGCCGAGCGCGGCGTTCTGGCCGGCGAGGGTGCCGACGTACGCGATCGAGGTGCCGGGGGCGCACCGACCCTGACCGTCGCCCGCGGGGAGGACGGCGTTGTTGGGCTGGGCGGGGGCGGGGGCCGCGCTGGTCTGCGCCGGACCGCTCCCGCTCTGGTTGGCGCAGCCGGAGAGCACCAGAGCCGCTGCCGCGACCAGGGCGCCCGCGGCGGCGAACCGACGTCGGACCACTGAACAAACCTCCGTTGCTGGTGTGCTCGAAGAGCGACCGTTGAAGTTCCAAACTCCGCCGGTCGGGTGGGAAAGATAGACCCAAATCTTCGGGAACAACAGCCAGCGTTCAGCCGTATCGGAGCTGTAACACGACCGGGATCGCCGGGTCGGGGGCCACGCGGCGCAAGCGCTTAAGGTTGGGTACGCTCCGGGATCCAACGTCCCCCGACCAGGCGATACACCGCTACGGCGTCCGAGCTGACGTCGCCGAAGCGGTCGAACGAGATCGGCCCCGTCACGCCGTCCTGGTCGGTGGACGCGACCGCCTGGTCCACGGCGGGTCGTTGGTCGGATGACCACTCTCCGCCACCACGACCGTTCACCACGCCGGCCACGGCGCCGATCACCACGTTGGCGGCGTCGTAGCTGAAGGCGCCGTACTCGCCGTAGCTCTCGGCGTACCCGGCCGCCCGGTAGGCCGCGATGAACGGCTGGGCGGCCGGCAGCGTCTCCGGCGGAGCGCCCACGGACGTGCCCAGATCCCCGTCCTGTCCCCCGGCGGCGGCGTAGCCGGGGTTGACCATGCCGTCCCCGCCCATCACCGGGCCGCCCGCCCCGCCGAGCGCCTCGGAGAGCGGGCCGCCCGCCGGGTACTCGCCGCCGTAGAAGACGGCCTGCGGGCGCGCCGCGCGCACGGCGGCCACGGTCGCGTCGCGGGCGGAGGCGGGCGCGCTCGCCGGGAGGGTCTGGCGGAGCACGACCTGCCCGCCGCGGGTCTGGAACTGCTTGACGAACTCGCCGGCAATGCCCTCGCCGTAGGTGTTGCCGTCGCTGACGACCGCGACCCGGGTCCGCCCGGTGGCGGCGAGGTAGTTGGCGGCCAGGGGTCCCTGCACCGCGTCGGTGGCGACGACGCGGAAGTACGTCTGGTACTGCCGCAGCGGAGCGGTGACCGGGTTCGCGCCGCGGGTCAGCGAGACGTTGGTGTTGCCCGGCGAGACCTGGACGACGCCGGCCTCGCCCAGGACCGGCTGGACGGCCTGGGCGGTCGACGAGTTGTACGTGCCCACCACCCCGACGAGGTCGGGGTTCGTCACGAGCTGCCGGGCCGCCTCGGCCCCCGTCGCCGGGTCCGCGCGGTCGTCCCGGGCGTCCAGGGCGAGGCGGTACCCGGGGACGGCGCACCGGTCGTTGGCCTGACGCACGGCGAGGTCGGCCGCGTTGCGCATGCCCGCCCCGACGTTGGCGAGCTCGCCGGACAGCGGGGCGATCAGCCCGACCGTCAGGGTGCCGCGGCCGGTGTCGCAGTCCCCCGGCGACGAACCCGAGGCGCCGCACGCCGTCAGGGTCAGCGCGGCCGCGACCACGGCCGTCGCCAGTGCAGCGGAACGCCTCATGGCCGGACACCGTAGGTCACGATCAGGTGAAGCCCGGGGGCGGGTCGTCCCGTTACTGCAGGTCAGGGTGGCGCTTCACTCACGCGGACGATCGACGCATCGTCATCGTGATCGTCTCGACGCCGAGCGTGGCGCCACCCGACCCGCTCAGCCGAACGTCTCGATGACGGCGTCGGCGACGACCTTCATCGAGGTGCGGCGATCCATCGCGGTGCGCTGGATCCACCGGAAGGCGTCCGGCTCGGTCATCTTCTTCTTGGCCATCAGCAGGCCCTTCGCGCGCTCGACGGCCTTGCGCGTCTCGAGCCGCTCGGTGAGCCCGGCGACCTCGTCCTCGAGCGCGCGGACCTCGGCGAAACGGCTGGCCGCCACCTCGATCGCCGGCACCACGTCGGTCTTGGTGAACGGCTTGACGAGGTAGGCCATGGCGCCGGCGTCGCGGGCCGAGTCGACCAGCTCGCGCTGGCTGAAGGCCGTCAGCATGACGACGGGCGCGATGCGCTCCTGCGCGATGGTGGTCGCGGCCTCCAGCCCGTCCGTGCCGGGCATCTTGATGTCCATCATGACGAGGCCCGGCCGGAGGCTGCGGGCCAGCTCCACGGCCTGCGCCCCGTCGGCGGCCTCGCCCACGACGTCGTACCCCTCCTCGCGGAGCATCTCCACGAGGTCCATGCGGATGAGCGCCTCGTCCTCGGCCACCAGCACGCGCAGCGCCTCGCGGGGCGCCTCCTGCGGCTCGGGTGCGGTGTCCGCCTCGGCGACGATGTCCGCGGCCTGCTGGCTCATGGCGGGTCCTCCTGTGCGCGTCGCTGCGGCTCGACCCCGCCCTGTGTCTCCCCCGAGGGGCGGGCCGATGCTCGTCCCCGTGCTGGCGGGTTCGATTCAGTGCAGCCTAGCGACGGATCCGGTGGCGCCGTCGACGACGAGCGCCACGATGAGGGCGCTCTCACAGTGGGCCGAGTGGGCGATCGTCCACCGCCGCGGCGCGAGATTCACACTAGACAGCCGACGCAGCCCGCCGACCTGCTCTCTGTGCACCTCGGCGAGAGAGGTGGTGCCCCCGGTGGGATTCGAACCCACACTGTATGGAGTTTGAGACCATTGCCTGCTGCCGATTGGGCTACGGGGGCTACTCCACTCGGTCCTGCTGTCAACAATTCTAGTGCAGGAGCCCTTCCTACCTCGACGCGGTATCGCGAGCGCTTGACCATGTGAGGACCCGAGACTGTCGGGGGGTCGAGGCACCATCGCGCCGTGCATGACCGACGCACGGTGGACGCCGTCCTCGCCCTCTTCCGCGACGGCACGCCGATGCACGCCATCGCCGATCGTCTGGAGCTGCCCCCGACCACTGTGTGGCGCTGGTGCCGCGACCGCCGTGAGGAAACGGTCTCCGCCCGGTCGCGCCGCGATCGTTGCCCCTCGTGTCACGGCGTCGCGCTCGACGAGTCGCAGTACGCCTACCTGCTCGGCCAGTACCTCGGCGACGGGCACATCACCGTGGGGCGCAGGAGCGTCGCGTCGTTGTCGATCTTCTGCGCCGACGACTGGCCGGGTGTCCGCACCGAGGTCGAGTCCGCCATGGGGGCGGTCATGCCCACCTCCGAGGTGTCCCTCGTCCGACGTACCGGCTGCCAGGAGGTGAAGAGCTACTCGACCCACTGGCCCTGCCTGTTCCCGCAGCACGGCCCGGGTCGGAAGCACGAGCGTCCGATCGTCCTGGCCCCCTGGCAGACGGACATCGTTCGCGAGTACGCGGGCTCACTGCTCCGCGGACTCATCCACTCGGACGGCTGTCGCATCGTGAACTGGGCCCGGCCGCGGGCGAACGGGAAGCGCTACGAATATCCGCGGTACTGGTTCTCCAACGAGTCCGACGACATCCTCGACATCTGCGCGCGGGCGCTCGACGTGGTGGGCGTGGAACACCGCCGACCACGGAGGAACGCCATCTCGGTGGCGAAGAAGGCGTCCGTGGCCCGGCTGGACGAGTTCGTCGGACCGAAGTACTGAGCCGTCCTCACCGCTGCGCGAGCCGGTGCCCCGCGTCGTGGACGAGGCCGGCCAGGAGCTCGCCGACGTGGTGGTCCCGGGCCCGCGAGAGGACCCGCCGGCCCTCGCGGCGTTGGGTGATCAGGCCCACCAGGCGGAGTTTCGTCAGGTGCTGGGACACCGCGGGCCGGGCGACGCCGAGGCGCTCCGCGAGGGTGGAGACGTCCAGCTCGTCGCCGCAGAGCAGCCACAACAACCGGAGACGCGTCGGGTCGGCGAGCATCCGCAGACCGTCGACGACCTCGTCGACCCGGTCCTCCGGCGGCAGCGTCCCCCACGGGTCGACCGGTTCAGTGGTGTTGCGTGCGCACACGAGCACGTATGTTGGCACGTGTTCCCGCCGAGCACCATCGTGGAGGTCGAACGATCATGACGAGCTCGACGCCGACCCGTCGATCCCTGACCCACCCGCCCCAGGCGTACCAGCCACCCCGTCCGGCCCGGCCGGCGGTGCACGCCTGCGGGCACGCCGACACCGGGTCCGCACACCCGGCGGTGACCCAGGTGCGGGCCCTGCACGACGCGCTGGCCTCCTGCACCGACCTGACGCCGGGGCCGCGGACGAACGACCTCTTCGGCCGGCTGGTCGCCCTCGCCGTCGACCCGACGGCCGCCCGGGACGCGGACGCGATCCTGGGCGACCCCGCCGTCGCGACCCTCCTGCCCGGGCTGCGGCAGCTGTGCGCCGACGGCGAGTTCGAGCTCGAGCGGCACTGGGCCCGGCGGATCGTCGCGGCCGCCGACCCCGCCGCCGAGCTGGCCCGGTTCCCGTACCACCAGAACTACGTCGACCTGACCCGGCTCGAGCACCACGCGGTGTCCGGCCTCGTCCCGCACCGGATCGGCCGGGTCCTGTTCGTCGGCTCCGGGCCGCTCCCGCTGACCTCGATGCTGCTGGCCGAGCGCTACGGGTGCACGGTCGACAACCTCGACCGCGAGCCCGACGCGGTCGCCCTGGGCCGCTCCCTCACAGCGGCGCTCGGCAGGACGGGACTGCACTTCGACACCGGCGACGTCGTCGACCGCGACGACCTCGCCGGCTACGACCTCGTCTACCTGGCGGCCCTCGCCGGGCTCGAGCCGGACGCCAAGCTCGGCCTGCTCTCCCACCTCGCCCGCGTCCTGACGCCGGGCACGCTCGTCCTCGCCCGGAGCGCCCACTCCCTGCGCGGCCTGCTCTACCCGGTGCTCGACCCGCACGACCTGCCCGGGATGGACACGTTGTCGGTCGTCCACCCCTTCACCGACGTCGTGAACTCCGTGGTCGTGGCCCGCGTCAGAGGCGCGTGAGCCGGCGGCGGTTGCCGCGCACCGTGCGCTGCACGGGGCCGAGCACGTCGCCCACGTAGCGGGCCACGTCGGTCGGCGGGCGCGTCACGGCGATCCACCCCGCCTCGCTGAACGCCGACGCCTTCTCGGTGACCATGCGACGCAGCTCCCGCCGCTCCTTCGGTCCGGGCGGCCGACCGGTCGCCACCATCCGGGCGGTGCGTACTCCGATCACGATCGGCGCGGACACCGAGATCTCGACGAGCTGGAGCCACGGTCGTACCCATCCACGTCCGGCCATGCCCCGACGGTACCCAGCTCAGCGACTCAGCTCGGCCACGATCGGCCGGTGGTCGGACACCGGCACCTCCGGGGCGTCCGCCCCCACGACGCCGAGCCCCCGGACCAGGACGTGGTCGATCGCACCCACGCCCCCTATCGGCGTGCTGGTTGCTCTGTCGGGAGAGGACCCGACCGGGGTGAGCGACCCGAGGGGACCCACGTCCTCGCGGTTGAGGTCCCCGAGCACGACGACGGGGCCCCGCTCCCCCGCGACGACGCCCGCCAGGGTCGCGAGCTGCGGCCCCGCGGTCCCGTTCAGCCCGAGGTGCGCGTTCACGACGACGAGCCCGCCGAGGTCGACCCGCTGGTACCCGCGTTGCTCGTCGCGGCGGTCGGGCGCGAACAGCACGGTCGTCGCGGCGACGACGGGGAGACGTGTGAGCAGGGCGAGGCCGTAGGTGACCGCCCCACGGTCCGCGCACGGCCGACGCAGCGCGGCGTTCACCGGCGCCGCGTCCTCGACGGGCGACGGTACGACCGGCCCCGGCACGGCCGTGTAGACGAGCCCGCGGGCGCGCAGCAGCGCCGCCAGTGCGGTCGCTTCGCTCGCGCAGATCTCCTGCAGGGCCACGACGTCCGGGCGCTGTGCCGCGATCACCGGGGCCCAGTCCGCCGGGTCGTACCGCGCCGTGAGGACGTTCCACGTCATCACCCGCAGCACCGACGCCGGTGCCGGTGCGACCGTGCATGCTCCGAGCAGCAGGACTACCAGCAGCACCGATCGGGCAATCACGGCGACCAGTCTCGTCGGCGAGGGGGCCCGTGATGGCGTGGGAAGCGGTGGCGGACGTCGACCAGATGGAGGAGGGCGAACCGGTCCGCGTCGAGCTGGGCGACACCCCGGTCTGCGTGGTGCTGCTCTCGGACACCGAGGCGTGCGCGGTGCACGACACCTGCACCCATCAGGGCCAGTCGCTCGCCGAGGGCCACGTGACCCCGGAGGACGAGATCGTCTGCCCGGCGCACGCCTCCACCTTCGACCTGCACACCGGCGAGGCCCGGGGCATCCCGGCCGTCGCACCGGTCGCGAGCTTCCCCTGCCGCATCGACGACGGCGCGGTGTGGGTGGACGTCGGCGACTGAGGCCTTCCGCCCGGCGGTGGAGCGCTGGTGACCGTCGGGGGCCTCCCCTACGGTGACCGCGCCCCACAGAGTCGCCGGGAAGGTCACCGATGTCCGATCAGCGACAGGTCCGCCGCGTTCTCGGCGCGAGCCTCGTCGGCACCACCATCGAGTGGTACGACTTCTTCATCTACGCCTCGGCCTCCGGGCTGGTGTTCGGGCAGCTGTTCTTCTCCCCGCTCGGCCCGACGGCGGGTCTGTTCGCCTCGTTCGCCACGATCGGCGTCAGCTTCGTGGTCCGGCCGTTCGGCGGCATCCTCGCCGGGCACCTGGGCGACCGCTTCGGTCGCCGCGGCGTGCTGGTGGCGACGCTGGTGCTGATGGGGCTCTCCACCGTCGGGGTCGGCCTCCTGCCGACCTACGCGACGATCGGCGTCGCGGCGCCGGTCCTGCTCGTGGTGCTGCGTCTGCTGCAGGGCGTGTCGGCGGGCGGCGAGTGGGGCGGGGCCGCACTCATGTCGGTCGAACACGCCCCGCACGGCAGACGGGGCTTCTACGGCTCGTTCCCGCAGCTCGGCGTCCCGATCGGCCTGCTGATCGCCAACGGCGTGTTCTTCACCGTCTCCGGTCTGACCACCCGGGAGCAGTTCCTCGCGTGGGGCTGGCGCCTGCCCTTCCTGCTGTCGATCGTGCTGATCGCCGTGGGGTTCGTGATCCGCTACCGGGTCGACGAGAGCCCGGTGTTCGAGGAGCTCCGCCAGCGGCGGGCCCGCCGGTCGGCGCCGCTCGGGGTCGTCCTGCGCCGCCACCCGCGCGAGCTGCTCGTCGGGATCGGGCTGTTCATGGCCAACAACATGGCGGGCTACCTGCTCATCGCGTTCATCACCACCTACGGCACCCGCACCCTCGGGCTCTCGACGGCGACGATGCTGCTCATCGGCATCGCCGGCGCGGTCTCGTGGGGGTTCGCGACCCTGTATGCCGCGCGCTGGTCCGACCGCGTCGGGCGCAAGCGGGTCTACCTCGTCGGCACCCTCGCCCTGCTGGTCTGGGCGTTCCCGTTGTTCCTGCTGCTGGACACCGCCAACATCGGGCTGATGGTCCTCGCCGTCGTCGTCTTCGGGGTGCCCCTCGGGCTGACGTACGGGCAGCAGTCGGCGACCTACGCGGAGATGTTCCCGGCGGCCGTCCGCTACAGCGGGGCGTCCCTGGCGTACGCGCTGGGCGCGGTGCTCGGTGGGGCGTTCGCCCCGCTGCTCTCGGCGTACCTGGTGGAGGTCACGGGGACCTCGCTGTCGGTGTCGGGGTACATCGCCGTGCTGTCGCTGATCACGCTCGCCGCGGTGCTGGCGATGCGGGAGCGTCCGGCCGCGGAGCGGGAGGCGTTCGTCGACGGGGTCGCGGACGACGAGGAGGTGCGGGCGCAGGCGTAGCCCGCGGGTCAGCCCCCGAGGGCGCCCACGATGCGGGCCTCGGCGTCGGCGAGGTAGGCCTCCAGCTCGGTCGCGGCCTCGTCGGGCCGACCCTGCTCCACGAGGTCGGCCACCATGGCGTTGCGCTCGAGGTAGGGCGCGTGGAAGTCCTCGACCGCGCCGACCCGGTGGAAGATCAACCGCATCTCGGCGAGGAGCAGCGCCATCCAGGCGTCGAGCCGGGCGCTGCCGGCCAGGCCGACCACGGCGCGGTGGAAGTGCTGGTTCGCGTCCGCCACGCCGGCCCAGTCCCGCCCGGCCGCCGCCGCCCGTCCCTCCTCGACGGCGGCGCGCAGGGCCTTGACCCCGGCCGGGTCGTCGACCTGCGTCCCCCGCCGCACGGCGGCGGGCTCGACGAGGCGCCGCGCGCGATAGACGTCGCGGACGTCGGCGACCCCCGGCGTCGCCACGAACACCCCGCGGTGCTGTTCGCGCGTGAGGATCCGTTCGGCGATGAGCTGGCTGAACGCCTCGCGCAGCGTGTTCCGCGAGACCGAGAGGGCGTCGCACAACGCCTGCTCCGGCAGCCGCACCCCCGGCAGCAGCAGCCCCTCGACCACCTGCTCGCGCACCGCGTCGGCCACCCGCTCCGCCGTCGAGGACGTCTGCACGGTGCGCACGCGCGCCAGCGCCTCGAGCGCGGGGCCGGCGGGGTCGGTCACGATCGCCAGCGTACGACTCGCCGGATCGTTGAACGATGTCGGCGAGCTTGACCTCGAGCGCCCTTCAGGTCGCACGCTGCTCCCGAGCGATCACGCACCGCCGGGAGGACCTGCCATGACCACGCCGCCGTCCACCTTCGACGAGGCCTACCGCACCGGGGAACCGCCCTGGGTGATCGGAGCCCCGCAGCCCGCCGTCGTCGACCTCGAACGCACCGGCGCCGTCGTCGGGCCGGTGCTCGACCTCGGGTGCGGGGCGGGCGAGCACACGATCCTGTTGGCGCGGCTCGGCTACGAGGTGCTGGGCGCCGACGCCTCCCCCGCGGCGGTCGAGCTGGCCCGCGCGCGGGCACGCGCAGCCGGGGTCGACGCGTCCTTCGTCGTCGCCGACGCGTTCGACCCGGCCGGGCTCGGACGCTTCGCCACCGTGCTCGACAGCGCCCTGTTCCACGTCTTCGGCGCCGAGGACCGCGCCCGCTACGCGGCGGCGCTCACCGACGTGGTGGAGCCCGGCGGCCGGGTGGTCGTGCTCGCGCTGTCGACCCGCGGCCCCGGCTTCGGGCCGCAGATCGACGACGACGACCTCACCGCGGCGTTCCGCACCCCGGACTGGCACGTCGAGGAGGTCTCGACGAGCACCTACCGCGGGCGGGTCACCCACGCCGGCCAGGAGGCCTCCACCGGCGTCGCGCTCGGCGAGCTGGTGGACCTGCCGGCCGTGCTGGCGCGCGTCCGACGGCAGGCGCCCGCTCAGACCTCCTCGAGGTCGTAGGCGTCGTCGCCGACCCACACCCGCAGGCCCTCGGCGTCGTCGGTGATCGCGCCCTCCTCCTCCTCGGAGAGCTCCCGTGAGGCCCCGAGGGCGCGCTTCGAGTAGCGGATGCGACCGTCGCCGAGGTCCTCCGGGCGGTACTCCCGGGCCAGCACCGAGGTGCGGCTCCGCGTGGCGAGCAGTTCGGCGTTCTCGGCCCCGACCTCGGCGATCCAGACGTCCATGCCGGAATCCCACCCCAGGTCGCAGCGAGGACCAAGATCTCGCCGCACGTGCTGATGCTGCACCGACGACGGCTGATGGTTCCGTCAGGACGACGGGTCAGGGCCGGCCAGCCACGAGGCGGCGTCGAACCCCGGGGCGTCGCCGTCGGTCAGGGCTCGGAGCACCTGCTCGAAGGCCGCCACCTGCGCGGCGTCGACCCCCGCCAGGCGTCCGCCCCGGGCGCGGTCGAAGGCGCGGCCCGACAGGTCGAGCACCTCACGTCCGGCGGCGGTCAGGCCGACGACCTTGCGGCGTGCGTCCGCGGGGTCCACAGCGCGTTCGACGTAACCCAGCGCGGCCAGGCCGTCGACCGTCTTGCCCGCGGCCTGTTTGCTGACGCCCAGGCGGAGCGCGAGCTCGCCCGCGGTCGCCCCGCCGGACCCGATCGCCTGCAGCGCGAAGCCGTGCGCCGGTCGGACCCCCGGGTGACCGTGCGCGGCGAGCTCGGCGTGCACGTCGTCGACGAGCCCCCGGAACGCCGCGAGCAGGCGCAGGGCGAGCTCACCGCCCGACATCGGACCACTTCCCCTGGAAGACAACCTGGTTTACCGTTTTCCTCGACAGACAACCTGGTTGACCGACCCTACCGAGGAGCATCCCGTGACCGTCATCCGTCGTACCGAGACCCGCCGCACCGAGACCCCCAACGCCGTGATGACGACCTATGCGTCCCCGTCCCTCGGGGGCAGCGCCCAGGCTCTCTGGCAGGTGGAGATGGCACCGGCCGCCCACGGGCCGGTGCACACCATGGACGGCGAGCAGGTGTGGACCGTCCTGCGCGGACGGGCGCAGGTGGACACCGACGACGGGAACCACGACGTCGGACCGGGCGACTCGGTCGTGCTCGCCGCCGGGAGGACCCGTCGGATTCACGCCGACCCCGACGGCGGGCTCGTCGCCCTGGTCACCGGCCCGGGCGCCGCACACGCCGTGGTCCCCGGCGGCGAACCCACCGTCCCGCCCTGGATGGCCTGACCCGCCGTCAGGACCCCAGGCCCGCGCGGATCGCCGCCGCGACCGGGTACGGCGACTCCAGGTCGACGGGGCCGGTCGGCTCGAGTGGCGGCTGGGCCATCAGCCGAGGCCGCGTCCCGTGGTGCGGCTGGGCGGCGTGGACGAGGAACGGGTGGCAGAGGAACACGTCGCCCGCCGCCCCGTGTGCGGTGGCCACCGGCCGGTCCGCCGAGGCCGGCACCACGTCCCGGCACACGGCCATCCACTCCCGCCCCTCGTCGCCGGCGTCGGCGAGGAAGGGCGGGACGTCGAGGTGCGACCCGACCCGGATGCGGGTCGGTGCGTCGTCCGGTCCGACGTCGGCGAACAGGAACAGCATCAGCAGCGCCCGGCCGTGGCAGCGCAGGTCGACGCGCGGCCCGCCGTCGGGACCGGCGAAGTTCCCCTCGAGGTGCCACCCGTCGTCGCCCGGCTCCCCGGTCGAGGGGAAGCGGACCGGGATCGTGCCGAGCCCCGTCCGCGGGACCCACCGGCCGAGGCCGACGAGCTGGTCGAACGCCTCGTGCAGCACGGGCGCCCGCGCGGCCGTGGCGAACGGCGGCGTCCCGAACCCGTCGAGGCGGCGGACCGGCACGGTCCAGGTGGAGGGGTCGCCCGGGGACTCCGGCAGCGCCGCCCAGATCTCCGCCGCGCAGGCGTCCGCCACGGCCCGCGGGAACGCCCCGCGGACCGCGACGAACCCGTCGTCACGAAAGCGCCGGATCTCGTCGTCGGTGAGCATCACCGACGATTCTCGCGGCGCTGTCGAACTACTTCTTCTCCGCCGCCGCGACCTTCTCGATCACGGTGAGCACGCTGTCGGGGTTCAGCGACATCGAGTCGATGCCCTGCTCCACCAGGAACTCGGCGAGCTCCGGGTGGTCCGACGGACCCTGGCCGCAGATGCCGACGTACCGACCGTGCGCGTGCGCCGTCTCGATGAGCATCGAGATCATCTTCTTGACGGCGGGGTTGCGCTCGTCGAACAAATGCGAGAGGCGGTCGTCGTCGCGGCCGATCCCGAGGGTGAGCTGGGTGAGGTCGTTGGAGCCGATGGAGAAGCCGTCGAAGCGCTCGGCGAACTCGTCGGCCTGCAGCACGTTCGACGGGATCTCCGCCATCACGTAGACCTGCAGCTCGTCCTCACCGCGCTTCAGACCGTTCTCGGCGAGGATCTCCAGGACGCGGTCGGCCTCGTCGGGGGTGCGGCAGAACGGCACCATGACGATGACGTTGGTGAAGCCCATCTCGATGCGCACGCGGTGCAGCGCCCGGCACTCGAGGACGAACGCCTCGGCGTAGTCGTCGCTGTAGTAGCGCGAGGCCCCGCGCCACCCGAGCATCGGGTTCTCCTCCTCCGGCTCGAACGTCGTCCCGCCGATGAGGCCCGCGTACTCGTTGGTCTTGAAGTCCGACAGCCGTACGACGACGGGTTCGGGGTACTGGGACGCGGCGATGACGCCGATGCCCCGCGCCATCTGCTCGACGAAGTACTCCTCGTTCGAGTCGTAGCCCTCGGTGAGCTCCTCGATCCGGGCGCGGGCCTCGTCGTCGATGCGGTCGGGGTGCAGCAGGGCCAGCGGGTGGGCCTGGATGACGTTGTTGACGAGGTACTCGACGCGCGCGAGCCCGATGCCGTGGGCCGGCAGCCGCCACCACTGCATGGCGGCGGCCGGGTTGCCGATGTTCATCATCACGCGCGTGCGGGTCTCGGGGACGTCGTCGAGCGAGAGGTCCTCGACGGTGTACTCGAGCAGCCCCTCGTAGACCTGACCCTGGTCGCCCTCGACGCAGGAGATCGTGACCTCCTGCTCGTCGGAGAGCGTCGCCGTGGCGTCGCCCGTCCCGACGATGGCGGGCACGCCGAGCTCGCGGGAGACGATCGCGGCGTGCGAGGTGCGCCCGCCGCGGTCGGTGACGATGGCCGCGGCCTTGCGCATGATCGGCACCCAGTCCGGGTCGGTCATCTCGGTGACGAGGACCCGGCCCTCCTCGAAGGTGTCGATGTCGTCGGCCGAGGCGATGCGCTGCACCGCGCCGGAGGCGACGGCCTGCCCGATCGCGAGGCCGCTGACGAGGACCGTGCCGGTCTCGTCGAGCCGGTAGGTCTGCAGCGTCCCGGCGCCGGCGTTCGACTGCACGGTCTCGGGGCGGGCCTGGACGACGAACATCTCCCCGGTCCGGCCGTCTCGGGCCCACTCGATGTCCATCGGGCGGTCGTAGTGCTTCTCGATCGTCGTGCCCCAGCGGGCGAGCTCGAGGATGTCGTCGTCGGTGAGGACGAAGCGGCTGCGCTGCTCGGGCGGGGTGTCGACGTTCTCGGTGGTGTCGCCGGCCTGCTCGGGGTCGGCCGCGTACTGCATCGTCTTCTCCTTCGCCCCCACCGACTTCTCGATGATGGGCCGGAGCGCGGTGTTCTCCAGGAACGGCTTGTAGACCGTGTACTGGTCGGGCGTGACCTCACCGCCGACGACGTTCTCGCCCAGGCCCCAGGCGGCGTTGATGACGATCGTGTCGGGGAAGCCGGTGTCCGAGTCGATGGTGAACATGACGCCGGCGCTGCCCTGGTCGGAGCGGACCATCTTCTGGACGCCGACCGACAGCGCCAGGTCGAGATGGTCGTAGCCCTGCTCGGTGCGGTAGGCGATCGCCCGGTCGGTGAACACCGAGGCGAAGCAGTCCTTGCAGGCGGCCATCAGGGCGTCGGCGCCGGTGATGTTGAGGTAGGTGTCCTGCTGGCCCGCGAAGCTCGCGTCCGGCAGGTCCTCCGCGGTCGCGCTCGACCGGACCGCGACGTCGACGTTCTCGGTGTCGTACCGGCGCGACAGCTCGGCGTAGGCCTCGCGGATCGCGTCCGCGGTGTCCTCCGGGAACTCCGCCTTGGTGAACTCGTCGCGGATCGCGGCGCCCACCTCGGCGAGCTTGTCGCCGTTCGGGTCGAGCCCGTCGAGGAGCTCCCGCACCCGGTCGTCCAGGCCGTTGGCCGACAGGAACGCGCGATAGGCGTCCGCGGTCGTCGCGAAGCCGCCGGGGACACGGACCCCCGCCGACTCCAGGTTCTGGATCATCTCGCCGAGCGAGGAGTTCTTCCCCCCGACGGCGTCGACGTCACCCGACGACAGCGTCTCCAGCCAGCGCACGTGGTCCATCTCGGCCCCTCCGTCCCGGGTCCGCACGTCGTCGCGCGGACCTCACATCGAGTTCAGGTTCCCGTCGCTCGTCGATCGGAAAACAGCGCGGTGCGACACCCGGTCGAACGGACAGGGCCGGACAGGCTGTGCTCCGGCTCACGTCCGCTCCTGTCACGCCGCTGCCCGGCCGTCGGTCTTCCCCGCACACCGACGACGAGGAGGCCACGATGGCGATCCGGGAGCAATCTCCAGACCGAGCACAGAGTCCGACGACAGGGTCGCGCGGCCGGGGTGCCCGGGCGCGGGTGGTGGTCCTGGGCGGCGGGTACGCCGGACAGCTCGCCGCGCAGGCGCTGGCGGCCCGGACGGACGCGACGGTCACGCTGGTCAACGACGGCGACCGCTTCGTCCAGCGGGTCCGCCTGCACGAGGCGTCGGTCGGTGGTGCCGCGGCGGCCCCCCGGTTCACCGACCTGCTGGCGGGCACCGGCGTGCGGTTCGTCGACGACCGGGCCGAGGGGCTCGACCCCGTCGGCCACCGGGTGGAGCTGCGTGACGGCGGCACGCTGCCCTACGACCTGCTCGTGTACGCCCTCGGCAGCCACGCCGACCCGCTGGCCCTCCCCGGTCCCGTCCAGGACGTCTCGACGGCGGCCGGGGCGGCCCGGCTGCACGACCGGCTCGCCGACGGACCCCGTCGGGTGGCGGTGGTGGGGAGCGGCCTCACCGGCCTGGAGCTCGCCACCGAGCTCGGCGAACACGGCCACCGCGTCACGCTCGTCGGCGCCGGGGCGCTCGAGGACGACCTGTCCGCCCGGGGCGCCCGGCACGTGCGCCGCGTCTGCGCCCGGCTCGGCGTCACCGTCCGCGAGCACGCCCGCGCGGTGGCCGCCGACGAGGACGGCCTCGTTCTGGCGGACGGCTCGCGGGTCACGGCCGACGTCGTCGTCGGGACCGTGGGCTTCGCGGTGCCCAACCTCGCCCGCCGGTCCGGGCTCGCCGTCGACGACGCCGGGCGGGTGCTCGTCGGGCCCGACCTCCGCTCGACCTCGCACGCGGACGTCCTGGCGATCGGCGACGCGGCGGCCGCGACCCGGGCGGACGGCCGGCTCCTCCGCATGGCGTGCGCGACCGGACTCCCCCAGGCCCAGCAGGCCGCGCGCACCGTCGCCGCGCTGCTCGCCGGCACCACGCCGGAGCCGTTGCGCTTCCGGTACGCCGTGCGGTGCGTCAGCCTGGGGCGTCGGGACGGGCTGATCCAGCTGGTGCACGCCGACGACTCGCCCCGGGAGGCCGTGCTGACCGGGCGGCTCGCGGCGGCGGTGAAGGAGGCGGTCGTGGTCAACGCGCTGCGCGTCCAGCGCCACCCCTGGATCCCGACGAGCGCATGAGCTCGGCCTCCGTCGCGCCCGACGATGGTCGAGCTCCGCTGCGCTCCGTCTCCCCCGACGATGGTCGAGCTCCGCTGCGCTCCGTCTCCCCCGACGATGGTCGAGCTCCGCTGCGCTCCGTCTCTCCGAGATCTTCGAGGCCGAACGCGGCCGACTCACCGGGCTCGCCTACCGGATGCTCGGTGAACTGCACGAGGCCCAGGACGTCGTGCAGGACGCGTGGCTGCGGTGGTCCGGCGCCGAGGACGAGGTGCGGGACCCGCCCGCCTGGCTCACCCGCGTCGTCGTCAACCTGTGCCGGAACCGGCTGACCTCGCTGCGGGTCCTGCGCACCGACTACGTCGGGCCCTGGCTGCCGGAGCCGGTGCGCACCGAGGCAGGCCCCGGTGCCACCGACCTCGGGCCGATGGAGACCGCCGAGCAGCGCGAGACCCTCTCGCTCGGGGTGCTCCAGCTGATGGAGGCCCTCTCCCCCGCCGAGCGCGCGGTGTTCGTGCTGCACGAGGCGTTCGGGCATCCGCACGCCGAGGTCGCGACCCTCCTCGACCTGTCCGAGGCGACCGTCCGCCAGCACCTCCACCGGGCGCGGGAGCGGGTGCGCGGCCGGCGCCGCTTCGAGGCGGACCCGGAGCGCGTCGCCGACCTCCTGGCCCGCTTCCTCGCCGCGGCGGCCGGTCAGGACCTCGGCGCCCTGGAGGCGCTGCTGGCCGACGACGCGGTCGCGGTGTCCGACGGCGGCGGCGTGGTGAGCGCGGCGCGGCGGCCGGTGGAGGGCGGCGGACGGGTGGCCCGGTTCGTGGCCGGACTGGCCCGCCAGGCCGCCGCGGCGACGATCGAGGTCGGTCCGGTCAACGGGACGCCCGGCGTGCTCGTCCGGGTCGACGGCGTGCTGACGGTCGTCATGCAGGCGGCCTTCGACGCCGAGACCGGGGCGCTGGTGCGGCTCGCCGCACAGCTCAGTCCGGGCAAGCTGGCCGGTGTGCAGGCAGCATGACCGGATGACCTCACGCGAGGCGGTGGCCGGCCGCTACGGCGAGCACCTCACCGACCGTGACCTGCTCGCCCTCACCGACGACCGGCCCGACCAGGTCCCCGCGCTGCGCCGCCGACCGGAGCTGGTCCTCGACCTGCTCGACCGGCCCGCGGTCGCGGACGCCGTGCTCTCGGCCACGCACGACCCCGGCGAGCGCTTCCGGTACGTCTCGCCGTTCCTCGTGTTCGCCGCGGCCGTGCACCGGACGGCGAACGCGCTCGTCGGCCGGACCTCGGTCCTCGACCGCACCGGGCCGCGCGCCCGGATCCCGGTCCTCGACGGCCCCGTCCTGGCCGCCTTCGCCGCCGATCCCGCCCACCGGCTCTTCCTCGCCGAGCTGCTCGCCTCCTACGCGCGCCTGACGTCGGGCGTGGCCTGGCGCCGCGACGGGCGCGGGCGGCCCCGCGGCCGCCGGTGGGACGAGCTCGACCTGCCCCGGCTCGCCGAGCTGCTCGCCGACACCCCCGAGGACGCCCGTCCCGGCGTCTGGCGCCGGATCGGCGACGGTGCGCTGTTCCTCGCGGGGGTCTTCCCCGAGTACGCCGAGCGCACCTACGGCTCCACCGGGACCCGCCACCTCGGCCGTGCGACCGGGTTCCGGCTCGCGACCGACGGGCCGGTGAGCGACCTGCTCGAGGACCTCGCGGCGCGGGCCTACCGGCAGACCCGGGGCGCCGTCCCGCCCGGCGTCGTCGATTCCCCGCGCTCCGCGCGCCGCCTCCTGACCCTCGTCGCCGACCAGCACCTGCACCACGATTCCGTGATCGGACCCGGCCGGTGAAGGGCGGCCTGCTCCCTCTGCTCGTGATCGTCGCGGTGCCGGCGTTCGTGGTCGGGACGCTGCTCGGCGCCGGTCCCGCTGCCGTCGTCGGGGCGTTCGTCGCGCTGTTCGGGCTCATCACGTCGCTCGGCGGCCCGCTGTGGCCGGACCTGCGCCGGCTCGCCGTCCTCGCCCCGGTCCTGTTCGGCGCGGCGGTCGGGCCCCGCCTGCTCGCCGACCTGTCCCGCCCCGCCGCGTTCGCCCTGATCGTGGTGATCGTGACGGCGGGCGCGCTGCTGCCGCTGCGCGGGTCGCGGTACTCCACGACGGCGCTCGGGCTCGGCATGGTCACGCTGTTCGCCTACGGCATCCCGCTGCTCTCCCCCGCGAGCTCGCGGCAGTTCGTGCTCGCCGCGGCGGCCGGCGTCGTCGTGGCCCTCGTGCTCCGGCTCGCGTTCGGCATCGCCGACCCGTCGAAGCCGACCCGGGCGGCCGTGGCCGACCTGCTCGACGGGGACGGCGACGTCTCCGGGTCGGTCTCGCTGTGGCACGCCGACGGGCGTCGCCGGTGGCTCGGGACGGTGCTGCAGGAGGCCGGGCGCTTCCGGCTCGCCCGCCGCTCGGCCGAGGCGCTGGCCCGACGGTCCGACGCCGAGGACCCGGCCCTCGACGACCTCCGCGCCCGCGCGCACGAGGTGGCCGACCGGGTGCGGGCGAAGCGCAGCGATCCGCCCCGGGCGACCACACCCGACGTCGGGAACAGGCCCCTCGACGCGGCGCACGCCGCGCTGGACGCGATCGACCGGGCGGCCGGTGAGCGGGACGACGCGCCGGTGTCGGTCCCCGCCGAGGCCCGGCGGGACCTCCGCTCGGTGCCGCTGAGCGGGTGGTTGCGGACCGCGCAGGTGCGGCACGCGCTGCGCACGGGGCTCGGCGTCCTGGCCGCGCTGCTGCTCTCGATGCGGCTGCGCCCCGGCGATCCGCTGCTCCCGACGCTGCTCATGACGACGTTCGGCGTGCTGCAGGCGAGCTGGCGCGACACCCTCGGGAAGGCCTGGCCACGGGTGGTCGGGCTAGCCGCGGGCTCGGCGGTGGTGATCGTCGTGATCCTGCTGGTGCCGTCCGCCGCCTACGCCCCGATCGCGGGCGTGGCCTTGGTGATCGGGCTGTCGACGATCACCACGCGGCCGGCGCTGGGGAGCGCGGCGATGGTGTGCATGAGCGTCGCGATGAACTCCTCGCTGCGCCACCTCGACCCGGTCGGGACACTCGTGGAGTACGTGCTGCTGACGGCGGGCGCGCTGGTGATCGCGGTGGTGGTCGGCTTCGCGGTGGTGCCCGGGGTCCGGCCGCCGGTCTTGCGGGCGCGGGTCGAGGAGGCGGTGTCGGCGACGGTGGCCGCGGTGCGGTCCCTCGGCGGGCCCCGGGGCGACGTGGTCGCCGCGCAGCGGAGGGCCCTGCGGGCCACCGCCGACCTCACCCCCGACCACGACCGGCTCACCACCGATCAGCAGGCCGATCTCGACCGCTTCCGCGAAGGCCTCGTCGACCTCCGCGTCCTCGCGACGGCGTCCCTGCTCGACCCCGACCACGAGCACCCCGCCGTCGGACGGTCGCTCGCGGTGCTCGAGGGCACCGCCGAGCCCGGACCCGACGACGGGGTGCTGGTGGCGCTGGCGGGCGAGGTGCGGACGGTGCGGGACCGGCTGGTCTAGTCGCGGTGCGCCCGGTAGGCGTGCACCACCGCGGCGGTGTCCTCCGCCCCGTGGCCGGCGCGGTCGGCGGTGGAGAGCCGGTCGGCGAGCATCGCGAGGAGCCCGGTGAAGGTCCCGGACGAGTGCGCGGCGTCGAGGATCAGGTGGGTGTCCTTGAGGACCCCGTCGACCGCGAACGACGGCTCGAAGTCGCCCTCGACCATGCCCTTGCCCTTGAGCTGCGCGTACGGGCTGTCGAGCGCCTGCCCGTCGATGGTGTCGAGGAAGAGCTGCGGGTCGAGGCCGAGGTCGCCGGCCAGCGCGATCGACTGCGCGACGCCACCCACCACCGTCGACAGCCAGGCGTTCACCACGAGCTTCAGCCGGCTGCCCGTGCCGACGTCACCGGCGTGCACCGTCTTCTGGCCGATGGCGTCGAGCGCCGGCTGCACCCGCTCGACGAGGTCCTTCTCCCCCGAGGCGAGGACCACGAGGTTCCCCTGCTCCGCCGGCCCCTTCGTCCCGACGACGGGGGCGTCGAGGAAGGCGACCCCCGCGTCGGACGCCTGGCGCGCCAGCTTCTCGATCCCGTCGACGCCGACCGTGGAGGTCTGGACCCACACCGTGTCCCCGCCGAAGTGCGGCAGCGCGTCGCTCATCGTGGCCGCCACGGCGTCCGCGTCGAACAGCATCGTGATCACCGCGTCGGCGCCGTCGACCGCCTCGGCCGCGGTGTCGACCACCGTGGCGCCGTCGTCGGCGAGGGGGTCGGCCTTGTCGCGGGTCCGGTTCCACGCGCGGACCGTGTGGCCCTCGCGCAGCAGGCTCCGCGCCATGCCGGAGCCCATCAGTCCCGTCCCCAGTACCGCCACCGTCATGCTCATGGCGCTCGGGTCGCCCGCCGGGCGGTCGGTCACACGTGACGCGCGCCCCGGGCGACCGTCGTGCCGTCCGTTCGTCGTCCCGCTGCTCACCGTGTTCACCGGCGCGCCACCCGGGTCGGGCACGCTTCCGCCGTGCGCCGCCTCCTGCTCACCGCCGTCGCCGCCGTCGCCCTGGCCGGATGTGCGACACCCCGGCCGGCACAACCCGCCGACGGGAACGGGAGCGGGCCGGGACCGTGCTCCCCGAGCACGACCATCGAGTCGTACTCCGACGCGCTCGAGGGACAGACGTTCGAGGGGCAGACCGTCGGCAACCTGTCCGCGCTCGCCGCCCGGTCCGACGGGACGCTCTACGCCCTGTCCGACCGCTCGGTGCTGTTCACCCTCGACGCGTCGGCCACCCGGCCGCTCAGCTCGGTGGTCCTCGCGGACCCCGCCGGGAAGCCGCTCGACTCCGAGTCCCTGGTGATCGATCCGGACGGCACGCTGCTGATCGGCGACGAGTCCGGGCCGCAGGTGCTCCGCTACTCCCCCGACGGTCGGCTGATCGGCGCGCTCCCGATCCCGGCGGACATCGCGGGGCGGACGCAGGACAACGCGACGTTCGAGGGGCTGGCCCGGCAACCCGACGGCACGCTGGTCGCGTCGCTGGAGAAGCCGCTGACCGGCGAGGCCGACACGCGCCTGCTCACCTGGCGGAACGACGTCCCGGGGACCGAGATCCCGATGCCGCTGCCCGCCGACCTCGGCGTCTCGGAGCTGGTCGCGGTGGGCGACGGTCGCCTGCTCGCCCTCGAACGCGGCTACGAGAAGGCCACGGGCAACACCGTGCACCTCCTGCTGGTCGACCCGCGGACGAGCCCCGCGGCCGTGACCGTGCTCGCGGACCTCGGCGCCTGTCCCTCGCTGGGCGCCACGGCGAAGCAGCCGCAGCACAACCCGCTGCTCGACAACATCGAGGGCATGACCATCACGGGACGCGATCCGGACGGCGCCCTCGACCTGCTCCTGGTCAGCGATGACAACGACAGCCCGCAGCAGATCACCCGCACCTACCGGCTGCGGACGGCTCTCTGAGTCGCTCCCGCCTCTCGTCGCGCCCACGGCACCACTGATCGTCGGCGCTCTCAGGTTCGGGGGGTCGTCACCGTGCGCCTCCCTACCGTCGCGCCCCGTGTATCTCGCGAGACGACGGACGCTCTGGACGACGGTGGCAGCGGTGCTGCTGCTGGGGCCGGTGGTGCTGACGGTCTGGCGCGCGGACGGTCGGCCGCTCTCGGTGGTCCTGACGGCGGTCGGCGTCGTGGCACTCGTGACCCTGGCGCTCACGATCGTCGCCCCCGCCCGGCTGCGCACCCTCACGCGGACCTTCGGGATCGACCGCATCATCGGCACCCACCGGTGGCTCGGGATCGTGGCGATCGCCGCGGTCCTGGTGCACCTCGCGGTGGCCGTGGTGCGCTCGCCGAAGCTGTGGAACCCGTTCACGGCCTCGCTGTCGATCCAATGGGGCTGGTGGGCGACGGCGGCGATGCTGTCGGTGGGCCTCGTCGCGGCCTGGGGTCGGCGCTCCGGGCGCCGGTACGAGGTGTGGGCGCGGGCGCACGTGCTGCTAGCGGCCGCTGCGATCGTGCTGGCCGGGCTGCACGTGTTCTGGCTCGGCCACCTGCTGGAGGACCCGGTGCTGCGGGTCGTCCTCTCCGCGTTGACCCTCGGGTTCCTCGCCGTGCTGTTCCTGCGGTGGGTGTGGCGGCCGCTGTTCTCCCGCGACGGCGCCTACGTCGTCTACGGCGTGCGCCCGGAGGGTCCGTCGACGGCGACGCTCGTGCTCGCCCCGGTGCACCTGCACCGCGGCATGCGCTTCCACGCGGGCCAGTTCGTGTGGCTCCGACTGCGCCGCTCGGTGCTGGGCAGCGAGGAGCACCCCTTCACCATCGCCTCGTCCGCGCAGGTCACGGGTCGCCTCGAGCTCACCGTCCGCGGCAGCGGGGACTTCTCGACCACGTTGGCGTCGCTCCCGCCGGGCTCGCGGGTCTGGCTCGACGGCCCGCACGGCTCCTTCAGCGCCGCCCCGGAGGCGCCCGGGCTCGTGCTCGTCGCCGGGGGCGTCGGCATCACGCCCATGATGTCGATGCTGCGCACCCTCGCGGACTCCGACGACCCGCGTCCGGTGCACATGGTCGTCGCCCAGCGCCCCGACGAACCGCTCTTCGAGCCCGAGCTCGCCTCGCTCGCCCGACGTCTCGACCTGCGGATCACCCGGACCTCCGGACGGCGGGTCGACGCCGGACTGCTCGACGACGTCGTCCCGGGCCGCGGCCGCCGCCACCTCGACTGGTTCGTGTGCGGCTCGCCGTCGCTGCTCACCGGCTCGCTCGCGGCGATCGAACAGCTCGGGGTCCCGGCCGAGCGGATCCACAGCGAGCAGTTCGGCTGGTCGGGCGCGATCCCGGTGCAGGGCACCCGCCGTCGGGAGTCCGCGCGATGATCGCGACGTGAGCGACGAGCACAACGCGAGGATCCGGGAGCAGTTCCGGCTCCAGGCCCCGACCTTCACCGACACCGGCGTGTTCGCGAGCAACCTCGACTGGATCGTCGACCTGCTCGCACCGGAGCCCGGCGAGCAGGCCCTGGACGTGGCCTGCGGGGCGGGGCACCTCGGCCGTGCCCTCGCACCGCGACTCGCCCACGTGAGTGCACTCGACCTCACCCCGGAGATGCTCGCCCACGGCGACCGCATCGCCCGCGACGCCGACCTGCGCAACATCTCCTTCGCGGTGGGCGACGCCACGGCCCTCCCCTGGCTCGACGCCCAGTTCGACCTGGTGGTCTGCCGGCTCACCCTCCACCAGGTGGCCGACCCGGCCGCGGTCGTGCGCGAGATGGTCCGCGTCGTCCGGCCCGACGGTCGGGTCGGCATCACCGACCTCGTCCTCGACGACGCCGACCCGGATCTGATCGACCGCAACACCCACCTCGAGCGGCTCCGGGATCCCAGCCACGGCCGGACACTGAGCACCGACGAGATCCACGGGCTGCTCACCGACGCGGGCGCCACACCCGTCTCCACCGATCGGCGCGACAACCCGCTCGACGTCGAGGACTGGATGGAGCGCAGCCGCACCCCCGAGGTCGACCGGGAGGAGATCCGGCGCCAGCTCGACGCGGAGCTCGCCGGCGGCCCGGCCACGGGACTGCGCCCGTCCCTCTCCGGCGACGTCCGCTCGATGACACACGTCTGGGCCACCGTTCTCGCGGAGCCCCGTCCTCGGTGATCGGACGCGCTCATGCGATCCGCTGCCAGGGGCGGTTGTGTCTCGGTGTTCGGGTGGGGTCGAGCCAGGCCGGTGGGGTGAACCAGGGCAGGTGGTCGATCATCGCGATGTCCCATCCGGCGTGGTGGACCAGGTCGTGGTGGTTCCGGCAGAGGCAGACCAGGTTGTCCAGGGCGGTGTCGCCGCCGTGGGCCCAGTGGGTGATGTGGTGGGCCTGGGTGGTGCGGGCTCGCCGGCGGCAGCCGGGGAACGCGCAGTGCCGGTCGCGGTGGACCACGGCGCGGAGGATCCCGGCGGGGACGGCGCGGGTCTTGCGGCCGATGTCGAGGACCTCGCCCTTCGACCCGAGCACGACCGGGATGATCTCGGCGTCGCAGGCCAATCGACGGGCGGTCTCGGGGCGGATCCAGGTGGAGTCCCCGAGCAGCGCGAGCGCCTGGTGGGCGTCGCTGGGTTGTTGGCGCAACGTCTCGTAATCCAGGGTGACGGTGAGGGTGACCCGCTCCCGCCCGGGCAGTGACATCGCGTCGAAGTTCGGCGGGGTCCACGGCTTCTGTGGCGGCGGTTCGACCTCGGGCTCATCGACGGCCTGATCGTCCGGCCCCTGTGAGTCCGGCTGCCTGGGGTCATCGTCGACGGCCGGGTCTTTGGCGGTCTCGTCGTCGACGGTCTCGTCGGCCTGGGCGGCCTCGGTGTCGGGTGCGGGTTCGGTGGGCCAGGCGGTGGTGTCGCCGTGGTCGTCGAGGTCGGGGAGCGGCATGGAGGCGGTGGGGCTGCCGGGGTGCTGCTCGTCCTCGCTGTGGTCGAGCCCGGCGTGGTGGCTCGCGGCGGTCAGGTCGAGCAGTCCGGTGGCCTGCCGGTTGGGCTTGGAGTCGCGGGCCTCGACCCGCGGATCGACCCCCACCCGACGCCCGCCGTCTGGATCGTCGGCGACGGGTGGGAGCCCGGTGTCGGGATCGGCGGTCACCGCCGACGCCGGAGCGGGTGTCGCGGCGCGGATGGCGTCGTCGAACAACGCCGCCGCGGCCGGCTCACGCAGCACCAATTTGGCGTGGAGGTCGCCGTTGCGGCGCTTGGTCAGGTGCAGCTCGTTGCCGATCGGGTCGTCGTCCTTCGGGCGCGCACCGTCGGGATCGAGCCGGTCGGCGACCGTCTTCGCCGCCGACGCCAACGCTCGCGGCGAGTGGGTGGCGGCGAGGGTGGCGAGCTGCTCCTCAGCCACGGCGAGGACCGTCTCGTCGAGGTCGTCGACCTTCCGGAGCCGGTCCATCGTCTTGCTGATGATCTCGACGTGCGCCTCGTCGATCACCCCGTCATCCACCGCCGCACTGGTGGCGGGCAGCTGGGCGGGGGTGGTCGCCCCGGTCGGGGTGAGGTGCGGGTGCAGGGCCTCGGCGTGCCGGTCGAGCATCGCGACGGTCTTGGGGTCGAGCCGGACGTGGTCCTCCAACAACCGCGGCAGCCGTTGGTAGCGCGTCTCGGCCAGCACGTCGCTGGCCCGTAATGCCGTCACCGCCCGGTACAGCCGGGCCCCGGCCAGCCGGTGTGCGGTGGTCGCGGCGTCGACCTCGTCGAGCACCGCCTGCGAGGACGCGGACACCCCGTCCGTCGAATCGGTAGCGGTGTCGGTGACCCCGGGGACCGCCCAGCCCGGTTCCGGCGCGGTCGTTCCGAGGACAGGCTCGGCGGGCTCGTCGTCGTGCCAGCCGTCGTTCTGGACGGGCGGGGAGATGCTCTCCCACCAGGCCGCTTCCTCGTCGGAGAGCGGGACGAACACGGGCTCGTCGTGGTCCTCGGGTTCCCACGGCGGCTCGGGCTCGGGCCCCGCCCAGGGGTCCCACGCCGCGTCGATCGCCATGCACTCAGTATCGAACACCAGTTCGAGAAGATCAACCGGCGAACGGAGCAACTTCGACGCCGCCATACGCCGGACACGCCACTCGGGGCCCTCGCCTCCGGCGGGCTAGGGTCCGCGGGTGCCCGACCTCTGGACCGACGAGCGGATCGCGGCACTGCCGAGCTGGTCGGTGATCCGCACCCACCTGCTGCTCGCCCCGCGGCTGTTCCGCACGCTCGCGCCGGTGGGACTCACGCCCACCCAGTTCGGCGTCCTCGTCCAGCTCGACAACACCCCCGGCGCGACCTCGTCCGAGCTCGCCCGCCGTTGCCTCATGACCCCGCAGAGCATGAGCGAGCTGCTGCCGGGACTGGAGAGCGCCGGCTACGTCGAGCGCGCGGCCTCCGGTCGCGGCCGACCCGCACCGGTCCACCTCACCGATTCCGGCCGGAACGTCCTCGCGCGCGCCACGCCCCTCGTCGAGGAGGCCGACCGACCCGAGGCCCTCGGGCTCGACGCCGACGAACTCGCCACGCTCACCGGGCTGCTCGGCCGGATCGCCCGAGCCGTCGAGGTTTCAGGACCCTGAAACCGCGGGCACCTGATGCCCGTGGCGTCCCTGGTCGGCAAGCGCACCCGCCAGCTCCTGGTGTTCGTCCACGTCGTCGTCTCGCTCGGCTGGATGGGCGCAGGCGCCGCGAACGTCGTCCTCACCTCGACGGCGGCCGTGACGGACGACGTCGAACTGCGGCGGGCCTGCTACCTGCTCGTCTCGACGATCGACCTCTGGCTCGTCATCCCGGGCGCCTTCCTCGCGCTCGCCACCGGCGTCGTGTTGTCCCTCGTGACGCCGTGGGGACTCGTCACGTACTGGTGGGTGCTGGTCAAGCTCGTCCTCACCGTCGCCGTGATCCTCTACAGCACCTTCTTCGTCGGGGTGTGGGTCGAGCAGAGCGTCGCCCTCGGCACGTCCCCCAGCCCGGTCGCCGTGCCGCTCGTGGTCGGGCCGCTGGTCAGCATGGCGGCCTTCCTGCTCATGACGTGGGCCTCGGTCGCCAAGCCGTGGGGACGGACGCCGTGGCGTCGTCGCACGTCGACACGGGTGCTCGCCGCGGCCTGACGCGCGCGACTCAGCAGAGCAGGCCCCATTCGGCCGCCGTCCGGGCGGCGGCGACCCGGTTGCGGCCCCCGGTCTTGGCCAGGATGTGCTCGACGTGCGTGGCGACCGTCCGCGCGCCGATGCCGAGGTGCGCGCCGATCTCGGCGTTGCTGCACCCCTCGGCCAGGCGCACGAGGACCTGCAGCTCCCGCGTGCTGAGACCCGCCGGTGCCGCCGTCTCGCCGTACAGGACCACGATGTCGGGGCCGGAGCGATACACCTCGACGTCGTACACGGCGCCCCGGTGCACGAGCAGCCGACGGAGAGGTCCTCCCCGCAGCCGAGCGGCCGTAGCCCGCAGCGGTGAGGGCTCCTCCAGCAGATCACGGCGGGCATCGGCCGTCAGGGCACCGATCCTGCCGTCCGACCCGAGCCGCAGCCCCTCGGTGTTCCCGTCGTCGAGCCGGCGGACCGGGGCGCCCGGCACCGGCGTCGGGTCCAGTGCCGTGCCGAGCTGGGGCGCGAGCAGCACGAGCAGCGTCATCGCCTCGTCGTCGGGACGGCTCGTGTCGAGCGTGCTCGCGTTCAACATGCCGACGTAGCGTCCGTCGGGTGCGAACAGACACTGGGTGACGCCGTCCCGGAAGCCGTGCGGCGTGATGACGGTGTCGAAGACGTCGCCGGAGCGCTGCGCGGGGCTCAGATCGCGCACCCGGACCGGTTCGCCGCGGCGGCGCACGACGGTGAACAGCGGCTCGGTGTGCATCGTGACCTCGAGGAACCCGGTGACGACCTCCGGGTACGACGAGGTGAGCGTCCGGTGTCGACGGGCGACCGGATCCCAGATCGAGAGCGCGAGGCAGTCCGACCGCACGACCTGCCGCAGCCCGTCGGCGAGGTGCGCGGGCGGTGGGTGCCCGTCGCGTCGGCGCAGGGACTCGCCGAGCTCCCGGGCGGCGGCCAGAGCGGTCACCACCGGAGCGTCGACCACGCGTGGCCGGTCCGTCAATCGACGGATGGCAGGCCCGTCGGCGGCTCCTAGCGTCCGCGGCGGACCTGTTCGGAAGGGGAACGACGATGAAACCGAGTGAGTACGCCGAGCTGGACGCGACCGCACTGGCGGCGATGATCCGGACCGGGGAGGTCGGCGACGCCGAGGTGCTCCAGGCGGCCACCGAGGCCCTGGAGGCGGTTCAGCCAGCCGTCAACGCGCTGGTCAGCGGACCGTGGGACACCCCGCTCGACCATGCACCCGACGGTCCCTTCGCCGGCGTCCCGTTCGCGATCAAGGACCTCATCGCCCATGCGGCCGGCGTCCCCACGCGCTCGGGCAGCAGGCTGCTCGGCGCGGGTGTCCCGATGCCCACCGACACCCACCTCGTCACGCGCTTCCGCCGTGCCGGGCTCGCGACCCTCGGGTTGACCGCGACCCCCGAGTTGGGTTTCAACGCCAACACGGAGCCCGTGGCCACCGGCTCGGTCCGCAACCCGTGGGACCTGCACCGCAGCCCCGGCGGCTCCAGCGGCGGTGCGGCCGCACTCGTGGCGGCGCGGGCGCTGCCGGTCGCCCACGGCAACGACGGCGGCGGGTCGATCCGGATCCCGGCAGCGGCCTGCGGGCTCGTGGGACTCAAGCCCAGCCAGGGACGGACCAGCCCGGGACCGGACTACGGCGACCCCCTGCTGGGCCTGGGCGTCGAGTTCGTCCTGACCCGATCGGTGCGCGACTGCGCCGGCCTCCTCGACGCCGTCCACGGCTACGAGCCCGGCGACCGCTACCGGCTACCTGACCCGGCGCGGCCCTATGTCGAGGAGGTCGACGCGGGGAGCCGACCACTGCGGATCGCCCTGCACACGGAGCCGTTCTCGGGCCACGGCGTGGTGGACCCCCGCTGCGTCGATGCGGTGGAGTCGGCCGGCCGGACGCTCGAGGCACTCGGCCACCACGTCGAGCGCGCCGCGCCCGCTGTCGAAGCTGCGGCCTTCGACGATGCGAACTTCATCGCGTGGTGCTCCTTCCTCGCCGACGGCATCGACATCATCGGCGCAGCGCTCGGTGTCACCCCGGGCCCGGACCAGCTGGAGTCGACGACGCGGGCTTGCGCGGAGTACGGCCGGACCCTGCGCGCCGCGGACATCTACGCCGCCGAGCGCGTCTTCAATATCGTCCGCCGGACCCTCGGGGTGTTCCACCAGCAGTACGACGTCGTCCTCACCCCGACGATGAACGCGCCCAACACGGCCGCCGGGTACCTGAACGCGGACGACCCGACACTCGACGCCCGCGGCTGGTACGACCACATCTTCAGCACGGCCGGGTTCACCGCGCTCTCCAACGTCACGGGCAACCCGGCGATCTCCCTACCGCTCGGGACGACGGAGGAGAACTGGCCCATCGGGGTCCAGGTCATGGCGCCGTACGCCGACGAGGCCACGCTGCTCGGTCTCGCAGGCGACCTGGAGCGGGCCCTGCCCTGGCAGGACCGCCGTCCGGGGACCGTCGTCGGCTGATCCCGGCCTGACACGCCCGCCTGACGTCGGGCACGGGAGGCTCCTCCCCGTGAGCTACGTGCGACGGGGACCGTGGACCTGCGGGTTCCTCGTCGTCCTGCTCGTCGCGCACGCCTGGTTCACGTTCTCCCCCGCGGCGGACGGCGCGGTCGCCTGGCTCTCGACGAACCTCGAAAACCTCGCACGACACCCGGTGGGATCGCTGGTCGGGAGTGCCGTCGTCACCGACGGCCCGCTGCTCGACCCCGGCCTGCTGATCACGTTGTGGCTCGGCATCGGGGTCGCGCTCTGGTGGATCGAGGCGCACCGAGGCGCGGGCCGGGCCGCCACGGTCTTCCTGGGCGGTCACGTCGGGGCGACCCTGCTGACCGCAGCCGTCCTCGTCGTGGCACTGCGCTCCGGGCGCTACCCCGACGACACCCGCTCCGCCGTCGACGTCGGCATCTCCTACGGCGCGCAGGCGGCGCTCGCGGCCCTCGTCGTCGCCCTGCCGCGGAAGGCGTGGGCGCCGTGGGTGCTGTTCGTCCTGGGGTGGCCGATCGCCGACGCCGAGTGGTTCGGCCTGCTGCCCGACTTCACCACCGTCGGGCACCTCATCGCGGCGGCGATCGGGTTCGTCCTGGCCGCGACGCTGCTCAGAACGCCACGACCGACTTCGTGATCTGACCCTGCGCGAGGACGACGCCGTCGGTCTCGCGCTCCGCGGTGACCCCCACGAAGGCGAGGGCGCGGGTCCGGCGGACGAGCTCTGCGCGGACCCGGACCCGCTGCCCGACGGTCGCCGCGCGCAGGTACTGCGTCGAGCTCTGGTGGGTGACGGCGTGCTCGGCGACGGTCAGCGTGGGCAGGACGGCGAGGTAGCCGGCGAGCTCGAACGCCGCGGCCAGCGCCGAGGCGTGCAGCGTCGCGGCCGGGGTGACCGCGATCCCGGCGACCTCGAGCGCCACCCCGCGCAGCGGGTCCCCGGGGTCGACGAACTCGAGCCCGAGGGCATCGGGCAGCGCTACCGCGAGGGCGGCGTCGGCGCGGGCGAGCAGGGCGTCTCCGTCGAGCAGCTGGGCCATGGTCGGAAGCCTCGGGCGACCCGTCGTCGGGAAGATGGCGGGACGACGACCTCCGGTCGACGTTCACCTGTCGGTCACCTCGCCCCTCCATGATCGCGACCGTGACACCGGACCGAGACGAGCTCGCCGACCTCGCGGGCGTGCCGATCGAGCAGCTCTCCGTCGACACCGACGGTGCCGAGGACGACGACCCCGCCCTGCTGGGCCCCGACGGCCGGGTGATCGACACCTGGCGCGAGGGCTATCCCTACGAGCAGCGGCTGGACCGTCGGGAGTACGAGGAGCAGAAGCGGCTCCTGCAGATCGAGCTGCTCAAGCTGCAGGCGTGGGTGAAGGACACCGGGCAGAAGATCGTGCTGCTCTTCGAGGGGCGGGACGCCGCGGGCAAGGGCGGGACGATCAAGCGGTTCACCGAGCACCTCAACCCGCGCGGCACCCGGGTCGTGGCGCTGGAGAAGCCGACCGACCGCGAGCGGACCCAGTGGTACTTCCAGCGCTACGTGGTCCACCTGCCCGCGGCCGGGGAGATCGTGCTGTTCGACCGGTCCTGGTACAACCGCGCCGGCGTCGAGCGCGTGATGGGCTACGCCGAGCCGCGCCAGTACATGGAGTTCATGCGCGAGACCCCGGACCTCGAGCGGATGCTCGTGCGCAGCGGGATCCACCTGGTCAAGTTCTGGTTCTCGGTGTCGCAGTCCGAGCAGCGCACGCGGTTCCTCATCCGCCAGGTCGACCCCGTGCGCCGCTGGAAGCTCTCCCCCAACGACCTCGCCTCGATCCACCGCTGGGACGACTACACCGCGGCCAAGGAGGCGATGTTCTTCTACACCGACACCGCCGACGCGCCGTGGACGGTGGTGAAGTCGAACGACAAGAAGCGGGCCCGCCTGGAGGCGATCCGGCACGTCCTGCACCGCTTCGACTACCCGGAGAAGGACCCGGAGGTCGCCTACGCGGCCGACCCCGCCGTCGTCGGGCCGGCCTCGGAGCTCTTCGAGCACGGCGAGGAGTCCGCCCGCCAGGCGCCGCCGTTGCGCTGACCGGACGCGTCACGGGAACCGGACCGGCACCACCGCGGAGGGCTGCCGCGACGGTGCCGGTCGGTCCGCCTACAGCTTGTGCAGCTTCGGCTTCGTGTAGGCGGTGACGGCGGCGGCCAGCGCCTCGTCGGCCTGCTGACGGCGGGTCCGCGCGCCCACGTGCAGCACGCCGTAGGTGAAGCTCGGCTCGCCCGCCCGGTGGGCCAGGTCGGCGAGGTCGACCAGCCAGTGCGCGGCCGACTCGCTGCGCCGCCGTTCCACCAGCGCCGTGGCCAGCGCGTCGGCCGCCCGCGCGAGCTTGCGGGCGTCCTTGCCGAGGACGGGCTGGGTGACGCGGGCCGTCGTCGCGACGGTGGACGCCGCGGTGATCACCGGGGCGAGCTGCGGGTCGCCCGCGCGGTCCGACCCGCGGGCCTCCGTCACCGCCGCGTCGGCGGCCTGGCGGGCGGCCTCGTCGGCCGTGGTCAACGTCCGGGCCAGCACCGCGGCGGTCTGCTTCGGCTTCGTGCCGGCGATCGGGGCGGTGAGCACGAGCCGGTCGGCGTGCTCGACCAGGCTCGCCCACTCGGGCTGCGTGAGCATCGTGGCGACGGCGTCCCGGCGCTCCGTGGTCCGCTCCGACACGACGAGGCGCAGCCGCTGCTCCACCGGGCCGAGACGCAGCGACGGGTCCAGCCCGCCGAGGAGGTCCTCGAGCACCCCGACGGTCTCCTCCAGGCCGTGCGCCTCGTCCACGATCGACCGGGCCCACGCGAGCTCCGCGCGCAGCGCCGTGACGTCCGGGCCCTCGATCAACGGCGCGAACCCGCTCACCACCGCGTCCAGGTCCGCCAGCACCTCGGCGAGGCCCTCGACGTCGATCCCGGCCGCCACGACCGAGTCGTCCTCGTCGTCGTCCTCGAGGTCCTCGGCGTCATCGGCGTCATCGGCGTCCGGCACCTCCGACGGCGCGGCCGACACGGTCACCGAGGTGCCACCGTCCTCGTCCTCGTCCCCGGCGTCGGAATCGGCCACCTCGGCGTCGACCACCTCGGCGTCGTCGACCGACGGCACCGGCTCGTCGGACTCGAACTCCACCGCGGCGTGCAGGGCGGCGACCCGCTCCCGGATCGCGGCGAGCACGAGGGTCGACGCCGTCACCGACGCGGCCTTGGTCTTCCCCCCGGACTTCTTCGCCGCGGACTTCTTCGCCGCGGACTTCTTCGCCTCGGGCTTGTTCTTCGCCTTGGTCTTCGTCTTGGCCACGAGCGCATCCTTACCCCGTCACCCGCCCCCGGGCACAGGGCCGGGCGCATCGATCCGGCGACGTCGACGGCTGTTCACCGTGCCGTTCGGTCGGGAGGTCCACGATCATGGACGTGACCCCGCCTGAAACCCCCCGGGCCGGCAGCGGCCTGGACGCCGTGCTCGTGCCCACCTTCACCGCCGAGCCCGGCTCGATGCCCTCCACCCGACTCCCGGACCACGAGCTCGACCCGGAGGTCGCCCACCAGTTGGTGCACGACGAGCTCATGCTCGACGGCAACTCCCGGCTCAACCTCGCCACGTTCGTCACCACGTGGATGGAGCCGCACGCCGCGGCGCTCATGGCGTCCTGCGCGGACAAGAACATGATCGACAAGGACGAGTACCCGCGGACCGCCGAGCTCGAGCAGCGCTGCGTCCGGATGCTCGCCGACCTCTGGCACGCCCCCGACCCCTCGACCGCGCCCGGGACGTCGACCGCGGGGTCGAGCGAGGCCTGCATGCTCGCCGGGCTCGCCCTCAAGCGGCGCTGGATCGCCCGCGGGGCCGGGACGGGGCGCCCGAACATCGTGATGGGCGGCAACGTCCAGGTCTGCTGGGACAAGTTCGCCAACTACTTCGAGGTCGAGCCGCGCCTCGTGCCGATGGCCGGTGACCGCTTCCACCTCGACGCCGCGACGGCCCTGGAGCACGTCGACGAGAACACGATCGGCGTCGTCGCCATCCTCGGGTCGACCTTCGACGGCAGCTACGAGCCGGTCGCCGACATCTGCGCGGCGCTGGACCGGCTCGCGGCCGACGGCGGCCCCGACGTCCCGGTGCACGTCGACGGCGCCTCGGGCGCGATGGTCGCACCGTTCCTCGACCCCGACCTCGTCTGGGACTTCCGGCTCCCGCGGGTCGCGTCGATCAACACCTCGGGGCACAAGTACGGCCTCGTCTACCCGGGGCTCGGCTGGGTGGCCTTCCGCGACACCGACGCGCTGCCCGAGGAGCTCGTCTACCGCGTGAACTACCTCGGCAGCGAGCTCGCCACCTTCACGCTCAACTTCTCCCGCCCGGGCGCCCCGGTCGCCGCGCAGTACTACCAGTTCCTGCGCCTGGGCCGGGACGGCTACACGCGGGTGCAGCGGCACTGCCGGGAGGTCGCGACGGCGCTCGCCGACCGGATCGCCGACCTCGGCCCGTTCGAGCTGCTCACCCGGGGCGACGAGCTGCCGGTCTTCGCGACCCGCCTGCGCGACGACGTGACCCACTACAGCGTCTTCGACGTCTCGGCCGGGCTGCGGGAGCACGGCTGGCAGGTCCCGGCCTACACCTTCCCCGCCGACCGCACCGACCTCGCCGTGCTCCGCTTCGTCATCCGCAACGGCTTCACCCACTCCCTCGCGGCCCAGCTCCTCGCCGACCTCACGACCGTCCTCGGTCGACTCGACCGGCAGAAGGAGTCGATCCGGACGGCGGAGGAGGACAGCTCCTTCGCGCACACGGGCCGGTAGACCTCAGCCGGTCACCAGCCCCCAGAGGTCGTCCGTCCCGACGGCGAGCGCGCCCAGCCGACCGGCCCAGGCGCGCTCGTCGCCGTCCTCGTCCCGCCACGACCACAGCCGCGTCGTCGCGAACCGCAACGCACTGCGCTCGGTGAACCCGATCGCCCCGTGCAGCTGGTGGGCGATCCGGGTGATCTCCGCGACCGACGCCGAGGCCTGCGCCTTCGCGACGGCCACCCCGAACTCCCCGCCGCGCTCGGCCCCCACCGCGACGGCCGCCTCGACGAGCGCGACCTCCTCCACCAGCTCGGCCACCGACTGCTTCACCGCCTGGAACGAGGCCAGCGGCTTCCCGAACTGCTCGCGCGTACGGACGTGCTCGATGGCCAGCTCGCTCGCCCGCCGTGCCGCGCCCGCGATCAGCGCCGCCCGCAGCAGCGCCAGCCGGTGCCAGGCGCCCAGCGCCGCCTCCGGGTCGAGCGGCGACGCCGCCACGGTCACCTCGTGCAGCGTCAACGAGTCCCGCGGCTCCCCCGCCAGGTTCTCGCCCTTCCCGACGACGGGCTCGGTCACCTCGAGCAGCACCGCGAGCGGGCCGTGCGCGCCGCGCGTGACCAGCACCGTCGGCGCCGAGCGGCCCCACGGCACGCGGGTGAGCTCGCCGTCGAGCACCACGTGGCTCTCCCCGGCGTCGCGGACCACGACGCGGTCGTCGAACGCCACGGTCAGCAGGCCGTCCGGCACAGGCAGATCGGCCGCGGTGAGCACCCGACGGGCGACGAGGTCCTCCACGGTCGGCCCCTCGGCGACCCCGGCGCCGAGCGCGCGGGCGGCCTCGACCTGCTCGGCCACGGGCGTGTCGGCGTCCAGGGCGCGCGCGCCCTCCTCCGGGTCCGGCGACGTGGCGAGGCCCTTGGTGATGATGCCGCGCAGGATCTCGTTGGTGCCGCCGCGCAGCGTGTAGGCGGGCAGGTGGCCGATCCCCAGGGCCAGCACCTCGGCCAGCGACCCCACCGGAGCGGACGGGTCGGCGACGACCGGGGACAGTGCCCGCACCTCCTCCACGACCGTGCCCTCGTACCGGGTGCCGAGGTCCTTCACCAGGGCGGCCGCGACGTCCGGGGACTCCCCCCGCTCCAGGGCGCTCGCGACACCGAGCGACAGGCGGCGCAGCGACGCGAGCCGCGCGACGAGCAGCCCGACCCGCCCCGCCCCGGCGTCGGGAAGACCGTGGCGCAGCAGGGCCGTGAGCAGCGGGAACGTCGAGAGGAACCGCTCCGGGCCGCTGCGCTCCTGCGCGAGCTCGCCGGTGACCTGCGCCCAGCCCGATCCCTCGGGCCCGAGCGGGTCGCCCGGGACCCCGTCGAGGTGCGTGGCGTTGAAGCGGTGCTCGCCGGTGAGCAGGTGGATCGGCTCGGCGCGGACCTCGGGGGCGTGGAGGTCGACGACGTACTGGGAGAGCCCGGCGTGCTTGGACCCGGCGTCGGGATCGGAGCGGGCGAGGACGATCGCGGCGTCGTTGACGTGCGACCCACCGGTCCACATCTTGACGCCGGTGAGCCGGACGACGCCGTCGTCGCCGGGCTCGGCGCGGGTCGCGACGGCGGCCAGGTCCGAGCCGGCGCCCTCCTCGCTCATGCCGATCGAGAAGAAGCACTCGCCGCGGGTGATCGCCCGCAGGTAGCGCTCGCGCTGCTCGTCGGTGCCGTTCGCGAGGATCGAGGGCCCGGCCTGCCGGTCGGAGACCCAGTGCGCGCCGACCGGGGCGCCCGCGGCGAGCAGTTCCTCGATGACGACGTAGCGCTCCAGGGGCGAGCGGCCCCCGCCCCCGTACGCGGCCGGCAGGGTCATCCCGACCCACCCCTGCTCCGCCAGCCGTCGGCTGAACCCGCGGTCCCAGCCGGCGAACCAGGAGTCGGGCCGGTCGAGCACCGTGCCGCGTGCCCGCTCCTCGCCGAGGAAGGTGCGGACCTGTGTGCGGAGCTCCGCCGCCCCCTCGGGCATCCGGATCTCGGGGACGAACGACGTCATCGGCGGACCTCCACGGGGGTGCTCACCGGAGCAGCATCGTCGACGTCCCGCCCCAGCCGCTGGGCGAGCGCCGCACAGACCATCAGCTGCAGCTGGTGGTAGAGCATCAGCGGCAGCACGATCAGCCCGACGACGGGTCCGGCGAACAGCACGCCCGCCATCGGCAGGCCCGAGGCGAGCGACTTCTTCGACCCGCACATCATGATCGTGATGCGGTCCTCGCGGGGCAGGGAGAACAGGCGGCCCGCGTGCCAGGTCGCGACCAGCACGACCGCGAGCAGCACCACCTCGAGGCCGACCAGGGCCAGCAGCGAGACCACGGACGTCCGCTGCCACACGCCCTCGACCACTCCCTCGCCGAAGGCCGAGTAGACGACGAGCAGGATCGAGCCGCGGTCGACGAGGCCCAGCACCCGGCGGTGGCGGGCCAGGAACCGCCCGATGAGCGGCCGGAGGAGCTGGCCGGCCAGGAACGGCGCCAGCAGCTGCAGGGCCACGTCGAGCACGGCCTGCCCGGAGATCCCGCCCTGCCCGCCGAGGACCAGCGCGACGAGCAGCGGCGAGGCGACGATCCCGAGCAGGTTCGAGAACGACGCGGCACAGATCGCGGCGGCGACGTTGCCCCGGGCGACCGAGGTGAACGCGATCGAGCTCTGCACGGTGGACGGCAGGCAGCAGAGGAACGCGACGCCGGCGGCGAGCTCGGGGGTCGGGAGGTCGGTGAGGCCGATGAGCAGGCCCAGCAGCGGGAAGACCACGAATGTCGCGACCACCACGGTCACGTGCAGCCGCCAGTGCCGCAGCCCCTCCCACGCCTCGCGCGGAGAGAGCCGGGTGCCGTAGAGGAAGAACAGCAACGCGATCGCGACGGTCGTCGAGTGGTCGACCACGGTGGCGAACCCGCCCCGGGCCGGCAGGAGGGTCGCGATCCCCACCGTCACCAGGAGGGAGAGCACGAACGCGTTGGCCGTGAGGAACCGCCGCATGGTCGGTAGGTTACGTAACGACCTCCCCACCTTCACCGTGGCGAGTCCCACCCGGCCCACCGGGGAGCGACGGCCGCCCACTCCGCATCGAGGTCGTCCCGACGGCGGGTCGCGCGGCCGGACCTGGTCGCGACGGCTGCGACGGCCACCAGGATCAGCGCGACGCCGAGCACGACGCCGAGCACGAGGAGGGCGGGCACCCCGCCGTGGACCGCACGGGTCGCGGCGGCGCCGACGGCGACGACGAGCACGGTCGAGACCGTCGGGAGGAGGGCACGGACGGTGGAGGGGGCCATGCGTTCCACGGTCCGGTCCCGACGGCGGGCCTCCTAGAACGGGTTGCGGAAGTCAGCCTTCGGCTCCGACAGAGGCAGCGTCGTGCCCAGCGGCGGCGCGCAGGGCGGCGGCGAACTCCTCCACCCCGGGGCGGGCACGGGTGCCGCGGCGCAGGACCAGGGTGCGGTGCGCCCACGGCTCGGCGAGCTCACTGACCTCCAGGCCCCGCCCGGGGTCGACGACGTGGCGGGGCACCACGGCCAGGCCGACGCCCGCCGCGACGAGGTCGACCACGGTGCCCAGCCGGGCGGCCCGGCCGCGGAGCCGGGCGAGCGGAGCACGGTCCCCGACGTTGGCCTCCAGGGTCGCCTGCAGCGGCGCGTCCACGGCGAGGCCGACCATCGGGTGCTCGGCGACCTCGGCGAAGCCCACCCGGTCGGTCCCGGCGAGGACTCCCCCGGCGGCTCCGATGACCACGAGCGAGTCGTCGACGAGGCGGTCCCCGGGCGCGGGCGGACCGTCCCGCGGGTCGGCGATGACGATGCCCAGGTCGACCTCCCCGTCGGCGAGCAGGCGCAGGCCGTCCGCGGTGCTGCGCTCGAGCAGCGCGACGTCGACCTCCGCATGGGTGGACAGGAAGGCGACGAGGGCCCGCGGCACGAGGCGTTCCATCGCCGAGCTCCCGGCCACGAGGGTCAGCCGCCGCGCGGCCGGGGCGACGTAGGGGGCCACCGCCGTGTCGAGCCGTCCGAGCGCGTCGAGCGCCTCCCGCGCCCGCCGGCCGAACGCGACGCCGGCCGGGGTCGGCCGGACCCCGCGGCGGCCCCGCGCGAGGAGGGTCACGCCCGCCCGCGCCTCCAGGGCTCGGATGCGGGCGCTGGCCGACGGCAGGCTCAGCGGCAGTCGGTCGGCGCCGGCCGTGATCGACCCCTCGTCGAGCACGGCGACGAACAGACGCAGGTCGAGCAGGTCGTACACCCGCCGCAGCCTACGGTGCCGCCGTACCCTACGACGTCGATGATCAACGGGCCCTCAGCGGTCCACGCCGAGGTCGTCCGGCCCCATGAGGGTCCGCTCGTCCGCATCGATCCGCGATCAGGCGCCGAGCGACGCGCTCCGGAGAAGTGCGCGGGATGATCCCCCCATGCGCAGCATGCTCGTGACCGGAGGCAGCCGTGGGATCGGCGCGGCGACCGCGCGGCGGGCGGCCGCCGCCGGATGGGCGGTGTGCCTGACCTACCGCTCCGACCAGAACGCCGCGTCGGCGGTCGTCGCCGCGATCGAGCGCGAGGGCGGGCGCGCGGCGGCCGTGCGGGCGGACGTCG
This sequence comes from Actinomycetospora corticicola, assembly GCF_013409505.1. Classification (NCBI taxonomy): domain Bacteria; kingdom Bacillati; phylum Actinomycetota; class Actinomycetes; order Pseudonocardiales; family Pseudonocardiaceae; genus Actinomycetospora; species Actinomycetospora corticicola. The sequence goes on along the minus strand of NZ_JACCBN010000001.1, from coordinate 1,360,457 downwards.
CGGTGGAGGCCGACGTCGTCGCGGCCGTGGAGGCGGCGACGACCCTCGGGCGGCTCGGTGCCGTCGTCGCGAACGCCGCGATCGTGGGCGAGAAGTCCCGGGTGGACGAGCTCACCGTGGAGCGCGTCGAGCGGATGCTCACGACGAACGTGACGGGGACGATCGTCACCTGCCGCGAGGCCGTCCGGCGGATGTCCACCGCCCACGGTCACGACGGCGGGTCGATCGTGCTGGTCGGCTCGGCGGCGTCGCGGCTGGGCTCGCCCGGCGAGTACGTCGACTACGCCGCGTCGAAGGCGGCGGTCGACACCCTCGGGCTCGGCCTCGCCAAGGAGGTCGCGGGCGAGGGGATCCGGGTCAACGTCGTGCGGCCCGGCATCATCGACACCGCCCTTCACGCCTCCGGCGGCCAGCCCGACCGGGTCGAACGCCTCGGACCGGCCGTGCCCCTCGGACGGGCGGGCACGGCCGACGAGATCGCGGCGGCCGTCGTGTGGTTGGCCTCCGACGAGGCGTCCTACGCCACCGGCAGCGTCCTCGACGTCGCCGGTGGCCGGTAGGACGACACGGGCGGCCCGTCAGGCGCCGGTGGTCTCCGGGTCGTCGTTCGCCCGCTTCTCCTCGACGTCCTTCGCCTGCCCGTGCAGGTCGGGGTTGACCTCCTTGCGGGCGTGGTCGTCGTCGGAGTCGGCCTGCGGCCGCGGCTGCTCGCTCATCGGGATCTCCTCGTCGTCGAGTGCTCGGAACGCGCGGCTACCCACCTCCCCGTGATCGACTCACGGCGACCCGTGACGGCAAGCGCTTGCGCTCCTAGGGTGTGCCGCATGAGCGCCGACGCTGTGGCCCTGAACCGCGCCTCGTTGCCGGAGCTCTCGGTCCCGGTGCCGGAGTACGACCGGGACGGCCTCGCGATCGGGATCGTCCACATCGGCGTCGGCGGGTTCCACCGCGCGCACCAGGCGATGTACCTGGACCGGCTGTTCGCGGCGGGGCGCGACCACGACTGGGCGCTCTGCGGGGTCGGCGTGCTCGACGCCGACCGCGCGATGGGCGCCGTGATGGAACGCCAGGACGACCTCTACACGCTCGTGCTCAAGCACGCCGACGGCTCGCGCGAGCCGCGCGTCATCGGGTCGATGGTCGACTACCTGGTGGCCCCCGACGACCCGGACGCGGTCCTCGAGCGCATGACCGACCCGGCCACCCGCATCGTGAGCCTGACCGTCACCGAGGGCGGCTACCACGTCAACACCGCCACCGGGGAGTTCGACGGCTCCGAGGAGAGCGTCGCCCACGACATCGCCCGCGAGGCCGGCACGGTGCCCCGCTCGGCCTTCGGGTTCCTCGTCGAGGCCCTGCGCCGGCGCCGCGACGACGGGACCGGCCCCTTCACGGTGATGAGCTGCGACAACATCGCGGGGAACGGCGACGTCGCGCACCGGATGATCACCGCGTTCGCCCGGGAGCGGGACGGCCGGACCTCCGACGACCTCGCGGACTGGATCGAGCGTGAGGTCCCCTTCCCCAACTCGATGGTCGACCGGATCACCCCGCGCACCACCGACGAGGACCGCCGGGAACTCGCCGACCGCTCCGGCGTCGACGACGGCTGGCCGGTGGTCTGCGAGACCTTCACGCAGTGGGTGCTCGAGGACCGCTTCGCCGCCGGGCGCCCGGCGTTCGAGGAGGCGGGCGTGCAGGTGGTCGACGACGTCGAGCCGTACGAACTGATGAAGCTCCGCCTGCTCAACGCCTCGCACCAGGCGATCGCCTACCTCGGGTACCTCGCGGGCTTCCGCTACGCGCACGAGGTCTGCGCCGACGAGGAGTTCGTGCGCTTCGTGCGCGGCTACATGGACGCCGAGGCCACGCCCACCCTGCTGCCGGTGCCGGGCGTCGACCTCGACGACTACAAGGCCACGCTGATCGAGCGGTTCGCCAACCCGGAGATCCGGGACACCCTCGCCCGGCTCGCGGCGGAGTCGAGCGACCGCATCCCGCCGTGGCTGGTCCCCGTGATCCGCCGCAACCTCGCGCAGGACGGCGAGATCGAGCGCTCCGCGCTGATCGTCGCGGCGTGGGCCCGGTACGCCGAGGGCGTCGACGAGGCCGGTGAGCCGATCGAGGTCGTCGACACCGGCCGCGCCGAGGAGCGGACCGCGGCCGCCCGGCGCTACCCGGACGAACCGTTGGCCTTCCTCCGGGACACCTCGCTGTTCGGCGACCTCGCCGACGACGAGCGCTTCACCGCCGCCTACCGGCGCCACCTCGACCGGCTCCACTCCGACGGAGCCCGCGCCGCCCTGCGCGCGGTGCTCGACGGGGCCTGACCGACCGGCCGGGAACGACTCGACTCCCGGGGCACGCGTCCGTGTCCCGGGACGGGAATGGTGTGCGTGCTAGCGTGTTGAACGATTCAGAGATCGGCGGGGACGACCTCTCCGCCGGCCCCGACCCTGCAGCGCAACCCGTGAAGGAGAAGCCGTGGCCGTCTTCGACGCCGCCACCGAGCACGCACCGTTCGTCAGCAGCCCCGCCCCGCGCGCGTTCGAGGACGAGCAGGCCCGCGAGGCGCTCATCGACTCCGAGACCGCCGAGCTGAGCCACCTGCTCGACCGCATCGACGGGCTCACCCACGAGGCCCGCCGTCGGCTGCGGCGCCTCGAGCACCACCGCAGCGGCGTGTCCGTGCAGTGGACCGACCTGCACGGCTGATCGATCTCCTTCCCGACGACGGGGCGCGCAGCCCCCGTCGTCGGGACATCGATCAGGAGGCGAGCCGCTCTCCCGAGGACGCGTCGAAGGCGTGCACGGCGTCCGGGTCGATCCGCACCGCGATCGTCTCGCCGTAGCGGACCTTCGTCCGGCCCGGACCCCGCACCACCAGCGTCGTCGACTCGTCCTCGGCGAGGTGGGCGTAGAGGTAGGACTCGCTGCCGAGCTCCTCGACGACGTCGATGACCGCCTTGACGCCGTCGCCGTCGGTGAGCGCCAGGTCCTCCGGGCGCACGCCGACCGTCACGCTCGACCCGTCGCCCGCGGCGTCCCGCACCTCGCGGGTCAGGGGGACCTCGACGCCGCCGAGCGTCACCCCGTTGCCGGCGCGCCGCAGGTCGAGCAGGTTCATCGCCGGCGAGCCGATGAAACCGGCGACGAACGCGTTGACCGGACGGTCGTAGAGCTCGGACGGCGTGGCGTACTGCTGCAGCTTCCCGTCGCGCAGCACCGCGACCCGGTCGCCCATCGTCATCGCCTCGACCTGGTCGTGGGTGACGTAGACGGTGGTGACGTCGAGCCGGTTCTGCAGCCCGGCGATCTGCGCGCGGGTCTGCACGCGCATCTTCGCGTCGAGGTTGGACAGCGGCTCGTCCATGAGGAACACCTGCGGCTCACGGACGATCGCGCGGCCCATGGCCACGCGCTGCCGCTGCCCGCCGGAGAGCGCCTTGGGCTTGCGGTCGAGGTACTCGGTGAGCCCGAGGATCTCGGCCGCGTCGTTCACCCGCTTCGCCTGCTCGTCCTTGTCCATCCCGCGCATCTTCAGCGGGAAGGCCATGTTGTCGCGGACCGTCTTGGACGGGTAGAGCGCGTAGCTCTGGAACACCATCGCGATGTCCCGGTCCTTCGACGCCACGTCCACCACGTCCCGCCCGTCGATGCGCAGGCTGCCCGCGTCGATCGGCTCGAGGCCCGCGAGCATGCGCAGCGCCGTCGACTTCCCGGAACCCGACGGACCGACGAGCACCACGAGCTCGCCGTCGTCCACGGTCAGGCTCAGCTGGTCGACGGCGGGCGTCGCGCCCGGCGTGTAGATCCGCGACGCCTGGTCGAACACCACTTCGGCCATGTCCTTGATCCCCTTAGATGGTCCAGCTCCGCTGCGCTACGTGTCCGTTCACTTGACCGCGCCGAACGACAGACCCTGCACCAGCTTGTTCTGCGCCACCCACCCGGCGAGGATCACCGGGAGGGCGGCCAGGGTCGCGGCTGCGGACAGCTGCGCGAAATAGAGGCCCTGCGAGGTCACGAACTGGACGAGGAACGTCGGCATCGTGCCCGCGTTGGCCGAGGTCAGGTTGACCGCGAAGAAGAACTCGTTCCACGAGAAGATCACGCAGATCAGCGCGGTCGCGAAGATGCCGGGCGAGATGATCGGCAGGACCACCTCGCGCAGCGTCCGCGCCAGCGACGCGCCGTCCATCGAGGCCGCCTCGAGCAGTTCGCTCGGCACCTCGAGGAAGAACGAGCGCATCATCCACACCGCGATCGGCAGGTTCATCGCGGTGTAGAGGACGATCAGGGTCCAGATGTTGTCGAGCAGCCCGACGTTGTTGACCACGACGTAGATCGGCACGATCGCCGCGACGACCGGCAGCATCTTCGTCGAGATGAAGAAGAACAGGACGTCCTGCGTCTTCTCCACCGGCCGCATCGAGAGCGCGAACGCCGCGGGCGTGGCGAGGAGCAGCACCAGGACCGTCGAGATCACGGTCGCGCCGAGCGAGTTCGCGAGGTAGGGCCCGATCCCGGCGTCGAACACCGTGCGGAACTGCTCGAAGGTCGGCGTGAAGACGAAGGTCGGCGGGCTCGACTGGGCGTCGCCCTCGGTCTTGAACGCCGTGAGGATCATCCACAGCACCGGGAAGAAGAACCCGATGCCGAGGATCCAGGTCAGCGTCGTCAGGAGGACGGGGCCGGTCCGCGAGGACCGACGGGGCTCGCGCTCGGCCGGGGCCGGGGCGGCGGTGGCCGGCTGGCGCTCCGTGGTGGTGGCCATCAGTTGCTCCCCTCGGCGGCGCCGAAGCTCCGGAAGACCAGGCGCAGCGCGAAGGTCGCCACGATGATCGTCATGACCACGACGACGACGCCCATGGCGGCCGACTGGCCGATGTCGAAGCCGAGGAACGCCCGCTGGTAGATGTAGAACGGCAGGTTCGCCGAGGCCGTCCCCGGCCCGCCCTGCGTGATCATGTAGACCGCGTCGAAGGTGTTCACCAGGTAGATCGCGCCGAGCACCGTGCCCAGCTCGATGAAGCGGCGCAGGTGCGGCAGCGTCAGTTCGCGGAAGATCGCCCAGGCGCCCGCGCCGTCCATGCGCGCGGCCTCGATCTGGTCGGTCGGCATCGACTGCAGGCCGGCGAGCAGCAGCAGCATCATGAACGGCGTCCACTGCCAGATCAGGGCGACCATCACCGAGGCGAGCGGGAAGTCCGAGATCCACGCCTCCTCGCCGACCCCGAACGGCGAGAGGACGAAGTTGATCAGGCCGTAGGTCGGGTCGAGCAGCGTCGTCTTCCAGAGCAGCGCCGCCGCGACCGGGGTGATGAGGAACGGGGTCACCAGCAGGGTGCGCACCACGCCGCGGCCGATGAAGTGCCGGTTGAGCAGCAGGGCGAGCACCAGGCCGAGCACGACCGCGATGAGCACCGACCCGAGGGTCATGATCACCGTGTTGAGCGCGACGCCGCGGAACTGCGAGTCCTGGAAGACGCTGACGTAGTTGTCGAACCAGACCCACTGCTGGGAGCCCGGCCGCACGAGGTTCCACGACTGGAGCGAGTAGAAGATCGTCAGCAGGAACGGGATCTGCGTGACGATGATCGTGAAGATCAGGGCGGGCAGCAGCGGGGCCCGCCGGACCCACCCCTCCGCGCGCGCCGACCGGGTCGGGGTCTGGCCCGGGGCCGGCGGTGGCCCGGAGGGGGCCGCGGGACGCTCGAGTGTGGACGTCATCGCTGGTAGCTCTCCCCCACCGTCGTCGCGTACTCCTGGGACTGCTCGAGCGCCTCGGCGGGCGTGATCTGCCCGGCGATCGCGGCGGACAGCTGCTGACTCACCCGGGTGCCGAGGTCCTGGAACTCGGGGATGCGCAGGAACTGCACGCCCTGGTAGGGCACCGGCTCCACCGTCGGCTGCTGCGGGTTGGCGCGCACGATCGCGTCGCGGACCGTGTTGGCGAAGGCGCCCGCGGCCTGCTGGTACTGCGGGTTGTCGTAGGTCGAGGTGCGCGATCCGGGCGGCGCGGACTCCCACCCGAGCTCGGTGCCCACGCGCTGGATGTACTGCTTGGACGTCATCCAGCTCATGAACTTCCAGGCGGCGTCGACCCGCGGCGAGGTCTTCGGGATCGCGAGCGACCAGGAGTACAGCCAGCCCGAGCTGGGGGTCGCGACGACGGGCGCCGGGACGAACCCGACCTTGCCCACCACCCGCGAGTCCTCCGGGTTGACGACGGTCCCGGCCGCGGAGGTCGAGTCGTACCACATGGCGACGTTGCCCTGGCTGAACGCGGTGCCGCACTCGGAGAACCCGGCCTGCGAGCCGCCGGCGATGCCGTGCGCCCGCGCCAGGTCGACGTAGAACTGCGTGGCCTGCTCGAACTGCGGGCTGGTCAGCTGGGCGTTCCACTGCGGGTCGTACCAGCGGCCGCCGAAGGTGTTCACCACGGTGTTGAACGGCGCCATCATCTCGCCCCAGCCGGGCTTGCCGCGCAGGCAGATGCCGGCGGTGTTCCCGCCGCGCTGCCGGTCGTCGAGCCGGGCGGCGGCGTCGGCGACCTGCGGCCAGGTCGGCTGTGGCGGCATCGTCAGGCCGGCCTGGGCGAAGAGGTCGGTGCGGTACATGAGGAACGAGGACTCGGCGTAGAACGGCACCGAGTACATCCGGCCCTCGTAGGAGAGCGCGTCGCGGACCGTGGGCAGGAAGTCGGCGCGGTCGTAGCCGGGCGTCTGCGCCATCAGCGGCTCGAGGTCGGTGAGCCAGCCGTTCTGCGCCCACTGCGGCGTCTCGTAGTTCGAGATCATGACGACGTCGAACTCGCCGCCGCCGGTCGCCACGGACGCGGTGATCTTGGCGCGGGCCTCGTTCTCCGAGAGCGTCACGAACCGCAGGCGGATGCCGGGGTTCTCCCGCTCGAACTCGGGCGAGAGCGTGATCGCGTCCTCCATCTGCGGGTTGGAGACGATCGCGACCGTCACGGTCTCCACGCCGTCGGCCGCGCCGAGGGCCCCCGCACCCGAACATCCCGCGACGAGCGCGAGCAGCGCCGTCGTGAGCAGCGCCAGCGCGGGGCGCCGCCGCGGTCGTCGTCCCGTCGGTCCCCGCACGCCCCGCTCCGTCCCGCTCGGCAGTGACGTGGTTCACCCCGACGTCACGTCGGGCGACCGTAGGACCCCGGTGTGTGCGGACGCAAGCGCTTGACCGGTACATCTCGGACCGTCGTCGGAATTCACTGCTCCCCCCGGCGCCCGGCACCGGGCATCATGCGGACGGCAACGGCGGCGGCGGACGGAGGTCCAACGAGTGACCACGATGGCGGACGTCGCACGGCGTGCCGGCGTCTCGACGGCCACCGTCTCGCACGTCCTCAACAACACGCGTGCGGTCAGCGCCGACACCCGTGCCGCGGTCCTCGCCGCGGTCGAGGAGACGGCCTACACGCCGAACACCGTGGCCCGCTCGCTGGCGACGAACCGCACCACCACCCTCGGGCTGGTCATCTCCGCCATCTCCAACCCCTACTTCGGGGACCTGCTCTCCTCCGCGGAGTCCGCCGCGGCCGCGGCCGGCTACACGTTGCTGCTCGTCGACCCGCACGAGGACCCGGACTACGAGCGCACCGTCGTCGCCCGGCTGCACCACCACCGCGTCGACGGCGTCGTACTGGCGCCGTCCGCCCGGCCGGCGGAGGCCCTGGAGTACCTCGCCCGCCACGAGGTGCCCACGGTGCTGCTCGACCGCCTGAGCACCGAGGGTCGCGCCGCCGCGCTGGACCAGGTCGGCAGCGAGAACCACGACGCGACCGCGACCCTCACCCGCCACCTCGTCGAGCACGGCCACACCCGCATCGCGCTGGTGGCGGGACTCGACGGCCTCACGACGACGGAGGAGCGCTGCGCCGGGTTCGGTCGGGCGCTCGACGATGCGGGGGTCCCGCGCGACCCCGCCCTGGAGGTCTCCGGCGAGTCGGCCACCGAGCCCGCGCGCGCCGCCATGACCCGCCTGCTGGCGCTGCCCGAGCCGCCCACGGCCGTCGTCGTCGGGAACAACAGCATGACGATCGGCGTCATCGCCGCCCTGCGCGACGCCGGGGCGCGGGTGCCCGACGACGTCGCGGTGGTCGCCTTCGACGACTTCGCGTGGGCCGACCTGTTCTCCCCGCGGCTCACGGTGATGGCGCAGCCGTTCGACCGGATCGCCAGCGAGGCGGTGCGCCTGCTCCTGCGCCGCCGGTCCCAGCCGGAGGCCCCGCTGGAGGTGCTGCGCCTCCCGCCGTCGTTCGTGGTGCGTGAGTCGTGTGGCTGCGCCAGGTGAGCAGAAAGTGGTGCTATAGCGCCACTTAGTGCTCACATGGGCGCATGCCCACCACCTACGTCGCAGGGGTCGACTCCTCCACCCAGGCCACCAAGGTCGTCGTCGTCGATCCCGACGACGGGTCGGTCGTCCGGGAGGCCCGCCGGGCCCACCCGGAGGGCACCGAGGTCGACCCGCGCGCGTGGTGGACGGCGCTGTGCGACGCGCTCTCCGAGGTCGGTACCGACGACGTCGGCGCGATCGCCGTCGCCGGCCAGCAGCACGGGATGGTGCTGTGCGACGCGCGCGGCGAGCCGGTGCGCGACGCGCTGCTGTGGAACGACACGCGCTCGGCCGACGCCGCCCACGACCTGGTCGAGGAACTGGGCGGCCCCGGGGCGTGGGCCGACGCCGTCGGCACGGTGCCGGTCGCGAGCATCACGGCGACGAAGCTGCGCTGGACCGCGCGGGCGGAGCCGGCGAACGCCGAGCGGGCCCGGTCGGTCATGCTCCCCCACGACTGGCTCACCTGGCGCCTGCGCGGCGGGGCCCGGGCCGGGGCCGACCCGACGACCGACCGGGGCGACGCCTCGGGCACCGGCTACTGGTCGCCGCACACCGAGGACTACCGCCCCGACCTGCTGGAACTCGCCTTCGGCCGGACGCTCGACGTGCCCCGCGTGGCCACCCCGGGTGAGGCGGTGGGACGGGGCCACGAGCACGGCCCGGTCCCCGGCGCGGTGGTCGCCCCCGGCACCGGCGACAACATGGGGGCCGCGCTCGCGATCGGCACCGCGCCGGGCGAGCTGATCGTCTCGCTCGGCACCTCCGGCACCGTCTTCGTCGCCGCCGACCGCCCGACCGCCGACCCCTCGGGACTGGTGGCCGGCTTCGCCGACGCGCGCGGCCGCTACCTGCCGTTGGTGTGCACCCTCAATGCCGCGCGCGTGCTCGGGGTCGGCGCGACCCTGCTCGGCGTGGACCCGGACGGCTTCGACGAACTGGCCCTGTCTGCGGAACCCGGCGCCGGGGGGCTGGTGCTCGTGCCCTACCTCGAGGGCGAGCGGACCCCGGACCGGCCGGACGCCACGGGCACGGTCGGCGGCCTGACCATCGCGAACGGCACCCGGGAGAACCTCGCCCGCGCCGTCGTCGAGGGGATGCTCTGCGGTCTCGCCGCCGGGGTGGAGGCGCTGGCCGACGTCGGGGTCGAGGGCTCGCGCGTCCTGCTGATCGGGGGTGGCAGCCGGTCGCGGGCGGTCGCGACGATCGCCCCGGCGGTGTTCGGGCTCGACGTCGAGGTGCTGGCGCCGGCCGAGTACGTGGCGCTGGGGGCGGCGCGGCAGGCGGCGTGGGCGCTGACCGGGGACGAGCCGGACTGGCGGATCGGACGCGACACCGTGGTGGAGGCCACCGACGCCGACCGCGACGCGGCCCGCCACGTGCGGGCGGCCTACGCGAAGATCGCCGGGTGAGCGACCTCCCCCTCGCCCTTCCCCTCGCCGAGGACGACCTCGACCAGGACGGCATCATCGCGCCGGGCGCCATGCGCACGCGGGGCGACGTGCCGCCCAACGTCGTCCTGTGCTTCTTCCCCGAGGTGATGACCGCGCTGGCGGAGCAGCACCCGGAGATCGCGACCCTGCACTCCGAGAACGGACGGTCCGCCGTGCTCGGCGTGCCGCTGCCCGACGGCCGGGTCGTCGCCGTGGCCCACCCGGGCGTCGGTGCGCCGATGGCCGCGGTGACCCTCGAGGAGCTGATCGTGCTCGGCGGCCGTCGGTTCACCGCCGTCGGCGGCGCCGGGGTCCTCGTGCCCGACCTCGTCCTCGGGCACGCGGTGGTGGTCTCCTCGGCCCTGCGCGACGAGGGCACCTCGTTCCACTACCTGGCGCCCGGCCGGGTCGTCGAGGCCGACCCGGCCGGCGTCGAGGCGCTGGTCGCGGCCCTGCACGCGGCGGACGTCGCGCACACGGTCGGCCGCACGTGGACCACCGACGCGGTCTACCGCGAGACCCGCACGCGCACCGACCGACGCCGCGCGGAGGACTGCCTCACCGTCGAGATGGAGGCCTCCGCGCTCATCGCGGTGGCCCGCTTCCGCGGGGTGACGTTCTCCCAGGTGCTGTTCGCGGGCGACTCCCTGGCCGGCGAGCAGTGGGACAGCCGCCGGTGGACGACCGCCGCCCAGGCCCGGGCGGCGCTCGTCGACGTGCTCGTCAGCTCCCGGTGACCAGGGTCAGTCCCAGCGCGTTCAGCACCGGCCGCAGCGGCTGGAAGTAGCTCGTCCCGCCCGTGGTGCAGTCGCCGCTGCCGCCCGAGAGCAGGCCCTGGGCCTGAGCGGTCGCGGGCGCGAGGAACGACCCGCCGGAGTCGCCGGACTCGGCGCACGCGCTGGTCTGGGTCAGGCCCTGCACGGTGACGCCGCCGCCGTAGTTCACGGTGACGTTCTTCGCCTGGATCACGCCGCAGTGGTAGCCCGACGTCGAGCCGGACCGGCACACCCGGGTCCCGACGGGGGCCTCGGTGGCACCGGTGACCGTGGGACCGCCCGCGACCTGCCCGCTGCCCCGCCAGGCCGCCGTGTTGGTCACCTGGATGACGCCGTAGTCGGCGGTCGGCCACGCCGTCCGGCTCACCGGGCCGATCGCCTGCCCGTTCGGTCCGGACCAGGTCGAGGTGTTCCGCGTGCAGTGCCCCGCGGTCAGCAGGTAGGTCGTCGTGCCCCGGCGGGCCGAGAAGCCGTCCGAGCAGCGCAGACCGCTGCGCGTGGTGACGCCGCCGGAGGTCGTCGTGCTGGTCACCGTGGTGATCGCACTGCCACCGACCAGCGGCGCGGCCGCGAGGGGCCGGATCGGCGCGGACATCGGCTGCACGCGGACGGCGGCCGGGTTCTCGTCCGCGGCGAAGTCGGTCGCGGCCTTCGTGACGGGACCGACGACGGCGACGACGGTCTGGTTGGTCGCAGGATCCACGAACCAGGCCGTGACGTTGGCCGGCGCCCGGCCGCGCCGCTCGTCCATCCGTTGCTTCGCCGCCTGTCCGGCGCGGGCCTCGACCGGCGTCGGCCGGTTCGTCGACCCCGGTCCCGACGGCAGGGGTGGTGGCGTGGGCGTCTGCGCGAGGGCCGGGACGGCGAGCGCCAGGACGGCGACGAGGGCCAGGGCCACGGCGGCGCCGACGCGGCGGGTGAGCAGGTGGATGAGGGGCACGCGAGTCCTCCGGGTGGTGCCGAGGGCACGGACGGTGAGCAGTCGTGTACCGGGTGTATCGACTCGCGCGATCCCGCCGTTACTCCGTACGGCCTAATCACCGGCGTGGGTGACCCTACGTCCGTCCTGCCGCCGACGCCCGGGGTCGTCGCCCGGTCGGGTGGCGCCGCACCGCGGTCCCGCCGGAATTGCGCCGGAATCGGATCCTCTGTCCCCGCGATTGTGCGTCGCCTTCCGGCACACACTTCCCGACGGCGGGCGAGGCCCGGTCGGGGCCCTCGGCTATCGTGGCGCCGTGGCCGACCGCTGGGATCCGCGACCCGGCGGTGGAGGGGCTCCACGGCCGTCGGCGCCGTCACGGTGGTCGACCGGGTCCTCCCGCAGCCGTCCCGGCCCCCGCCCGGGCGGGCGCCCCGGGGCCGAGCGCCCGCCCCGTGACGTCCGGCCCCGCCAGGCCGGGCGCTTCGCCGTCGGGCCCGGCTTCCCGTGGCCGCTCGTCGTCGCGGCGTCGCTGGTGGTCACGGCGCTGCTGGCCTGGCTGCTGGGTCTGCGGGGCGGCATCCTCGGGCTGCTCTTCCCGGTCGGCTACCTCGTGGTGTCCCTGCTCGCGGTGTGCGCCGTCCGCGTCGACGGCGTGCTCGTCCCCGCCCTCCAACCCCCCGTCGTCGCCTTCCTCGGGCTGGTCGTCGCGTCGATCGTCCGGGGGGACACGACGAGCACCACCCTGTTCGTGCTGGGCGTGTTCGCGCCGCTCGCACAATTGTTCTGGTGGATGCTCGTCGCACTCGTCGGCAGTGTGCTCCTCGGATTCCTGCGATTCCGCGAGGCCAATCCCGGATTCTCCGTCCTGGGCGCCGTACGCGATGTGAGGAACGCGTGATGGCGGATTCAGATCGCCCCGGTGGATTCCGGATGCCCGGCCGCCGCGACACCCGCCCCGACCCGAAGCCCGCGCCGCCGCCCGCAGGTGCCCCGCGACCCGGTCCCCCGCGTCCGGCCGGCCCGTCACCCGCCGGACCGTCACCCGCCGGACCGTCGCCCGCCGGACCGTCGCCCGCCGGACCGTCGCCCGCCGGACCGTCACCCGCCGGCCCACCGCCCGCCGGAGCGCCCGGCCGACCCGCAGCGCCGTCGCCCGGGCCGGGCCCCTCGGCGCGACCCGCACCGGGACCGGGTTCGCCGGGACCGGGTTCGCCGGGACCGGGTGCGCCCCGACCGGGTGCAGCGCGTCCGGGGGGTCGCGGCCCGTCCGGCCCGCCACCTGGATCGCCCGCAGGTCCGCCGCCCGGTCCGCCCGCCGGCGGCCGACGCCCTGCCCCGACCCCGACCCGCGTCGCTCCCTCGCCCCTCCCCGACGGCCCGGACGGCCGTGACGGGGTCGGGGACGCCCCGTCGTCGGGACGGTCCGGCGGCGTGGCGCTCCTCGAGCGCGTCCGGACGTTCGCCACCACCCGCGTGCTGCTCCTGGTGCTGGCCGCCGCCTCCGTGCTCGTCCTCGTGCTCTCCGGGGGGACGGTGCTGGCCGCGCGCACCTTCGACTCCGGGCTGTCGCGGGTGGACGTCATCTCGACGTCGTTCGGGTCGATCTTCGGCACCGACCAGAACATCCTGCTGGTGGGGCTGGACACACGCACCGACTCGTTCGGCAACCCGTTGCCCAAGGACGTCCTGGCCTCCCTGAACGCCGGCGCGGGCGACTCCGGCGGCGACTCGACCGACACGATCATCGTGCTGCACATCCCCGGGGGCGGCGGTCCCGCCACCGGGTTCTCGATCCCGCGCGACTCCTACGTCGACGTCACGGGCGGGTTCGGCACGCACAAGATCAACTCGGCGTACAGCTACGGCTCGAACGCAGCGCGCCAGGACCTGTCCAAGGACGGCGTGCAGGGCAACGCCCTCGCCGTGCAGGCGGGGGCCGCCGGCGCGCGGACCACGATCGGCGCCGTGGAGGGCCTCACCGGCCTCACCATCACCCACTTCGCCGCGGTCAACCTCGCCGGGTTCGCGCAGATCAGCGAGGCGGTGGGCGGCGTTCCGGTCTGCCTGAACAAGGCCGTGAACGACTCGTTCTCCGGGGCGAAGTTCCCGGCCGGGCAGACGACGGTGTCCGGGCCACAGGCTCTGGCCTTCGTCCGGCAGCGCCACGGCCTGCCCGGCGGTGACCTCGACCGCGCGCGCCGTCAGCAGGTCTTCCTCGCCAGCATGGCGCGCACGGTCCTGTCCTCGGACACGATCACCGACTCGACGAAGCGCAACGCCCTCATCGACGCGGTGGACAAGGCGGTCACGGTCGACCGCCAGCTCGACGTCCTCGACCTCGCCGCGCAGGTCCAGGGGGTGAGCTCGGGGTCGATCGGCTTCCACACGATCCCGATCGTGAACGCCTCCTACGACACCGCCGAGGACGGCGAGGCGGTCAAGGTCGACCCGACGGCGGTGCAGAAGTACATCTCGGACACGATCTCCGACGCCGGCGCGACGACGACGGCGCCGAAGGCGAGCGGTTCGTCGGCGGGGACCTCGGGCGGATCGAACACCGGGGGCTCCTCCCCCGGCAGCGCGGCCCCGAAGACCAGCGCCGCCCCCGCGGTGCCCTCCGAGGACGCCGGGACCGCCGCCCCGACGGTGCCCTGCGTCAACTGATCACTTCAGGACGTTGACCGCCCGCGCCACCACCAGGGCGACGGTCGCGAGCGAGACCGCGGACTGCACGAGCATCGTGAGCTTGGCCCAGCGCGACAGCGGCATGGTGTCGGTCGGGCTGAAGGCGGTGGCGTTGGTGAAGGAGACGTACAGGTAGTCGACGAAGTGCGGCTCCCACTCGGGGTCGAGGTCGGCCGACTGCATCTGCGGGAACCAGAAGTCGGGCAGCGACCGCTCCCCGCACGCCCGCACGGAGGGGCCGCCCCGGTCGAACTGCCAGTACCAGAGGGCGAAGCCGATCACGTTGGTCGCCCAGATCGCGGCGCCGGTCGCGAGCAGGGTGCCGGGGTCGAACCCCGCCGCGCCCCTCGACGAGGTGGTACACGAGCCGGACCGCGGAGAAGCCGTTCGCCACGCTGATCATCGCCGTCAGCACGAGGCTCACCCGGCGCCGCCAGACCGGCTCGGCCTCGAACCGGTTGGCGACCAGCAGGACCGCGAGCACCGCGATCTCGAGGACCGGCAGCAGCCACGAGGAGCCGATCACCACCTCGTCGGGAAGGGTCAACTGCAGTCCCGCGACGACGAGGATCGCCACGGCCACCGGCCAGCGCTGCTCGCCGGTGGTGGCCCGCCGCCAGGCGGGGAGGGTCGGGGTCACGCGGGTCAGTGAACCTCTTCCAGGGCGCGGCCGGTCGTGAGGGGTCCGAGGAGCCCGACGTCGAGACAGAGCAGCACGATGAGCACCGCCGAGCCGCCGAAGACCCACACCGGGCCCGCTGTCGCGAGCAGGGGGACGGCGATGAACGGCAGCACCACCGAGGTGCCGCGGGAGAGCGAGTAGGCGACGCCGGAGGCGGTGGAGCGGATCGCCGTCGGGAAGATCTCGGCCTGGTAGATGTGGAACGAGTTCGAGAAGACGTTGCTCGCCGTCGTGAGCAGGAAGCCCGCGAGCACGATGAGCCAGGGCGCCGCCGCCGCCGCGAAGACGATGCCGAACACCGCGATCGAGAGCGCGGAGGCGATGATCAGGTACTTGCGCTCGAAGCGTTCCACCAGGGGCACCGAGAGCAGCGAGCCGAGCGGGTAGCCGGCGAAGCTGAGGGCGGCGTAGCCGAGGGACTCGGTGATCTCGAAGCCCTTGGACACCAGCACCAGCGGCGCGAGGGTGCCGAACCCGTAGTAGCCGACGGTCTGGAGCACCTGGAAGATCAGGAGCATCACCGTCCGGTTGCGGTAGTCGCGGAACGCGATCCGCAGGACCTCGGTGGTGGTGCGCTCCTGGCCCTGCTGCGGGGCGGCGGCGCGCGGGGGGAGGTCGTCGACCGCCGTCGGGGCCCCGGCCCTCGTCGCGATGTCCCGCACGGTCGCCTCGGCCTCCGCGTACCGGCCGCGGGACTCCAACCAGCGCGGCGACTCGGGCAGGACGCGGCGCATGACGATCACGAACAGCGCCCCGAGCGCGCCGGCGACCAGCAGCCAGCGCCAGCCGTCGATCCCCGCGATCTCCTGCGCCGCGACGAGCTTGCCGCCGAGCAGCGCCGCGACGGGTACCCCGAGGAAGCCGACCGTGTAGGCCCAGGCGATGTAGCGGCCGCGGACCTTCGCGGGCAGGAACTCGGCGAGGTAGGTGTCGACCAGCACCAACTCGCAGCCGAGCCCGATCCCTCCGAGGAACCGGAGGAGCAGGAACACCTCGATGTTCGGGGAGAACGCCGCGAGCAGGCTGAACAGGCTGTAGATCACGAGGTTGAGCAGGAAGACGCGCTTGCGCCCGAGGCGGTCGGCGACCACCGAGAGGACGTTGGCGCCGACGAACATGCCGAGGAACCCGCTCGCGACGACGGCCGCCTTGCCCACCGAGTCCAGCGCGAACTCGCGCGCCAGGATCGGCGCGAGTACCCCGCCGAGGAACACCTCGTAGAGGTCGAAGAACGACCCGATGCCCACGAGCACGACGATCGTGCGGTGCCACCGCGAGAGCGGCAGGCCCTCGAGCGCGGCACTCGCCCCCGCCGTCGGGACGGATCCGGCGTCCGTGGCCATGCCGCGCCTCCCTGCGCTCGGTGCTGAGCGCAAGAAACTACGCCTTCGGGTCAGGCCAGGTCGAACTGCTCCCGGCGTCCGGTCGGGACCAGGTCGACGTAGTCGGGGTGCTTCGCGATCCAGCCCCGGATGAAGGGACAGAACGGCAGGACGGCGAGCTTCCGGGCGCGGGCGTCGTCGAGCGCCGCGCGGGCGAGCCGGCCCGCCAGGCCCTGCCCGGCGAAGGCGTCGTCGACCTCCGTGTGGATGAACGCGATCGTCTCGCCGTCGCCGTGCCGGTCGGAGCGCAGCGCGTACTCGGCGAACCCGGCGACCTGGTCGCCGACGCGGATCTCGTAGCGGTGGCGCTCGGGGACGTCGGTGACGTCGAACTGGTCGGGCATCGTCGGCCTCCTGGGTCATGCTGGCGGGGTGCGACCCTATGTCGATCCGGCGTGCCCGTTCGCGTACCTGGCGCTGCAGTGGCTCGACCGCGCCGGGGCGCCCACCGCGAGACTCACACCAGGCAGGCGAGAGACCCCGCGAACCTGCGCCATGTGCAGCTCGCGGGGCGGGCCGGGCGGGGCCGGACCTCAGACGCTCTCGAGTGCCCGCTCCGAGGGCCGCGGGTCGACGGTCCGCTCGGCCAGGGCGCCGAACACCAGACCGAGCACGCCCCACAGCAGGATCTGCGCCGTCAACGCGTAGACGCGGAACGAGTACAGGACGTCCGGGTCGAAGCCGGGGAACACGATCCGCCCGACCGGGTCGCGCAGTGGCTGCGGCGTCTCGGACACCGCCGGCCCGTACGTGGCCACGTTGGCGGCCAGCTCCCCGAGCGACGGCAGCACGGCCATGAGCACGCCCACCAGCACGACGTAGGCGAGCCCGCCGACGAGCACGGCGTTCCAGGTGCCGAGCCGCTCCCGCAGCGCCCGGACCACGAGCCCGGCCACGACGAGCGCGACCACCGACCCGACCACCATCACCAGGAACAGCGCCGACCGGTCGCCGATCGTCTCGTCGTGCCCCACCGCCGGCGGGTTCGCCGGGTACTTGACGAACGGCGTGGCGTAGAGGGTCAGGAACCCCGCCCCGGCCACGAGGAGCGCCAGGGCCCGGGGCCGCAGCGACACCTTCCCTTGCAGGAGCGTGTAGACCACGGCGAAGAGCAGGCCCAGCGCGACGCCGGCGAGCACCATGCCCACACCGATGCCCCACACGCCCTGGACGGTCCGGCTGAAGATCTCCGGGGCCTCCTCCGGCGGCGCGATCCCGACGGCGGCGTCCAGCGCGGCCTCGGCCTCCCCTCGTTCGGCCTCGTAGTCGATCGCGGCCTGGATCAGCGGCTCGGCGAACAGGAGCGCGAACAGCCAGGCGACGACGTCGCCCGACGCGCCCGCGAGCGCCGCCCGCGGGATGACGGCCCTCGCGTGCATCAGTGGCACGGGAAGCCCAGGAAGTGGCGGGCGTCGTGGACGAACTCGTGCACGACCATCGTGTTGCCGAACAGCGAGGTCGCGCCCTCGTCGAAGCCGACGAAGTAGAAGAGCAGCAGCCCGACGACGAGGGCGCCGATCAGGGAGGGCAGGTTGCCGACCGCGGTGGTCGCGGTGGCACGGGCGCGGGCGGCGCCGGCAGAGGTCACGGGAGGTCTCCTCGGTCTGGGTGGGGTGATCGACGCTAGGACCCCTCGACTCACACCGTCAATACCTCAGCAACCGATGAGATGTGCGGATCACGCCGGGCGCAGCCGCCAGTCCCCCGCCCGCTCGTCCCAGTCCATCCGCACCACGCCCCGGGCCCGCGCGGCCTTGGCGAACGACAGGAAAGAAGCAAAGCCGTAGGTCTTCTCGCTGAAGTCGGCGCGCCGTTTGCGCACCTGGTCCTTCAGCCCCGACAGCGGCACCGTGCCGTCGCGCCGCGCGAGCTCGCCGACCACCTCGGCCAGCAGGCGGAACGCGTCGTCCTCGGCCGGCTCGTCGACCGGGAAGCTCACCTCGGGATCGCCGTGGGCCGACCCCTCCCCCAGCGCCACGATCCGTCGCTCCTGCAGGTGGCGCAGCAGCTCGCCGAACCCGCGGAAGCCGTGCTCGGCCTCGTCGAAGGTCGGGTCCTGGCGCAGCATCGCCCGCTTGAGCCGCGACGCGAGCACCGGCCCGTCCCCCCGTCGCGCGAGGCCCGACAGAGTGCGCGTGACCAGGCGCTCCACCGCCTCCTCGTCCTCGGGCTCCGACGGCTCCTCCTTCCCGACGGCAGGTGCTGCCGCGGGTTCGGGGGCGGGCGCGGGGGGCGTGGTGTCGACGAGCCGGTCGTAGTAGAGGAACTCGTCGCATGCGGGCGGGAGGAGCCGGGAGGTGGAGGACGCCACCCCGATCCCGATCACGCGCTTGTCGAGCTCGCGCAGCTTGTGCACCAGCGGGGTGAAGTCGGAGTCCCCGGTGCCGATGGCGAAGGTCGTGACCCAGGACCGCTCGTAGGCGATCTCGATGGCGTCCACGGCCATCTTGATGTCGGCCGCGTTCTTGCGTGACCCGCCGAGGCGCTGCGGGATGTCGATGAGCTCGACCTGCGCCCGGGCCAGCAGCCGACGGTCCTCGTCGAAGGAGGACCAGTCGGCGTACGCCCGGCGCGCGACGACCCGGCCGCGCACCGCGAGGGCGTCGGCGACCGGGCCGAGGTCGAACGGGGAGACGCCCAGGCCCTCCCGGGCCCCGATCGCGAGGTTCTCGTAGTCCAGGAGCAGGGCGATGCGCTCGTCGCGCTCGTCCGGGGTGGCGGCCATGGGGGCAGCCTCCCAGCCCGGGGCTACGGGACGATCTGCACCTGGTCGTAGACGTTGAGGTAGTCGAAGAACTTCTCCGACGCGTCGTGCGAGAGGTGGACGCAGCCCGCCGAGTCCCGCTGCAGGCTGCCCTCGTGGAAGGCGTCGCCGGGCGCGAAGAACACCGAGTTGTTCATCGGGGCGCCGTCGTACTCCCCGGACTTGTGGTCCTTGTCCTTCCACATCACCGAGAAGGTGCCGGTGGGCGTCTCGTAGCCCTTCCCGCCCGTGGTGATCGGCACGGCGCCGTAGACGATCTTGCCGTGGCCGTCGGTGAGCCACGCCTTCTTGGCCGAGATGTCGACGCACGCCTTCGCGGTCGGCGCGCAGGGGGTCTGACTGCCCGGCGCGGTGGCCGGGGCCGGCGCGGGAGCGGCGGCGGGAGCGGCGATCGCGGGCGCACCCAGCGCCAGCAGGCTCACGCCCACCACGCCGAGGGACCCGGCGCCCACCCGCAGTCGCGCTCCTGCGACACCCGAGGGTGACGACGCGTCCCGGTGGTGACGACCCATGGTGTGGTTCCTTCGCGATCGGTGATGCGGACTGCTCGCACCCTCAACGCCCACGGAGCGGGTCCGTTGCGGTGGGGCGCCAGGAGTCTGCACGCCGAGATCCACTCCCCGCGGCCGGGGACCGGGCCGCTGAGCTGGGCATTCTCACCCAGAGACTGACGAACCGGACGAGCCGTGCCGACCGGTCGAACCGGACGGGACGGCCTCGACCGGGGCGACACGCCGCGGATTCCTGAGAGGTCGCGGTGAATCCCCGCACGGCTCCCGATCGGTTACCGCCGTGTGGGTGTGACGCAGGGCTCAGCTGACGATGCGGAGATCCACCCCGCGGCTGGCCGCGCTCTCGCGCGCGCAGGCCACCACGCGCGTGAGCGCCGGGGGCAGCGGCTCGGCGTCCACGTGCAGTTCGAGGTCGAGGCCCGCACCGGCCGCCCGGTCGAGGGCGCTGTGCAGGCGGCAGCTCAGGGTCGCGGCGTCGGGCAGCGTCCCGCGGGCGTCCACGGGCAGTCCGGGCCTCCGGGGAGCGCGCGTGGGGTCCAGCGTGGGGATCGCCTCGAGCGTCATGGCCGCCTCCTCGCCGTCCGGCGAGAGGAACGCCGGGACGGGGCCCGGCGGCGGTGCCCCCGGGCATAGGAGAGGGGCCTACCCGATCGTGCCCGCCGTCACTCCTGCGGCCGCACGATTCCGACAACCGAGGCAGACCGCCCGCCGGTCCGCGGCCGCGCGCGATCCGGAGCAGACTGCCGGTCGTGTCCATCGACGAGGCCGGACCGTCGCGCACGGACGTGATCGCCGAGCTGACCGGTCCGGGCGGGCCGTTCGAGCTGGCCGGGGCCGTCGTGCGGGGCGTGCCACTACGGGTGCACGTCACCGGACCACAGAGCCTGCGCGAGGCGCACGAGGCGCTCGCGGTCCCCGACGACCGGCTCTTCACCCTGTACGACGGCGAGCGGGTCACCTTCGGCGAGCACCGGGCCCG
Organism: Actinomycetospora corticicola; assembly: GCF_013409505.1. Lineage (NCBI taxonomy): Bacteria > Bacillati > Actinomycetota > Actinomycetes > Pseudonocardiales > Pseudonocardiaceae > Actinomycetospora > Actinomycetospora corticicola. Next base: position 1,339,967 of record NZ_JACCBN010000001.1, on the reverse strand, counting down.
GGTGGCGACGCTCGCCCGCCGCTTCGCCGCGGCGGGCCTGCGCCCCGGCGACCGGGTGGCGGTCTGCCTGCGCAACTACCCGGAGTGGCCCGCGCTGTGCTGGGCCGCCTGGACCTCCGGGCTGGTGGTGGTCCCCCTCAACGCGTGGTGGCAGGCCGCGGAGCTCGCCCACGCGGTCGCCGACGCCGGGCCGCGCCTCGTCGTGGCCGACGGCGAGCGCAGCGCGGTGCTGCGCGAGGTGACCCCCGACGACGTCGACGTGGTGACGGTGCGCGGGACCGGAGGGACGACGTTCGCGACGTTCCTGGGCGACCCGGCCGACGGCCCGCTGCCCGACCACCGACCGGGCCCCGACGACGACGCCTTCATCCTCTACACGTCCGGCACGACGGGCCGACCCAAGGGCGCGATCGGTACCCACCGGAACCTGCTGACCGACGTGGCCAACCGTGGTCTCCTCGCGACCGCCGGGGCCCGGGTGACCGGCGTCCTGCCGCCCGACCGGCCGGGGATGTTGCTCGCGTTCCCGATGTTCCACGTCGCCGGGCTGTGCGCGATGGTGAACATGACCCTGGCCGGGTCGGTCCTCGCCACCCAGTACCGCTGGGACGCCGTCGAGGCGCTGGATCTCATCGCCGCCGAGGGGCTCACCGGCGTCGCCGGCGTCCCGACCGTCGCGAGCGACCTCCTGCGCGTCGCGGAGGCCACCGGACGACGGGGTGACCTCGCCACCCTCACGAACATCGGCATGGGCGGCGCCCCGATCCCGCCCGAACTCGTGCGCCGGGCGGCGCCCGTCGCGACCCCGGGCAACGGCTACGGGCTGACCGAGACCACCGCCGGCATCGCGTTCAACTCCGGCGACGAGTACGTCGCCGCCCCCGACGCGGTGGGCCGACCGGTGCCGAGCGCGGACGTCCGGGTGGTCGACCCGTCGTCCGGGAACGATCTCGGCGAGGGCGAGGTGGGCGAGCTGTGGTTCCGCGGGCCGAACGTGGTCCGCGGCTACTGGAACGCGCCGGAGGCGACGGCCGCGGCGTTCGTCGACGGCTGGTTCCGCACCGGCGACCTCGGGCGGGTCGACGACGGGGTGATCCGCGTGGTCGACCGGCTCAAGGACGTCGTGATCCGGGGCGGCGAGAACGTCTACTGCGCCGCCGTCGAGGCGGAGCTGCTCGAGGTGGACGGTGTGCTGGACGCCGCCGTCGTCGGCATCCCGCACCCGACCTACGGCGAGGAGGTCGCCGCCGTCGTCGTCCACGCCCCCGGGCACGCGCCCGACGAGGCCGCGCTGCGCGACCGGGTGGCCTCGCGGATCGCGGCGTTCGCCGCCCCGTCGACCATCCGGACGACGACGGACCCGCTGCCCCGCAACGCCGTCGGGAAGGTCCTCAAGCGGGACCTGCGGGAGACGATCACCAGGGCGTGACGCCCTCGCGGGAGAACGACCGACCGGACGGCCCCGCGGTGTCGAGCACGGCGGCGACGAGCGCCTCGGTGCCCTCGTCGAGGGTCTGGTGCCCGCGGTGGCCGTTGAAGTCGGTGGCGGTGAACCCGGGGTTGACGACGGAGACGAGGACCTCGGGGAGCGTCTTCGCGTACATCACCGCGGTCATGTTCAGCGCCGCCTTCGACGACGGGTAGGCCAGGTGGGGCCAGTTCTGCCAGCGGCCGTCGTCCATCAGGGTCAGCGAGCCGAGCTGCGAGGACACCATGACCAGCCGGGGCCGCTGCGCCGCGCGCAGCAGCGGCAGGAAGGCGTGGGTGACGCGGACCGGGCCGACGACGTTGGTCTCGAACACCTGGCGGACCTCGTCCGGACCGGTGTCGGCGGGCGCGGCCTCGCTCCCCGCGATGCCGGCGTTGTTGACGAGGACGTCGAGGGCACCGAAGGACGCCTCGACCTCCTTCACGGCGGCGGCGACGGAGGCGTCGTCGGCGACGTCGAGCGCGATCGGGTGGATGGTCTCCTCGGTGAAGGACGTGGTGTCCGGGTTCCGGACGCCGGCGAGGACGGTGACGCCCTGCGCGGCGAGACGACGGGCGGCGTGAGCGCCGATGCCCCGGGAGGCGCCGGTGATGAGTGCTGTGGTCATGTCGATCACCGTGCGCCCGGTGCCCGGCCCGAGCCAGGGACCCACGGTCCCAGGCACCGCACCCTCCGGGTGGGGGAGGCTGGGGACCGTGAGCGACACCGGAGAACTCGCCGCGGCGCTGCGCCAGTGGCGTGAGCGCCTCACCCCGGCCGACGTGGGCCTGCCCGCGGGCCCGCGGCGGCGCACCCCGGGGCTGCGGCGCGAGGAGGTCGCGCAGCTGGCCGGGGTGTCGGTCGACTACGTCGTCCGGCTCGAGCAGGACCGCGGGCCGCACCCGTCGGAGTCCGTGCTCGGAGCACTCTCCCGCGCGCTCCGGCTGACCCCGGCCGAGACCACCCACCTCTTCACGCTGGCGGGTGTCCCGCTGCCGGGGCCCGAGCGGGTCCGTGACACCGTCCGCCCGTCGGTGCTGCGCCTGCTCGACCGGATGCACGACCTGCCGGCGATGCTCATCGGCGCCCGCGAGGACGTCCTCGCCTGGAACCCGCTGCTCGCCGCCCTGTGGGGCGACGTGTCGGCGGTCCCGCGGGAGCGCCGCAACCTGCTGTGGCTGCAGTTCGCGGGCGAGGTCCGCCTCGCCACCGACGAGCAGGGTGACGACTCCCGGCTGGAGCTCTCGGCGGTCGCGCGGGCCCGGGCCGCGTTGGCCCGCTATCCGCAGGACCGTCGGCTGCGCGGGATCGTCGACGAGCTGTACCGCACTCACCCGCGCTTCGCCGAGCTGTGGGACGCGCGCCCGGTCGAGCACGACCGGGTCGCCCGCAAGCGCTACGACGTCCCGGGGATCGGTCCGATCGTCCTCGACTGCGACGTGCTCGAGGTCCCCCGGGACGACCAGCGCCTGATCGTCTACTCGGCGGCCCCGGGGACCGAGGACGCCGAGAAGCTCGACCTGCTGCGGGTGGTCGGCCTGGAGGTGCTCCGCTAGGCACCTCGGAAGACGGGCTTCTCCTTCGCGACGAAGGCGTCGACCGCGTTGCGGTGGTCCTCGGTGGCCCCCAGCCGGGCCTGCGCCGCCGCCTCGTGCTCCAGGACCTCGCGCAGCGACGACACGGTGCCCATCGCGACGGCCGCCTTGATCTCGGCGAAGGCGAGCGTCGGGCCCGCGGCGAGCCGACGGGCCAGCGCGAGGGCGGCCGCGTCGGTCGCCTCGGGGGTCTCCGCGACCTCCCGGACGATCCCCCAGTCCCGGGCCTGCTCCGCGGTGAAGGTGTCGCCGAGCAGGAGAAGCTCGGTCGCCCGCGAGGAGCCCACGCAATGCGCGAGGGTCCCGGAGAGCCCGGAGTCCCCGCCGAAGCCGATGCCCGCGAACGCCGTCGCGAACTTCGTCCCCGCCGTCGCCACCCGCAGGTCGCAGGCGAGCGCGAAGCCGAGCCCGGCCCCGACCGCCGTGCCGTTGATCGCGCAGACGACGGGCTTGCGCATGGAGCCCAGCGCCATCGCGATGCGGTTGTAGTGCTCGGGGACGGTGGAGAGGGCGTCGGCCCCGATCGCCCCGTCCTCGCCGGAGCGCAGCGCCTCCGCGTGCTCCCGCAGGTCCTGGCCCACGCAGAACGCCTTGCCGGAGGAGGCGAGCACCACCGCGCGCACCGACGGGTCGTCGGCCACGGCCTCCAGCGCGTCGCGCAGGGCGACCTTCAGCTCGAGGGTCAGCGCGTTGCGGTTGTCCGGGCGGTTGAGCCGGACGGTGGTCACCGCCTCCTGGTCGTCGGTCTCGACGAGGACGGGCGGCTCGGCGGCGCTGGTCATGGCAGTGATCGTGACACGTGATTCAGTAGAGGTGTGAGGCCCCACCCCGCCGCGATCACGGTGTTCGTCGCCGTGGTGTGGGTCGTCGGCGTGCTCCTCGCGACCAGCTCGCTGCACGGCACGGGCGCCCGCGACGTGGGCGTCCGCGCCAGTGGCCCGGAGGGCCCGTCGGTCGCCGAGCTCGCCGCCGGGACCTGTGCGCCGACGGTGACCAACCCCGGCGGCACCAACAACTACGTGCCGAAGGCGCCCTGGGCGAACCCCCTCGGGTCCGGCTTCACCGTCACCGGCACCGTCCGCGACGAGGCCTGCCGTCCCGTCCCCGGGGTCCGCATCCAGGTCTGGGCGCAGACCGCGACGGCGAGCGAGCAGCGCAACCGCACATCGGTACGCACCGACGACCAGGGCCGCTACCGGGTCGACACCGACCCCCTCGTCGCGCAGTTCGGGGAGCCCAACGTGCACGTGGGCTACGACGACCCGGGGCCCTGGCGGCGGGTGTTCCTGCGGAACGTCACGCGCGACGGGGACACCGGCGCGCAGGTCGACCTGGTGCTCTCGCCGTGAGGGCGGGCTTCCGGACGACGGGCTTCCTGACGGCGGGAGTGCTCGGCCTCGCGGGCCTCGTCGTCGCGCTGACCTCGTCGCACCTGGCCGGCGCCCCGCTCGTCCTCGTGGTCTCCACGGTGACCGCGGTGCTCGCGGTCGCCGGGCTGGCCGCCCAGCCGTGGCTGGTGCGCGGCCGCGTGCGCGCGCACACCGCCACCGGGCTCGCGGTGCTGGCGCTGGTGGGCGTGCACGTGGTCGCGCTGGTGGTGCTCTCCCCCGACGACGCGCTGTTCGCGATGTCGCCGGACGGGCCCACCCGGGCACGGATGGCGCTGATCTCGCTCGTGCTGCTCGTCGTCGTCGTGCTGCTCGGCCTGGCGCGGCGCCGGCTCGGCTGGTCGGGGCCCACCTTCCGGCTGCTGCACGGCGGGTTCGCCCTGCTCGCCACGGTGCTCGGCATCGGCCACGCCGTGCTCACCGACGGCGCGCTCGAGGGGTGGGGGACGGTCGTCCTCGTGGCCTCGGGCGTGCTGTCGGTGGCGGGGGGTGCGGCCGCGGTCGGCCGGCGGGGTCTCGGGCGACGAACTCTCAGCCGACGGGCGCGAGCGGCTCGGGCATCGGGAACAGGTCCAGCAAGCGCTCCACCGCCGACGCGTCCCCGCTGATCGCCAGCATCCCGTCGGCTACTGCGGAGGCGACCGGGTGGCCCGCGTAGAGCACCGCGGCCCACGCCTCGGGGGCGCCGCTCACGGTCGCGTCCGGTGCCGAGGCCTCACCCCGGACGATGGTGAAGTCCCCACCGCGCAGGGTCGCGACGAAGGGCTGGTCGGCGAACAGGAACTGCACGACCTGCTCGACGCCGTCGGCGTCCTTCCCCGTCGCTCCGCTCGCCCCGGCCCGCTCCGGCGCGAACATCGTGCGCATCGACATCACCAGCGAGTCGACCCCGATGGACTCGGCCTGCGGGAGCGACCGGGCGGCCCACCGCCCGAGGGTCTGGAGCACCGGCTCGAGCTCGTAGCCCCAGTCGGTGAGCTCGTAGACCATGGAGGCGGCGGGCGGGGGCAGCCGGCGGCGACGGAGCACCCCGGCGTCCTCGAGTTCCCGCAGCCGCTGCGAGAGGACGTTCGGGCTCGCGTGCGGCAGGCCGGTCCGCAGGTCGGTGAACCGCTTCGGGCCGAGCATCAGTTCCCGGACGACGAGCAGCGCCCACCGCTCCCCCACGAGGTCGAGACCGTGGGCGGCCGCGCAGCCGTCGAAGTAGTCGCGCCGAGGAGCCATACCGCGACAGTACCGCCCGACCATCCTCCGGTCACTTTGTAGGACCGGGCGGCACCACATCAGGACGTCACGACCCCGTGCTCCCACGCCCAGGCGATCAGGCGCAGCCGGTCGGGCATCGCCAGCTTGTCCAGGATGCGGCCCAGGTGCGTCTTCACCGTCGTCTCCCCCAGGTGCAGCCGCGCCGCGACCTCGGCGTTCGCCAGTCCGCGGGCCACCAGCGCGAGGACCTCGGACTCCCGGGGCGTCAACGTGTCGAGCGCGGCGGGGCGGGCGGGCGCCGCCGCGGTCCGTCCGTAGGCGGCCACGACCCCGGGGACGACGTCGGGGTCGAGCGCCCCCTGCCCGGCCGCGACGCGTCGCACGGCGTCGAGCAGCTGTTCGGGCGGGGCGGTCTTCAGCAGGAAGCCGGCCACCCCGGCGCGCAGCGCGGCGTCGACGGTGGCGTGGTCGTCGAACGTGGTCAGCACGAGGACCCGCGCCCGGCTCCCCGCCGCCGCGAGCGCCCGGGCGGCGGCGATCCCGTCGAGCCCGGGCATCCGCACGTCCATCACCACCACGTCCGCCGCGGTCCGGCGGGCCGCCTCCACCGCCGCCCGCCCGTCCGCCACCTCCGCGAGCACGGCCAGGTCGTCCTCGGCGTCGAGCAGCATCCGCAGCCCCATCCGCACGAGCGCCTCGTCGTCGGCGACCACCACCCCGGTGGTCACCGCAGGACCGCCGGCTCCGACACGACCAGGACCGGGAGGACCACCCGGACCCGGAACCCGCCGTCGGGACGGGGCCCGGTCTCCAGCGTGCCGCCGGCCAGCAGCGCCCGTTCCCGCAGGTGGACGAGCCCGTGGCCCGGCTCGCCCCCGGGCGTCGGGCCGCGCCCCCGGTCGAGGATCTCGACGACGACCCGGGCGCCCTCCCAGCGCAGCACGACCTCGGCGCGGTCGGTGGCCGCGTGCCGCAGGACGTTGGTCAGCGCCTCGGCGACGATCCGGTGCGCGGAGGTGTCGGTGGCCGGGGCGAGCCGACCCGGCTCGCCGTGCACGGTCACGGTGACCGCGAGCCCGACGCCCGCGAGACGCCGGACCAGGTCGTCGAGCTGGTGCAGCGACGGGGCCGGCGCGAGCGGCCCGTCGTCGGGACCGGGGTCGGAGCCGTCGCGGGCGCGCAGCACCCCGACCACGCGGCGCAGCTCGTCGACCGAACGGCGGCCGAGGTCCTCGACGGCGCGCAGCGCGGTGACCTCCGGCCCGTCGTCGTCGGCCCGCTCGAGGCGCCGCCGGACCACCCCGACCTGCAGCGTCATCACCGACACCGAGTGCGCCACCGCGTCGTGCAGCTCGCGGGAGATCCGGGTCCGCTCCTCGACGAGGGCGATGTGGGTGGTGCGCTCCCGTTCGGTCGCGAGCTCGTCGGCCAGCCGGGCGAGCTCGGTGCTGCGTCGGCTCTCGCGGCGCACCAGCCAGCCGAGCGTCCACGCGCCCCCCATGGTGGCGCCGAAGAACACGAGCTCGAACCACGGCGCCCCGGCGAGCATCGTTCCGCTCGCGCCGCCGACGGCGACGAGCGCCGCGCCGGGCCCGCTCCGGCCCAGCGGCAGCCGCCGGGCCCCGTGCGCGACCAGCACCATCATCGTGATGAGGGCGATCCCGCCCACGCCGGGACTGTGCGGCGCGGCGAGCGCCTGCAGGGGGAAGGTCGCCGCGGCCGCCGGCAGGCCCGCCTCCGGGAGCAGCGGGGCGAGGGCGGCACCGACGGCGAGCGTGAGGACCGGCACGAGGTAGAAGGCGACGTCGACGCCCCGGTAGACCCCGGCCTCGGCCGCGGAGCCGACCACGACGACGGTGCCCGCGAGGAGCCCGACACCGAGCCGGATCAGCATCGGGTGCATCCGCCGCAGGCTAGGCCGCGCGGCGTCCCGCGGGGTCCTCCCAGGGGACGACCCCGCGTGGACCGCAGGACGAGCACGTCGGACCGCGAACACGATCCGTGATGGTACTCGCCGACCTACGGTTCTCCCATCGCTCGAACAGCGCAGCGACCGTCACGAGGAGACATCATGACCACGCTCGACGCCCCGACCACCACGTTCGCCGCCACTCCCGCCGTCGCGCCCCGTCGCAGGGCCATGACCAGCGCCGGGGGGATCGCCCTCCTCGCGTCGCCGCTGCTCCTGGCGGGCGGCATGGTCACGATCCCGCCCGGGGAGGACGGCACCACCGCCGGCTACGTCGCCTCGCTGGCCGCGACCCCGTGGCTGACCGCGCTCTCCGCCGGGTTGCTGCACTACTCGTGGGTGCTCTTCGCCCTGGGGATCCTGGCCGTGCCGGCCCTCGTGCGCGGCTCCCGGGGCCGTGGGGTGGTCGGGGTGGCCGCCGTGGCCATGTCCTTCTGCGCGATCCAGATCTCGGGTCTGCTGCTCGGCGACTGGCACGCGATGGCCGCCGGCCGCGCGGTCGGCGCCCAGCAGGGTGCGGCGATCTTCGAGGCGGCCGGGTCCGACCTCTGGATGTCGACGTGGCTGTACTCGGGCAAGCTCGTGGGCTTCCTCGGGGTTGCGCTCGTGGTCGCCGCCCTCGCCTACGCCCGCGCCGCGAGCTGGTGGCTGCTCGCCCTCCCGGTCGCGGGCACCGCCTCGATGGTGGTCCTGCCCGGGCTGCTCGGGACCGCCGGCCTCGCAGTGGGCGTCCTGCTCTCCTTCGGCCCGCTCTTCGTGATCGGAGCGCAGCTGGTGCGGCAGCGGTAGACCCCGGCCCGGACCGGACGAACGGCACTCTCGCAGCCTTGATGTGCGCGAGAGTGCCGTTCGTTCGTGCGTGGGGGCTACGTGCCCGGCGCGATGAAGAACTCGAGCGCGATGCCGTCGGGGTCGCGGAACGAGATGCCGGAGCCGTAGTGCGCCTTCTTGATCCCGCCGTGCTGCACACCGAGTTCGTCGAGCTTCTTGCCCCACTGCTCGAGCGAGGCGGAGTCGGGCAGCGCGAACCCGACGTGGTCGAGGCCGGTGCGGCGCTCGTCGAAGGTGTCCTTCGACTCGCGTCCCTGGTGGGTGTGCAGGCCGAACAGCATCCCGCCGTCGAGGGCGAAGACGGTGTGGTGGAACTCGCCGCCCTCCTCGTCCTCGTCGAGGACCGGGTCGGCGCCGAAGAGCTTGGCGTACCAGTCGGTGGATCGCTGCAGGTCGCTCACGGTGATCGCGACGTGCTGCAGGCCGGGGAACGTCATCGACAGGGCTCCTTTGCCTTGGCTGTTCGGGATGTCTACCGGTGCTGCCAGACGGGCTGGCGCTTCTCCAGGAAGGCCGACATGCCCTCCTGGGCATCACAGGTCATGGCGTTGGTCGCCATGACCTCGCTCATCTCGGCGTACGCCTCGTCCTCGGAGAGGTCGATCTGGCGGTAGAACGCCTCCTTGCCGATGCGCAGCGTCGCCCCGCTGGCGTCGGCGACCTGCTGCGCGAGCTCGGCGACCCGCGCCTCGAGCGCGTCGGCGGGCACGGCCTCGTTGATCAGGCCCCACTCGACCGCGGTCGCGGCGTCGATCGTGCGTCCGGTCAGCAGCAGCTGCATCGCGCGCTTGCGGCCGATGGCGCGGCTGACGGCGACCATGGGGGTCGAGCAGAACAGCCCGATCTTCACCCCCGGCGTCCCGAACACGGCGTGGTCGGCGGCGATCGCGAGGTCGGCGGTGGCGACGAGCTGGCAGCCCGCCGCGACGGCCATCCCCTGCACGGCCGCGATGACCGGCTGGGGGACGTCGTGCACCGCGCGCATCATCTCGGTGCACACCGCGAACACCTCGCGCTCCTCGGCGAGGGTGCGGTCGACCATCTCGGAGAGGTCGTGGCCGGCGGAGAACGCCGGGCCCTCGGCGGCGATCACGATGACGCGCACGCCCTCGGTGGCCGAGACCTCCCGCAGCCCCGCCGTGAGAGCGCGCATCGTGGCCACCGACAGCGGGTTGCGGCGACGGGCGGCGGTCAGCACGACGCGGGCGGTGGCGTCGTCGACCTCCACGCGCACGGTGTCCTGCTCCTGCGTCACGGGGGCGGCCATGTCCCATGGTCTAGCAGCCATGCGTTCCCGACGACAGGTCGGCGCGGCTCCGGGCCCGGACGCGGGCCGGTCGAGGAGGACCGACCCCTCCGACCGCAGGGGGACGATCGGGACGCGTCAGGCCATGGCGGACCCGCGGTCGAGGTCCTCCTCGGTGGCCATCCAGCGCTTCCGCCGGTCCTCGTGGGTGCGCAGGGTGTCGATCTCGGCGAGCCGACGGCGCTGCTCGGCGGTGGCGGCCCCGCTGACCGCCGCGCGCGACGCCTCGGCCATCTCCCGGTCGGCCCGCATCTCGGCCCGCGTGTGCGGCCGCGACGGCAGGGAGGCCTCCGGGTCGGCGGAACGCTCGTCCTCGGGCTGCGGGGCGCGGTAGGGGTTGTCGTCCGGGAGCTTCGCGCTGACCCGGCCGTAGCTGCCGAGGATGAGCAGGACGAGCCCGGCGCCGATGGAGAAGAAGACGTTGGGCAGCCGGAAGGCCAGCAGGTTGTACGGCGTGGCCATCACCGCGAGGTTCGCGAACGCGGAGACGAGGAAGAGCGTCCCCACCACCATCATGACGGTCGACGAGAGCCGGCCCCCGCGTGCGGCCGACGCGATCAGCACCAACGCCGTCACGATCGAGATCGTCGAGAGCAGACCGTTCGACGAGAGCCCCAGCACCGGGCTCCCGGACGTGTCGAAGAAGCCGAGGCCGCCGACGAACCCGAGGACGCCGAAGGTGGCGATGACGAGGGCGACGACGACCGCGCCGACCCGGTGGACGACGACGACCTTGTGGCCGGGTGAGACGTCGGCGGTGTTCATGGGGTGCTCCCGGGAGGACTGTCGTGGGCCGTTGTCCCGGGGTTGTCCGCTCTGCGTGACCTCAACCACGCCCGCCCTCGTCGGGTCGGCTTTGCCGTCTCGCGAACGCAGCCGTTCCGGGCCGTCGGGGGTCCGTGCCACCGTCGGGCCATGAGCGACAAGGTCCCCGCGGCCATCGTCGGCCCGGGCAACATCGGCACCGACCTGCTGGCCAAGCTGGCGCGCACGTCGTCGATCGAGGTCACCGCGATGGTCGGCGTCGTCGAGTCGCCCGGCCTCGACCGGGCGCGCGCCGCCGGCATCCCGGCCTCGGCCGAGGGCGTGGACTGGCTGCTCGCGCAGGACCCGCTCCCCCGCATCGTCTTCGAGGCCACGTCCGCGCGGGCGCACGCCGCGAACGCCCCGCGGTACGAGGCCGCCGGCATCCGTGCGGTCGACCTGACGCCCGCCCACCTCGGACCGATGGTCTGCCCCGCGGTGAACATGCCGGAGCACCTCGACGCGGCGAACGTCAACCTGATCACCTGCGGCGGCCAGGCGACGATCCCGATCGTCGCGGCGGTGTCCGGCGTCGTCGACGTGCCCTACGCCGAGATCGTCGCGTCCGCCGCGTCCCGCTCGGCCGGGCCGGGCACGCGGGCCAACATCGACGAGTTCACGCAGACCACCGCGCGGGCCGTCGAGGAGGTCGGCGGCGCCGCCCGCGGCAAGGCGATCATCATCCTCAATCCCGTCGAGCCGCCGATGATCATGCGCGACACGGTGTACTGCGCGATCCCCGGCGCGGTCTACGACGACGCGACCACCACCGCGATCGCCGGGGCGGTGCACGCCATGGTGGCGCGCGTGCAGGAGTACGTGCCGGGCTACACGCTGCGCGCCGAACCGCAGTTCGACCCGCCACGGCCGGAGTGGGGCGGCAACGGCCGGGTCGCGACCTTCCTCGAGGTCCGCGGCGCGGGCGACTTCCTGCCCGAGTACGCCGGGAACCTCGACATCATGACGGCGGCGGCCACCCGCGTCGGCGAGCTGCTCGCGGCCGAGCTGGGCGCGGGGGTGGCGGCATGAGCCGGCCGGTCATCACCCACGACGTCCGCATCACCGACACCACCCTGCGCGACGGCTCGCACGCGCAGGCCCACCAGTTCACCGAGCCGCAGGTCCGCGACACCGTCCGGGCGCTGGACCGGGCCGGGGTGGAGGTCATCGAGGTCTCGCACGGCGACGGCATCGGCGGGTCGAGCTTCAACTACGGGTTCTCGCACACCGACGAGCTGCGCCTCATCGCCGCCGCCCGCGAGGAGGCCCGCTCCGCCCGGATCGCGGTGCTGCTCGTGCCCGGCATCGGCACCGTCGACGACCTGCGCCGCGCCCATGACGCCGGCGCCGAGGTGGTGCGGGTGGCCACCCACTGCACCGAGGCCGACGTCAGCCCGCAGCACTTCGGGGTCGCCCGGGACCTGGGGATGGAGACGGTCGGGTTCCTCATGATGGCGCACCGGACGTCGCCGGAGGACCTCGCGAAGCAGGCCCGGATCATGGTCGACGCGGGGTGCCAGTGCCCCTACGTCACCGACTCCGCGGGCGCCCTGCTGATGCACGAGGCCCGCGCGCGGTTCGAGGCCCTCGTCGCGGAGGTCGGCGACGAGGCGTGGGTCGGGTACCACGGGCACCAGAACCTCTCGTTCGGCGTCGCGAACTCCGTGATCGCCGCCGAGTGCGGGGTGAAGGAGATCGACGGGTCGCTGTGCGCGCTGGGCGCCGGGTCGGGCAACTCACCGACCGAGGTGCTCGCCGCGGTGTTCGACCGGCTCGGCGTGAGCACCGGGCTCGACGTGATGGCGCTGCTCGACGCGGCGGAGGACGTCGTGCGCCCCTACCTGCACCGCTGGCCGAAGATGGACCGCAACGCGATCGTCCAGGGCTGGGCCGGTGTGTACTCGTCGTTCCTGCTGCACGCCGAGCACGCGTCGGAGCGCTACAAGGTGCCCACCCACGAGATCCTGCGCCGCTGCGGCGAGCTCGGGCTCGTCGGCGGCCAGGAGGACATGATCATCGACGTGGCGCTCGAGCTGGCCCGGGCCCGCGAGGAGGGCTGATGCCCGTCGTCGAGATCCACCTGGTGGCGGGCGCCCACGACGACCGGCGGATCGAGGACCTGCTCCGCCGCGTCAGCGAGCGGTACGCGGCCGTGCTGGAGTCGCCGATCGACCGGGTGCGCGCCTTCGTGACGGTGCACGCGCCGCAGCACTGGATGACCGGCGGTGTGACGGCCGCGGTCGACGGCGACCCGGCGCCGTACTTCGCGGCCGCCGTCCTCGAGGGCCGGCCGGTCGAGCAACGGCACCGGCTCCTCGCCGAGCTCACCGACGTGCTCTGCGACGTCCTCGGCGTGACCCGCTCGCGGGTGCGCGGCCGCGTGGTCCAGGTGCCGCCCGACGACTGGGCCATCGGCGGCGTCCCCGCCGCGACCCGGCGTCGGGACGAGATCGTGGCGCGCTCGTCGCGGCTGTAGGCGCCGCCCCGAGGTCCACACCACGCAGGTTTCGCCCTCCCGGAACCTGCCCCACGTGATTCTCGCGGCCCGGTCGGGTCAGTGGCGCAGCGACAGCAGCTGCTCCGTGAAGCCCCCGATGCGCCGCTCGGCGTCGACGAGGTGCACCTCGAGGATCCAGTGGCAGCGCCGTCCGGCGGAGTCGGTCGCGTCGTGCATCGTGATGTCGTTGCCCGTGGTGATGTAGCTGTGCACGCGGTCGGGGTCGATGTGGTCGTGCGGGAACTCGCCGACCAGGTGCCCGCTGTGCACGCCGCCGAAGGTCCAGCCGCGCTCCGCGGCGAGCCCGCAGACGTGCTCGTAGAGCCCGGCAGCGGTGACATCGGGAGTCGACTCGTAGAACGTCCGGCCCGCCTCCCACACCGCGTCGAGGTCGGCCGCGAGGCGGTGCTTGTGCGGGTCGTCGCCCAGCACGAAGGTGCGTCCGACGTCGGCCTCCCACTCCGCGAAGACCGGCCCGAGGTCGACGAACACGATGTCGTCGGCCTCGATCCGACGGTCCGGAGGGTTCTCCTTGTAGGGCTGCAGGGTGTTCTCGCCGGAGCGGACGACCCGCTTGTGCCAGTACCGGGAGGTCCCGAACAGGTCCGCACCGAGGTCGCGGATCGCCCGGCTGACCTCCGACTCCCAGGCCCCGGGCGCGATCAGCCCCCGCCGCGTGATCTCGGCGAAGAGCTCGTCCGCCCGCTCCTCGGCGCGCAGCAGCTCCCCGGCTCTGGTGTCCTCGTCGAGCGACGTCACACCCGGAACCCTAGGTGGCGCGGCGGGTCGCCGCCGGGAGTCCGTCGGGGGTGCGCGGGGCCGGCGCCCCGCCCCCGTCGTCGGGAAGGGACGCCACCAGCGACAGGATCAGCTCGTCCTGCGCCACCAGGTGCTGCCGCAGGTGGCGGCACTGCTGCAGGACCACCGCGGTGTGGTCCGCCGTCTGGATCACCCGGCGGTCGGAGGCCTCGCCGAGCACGTCCTGCCCGACCATGATCAGGAACATGAAGACCAGCTGCGCGAGCGACGAGCAGAACAGCAGGAAGGGGAACGGGTAGGGGTCGGGGATCACGCCGGCGAGTGCGAGCGCCATCCAGCCGAAGACGATGACCGCCGTCCAGACCACGGCGGCGGTGGAGCCCAGCCACTGGACCAGCCACGCCGCGATGCGCCGGTTCGGCCCGGCCACCGCCGGCTCCAGCGCGACGGGCGGGGCGATGAGGATGGGCGCGGTGTCACACGGGTCGAGACGGTCCCGCGGCGCCGCCGCGCGGTTGAGCATGCGCGCCTGCTCGTCGATGTGCGCCTGGAGGCGGTGGCACTCGCGCAGGATCGCCTGGGCGTCGTCGTAGGTCTGCTGCGAGCGCCGCTCCCCCGCCGCCGACAGGGTCCGCTGCCCCACGAGGATCACGAAGATCAGCAGCAGCTGCACCACGTTGCCCACGAAGAGCAGCACCGGGTAGGGGTACGGGTCGAAGCCGAGCAGCCCCCGGGCGCCGAGCACCATCCACAGCACCGAGAGCCCCACCGTCACGTACACCGTGACCATCGAGCTCAGCCGCCGCGTCATCCAGGCCGCCGCCCGGTCGCCCGCCGTCCCCTGGTCCGGGTCCGTCACCGCCACCTGCGATCCCCCGTCGCGCCGGTCCGCCGATCCACCTCCGGGCCCGGCCCACCGGGAGGTGCTGTCTCGATCAAGAGACGCGGGGCCGCAGGCCGCGGTTGCACCGTTGGGCCGAACGAGCACGCACATCCCTGGACGAGAATATGCCGCCTATGGCATATTCGCGGCCGTGAGTACCTGGACCGCGCTGGCCGACCCGACCCGGCGCGCCATCCTCGACCTGCTCCGGGAACGCCCGCACGCGGTCGGCGAGCTCGTCGACCGCCTGGACATCGCCCAGCCCGCCGCGTCGAAGCACCTCGCGACCCTGCGCCGCGCCGGTCTCGTGCACGCCAGCGTCGACGCCCAGCGACGGGTCTACGCCCTCGACCCCCGCCCGATCGGCGAGCTCGAGGCCTGGCTCGCGCCCTACCGCGCGCTCTGGTCCGACGCCCTCGACCGCCTCGGCGACCACCTGGAGGAACGATGACCACCGGAACCTACCTGGAGATCGACGGCCGTCCGGCGCTGCGCTTCGTGCGGGAGTACCCCGACACCGTCGACCGCCTCTGGGCCGCCGTCAGCGACCCGACCGAGCTCACCGCCTGGTTCCCCGCCCGCGTCGCCTTCCCCGACGCCGGGTCGCCCGGGCGGGGCGCGACGGTCACCTTCACCTTCACCGCGGAGGGCGACGGCGGGAGCGGGACCGTGCTGGCGTGCGACCCGCCGTCGCGCCTGGTGTTCACCTGGGGCGGCGACGAGCTGCGGTTCGAGATCACGCCGCTGAAGGCGGGCGCCCGACTCGCGTTCACCACGCTCCTCGACGGCCGGGACACCGCCGCCCGCACCGCCGCGGGCTGGGAGGTGTGCCTCGAGGCCCTGGACGCCGCCCTCGCCGGCCGCGTCGCGCCGCGGACCGACGGGCCCACCCCGGAGTGGCGACGGCACTACGACGACTTCGTGGCCGCGGGGGTCCCGGCGGGCGCGCCGATCCCGGGCGCGGACTAGAAGAGCCCGCGCCGTGCTCCCACGTCGAGGGCGAGCGTCGAGCCGGTCAGCGCGTCGGCCTCGGGGTCGAGCAGCGTCGCGACGGCCCAGGCCACCTGCGCGGGCGTGACCAGCGCCGACAGCGGAGACTCGGCCCGGCGCTCGTCGAGGATCACCGACACGTCCACCCCGCGCTCGTCGGCCCTCGCCTGCGAGAGCCGCCGCAGCCGGTCGGTGTCGGCGGGCCCGGGGGCCACGAGGTGGGCGGTCACCCCGTCGGGACCGTGGTGGTCGGCGAGCTGGCGCACGAGGTTGGCCAGCGCCGCGTTCGTCACCCCGGCGGCACACGTGTGCGGGGAGGGCTCGCTGCCGTAGTGCCCGCCGAGCGCGACGAGCCGCGAGCCCGGCCGCAGCCGGTGCGACACCGCCCGCACGAGCCGCAGCATCCCGCCGACCTTGAGCGCGACGGCCGTCCCGAGCGCGGCCGGGTCGATCGTCGGCAGCGGTCCCGCCGCCGGCAGTCCGGCGGCCTGCACCACCATCCGCACCGGCCGGTCCACCGCGTCGACCGCCTCCCGGATCGCGTCGACCGCCGCGTCGGCGCCGATGTCGGCGGCGCACGGGACTCCCGACGACCGGTCCGGCGCGGTCCGGGCGACCGCCACCACCGTGAGCCCCGCACGGCCGAGCCGCTCGGCGATCGCCGAGCCCAAGGCGCCGGAGGCACCGACGACGACCGCGATCTCACCGGCCCCGTCGTCGGGAAGGCTCATGCCACGGCCCGGAGCGCGAGGAGGTCGCGGGCGCGGGCGACCGCCGCGGAGGGGTCCCGGAGGTCGACCTCGACCGTGACGATCCCCGCGGCGCGGGCGCCGGCGCAGTTGCCGGGGAGGTCGTCGAGGAACACGACGGCCTCGGGCGGTGCGTCGAGGACCTCGAGGGCGTGGGCGTAGGCGCGGGGGTCCGGTTTGAGCACGCCGGTCACCGAGCCGTCGACGATCACGTCGAAGCGGCCGAGTACGGGGTGGCGGGTGATGTCGGCGTCGCCGTGGAAGGCCGCCAGGTCGTTCGTGAGCGCGGCGACCGTGAGCCCGGCGCGGTGGGCGTCGTCCATCAGGGCGATCACCTCGGGCCGGAAGGGCTCGTCGTCGGGATAGAGCACCGCCATCAGCTCCGGGACCGTGCCCGTGCCGCCGCGGAGCGCCCCGTACTCCGCCGCGCGGGCGGCCCAGTAGGCGCGTTCCCGGCCGCGGCCGGTGAGGACGTCGTCCCAGGCCGGGTCGGGGCGCGGGCCCAGCAGGCCGCGCACCTCGGTGAAGTCCGCCGGGGCGTCGAGGTCCACCATCCGCTCGTGGGACGAGACGAGCAGGACGCCCCCGATGTCGAGCAGCAGTGCCTGCGGTCGATGGGTCGAGCTCCGCGTCGCTGCGTCTCCCCGCATGCGCCGCACGGTAGGGGTTCGACCGCCCTCCGTACCGGTCCCCGTTCGCGCCCCGGCAACGTTCCCGTCCCGCGAACGTGTTGCTTGCGTCACCCTTGCGGTTGGATCACGGTCGGCTCGATCTCATCGCGGAGGAGGGTCCGATGGCCAACATCGTTCCGGTTGACGCCTACAGCACGGGCGAGTGGTACCCGGGGTACAAGCCGGAGTACTTCGACATGCCGTGGATCGTCGACCCGGCCGGCCCCTTCAAGCCCGGCGACGAGAACCAGTTCTGGTTCCTCGACTTCCACTGGTCGCGCGGCCTCACCCCGCTCGGCGCCACGCTCTGGAGCGGCGACGGCTACTGCTGGGGCACCCAGCACGCCGCCGAGTCCCTCCCCCTGCCGCCGGGCCGGGGGGTCAGCGCCCGCTTCGCCGGCACCCACCTCTACGGCAGCGCCCTCCCCGAGACCGATCCCCGCGAGATCGAGGCCCGGGCCGGACGCATCGCCACCAACCTCCCCCACTTCCTGCAGAACTACCGCCACATCTGGGAGGGCGGCCGCGACGAGCTGGAGAACACCTGGTCCTACTTCCGCGGGGTGGACTTCACGCAGGCCCGCGGCGACGAGCTCCCCGAACTGCTGGTGAAGGGCCGCCGCTACCACAAGCGGTCGATGGAGATCCACTTCGGCGTCATGTACCCGATGCTCGCGAACTTCCTCGGCTTCTACGGGGCGTGCGCGGACATGGGGATCGACCCCAACGAGATCGGCAAGTTCCTCCAGGGCGAGGACACCAAGATCATGGAGACCGACCGGGCGCTCTACGCGCTGGCTATGAAGGCGCGGGCGGTCGGGCTCGAGGGCGTCTTCCAGGCGCACACGGGCTCACAGTTGCGCGACGCGCTGGGTCGCCACGGCGGCGCCGCCTCGCAGTGGCTGACCGAGTTCGACGACTTCCTGCAGGTCTACGGCTGGCGCGCCGAGGCGACCTGCGACGTGGGCGTCCCGGCCTGGATCGAGGACAACACGATCCCGCTGGACCTGGTGCGGACGTTCCTGCAGCGCGGCGACGCCCACGACTTCGAGGCGGCCGCCCGCAACGCCCTCGCCGAGCGTGACGAGGCCATCGACAACGCGCGCGCCGGGCTCACCCGCGAGGAGCAGGCCGTCTTCGACGCCGGGCTCGCCTCCAACCAGGAGGCGAACTTCCCCTGGTGGCAGGACGACCACAACTACTACATCGACCTCAAGGTCATGCTGCCCCTGCGGTGGGGCTGCCAGGAGCTCGCGAACCGCGTGAAGGCCGAGCGGAACGACGACATGCTCTACCTCTTCTGGCCGGAGCTCATGGACGTCGCCACCGGCGAGCGGCCCTACGACGCCGGCCTCCGCTCGCTGGTCGAGGACCGCCGCCAGTACTTCGACCACTGGCACGGCCGGCGCAGCGAGATGCCGAAGGTGCTCGGGACGATCCCGGAGTCGGTCGAGGACCCCATCCTCATCGAGATCTTCGGCCTCAACCCGAACTCCATCCGCGCCGTGCAGAACCCCGACGCGGCGGCCCAGACGACCATCTCCGGCGTGCCCGCGGCCAAGGGCACCGCGCGGGGCATCGCCCGGGTGCTGCAGTCCTCGGACGAGCTGCACCGCCTCGAGCCGGGGTCGATCCTGGTGTGCGAGTCGACGTCGCCGAACTGGACCCCGGCGTTCGGGAAGATCGCGGGCTGCGTCTGCGACGGCGGCGGGATGCTCTCGCACGCCGCGATCGTCGGTCGCGAGTACGGCGTCCCGACGGTCACCGCGACCGGCGTGGCGACGCTGTCGATCCACGACGGCGACGAGATCGAGGTCGACGGCAGCGCCGGCGTCGTCACGGTGCTGACCCGCGCGGCGGACGTCGTGGCTCCGGCGGCGGCGGAGGGGGTCACCGCATGACGGTGGTGTCGGGGACGTCGGGGGTGGTGGCCGTGGAGGACTCCGTGACCGAGCGACACAGCTGCGAGGCGATCGCCTGGCTCGACGAGGTCGATCCGGCGCAGGCGGTCGCCTGCGGCGGCGCGAAGATGGGCCGGCTCGCCGAGCTGCTGGCCTCGGGGGTGCTCGTGCCCCAGGGGTTCGCCGTGACCGTCGACGCCTACCTGCGCCACTGCGCCGAGTCAGGCCTCGACGGCCGCATCGACGCCGTCCTGGCCGGCCTCGGCCCCGATCCCGACGACGGGGCGGTGGAGGCCGCGTCCGCGGCCATCCGCGAGCTGTTCGTGGCCACCCCGATGTCGGAGGCGCTCACCGCGCGGCTCACCGAGGCCTACGAGGAGCTGTGCCTGCGCTGCGTGGACGTGAACGTGCCCGTGGCGGTCCGGTCCTCGGCGACCGGGGAGGACGCCGCCGACGCCTCGTTCGCCGGCATCTTCGACACCTATCTCGGCGTCTCGGGCATCGAGCGGGTGGTCGACTCGGTGCGCCGCTGCTGGGGCTCGCTGTTCACCGCGCGGGCGCTCGCCTACCGCCTGCGCCGGGGCATCAGCCACCACGCCATGCCGATCGCGGTCGGGGTCATCGAGCTCATCCACGCCCGGTCCTCCGGGGTGGCGTTCTCGGTGCACCCGGTCACCGGCAAGCGCGACCGGATCGTCATCGAGACCAGCTGGGGCTGGGGCGAGGCGATCGTGCAGGGCCTGGTCGACCCGGACCACGTCGAGGTGGGCAAGGCCGACGGCCGCGTGCTCCGGTACGACGTCGCACACAAGAAGGTCGTGTCGGCCTTCGACTTCGCCGTCGGCGCGGTGACCGAGATCGAGATGCCGGCCAAGCTCGCCGACCGGCGGGTCCTCGACGACGAGCAGATCGCGGCGATCGCCGCGGCGGTCACCTCCATCGAGACGCACTACGGCCACCCGGTCGACGTGGAGTGGGTGATCGGCCGCCACCGGCGGGCCGGCGACCCGGTGTGCATCGTGCAGACCCGCCCCGTCACCACCGTGGAGCCGGTCACCACGGCGGCCCCGGCCTACGACCCGGTGGCCCTGGCCCAGAAGTACCTGTTCTCGGGGAAGCCGATCCCGGGGCGGTAGGACCTCCCCGAGCGGGTCGTCCGTCACGGTGGGACCGTGACGGACGGCCCGTTCGTGCACGTCGGGGGTGGGCCACTCGGCCCGTGGCGCGGGGTGGTGCCGTGAGGTTGTCGGTCCCCCGGTGCACGATGGTGGAACCGGGCGTCCTCGTGGACGTCCGGATCTACGGCGGGCCGGCGGGGGCACGCCAGGGAACGGGTGGGGGTCAGGCATGGCACTCGGGCGCACGGTGCTCGGGCTGATGGTGGCGTTCGCGGTGGCACTGGCCGCGATCACGGTGTGGGGCACGGTCGAACGGGCCTCGGGCTCGACGCCCGGCGCCTCGGTCGAAGCGGGGTCGCAGGAGGCGCCGAGCGCGCCGGCGGCCCAGGTGACGCTGAGCCCTGCGGACGGGACGGCCGGCGTCGCGCCGGCCGCACCCGCCGTCGTGAAGGTGGCGCAGGGACGTCTGACCGACATCGCACTCATGGGTGCGGACGGCAAGAGCGTGCCCGGGCGGCCGACGGCCGACGGGTGGAGCTCGACGGGCACGCTCGCGTACGGCACCACGTACACGTGGAAGGGGCTCGCCGTCGACACGGCGGGGAACCCGACGCCGGTCGCGGGGTCGTTCACCACGGTGACGCCGCAGCGCAAGGTCGCCGCGAACATCAACATCGCGGACGACGCGACGGTGGGCGTCGGTGCGCCCATCATCGTGCAGTTCAACGGCGAGGTCACCGACAAGGCCGCGGCCCAGCGGGCGCTGACGGTGCGCACCTCGGTGCCCACCGAGGGCTCGTGGGCGTGGCTGCCCGACGCCGAGCAGGGGTCGCGCGCCCACTGGCGGCCGAAGGAGTACTGGAAGCCCGGCACGCAGGTCGACGTGGCGGCGAACCTCGTCGGGGTCGACGTGGGCGACGGTTCCTGGGGCAGCGCGAACGTCACCTCGCACTTCACCATCGGTCGTTCGCAGATCGTCAAGGCGGACGTCAACTCGTTCCAGATGGTGGTGGTCCGCGACGGGCAGACGGTCATGACCGTCCCGGCGAGCTACGGCCTCGGCGCGGACCCGAACCGCAACACCACGAACGGGATCCACGTGGTCATGAGCAAGGAGGCCACCAAGCTCATGACGAACCCCGACTACGGCTACTTCAACGTGCCGGAGAAGTGGGCGGTCCGGATCTCGAACAACGGCGAGTTCATCCACGCGAACCCGCTGTCCACGAGCGCGCAGGGCAACGAGAACGTGACCCACGGGTGCGTCAACCTGTCGACGCAGGACGCCGAGGCGTATTTCAACACGGCGATGTTCGGTGACCCGGTGGAGGTCACGGGCAGCCCCGTGCCGATGCCGCGCACCGACATCTACGACTGGTCGCTCTCCTGGCAGGAGTGGCAGTCCATGTCGGCGCTGCCGACGTAGGGGTGCGGAGGAGGCGGGCCGTGGAGCACGGCCCGCCCCCGTGGCAGCGAAGCGTCGTCGCCGGCGTCCCGTGGCAGGAACGCCCCGCCGTCAGCCGACGGTGACGATCACCTTGCCGGTCGCGTGGCCGCTCTCGACGAGCGCGAGGGCGGCCTCGACCTCCTCCAGCGGGCGCACGTCCGTGACGTGGGGGTCGAGGGTGCCGTCGGCGACGAGGCCGACGAGGCGCTCGAGCACCTCGGTGCTGCGGTCGCGGCGGATCTGCTGGCCGCCGAGCTCGGTCGACAGGCCGTAGTCGGCCACCGAGATGAGCTTCGTCGGGTCGGTCAGCAACGGGGCGACCGTGCGCAGGGCGTCGCCGCCCACGAGGTCGAACACGCCGTCCACGCCGTCGGGGGCGACCTCGCGGAGCCGGTCGACGACGCCGTCGCCGTACGCGACGGGCGTGGCCCCGAAGCCGCTCAGCATCGCGTGCTTGCCCGGGCTCGCCGTCGTCACCACCCGCAGGCCACGGGCGGCCGCGAGCTGGATCATGGGGATGCCGACGCCGCCGCCCCCGCCGTTCACCAGCAGGGTGGCCCCCGACGCCAGGCCGAGCTGCTCGAGCGCGTCCCACGCGGTCCCGGCCGCGACGGGCAGGGCAGCCGCGTCCTCCGGGCGCACGGACGCAGGTCGGTGCGCGGCGAATCCCGCGGTCACGCGGGTCCGCGGCGCCCATCCGCCCTGCATGTCGGGGCAGCCCCCGAAGACCTCGTCGCCCTCGCCGAAGCCGGTGACGTCGGGGCCGGTCGCGAGGACGGTGCCGGCGACCTCCCGGCCCAGCACGGCGGGCCCGCTGATGCCGTAGGACCCGTCGCGGACCTTCCAGTCCCCCGGGTTCACGCCGGCGGCCCGGACCGCCACGACGAGTTCCCCGGGCCCGGGGGTCGGCTCGTCGACCTCCACCCACGCCTGCTGCTCCGGACCACCTACCGCGACGAACCCGTACCCACGCACGGGGCCGCATCCTGCTCCCGTCGTCGGGCAGGCGCACCATGGACCCGTGCTGATGCCGATGGGGCCCACGCCGGGCCCGGCCTGGGTGGACGTGATCACCACGTGGTCGCCCGCATGGGGTGTGAACGCGGTGCTGCTGGTCCTGGCGGCGCTCTACCTCGTCGCCGCCCGGCGGCACGGGGCGTGGCCGGTGCGGCGGACGGCGTCGTTCCTCGCCGCCCTGGCCTGCGGCGTCATCACCTGGAACTCCGGGATCGCGGTGTTCGGGCACGCCGCCTTCGCGGTGCACATGGTGATGCACCTGGCGCTGATCATGGTCGTGCCCGCGTTCTGGGTGGCGGCGCACCCGCTGGAGCTGCTCCGCTCGGCCCTGCCGTCCCGGGCCGGGGCACGCTTCGACGCGGCCCTGGACTCGCGGGCCTCCCGGGCCCTGTTCTTCCCGGGCACCGTGCTCGTGTTCTACACGCTGGTGATCGTCCTGACCCACCTGACGTCGTTCATGGAGGCGATGGCGGCGTCGATGGCCCTGCACCACGCGGAGCAGGGGCTCTACCTGGTGGCCGGCGTGCTGTTCTTCCACGTGGCGATCGGCGTCGACCTGCTGCCGAACCGCCCCGCCTACTTCGTGCGCTACGTGCTGATGGCGCTGGCGATGGGCGTCGACACGCTCGTGGGAGTGGTCCTCATGCAGGCGCCGGCGTCGATGTTCCCGTCCTACGACCTCGAGGGCGTGCACCTCGGCGGCGCCCTGATGTGGGTCGTCGGCGACGGCCTGATGATGGTGATCATGGTGCTGCTCGGGCGGCTGTGGGTCACCGACGCCTCGGCGAAGGTCGACTTCGGGCCCTGGCTGGAGTCGGCGCGCCGGGACGCGTTCCGGGAGCAGACCGGGGGCTCCGACGCCGGTCCCGACGACGGGTCGGGCGACCTCGACGACGACGACGAGGCCCTCGCCGCCTACAACCGGATGCTCACCCGGCTCAACCGTGGCGGGCACTGAGTCGCCTGCGCCGAGGGTGACGTGGGGCAGGTCCTGCGGCCCGCAGGCCTGCCTGACGTGAACCTCGCACCCGGGCCGGGACGACCCCCCGTCGCGAGAGTGACGTGGGGCAGGTCCTGCGGTCCGCATGCCTGACTGACGTGAACCTCGCGCCCGGCCCGGGCGCGGACGGCTGAGCAAGATCACCGGGACGTCGCGGATCCCGCGGCCCAGCACCTGAATCCGCGACATCTCGGTGATCATGGTCGCCGACGCCGGAGTGGCCCGCCGCGAGAGTCACACAGGGCAGGTTCCCAGGCCGGCGGAGCTGCCTCATGTGAACCTCGAGCACGGCCCCGGCTCACCCGACCCCGCGAGGGGCTCGCGCGCGGGAGCACGGGCCGTGTCCCGCAGCGCGGCACAGTGCGCTTCCCGACCGGACGGGCCCGCCCTACCGTCGAGGGCACCACCACGACCCCCGGGAGGGCAGCCGTGCTGACCGCCGAGCAGAACGACGAACTCACCGCCGTCGAGGCCGGGACCCGGATGGGCGATGTCCTCCGGCGCTACTGGTACCCGGTCGCCTTCACCCGTGAGCTCACCGAGTTCCCCGTCAAGCGGGTCGAGCTCCTGGGCGAGTTCTTCGCGCTGTGGCGCACCCCGTCCGGCCGGTACGGGATCATCCCGGAGCCGTGCCCGCACCGGAAGGCGTCGATGGCCTACGGGGTCGTCGAGGAGGCGGGCCTGCGGTGCCCGTACCACGGGTGGCGGTTCGACACCGACGGTGCGTGCACCGACCAGCCCGCCGAGAAGGACAACACCAACTTCCAGGACCGCGTCCGCGCGACGGCCGGGAAGGTCGAGGAGCTCGGCGGCCTGGTGTGGGCCTACCTCGGCCCGGACCCGGCGCCGCTGCTGCCGCGCTTCGACGTCTACGTGATGGACGGGTTCCGCGACATCGGCTGGGCCGACGTGCCGTGCAACTACGTGCAGATCATGGAGAACGCGGTCGACCCGCACCACGTCGAGCACCTGCACGGCCGGTACTTCGAGTTCATCGGGTCGCACGAGGGCTTCGTCGCGCCGGCGTCGTTCGGCAAGAAGCACCAGCGGATCGGGTTCGACGCCTTCGAGTACGGGATCATCAAGCGCCGCATCCTCTCCGGCGCGGACGAGGACAGCGACGACTGGAAGGTCGGCCACCCGCTCGTCTTCCCCTACAACATGCGTGTCGGCGGCGGCGGCATCCACCAGATGCAGATCCGCGTGCCGATCAACCGGACCACCACCCGGTTCATGCTCTACACGGTGCACGCCCCCGAGGGCTACGAGTCGCTGGAGCAGCCGACGATCCCGGACTACGAGATCCCGGTGTTCGACGCGCAGGGCCGGCACGTCGTGAACTACGTCGAGGGCCAGGACATCATGGCCTGGGCGACGCAGGGGCCGATCACCGACCGCACCACCGAGCACCTGGGGCGGTCCGACATCGGGGTGTCGATGCTGCGCAAGATGTTCAAGCAGCAGATGGTGGCCGTGGAGAACGGCGAGGACCCGCTGGGCACCGTGCGCGAACCGCACGAGCGGATCGACCTGCCGTGCGAGAAGGACAAGTTCCACGCCGGCGGCGGCGCCCAGTTCGCGCTCGACTTCTGCGATATGGGGTCGACCCGCTTCTCGCCGATGCTCGACGCGATCCGCAAGGTGCACCTGTCCGCCGCGGAACGGGTCGGGAAGGACAAGGCGGCCGGACGCCCGTCGGTCACCCCCGAGGGCGGGATCGGCACCGCGACCCTCGAGCCGGGTACCGACGCGCAGGTCGACTCCGGGCTCGTGCCGCGATGACGCAGAGATGAGCGAGTGATGAGCGCACCCGACCGGCGGTTCGTCGCGGACGCCGACGCCCACCGCCGCGACCAGCCCCGGTACTGCCCGGCGTGCGCCGCCGGGCTGGACCTCGCCAGCGAGTTCTGGGAGGGCGACGAGCGCCGGTTCTACTGCTGGTGCGCGGCGTGCGACTGGACCGGTGAGGTGACCACCACCGGCGGCACCGCACGGGGGCACGAACCCGAGCACTGAGGAGCAGGATGGGGCCGTGAGTCAGTTCGAGCTCGGCACCGACGGTCCGTCCCTCATCCTCGCCGCAGTCGACGGCTCGACCACCTCGTTGCGGGCCGGGGCCTACGCCGTGGGCCTCGCCCGCCGGCAGCACTCCGAGCTCGTCGTCATCACCGTGACCACCACGCCCGCGCTCGCCGGCATGTCCGCCGACGCCGTCACCGTCCTCGCGGAATCCGCCCGGGACCTCGCGACGGACCTGCACGAGCAGGCCAAGGAGTACCTGCAGCTGCTCGAGATGCAGGCCCGCCTGATCCTCGTCCACGGCGACCCGTACCTGGAGATCGTGCGCGCCGCCGACGACCTACGCGCCGACGCCGTGGTCGTCGGCGCCTCGATGAAGGCCGGGCACCGGTTCGTCGGGTCCCTCGCCGGGCGGCTCATCAAGGCCGGGAAGTGGCCGGTCACGGTCGTGCCGTGACCGCCTCGACGTCGACCACGAGCGCCCGGTGGTCGGAGACGGACAACGGGACCGCCGCGGCGTCGGTCACCTCGAGCCCGGACGGGTCGCGGGCCAGCACGTGGTCGAGCTGGACCCGGGGGTCGTCGGTGGGGAACGTCGTCGCCCGGACCAGGGACCGCCAGCCCGGGAGGACCGCCGGCGGCACGGGCCCGGGCAGGTTGAGGTCGCCGAGCAGCACCACCGGCGGACGGGCGTCGCGCAGCGCCCGCGCGAGGCGCAGCAGCTGCACGACGTTGACGCCGGGCGCGAACGAGAGGTGCGTCGCCACCACCGTGCCCACCGGCCCGTCACCCGCGAGTTCCGCCGCCACCGCGACCCGGGGCTCGTCGCGGACCAGGGCCGGTCGCCGGGCGTCGATCAGCAGCGGCAGCCGCGCGGGCGAGGACCCGAGCGGGATCCGGCGCCAGCGGGCGACCGGGAGCCGGCTGACCAGCCCGACGCCGTAGGTCGGCTCGGCGTCGGCGTCGCCGACCTCGGCCGGTCGCCACCGCTCCCCCGGCGTCCCGACCAGCGCGGGCACGAACCGCGCCTCCACGGCACCCAGCGCGTGCGCCGCGAGCGCCGTCTGGTCCGCCCGGCCGCTGCGCTCCTGGCCGCGGTCCACCTCCTGCAGCGCGAGGACGTCGGCGTCCAGGGAGGCCACCGCCGCGACCAGCCGGTCGGGGTCGACGATGCCGTCCGCCGGGGAGCGGCCGTGCAGCAGGTTGAACGTCGCCAGGCGCACGGCACGCACCCTCCCCGATCGGCGCCCGTCACGCCGCGTGGGTCACCACGTGAGCGGCAGGCTCCGCATCCCGTAGATGAAGGTGCCCTCGCGGAAGTCCGCGCGGGCGACGTCGTGGACCGGGGCCAGCGTCGGGAAGCGCCGCAGCAGCGCCGGGAAGGCGGTGGCCATCTCCATCCGCGCGAGCGGGGCGCCGAGGCAGTGGTGGACCCCGTGCCCGAACGCGACGTGGGGTGCGGCGGCGCGCCCGATGTCGAGCTGGTCGGGGTCGTCGGCGAGCGCCCGGTCGCGGTCGGCCGCGGCGAGCTGCACCAGCACCATGTCGCCGCCCGCGATCCGCTCGCCGCCGACCTCGCTGTCGTCCACGGCCACCCGCGGGACCGCCGCGTGCACGATCGACAGGAACCGCATGAGCTCCTCGACGGCGGGGGCCACGGCGTCCGGGTCCTCGCGCAGCAGCGCGGCCTGGTCGGGGTGGCGCAGCAACGCGAGCGTGCCGAGGGCCAGCATGTTGGCGGTGGTCTCGTGCCCGGCGATGAGGAGCAGGGACGCGATGCCGATCAGCTCGTCGCGGGTCACGTCGTCGCCGTGCTCGCGGACGAGCATGCCGAGCAGGTCGTCGCCCGGGGACGCCACGGCGCGGTCGACGAGACCGCCCATGTACTCCCGCGACTCGAGCGCGACCTTCCCGCGCTCCGCCATCGGCAGCGTCAGGTCGATCTGCTTCGACGCACGGGTCTGGAAGTCGTCCCGGTCGTCGTAGGGCACCCCGAGCAGCTCGCAGATGACGAGGCTGGGGATGGGCAGCGCGAAGTCGGTGACGAGGTCGGCGGGCGGGCCGGCGGCCGCCATCGCGTCCAGGTGCTCGTCGACGATCTCCTGCACGCGCGGCTGCAGACGGCGGATCCGCCTGACGGTGAACTCGCCCGTGAGCAGACGACGCAGCCGGGTGTGGTCCGGCGGATCGAGCGCGAGCAGCTGCCCGGCGCGCATCTTCTCGGGGTCGACCCCGGGCATCGGGACGGCGGGGACGCGCTGGTTGGAGAAGCGGGTCGCGTCGCCGAGCACCTCCCGGGCGTCGTCGTAGCGGGTGACCAGCCAGGCCTCGCGGCCCAGCGAGTCGTGCACCCGCTCCAGGCCCGGCCGGTCGCGCAGGGCGCTGATCTCCGCAGGTGGGTCGAACTGGTCGCGCTGCACGTGGAGCGGGAGCTCGCTGGCATCGACGGACACGGTGGTGACTCCTCACGACGACGGCACCACCGACCGTAACACCGGAAGTGGGAGCGCGCTGCCGCTTACGCGCGGCTCACCCGCGGCGGGAGCGAGCCCACCACCCGACGCTCACGACGCCGAGAAGCGCGGCGGCCACGACCGGGTCGGCCACCGACGGGGTCCCCTCGCCGACCGCCCGCACCGCCGTCCCCACCGGCGGGAGCCACGGCACCGTGGCGGCGACCACGACGACCACGAACGCGAGAGCAGCGGCCAACCCCGGTCGGTCGACCACCGGGCGCGAGCACCCCAGCCCGATCGCGGTGCCCGCCATGGCCGCCGTGAGGTGGGCGACCACCGCGCCGCCGATGACGGCGGGCGGATACCCCGCGGGGTGCAGGAGGGCCGGTAGCAGGGCGCCCACCACCACGGGCGGGAGTTCGAGCAACAGCGCCGCGCCGATCGCGGCGACGGCCCAGCGGCCGGGTCCTCCCGCCGCGGCCGTGGCGACCGTGCGGTCCTCCCCGGTGTTCGTCGCGGCCAGCGTGAGCCACGTGCTCGCCGCGGAGAGAACGGGCACGGTGACCGGCCACGGCCCCGGTGCGGACGACGGGTCGTTCACCGTCAGCACGAGGACCAGCACGACGAACAGCACGGCGGGGACGAGCGGACGTTGGGCGGCGAGGACCTCCGCGAGCCGCAGCACCACGAGGGCCCGGATGCGCCGGAGATCGGTCGTCGTCACGCCGACCGTTCCGGCAGTCGGGTCACGTCGATGACCGAGCAGCCCGCCGCGAGGGCGGCGGCGAGCCACCGGTCGGCACCGGGGACGTCGACCGTCACGACGAGGCGCTCCCCCTCGCAGCAGCCGACGGCCGCCGACGGCAGGGCGGCCGCGACCGCGGCGGCGGGACCCCGGCAGGACAGCTCGATCCGCGTGCCACCGGGCCGGCACGGCCGCGAGCGCGTCAGCGCCCCGTCCGCCAGGCGGTACGTCAGGGCCCCGGGCAGGGTCGTCGCGCGGCCGGAGTGGTCGGCGACGACGAGCGTCCGCGCCGGCTCCTCGGCGAGGACGACGTCGAGCGCCGCGGCGGCCTCGTCGTCGAGGGCGGTCCACGGCTCGTCGAGCACCACCAGCCCCTCGCGGACCGCCACCGCCTGGGCGAGCCCCACCTTCGTCCGGGTGCCCGCCGAGAGGTCGGCGACCGGGCGGTCGGGGTCGGCGTCGAATCCCAGGCGGTCGAGCACGTCCAGGGCGGCCCCGCGTCGGAGCCCGTGCACGGCGTCGAGATGCTCCGTCAGGCGGCGCGTCGACAGGCGGGAGTCGGGGAACGGCGTCGGTAGGTAGCCCGTCACCCCGGGCCGCCCGCCGACCGTCCCCCCGGTCGGGCGCAGCACCCCGGCGACGACCCGGAGCAGCGTCGACTTGCCGGATCCGTTCCCCCCGGTCACGACGACGGGTCGGCCCGGCTCGATCCGCAGGTCGACGCCGTCGAGCACCCACCCCGTGCCGCGGAACCGGTGGCGGACGCCCCGGAGCTTCATGACCGCGACCGGTGCAGCCGCCAGCAGCACACCACCGTGCCCGGCAGGGCGAGGAGGTAGCCGAGGGCCTCCCGGCGCCGCGCCGGGCCGGCACCGACGTGGTGGAACACGGTCGCCATCTCGGCCCGCCAGTCCTCCCGTGCCCCCGGAGGCAGCAGGACGCCGAGCAAGGCCAGGGCACGGCGGTCGCGGTCCGGGGCGCGGAGGGCGGCGACCCCGCGGAGCAAGGTCGACGCGGCCACCAGCGCGGCGAGGGCGGCCCACACGCGGGCCGGCGCCGGATCGGTCACCCGCGGTGCGAGCAGCAGGACCGCCGTCAGCAGGACGAACGGCACGAGCCAGAACCGTGGCCGGACCGCGCTCACGAGGAGGTCCCGGGCAGGGCGTCGCCGACCGCTCCCGGGGTGGGCGACCCCGACGCCGTCGCGTGCACGGCCCGGGCCCGACCCGTCGTCGTCAACCGGTAGTACCGCCGCGACGGCCGTCCCTCGGCCCGGCCGAGCTCCGGGTCCTCCCAGGCGTCCTCGACCCATCCGGCGGCGACCAGCCGCGCCAGGATCGGGTAGATGGTGCCCGCCTTCAGCCCGGTCGCCCGACCGATCTCGAAGCCCCACGCCTGCTCGCGGTCGAGCAGTGCCGCGAGCACCGAGGCCGTCTGCGGGGTGATGCGTGGACCGGGCACCGCTTAACTCTATCTAGGTAGACCGCGCTCGGTCGAGCGGGTCAGTCCCCCCGCGCGTGCGCCCGCAGCCGTTCCGACCACGACAGCACCGGCGCCGGCTCGCCCACGTCGGCGAACCACGCCCCGTCACGCTCCACCACGGGGTACACCGCGAGCCGGTGGGCGTCGGTGGTCCGGCACTCGCCGGTGTCCAGGTCGAACCGGTACCAGTGCCACGGGCAGCGCACCTCGCCGTCGGCGACCCGTCCCTCGACCATCGGTCCGCCCCGGTGCGGGCAGCCGGCGTCGGTCACCCGCACCACCCCGGCGTCGGGACGGAAGACCGCGAACTCCCGGCCGTCGGGGCTGGAGACCGTCCACGCGGTCCGACCCGCCGGGTCGCCCAGGGCGAGGAGCACGACCGACCTCCTACCGCTTCCCGGACGCCCGCAGCTCGGCGAGCGACTCCCCGCCGACGAACCAGTGCTCCGGCTCGCACTCGGTGACCACCACGCGGACGTTGCCCGCGGGCGCGCCGACGGCGTCGGCGACGGCGGCGGTCACCTTCTCCCCCAGCGCGGCCAGCTGCTCGGGGGTGCGGCCACGGGCGAGGGTGATCTGGACCAGGGGCACGGGGACTCCTCTACTCGGAGACGGGCAGCTCGACGGTGCCGAGCCGGTCGATCGACACGGTCACCACGTCGCCCGACGCCACGGGGGTCGCCGCGGTCAGCCCGCCGGAGAGCACGACCTCACCGGCCCGCAGCCCCTCGCCGGAGAGCGCGAGGCGCCGGACGAGCCACGCCACGGCCGCGGCCGGGTGGCCCAGCGACGCCGCGCCCGAGGCGGTGGCGACCAGCTCGCCGTTCTTCTCCAGCACCACCCCGACGAGGCGGACGTCGACGCCCGCCGGCGGCACGGGGGTCCCGACGACGTAGCGGGCCGCCGAGGTGTCGTCGGCGACGACGTCGGCCATCGTGAAGCGGTAGTCGCGGAAGCGGGAGTCGAGGATCTCGATCCCGACGGCGAGGCCCGAGGTCGCGGAGAGCACGTCGACGGCGGTGCAGTGCGCGCCGGAGAGGTCGCGTCCGAGCACGAACACGATCTCCGGCTCGGCGCGCGGCTGGATCAGCTCGCCCGCGCGCAGCGGCTCGCCGAGGTCGAGCGCGGCGGCGGCCGGCAGGAAGCCGCAGACCGGGGCGGAGACGCCGACCTGGGCCTGCTTCGCCCGCGACGTGACGCCGAGCTTCCAGCCCGCGAGCGGCCCGGCCTGGTCGCGCAGCACCCGCTGCACGGCGTAGCCGGCCTCCAGGTCGAGGTCGGGGTACTCGTCGCTGAGCGGCTCGATCGCCGTCCGCTCAGCCACGGCCTTCGACAGCCGTGCCGCCAGTTCCTCGTGATTCACGGTGCCACCCTGATGCTGATCGGACCCAGCCGGTCGAACTCCGCGCGGTAGACCTCGCCCGCCGCCATGGGGACCGCCGCGTGCAGGGCGCCGGTCATCACCAGGTGCCCCGGCTCCAGCGCCACGCCGTGCTCGCCGAGCACGTTGGCGAGCCACGCCACCACCGCCAGCGGGTCGCCGAGCGCCGCCGCGCCCGCCCCGGTGTCGAGCAGCTCCCCGTTGCGGGTCAGCGTCATGCCGATCAACCGCGTGTCGAGGCCCGCCAGCGGCACCACCCGCGACGACACCGCGACCGCGCCGTTCGAGGCGAGGTCGGCGACCGTGTCCGCGAGCTGGATCCGCCAGTCCGCGATCCGGGAGTCGACGATCTCCATCGCCGCCGCCGCGCCCGCGACGGCCCGGGCCGCGTCGGTCGGCCCGACGCCGGGGCCCGCCAGCCGCTCCCCCAGCACGAACACGATCTCGGCCTCGACCTTGGGGGCGATGAAGTCGGCGAGCGAGAGCGTGTCCCCGTCGCGGTAGACCGTGGAGGCGAGGACGGGGCCGTGGTCGGGGTCGTCCACCCCGATCATCTTCTGCATGGCCTTCGAGGTCAGGCCCACCTTGTAGCCGACGATCCGGTCGCCGTCGGCGAGCAGCAGCGGCACCAGCTCCCGCTGGATCGCGTAGCCGTCGGCCATCCCCAGAGACGGGTCCTCGTCGGTGAACGGCGGGATCGGGGTCCGCATGCGCCGCGCGTCGTAGAGCGCGCGGGCCTTGGACTCCGGGTCAGACACGGGCATGCCGGGGCTCCTCCAGCCTTCCTGACGACGGGTCACTCGGGTTCGCGGGCCGCTCCGTCTCCGGGCTCCAGCCGAGTCGCCGCGACACGGCCTCCCCGGCCTCGACGACGCACCGCACGAGGTGCTCGCGCGGGAGGGCCAGGAAGCGCAGCACCGGGGCGCCGACGCTGATCGCGGCCACGACGTCCCCGCCCGGGCCGAACACCGGCGCGGCGAGGGAGGCGACCCCGATCTCGCGCTCGTCGATCGCCTCCGCCCACCCCCGGCGGCGGACGGTCGCGAGCTCGGCGCGGACGGCGTCGGGTTCGACGATCGTGTGCGGGGTCAGCGCGGTGAAGCCCCGGGCGACGACGGCCTCGCGCCGCTCCTCGGGCATCGCCGCGAGCAGCACCTTCCCGGAGCTCGTGCAGTGCAGCGGCACGCGGCGACCGGTCTCGTGGAACAGGCGCAGCGAGTGCGTGCTCTCGAGCCGGTCGACGTAGACGACCTCGTCGCCGTCGAGCACCCCGACCTGCGAGGACTCCCCCGTCTGCGCCCGGAGCTCGACGAGCACCGGCCCGGCGGCACCGTGCAGGTCCAGGTGCGCGCGCACGGCCTCGCCCAGCTCGAACATCACCATCCCGAGCCGGTAGCCGCCGCTCTCGGCGCGGGTCACCAGACCCTCGGCCGCCAGCGTGGCGAGCAGGCGGTGGACGGCGGACTTGCCCAGGCCCAGTCGTCGGGACAGCTCCGAGACCCCGAGCGACTCCTCGCGGGAGAGGAAGGCCTTGAGCAGGCGGGCGGCGTTGGTCACCGACTGGAGCGTCGCGTCCACGTCAGGCCGCCCCCGCGGTGCCGGCCGGGGTGCCCCCGAGCGCGGTGACCAGGACGCGGCGGACGGCGTCGGGGTCGACGGCCGCACCGGGACGCAGAGCGGCGTCGACGGCCTCGGCGACCGGGGCGTTCTGCGGCGCGATCGCCCGGGCGAGCAGCACCTGGGCGCGCGCGAGGCCCGCGGTCGCCGCGCCCTGCATCTCGTCGACGAGGACCTCCCGGCCCCGGGCGCGCGAGCGCAGCGCGTCGAAGTCGCGGGCGGCGGCGGAGTGCCCGGCGGCGAGCCCGGCCCCGACGTGCCCGGCGTGATGCGGCGAGAGCCCGGAGCCCGGTTGCGTGACGAGGTGGTAGAGCACCGTGGAGACGCCCAACGTGCCCCGGACGTCGTCGGGACGGGGTCCGGCGCCCTCGTCGATGAGGCCGAGCGCGGGCAGCACCACCGGGTCGTAGAACCGGACCACCCAGTCCAGGCCCTCGAGCGATCCCGGGAGTTCGACCTCCTCGCCGCGCAGCGGGCCGAGCGGCTCCGTGGTGGCGAGGACGTGCAGGTGCCGGGCCCCGGCCGCGACGACCGTGAACCGCCCGGCGGCGAGCAGCGGCATCCGCCCGCGCACCGCCGGCGGGAACGTCGCGGCCTGGGTCGCGTACGCGGCGTGGATGCCCTCCACGTAGCCCGCGACGGCACGGCGCATCGCCATCGGGTCGGCCACGTCGCCTCCTCGCACTCGTTCCGGACGCCGGAACGGCAGGTCTTCTCCCCGGAACGCTAGGGCGGCTAGCGTCGTGACGTCAAGCACACGAGTCCCCGACGGAGAGGACCCCGACGTGGGCATCCTGCGCCTCGCACACATCGACGTGCGGACCCCCGACCTCGACCTCTCGACGGCCTACTACACCGAGGTCATGGGCCTGCAGCAGGTGCAGCGGACCGACGACACGGTGTACCTGAAGTGCTGGGACGAGGAGGACCACCACTCCCTGCGGATGCGCTACCACCCGCGCACCGGGATGGACTCCTTCACGTTCCGGGTGGAAGCCGAGGACGACCTCGCCGACTTCGAGAACAAGGTCGAGGCGTACGGGTGCCCGATTTCGCGGGTGAGCCGCGGCGAGGCGGTCGGGCAGGGCGAGTCGCTGCGCTTCGAGGTCCCGTCCGGCCAGATCATGGAGCTGGTCTGGGACATCGAGAAGACCGGCAACCTGCTCGGCAAGCACAACCCGTCGCCCACGCCGCCGCCCGACCTGCCGGGCATCGCGCCCCCGCGGATGGACCACATGCTGGTCAACGCCGAGGAGGTCGCCGAGTCGGCCAAGTTCTTCATCGACGTGCTCGGGCTGCGGATGACCGAGCAGGTCCTCGACGGCAACGGCCACCAGCTCGGCGTCTGGCTCGCCGGCCGCACGAACTCCCCGCACGACATCGCGATCGTCAACGGTCCGAACGGCGCGCTGCACCACTGGGCCTACTGGCTCGACGACTGGGACCACATCCGCAAGGCCGCGGACACGCTCGCCTACAACGGCGTGCAGATCGACCAGGGCCCGACGCGCCACGGCGTCACCCGCGGCAACACCATCTACTTCTTCGACCCGCTCGGGATCCGCAACGAGGTCTTCACCGGCGGCTACTGGGTCGACCCCGACACCGAGATCCTCACGTGGACCGAGGACAACTTCGGCAAGGGCCTCTTCTACTACGAGAACGTCGTCAGCCAGCGCTTCCTGCGCATGCACACGTGAGGGGCCCCGACATGCCGGCGAATTCGACCTCCGACCGCATCCTGCGCCTGCAGCACGTCGAGATCCGCGTCCCGGACCTCGAGCTCGCGACCGCCTACTACACCGAGGTGCTCGGCCTCGTCGAGACCGCGCGCGACGAGCGCGACGGCGCCGAGCGCGTGTTCCTCAAGTGCTGGGACGAGCGCGAGCACCACTCCGTGATCCTGCGGTCCGCGCCGACCCACGGCCTGGACCACATGTCGTTCAAGCTGCACGCCGCCGAGGACCTCGACCACTTCACGACGAAGCTCGAGGCGGCCGGGGTGCCCGTCAAGCGGTTCGCCGCGCGGGAGCTCGGCCCCGGATGGGGCGAGGCGATCCGGTTCGAGGCCCCGTCGGGCCACCTCGTGGAGCTGGTCCACGGCATGGAGCGCATCGGGAACATGCTCCCGATGCAGAACCCGCCGCCCCGTCCGCAGGACCTGGTGGGGATCGCGCCGCCGCGCCTGGACCACGTGTTCGTCATGGCCGAGGACGTCGAGGCGTTCACCGCGTTCTTCTGCGACCTGCTCGAGTTCCGGCTCACCGAGCAGATCCTCGCGAACGACGGGCACCAGCTCGCCACGTTCCTCGAGCACTCCCACACCCCGCACGACATCGCCGTCATCACGGGCCCGAACGGGGCGCTGCACCACTTCGCGTTCTGGATGGACGACTGGAACGGCATCCGCGACGCCGCCGACACGCTGGCCTACCACGGCGTGCCGATCGACGTGGCGCCCACGCGCCACGGCGTCACCCGCGGCTACACCACCTACTTCTTCGACCCGGCCGGCAACCGGAACGAACTGTTCACCGGCGGCTACTGGGTCGACCCCGACTTCGAGCCGATCACGTGGACCGAGGAGGAGATGGGGCGCGCCATCTTCTACTACCACCGCCAGGTCAACGAGCGCTTCTTCACGGTGCACTCCTGATGGCCCGCGATCCCCGGTCCGTCGACCGTTACGAGACGCCGGACTACCTCTCGAAGTACCGGTCCCGACGGCAGGTCGGTGCCGGCGGCGACGCCCCCGCGGAGGACGGCGTCCCGCTCTACCTGCGCCGCTTCCGCGAACGGACCACGGAGTCGTCGGGCAGCGAGACGTCGGTCTCCTACGAGGGCGAGCGCTTCACCCCGGCCCTCGCGGAGGCCAGCCGCGGCAAGGAGATCGCCGCGCCGGTGGAGCGGAAGGCCACCGAGAAGATCACCTGCGAGATCTCGATCATCCGGCACGGCATCACCCAGGGGTACTCCACCGACGCCGGGCTGACCCCGATGGGCGCCTGGCAGGCGCACCGCCGCGGGCACGAGCTCGCGCGGCGCTTCTCCGACGGTGACCGCGTCCTGCTCGTCTGCGCCGACACCAACCGGGCCCGTCAGACCGCCGACCAGCTCTTCCGCGGCGCCAAGGACGGCCTGTCGATGTGGGGCATCGACGCCGAGATCACCGACAAGGAGCCGATCCCGGAGCTGCGCAACTTCGGGGTGTGGACCCCCGACGGGCTGCGCGACGTGACCTCGGCGTTCCGCCAGTACCAGGCGACGAACGAGACGCTGGAGCGGCTCGCCGTCGGGGACCGGCCGCGGTGGCTCGTCGAGATCGACCGGTTCTACCGGACCCAGCTGGGCGGGGCGGACCCGATCCAGGAGTGGCTGACGATCCCGATGATGTACTTCGAGCCGCCGGCGATGTGCGTGCGGCGGTTCTGGCGGGGCTTCCACCGGCTGATGTCCGAACAGCCCGGGCACCAGCGGATCCTCGCCGCGACGCACTCCGGCCCGATGCGCGCCTTCGCCACCTGGGCCCACGGCTACGACCCCGGCGAACCCCTCAACACCGAGGAGATCCGGGTCAAGATGCGCGAGGGCGGGCGCACCGCGTTCGTCTCCTACCGGAATCGGGTGACCGAGGTGAACGTGCCTCCGCCCGACGAGTTCCCGAACTGGGAGGCGTGACCATGACGGTGCTGCCCTTCTCGCCGCCGGTGGCCGACGACGGGTTGGAGGACACCCCGCTGCGGTCGGTCTCGACCGCGGTCGCCGTCCTCGACTGCTTCGCCTCCGAGGCCGAGCTCGGTGCGACGAAGGTGGCGGCGCGGCTCGGGATCGCGAAGTCGACGGCGTGCCGGATGCTCGCGGCCCTCGCCGCGGGCGGGCTGCTGGAGAAGGCCGGCTCGGGGCGCTACCGGCTCGGCCTGCGGCTGTTCGAGTACGGGCAGCTGGCCGTCGATCGACTGCTGCTCCGCGAGGTGGCCATGCCGGTGCTCGGCGAGCTGCGGGAGACCGTCCGCGAGACCGTGCAGCTCGGCGTCGCGGTGGGCACCGACGTGCTCTACCTCGAGCGGCTGGAGACGCCGGGCGCGGGCCTCCGGTTCCGTACCGACTACCACCGGAACCCGGCGCACTCGTCGTCGATCGGCCGGGTGCTCGCCGCGTCCGACCCGTCGTTGGTCGTGGCCATCCTGGAACGCGGCCTGGAGCGCCGGACCCCGTTCACCGTGGTCGACCCGCTCCGCTGGCGGCGGACGCTCGTGCAGACGCGGGAGCAGGGCTACGCCACGTGCCGCGACGAGTACGACCAGGGCTGGTCGTCGATCGCAGCGCCCATCCTCACCGGCGCGGCCGGTCGTCGTCGGGCCGTGGCCGCCGTGTCGGTGGTGGGGTCGACCTCCCGTGTGCTCGGGCCGCGCAAGCCTGCGCTCGTGCAGGGGGTCCGCCGTGCCGCCGAGCGGATCAGCGTCGCCCTGGAGCGCGCGTCGTCGTAGGGAACCCCCCTGGCAGGAAAGCGTCGTTGCTGGCGCCCAGTGACAGCAACGACGCTTTCCTGCCATCAGGTCAGGGAACGGCGACGCCGATCAGGCAGTCCCGGGTGACGAGGTCGAGCTGGTCGTCCTCGGACAGCGCGCCGGCCCCGTCCGGCGCCATCGGCACGACCAGGTACCGGGCCTCGGCGCTCGCGTCCCACACCCGGACCTCGACGTCGTCCGGCAACACCGTCCCGAACTCCGCCAGCACCCCGCGCGGGTCGCGCACCACCCGCGACCGGTAGGCCTCGGACTTGTACCAGGCCGGCGGCGGGCCGAGCCATGCCAGCGGGTAGCAGGAGCACAGGGTGCAGACGACGACGTTGTGCACCTCCGGGGTGTTCGCCACCGCGTGCAGCCGGATGTCCGAGGAGTAGCCGCCGCCGGCGATCCCGACCTCCGCCGCGGCCGCCCCGGCGTCGGCGAGCAGCCGCTCGCGGTACCCGTCGTCGTTCCAGGCCCGGACGACCATGAGCGCGCCGTTCAGCGGCGACACCGACGTCCCCAGCGCCTCGATCCGCTCGTCGATCTGCGTGCGCGTCACGACGCCGCGCTCCTCGGCCAGCGCCAGCAGCACGTTCACCCGCGCCTGCAGCTCGCCGTTGCGATGGTGGCCGGACCCGCTCATGCACGCTCCAGATAGCTGACGAAGAGGTCGACGTGGACGCGGTCGTGCGGGCCGCCGTCGGGGCCCCACAGCTCGGCGCCGTCGAAGGCGACGGTGACGATCTCCTCCCGGCGGGCGTCGGCACCCACCGCCGCGGCCTCGTCGGGGAACCGCCCGTCCCCCACCGACCGCACGACGGTCCCGGTCCGCCCGCGCACGTACACCGGCGCGCGGTTGTGGCCCGGCGGGTTCAGCATGCGCACGCGTACCCGGTCGCCGGGGCTCATGCCAGCAACCGTTCGACCGCGTACAGCCAGCGCTCGTAATAGGGCATCGCGTAGTACTGCGCCGGCGGGATCTGCTCCATGGTGTGCCGGAACTCGTCGAGCGTGTAGACGCCCGCCGCCACGCACGCCTGGTTCAGCGCGAAGACCTGCGCCTCCCACACCGACTCGAAGCCGTGCCCCTCCTCGGGCAGCTCGCCGAAACCGTGCATCCCGCCGACGTCGTTCGCGTACGCCACGCCCCCGATCCTCGTGAGGGGAACCCTCGCACCACAAGAGCGCTCGGAATCTCCCCTCACGATCGCAACACCTGAGCTGACTAGCCAGTCAGTCCTTGCGATCTGAGCAAGCCGCGCCCTAAGGTCGGGTCATGGACGACGACGGGCTCCGCCACCGGGTCCGCGCGGCGATCGACGCGGCGGGTTCCCGACGACGGGTGGCGGCGGCGGTCGGGCTCGACGAGACGAAGCTGTCGAAGTCGCTCGCCGGGCGACGCCGGTTCACCGCCGACGAGCTGGACCGGATCGCCGCGGCGACCGGCACCGACCTGGCCTGGCTGCTCCGCGGCGAGGGCCCGCCCCCGGTGACGGCGACGTCTGACCTCATCAGTGCGCGCAGCGACCCCGACGACGCCCGCAAGCGCATCCTCGACGCCGCCTGGACGCTCATCGCGTCCCGCGGCTACCACCGCGTGCGCATCGCCGACGTCGCCGAGGCCGCCGGCACGAGCAGCGCCTCGGTGCACTACCACTTCGCCGACAAGGACGCCCTGCTCGACGAGGCGCTGCGCCACAACGTCGAGCTCGCCCACGACCGGCAGTCGGCCGCCCTCACCGCGATCGACGACCCGGTCGCCCGGCTGGAGAAGCTCCTCGACCTGCAGATGCCCGAGGGCCCGGTGCTGGAGCCGGAGTGGTCGATCTGGATGCAGGTGTGGGTCGAGGCGGTCACCGAACGGTGGAGTCCGGGCAGCCACCGCGACCTCTACGCCCGCGGCCAGGACCGCTGGTTCCGCACCGTGCTGCTCACCCTCGAGAGCGGCGCCCGCGCCGGCGTCTTCACCGAGGGCGACCAGACCCTGCGCGCCCGCCAGCTCACCGCCCTCGTCGACGGCCTCGGCGTCGGCGTCATGACCGGGGCGTCGACCCCGGCGCAGATGCGCGCCGCGCTGCACGACTTCACCGCATCCATCGTCCGGAAGGACCACCCGTGAGACCCAGGAACCGCCGCGTCGTCGTCACCGCCGCGCTCACCGGCGCCGCCGACTCCCCCGCCAAGAGCCCGCACGTCCCCGTCACCCCGCAGCAGATCGCCGACGACGCGATCGCCGCCGCGCGGGCGGGCGCGGCGGTCGTGCACGTCCACGTGCGCCACCCCGAGACCGGCATCCGGTCCCGCGACGTCGCGCTCTACCGCGAGGCGGCCGGGCTGATCCGGGCGAGCGACGTCGACGTCGTCCTCAACCTGACGGCGGGCATGGGCGGCGACCTCGTCGTCGACGCCGAGGACCCGCTCAAGCCCGTCGACGGCACCGACCTCGTCAGCCAGCACGACCGCATGCCGCACGTCGAGGAACTCCTTCCCGACATCGCGACCCTCGACTGCGGGTCCTACAACTTCGGTGACGGCCAGGCCCTCTACGTCTCCACCACCGACATGCTGCGTGAGGGCGCGAAGCGGTTCCAGGAGATCGGTGTGAAGCCGGAGCTCGAGGTGTTCGACTCCGGCCAGCTGTGGTTCGCGAAGGTCCTGCGCGAGGAGGGACTCATCGACACGCCGGGGCTCTTCCAGCTCTGCATGGGCGTGCCCTACGGCGCGCCCGCCGACCCGGGCCTGCTGATGGCCATGGTCAACCAGCTCCCGGACGACGCCGAGTTCACCTCCTTCGCGCTCGGCCGCGACCAACTCCCGTGGGTCGCGCAGTCGGTGCTGCTCGGCGGGCACGCGCGCGTCGGGCTCGAGGACAACCTCTACCTCGCGCGTGGGGTGAAGGCGACGAACGCCCAGCTCGTGGAGCGGGCGGCCACGATCATCGAGTCCCTCGGGTCGGCCGTCGCCACCCCGGACGAGGCCCGCGAGATCTTCGGACTGCACCGGTGATCGCCTGCATCGGCGCCGGAGTCATCGGCGGCGGCTGGGCCGCGTACTTCCTCGCGCAGGGCCACGACGTCGTCGCCTGGGACCCGGGTCCCGACGCCGAGGCCCGGCTGCGCCGGATCGTCGAGGCCGCCCGTCCCGCGCTCAACAGCCTGGGCCTTCCCGACGACGGGTGGGGCTCGCTCACCGTCGCCGGCTCGCTCGCCGCCGCCGTGCAGGACGCGGACTTCGTGCAGGAGTCGGCGCCGGAGGACCTCGAGCTGAAGCGGTCCCTGCTCGCCGACCTGGCCGCCGCGACCGGGCCGGACACGATCGTCGCGTCGTCGACCTCCGGCTTCCCGATGACCGACATGGCCGTGCGGGCGGTCGACGCCTCGCGCCTCGTCGTCGGGCACCCGTTCAACCCGCCGTACCTGATCCCCCTGGTGGAGGTGGTCGGCGGTGAGGCGACCGCACCCGCCGTCGTGAAGGGGGCGGCGGATTTCTACCGGTCGATCGGCAAGTCGGTGATCGAGATGGACCACGAGGTGCCGGGGTTCGTCGCGAACCGGCTGCAGGAGGCGCTCTGGCGCGAGGCGCTGCACATGGTCGCGAACGGGGACGCGACGGTCGAACAGATCGACGCGTCCATCACCGAGGGCCCGGGCCTGCGCTGGCCGGTCCACGGGCCGTGCCGGACCTTCCACCTCGCCGGCGGTGAGGGCGGGATGGCGCACATGCTCGACCACTTCGGCCCGTCGCTGCAGGCGCCGTGGACGCGGCTCGGGGCGCCGTCGCTCACGCCGGAGCTTCGCGATGCCATGGTGGACGGGACCGCGACCGACCGGTCCTTCGCGGAGCTCGTCGCCGAGCGCGACCGCGCCGTCATCGCCATCCGCCGGGCCGTGGAGGACGCGCGCCGGGGCTGATCAACGCGCTGCGCGGCCGGGCCGGGGCTCACCCGAGATGCCTGCGCGTGCCGCACACCTCTATGCAGGGCAGACCTCGAGGCCCACCAGGAGCCGCAGACCAATCACCGCTGGCCAGTTCATGGAGAAATTGCCATGAGCCCTCGTATCGCGGCACCAGGAGTCAGCGCCCCGCTCCCACACCGTTCAGAGCACTGGGCCGGTCGTGACGAGCACTCACGGCGCCGGGTCACGGAGACGGTCACCTTCCGGACACTCAACTTCCGAGAAGTGGTGTCTCCGGAAGTTGAGCCGCATCAGCCCAGGTCAGAGGACTGTCGAGATTCGACCCCTCGCCCAGGCGAGTAGCACCAGGCGTATGGGACGAGCCTGCAAGGTTGGTGGCTTCGTCGGAGCGGGCGGGGCCGCAACCACCCTGAACTGTTCGAGCTCGGTGGAGCTTCCGCCGGCGCAGGCCTCGAGGTGGGACAGCCGACGACAGGCGTTCGCAGAGGGCGAGAATCGGGCTTGCTCTTCAGCCAGCTGGACCGCGACTCGAAGATCGATGAGCGCGAGCATCACCTCTGGGGCGGACTCGCCAGAGCTGAGCCGCCGAGGCCAATGATGGCGGTCGAGAGGACCATCGCGAGGACGAAGGTGCGGCGCTCGAGGTCGCCCGAGCGGTAGGCGGCGACGAACGCGACCTGGTCTGGCACCTGCAGCGCCACGGCCGTCACCTGCGCCGACCGGTCGGCGCGCAGCAGCCCGGCGACGACA
The DNA here is from genome assembly GCF_013409505.1 of Actinomycetospora corticicola. NCBI lineage: Bacteria > Bacillati > Actinomycetota > Actinomycetes > Pseudonocardiales > Pseudonocardiaceae > Actinomycetospora > Actinomycetospora corticicola. The sequence continues at coordinate 1,297,490 of NZ_JACCBN010000001.1, read as the reverse complement.
GCCAGGTTGCGCGCTCCGAACAGCCGCCAGCCGAGGTCTCCACGACCGTCCATCGCCGGGGGCGAACCGAGTGCCCGCAGTGCACGCGACGGTGCGACCAGAGCCCCGAGACCGACGGCCGACGCAATCGCGGCGACCAATGTCCAACGAGCGTCCTGGCGTCCCGGCACATCGGAACCTTAGCGAGAGGTGGAGCCGTCATCCGGGGTGTTGGCCAGGACGAATCATCCTCCTGAGCTCGCGCCCGGCGGCACTACGACGATCTTGCCGACGTGTTCGCGGCGCAGGAACTCCGCCTGGGCCTCGCCGATCGCAGCGAGGGCGTGCCGGGCGGCGACCCGAGGCCGGACATCACCGGCCCGGGCGTGCTCCACCAGCTTCGCGAAGTACGCGGCGGTGTGCATCGTCGAGCCGATGAGCTGCCGGTTGTGCAGGTAGAGCCGGCGCAGGTCGATCGCCGGTACCGCCCCGGCCACCGCCCCCGCCACGACGGCCCGCCCACCCCGTCGAAGGACATCGATGAGGCGTGCGAGCTGGTCGCCGCCCACGACGTCGATCACCGCGTCGACCCCGTCCGGGTGGGCGGCGCGGACCGCGGCGACGACATCTCCGTCGGCCCCGGAGCGGTCGACGGTCTCCGCCGCGCCCGCGCTCTGCACCAGGCCGGCCTTGGACCTCTCGGTGATCGCGGTGACCCGGGCGCCGCGCGCGGCGGCGAGCCCGACCGCGGCCAACCCGACCCCTCCGGATGCACCGGTCACCACCACCGTCTCGCCGGCCCGGACGCCGCCGCGTTCCAGCATGCCCATGGCGGTGCCGGAGGCGATGGGCAGGCAGGCGAGCTGCTCGTCGGTCAACGGTGAGCCGGTGACGTCGTGCACGCGGGCGGCGTCAACGACGGTGTACTCGGCGAACCCGCCGTCGAACTCGCTGCCCAGCACCGCCGCGACCGGCGCGTCGGGCCCGTCGTGGGCGTAGCGAGCGGGATCGACCAGCACACGACGCCCGACGAGCCCCGGAGTCACGCCCTCCCCGACGGCGTCGACGACCCCGGCGACGTCGCCGCCCTGGATGCGGGGGAACGCGATCGGCCCGAGCCACCCTGCGCGGGCGGCGGGGTCCTCCGCGGTCCCGTAGGCGCCCTCGCGGGTCCAGATGTCGGTGTTGTTCAGCGCCGCGGCGTGCACCCGGAGCCGGACCTGCGCCCGACCCGGGGACGGGACCGGAAGATCGCGCCGGACGACCAGCACCTCCGGTCCCCCGAACGCCGTCAGGACGACACCGGTCATGGTGGCCCCGCCGGGCACGGTCACCTGCTCGTCAGGGAGTCGAGCGCGGCACGCAGGCGGGCGCCGGCGTCGGCGGCGGTGTCGGCGAGGTCGGCCTGCTCGCCGGCGGCCATGCCAAGCAGGGCGCCGGGGTCGACGGCCTGGACGACGGTGCGACCCCCGGCGCGGCGGACGGTGACGTTGCACGGGAGCAGGAGCCCGACCTCGGGGCTGGCACTGAGCGCGGCGTGGGCGAGGCGGGGGTTGCAGGCGCCGAGGATGGTGTAGTCGTCGACCTGCTCGCCGAGCTTGGCCGCGAGGGTGGCCTTGATGTCGATGGTGGTCAGCACCCCGAAGCCCTGCTCGCCGAGGGCGGCGGTGACGGCGTCGATGGCGGCGGCATGGTCGAGGTCGACCTCGACGGTGTGCGCGATCTGCATGCTGGTCGTCCTTCCTGATGGGGAGCCGACCGCGGTGGTGGCCGGGGTCACGACCCTATCGGAATACCCCCAGGGGTACCTTGGTTGGCGAGAGGGCAAGCCCACGGACCCACCGCGGGCGGCCGGGACGGAGAACGCCATGCAGGTACAGGCCGCACAGCTCACCGACGTCGTCGCCCGACTGCGTCGGGTCGAGGGCCAGATCAGCGGGATCATCCGCATGATCGAGGACGGCCGTGAGTGCAAGGACGTGGTCACCCAACTGGCGGCCGCGTCCCGTGCCCTCGACAAGGCCGGCTTCAAGATCATCTCGACCGGGCTGAAGCACTGCATGACCGAGAACGACGAGGGCGATCAGGTCGTCAACGTCGCCGAGCTCGAGCGCCTCTTCCTGTCCCTGGCCTGACTGTCCCCGGGCTGATCGGCCCACCATTCCCGAACCCGCTGCCGCGGGTTCCCGTCTCGACGGTAGATACCCTACCGGGTAGGGAACCAACATGATCGACGTCCGCACGATCGCCACCTCCAGCCTCGGCGACCGCAGCTACCTCGCCCACGACGGCGAGGTCGCCCTCGTGATCGACCCGCAGCGCGACATCGACCGGGTCCTCGCCCTGGCCGACGAACTCGGCGTGCGCATCACCCACGTCGCCGAGACCCACATCCACAACGACTACGTCACCGGCGGCCTCGAACTCGCCCGCCGCCTCGACGCCGTCTACCTCGTCGACGCCCGCGACCACGTCGCCTTCGACCGCACCCCCGCCCGCGAGGGACACGACATCGCGATCGGCAGCATGCGACTGCGCCCGATCGCCACCCCCGGCCACACCCACCACCACCTGTCCTACGCGCTGTCAGACGCGACGGTCGACGAGTCCGGTCAGGTGGAGGCGGTGTTCACCGGCGGCTCGATGCTCTACGGCACCACCGGGCGCACCGACCTGGTCTCCCCCGACGACACCGTCGAGCTCACCCACGCCCAGTACCACTCGGTGCGACGCCTGGTCGACGAGCTGCCCGCCGACGCGACCGTCTTCCCCACCCACGGGTTCGGCAGCTTCTGCTCGGCCACCCCGCCCTCGGGCGAAGCCTCCACCGTCGGCGAGCAGCGCAGCACCAACCCCGCGCTCACCTCCGACGAACAGGACTTCGTCGACACCCTGGTCGCCGGGCTCGGCGCCTACCCCGCCTACTACGCCCGCATGGCGCCCACGAACTCCGCCGGGCCGGAGCCGGTCGACCTGTCGCTGCCCGAACCGGTCTCCCCCGACGAGCTGCGTGGCCGACTGGAGAAGGGCCTCGCGGCCGGCCAGTGGGTCGTCGACCTGCGCGAACGCACCGCCTTCGCCGGCGGTCACCTCGCCGGATCGCTGTCCTTCCAGCTCGCCCAGCCCTTCGTCACCTACCTCGGCTGGCTGCTGCCCGACGACGCCGACCTCACCCTGATCGGCGAGACCGAGCAACAGGTCGCCGACGCCCGCCGCGAACTCGTCCGCATCGGCATCGACCGGCTCGCCGGCGCCACGACCGGCCCGATCGACGACCTCGCCGGCGGCACCGACCTGGCGTCCTACCGGGTCTCGGACTTCGCCGGCCTGGCCGACCGCGACCCGGCCCGGGTGGTCGTCGTCGACGCCCGCACCGAGAACGAGCGCGCCGGCGGCGGCGTCGCCGGCTCGCTCCACCTCCCGCTGCACGAGCTCCTCGCCCGCCGCGACGAGATTCCCGACGGCGAGGTCTGGATCTACTGCGGCTCCGGCTACCGCGCCTCGGTCGCCGCCTCCCTGCTCGCCGCCCAGCCCGGACGCCACCGCGACCTCGTCGTCGTCAACGACGACTGGCCCCACGCCGCCCAGGCCGGGCTCGCCGTCGTCCGGGACGACGACCGCCGCGCCGCCTGAGCAGCGCCGACCGAGCAGCGCCACCTGAACGGCGCAGTCCCGACCTCCCCCGACGGGACCGCGCACCCGGGGTGGCCCGGCCGCGCGCCTGCACCGGGCCACCCCCTCCACCTCCCCGACCCCGCCTCCCCGACCCCGGAGAAACCCGTGACCTCACCGTCCACCGTGTCCGCCGCTCAACTCCTCGCCTGGCAGTCCACGTCGGAGGCCGCGCCGCTGGTCATCGACGTCCGCAGCGCCGCCGAGTTCGACGCCGTCCACGTCCGCGGCGCCTACCACGTCCCCCTGCCGACCCTCGGCGAACACACCCGCGAGCTCGCCGACCACCTCGCCCACGACGACCGCGTCGTGCTCGTCTGCCAGTCCGGCGTGCGCGCCGAACAGGGCCGCCGCCACCTCGCCGCCGTCGGCCTCGAGCACGCCCAGGTCCTCGACGGCGGCGTCGCCGCCTACGAACAGGCCGGCGGCGACGTCGTCCGCGGCCGCCGCGCCTGGGCCCTCGAACGCCAGGTCCGCCTCACCGCCGGGAGCCTCGTGGTCACCGGACTCGCCGCCGGCCGGTTCGTCTCCCCCCGAGCCCGGCTGCTCGCCGCCGCGATCGGCACCGGCCTGACCGTCTCCGCCCTCACCGACACCTGCGCCATGGGCGCAGCCCTGGCCCGGATGCCCTGGAACCGCGACCACACCGACCCCGAGCCCACGGACACCCTCGACCGACTCGCCCGACGCACCCGGGCCGCGTGAGCCGTGCTCGCCCTCGCCGCCCTGTTCGGCGCCGTCATCGGCGCCCTGCTCGGCCTCGTCGGCGGCGGAGGCGGCATCCTCGCCGTCCCCGCTCTGGTCTACGGCCTCGGACTCCCCGTGGCCGCCGCGGTCCCCGCCTCCCTCGTGGTCGTCGGATCCGCCTCGGCCGTCGCCGTCGCCCCCCGCGCCCGACGCGAGGTGAACTGGCGCATCGCCGGGATCGTCGGCGCCGCCGGCATCCCCACCGCCCTGCTCGGCGGCCTCGTCAACCACCACCTCGACCCACAGGTGCTCCTGCTGGTCTTCGCCGCGATCATGGTGGCCGCCGCGGTCCGCATGCTGCGCTCCACCACCGAGACCGGCGGCGTCTGCGACCTCCCGGGCGGCGGGGTCGCCTGGCGACGCTGCCTGCCCCGCGCGATCCTCACCGGCCTCGCCGTCGGGTTCCTCACCGGACTGCTCGGCGTCGGCGGTGGCTTCCTGCTCGTTCCCGCCCTCGTCATCGCCCTCGGGCTGCGTACCCCGAACGCCGTCGCGACCTCGCTGGTGATCATCGTCGTCAACTCGATCGCCGGCCTGACGCCCTACCTGGCGGCAGCGCACGGCACCGGCACCATGAACTGGCCGGTCATCGCCGTCTTCGCCCTCGCCGCCATCGCCGTCTCACTGCCCGCCGGGCGCCTCGCCCGACGCATCCCCGCCGCCGTGCTGCGACGCGGCTTCGCCGTACTCGTCCTGCTCGTCGCCGCCGGTGTCACCTTCCAGGCCGTCACCGCCCTCGCCACCTAACCCACCACACGAAGGACACTCGCCATGACCGTCCCCGAGATCACCGTCGACGACGTCGCCACCACCCACGGAACCGACACGACCACCCTGATCGACGTCCGCGACCCCGACGAGTACGCCGCCGGACACATCCCCGGCGCCCGGCTCATCCCCCTGCCCCAGATCGCCGACCACCTCCCCGAGCTGCGCGACGCCCACGGGCTGCAGATGGTGTGCCAGTCCGGGAACCGCAGCGCCCGCGCCGTCGAGTACCTCACCGGACAGGGCATCCCGGCCGTCTCCGTGGCCGGCGGAACCCGGGCCTGGATCGACTCCGGCCGTCCTGTCCAAGCCGGCAGGAGCACCTCGTAGAACCGCCGAAGCTCAACTTCCGAGAAGCGGAGCTTTCCGGAAGTTGAGCGGCATCGATGCAGGTCGGAACAATGCGAGCCTTTCGTCGCCCTCGATGGTGAGGCGTGCGGCGCGACGGATTCTGCCGGGCAGCAATGGCAAGGAACCGTCTCTGCCGATGGCAATCACCAGCAACGCTGTGCACGGCTGGGTGTTCAGCCGAGGGCGGGCTGGTGCTCGTCGAGGTGGGTGAGCCACTCGAGGAACACGCGGGCGCGGGGCGAGGAACGGGGGGCCTCGAGGGGCCGGAGCAGGTAGTGGGCCTGACGCATCGGAAAGGCCTGCGGGAGCGCGAGGCTCACCCGGCCGGCCCGCACGGCCGTGCGGGCGAAGCGCTCCGGGACGACCGCGCTGGCGTCCCCGCCGGCGGCGAGTTCGAGGGCGGTCACGGTGGTGTCGACGGTGATCGCGGGTCCCGCGCGACCGCCGGGACCCACGGGCCCGCCGTCGTGACTCATGCGCTGCCACACGTCGTCGAAGCCGAGGACCTGGATGCGCGGTCGGGCGAACAGGTCGGCGACCTCGGTGACCGGCCCCCAGCGGTCGAGGTGTCCGGGTCCGTGCACGACGACCGCACTGTCGTGGTGCAGGAGCTCGGCGTGGGCGTTCGGCCAGGCGCCGCGGCCCTGGTGGATGTCGAGGTCGACCTCGCCGAGGGTCAGTGCTTCGGACCAGACCGCGGACACCACGCGGAGATCGATGTCGGGGTGCTCGGCCTGGAACAGGTGCAGGTGCGGCGCGAGCCAGGTGGTCGCGTAGGACACCTGGGTGCGCACCGTGAGCTGCTCTCGGCGGGCGGGGGCGAACAGGCCGCCGGTCGCAGCGGCGAGATCGTCGAGGCTCTCCCGGACCGCGGGCAGATAGGCCCGGCCGAGCTCGGTCAGCTCCACGCTGCGGGCATGCCGCTCGAACAACGGGACCCCGAGGTGGGTCTCGAGGGACCGGATGCGCTGGCTGACCGTCGCTGCGGACAGGTGCAGCTCCTCGGCCGCCGCGGCGAAGCTCCCGAGCCGAGCGGCCGCCTCGAAGGCCTGCACCCCGGGCAACGGCGGCAGCGGCACACGCACCGGCCGAACGTACCGACGCAACCCGGAGAGGCCTACTTTTCTGCGGTCTCAGGGGCCTGAGCGCTCGTTTGATACCGGGACGTTCGGACGGGACGGTGGAACTCGACCGCACCACCACTCGTCAGGAGAGCCCGTGAGCCTCGTCGGCCACGACACCCCCCAGCCCACGACCGTCGACCGGGACACCGACCTGGGCTCCGTCGTCGGCCCCGAGGGCGCCCTCGTCCTGGGGCCGCGTGCCCTGGCCGTCGTGATCGACGGCCGCGCTCGCCGGTTCCATTACGTCTGGCTGCGCGACAACAGCTGGGCCGGCGAGGACCGGGTCGCCCAGAGCGGAGAACGCAAGCTGTTCACCGCCTCCATCGCCGACGGCATCGCCCCGACCAGCGCCTCCTACGACCCGAACGCCGGGCTGGAAATTCTCTGGAACGACGGTCGGGCCGCGACCTACTCCCCGGCGTGGCTGCGTCGCTATGACTACTCCCCGGCCGCCCGGGCTGCCCGCCGCTCCCCGGTCACGCTGTGGTCGGCGGCCGCGGGCGAGCCGCCGCGATTCCCGCACGACGAGGTGCTGGGCAGCGCCGAGGGACAGCTGGCCTACCTCGACGCCGTCCGCGAGCACGGCGCCGCGATCGTGACCGGGGTCCCCTGCGAGCACCACGAGGTCGAGCGGTTCGCCGAGCGCATCGGGCACGTCCGCGAGGTGGCCTTCGAGCGGGTCCACAACGTGCGCCACGACCCCGCCGGCTACAACGTCGCCCACACCCCGGGCGAGCTCAAGCCCCACACCGACATGCCCAGCTACAACTGGCCGCCGTCGATCCAGCTGCTGCACTTCCTGACCAACCAGGCCACCGGCGGCGAGTCCACACTCGTGGACGGCTGGGCCGCAGTGGCCGAGCTGCGCCGCGACGCCCCCGAACACTTCGACACCCTGGTCCGGGTACCGGTGCCCTACCAGTTGTTCAGCGACGACGAGGACACCTGGGCCGAGAACCCCATGATCCAGCTCGACACCGACGGGCAGGTGCGACTGTTCCGGTTCTCCAACCAGCTCGCCCAGCCGCTTGCCGCGCCCTTCGAGGAGGTCGAGGTGTTCTACGCCGCCTACCGCCACCTCGCCCGCATCATCGACTCCGGCCGCTACCGCGCCACCTTCAAGTCCTCGGACGGGGACCTGCTCACCGTGCACTCCCACCGCGTGCTGCACGGCCGGATGCCCTACGACCCCGCCAGCGGCGCCCGCCACCTCCAGGACGTCTACATGGAGTTCGACGACTTCACCGCCCGCCGCCGGGTCCTGCGCGGCGAGCACCAGCCGCTGCCCGCCCAACCGCAGGAGACCCGATGACCGCGACCCGACCGACCGCCGCGAACACCGCGGCCGGACCCACCGTCGGGTTCACCGCCATGGCCGACGGCACCGCCGCCGACTACGCCCTGCTCGAGCCCTACGAGCACGCTGAGCTGGCCCGATTCCCCGACCGCGTCTTGGGCTGGCTGCGGGCCATGGACGACCACACCGGCTACCAGGTGACCCGCCTGCAGCACAGCCTGCAGGCCGCCACCCGCGCGCACCGCGCCGGGGAGGACGAGCAGACCGTGATCTGCGCCCTGGTCCACGACGTCGGCGACATGCTCGCCCCCGCGAACCACTCCGAGGTCGCCGCCGCCGTCGTGCGCCCCTACGTCTCGGAACGCAACTACTGGATCATGCGCCACCACGGGGTGTTCCAGGGCGTCTACTGGTTCCACCACGTCGGCGCCGACCCGAACGCCCGCGACCGGTACGCCGACCACCCCTGGTATCAGGACTGCGTCGACTTCTGCGCGAACTACGACCAGAACTCGTTCGACCCCGACTACGACATCGAGCCGCTGGAGTTCTTCGAGCCGATGGTGCGCCGCGTGTTCGCCCCGGACCGCGTCCGCGCCCCGGACCTGAGCTGAGGTCGGACGCCGTGGCCACGATGTGGACTGTCGGGCGATTGGCGGTCACCGCCGAACTCGTCGACTTCCACGACCCCGCAGAGTCCGGCCCATACGTCCGGGAGCGAGGCGTGCGGGTCGAACTCCGGGAAATGCGACAGGTCCACGCGGGCAGCATCTATGCCTCGCTCCGCTGGGACCTGGCGCCGGCGTTCTGCCGGATCGACCTGCTCGAGAGCCGACCTGGCGCCGCCGATCGGATGCACTGGCACCCCGGGATGGTCGACGGTGAACCGGGCGCCCGCAGCACCGATGCCGACCTCACGGTCGACCCCGTGGCCTGGGTCGAGGCCCGGCTCCACGCCCCGGAGATCTTGTTGCGCGGCGTCGAGCTCGACCCGCAGGTGCATGCGGACGCCGCTGGCCTGTCCGAGGAGGCGGACACGATCACCGGGTGGGTCGCCCGTGGGCTCGAGCGGATGCGCCGCCCCTGGCCTGAGGTCACCTACGACGCCCGCGGCCTGGCCTGACCGCCCAGCCGCGAGACTCAGAGCGGTCCTCGGTTGCTCAGGCCGCCCGCCCGGGCCTGCGGCGGCGACCCGAGCCGCGAGGGGGGCGACTCGGGTCGGCGGCCGCATAGGTCTAGGCGGGTTGAGCCTGTTCGTACTGCTCGTCGGTGACCGGCTCCAGCCAGGTGGTGGCCTCGGTCCCGTCGTCGGGGACCTCGAGCAGCGCGTGGTGGCACATCATCGTGCCCTCGGTGGCGTCGTGCCAGTGCTCCTCGCCCGGCGGGGTCCACACCGACTCGCCCGCGCGCAACCGGATCGCGGTGCCGTCGCGGGTGCCGACGAACCCGAAGCCCTCGGTGCAGACCAGGAGCTGGCCCAGTCCCCCGTCGACGGAGGCTGGACCGCTCGTTGATCTTCGAGCCGTGCGAATGCCCTTCATGCCGTGATATGCCCCGTTATCGCGGCATGACTGCCTAGTGCGGACTCGGTGGCGGGTCCACCGACCTGGCACCGCTGCCACGTTCGCTCTCGCTTCGAACCCGGCCACGTCGATCACGGATATCCGGCGCGAGCCAGTCGGTCCGTGTGTATCCCGCGCAGGAGTGACCCGCACTCTTCATCCGGTGTCGCGAGTGTGTGCGTCGCGCGCAGGCAGACTCGACCGGTGCCCACCATCCGGCTCCGCGTCGCCGTCGCCCTGACCCGCGAGACCGACCACGGCCCCGAGGTGCTCGTGTTCGACCACCGGGACCACCCCGAGGCCGGCACACAGCTCCCGGGTGGCGGCGTCGACCCCAGCGAGTCGCTCGAGGCGGCGGCCCACCGGGAGGTGCTCGAGGAGACGGGCCTGACCGGCATCGCGGTCGGGGCCCGGATCGCCGTCCACCACCGCCCCACCGCAGAGGGCGCCCCGCGGCACACCGTCCTCGTCCGCGCGAGCACCACAGAGACGCGGGACCGGTGGCAGTACACCGTCGAGGGCGAGGGCGACGACCGCGGTCTGGTCTACCTGTGCCGCTTCGTCCCGCTGCCCGCACAGGTCGGTTTCCACCACGTGCCCCGTCCCGCGCACGCGAACGGCACGGTGTCTCCCGCGGAGAACCGTTCCTAACGTCGGGGCCATGCAGCGCAGCGGAGACCGAATCCTCACCACCCACGTCGGCAGCCTCGCCCGCCCGGAGGCGCTGCTCGACACCATGCGGGAGAAGGAGCACGGCCGCCCGTACGACGAGGCGGGCTTCGCCAAGCAGGTGACCGAGGCGGTGCGCGACGTCGTCGCGAAGCAGGCCGAGGTGGGCCTCGACGTCGTGACCGACGGCGAGATGGGGAAGGTCAGCTTCGCGACCTACATCCAGGACCGCCTCGAGGGCTTCTCCCCCAGCAGCGGGGAGAAGCTGCTCCCGCCGTCGTGGAAGCTCGAGCTCGACGCGTTCCCCGCGTACTACGAGCAGTACATGGGGAAGTACACGAAGACGGTCGCGCCGATGGTGACCGTCGCCTGCGTCGGACCCGTGTCCTACTCCGGGCACGAGCAGCTGCGGACCGACATCGACAACCTGAAGGCGGCGCTCGTCGGGGTCGACGCCACCGAGGCGTTCATGCCGTCGACCTCGCCCCGCGGGTTCGGGCGCAACGAGTTCTACGCGACCGACACCGAGTACTACACCGCGGTCGCCGAGGCGCTGCGCGAGGAGTACCTGGCCATCGTCGATGCCGGGTTCCTGCTGCAGATCGACGACCCGTGGCTGATCGAGATCCTCTCCGACCCCGAGCTCTCCCCCGACGAGCGGCAGCGGACCGCCGCCGAGCACGCCGAGATCGTCAACCACGCCCTGCGCGACATCCCGACCGAGCGGATCCGCCTCCACACCTGCTACGGCCTCAACCACGGGCCGCGGATCCACGACATCACGATGGCCGAGGTCGCGGGCCCGATGCTGGCGATCCGGGCGGGGGCGTACTCGTTCGAGGTCGCGAACCCGCGGCACATGCACGAGTGGACGATCTGGGACGACGCGGCCCTGAAGCAGCAGCTCGGCGACGCGATCCTGATCCCCGGCCTGCTCGGGCACGCGCAGAACTACGTCGAGCACCCCGAGCTGATCGCCGAGATGCTCCGGCACTACGTGGACGCCGTCGGGCGCGAGCAGGTCATCGCCGGCGCCGACTGCGGGTTCTCCTCCCGCGCGAGCTACCAGCCCGAGGTGCACCCGACGGTCGTGTGGGAGAAGTTCCGCGCGCTGCGTGCGGGCGCGGAACTGGTCTAGGGGCGCTCCCCCGCCCACGCCCGGCCGAGCAGGGCTCGCAGCCCGTCGCGGGTCAGCTCGGCGGGGTTGGGATACGGGGTCCCGACGGCGAGCTCGGTCGCGCGGTCGAGGTCGGCCTCGGCCATCCCGAGCTCGCGCAGGGAGGTGGGGCCACCCGCCGTCGCGACCAGGTCGAAGACCCCGCGCGGGGCGTCGTCGACCCCGAGCGCGTCGGCGATCCGGCGCATCGCGTCCGGCGCAGCCGCGGCGTTGTAGGCCATCGCGTGCGGCAGGACGACGGTGTGGGTCGGGGCGTGCGGAAGGTCGAACGACCCGCCGAGGGTGTGGCAGAGCTTGTGGTGCAGCGCCATCCCGACCGACCCGAGGCACGTCCCCGCCAGCCACGCTCCGGCCAGCAGGTCGTCCCGGGCGTCGTTCCCGACGTCGAGCCCGCGCAGGCCGGTGCTCAGGCGGCGGACGGCGTCGAGGGCGAGCAGGTCGACGACCGGGTTCGCCTGCGGCGAGTACAGCGCCTCGACGGCGTGCGCGAGGGCGTTGACGGCGCTGGTCACGGTGACATCGTGGGGCAGCGAGCGGGTGAGCTCGACGTCGTAGATCACCGTCTCCGGGAGGATGTCCGGGGAGGTCCGCGTCTTCTTGATCCCGTTCTCGGTCTCGCCGAGGACGGGCGTGACCTCCGAGCCGGAGTAGGTGGTCGGCACGATCACCTGGTCGGCACCCGTGCGGACGGCCAGCGCCTTCGCGAGCCCGGTGGTGGAGCCGCCGCCGACGGCGACGACGCAGTCGGCGTCGGCCTCCCGCAGCACGGCGAGCGCCCGCTCGGTGACCTTGACGGGCGTGTGCATCGCGGCGCCCTCGAACCGCCCGACGGCGAGCTCCCCCAGCACCGCCTCGACCCGCTCGACGTGGCGCCGGCCGGCGAGTACGAGGACCCGGGACCGGCCGAGGCGCTCGACCTCCTCCGCCAACCGGTCGAGGCTCCCGGCGCCGAAGACGACGCGGGCGGGCTGCGCGGTGTAGACGAACACGCCTCCTTCTACCGCAATGGTCAAGGGTTCAACCGTGCGCGCCGTGGGGCACCCGCCCCGCATGCACGCGCTCTCCCGTCCCCTGATCGTCGGCGTCACCGGCATCGTCGGCCACGCCCTCGCCGAGCGGCTCACCCTCCGCGGCGGGCACGTCCTCGGGCTGTCGCGGCGCTCGTCGTCGACGGTGCGGGAGGTCGAGGGCCTGCACGCCGACCTCACCGACGCCGAGGCACTGCGCTCGACGATCGCCGGCACGCGCCCGACCTCGATCTTCCTCACCGCCTGGGCGCGCCAGGACACCGAGGAGGAGAACATCCGGGTCAACGGCGGGATGGTGCGCGACGTCCTCGCCGCGGCCGGCGCCGAGGGCACAGTGCAGCACGTCGCGCTGATGACCGGGCTCAAGCACTACCTCGGACCGTTCGAGGCCTACGGGCAGGGCGACATGCCCGAGACCCCGTTCGTCGAGACCGAACCGCGCCTGGACCACCCGAACTTCTACTACGCGCAGGAGGACGAGCTGTTCGCCGCCGCGGCGGAGCACAAGTTCTCCTGGAGCGTGCACCGGGCGCACACGGTGGTGGGCTACGCCGTCGGCAACGCCATGAACATCGCTTCGACGCTCGCCGCCTACGCCGCGCTGTGCCGCGAGACCGGGCGGCCGTTCACCTTCCCCGGCTCGCAGCAGCAGTGGGACGGGCTCACCGACATGACCGACGCCGGCCAGGCCGCCGAGCAGATGATCTGGGCGACCGGATCGCCGTCGGCCCACGACCAGGCGCTGAACGTGGTCAACGGCGACGTCTTCCGCTGGCGCTGGATGTGGCCGCGCCTCGCCGAGCTGCTCGGGGTGGAGGCCGAGGGGTTCGACGGCACCGTGCGCCCGCTCGAGGAGCAGACCCAGGGCATGGAGGACGTCTGGGCGCGGATCGCGGAGCGCGAGCACCTCGTGGAGTCCGACCTGGACCGCGTCGCCTCGTTCTGGCACACCGACGGCGACCTCGGCCGCGACATCGAGTGCGTCACCGACATGACGCGCTCGCGGCTCGCCGGGTTCACCGGGTACGTCCGCACCCTCGACGCGTTCGCGTCCGTCTTCGACCGGCTCGCCGCCGACCGCATCGTCCCGCACGTCCGGACGTGACCTCCGCCCGCGCAGGTGCGGGAGGACCCGTCGTCGGGAATGCACGCCCTATGAGCTGGAGCCGGAAGAACCTCGAGGGCGTCGAGACGCTCGCGCCCGCGGCGAGCGTGTACCTCACCCCGGAGCGGCTGGAGCTGCAGCGGACGGCACGGACGTTCGCGATGGAGGAGGTGCTGCCGGTCGCCGACGAGCTCGACCCGCAGCGCGGCGAGATCCCCGACGAGCTGATGGCGCGGCTCGCCGAGCTCGGCTACTTCGGCGTGATGATCGACCGCGAGCACGGCGGGCTCGGGCTCGGCGTCCTCGAGTACGCCCTGATCTGCGAGGAGCTCGCGCGGGCGTGGATGAGCGTCGCGAGCATCATTGCCCGCGGCAACGGCACCGGGTGCGCCGGCCGCCCCGACCTGCTGGAGCGCTCCGCACGGGGTGAGTGGATCGGCGGGATCGCGTTCTCGGAGCCCTCGGCGGGCTCGGACCTCGCGAACGTCGGGTGCCACGCCGAGCGCGACGGGGACGGGTGGGTGATCACGGGCACGAAGCGGTGGGTCGGGCACGCGAAGCGGGCCGACTTCCTGCACCTGCTCGCCCGCACCCGCGACCCGCGCGAGGGGCACGGTCGGTCCGACGGGCTGGAGCTGTTCCTGGTGGAGAAGGCGCGTGGCGAGTTCCCGGCCGGCGTCACCGGCACCCCCATCGACAAGATCGGCTACTACGGCCTGACCACGTGGGAGCTGCAGATCGACGGGCTGCGACTCCCGGCCGACGCGCTGCAGGACACGGGGCAGGACGAGGGTCAGGGGTTCAAGGAGTCGTTGCGCTGGCTCGGTCCGGCGCGGGTGCAGACGGCGGCGCGGGCGGTCGGGCTGGCACGCGGGGCGGTCGAGGACGCCATCGCCTACGTGAAGCAGCGGGTCCAGTTCGGGCACCCGATCGGCGACCAGCAGGTGATCCGGCACGCGATCGCGGACATGTCGGCGCAGGTCGAGGCGGCGCGGCAGCTCTACCTGCACGCAGCGTGGCTGGTGGACAGCGGTGTCGCGGCCGACGTCGAGACCTCGCAGGCGAAGCTCGTCGCGTCGGAGACGGCGGAGCGCGTGACCTCGCGCGCCCTGCAGATCTTCGGCGGCAACGGCTACACCACGGAGTACTCGGCCGAGCGGTACTGGCGCGACGCCCGGCTCACCACGATCTTCGAGGGGACGTCGGAGATCCAGCGCAAGATCGTGTCGGACGCGCTGCTCTGAGCCGTGCCGCGTGAGGGGAACCCTGGTGCCACGAGAGCGCTCGGATCCTCCCCTCACAATGGGCTGGTGCGCCCGCCCCCGTCGATCCCGCCCCGCTTCGGGCTCGACCCCGCACGAATGCGGCTCCCGGTGTCGCAGGAGTGGGCGACGATCCGCGACCACCTCGTGACCCGGGTGCCCCTCCCGGCCGCTCAGGTCGACGCCATGTTCGACGCCGGGCGCTTCCACGACGCCGAGGGTCCGCTGCCCATCGACGCGCCGTACGTCAGCGGCGGGTCGGTGTGGTTCCACCGGGACCTTCCCGACGAGGCACCGGTCCCGTTCGGCATCGACGTCGCCTGCCGGGACGACCGGGTGCTGGTGGCGGACAAGCCCCACTTCCTGGCGACCATCCCGCGCGGGCGGCACGTCCGGGAGACCGCCCTCGTACGGCTGCGCGACGAGCACGGCCTGCCCGACCTCTCCCCCGCTCACCGGCTGGACCGGGTGACGGCCGGGCTCGTGCTGTTCGTGATCCACCGGGAGGACCGCGGGACGTTCCAGAACCTGTTCCGCGACCGTCGGGTGTCCAAGACCTACGAGGCGATCACCCGTTACGACCCGACGCTGCCGCGCGAGCAGGTCGTCCGGTCCCGGATCGTGAAGGAGCGCGGGATCGTCACCGCCCGCGAGGTCGACGGCGAACCCAACGCCGAGACGCTCGTGGAGCTGGTCGACCACCGCGACGACCCGCTGGTCGGGCCGGTCGCGCGATACCGGCTCACCCCGCGGACCGGCCGTACGCACCAGCTCCGGCTGCACCTGTGCTCGCTCGGCATCCCGATCCTGGGCGACCCGTTCTACCCCGACCTGCGCGACGTCCCGCTCGACGACCTCCGCACGCCCCTCCAGCTGCTGGCCCGGACGTTGAGCTGGCCGGACCCGGCGTCCGGAGAAGCGGTCACGGTGCACTCGCGGCGGACCCTGCAGGCGTGGGACGACCCGGCGGGCTGGCTCGCGGGGCCAGCGGGTACCTCCCGACGGTGCCCGACCCGCTGATCATCTCCGCCGTCCTCGTCCCCGACGCCCAGGCCGATCTCGACGCGCAGCGCCGCCGCTGGTTCCCGGCGGACCGCCTGCACGTGGGCGCGCACATCACGCTGTTCCACGCCCTGCCCGGGGATCTCATCGACGACGTCCGGACCCAGCTCACCCGGCTCACGCAGGGCGAGCGGCCGGCCATCCACGTGGGCGACCCGTTCAAGCTCGGCCGCGGGGTGGGCCTGCGCCTGCAGTCCTCCGAGCTCGAGGGCATCCGCGGCGCGATCGCGAAGCGCTTCGACGCCGACCTCACCGACCAGGACGCCCGCCGCTGGCGCCCGCACGTGACGATCCAGAACAAGGTGACCCCCGACGAGGCCCGGCGGACGCTCGAGACCGTCCGGGAAACGCACGTCCCGTACGACACCGCCGTCGATGCCCTCGCCCTCTGGCACTACCGTGGCGGCCCGTGGGAAGCGGCGGGGGACTTTCGGTTCGGGCGGTCGGACTAGTCCGGACCAGCACGAACGGGCTCGACGGCGGGGGCACGAGGTGAACCCGGTCGTCGCCGCGCCGATGGCGGGCGGGCCCTCCACCCCGGCCCTGGTGGCCGCCGTCGCCGGGGCGGGCGGCTTCGGCTACCTCGCCGCCGGCTACCTCACCGCCGACGCCCTCGCCGCCCAGCTCGCGGAGCTGCGTCAACGCTCCGACCGGCCGTTCGGGGTGAACCTCTTCCTGCCCGACCCGACGCCACCCACCCGTCGTCGGGATCGCGCGGTGGCCGCCTACGCGACGCGCATCGCGGGCGAGGCCCGTGCCGTGCACGTCGACCTCGGCGACCCGCACCCCGCGTCCGACCCGGACACCGGGCCCGGCCTCGACGCGAAGATCCGGGTCCTGGCGGCCGACCCGCCGCAGACCATCAGCGTCACCTTCGCCCTGCCCGACGGCGAGCGGCTCGCGGCGCTCCGGGCGACCGGGGCGCGCCTCGTGGCCACCGTGACCAGCGTCGAGGAGGCCCGCGCGGCCGCCGCGGCCGGGGTCGACGGACTGGTCGTCCAGGGCACCGACGCCGGCGGACACCGGGGGACGCACGCCGTCACGACCGCGCCCGACGAGATCGACACCCTCGACCTGCTCCGGGCGATCCGGCCGGTCACGGCGCTGCCGCTGGTGGCCGCGGGCGGGGTCGCCGACGCCGCCGGGGTGCGGCGGGCCCTCGACGCCGGGGCGGAGCAGGTCCAGCTCGGCACGGCGTTCCTGCGTACCGACGAGGCGGGCACGTCCACGACGCACCGCGACGCGCTCGCCGATCCCGGGTTCTCCGGCACGACGGTGACCCGGGCGTTCACCGGTCGGCCCGCGCGGGCCCTGACCAACCGCTTCGCCGTCGAGCACGGCCCGGCGGCCCCCGCGGCGTATCCCGAGCTCCACCACCTGACCCGCCCGGTCCGCGTCGCCGCGGCGAAGGCCGGGGACACCACCCGGCTGCACCTCTGGGCCGGGGTGCACTTCCGCCGCGCAGCCACCGGGCCCGCCGCCGAGGTGGTGCAGGGCCTGGTCCGATAGGACGCATCCTTCCGCGCTCGTTCGGGTACCTCGGCCCGCCGAACGGGAGGAGTGGACCATGTCCGACGGTGCCGAACCCACCGACACCAGTACGACCCAGCGCGCGGGCCAGCGGCTCGCGGGAGCCGTGAAGAAGGCGGCCGGAGCGGTCACGGGCAACGACACGCTGCGCGCCGAGGGCGAGCTGCAGGGCGAGCGCGCGGACGCCGAGAAGGACGCGCAGCGCGCCGAGGCCGAGGCCCGGCAGAAGCGCGAGGAGGCCGAGGCCGAGGCACGCGCCGAGGAGCTGCGCGTCGAGCGCGAGCGCCTCGCGGCCGAGGACGCCCGCAGCGAGCGGGAGGACCGGGCCGAGGCCGAGCGCCGCGCCCGCGAGCAGCGGATCGAGGCCGAGACCGCGCAGCGCGAGCAGGCGGTCTCGCAGACGGCCCGCGCCCGGGAGCAGGCCGCGCGGCGCGACGAGGCCGCCGCCGTGCAGGAGCGGGGCGAGGCGGAGAGCCGCGTGCGCGACGAGGAGCAGCGGGCCGAGGAGGCCCGCCGCACGGCGCGCACGCTCGAGCAGGTCGAGGAGGAGGACCGATGAGCAACCCGGTGTCGGCGGTGGCGGGGCCCGTGATCTCGCTGGGCTTCGGCGTGGTGCGGTTGCCGGTGGGGCTGCTGGCCCAGGTCACCGGCAACGGCGGCAACAAGGAGTGGGGGCCGTCGCTGGCGGTCGACGCGGTCGAGGGCGGCGTGCGGCAGCTCCTCGGGTCGCTGCTGGGCGACCCGGGCCTGGCGGCCCAGGGCGACGTCACCGACGCCCGGGTGCAGCAGCGGACCGAGGCCTCCGAGCGGGACCGGGCGGCGCAGGCCCGCCGCGAGGTCGCCGACGACCGCCTCGCGCAGCGCCGTGAGCGCGACCAGGAGGCCCGGCAGCAGGCCCGGAAGGCCGAGCAGGAGCAGCACCAGCGGCTCGAGCGCGAGAAGCAGCAGCGTCAGCAGCAGGAGAAGGAGCGCGAGCAGGAGCGCAAGCAGGCCGCGCAGCGCGAGGAGCAGCGGAAGCAGGAGATCGCCGACGAGCACGCCCACGAGGCGCGGCGCACGCGTGTCGAGGCGGAGTCCGAGGCCGTCGAGGCCGAGCGGGCGGCGGCCGCGGCCAAGGCCGAGGCGCTCGACGTCGCGAACGCCAAGGAGAAGGCGAAGGACGCCCGCAAGCAGTGACGGACTCCGTGGGGGCGGATCCGCTCGGGACCGCCCTCACGGGGTACCACCCGATCATGCTGGCCATCGAGGACCACGGCGTGATCGGCGACCTGCGGACGGTCGCCCTGGTGGGCACGGACGGCAGCATCGACTTCGCCTGCCTGCCCGACTTCGACTCCCCCGCCGTCTTCTCGGCCCTGCTCACCGAGGAGGGCGCGGCCGCCGAACGGAGCACGTTCACCGTCCGACCGGGCTCGTGCACGCGCACCAAGCAGCTCTACCTGCCCGACTCCAACGTCCTGATGACCCGCTTCCTCGACGCGACCTCGGTGGCCGAGGTCGTCGACCTCATGGACCCCGAGGACGACGGGACGCGTCCACTGGTGCGCACGGTGCGCGTGGTCCGCGGCCGCCAGCGGTTCACCGTGCGCTGCGCGCCGGCCTTCGACTGGGCCCGGGTGCGGCACTCCGTCGAACTGCTCGACGGGGTCGGGGCGGTCTTCCGTCCCGACGACGGGTCGGGCGCGTTGGTGCTCCGGACCTCGGCCGGGCTCCGGGTGGCCGACGATCCCGAGGCGACCGGCCCCGCCGTCGTCGCCGAGATCGACCTCGGCGCCGGGGAGGCGGCCGACTTCCTCCTCACCTGGCACGACGAGGCGCCGCACCGCAACGACGTGGACGTCCTCGGCGAGCACGAGGCGGATCGCCGCCGCGACACGGTGCTCACCTACTGGCAGGACTGGCTCGCACGGTCGAACTACTCGGGGCGCTGGCGGGAGATGGTGCACCGCTCGGCCCTGCTGCTGAAGCTCATGGTGCACCGGCCGACCGGGGCGCTCATCGCGGCGCCGACCGCCGGGCTGCCCGAGGAGATCGGCGGGGAGCGCAACTGGGACTACCGCTTCGCCTGGCTCCGCGACGCCGCGTTCACCTCCTACGCGCTGATGCGGCTCGGGTTCGTCGAGGAGGGCCGGGCGTTCCTGTCGTGGCTCGAGCAGCGGATGGCGGAGGCGGACGACGAGTCGGGGCTGCTGCCGGTCTACACCGTGCACGGCGCGCCGCCGCCCGAGGAGGTCGAGCTGACCCACCTGTCCGGCTACCGGGGGTCCCGCCCGGTCCGGATCGGGAACGCGGCCGGGTCGCAGCGCCAGCTCGACACCTACGGCGAGGTGATGGACTCGATCTACATCGCGAACAAGGAGACCCCGATCTCCTACGACCTGTGGACGCGGGTCCGCAGCTCGCTGGACTGGCTCGACCGCAACCGGCACCTCCCCGACCAGGGACTGTGGGAGTCCCGCGGCGAGCCGCAGTTCCACACCTACTCGCGGGTGATGGTGTGGGTGGCGTTCGAGCGGGCGCTGCGGCTGGCCCGCCAACGGGGGCTCCCGGCCCCGGTCGAGGCGTGGGAGAAGGCCGCGGCGGAGGCCTACGAGGAGGTGCAGCGGGACTGCTGGGACGGCGACCTCGGCAGCTACACGCAGTTCCCCGGCACCGACCAGGTCGAGGCCGGGCTGCTGATCCTGCCGCTGGTGAAGTTCTCCGGACCCACCGACCCGCGCTTCCTCTCCACCCTCGGGCGCATCGAGGACGACCTCGTCGTCGACTCGCTGGTGCAGCGGTACCCGCCGGACGGCTCCGACGGGCTCGACGGCGAGGAGGGCACCTTCAACCTGTGCTCGTTCTGGTACGTGGAGGCGCTCACCCGGGCGGGGCGGCTCGAGGAGGCCCGCAACGTGCTGGAGAAGGCGTTCACCTACGCCAACCACGTCGGCCTGTTCGCCGAGGAGCTCTCCGCCTCGGGTGAGCAGCTGGGGAACTTCCCCCAGGCCCTCACGCACCTCGGGCTGATCAGCGCCGCGGTGAACCTGGACCGGGCGCTGGGCTGACCGCCCGGAACCACGCGTTCGACGACGGGACGAAGAGCAGGACGAGGACCGACGCCTGGAGCGCCGCCGAACCGATGGTGATCAGGGACGGCCACACGAGCGCGGCGCTCGTCGCGGCGCCCGCGAGACCGATCGCGCTGACGAGGGCGACCACGACGCGGGCGCCCCGGCTGCCGGTCCGGATGCGCAGCGCGAGCAGGAACCAACCGGTGAGGAAGGCCAGGCCCGCCCCCACGAGGAGCAGGCAGGCGACCAGCCCCGGGTAGTCGCCGGTGCCGAGGCCGAAGGCGACCGCCATGAGGCCGAAGAACCCGAGGCCCAGCACTCCGAACCCGCCCTGGACCGCGAGGACGACCACGGCGGTCGTCACCGTCGCGGGCGGGCCCGGCGGCGCACCGGCGGGCGGGACCACGGGTAGGACCGTGGTGGCGTCGAAGGTCGCGTGACGGCCGGAGTACGCAGGAAGGGTCATGGAGCGATCGTGACGCTCTGTGTAGCACGAGAGAAGAGAACTGGCGAAAATCGCCATGGTTCATCACTGACGGTGACGCGCTCGCCCGTCCCCCTCGCCGGGAACGGGCGTTCGCGACAGCAGCCCCGGGTAGCCCCCGCTTCCCAGGACGGTGGGACCTAGAAGAAGGTCTTGCGCCCGCCCACACCGCGGCCGACGGCGCCGAGGATGGTGAGGATCAGGCCGACGACGACCAGGATCCACCCGATGTAGGTCAGTACGGAGATCCCGACGATGTATCCGACGACCAGCAGGATGATGCCCAGGATGATCATGACGCTCCCTCGCGTTCGAACCGGCCGGCGGCCGGGGTCTGCGAAGTACCCGAGCGTCACGAGGAACACACACATGGTCCACATATCACCCCGCCGAGTGACCCCGGATCTGACCGTTCGTCGCATGTTGAGACAGAGGGGATTGATGTGACTCCCGCGGATGCCTGGGCCACCCATGAGGTGACCACCGTCTGGGGCGCGCCCCTGTCCGTGACCACGGACGACGACGACTCCTCCATCCGCGTCGACCTGCACGACGTGACCGCCCCCGAGGGCGACCGGTTCGACTACCCGGTGGTGCACCTGCCGTCGGTGGCGGTCGCCGTCGTCGTCCGCGACGAGGAGGTCCTCGCGCTGCGGACCTACCGCTACCCCGTGGGCCGCTACGGGTGGGAACTGCCCGGCGGCGGGGTCGACCCGGGCGAGGACCCGGCGGTCGCGGCGGCCCGGGAGACCGCGGAGGAGACCGGGTGGGCGCCGGTCGGTCCGGGGCGTCCGCTCATCACCTTCCAGCCGCTGCCCGGCGGGGTCGTCTCGACCGTGCACGTCCATCTCTGGACCGACGCCGAGCGCAGCGACGCGCCGCTGGACCGCCACGAGCCGGGCCAGGCGCAGTGGCTCCCGGTCGCCGACGTGGTGCGCCTCGCCGCGGCCGGTGAGCTGCTCGGCTCCGGCACGCTGGTCGGGCTCCTCCAGTACGTCGCCGAGCGTTCCTGACGGCGGGTCGGGCGGGTCGGGTCGGATACCTCACTCGGCGACGGCGCCCGCGGTTCTCGCAATTACTAGGACGTCCTACTAATGTCGGCCGGGTACTCCGCTTCCCACCCGGCGACCGAGGGCGAACCGACCATGGCCGAATCCGAGCTGCACGTGCCGAGCAACCCGATCCGGGTGGTGACCGCCGCCAGCCTGTTCGACGGACACGACGCCGCGATCAACATCATGCGGCGCATCCTGCAGCGCCAGGGCGCCGAGGTGATCCACCTCGGACACGACCGCTCGGTCGACGACGTCGTGTCGGCCGCGGTCGAGGAGGACGCCCACGCCGTCGCGATCAGCTCCTACCAGGGCGGGCACGTCGAGTACTTCACCTACCTGGTCGACCTGCTGCGCGAGCGCGGTGCCGGGCACGTCCGCGTGTACGGCGGCGGCGGGGGCGTCATCGTCCAGCGCGAGATCGACCAGCTCCACGCGCACGGGGTGGCGCGCATCTTCTCGCCGCAGGACGGCCAGCAGCTCGGCCTGCCCGGCATGATCAACATGATCATCCGCGAGTGCGACGAGGACCTGTCGGCGCAGGCCCCGTCGTCGTGGGACGGGCTGTTCACCGGCGAGCGCGCGGTCGTCGCGCGCGCGGTGACGATGGCCGAGTCGGGTGTCCTGCCCGACGACGTCCGCGAGCGCGTCGACGCCGCGAACTCCGAGCGGCACGTCCCGGTCCTCGGCATCACCGGTACCGGCGGGTCGGGAAAGTCCTCGCTCACCGACGAGCTGGTCCGCCGCACCCGTATGGACCGCGAGGACAAGCTGAAGGTGGCGGTCCTCGCGGTCGACCCGACCCGTCGTCGGGGTGGTGGGGCCCTGCTCGGCGACCGCATCCGCATGAACGCCCTCGGCGGTCCCGTCGCCTTCCGGTCGATGGCCAACCGCGGGTCGGGCACGGCGCTCCCCGAGCGCCTGGGCGACGTCATCGCCGTGCTGCGCGCCTCCGGGGCGGACCTGGTGATCGTCGAGACGCCCGGCATCGGGCAGGGCGACGCGGGCATCGTCGAGTTCGCCGACGTCTCGCTCTACGTCATGACGCCGGAGTTCGGGGCGGCCTCGCAGCTCGAGAAGATCGACATGCTGGACTTCGCGGACGTCGTCGCGATCAACAAGTTCGAGCGCCGCGGCGGCGACGACGCCCGCCGCGACGTGGCCCGCCAGCTGGTGCGCAACCGCGACGCGTGGGGCGCGAGCTGGGAGGAGATGCCGGTCTACGGCACCAGCGCCGCGACCTTCCACGACGAGGGCGTCACCGCGCTCTACGGCAAGCTCGTCTCGCTGCTCGGCGAGAAGGGCCTGGCCGAGGGCGCCGGCCACCTCGAGATCCCCGACACCAGCGTCTCCACCTTCGCCGGGTCGGCGATCCCGGCCGAGCGCGAGCGCTACCTCGCCGACATCGCCGCCACGGTGCGCCGGTACCACGAGGACACCGAGGCGATGGTCGTCGCGACCCGGAAGCGGTCCGCGCTGCAGCAGGCGGCGGAGCTGCTCGGCGACCGCGACGCGGGTGACCTGCCGGCCGTGCTCGAGCAGGCCGAGCGCGACCTGCCGCGGGAGGCGGGCGAGCTGCTCGACGGCTGGGTGCAGACGAAGGAGGACTACGCGGGCGACGAGTTCGTCTACAAGGTCCGCGACAAGGAGAACCGGATCCAGCTGACCAAGGAGACGCTCTCCGGGTCGAAGGTCAACCGCGTCTCGCTGCCGTCGTTCACCGCCGACGAGGAGGTCGTGCGGTTCCTGCGCCGCGAGAACCTCCCCGGGTACTTCCCGTTCACCGCGGGCGTCTTCGCCTTCAAGCGCGACGGCGAGGACCCCGCCCGCATGTTCGCCGGCGAGGGCGACCCGTTCCGCACCAACCGCCGGTTCCACTACCTCTCCGAGGACTCGCCGGCCAAGCGCCTGTCGACGGCCTTCGACTCGGTGACCCTCTACGGCCGCGACCCGGCCACTCCCCCGGACGTCTACGGCAAGGTCGGGACCTCCGGGGTCTCGATCGCGACGCTCGACGACATGAAGGTGCTCTACGGCGGGTTCGACCTGACCTCGCCGACCACCTCGGTGTCGATGACGATCAACGGCCCGGCGCCGACGATGCTGGCGTTCTTCCTCAACACCGCGATCGACCAGGTCGTCGACACCTACCGCGAGGAGCACGGCGAGGACCCGTCGCCCGAGAAGCGCGAGGAGCTCGTCGCCCACGCGGTCTCGAACGTCCGCGGCACGGTGCAGGCCGACATCCTCAAGGAGGACCAGGGCCAGAACACCTGCATCTTCTCCACCGAGTTCTCGCTCCGGATGATGGCCGACATCCAGGAGTGGTTCATCGACCACAAGGTGCGGAACTTCTACTCGGTCTCGATCTCCGGCTACCACATCGCCGAGGCCGGGGCGAACCCCATCTCGCAGCTGGCGTTCACGCTGTCGAACGGCTTCACCTACGTCGAGTCCTATCTCGCGCGCGGGATGGACGTCGACGACTTCGCGCCCAACCTGTCGTTCTTCTTCTCCAACGGCATGGACGCGGAGTACTCGGTGATCGGCCGGGTGGCCCGCCGCATCTGGGCCGTGGCGATGCGCGAGCGCTACGGCGCCAACGAGCGCTCGCAGAAGCTCAAGTACCACGTCCAGACGTCGGGCCGGTCCCTGCACGCGCAGGAGATGCAGTTCAACGACATCCGGACGACGCTCCAGGCGCTGTGCGCGCTCTACGACAACGCCAACTCGCTGCACACCAACGCCTACGACGAGGCCGTGACGACCCCGTCGCAGGAGTCGGTGCGCCGGGCGCTCGCGATCCAGATGATCATCAACCGCGAGTGGGGCCTCTCACTCAACGAGAACCCGCTGCAGGGGTCGTTCGTGATCGAGGAGCTCACCGACCTCGTCGAGGAGGCCGTGCTCGCCGAGTTCGACCGGATCGCCGAGCGCGGCGGCGTGCTGGGCGCCATGGAGACCGGTTACCAGCGCGGCAAGATCCAGGACGAGTCGATGCTCTACGAGGGCCGCAAGCACGACGGCTCGCTGCCGATCATCGGCGTGAACACGTTCCTGCCCCCGGCCGACGCCGACGGCGAGGAGCCGAAGGAGATCGAGCTCTCCCGCGCCACCGAGGAGGAGAAGAGCTCGCAGCTGCAGCGCCTCGACGACTTCCAGGCCCGCCACCAGAGCGAGTCCGCCGAGGCGATCGCCCGGCTGCAGGCCGCCGCGACGGCCGGGGAGAACGTGTTCACCGAGCTGATGAAGGCCGCCCGGGTGTGCTCGCTCGGTCAGCTCACCGACGCGTTCTTCGAGGTGGGCGGGCAGTACCGGCGCAGTATGTGAGCTTCGCTCAAGTGAGCACTAAGTGGGGCTATAGCCCCACTTAGTGCTCACGAGGCGCGGAGCGCCACACCCAGCTTCGCCGCCGCCTCGTGGGCCTCGGCCCGCTTCTGGGCGGCGAGCGGGCGGAGCTCGGCCATCGCCGGGACGACCTCGGCGAGGGTCAGCTCGGCCTCGACGACGGTGACGTCGGCGCCCCAGACGTCGCGCAGGATGCGGGTGATCCAGCCGGTGGCGTGGTCCCAGCCCTCGCGCGGCGTGCCCGGCCCGTACCCGCCGCCGCGGGAGACGACGAGGACGACGGGGGTGCCGGCCAGGGGCGTGCTGCCGGGGGCGAAGCGCGCGTCGGTGATGAGCAGGTCGACCCAGCTCTTGAGGTGGGCCGCGATCCCGAAGTTGTAGAGCGGCGAGCCGATCACCACCGCCGTGGCGGCGGCGAGCTCGTCGGCCAGCGCGGCCGCGGTGGCCACGGCCTCGCGCTGCTCGGCGGTGCGCTCGTCCTCCGGCGTCATGCCCGCGGCGACGGCCGCCGCCCAGGTGGTGGGCGCGATCGGGTCGAGCCCGAGGTCGCGGCGGACGACCTGCGCGCCGGGATCGGACTCGAGGTAGGAGCGCTCGAGGCTGTCCAGCACCTCGCGGCTCACCGAGCCCTGGGTGCGGATGCTGCTGTCGATACGGAGCAGGCTCATGTCGATCTCCCGAGTGTGCGTGTGCCGAGATGTTCTGCTCAACAGACTATCTACCGAGAAGATTTCCTGCGCAACCGCGTAGATTGAGGCCGTGAGCACGCCGCAGCAGGTGGAGTCCGACCTGGGCTGGGCCCTGGGGCGTGTCGCGCGCGCCCACCTGAAGACCGCCCAGACGGTGCTGGTCGGCCTCCCGGGTGGTCCCCGCGGCTACCAGGTGCTGGCCGCGGTCGCCCGCGGCGAACCGAGCACGCAGCTCGCCCTCGCCCGCAAGCTCGGGGTCGACCGGACGGTCATGACCTACCTGCTCGACGAGATCCAGGCCGAGGGGCTCGTCGAGCGCCGGCCCGATCCCGCCGACCGCCGCGCGCGGCGCGTCGAGCTGACCGAGGCCGGGCGGGCCCGGCTGTGCGAGCTCGAACGCAAGCTGCGCGACGCCGAGGACCACATGCTCGCCCCGCTCGGACCCGACGAGCGCGCCACGCTCCGCGACCTGCTCGCGCGCCTCGCGACGGCCGACCCGGACCAGCCGTCCGCCTGCCAGGTCGCCCAGGACCTGCAGGACGGCTGCACGGAGACCCCGTCTCCCTGAGTCGCTCCGCCGAAGGCCACGCCGCCGCCTAAGATCAACGAGTGGCGAACATCGCGACCAACGACAAGGTCGACCGCGACGAGCTGGTCGACTTCCTCCGGACCCGGCACCACGCCGTGATCGTGACCAAGCGCAGCGACGGCGGGGACCAGACCAGCCCGGTGACGGTCGGGATCGACGAGCAGGGCCGCCTGCTGGTCTCGACCTACCCCGAGCGGGCCAAGGTCAAGAACATCCGCCGGGACCCCCGCGTCGCCATGTGCATGCTCTCCGACGACTTCGAGGGCCCCTGGGTCCACGTCGAGGGCACCGCCGAGGTCCTCGACATGCCCGACGCCCTCGACCCGCTCATCGAGTACTTCCGCTCCATCTCGGGCGAGCCACCCCGACTGGGAGGAGTACAAGGAGGCGATGGCGAAGGAGGACAAGACCCTGGTCCGCCTCGCCGTCGAGCGCTGGGGCCCGATCGCGACGGGCGGCTTCCCGGCGCGTCTCGCCCAGGACTAGCAGCCGAGGCCCGCCGATCGCCCCTGGAATGGGTTCGCTCCGAGCGTATCTTTGCTGGCACTGAGCGCCATCAACTGCGCGATCGGACACCTATCTGCGGGAGTGGCACATGGCCGGACGGGTCGAGGGGAAGGTCGCGCTGGTCACCGGCGCGGCGCGCGGACAGGGGCGGGCGGACGCAGTGCGGCTCGCGGAGGAGGGCGCCGACGTCATCGTGGTCGACGTCTGCGGGCCGCTGCCGGGGGTCGACTACGCGTCGGCCACGCCGGCCGAGCTGGACGAGACGGCCGCGCTGGTGGAGAAGACCGGGCGGCGGGTGGCCGCCGGGCAGGTGGACATCCGGGACCTCGACGGGCTGCGCACGGTGGTGGACGACGGGGTCGCGCAGCTCGGGCGCCTCGACGTCGTCGTGGCCAACGCGGGCATCTGCATCCCGCGGACCTGGCACCGCGTGACCCCGGAGATCTTCCGCGACACCCTCGACGTCAACGTGACCGGCACCTGGAACACGATCATGGTCGGCGCGCCGCACCTGGTCGCGGCGGGCGGCGGGTCGGTCATCGTCATCAGTTCGGCGGCCGGCATGAAGGTCCAGCCGTTCATGGTTCCCTACACGGCGAGCAAGTGGGCGGTGCGCGGCATGGCGAAGGCCTTCGCCGCGGAGCTCGCGCAGCACTCGATCCGCGTGAACAGCGTCCACCCCACGGGCGTGGCCACCGGGATGACCGGCGAGGCGATGCAGTCCGCCCTCGGCGAGGCCATGGCGGAGAACCCGCGGCCCGCCGGCATGTTCACCAACCTGCTGCCCGTGAACGTCACGATGCCCGCGGACGTCGCGGACACCGTGCTGTTCCTCGCCTCCGACGAGTCGCGGTACATCACCGCGCACGAGCTCGCCCCGGACGCGGGGGTCACCGAGTTCTAGGTGGCCTCCGACCTGGTGAGCACTCCGTGTCGGGGCACGGAGCACTTACCGGCGCAGGGCGCACCTCAGCACGCTCCCGGTCCCGGTCAGACCGACCACCAGCCCGCCGTCGTGCACGGCCAGGGCCGCGTACGGCGCGGGGCGCTGCGGGCCCACCGCGTACCCCCGCTCCGGGACGTGCGGCGGCAGCGACGCCAGCGGCAGGTTCCCGACGACGGGCGTGGCGGTCCGGGTGCGCGGGTCCACGCGCGTCAGGCGGCCGGCCGCCGCCTCGACCACGTAGAGGGCCGCCCCGTGGGCGACCAGCCCCTCGGGCCGCGCCAGCCCCGCGGCGACCACGAGCCCGTCGGAGAGCCGGACGACCTGGCCGCGCTCGGCATCGGTCACCCAGACCTCGCCGTCGGCGGTGGTGAGGTCCGTCGGGCGCCCGAACCCCGAGGCGACGGGGTCGACCTCGCCGGCGCGGCCCGCCCGCACGACCCGGTCGGCCCCCGACTCGGCGACCAGCACCTCCCCCGCGACCGCCACCAGCCCGGCCGGCCGCTCCAGCCCGGCCACGAGGCGACGGCTGGTCACCCCGGGGGTCATGGCGTGCAGCTCCCCGTCCACCGTCGTCGCCAGGAGCTCGTCCCCGACCGCCGCGAGCCCCCGCCACGTCGACGCGCCGACCCCGAGCAGCCGGAAGCCGCCGTCGACCACCTCGACGAGCGTCTGGTGGTCCACGGCGTACAGGCGTCCGCCGAGCACGGCCAACCCGCCGGGGCCGGAGAGCCCGGGCGGGAGGACCTGCCGTCGCGACCGGTCGGGGGCGAGCGCCACCAGCTCACCGGTGCCCCGGCCGGAGACGTACCAGGTGCCGTCGGGGCCGATCGCGAGGTCGTCCGCGCCGGTCAGCCCGGTCGGCACCACCTCCCCGTCGACGTGGACGGCACCGTCGCCGGTGAGCACCAGCGTCCGACCGGCCGGGTCGACCCGGGCCGCCACGGGGTCCTCGAGGCCGTCGCACAGCCGCTCGGCCCTGCCGTCGGGATCGACCGCCCGGACCGCGCCGGCGGGGCCCGGGACCAGCACCCGCCCGTCGGGGCTCACGCCCAGGGTGCCGCCGACGTCGAGCCCGGCCGCGATCTCCCGCGACCCGCCGTCGGGAAGCACCTCCAGCAGCCGCCCGTGCGGCCCGGTCTCGCCGACGACGAGACGGCCGCCGAGCACCGCGATCCCGCCGGGGGCGAGGAGCCCGTCGGCGACCAGGCAGGTGGTCCCGCCGGGGCTGCAGCGCCAGACGAGACCGGGCGGCCCGTCGACGACGAAGCAGGCGCCGTCGGCGGCGAGGGCCAGCGCGACGGGCGCGGTGAGCGGACCCTCGGGGCCGAGGACGACCTCGACGTCCCCGGTCGCGGGGTCGAGCACCGAGACGGTGCCGGCGAGAGGATGCGCGGCCCACAGCCGACCGTCGGGAGCGACGGCGAGCGCCTCGGCGGCCCACGCGGGGCGGGCGGGCACGAGCTCGGTTGGGACGACACCCGGCAGCAGCGGGCACGGGGCACCGCGGACGCCGGTGGACGGGCGGCTCTGCGCGGCCCGGGACACGGAGATCGCTCCTCTCTCGCAAGAGTGCGACCAGCAGCATGGCTGGCAGCGCCCGCCAGCTTAGCGAAAGTTGTCCACGATCGGGTGGTCTACCTCCGAAGTGCGGCCAACTCGTCGTCCAGCGCCTCGGTGAACCGGTCGAGGCCCTCCTGGCCGCCGATCAGCCCGAGGTCGGCGTCGATACCCAGGCGGACGCGCCCGGCGTAGGACAGGACCGACACGCCGAGCCCGAGCCGGGCGGAGCACGGGACCCAGAACATGACGTCGCGGACCCGCACCGGGCCGATCGTCAGCTCCTCGAGCGGCCCCGGGACGTTGGAGATGATCAGCGAGCCGGCGCGGGCGTAGCGGGCGACCAGCGCCTGCGTGTGCCGTGCCGTGCCCAGCCCGGCCGCCGCGATCCCGGTGAAGCTCGCGAGCGCCTGGTTGGTCCGCTTGATCGTCGCCATCGACCGCTGCATCCGCTCGATCCGCCGCGTGCGGTCGGGCTCGTCGGTGGGCAGCGGCGGGAGCACGAGCCCGAACTCGTTGCCCAGGTCGTCCGAGATCGGCCGGTCCAGCGGCCGCAGGTTGGTCGGCATCACGGCGCGCAGGCGGGGCACGTCCGCACCGAGCACGGAGCGCAGTGCCCCCGCGATGGCCGCGCAGAGCACGTCGTTGACGCTGCCGCCTGCGGCCTTCCCGGCGGCCTTCACGACGTCGAGCTCCACGTCGCGGGTCCACCGGGCGCCCTTCGCGACGCCGGGCCGGCCCTGCAGGGGGGACGGCTTCTCCCGCGGCGGGGCCGCGAGCAGCCACGCCGAGTTCTTGATCGCCCGGCCGGTCGCGCCGAGCTCCGCCGCGCCCTCGGGCGTCCGCGACCGCTTCACCGTCGCCCACAGGGCGGAGGCCCGGTCCCGCACCTCGCGGCGGAAGAGCCGGACGTCGTGGACCGGCTGGGCCTGCCGGGGCGGGTCGACGTACGCGGCCGGGGTGCGGGGGTCGGAGACCGGGTCGGCGAGCGCGTGGAACAGGTGGTTGAGGGCGACCCCGTCGGCGAGGCCGTGGTGGAT
The DNA here is from genome assembly GCF_013409505.1 of Actinomycetospora corticicola. NCBI lineage: Bacteria > Bacillati > Actinomycetota > Actinomycetes > Pseudonocardiales > Pseudonocardiaceae > Actinomycetospora > Actinomycetospora corticicola. Next base: position 1,266,892 of record NZ_JACCBN010000001.1, on the reverse strand, counting down.
CGCGACGTGCACGGCGGTGCCGGCGTAGCCGGTGATCGCCTCGACCCGCCACCACGGCCGGTCGGCCGGCAGCGGCGTCGACATCAGCTCGCCGATCCGCCGGGCCAACGCGTGGTCGTCCCCGGGCTGCGGGAGCGCCATCGTCGTGACGTGGACGGTGAGGTCCGGCGGCGCGTCGACCCAGCGGGCGGGCCCGATCGGGCCGGTCGGCCAGGTCGGCCGCTGCCGGAACCCGGGGTAGACGTCGACCCACCGCTCGCGGATCCGGCCGCGCAGCTCCTCGACGTCGACGGGCCCGTCGCAGAACAGCAGCCCGTGCACGACCATGCGGTTGGTCTCCTGCTCGAGCTGCAACCACGCCGTGTCGATCCCGGACGCCCAGCGGTCCATCGCACCCCTCCGCAAGTGTGAGGTACGGACGGTACCGGGTGAGCGGGACCACCGCGCGCAGGCACCCGGCAGACTGGTGACCATGAGCGCCGTGCCGATCGACGACCAGGGGACGACCGTGCAGGTGCCCGACAAGGTGCGCCGCGTGGTCAGCCTCGTCCCGTCCCTCACCGAGGCGATCGGGGTCTCCGACCCGCACCTGCTCGTGGGCGTCACCGACTGGTGCACCCACCCCGTCGACCTCGACGAGCAGGTCGTCACGCCGCCCGCCCGCATCCGCGGCACGAAGAACCCCGACCTGGACGCGATCGTCGCCCTCGAGCCCGACCTCGTCGTCGCGAACGAGGAGGAGAACAAGCCGGAGCACATCGCCGCGCTGCGCGACCGCGGGCTCGCCGTCTACGTCACCGACGTGCGCACCGTCGACGGCGCGTTCTCCAGCCTCGACGGGATGCTCGCCGCGTGCGGGCTGGAGCGGCCGGCCTGGCTGGAGGGCGCGGAGAAGGCGTGGGGCGAGATCGGGCGCGTTCCCGACGACGAGCGCCGCACCGCGGTCATCCCGATCTGGCGCAGGCCGTGGATGGCGGTCGGGTGCGACACGTTCGCGGGCGCCCTGCTCGACCGGCTCGGCGTCGACAACGTCCTCGCCGACGGCGGGCCGACCGCGGAGCGCTACCCGCGCTTCGACCCGGCGGACCTGCCGGCGCACGACCTCGTCGTCCTGCCCGACGAGCCCTACCTCTTCACCGCCGACGACGGACCGGAGGCCTTCGCCGCCCCGGCCCGGCTGGTCAGCGGGCGCCTGCTCACCTGGTACGGCCCGAGCCTATTGGAGGCGGCGGTGACGCTGCCGGGTGCGCTCCGCGCACGTGAGCAGTAAGGGTCGTCATAGCGACCTTTTCTGCTCACCTGGCCGCAGGCCACCTCGCAGCGCCGCCACCGTCTCCGCGGCCTGGCGCTGCGACACCGCTGCCCCGGCGAGGATCACCGAGCGGTGGAAGGTGCCGGGGAACAGGTGCAGCTCCACGCTCACCCCGGCGGCGAGCAGCCCGGACGCGTAGGCGAGGCCCTCGTCGCGCAGGGGGTCGTTCTCGTAGACCACGACGTAGGCCGGGGGCAGACCGGTGAGGTCGGTCGCCCGGGCAGGGGCGGCGTGCACCGGGACCTCGCCTCCGTCAAGCCCACGGAGATAGTGCTGCCAGCTCCGCTCGGCGTCCGGCCGGCTCCACAGCGGGGTGTCGACGAAGGCCCGCATCGACGGGGTGTCCAGCCGGTCGTCGACCTCGGGGGCGTCGAGGACCTGGAAGCACACGGCCGGCCCGCCCTCATCGCGCGCTCGGAGCGTCAGCGCCGCCGCGAGCCCGCCCCCGGCGCTCATGCCGTGCAGGGCGACCCGGGCGGGGTCGACGTCGGGTCGCGCCGCCAGCCAGTCCAGCGCGGCGGCGCAGTCGTCGAGGGCGGCCGGGTAGGGGTGCTCGGGCGCGAGCCGGTAGTCGGGGACCGCGACGACGGCGCCGAGCGCGTCGGCCAGGCCGGCCGCGAGCGTCGCGGACATGTCCGCGGACCCCATGACGAAGCCGCCGCCGTGCAGCACGAGCACGCCGGGCGCGGCACCCGTCGTCGGGACCGGCGGGCGGGCGAGGAGCACCCGGACCGGACCGTCGGGTCCCGGCGCCGACTCCTCGACGACCGCCCCCGGCGGTGGGGGCGGGGTCCGCGCCGCCACCTCCTGCATGCGCGCACGGGCGACGGCGAGGTCGGCGATGTGCAGGTCGGGCAGCGCGGGCAGTGCCGCGGCCAGGTCGGGGTCCCAGCTCACCGGCCGATCCCACACCGCGGGGCCCGGTCGCGTCGAGGGCTCAGCTGGTGAGCAGCCCGCCCTCGACCGGCAGCGTGATCCCCGTGCAGTAGGACCCGGCGTCGGAGACGAGGAAGACCAGCGCGGCCGCGAGCTCCTCCGGGTCGCCGATGCGGCGGGCCAGGATGCGCGGGAGCTGCGACTCGAGGTAGCCGTCCTGGTAGGAGTCGGTCATCTCGGAGGTGAAGAACCCGGGGGCGAGGGCGTTCACGCGGATGCCCTTGCGCGGGGTCCACTGCTGGGCGAGGTCGCGGGTCAGGCCGATCAGCCCGGCCTTCGAGGCGGAGTACGCGGCCTGCGGCAGGCCCGCCGTCGTCATCCCGAGGACCGACGAGATGTTGACGATGGAGCTGCCCTCCCCCATCACCGTCGCGGCGGCCTGGGCCATCCAGTAGCAGCCGTTGAGGTTGACGTCGATGACCTGCCGGAACTGCTCCGGGGTCTCCTTGGTCGCCGGGACGGCCGTGCCGACGCCGGCGTTGTTCACCAGGACGTCGACCCGGCCGAACTCGCTCATCGCCGCGTCCACCAGCGCCTGACAGTCCTCCGGGGACGCCACGTCGGTCCGCACCGCGATCGCCCGCCGCCCGGCCTTCTCGACGGCGGTCCGGGTGTCGTCGAGCTTGTCGGTGCGCCGCGCGCCGAGCACCACGTCGGCCCCCGCCTCCGCGAGGGTCCGGGCGAACACCGCCCCGAGGCCGGAGGAGGCGCCGGTCACCACGGCGACGCGGTCGTCGAGACGGAAACGATCGAGGATGCCCACGGCGGGCACCGTAGCCAGTTCCCGCCGCGGACGTCAGGCCTGCGAGCTCTCCAGCGCGGGCGGCGGCGACCCGGCGTCGGGAAGATCCTCCCGGGGCTCCGGGTCGAGCGCCCCCGGCTCGGGCTCGGGTGCCGGCTCGGGCCAGACCCGCCCGCCGAGCCGGCCCAGCTGCGTCTCCTCCGGGTCGGCGAAGATGTGCAGGCCGAAGCGGTCGGAGAGCTCGCGGAACACGTTGATGCCGCGCACCGAGTTGCCGTGCATGTCCAGGCCGGGCGAGAACACCGACAGGCCGACCTGGTTGGGGATCGCGGCCATGATCCCGCCGGAGACCCCGCTCTTCGCCGGGATGCCGACGTCGTTGGCCCACTGCCCGGCGGCGTCGTACATGCCGCAGGTGAACATGACGCCGATGACGTCGCGGACGTAGGTGCGCGGCATGGCGCGCTCGCCGGTCCGCGGGTTGACCCCGCCGTTGGCGAGGGTGGCGCCCATCTCGGAGAGCTCGGCGGTGCTGACGTGCACGGAGCAGGCGGCGAGGTACACGCGGAGGATCTCGTCGACCTCGCCGACCAGCATGCCGAGGGAGCGCATGTAGTAGCTGATGCCGAGGTTGCGGTCGGCCTCGGCCATCATCGAGTCGAGCAGTTCCTCGTCGACGTCGAGGTCGGGGTTGCCGGCGTAGATCCGCATCCGCTCGAGCAGGCGGCCGATCTTCTCCTCGACGTCCGAGCCGCCCAGGATGTCCGCGGCGACCAGGGCGCCGGCGTTGACCATCGGGTTGTGCGGGCGCCGCATGTTCCAGTCGAACTCCAGCGCGTTGAACGGGTCACCGCTCGGCTCCACCCCGACCCGCGTCAGGGTGGTCTCCCGGCCGTTGTCCTCCAGCGCGAGCGCATAGGTGAACACCTTGGAGATCGACTGCAGCGGGAAGCGGTGGTCGCAGTCGCCGACCGCCCACTGCGTGCCGTCGACGTGCGTGCCGGCCAGGGCGAACAGGTCGCGCTGGGCGATCGCCTCGGGCGGGTAGTAGGTGACGACGTCGGCGTGGCCCATGCGGGCCTGCCGTTCCAGCAGCTGCTCGAGCTGCTCCCGGGCCCGGCGCTTCTCCTGCTCGGTGAGCGTTTCTTCCCACGACACGACGCGCATGATGACGTGCCGCATGGCTGATCGTCACGGGGGGAAGCCCCTGGTGTGCAGCACGGCATCATGATGTTCCCGACGGACTACGCGATCGACCCCGCGACCCTGGCAAAGGAGGTCGAGGACCGCGGGTTCGACTCGCTCTGGTTCCCCGAGCACTCCCACATCCCGGTGTCCCGGCAGTCGCCCTACCCGGGCGGCGGCGACCTGCCCCGGATGTACGTCCACACCTACGACCCGTTCGTCGCGCTCTCCTGGGCGGCGGCCGCGACGACGACGCTGAAGGTCGCCACCGGCATCTGCCTGCTGATCCAGCGGGACCCGATCCACACCGCGAAGGAGGTCGCCTCGCTCGACCGCCTGTCCGGCGGACGGTTCCTGTTCGGGATCGGCGGCGGCTGGAACCGCGAGGAGATGGCCGACCACGGCACGAACCCGAAGACCCGCATGCGCCGCCTCGGTGAGCAGGTCGAGGCGATGAAGGCGCTGTGGACGCAGGAGGAGGCCTCCTACGACGGCGAGTTCGTGCGCTTCGAGACGAGCTGGGCCTACCCGAAGCCGGTGACCTCCCCGCACCCGCCGGTGATCGTCGGAGGCATGGGCCCGACCGTCGAGGACCGCATCCTCGAGTTCGGCGACGAGTGGCTGCCGCAGCGCGTCGGCCCGGACAACGTCGACGAGTTCATCGAGCGCGCCGAGAAGCTCCAGCAGCGGGCCGCCGACGCCGGGCGCGGCCGGATCCCGATGTCGCTGTTCGGGGCCGAGACCTCGCAGGAGGCCCTCGACGGCTACCACCGCGCCGGGCTCGACCGCGTCATCTACGGCGTCTCCAGCGCCGACCGCGACACCGTGCTGAAGGAGCTCGACGAGCTGGCCCCGCTGGTGTCGCAGCACTGATGCCGACGCTCGGTCCGGACGACGCGCGCGCACGGTTCGCCGCCGCGCGCGTCGCCCGGCTCGGGACGGTGTCCGGGTCCGGCCGACCGCACCTGGTGCCGGTGGTGTTCGCGGTGGTCGGTGCGCGGGTGCTGATCGCGATCGACCAGAAGCCGAAATGCACGCGCGACCTGAAGCGCCTGCGCAACATCGAGGCCAACCCGGCGGTGTCCCTGCTCGCCGACGCGTACTCCGACGACTGGTCCACGCTCTGGTGGGTCCGCGCGGACGGCGAGGCCTCCGTGCGGGACGACGTGCTCGACGAGGCCCGCGACGCTCTGGCCGCGCGGTACCCGCAGCACGCGGCGGACCCTCCGCAGGGGCCGGTCATCGAGGTCGCGGTGACCGGGTGGTCCGGGTGGTCGGCTTCCTGACGGCGGGTCCTCTCCCCCTTCCCCCCGTGGCCCCTGTGGCAGCGAAGCGTCGTGCTGTCGTCCAGCAGCAGGAAAGCCACATCGTCGCTCGCGCGGGGTCTTCGTTGCGTGGAACGCACACGGCGGGACGGGGCGGCCTCCACAGCCCGCGCGCGTTGCGGCACGCACACGGTGAGGTCGGCAGCCCGACCAGGACCTCGTGAGCGTGTTGCAGCTGCGGTTGGGCGTGTCGCGCACGAGGTCATGATCATGTGGTGCCGGGTCGGAGGGCGCCCGCGTCGCGACGAGCGATACACGAGCGCCGGATCGACGTGTGCGCGGCCCGCCGACGGGCCGGCCCACGGCAAGATCCGGTTCCGCCGCGCGAAGTGGTCGCTGGGCGATCACTTCGCTCGGCTGATCTGGATCTTGCTCGCGACCAGCGTCTTCATCGCTGCCCCAGGGCCCCGATGGAGCGATCGGGTGCGGCCCACAACGCGGCCCCTCGCGAGGACGAGCCGCGCCGACCGTGTGCGACCCGCAACGGGTCGTCGCGCCGACGTGCAGAACGAGCGAAGGGCACCTCCGGACGAGTAGATCGACCGGGGGTGCCCTTCGCTCGGAACTCGGGACTCAGGCCGGGACCAGCGTCGCCTCGTCGCGACGGGCCTCCCGGCGGGCCTGCACCTGCAGTCCGCCGCTGACCAGCAGCACCGCCAGGCCGGCGATCGCGAGGACCGCGCCGACCAGGGCCGGGGCGAGCAGGCCGAAGCCGGCGGCGATGACGATCCCGCCGAGCCAGGCGCCGAGGGAGTTCGCGACGTTCGAGGCGGACTGGATCGCGGCCGACGCCATGGTGGGGGCGTCGCCGACGATGTCCATGATCCGGGTCTGGATCGCCGGGCCCAGGGCCAGCGAGAACATGCCTGCTCCAAAGAGCGAGAGCACGGCGAGCAGCGGGGTGCCGACGGTCAGCGGGAAGGTCGCGAGTACGACGGCCAGGGCGACGAGGCAGCCGCACAGGGTCTTAAGCGGCGCGCGGTCGGCGAGGCGGCCACCGACGATCGAGCCCGCCGTCATGCCGAGGCCGACCACGGCGAGCAGCAGGGTCACGGTGGTGGGGGCGAACCCGCCGACGTCGGTGAGCATCGGGGTGACGTAGGAGTAGCAGGCGAACATCGCGCCGAAGCCGAACACCACGGCACCGAGCGAGAGCAGGACCTGCGGGTGGCGCAGCGCGGACACCTCGGTCTTCAACGCCGCCCGACCCCCGCCGGTGGGGGCGGCCTCGGGGACGAACGCCCACACCGCGACGACGGCGAGGACGCCGATCAGGCCGACCGCGGCGAACGTCGCGCGCCAGCCGAGGGCCTGCCCGAGCAGGGTGCCGAGCGGGACGCCGGCGACGTTCGCGATGGTCAGGCCGAGGAAGACGCGGGCGACGGCGGTGGCGCGGCGGTCCCGGGCGACCATCGACGCGGCGGTCACCGACGCGGCACCGAAGAACGCGCCGTGCGGCAGTCCGGTGAGGAACCGGATGACGAGCAGCGAGCCCATCTCCGGCGCGAGGGCCGAGAGGAGGTTCCCGACGGCGAAGGTGCCCATCAGCGCGATCAGCACCTGTCGTCGGGAGAAGCTCACCCCCGCCCCGGCGAGCAGCGGGGCCCCGACGACGACGCCGAGGGCGTAGGCCGAGATGAGGTGCCCGGCCTCGGACACGGACACCCCGAGCCCGGCGGCGACCTCGGGCAGCAGGCCCATGATGACGAACTCGGTGGTCCCGATGCCGAAGGTGCCGACGGCGAGGGCGAACAACGCGAGCCCTGCGGAAGGACGACGGATCACGGCGGCTTCTCCAACGGGATCGATCCAGCAACGACGCGATCCAGGGTCGGCACGCCGCGCCCATAAGTCGAAGAACCGACACGCAGAGGTCGATAAGCTCAGCTTGTCTATCCTGGTCACGTGCCGACGCTGCGCCAGCTGGAGTCGTTCCTCACGGTTGTCGACGAGGGCTCGTTCACACGTGCGGCCGGGATTCTGGGGGTGTCGCAGCCCGGGTTGTCCCAGCAGATCGCCGCGCTGGAGTCGGAGCTGGGCACCACGCTGTTCAGCCGGCTGCCCCGCTCGGTCACGCTCACGCCCACCGGCCGGGCGCTCCTCCCCCACGCCCGCGCGGCCGTCGATGCCGCCGCCCGGGGCACCACCGCGGCCCGGGCCGTCGTCGGGACCGACGCCGGGGAGCTGCGGATCGCGACCGTCTACTCGACGGGGCTGGGGGTGCTCCCGCCCGTGCTCACGCGGTGGCGCGCGGAGCATCCGGACGTGACGGTGCGACTGCTCGAGCACCGCACCACCGAGACCATGACGACGGCGATGCAGGCCGGGCAGGCCGACGTCGCGGTCGGTCCGACGGCCCCCGGGTGGCGTGGCCGGGTGCGGGTGCTCGGGACGGAGGAGCTGGTGGTGCTGCTCCCCGCCGAGGGCCCGCCCGACGTCCGGCACCACGAGATCGCGCTCGAGCGCCTCGCCGACGCGGCGTGGGTGCAGTACTCCCCCAGCCACGGGCTCGCCGAGGAACTGGACCGGGCGGCGCGCGAGGCGGGCTTCCGGCCCCGGGCCGCCGTCCGCACCGAGCAGACCGCGATGGCCCCGCTGCTCGTGGAGGCCGGCCTCGGACCGGCCCTCGTCCCGGCCGGGATCGTCCCGACGTCGTTCGCGGGCCGGATCGCCCGACCCGTCCCCGCGATCACCCGCGAGCTGGCGGCGACGACGGGGCCGGACCCCGACGCCCTGACCTCACGCTTCGTCGCGCTACTGGCCCGCCGAGCCGTCCTCATGCCCCCGCACGTCGCGCAGCGGCTGAGCTGAACGGTCCCCGAAATCGAGCACCGAGGCGACCCGCGGTCGACGACGGCAGGCCCTCCGGCAGGTCGAGCGGCGGCAGGTCGCCCAGGGCGCGGGTCAGCAGGAGGTCGGCGAGGGCGGGGTTCCGCGCGAGGACCGGTCCGTGCAGGTAGGTCCCGACGACGGAGCCGCCCACGGCCCCCTCGGCCCGGTCGCCCGTGCCGTTCCCCGACGCACCACCCCGCACCCGGGCCAACGGCGTGGCGCCGGGGCCCAACGTGGTGATGCCCCCGTGGTTCTCGAAGCCGACGAGCGGGTCGTCGAGCCCGTCGAGCAGGGCGTCGGCGGTCACGTCGCCGATCCGGCGGGGCCCCCGGCCGGGCACGGTCTCGACGTCGAGCAGCCCCAGCCCGGGCACCCGGGTGCCGTCGGCGACCGTGAACGCCCGACCCAGGATCTGCAGCCCGGCGCACACGGCGAGGGTCGGCGCGCCGCGGTCGAGCGCCCGCCGGAGCCCGGCCGAGTCCCGCAGGCGCTCGACGGCGAGCATCTGCGCCGCGTCCTCCCCGCCGCCGAGCACGTAGACGTCCCCGCCCGCGGGGACCGGGTCGTCCCAGCCCACGGTGTGGACGTCCGCGTCCAGGCCGCGCCAGCGCAGACGCATCGCGAGGACGGCCGCGTTCCCGGCGTCGCCGTAGGTCCCGAGGACCTCGGGCAGGAGCAGGACGATCGTGGCGCTCACGTGAGCACCCGCGCCGCGTCGTGGAAGGCGGTGTAGTTGCCGACGAGGTCGACGGCGCCGACCGTGTCCCGGGTCGCCCGGACCGCGTCGTCGGCCAGCCGGTGCGGGAGCCCGGCGTAGGCCAGCCGCACGGAGAGCTCCGCCGACCGCTCCCCCGCGACCACCACCGGGTGCCCGGCGAGCCGTTCGAAGGGCACGTCCCAGAGCCAGGACACGTCGCGGCCGTCGGCCTCACGGGAGTTCACCGCGACGACGACGGGCCGCCCCGGCCCCTCGTCGAGCAGGTCCAGCACCTGCGCCCAGCCGGCGGGGTTCTTGGCGAGCAGCAGGCGCGTGGTGCCGCCCGGCCGCGTCACCGTCCGGTACCGGCCCCCGACCTGTTCGAGGCCGCGCAGCCGGGCCGCCGCGACGGCGGGTTCGACCCCGAGTTCCGCCGCGACCGCGATCGCGAACGTCGCGTTCAACCGGTTCGCGTGGCCGGGCAGGGCGAGCTCGAGCGGCACGTCCACACCGTCGGGACCGCGGGCGCACCACCCGTCGTCGTCGACGATCGCCCAGTTCCCCGGCGGGCGCGTGAGCCCGCACGACCCGCACGTCCACCGCAGCCCCGCGTGCGTGACCGGCCCGTCGCAGCGGGGGCACACCCCGGCGTCCCCGGTCCAGGACGACGGCGAGGACACCCACAGCGGCGCCGCCGAGCGCAGGCCGGCGCCGGCGCAGAGGACGTCGTCGGCGAAGGCGACCACCCGGGCCCGCGGGTGCGCCGCCACGGCGTCGCCGACCCGACGGGCGACGGTGCGGACCTCGCCGACCCGGTCGAGCTGGTCGCGGCTGAAGTTGAGCAGGACGATCACGGCCGGGTCCGTGGCCGCGGCGACCTCGCCGAGGTAGGACTCGTCGACCTCCATGACGGCGAGGCGCTTGCCGGGGGCGTCGAGCAGGGCGGTGGTGATCCCGTCGGGCATGTTGGCGCCGAGGTGGTTGGTGGCCACCTCGCCGTCGCCGCCGAGGGCCCGGGCGATCATCGAGGTGGTCGTGGTCTTGCCGTTGGTCCCGGTGACCAGCACGACCGTCCGGCCCACGGCGAGCCGGGCGAGCACCCGACCGTCGAGCACGGTCGCGACCCGGCCCCCGATCACGGAACCGTTCCGCCCCGTCCGGCGCGCCACCCCGCTCACGCTGCGTGCAGCAGCGACGGCCAGTCGGGCACGCGTCGGCAGCCTCGGGGTCACAGCGGTGATCGTGCGCGCGGACGGGTTAACGGTCGGCAAGACGACGCGCAGGCGCAAAGGCGGCGACGCGGACCGTACGGTGATCGGCTGTGGCGCAGCTGTGGGTCGTCGAGGACGACGACACGATCCGGGGGGTGCTGAGCTCCCGTCTGCAGGCGGAGGGCCATCAGGTGACGGCCCTTCCCGACGGCGGGTCGGCGCTGGTCCGGTCGCTCCCCGCGCCCGACCTGGTGCTGCTCGACCTCGGGCTGCCCGACCTCGAGGGCACCGAGGTGTGCCGGCGGCTGCGGGTCACGTTCCCGGACGCCGTGCTCGTGGTGGTCACCGCGCGCGACGACGAGATGGACGTGGTGGTCGCGCTCGAGGCCGGCGCGGACGACTACCTCACCAAGCCGGTGCGCTTCACCGAGCTCGCCGCGCGGGTGCGGGCGCACCTGCGCCGCGCGGGTGCCGCGCTGCCCGAGGACCGCGGGTCACGGCTCGTCGTCGGGAACCTGGCGATCGACCTCGCGGCCCGGAGGGTGACGCGCGAGGGCGAGGAGCTCGGGCTGCGGGCCAAGGAGTTCGACCTGCTGGCGCGGCTCGCGGCCGAGCCGGGGGTGCTGGTCTCGCGCGAGGCGCTGATGAGCGACGTGTGGGACGAGCACTGGTCGGGGTCGACGAAGACCCTCGACGTCCACATCGCCGCCCTGCGCCGCAAGCTCGGCCCGGAGCCCGTGATCGCGACCGTGCGCGGCCACGGCTACCGCCTCGAGAAGGTCTGATGCGCGCCCGGATCGTGCGGTTCGCGGTGATCGTGTCGATGGTGGCGATCACCGTGTTCGGGCTGCCGCTGGCGGTGGGCGCAGCGCGGTACTACGTGGTCGACGAGCAGACGGACCTCGAGGGGGACGCGCAGGTCGCCGCGGACGCGATCGGGCCGGTGCTCGCGGCCGGGCAGGTCCCGACCGCCGTCTCGCCCATCTCCGCCGAGAGCCCCGGCGCGGTCTACGCGCTGGACGGCCGGCGGGTCACCGGCGACGGGCCGGACCGGCTCGACGCGTCGTTGACCGGGGCGCTGACCGGGCGGGTCGAGCGACGCAGCTCCGCGGGGACCTTCCTGGTCGCGGTGCCGGTGCTGGACGGTGACCGTCGCGTCGGGGTGCTGCGCGCGGAGCGGTCGCAGGGCGAGGCCGTGGAGCGGACCGCCGTCACGTGGGTGGTGATGCTCGTGCTCGGGGTCGCCGCCGTCGCGGGCACCCGGCTCGTCGCCCGGCGGCTCGCGACCCGTCTCGCCGCGCCGCTGGAGGTCCTCGCCGACGACGCGCGCCGCCTCGGCGAGGGCGACTTCACCGTCTCGGCCGACGCCGCGGACGCCGCCGTCCCCGAGGTCGCCGCCGTCCAGCGCTCGCTCTCGCTCACCGCGACCCGCCTCGCCGACCTCCTCGCCCGCGAGCGCGCGTTCTCCGCCGAGGCGTCCCACCAGTTGCGCACCCCGCTCGCCGGGCTCCGGCTGCGCCTCGAGGAGGCGGCGACGCTGCCGCCGGGCTCGCCCGGGGTCGCCGAGGCGATCGAGGGCTCGCTCGAATCCGCCGACCGCCTCGACCGCACGGTCACCGAACTCCTCGCCCTCGCCCGCGAACCCGCCGGCGAGCGCCGCTCGCGGGTGGACGTCGTGGCGCTGAGCCGGCGGGTCGTCGAGGAGGTGGGCGCCGACGGGATGGCCGTCGACCTCGTCCTTCCCGACGACGGGGCGTGCATCTCGGGCTCGGAGGCGGCGGTCCGCCAGGTGCTGACCGTCCTGCTGGAGAACGCGCGGGTCCACGGGGAGGCTCCGGTGACCGTGACCGTGCGGGATGCCGGCCCGGCGGTGGCGCTCGACGTGGCGGACTCCGGGGCGTTGACGGTCGACGAATCGGCGCTGTTCGCGACCCGCTCCCCCACCGAGGGCCACGGCATCGGTCTCGCCCTCGCTCGCCGGCTCGCCGAGGACCAGGGCGGCCGGCTCCGCCTGCGTTCGGCCGCCCCGACGACGATCACCCTGCTGCTCCCGGCCGCCTCGGACTGATCCTCCGCGTGAGGGGAACCCTCGTGCCACAAGAGCGCTCGGATCCTCCCCTCACGGCGGCGAGCTCGTGATCGCGGGCCGTCGAACCCGAGCCGTTCGGCACGAACGGGCCGTTCGTGGCCTCTAGGTGCACGAACGACTCGTTCGTTCCGATTCGATGGGGGCGGCGGTGCACCCGTCGTCTCCGAAGGGGTGGAGCCGACGCGGACGGGGAAGGCAGCGCCCATGGACCTCGGACTGGGTGGAGCGCGCGCGATCGTCACCGGGGCGTCGCGTGGCATCGGACTGGCGTGCGCGCAGGCACTGGCGGCGGAGGGCGCGCGGGTCGCGCTCGTGGCGCGGACGGCGGTGGACCTGGACGCGGCGGCGCAGCAGGTGAACGGCGAGACCCTCCAGCTCACGGCCGACACGACCGACGACGCGGCGGTGCGGGCGGCGGTGGACCGGGTCGTGGAGGCGTGGGGCGGGGTGGACGTGCTGGTCAACGCGGCGGCACGGCCCGCGGGCGGGGCGCCGATCCCGAAGCTGACCGACCTGACCGACGACGCGGTGCAGGTCGAGTTCGACACGAAGGTCATGGGCTACCTGCGGACGGCACGCGCGGTGGCGCCGGCGATGATCGCGCAGGGTGCCGGGCGCATCGTGAACATCAGCGGCCTGAACGCGCGGAAGACGGGGTCGATCGCGGGGACGATCCGGAACGTCGCGGTGGCGGCGCTGACGGCGAACCTCGCCGACGAGCTCGGACCGCAGGGCATCAACGTGACCTGCGTGCACCCGGGGATCACCGACACGGAGCGGACCCCGGGCATGCTCGCGGACATCGCCGGGAAGCGCGGGATCTCCGAGGACGAGGCGCGCGAGGGGCTCGAGGCGACGACGAGCCTGCGGCGGATCATCACGGCGGCCGAGGTGGCGGACGTGGTCACGTTCCTGGCCTCGCCCCGCGCGGTGGCGGTCACGGGCGACTCGCTGGGCGCCGGCGGCGGGCAGCCGGGGGTCGTGCACTACTGAGTGCCCGGGGAGGGCCGGACGTGCCGCGGCGGCGCCACCCCCGCGTGAGGGAGTGGCGCCGCCGTGGGCTTCGGAGGGGTTCGGATTCGGGACCCGCCTCGGACTGACGTCCTGGCCGCGGCTCACCGCTCGTGGGTCTGCGCTCTCTCGGCGTCGCCGCGCCGTGCCTCGGGGGCTACGGGCGGCCGATGTCCTCTGAGCGGCACGAGCCGGTCCGGTGCGGGATGCTCCCTGCGATCAAACGATCACCAGCTTCCACGAGGGGACGTCGGTCGTGCCGCTGTGAGTCGATCCACGGGTGCTTCGGTCGTGGACTTGTACCCTGTGATCGGGACCACATCGACGACGCCGACGGTACTCCGTGCCCGGCCGGTGTCAACGCCGTCGTTCGCCCGCCGTTCGGGCGGCGTTCACGCCCCGTGGGTCACCCACACGCACGTTCCTCCTGCTCGACACCGCATCGGGTGCCGACACCCCGTCGGCAGACGTGTCGGACCCCCGGGAGCGGCGGACGACCCGTGTCGGGACCGATCGAGCAGCACCTTGTCGGGTGGTCCTGCACTTGCGAGGGTCGTCGGGTGAGTTGGACGGTGTCGTACCCCCGCGTCCTGCCCGAGCGCCGTCCGCCCGGCCACGAGCCGCGCGCCCCCCGCTGGACCCTCGTCCTCGACGCGCCGACCTCGCTGCTCACCGCGGACTACCTCGCCGTGCAGCTGCCGGAGCGCGGCGGCCCGGCCGAGGAGGAGTTCCTGGCCCTGGCGCGAGCGAGCGCGGACGGTCCGGAGTCGACCGAGCTGCTGGTCGCGACCGGGCCGGAGGGCACCGTCGAGCTCGTCCACCTCGCGTACTGGAAGGACCCGACCGCCCACGAGCGCTGGCTGCACGACGCGCCGCTGCCGACGTGGTTCGACCGGCTCGACCCGGCGACCGCGACGATCGGCGCCTGGCACGAGGTGCTCCAGGTCCACCCCGACCGCTTCGAGACGATCTACTCCGACCCGCGGTGGCCCTTCGGCTTCGCCGGGTGCCGCGGGACGAGCCGCGAGCCGATGACCACCAACGGCTACTTCGGCGCCGCCCGCGACCGCTTCCCGGTGTCGGCCATCGACCCGCTGGAGGCGGTCGGGAAGCAGGTCCGCCGCACCGACGTGCCGTCCCGCGGGCGACGGCTGCGCGTCGAGTGCTCGCACGACACGGCCGTCATCCGCTCCGGGCAGTTCTGGGAGCCCGCCGAGGGCGAGCAGCTCGTCGACTACGAGCACAACCTGCAGTCGAAGCTGCTCACCGGGATGGACCACCTGCGCGAGCACCCCACCGACACCGGCACGCTCTCGCTGCGCATCCTCACCTCCCTCGACCCGGCCTCCCTCGCCCCGCGCCGCGAGACGTCGGTGCTCGGGTACTTCCACGCCCTCGGCGAGCTCGAGGAGTGGGCCGCGAGCCACCACACGCACCTCGCGATCTACGAGCACGCCATCGAGGCCAAGCGGCACTGGGGCGACGCCCGCTCGGTCGTCACCTGGCACGAGGTGGTGGTGCTCCCCCGCAGCGCCCGCTTCGAGTACGTCAACTGCGTCCCGACGACGGGGCTGCTCCCGTTCGCCCCGACGCTGCTCACGCTCCCGTGAAGACCTCGGTGAGCCACTGCCGGTAGGTCCGCGCGGGGTGACCGGTGCGGCGGGCGACCTCGTCGGTGACCGGGGCGGGCACCCCGTCGGTGTCCCGCCAGTAGCGGAACAGCGAGTCGACGACCGCGGACGGGACGAACCGGGCCATCTGCTCCCGCGCGACGTCGGGGTCGACGGCGCGGACCTCGATCGGCCGCCCCAGCCGCTCGGCGACCTGCGCCACCTGCTCGGCCATCGTCAGCGACTCCGGCCCGGTCACGTGCACCGACTCGTCGACCGGGTCGGCGAGCAGGGCGGCGACCGCGACGTCACCGATGTCGCGCTCGTCGATCGGGGTGGTGGCGGACCGCGGGAACGGCAGCTCGACGAACCCGGCCGCGATCCCCCGCGACCACTGCCCGGTGTTGCCCGCGAACGCCCCGGGACGCAGCGCCGTCGTCGTGATGCCGGCCCCGCGCAGGGCCGTCTCCGCGTCGGCGTGGTGCGCGGCGATCCCCCCGGGCTCGGGCTCCGGCTCGGTCAGCACCGACTCGGAGGACAGCAGGACGGCGTGCCGGACCCCGGCGTCGGCCATCGCCCGCGCGAACGGTCGCAGGTCCTCGGCGACGTAGACGAACACCCGGTCCACGCCGTCGAGCGCCGGTCCGTACGACGACGGGTCGTCGAGGTCGAGCGCGACCCGCGCGGACCCGTCGTCGGGAAGGACCGACGGGTCGCGCCCGGCGGCGCGGACGTCGACACCGGCGGCGAGCAGGCCGGAGCGGACGGCGGATCCGACGGCGCCACGGGCGCCGGTGACGAGGACGGTCATGGGGTCCACTCTGCTCCGCGCCGCTTCAGCCCACCACGAGCCGGGCCAGCACCGCCCGGTGGTCGGTGCCGGGGACGTCGAGCACCTCCGCGTCGGCGACGCCCAGCCCGCCCCCGACGAGCACGTGGTCGACCTGGAGGCCGAACCACCGTGGGAGGGCGGTCGGCCAGGTCGCCACCGTGCCCGACCCCGCGGCCGGCAGGGCATCGGTGCAGCCGGCCGTCGCGGCCCGGAGGACGCTGTGGTCGGCGGTGGCGTTGAGGTCGCCGACGACGATCGTCGGGCCGGCCGGCGGCGTCCCGCACGCGGGCGCGACGAGCCGCGCCAGGTCGTCGCGCCAGAGGCCGACCTGGCTGGGCGGATAGGGCGCCGCCACGTGGACGGCGACGACCCGCACCCCGGAGACCGTGGCGTCGAGCGTGCCGAAGAGCCGCCCGGGGACCGACCGGATCTGCGGGGCCGGCACCCGCGGGCCGAGCAGCAGGGACGTCGAGGCGACGTCGTCGGGCGAGGAGGCGTCCGCGGTCCATCCGCGGTAGTCGGGCAGCAGGGCGGTGAGTCGCGCCCGGAACAGGTTCCCGGCCTCCGGCAGGACCACGACGTCGGCGGCCCGTTCGCGTACCAGCGCGGCCAGGGCGTCGACGTCGGCGCGGCCCCGGTCGGTGTTCACGGTGAGCACGGTGGGGCCGCGGGACCCGACGGGAGCGTCGTCGGCGAGCAGCCGGCTCCCGACGATGCCCGCGGCGGTCAGCGCCACCAGGGCGGCCGCGACCATCGCCGCGAACCCGGCCGCGAACAGACGGGGTCGGCGCTCGTCGAGCGGCGGTCCCTTCCGCCGGACGAGCACCCCGGCGAACCGGCCGACGAACGCCGAGACCATCACCACCACGAGCAGCAGCGGGGTCAGGGCGGCGAGCTGGACGAACGGGGTGACGCGGTCCAGCCCGACGTAGCCGGGGAGGAGCACCGCGAGGGCGACCACGAGGCCCACGAGGGCGCCGAGCACGGCGGGCAGGGATCGGCGCACCCGATCATCGTCCCAGTCACGCCAGGACGATCACCGCCCGCAGGCCAGGACCCCCGTCACCGACCCCGGGTAGGCGCCGGGGGCCTCGACCGCGTCGAACCACGCGGCCACGCGGCCGGCGTCGAGCCGCCCGTCGGCGACCGCCTCCTCGACCGGCGCGCGCACCGCCGAGGCCCACACCGGCGGCGGGATCGGCATGGCGAACGGCGCCTGCTCAACGACCAGCACGCCCGCGTCGGTGAGCAGCCGTCCGAGCGCGCGGCCCATCCGGTCGCAGGCCACCGTCCCGCACACCACCCCGAGCACCTCGTCGGCCGTCTTCGGGTCCCCGCCGAGCACCATCGACGCGTAGTCCAGCTCGAACAGCGCCACCCGCCCGCCGGGGCGGCGGACCCGGGCCATCTCGGCGACCACGTCCACCGCGTCGTCCACGTACATCAGCACCCGCTCGGCGTAGACGGCGTCGACGCTGTCGTCCTCGAGCGGCATCGCCTCGGCCGCCCCGGGCAGCCACCGCACCGCGTCCCCGTACCGGTCCGCCGCCTCCTCGAGCATCCGCGGTCGGTCCATCCCGACGACGGGTCCGGGCGCGTCCGCCGCCGCCCGCGCCGCCGCGATCGCGGCCGCGTGGTGCCCGGCGCCGCACCCGACGTCGAGCACGGTCTCCCCCGCGACCGGGGCGAGGTGTTCCTCGAGCCGGGTGCGGTAGGCCAGCACCGACGGCGCCGCCTCGACCGCCCGGAGGAACTCCACGGCGGGGCCGGCCGACGCGGCCCGCTCCACGTCGTGGAACACCCGGTGGATGTCCGCTCCACGCTCCGTCACGTCGACCATGCAACGCGACGCGGGGCCCGTCGTCAGCGGCCGGACGGGTCCGAGATCCGCTCCCGGACGAACGCGAGGACGGCGGGCCGGGCGATCTGTGCGCCCGGTGAGCCGTACGGGTGATCGAAGACGTGATCGGCATAGGGCACCTGGACCAGTCGGCCCGGCACGCCCGCGGCGCGGAGCTCGGCGTCGAGGTCGCGGACGAGGTCGGCCCGGATGAAGTTGTCGGCTTTCCCGAGCACCAGCAGCGTCGGGGGCAGGCGGGGATCGACGAGGTCGCCCGGCGAGGCGGCGCGGGTCAGGGCCGGGTGCGCGGAGGTGGGACCGCCGAACACCGCGTCCTGCAGCCCGAGCGCGATCTGCGTCATGTCGACGACGGGGTAGAACGCGACGGTCGCGCGCGGCGCCGGCGCCGGGCACCCCGCGGGCAACGACGCCCGGGGCACGCCGACCAGCGCCGCCGTCGTCGAGAGCGCCAGCGTCGCCCCGGCGGACTGGCCCCCGAGGACCACCGCGCCCGCGTCGAGCCCGTGGGCGGCCCCCGGTCCGCCGACCCACGCGAGCGCGCAGGCGACGTCGTGGCGCTGCGCCTCGCCGAGGGTCGCGCCGGGCAGCGGCGGGTCGCCGGGCAGCCGGTACTGCACCGCCACCACGGCGAGCCCCCGGTCGGCGTACCAGCGGTTGGCCCGCGCGCGGTCCGCCGTGGTCCCGCGGACCCAGCTGCCGCCGTGCACCCACACCAGCACCGGGTGCGGCCCCGGCCCCGAGGGCAGGTGCACGGCCAGCTCCAGCCCGGGCTGGTACTCCACGACGAGGTCCGGCGGGGCGCCCCGCTGGTCGACCGCCGTGAGGGCCAGACCCCAGTCCACCCGCACCCCGGCGGCCCGGGCCGCCGCGGCCTGCGTCCCGAGCGCGACGAGGGTGCCGACCACGGCGAGCGCACCCACCGTCGTCACCACCCCGCCGAGGCGCGGGACCCCGAGGGCGAGCAGCCCGACCCCGGCCGCGAGCCCGACGAGGGCCCCGAGTGCCGCGTGCAGGGGGTACTGCCCGGACACGAACGACCCCAGGAACCCGATCACCGGCACCCGCGGCAGGAAGGTGCCGAGCACGATCACCGCGAGGGCCACGGTGCCGAGCACGCCGACGATCCCGAGCGCCGCCCGTGCGAGGGCCAGGAGGGTCACGCCCCGATCTTCGTCGAGGCGCGCCCTCCGGTGCGGGTGATCAGGCTCGCGGCGCCACGAGGTCGTAGACGGTGTCCGCACCCACCCGGGTCCCGCGGTAGTGCGCGGCCACCCAGTCCTGGATCGGCAGGATCGCCCGGCCCCGTCCGGAGTGCCCGGAGACCTGGGCGTACCGGGCGTCCGCGGAACCGCCCGTCGTCGTCGGGACGACGTAGTAGCGGACGAGCCCCTGGGCGACGTCGGCCTGGAAGGCGGCGAGCGTGGGCGCGGGGTCGCTGCCCGAGAACCCGCCGAGGCCCATCACCGAGGTGCCGCTGGCGAGTTCGAGGCTCGCGGCGGCCATCGTGGTGGGGGTGGCCGCCGACCACTGGTCGGTCGTGGTCCGCAGGAGCGCCACGACCTGCGGGTCGGTGCGGCCGCCGAAGCCGGCGAAGCCTCCCGGGGGTCCCCCGCGCCCCGCGCCCGGGCCGTGGGTGGAGCGGGCGTCGTGGACGGTCGGCCCCGGGGAGTCGGCGCTGGTGTGCGGCTTGACCACCGTGTCGACCGCCCAGGCCGTGGTCCCGCCAAGCGCGCCGACCAGGCCGAGTGCCACGGCCGCGATCACCCCGCCGCGGCGTGCGAGGCCCGCCGGGAGGAGCACCACGACCACCGCGACGATCCCCGCGACCAGCACCAGCCAGCGGACCCACGGCACGAAGGTCGGGGCGCGGTCCAGGAGGGCGAATCCCCACGCGGCGCTGACGAGGATCCCGACGGCGAGGAGCACCCGGGCGCCCAACGATTCCCGCCGCTGCCACGCCTCGCGTGCGCCGACGGCCACGAGCGCCGCGACCGCCGGGGCCATGACGATCGTGTAGTACGAGTGCACGGTCCCGGCCATGAACGAGAACACCGCGCCGCTGACCAGCAGCCATCCGCCCCAGAGCAGGGCCGCAGCCCGCACCCGGTCGGTGCGCGGGGCCCGGCGGGTCACCCAGAGCAGGGCCACGAGGGCGAGCAGGGCCGCCGGCAGCAACCACGCGATCTGGCCCGCGAACTGCCCGGTGAACAGCCGCTCCAGCCCCGGCGTCTCGCCACCGAAGCCGCCGGGCCGTCCCCCGCCGCCACGGCCCTGCAGGCGGGAGAGCCCGTTGTAGCCGACGGCGAGCTGGAGCAGCGAGTCGTCGTCCGACCCGCCGATCCACGGACGCTCCGAGGCCGGCCAGAGCGACACCAGCGCGAGGAACCACCCGGCCCCCACGACGATCCCGAGGCCCCCGACGACGAGCTGGCCCAGCCGTCGCCCCCAGGTGCCCCGGGCCGCCACGAGGAAGGTCACCGCGAACGCCGGCAGCACCAGCAGGGCCACGCCCATCTTCGCCAGGAACCCCAGCCCGATGAGCAGGCCGGTCGCGGCCAACCACGCCGTCCCGGCCCGGGTGGTCACCGCGTCCACCGCGCGGACGAGCGTGTACGCGGCCGCGACCAGCAGGAACGTGAGCATGGGGTCGGGGTCGTCGAACCGCGACATGATCACCACGACCGGCGTCAGCGCGAGCACCGCGCCCGCCCCGATCGCGGCCACGTCCCCGCTCCAGCGGCGCACCGCGAGGACCAGCAGCGCCACCGACCCGATCCCCAGCAGCGCCTGCGGGATGAGCATCGACCAGGGCGAGAAGCCGAACAGGTTCGCCCACAGGCCCATCCACCAGTTGTCGGCCGGCGGCTTGTCGACCGTGATGAGCCCGGGGGCGTCCACCGCGGCGAACAGCCAGGCCACGGGGTTGCGCGTCGAGGCCTGCACGGCCGCCGCGTAGAAGGGGTTGGCGTCGCCCTGGGCACCGAGGTCCCACAGGTCGATCAGCGCCGTGACGGCGAGGAGGCCGGCGAGGGCCGGCCCGAACCAGGCGCGTTCCCGACGACCGGCGGGCGCGGCCGGGCGGGTGAGGGTGGCGGTCACGAGCGCAGACGATCACCCCGGTCCCTCACCGTCGGGTGTGCCGTTGCTGTGCGCTCCCTGTGCGCCCGCCGGGTGGTGTCCGTGCGCTGTGAGGTGCCCGCGACGACCGGTCGACGGGGCGCGATCCTCCCGCCCCCCCGGGGCGTGATCAACAGACCCTCATCGGTGTGGTCGGGCCCGGACCGGACCGATGAGGGCCTGATGATCATGCGATGACTCCCTGCCGCGGCGGCCGGTCAGGCGACCCGGGAGGGCTGCTTCGTGCGGGTCCTGACGGTGCCGTCGACCAGGAGGCGACGGACCACGGCCGCGATCACGATCGCCGCCGCGACGAGGGCCGCGATGACGACGAGCACCGGGCGGCCCGCCACGACGATCCCGCCGAGCGCCCACAGCACCGACAGCGCGTACGCGACCGGGGCCGGACCGGCGGACGTCACGACGGCCGCGATCAGACCGGTCACGACGAGCATCACGACACCGAGCAGGATCGCGACGCCGCCGGTCCCGGGCAGGCCGGCCCAGACACCCGTGGCCGCGGTGCCGACGACGGTCGCGACGCTCACCCAGCCCGCGTAGAACGCGACCGGGACCGCGAGGAGCCAGAAGTCGGCCCCCGTCGTCGGGAAGGTGGCGAGGCGGGCGAGGACCACGGCCAGGCAGACGAGCAGGGCGACGATCACGATCTCGGCGAAGCCGGGCAGGGGCTGGGAGAAGAGCACGATCCAAGCCATGTTGGCGATCGCGGCGCCGACCAGCCACCAGCCGGTGGCGCGGTGCACGGGGCGGTCCCACTGCGAGGGCAGCACCTGGCGGATCGCGAGGACGAGCACCCCGAGGTAGATGAGGCCCCAGATGGCGAAGGCCCCGCCCGCGGGGACGATCGGGGTCTCGAGGGAGGCGGACACCTCTCCTATCGGCCGTCCGAGGGCACCCGAGCCCCCGATCGACCCGACGATGAACTGCGCGACGGCCGTCACCAGCACCGCGATGGCGCGGACGGAGTCCGATGTCTTGGTCACCAAGACATCATTCCCGGGCGTCACCCGGACGAAACCGACCCGGATGGGATGCTGACCGGTGTGACGGAGCTTCCGCGGACGCGCCCGCGCTGGCTGCTCCCGGCGACGTTGGGCGCCGTGGTCCTCCTCGCGCTGGTGGTGCTGGTCGTCGTGGTCTCGGGAAGCGGTCCCCTCGCCCGGCCCACCTGCACGGTCACCGCTCCCCCGAACTCCCCGGGCCTGCGGTCGAGCTGGAGCGGGTCGCCGGAGCAGATGGACAACGCGGCGACGATCGCGGCGGTCGGTCGCAAGCTCGGCGCGCCGGACCGGGCGATCACGATCGCCCTGGCCACGGCCATCCAGGAGTCCACGCTCGCGAACCTCCGCGGCGGCGACCGGGACTCGGTCGGCCTCTTCCAGCAGCGGCCCTCACAGGGCTGGGGCACCGTGTCCGAGCTGCTCGACACCGTGACCTCGTCGACGAAGTTCTACGACGCCCTGCTCGCGACGCCGGGATGGGCCGGCATGGACGTCACGGAGGCGGCGCAGCGCGTCCAGCGCAGCGGCTTCCCCGAGGCCTACGCCGACCACGAGCCCGAGGCCCGCACCCTCGCCGTCGCCTTCCTCGGCCAGAACCCGGGCGGGCTGACCTGCACCGACCTCGACCTGTCGCAGCCGCCCGCGGACACCGTCGCCGGTCTCGCGCGGGCCGAGCTCGGCAACGCCCGGCTCTCGGGCCCGCAGAACGCGGAGAACGGCTGGGCGATCGCGTCCTGGCTGGTGGGGCACTCGACGCGCCTGGCGCTGGACCGGGTCAGCTACGACGGGCGGACGTGGACGGCGGCGTCCGGGACCTGGGAACAGACGGGCGCGGCGGACGGGGTGCTGGCCCTGCACCAGGTGCGGAGCAGGTGAGCAGAAAGTGGGCCTATGACCCCACTTTCTGCTCTCCTGGCCGAAGGCCACCTAAGGAAGCATCCAGCCGAGCACCGGGGTCGACTGCAGGTAGACCAGCACCGCCATCCCGACGAGGAAGAGCAGGCTCCACGGCAGGACCTTCCGGAAGATCTCGCCCTCCCGCCCGGCCATGCCCACGGCGGAGGCGGCGATCGCGAGGTTCTGCGGCGAGATCATCTTGCCGAGCACCCCGCCGGAGGTGTTGGCGGCGGCGAGCAGGATCGGGTCGAGACCACTGCGCTCCGCGGCCGCGACCTGCAGGGCGCCGAACAGCGAGTTCGACGACGTGTCGGACCCGGTGACCGCCACCCCGAGCCAGCCCAGGACCGGCGACAGCACCGCGAAGAATCCCCCGGTGGCCGCGAGCCACTGCCCGATGGTGATCGTCTGCCCCGAGAGGTTCATGACGTAGGCCAGCGCGAGGACGGCCATGACCGTCACGATCGCCGTGCGGAGCTCCGAGAGCGTCTGGCCGTAGGAACTCACGGCCGTCCGCGGGGCGACGCGGAGCACCAGCATCGTGATCAGGCCGGCGATGAGCAGGATCGAGCCGGCCGAGGCCAGCCAGTTGAACGTGAAGCTGGTCGAGGACACCTGGCTTCCCGACGGCGAGCGCACGTCCAGTCCCGGCCAGCGGAACTTCGCCGTGGTGGCGTCGAGCGCGGACTTCACCGCCGGGATCTGCTGGATCGAGAAGAGCGCGATGATGATCACGTAGGGCAGGTAGGCCAGGACGGTGTCGCGGGTGGAGTCGTGCCGCGCGGCCGCGTCCGACCCGGCGTCGCGCCCGGAGTCGGGACCCGGCCCGGCGTCCGGACCCGGCCCGTCGTCGGGAAGGTCCCCGCCGCCCGCCGCGACCGGGACCCGCGCCGAGGAGCCGCTCCGGGAGCGCACGACCAGCACCACGGCGCCCGCGCAGAGGAGCGAGGCGACGATGTCGGTGAGCGGGACCGACAGGAAGTTCGACGTGAGGAACTGGGCGACCGCGAAGACCAGCCCGCCGACCAGTGCGACGCCCCAGGTCTCACGCAGACCGCGGACCCCGTCCACGAGCATCACCAGCACGAACGGCACGAAGACCGCGAGGACCGGGGTCTGCCGGCCGACGACCGCGCCCAGCATGTCCTCGGGCAGCCCCGTGACCTGGGCGAGGGTGGTGATCGGCACGGCGATCGCCCCGAAGGCGACGGGCGCGGTGTTGGCCACGAGTGCGACCACGGCGGCCTTGAGCGGCGGGAAGTTGACGGCCATGAGCATCACGGTGCAGATGGCCACCGGGGCGCCGAAGCCCGCCAGCGCCTCGAGCAGCGCGCCGAAGGCGAACGCGATGATGATCGCCTGCACCCGCTGGTCGTCCGAGACCGAGCTGAAGGAGCGGCGCAGGACGTCGAAGTGCCCGGTGCGCACCGTCATCCGGTAGATCCAGAGGGCGTTGATGACGATCCAGAGGATCGGGAAGAAGCCGAACACCGCGCCCTCGGTCCCGGCGAGGAGCGCCTGACCGACCGGCATCGCGTACACCAGGACCGCGACCAGCAGCGAGACGACCAGGGCGATGATCGAGGCGAGCCAGGCACGGACGCGCAGGCCGCCCAGCAGGACGAAGAGCACGAGGAGCGGGAGCGCCGCGACCAGGGAGCTCCAGGCCAGGGACCCGAGCACGGGGGCGTACTGCTGGATGTACATGGTGGTGACTCCTCGTCGGCGAGCGTGGCGTGGGTCATACCCCGACAGAGGGGTACGAGCCACCTGAAACTCACCTGACGGAATTCGGACGCCCTACTGGTGCGGACCTCTCAGGTGCGTCACAGTCTTGGGCCGTGACCATCACCCCTGGTAACCCCGACGACCCGAAGGCGGTCGATCCCGCCGACGGTGGCGTGACGACGGCCGACACCCCTGACCCCGGCCAGGACGTCTCGGCGGACCGCCGCTTCTTCGGCCATCCGCTCGCGCTCGCCAACCTGTTCTCCGTGGAGCTGTGGGAGCGGTTCAGCTTCTACGGCATGCAGGCCGTCATGGCCTACTACCTCTACTACTCGCTGGCCGAGGGCGGGCTGGGCCTGCCCAAGGAGGCCGCGACCAGCATCATCGGCGCCTACGGCGGGATGGTGTACCTCGCGTGCGTGGGCGGCGCCTGGATCGCCGACCGCGTCCTCGGCGCCGAGCGCACGCTGTTCTTCGCCGCGTGCACCGTCATGCTCGGCCACATCGCGCTCGCCCTGATCCCGGGGCTCGCCGGCGTCGTGGTCGGCCTCGTCCTCGTGGCGCTCGGCTCCGGCGGCGTGAAGACGGCGGCCACCTCCGTCGTCGGCTCCCTCTACCGGCGCGACGACCCGCGGGCCGACGCCGGGTTCTCGATCTTCTACATGGGCGTGAACATCGGTGCCCTGGTCGGGCCGCTGCTCACGGGGCTCGCGCAGACCACGATCGGCTTCCACTGGGCCTTCGGCCTCGCCGCGATCGGGATGGCGCTCGGCCTCGGCATCTACGTCACGGGTCGCAAGAACCTCCCGGCCTCCGCGAACGTGGTCCCCACCCCCCTGACGCCGGGTGCCTGGCAGCGTCCGGTGGGGATCGTCGTGGGCGCCGTCGTCGTGATCGCCCTGCTGTTCGTGTTCGGTGTGCTGACCGCCGAGAACCTCTCGACGGCCGTGGCGATCGTCGTGGCTCTGATCGCGATCGCGCTGTTCACGCTCCTGCTGCGCAGCCCGAAGGTGTCGGCGGACGAGCGGTCGCGCACCCGCGCCTACATCCCGATGTGGCTCGCGAGCGTCGTGTTCTGGTCGCTGTTCCAGCAGCAGTTCACGGTGGTCACGCTCTACACCGACGAGCGCCTCGACCGGATGCTCGGCGGTTGGGAGATGCCGATCGCGTGGGTGAACTCGCTCGAGCCGTTCTTCGTGATCGTCCTGGCGCCCCTGTTCGCGATCCTGTGGACCCGGCTCGGGGAGCGCGGCCCGTCGACGCCGGTGAAGTTCGCGATCGGCGCGGGCGGCATGGGCGTGGCGTTCCTGCTCTTCCTGCCCTGGGCCGGCGGCACCGGCAACACGACCCCCGTGCTCGCGATCGTGCTGATCATGCTGGTGTTCGCACTGGCGGAGATGAACCTGTCGCCGGTCGGGCTGTCGCTGTCCACCCGCATCGGGCCGGACGCGTTCCGCTCGCAGTCGGTCGCGCTGTTCTACCTGTCGGTGTCGCTCGGCTCGACACTCGCGGGCACCATGGCGGGCTTCTACGACCCGTCGACGGAGGGCACCTACTTCTCCGTCATCGGGATCGCGGCCCTGGTGCTCGGTGGAGTGCTGCTCGCCCTCGCGCCGTGGGTGCGGCGGGCGATGCGTGGGGTGCGCTGACCTCCGTCGAGAGGTGCACGTGGGGCAGGTCCGGGCGCCCCGGAACCTGCGTCACGTGACCCTCGCGGAGCGCGTCAGAGACTGTTCGTGGCGAAGGTGTCGCAGCGGGTCGGGTCGCCGCCGGTGTAGCCGGTGGTGAGCCAGCGCTTGCGCTGGTCGGACGACCCGTGGGTGAAGGTGTCGGGGTTGACCGTCCCGCCGCCGAGCTTGCCCTGGATGTAGTCGTCGCCGATCCGCTGCGCGGCGTCGACCGCGGAGCTCAGGTCCGCCGGAGTGATGTCCTCGATGAGCGCGGGCCGACCGTTCGACGGCTGGCTCGCGTGGTTCATCCACACCCCGGCGTAGCAGTCGGCCTGCAGCTCGAGGCGGACCGAGTCGGAGGTCGCCCCCTGCCGGGAGCGGACCTTCGCCTCGGTGCCGAGCTGGGCCTGCACGTGGTGGCCGTACTCGTGGGCGAGCACGTAGGCGTTCACCAGCGGCCCGCCCTGCGCCCCGAACTGCTGCTGGAGCTGGTCGTAGAAGCTCAGGTCGATGTACACGAGGTTGTCGCCCGGGCAGTAGAACGGCCCGGCGCTCGAGTCGGCCGACCCGCAGGCCGTCCGCACCCCGCCGGTGAAGAACACCGTGTCGACCCGCTCGTAGGTCGGCTGCGCGCCCCGCACCGCCGAGGCCGCCCGGGCGTAGCCACCGCCGGCCCAGTAGCCCTGGATCGAGTTGATGTCCGCGACGATCGCGCAGTCGAGCTTGGAGTTCGCGTCCGCGCCCGTGCGGCACTCGCTCGCGAGGTCGCTCGTGCCGACCTGCGCCGGGCCACCCGGGTCCCCGAACCCGCCGGCCACGCCCGTCGTCGTCCCCGAACCGCCGCCGAGGTACTGCGCGGCGACGAAGCCGATGATCGCGACGACGATGACGCCGAGGCTCGCCTTGCCGCCCCGGCCGCGGAGCAGCAGGCCGAGGACCAGCCCGAGGATCCCGCCCCCGCCACCTCCCCCGAAGCCACCGCCTCCGCCGAGACCGCCCCCGTCGGAGCCGCCCCGGCGGTCGGTGACCTCGGACGCGTCGAGCTGGGCGTCGTCGTCGTAGCGCATCGCGTCCTCCGGCGGTGTCGGGTCGCGACGATCCTGTCGCGATCACCCGCTTCGCCGGAAGTCGGGGCCTACAAACGGTAGTTCTTGCGCTGCGCCCACAGACGTCGTCCGTCGTAGCGGGCGCGGCGGACCTCCGCGCTCCACCGCCCGACGAAGAAGCCGCCGACCCCACCGGCACCCAGCACCAGCATCCACGACTGGATCACTGCCATCCCCCCGTTCCGTAACTCCCCTCATGAGGAGTAGCACGGTTGTTCGAGTGGACGGTCGAAGTTGCGACGGTCGGTGGTCGAGGTTCCCTCGTCCGGCCCAGCAGATCACGCCGGAGGCGGGTTCTCCCCCGGCTCCGGCGACGCTGTGTCGATGGTCGGCGGCGGACTCGCGGGTGTCGCGGTCGTCGTCGCGGGTGTGGCGGGCGCGGTGGTCGTGGTCGCCCCGGTCGGCGGGGCCGACGACGTCGAGCTCGTCGGCGGGGCCGAGGTGGTCTCCCCCGGTCCGGCAGGACCCGCCGTCCGGAAGGCCGGCGCACTGACCGAGGCCAGGCGGGCCGGCGCGGACCGCGGGACCACCGACGTGGGGAGCGCGGCGCCGGCGGCGAGCGGGGTGAGCCGGGTCTTCATCAGCGCGACGCGGTAGGTGGTGAACTGCGACATCGTGAACCAGATGTCGGGCCCGTCGTTCCAGCGCGGGGTGAGATAGGGCGCGTAGGCCTGCGGGAAGTCCTTCGTGGTGGTGACCACCTGGGCGGGCGTCCACGGGCCGGTCGGCGTGGTCGCGGTGCGCAGGACGACCTCGCCGGTGTCGTCGACCAGGTACATCATGATCCACCGCCGGTAGAACGCGTTCCAGCGCACCGAGAGCTCGCCGACCGGACCCTTCACCACGGGTACGGCGTTCGCCTCCCCCGCCACCCAGGTCGTGCCGTTCCAGTACCGGTAGGCGGCCGTGTCGGTGAGCCGGTCCGCCGCCACCCTGGCCAGGGACAGGTCGCCGTACCGTCCGCCGGGGATGCCGTAGACGTAGATCTCCGAGCCCGGCGACGTCCCGGCCGCGACGGGCGAGGCGGGGTCGTCGGGTCCGCCGGGGCGGACGTACGCGACCTGCCCGAACCTCGAGTTCGCCGGCCAGCGGGCCCCGCTGTCCTTCCACGTCGTGCCGCCGTCGGTCGAGGTGACGATCCCCGAGCCGGTGAGCTGCCAGCGGCCCGGCGTGTCGAAGCTCTTCACCGACATGAACTGCAGGTTCATCGTGGTGTTCTTCGGCCCGGTCGCGATGCCGTAGGTCGGGATCACCGTCTCCTGCACGCCCTTGCGCTTCTGCGAGGGGATCAGTTCCTTGGCGTGCCCGTCCCGGTCGGAGATCATCCCCTTGAACGGCAGGCCCTGCGCCGGGCTCGCGGGCGGGTCGATCGAGGCGATGACGTTGGAGCGCCAGTCGGTGTGCTTCACCGAGAAGAAGTCCTTCGCCGCCGGGGCGCCGAAGGTGTCGCCGAAGGCCATCGCCATGCGCGGGCCCACCATGAACATGTGTCCGAGGTCGGTGCCCTCGACGCCGTACCGTGCGCCCGTGTCGTTGATCGACCCGGCGCCCACGAGATCGGCGACCTTCGCCGTGGACGAGCGCTGGACCGCCCACGACCCGGCGTCCGCCGGGGCCGCCAGCGCGGCCGTCCCGACCGTGAAGCCGACGAGGGCGACCAGACCGGCGGTCAACGCGGGGAGGACCCGCCGGGGACGCCGCGGCGGTCGGAGGAGCTCCATGCGGGCGCACGCTAGGAATCCCGGCGGCCGGACCGGGGCCGCGAAACACCCCGTCACCCACAGGTGTCCCAACGACCACCCGGGGACCCGTCGGCCCGTCCGGCATGATCACCCTGCGCCCTCCACCACCCCGTCCGAGGAGTACCGAACGTGAACGCGGAGATCGACACGCGGGCCCTGTCCTCGTTGATGCGGCCGGGGGCGCGGATCGCGGTGGCCGACGGGTGCGGGACCCCGCGCGCGGCGTTCCCCGCGCTCGGCGGGATCGCACGCGAGCGGGGGGACCTGCGGCTCGTGCTCGGGTGGATGCCGGCGCCCGTGGAGGGCCTCGACCTCGCCGCCTTCGCCGACGCCCGCACGGTCATGCCGGGCTGGGGGCTGCGTGCGGGGGTGTCGCAGGGGCATGTCCGGGCCGTCCCGGCGCGCCTGTCGGCGATGCCCGCGCTCCTCGCGGGACCGCTGCGCCCGGACCTCCTCGTGGTGTCCGCGGCGCCGGGACCCTACGGGCCGGTGCTCGGCAGCGAGGTCTCGTGGATGCGGGTCGCGATCGACGCCGGGGTGCCGCTCGCGGTCGTGCTCGACGACGCGCTCCCCCGCGCCGCGTCGGGTCCACCGCTGCCGGAGGACCAGACCTTCGTGATCGGGCACGCGTCGGACGGTCCGGCCGTCGTGCCGGTGGCCCCCGAGCCGAGCCCGGAGCACCGCCGCATCGGCGAGCTCGTCGCGGGGCTGCTCCCCGACGACGCCCGGGTCCAGTGGGCGCCCGGCCAGCTCGGCCAGGCCGTGGTGCGGGGCATCCTGGACCGCGGTCGCCCCGTGCACGCCGACTCCGGCCTGCTCGGCGACCCCGTGGTGGACCTCGACGAGGCGGGCCTGCTCGCCTCGACCCCGACCGCCACCTACCTCGTCGGCACCCCCCGGCTGTACGGGTGGGCCGACGAGCACGGTCGCGCGGGCCGCCCCGTGCTCCACGGCGTCGAGGTCACCCACGACCCGAACCGGCTCGCCGCCGACCCACCCCTCGTCGCGGTCAACACGGCCGTGGAGATCGACCGCGACGGTCAGGTCAACGTCGAGGGCCCGGCGTCCGCGATCGTCGGCGGGATCGGCGGGCACCCGGACTACGCCGCGGCCGCCACCCGGTCGCGCCACGGTCTCTCCGTGATCGCCCTGGCCAGCACGCACCGCGGCGTCCCCACGATGGTCGAACGGCTGTCGCGGCCGGTGACGACGGCGAGCCACGACGTCGACGTCGTGGTCACCGAGCACGGGGTGGCCGACCTGCGCGGCCTGGACCGTGGGGAGCGACGGCGGGCGCTGCGTCCGCTCTGGCCCGACTAGCTCGCGAGGACGCGTGCCTCCGTGGCCGCGCCGTGCAGGAGCTCGACGAGCTCGGTCGCGATCCCCCCGGCCATCGGGTCGTCGAGCAGCAGGAGCAACCCCAGCAGCACCTGGGCGTGCGAGCGTCGCTGCAGGCGGGTGAGGTGGCCGGTGTCCTCGATCAACGGCAGGGCGTTCTGCACGAGGGCCAGCCCGACGTCCTCGCCGACCCCGTTCTCGATCCAGCCCTCGGCCTGCGCCAGGACGGCTGCCCCGAGGTCCTCGAGCCCCTCGCACTCGTGTGCGACGGCCCGGTCGGAAGCTTCGGCATTCACGTAGGCAGTCTTACTGATCACGCTCCGGGTTTCCGACCCCCCTTTCGTCGTCGCCCGATGTCCGGCAAAGGGGTCACCCGATGGGCGCGACCTCCGACGGACAGCGATCCGGCGACAGGAGCATGAACGGCGGGTAGCGTCGGAGCGATGGCAGACCGCGTGCTCACCAGCGTCCCGACGGGTCCCGAGGCGGCACCGGCCCTCCCGCCGGAGAAGCACGGCGACCCGCTGCACGCCCCGGACCTGCTCGCCGCCCTCGACCGCGGCGACGACGCGGCGGTCCGGGCGTGGATCGCGGCGCACGTGCCGGAGCCGGAGAGCCTGCTGCTCTACGCGCTCTTCGTGGGCGCCGGCTTCCTCGGCCTCGTCGAGTGGCCCGCCGTCCTGCTGTCCTGCCTCGGACAGCTCATCGTCGACCGGCGCTTCGGCGGCGTGGAGAACCTCGCGGCGGAGCTGCGGGCGCGGGTCGCCGCGCTGGGCTGACCCGGCCCGTCGTCGGGAAGGCGGTGCTCAGGCCGCGCGGTGGTACTCGTCGTCCACCGGGGCACCGACGATCTCGGTCGGCTCGATGACCTCGTGCGTCGAGACCTCGAGCTGGTGCTCCCGGTGGTCGGCGCGGAACCGGGCGGGCTGCTCGGCCCGGCGCGGCGGCGCGTCGTTGGCGATGAGGACCGCGATCCACGGCAGGGGTACCGAGGCGACGATCAGCGCGACCGCCACCCAGGTCCAGCCGAAGGCGATGCCGAAGACCCCGGCGAGCACGAGGCACGGGATGCGCATCGCCATGATCCACGAGTAGCGACGACGACGGGCGGCGAACTCCTGCTCGAACGAGACCGCCGCGTCGGTGATGAGTAAGGGTGCCTGACGACATCCCACGACGTCCTCCTCCCCGGGCGCCGTTGCCCGGATCCGCCGCCCCGGGTCCCGGTCTCGGAACGGTGTCGGAGCGGCATCCTG
The DNA here is from genome assembly GCF_013409505.1 of Actinomycetospora corticicola. Lineage (NCBI taxonomy): Bacteria > Bacillati > Actinomycetota > Actinomycetes > Pseudonocardiales > Pseudonocardiaceae > Actinomycetospora > Actinomycetospora corticicola. The sequence goes on along the minus strand of NZ_JACCBN010000001.1, from coordinate 1,235,373 downwards.
TCCAACACCGCGGCCGGTCGGAGGCATCCGCGCGGGGCGCGGGCAGGGCGTGGCGTCGGTCATGTCCGGGTCGCGGCCGGCGGCACCCCGCGTGCACCGGGACCCGGGCGGCCCGCAGCCCGTCGGTTCGGCGCGCGCGGCGCGGGGTTGCTCACATTGCGTGCAACTAGGTGAAGATGGGACAGTCCTGCGCGCCGGTCCCTCGCCCCCCGAGTGGACCGCACCGACCCCGTCGCCCCTCCCCCCGGGGCGGCGGGGTCACCTCGTCCGGGAGGGACCGCCGTCAGGACCGCACGAGCCGCGCGATCGCGGCCGAGGCCTCGGCGACCTTCTCCTTCGCCTCCTCGTCGCCCGCCTTCGCGGCGTCGACCACGCAGGAGCCCATGTGCTCCTCGAGGAGCGCGAGCGCGAGGTTCTGCAGGGCCCCGGTCACCGCACTGACCTGCGTGAGGACGTCGATGCAGTACTTGTCCTCCTCGACCATCCGCGCGATCCCCCGCACCTGCCCCTCGACACGCTTGAGGCGACGCAGGTGGGCGTCCTTGTGCGGGGAGTAGCCGTGCTGGTGCTCGCTCACGGGTGTCATCATACCGGGGTGGGGTATCCCTACGAGGATTGACGCCGGTACCCCCTGGGGGTATCCCTGGAGACGTGGAGACGATGACGCCCGCCCTCGACGGCCGCGCGAGCACCCAGCTCGCCATCTCCGGGATGACGTGCGCCTCGTGCGCGATGCGTATCGAGAAGAAGCTGAACCGCCTCGAGGGCGTCACGGCGAGCGTCAACTACGCGACCGAGAACGCGCACGTCGACCACCCCGCCGGGATGTCGACCGGCACGCTGGTCGAGACGGTCGAGCAGCTCGGCTACGGCGCCACCCCGCCGTCCGCAGGCGAGGAGCCCGACGCCGGGCACGACGGGAGCGAGGTCGACGAGCTCCGGCACCGCGTGCTCGTCAGTGCGGCGCTGTCCGTGCCGGTCGTGGTCCTCGCGATGGCCCCGGCCTGGCAGTTCGTCGACTGGCAGTGGATCTCGCTGGTGCTCGCCGCGCCCGTGGTCGTCTGGGGCGGTTGGCGCTTCCACCGGGCCGCGGCCGTGAACCTGCGGCACGGCACGGCGACGATGGACACCCTGATCTCGCTCGGCACGCTGGCCGCCCTGCTGTGGTCGGTGTGGGCGCTGCTGTTCGGGGACGCCGGGATGCCCGGGATGACCCACACGCTGTCCTTCACCGCCGACCCCGGGGACGCCATCTACCTGGAGACCGCGGCCGCGGTCACCACGTTCGTGCTCGCCGGCCGGTTCTTCGAGGCCCGCGCCAAGCGCCGGGCGGGTGCCGCGCTGCGGGCGCTGCTCGACCTCGGCGCGAAGGACGTCGCGCTCCTGGTCGACGGCACCGAGACGCGGGTGCCGGTGGAGCGGCTCGTCGTCGGGAGCGAGTTCGTGGTCCGGCCCGGCGAGCGCGTGGCGACCGACGGCGTCGTCGTCTCCGGCGTGGGCGCGGTCGACGCGAGCACCGTGACCGGGGAGTCGGTGCCGGTCGAGGTCGCGCCGGGGGCGGACGTGGTGGGCGGCTGCGTGGCGGTGGGCTCGCGGCTGGTGGTGCGGGCCACGAAGGTCGGCGCGGACACCCAGCTCGCCCGGATCGCCCGACGGGTGGCCGATGCCCAGAACGGCAAGGCGGAGATCCAGCGCCTGGCCGACCGGGTGTCGGGCGTCTTCGTGCCCGTCGTCGTGCTGATGGCCGTCGCCACCTTCGTGGGCTGGCTCGTGCTCGCCGGCGACGTGAGCGGGGCCTTCACCGCGGCCGTCGCCGTCCTCATCATCGCCTGCCCGTGCGCGCTGGGGCTGGCCACGCCGACCGCGCTCATGGTCGGCACCGGCCGCGGGGCGCAGCTGGGCATCCTGCTGCGTGGCCCGGAGGTGTTGGAGTCCACCCGGCGCGTCGACACGGTGGTGCTCGACAAGACCGGCACCCTCACCACGGGGCGGATGCGCGTCGTGGGGGACGTGGACGACACCGCCCTGCGGTACGCGGCCGCGGTGGAGGACGGGTCCACGCACCCGATCGCCCGG